>JBCCOS010000005.1:0-264674 GCA_039025235.1 Pseudomonadota bacterium
GCGCTCTCAACCCCCCCATTTTGTTTTGTTTTTTTTTTTTTTTTTTCTCTCTCTGGAACTTAAATTTTTTTTGTTTTGCGTGTTTTGTTCCTAAAATCCCCCCCCGCCGCTCTAGGTCTTTGATTTGTCGCGCTTTTTTTGCCGATAACCGATCACACTTATCGGCGAAGCGCTCTAGATGACACCGTCGCCGTATTTATTCAAAACGTATACTCTTAGATCCATCGTTGTCTCGGAACCTTAAAGAGTGGGTTTTGCCGTTGCGTGTCACGTTGACCAGAATGTTAGGGCCAACAGTATTAGAGGCAGACCATAACTTCATGAGTTGCACACACCGCACAGTAAGACCTTTAAGTTTTTTCGGGGCAACCGCTTCTTGGTAAACCCACAAAAATCCGCCGTCTATTTCAGACCCAATATTTGTCAACACCACTTCTTTATCGGAAAGACTGTGTAGAGAGAAATTTTCAGCGACATAGATTGCAAAATGCTCCCTATATTCTTTTTCCTTAAAAGGACTCGTTTGGAAGGAGGAAAAAAGTTCGACTGCATGGTCCGTATCATGAAGAGAAAAGCGGTGGACGACTTCAATGCTGCTGGCCCGCTCATTAAATGATATCTCTGTAACCGCTAAGTGCGTGTTGTGGGCTGTCGATTGGTTCGGTGCCAGCGTAGTACTGCCCAAAAGTGCCCAGAAGCAGGCTAACCTTAGCGCTACTCGCCGAGGGATCATTCTTCGACCTCAGGCGATTTTAGTTCTGTCTTTATCTCCTGCATGATATCGCCACGGCCTCTTATGCGTTTGTTTTTGAACGCTTCGATTCGAGATGGAACGATCCTACGCGGATAATAATTGTTCTCAATATCGGCGTCCGCCGTGTGCCAATCTGGATCGATTATAATCTGGTCGATAACCTTCGTTTTTTCCGTCACAATCAGTTTCGAGACGTGTTTAGGAGATTTTCGCCAAATCTCCGCAGGCAAGGTAAGTCGATCTGTCGTTCCATCTTCAAAGGTTAAACCAAGAATAATCGGCATGACCAGCCCACCGACATTTGAAAATTCTAACACATAATAGTTTTTGTCTTCTTTCAGCGCGCGATCAAAGGCCTTGCGATCTTCATTGGATAGATCGTCGAGGAACGCCTGATAGTCATTCCTGTTTTTGTTCGTAACCACGAAGCGGTCATTGTCGTCGTAAAAGTCTTTGAGCCTTGGGTCGCGATCCTTTCGAAGCGTTCGACCTTCCTCAGCGTTTCTCAAAATCGCAAGCGATGTCGGCTTATCGCTAAACTCAGTACGCCTTCGGGCGAAGTCGATATCGGGGTCCTCTGTATCAAGACGGAGTTGATAGACACGGTCTAAAGAAATATCGACATGGTCTGTGGAATAAAACCAACCGCGCCAGAACCAGTCGAGATCGACACCCGAGGCCTCTTCCATGGTGCGAAAGAAGTCAGCAGGTGTTGGCCGTTTAAACTTCCAGCGAGTCGCATATTCTTTAAAGGCAAAGTCAAACAGGTCGCGGCCCAGTACCGTCTCGCGGAGAATGCTGAGCGCAACCGCTGGCTTATCATATCCGTTTGCGTGCCAGGTTTGGTTTAAAGAGTCTGCGCTGGTCATAAGCGGCTGTTGGTCTTGCGAAGTCATGAAGGGGATGACGGTGTAAGGTTCACTGCCAATGAATGTGGAGTAATTGAGATCGTTGCCGGCCCATTCCTTGAATGCAACGGAGTGTAAAAATGTATTTATTCCCTCGTCCATCCATTTCCATTGTCGCTCATCGGAGTTAACGATCATGGGAAAGTACACGTGACCTATTTCATGAATGACAATTTTGATCAGGCTATCTTTTGTAGTACGCGAATATGTGCGAGAGCCATCTTTTTGAAGCGTTGGGCGTGGATTGTTGAAGCTAATCATGGGGTATTCCATCCCGCCACCAATCGGCGCCATGACCGACTGTGCTGTTGGGTACGGATAATCAAATGAAAAACGGGAATACACATCCATGGTATGGATAATCGCCTCGGTCGAGTATTTCTTCCATAGATCGCCGCCTTCTTTAGGGTAAAATGACATTGCCATCACGATCGGCTGATCGCTTCCTGGTTGGGCATGTCCTTGGGCATCCCACATAAACTTGCGCGAACTTGCCCAAGCAAAATCGCGCACGTTTTTGGCCGAAAACTTCCAGGTTTTCGTCTGATCCGATCCGGCTTTTTCATTTTCCAGTGCTTCAGCGTCGGTCACGATAAAGACGGGTTGTTTCGCCGTTTTAGCCTGCTCTAGTCTTTTTTTCTGGGTTGCGGTGAGAATGTCATCGGCATTTTGAAGAGTGCCGGTTGCGGCTACGACATGGTCAGCCGGTACTGTAATCTCAACATCGAAGTCGCCGAATTCCAACGTAAACTCGCCACGGCCTAGAAAATTTGTCGAATGCCATCCTTCGTAGTCTGAGTAGACGGCAAGTCTTGGGTGCCACTGCGCGATCGAAAATACATCGTTACCGCCAGGCCGCGCGTCGTCGGGGAAGTGTTCATACCCTGATCGGATAGCGACCACGGGATGACCCGGCATAATCTGATAGCGCCAGTCAATGCCGAATTCGACAGCTTGCCCCGGGCCTATCGGCTGTGCCAGGTCAACTCTCATCAGCGTATCAACCACGGTATATTTGAGCGGTTCTCCGTTGGTTGCCGTGACGGCCTTAATGATGTGACCCGCCGCGATGTCATTTAGAAATTGCTGGCGACGCAGAGTGTCGATTGAGATTTTCGAAGGAGTGGGATCGGTAGGGTTGTTGCTCGGGAAATCGTTATGATCTACTGGCCTAAAGGTTTCGCTTCGATAGGCGATGGAATCGGGCCGAAATCGGTTTTGATCAAGCTGCAACCACAGATATCTTAACGTATCAGGTGAATTATTCGTATAGGATACGATTTGCGACCCATTAATTGAGCGATTTGCTTCGTCAAGTTCAACTTTAATCTTGTAACTTGCTTCCTGCTGCCAATACTCATGACCCGGAGCACCTGATGCCGTACGATAAGTATTGGGGGTCGGCAAGGCCTCTTCGAGCTGCCGGAACTTGTCTTCGAAATCACCTTTTGTTTGGCGTACCGATTGAGCATTCGCTGGTGCGGATAAAAAAGATAGGACGATCAAAGACTGAGCAACTGACTGGGCAACAATAAGCGCAACACTGAGTAGAAAACGAACTGGCAAACTAATACTCTCCCGTAAAACCATCATGATCGATGAAACATGCAAGTACTTTACAACTTTTCATTTGATACTATTGATGTGACTCGAAATTTTGAATTATTTCTAACTGCTCTCCGGATTAATACAATGATAAGTGCTATTTTTTAGCCGCTTATTGATACGCGTATCGCGGTGGCCAAAAAGGAAGCAGAGTGTTTCTTCAGCTGACCTCTAAATTCAACTATATAGCGAGAAAAGCTGATAAGCGATCCAGACTGCGTAACATACGGATCATTTCATTTTACGAAAGCAAGATCAGAAGATGCTAAAGCATTTTCCGCTCAAGTCGTTACCGGCCCACGCGCCAGGAAATGCGCAAAAAACAAAGACCTAAAGCCGCTCAGTGATTCCGTTTGAAACGGAGCGTCTTTAAAGCATTTCCAAGCCAAGTGTGTGCGGTTGGCGTTAAGGAGATGCGTAAAATCAACACCTTAAAGCGTCGTCCCGCTTCCAATTGAAGTTTCGACGCTTTAGGCTGCGATAAAGGCGTCATTTTAGAAATGATGGCGCATTGAGTTCATCGACCGATATGTGTTGCTAAATCGCGGGCAAACGCTTTGGCCTCGGTTGAAGGAGACCGACTTTAACCATCGGGTTATTATGCGGAGTGTCTTCACGAATCCACTCCCGAAATCTTTGGGGTGTTACCCAAAGTGTTACCCACAACAGGTTATGGAGTGATGAAGGTGTTACCCAAAAAAATAAGTTACTGAATTTATTGAAAAAATGGCTCCCCGAACTGGACTCGAACCAGTGACCCGCTGATTAACAGTCAGCTGCTCTACCAACTGAGCTATCGGGGAATGCCGTTTCTTTGGGCTATAGCAAAGGCAGCGACGGGACGCTAGAGCTTTTCTGCTTTCTATATTTCTAAACTGGTTTTTGTCGTCCACCAAAGAATGTAGCGTTGTAAGCGTAGCCATTGATGAGAGATAATTCCCTCAATTAATAACGCAACACAATAACTCCCAACGTTCTTAAGCGAATAATCGTTAATCTTTCACGAATGCCGCCAAGAGCCAATCATGTATTGAGCCATGTCACCGCTTTTCGATCTCGGTCGCCGAAGCGATGCAGTCTATTGAACTGTGGAATCTTCGCCTCTCAATTTTTGAGTTCCGGACAATTGGGTTTCAAATTGCTTGAGTTGTGACTGAGTTCTAACCGATGCCCAAAATAAAAGAACCCGCCTTGGGGGAAGCGGGTTCAGTACTGTTACTCATGGGGTATGGTGGGGTGTCTTCGTTTAGAAGACACTCATATACTGTACCAAAATTGGTTAATTGAAGGTTAACGGACGATCGGTAGCGCATACTTTTTTTACTATCGTTGCCTGGTCGTTAATGCCCCTTCAGACGTTTGGTGCGCTGAACAATCATTTGCAATCGAGCGCTGAGTATCACGATAACAAATTAAAGTATTTCAGACTCAAATGGCGAACGGGCGACCCGTCAGTATTTGTGCAAAAATCCAAGAGTTGAAAAAATGAGCAACCCAATGGGCGACGGTACAGCTTGGTGAAGCAGCTTCGGCAGCGCCAATTTCTTATTCAGCTGGACGGACATCCGGTGACGTGAGCTTGCCACTCGTTGTCGCTGTCGTTGTGAACCCTCTTTCCGCAGAAGCACCGGTGCCAATATCTGGCTGTTTTTGTCCTGTCCAGGCCCAGCGGTAAAAGCGTGCGATATCGGCACCTACGGCATACATAGCAGGGACAAAGATCAGCGTAACGAAGGTTGCAAAGAAAACACCAAACGCAAGGGCCACAATTGTTGGTTTTAGAAATTCTGCATCTGTTGACTGTTCGAACATGATTGGCAAAAGGCCGATAAAAGTCGTAAATGACGTTAAAATAATCGGTCTGAATCGCCCAACACCCGCGCGAACGAGTGCTTCGAATGCTCCGGCGCCACTGGCCCGTAGGCGGTTTACATAGTCGATGAGAACAAGATTGTCATTGATAACAACGCCTGCGGCAGCACCAACGCCGAAAAACGAAAACAATGTAAAGTCTAATCCAAAAAAGAAATGCCCAAAGGCGCCGCCCATATATCCAAACGGTATGGCTGTCATGATAAGCGCTGGCTGCCAATAAGAGCTGAAGGCAATGGCCAATAACATATATATACTGAATAAAGCGATCGAATAAAGAACGTTAAACTCTTTAACGAAATCAGCCTGTTTTTCTCCATCACCCCGTATGCTGAGCGTTGCATTGGGATGTCTTTTACTGAAATTGGCCGCATATTCTTCGCTAAATGCTTTTTTCACCGCGGATCGGTCGATGTTTTCAACCATCCGTGCCGTAACTTTTGCCGAACGCTGACGATCACGACGGTCAATTTTCTTATAGCTCGGGGCGAATTGGGCATCTGCAACCACTGTCAGTGGCACCTCGCGCCCATCCGCTGTTCTTATGCGCATTGTATCAATGGTGGAAAGAGACTCGCGCGCTTCTTTAGGATAGCGAACCAACACACGGACATCTTGGCCTTCCCTCGGAAGGCGTTGTACTTCCTCCCCATAAAAGGCTTGCCGAACCTGCTTGGAAACCTCGCCAAGCGTTAATCCAAATCTCTCGGCGCCTGGCTTTAAAAATAATTGCAATTCTGGTGATGACGACTGAAGGCTTGTTCTGACATTGAAAACACCTGGAAGCGTTCTTAGAAAATCGCGAACGTCGTCGGTTGCAATTCGAAGATCTTCAAGGCTGTTAGCTTCAATCCCATAGGAAAGGTCAGGGGAATTATTATTCTGCGTAAAACCAATCTCAACTGATTCAGCGTCTGGAAGAGGGCCAATTGCTTTTTCAAAAAGTCTAGCGATATCTTCTGTCGACTCATCTCTATTCACGGCCTCTGTTATCGTAACATAGGACCGCACAGAGATTTCCTCAGCGGCAACGTAAATAGACCGAACATAAGGCTCATTATTTTTAGCATTGCCTAACTTTTGCTTTAGGCGGTTTGCAGCATCTTCAACATTATCGAAAATTTGTTCCGTACGCGTAAATGATGTGCCTTCTGGCAAAGAAATATGGGCAGAAATAAAACTGCCTTGCATCGTTGGTGTAAACTTAAAAGGGACCCAACCTTGTGCGACCAAAGCGATAGAAAGCATTAGGGCAACTGAAAATCCTGCTACGGTAAAGTATCGGTTGATCAGAGCCCACTTAATGACTGGCTCATAATATCGATTAGCAAAATTTACAATGCCTTCTGCGAAGCGGCGTTGGAACTGGTAAAAGCGACTTGTTTTGTCTTGAGGTTCAAGGTGAGCAAGGTGCGCTGGTAGAATGAGAAAAGCTTCTATGAGAGAAAAACTTAAAGCAAAGATAATTGTTAGACTGATTTGTTTTGTCAGTTCCGCTTCTGCACCGCTAATCAAAAGCCATGGTAAAAACGCGATCATGGTCGTGACCACGGCAAAAAAGACTGGCTTGACGACCAGTTGCGTGCCGAGGATCGCACCGTCAACACCGTTCGTTCCATTTTCCACTTGATTATGGATGCTCTCCCCCACGATGATAGCATCGTCAACCACAATCCCAATAACGAGCAAAAATCCAAATATCGACAATAAGTTCAGGCTGACGCCAGTTGCGGGCATTAAAATAAATGCGCCGATAAAAGAAACGCCGATCCCGATCGAAACCCAAATCGCGACTGTTGGGCGAAGAAAGAGCGTCAGGACAATGAGAACCAGAATAAGGCCAAGAACAGCATTAGACGTTACAAGACTTAGCTGCCCGTTAAAAGGGTCCGCGGCGTCAAACCAAATGCGTAGTTTGGCTTGATCGCCAAGCTCTTTATTTTTCTCTTCAACATACTGATGAATGACCTTCGACATCTTTGTAACATTAGCGCGCTCCGGTGGTCGCACGGCGATGCTAATCGATGGTCGCCCGTCAGATTTCCTAATTGACCGAACATCCTCAATCCCGTCGATCACCGTTGCGATGTCGCCAACGCGAATGAGCGACCCATCGGAGTTTTGACGGACGACAATTTTTTCAAAGTCTTGCTCTGTGTCGGCAAGGGCCCGTGCTGCAATTTGTAGGTTACCTGTTTCGGTGCGCACTTGACCGCCAGCGACATTTAATGACGATCCACGTATGGCATTCGCTACATCATCAAACGTCAGTCCGTATTGTCTCAAAGTTTCTTCGGAGACTTCAATCGCAACTTCCTCATTGAGATTTCCCCAAATTTCGATGATGGGAGAACCTCCAGGCAGCTTTGACAGCTCGTTGCGCACTTCACGCGCAAGCGCATTCAACCCTTTCGGTGTGAGGTTGCCTTGCACAGCCATAAAAATGCCAGGCGTTTGATCAATCAATTGGCTGACAATAGGCGGCTCGACGCCGTTGGGGAGCGTCGAAATACCGTCAATGCGGTTTTTTAATTCATTCAGAAAACGTGTTTTATCCGTTTTTGTATCGCCAGTAATGATGACTTGAGCAAAGCCTTCGCGGGCGGTTGAATCAACGTGCTTTAGACCGTCGATGCCATCAATCGCTTCCTCAATCCTGAGTACAATTTGTTGTTCTATTTCGGTTGGAGAAGCCCCGGGCCAGTTAACGGTGACCGTTGCGCCTGTGTCAACGGTTGCGGGATTTAGCTCTCGTTCAAGAACTGAATAAGCCGCTATGCCTGCAACAAGGCAAGCGACCATCAGAAGATTTGCAGCAACAGAGTTTCGCGCCCACCAGGGTAATACGCCTATCAAAGCTCTTCTCCGCGGTCTGATGCTTTTGCCACTTCTGGAGCACGATTAGTTGTTTCAAGATCAATCGACTCCCGTGAAATCGCTTTGACGAAATCGCCATCACTGGCGCCGCGAAGGGGTGAAGTAACGACCCGGTCGCCCGCGCGAAGACCACGGGCAACCGTCACCTTCGAGCGTGTTTTTGCCACGACTGTTACTTCGCGCGCTGAAATGCGCCCTTTCTCATTGACGACGTAAACGCGATTGCGACCATAAAGTGCGGTGTTGGGTAAAACAAAAGCTGTTTCATAAGGGCGACCGCTAATTTCTGCATCAACAAAAAGACCGATTGCAAGCGGAACGCCATTATGGGAACCGGCATTATAGGGGTCGTCGACAACAGCAATGGCGCTAACCTGCCGTGTTGCTGGATCGATTGCGCCGTCTGTCCGTGTCACGCGTCCTTGCCATTCGTGTGACACTCCAGCGACGACCGCACGCATCTTTACTTCGGGCCCCGGATTATTCGGTCCTTCTACAAAAGCGATGGGAAGCCCCAGTTTTTCGAGGTCGGCATCCGTCAATGCTAAACGCACCTCGGCCACATCTGTTGAGAAGACGCGTCCTATTTGTGCGCCTGGTGCAACATATTGACCGGGTCCAGCGATGCGTTCACGGACGCGGCCATCGAATGGCGCAACAATCTTTGTCCGTTCAAGGTTCAATTTTGCCGCTTGCACTTCAGCATTTGCGGCACTGAAGCTTGCGCGGGCTTGAGCAAGTTGCGGTTTGCGTAAGGTCAGGGCACTGGCAGTATCACCAAGGCCAAGGTCTTCAAAATCCGCTTCGGCGAGGGAAGCCTCCGCCTCTTCTCGTTTAAGGGCCTCATTGGCCTGAGCAAGTTGCGCACGGGCACTTGCCAAAGCAACGCGATAATCATCGTCCTCTATTTTAACGAGAACATCGCCTGCCTTGAACGAACCACCATTGACAAAATTTTCTGAGGTCGAAACCACGCGGCCAGCAACCTGTGCGGTTAGCGAAATATCCGTCCGCGGCCTTACTTCTCCTTGTGTTATCACATTTAAGCGTGTTGACGTTGGCTCTGTTGCCTCAAAGAAAACCGTCGGTAGTTCTTTAACCGCTTCTTGACGCTCAATCTTTGGACGTGCCGCAAACATGATTGCAACGAATGCAACACCGGTGGCAAAAATTCCAAGGGTACCAAGTATAGTGTAAAGCTTACGCGTCACGGTTTATCTCTCCCATCGCTTTGTGCAATGATTATATTTGGATCAGACGCCCCTTCGGCGGCGATTGAATTGAGGGGAGCCGTTGTATCCTTATCATTTGCAGATATGGTCGTAGCTGATGTCTTTTTTAGATGCGAAGCGGTCTCGCGCGGATGATCCGTTTTCTTGTCTTCGTTCTCTTCGCTTAACGTTTCAATAGCGTTTGCCGCCAAAAAGTCTCCGCCTATCGCGACATAGAGGGCAACTCGATTTGATACGCGCTCTCGTTGAGACTGAATATAAGTTCTTTCCGATGAAATCCGTCGCGTTTGCGCATCGAGGAGGTCGAAGATTGTCGCCGTTCCCATTGCATATCGTCGTTCGGTAATGCGCTCTGCTTCGGCTGCTTCTTCAAAAGCAAGTTTTGAGGCTTCTTCTCTTATTGCAAGATAGTTTTCGGCAGCAATGGCGTTTTCTGCTTCTTCGAATGCCTGCAGTGCTGTCTGTGCGTAATCATAAAGGCTTGCGCTCGCTTGTGCCCTTGCGCGTTTTGCGGTGGCGCGTAGCCTTCCGCCTTGGTAGACCGGTGCTAGAATTCCCGCTGCGGCGTTACCCGCTAAGCGTTCGGGGTCAATCACATCTTCAATGCGCGGTCCACTGGTTGTGAGTTGCGCTGTGAGCGTCAGTCTTGGTAACATGGCTTTTCGCGCAGCACGGGCCCTCAGCCCTGCTGCTTCCATGCGCGCTTCTGCGGCAGCAAGATCCGGACGTCGCGCGAGGATGTCACCAGGGGCGCCAGCGCTGGTTAGCCGGGACAAGACAGGCAGGCTACTCGCCGCTTTCAGTTCCGCAGCCGGGTAACGACCAAGCAAGACTTCAAGCCTGCGTCCGGCTTCTTTCTCGAGGCGCTGTTGTAGGGCTGCACCCGCTCGACTTGTTCCGAGTGCGGATCGCGCTAATCTCACATCAAGCGATGATGCAACGCCTCTGTCATAACGTCGTTCGGTTACGCGGAGGTTGCGTTCACGTGCGGTAACATCACGTTCTGAAAGCTCCCGTTGTTGACGGGCTTCGATCAAATTAAACCATCCTTGCGCGACGGCAGACGCGAGTGAAAGGCGTGCAGCTTCAAAATCGGCGAGCGTTGCTTCAGCATCTTGTTTTGATGCTTTTGTTTCGTCACGGAGGCGTTGCCAAAGGTCAGCTTCCCACTGTGCCTGAGCAAAAGTCGTAAAGTTATTGATCCAGATACGACGATTGGGGATTGGTGAATCGAGCAACCCGTCGGAACCGAGCGTCCGTTCGCCGGTCTCCGGGTCAATTGTTACAAGATCAAGGCCGTCAAGTTCCCCATCACCATCCACATCGATGCCAAATTGATCTTCTAGGTCTTGTGCGCGAACGTCGCCAAGCGACCCAGCGCCACCGGACTGTGCGGCAATCGCAGGGTCAATAACAATAGCGTTTCGGCTTGAATTTGACCCCACATTCAAGCTTGGCAATTGGTCGGCACGAAGAATTTTGGCGGTGGCATAGGCCGCATCGAGGTTGGAAACAGCCGTTAAGATATCGTTATTGGCAAGCATCGCTTCATCAATGAGCTTGCGTAGCCTTTCGTCCCCAAACGTGCCGATCCAGTCACCGGTTGGTGGAATGGTCGAAATCGTTGGGTCAGACCATTCCTTCGGGACATCAGGTATTGCCGCAGAAAGCTTTTCTCTGTCGACAGTTTGGCAACCCGAAGCCGCAATGATCGTCGCAGCGATTATCAGACGTTTTCTCAATCTTGTTGTCATTCAGAATTCGCCCGAAATGAGCTTAGCCGTTTTCGGTTTGTCGCTATTTTTTGTGCAGCCGTTGCAATGATCGCCTGCTGCTGACGCTCAGCGGCTGTGTTTCTACCAAATCGCGTATTCCCGGAAATCATCGACAAAAATCTGCTCCTTTTAGACCATTATTGGCCAAGATTGCGTCTTCTAACGCAAGTGAGATGCGATCAGCTGAGCCCTTGTTACGGTGGGCAGCTGTGAGAAGTTTTATTATTTCTTAAAAGACTGTCTGGAGCGTTAACTATAACGCAGATTTTTTCACGACGTGTTAGTATTTCGCGATGGTATTTAAGGCGATTACCGCAATTTGGAAAGATCGGTCAGCGGGCCCAACTGATTTACCTCAGAAGTTTGTTGTGTCTGATATTACCAGATATCAAATAGTGGAGGCCACGGCCGGAATCGAACCGGCGTACACGGCTTTGCAGGCCGCTGCGTCACCACTCCGCCACGTGGCCATTGGAGGGTAGGCCGCGGCTCTTAGGCTATTTAAACGCGCGTGTGAAGCATTTTCATTGATATCTTTTTGCAGCGCTGCGTCGTCAATGAAGGAAGTGTGCGCTTGCTGATGAGCAAAAATCGAACACATAAAGACACCCAGGTCGTATAAAGCGGTGCTCACTGCCTTTAAGTCGCCGAAGCATCACCTTATGATTATTTGTATAAGGTGTTGTATTGATTGCATTTAATGGGGTTTTCCTTGGCGACAGATTATCAAAAAGCACGGCGTTTAATGGTTGAGACGCAAGTTCGTCCAAATGATGTGACGGACCCGCGTATCCATCATGCTCTTTCCGATATTCCACGTGAGATCTTTTTACCGTCGACGCTTCGGGAAGAGGCTTATGTAGAAAAAGAAATTGTATACGGTGGCGAGCGATCGCTCGTGACGGCACGCGATCTAGCAAAGCTCTTATCCACAGCTGAGATCAGGCGTGATGATTTGATCTTGGATGTTGCCTACGGTGCGGGGTATTCGACCGCCATTTTGGCGCGACTTGGTGCCATGGTGGTCGCGGTAGACGAAAGCGAGGCTCGATCTGCAAAAGCTGAGGCGCAATGGGCCGACCTTGGTATTGTAAATGCAGCCTCTATCGTCGCTGATCCTAAACTGGGCGCCCCGGACGAGGGGCTTTTTAATGTCATTGCCATGGTGTTTGCGACTGAAATCATTCCCGATGACCTAAAAGCTCAGTTGTCTCCCGACGGTGGGCGCCTTATCGCGTTGATGCGAGATCAATCTGTGACACGTGGTATTTGTATCATACGCAATGGTGATGCATTTGCCCAAAATGACTATTTTGATGCCACGGCATCCTTTGTCCCAGCGGAATTTAAGGTACCAAAATCATTTTCATTTTGATCATTTCTGTTCGTTTTTGGTAGTTTGCTCGATATATCCTGTTCGATTTAACGGCAATTAAGTCGTGCAAAACGGCACTAATTCGATAAGTGGTGGATGTGATAGGGTGATGGGCGGGCACAGCGACTTATCTTTTTGTGACGAGACATATATTTAAGAATTAAAGCGTTATGACGAATGGATGGATCTCGAATGGTCGGCTTATCCTTGAGCTGATCAATGAGTAAGTTGGACAATCCCGTCGATACAGCGCTGTGGATGCAGTTGGTGGTAAAAAAGTGTTTTTCTCTAAGTTGTATAGTCAAAGAATTAGTCTGAGCGCTAATGTCATATGCTCGAAATTTGTAAGGATCGCCGCGAGCCTTACTCTTTGCATTTTGGTTCCATCGGGAGGGGCCAATGCGGAGCAGCAAGCCCTAGCCGATGTCTTGCGTATGGCCTTTGAAACCAATCCGACAATTCAAGCTGAGCGCGCGTCACAACGGGCTGTTGATGAAATCAAAGCGCAGGCTTGGGCTGCAGCTTTACCACAGGTCACTGGCACCGCGGCTGCACAACGTATCGAGACGGAATCAAGCTTTATTGGTGCAATACCCTTTCCAACGGATGCCGAATTCGAACCCCTGTCGCTCCAGGCAGATGGACAATTGGTGGTGTTCAATGGTCTTAGAAATGTCAATTCGATCCGCCAGGCAAGAGCTCGGGTAAAAGCCGGGGGCGCGCAGCTCGTTTCCGTTGAACAAGATGTTCTTTTACGCACAGCAACGGCCTTTTTCGACGTCGTGCGAGATGATGAAGTTTACCAATCAAACTTCAACAATCTGAAAGTTCTGACCCGGCAGCGAGAGGAAGCGCAATTGCGGTTTGACGTAGGCGAAGTGACCCGGACAGATGTTGCCCAGGCGGACGCCCGTTTAGCGGGTGCGCGGGCTCAATTGGCCAATGCACAAGCCGCTCTAGCGATCAGTCGAGCAAATCTCACGGAGCTGATTGGGGATGTGCCCCAGACGCTCGAAAAAAATCCCAAATTGCCTCAGGCGCCTAAGGATTTTGATATAGCGCGGCAACTCGCGCGCAATTACGCCCCTGGTGTGATCGGCGCCAAGGCAAATGAAGTGGCCTCACGCAGAGGCGTAGCCATTGCAAAGGGGGCCTTTGCGCCAGAAGTCGCTCTGACATCCCAATATCTGTATACAGAGAACGTCACGGCATTTACGCTGAATGACGAGCAATTCTCATATGGGCTGCGCGCGACAGTCCCGATCTTTACAGGGGGGCTCAATCTCTCTCGTGTCCGCGAAGCAAAGGCCCGGCATGAGGCAGACAAGCGCCGCGTGACAGAAGCAGAGCGCCGCGCTGAGGTTCGCGCTACGACCGCCTGGCAACAGCTACAGGCCTCAGAACTTACCATTTCATCGGCAACCGCGGAAGTGAACGCCAATGAATTGGCTTTACGTGGCGTGCGTCGAGAGGCTCAACTAGGGTCGCGGACGACGCTCGATGTTTTGAATGCAGAGCAGGAGCTATTGCGGGCAAATGTAAACCTTGCAAACGCAAAACGTGATTCACGCGTGGCAATTTTTTCGGTTCTTGCAAGTGCCGGGCTTTTAACGCTTGAGGCAGCAAGTGGGACCAGCGATGTTTCGTATGAGAGCACCAAGGCAGACGACGATTAATCGATCTCTGTCGAAATTGATGACGGCTCAGCTTTCGCGCTCACTCAGATGTCGTTTGTGGGAAATGTTGTCGGCTTTTGAGACAAAACGTTCCGTCATTATCCAAAAGAATTTAGCCGTTTGAGGGCTTGATACTTGTTGCGAAGCGCTCAATGAGTAAGACCAGAATAAATTTGTAGGCATTTTAACTTATCGGCGTGCCTATAATTGAAAGTTTGAAGGCAGCGAGTCCTATGGCAAACGCCCAACCTGAACCTAGTATGGAAGAAATCCTGGCCTCCATCAGGCGTATTATCTCTGATGATGAGGTGGATGGCGAAACGGCTGTTGCGGACCAGACTGATCAAGATTCTGGTACATTCTCCGAACAGGAGTCGCGTGAGCTAAATACAGAGCCCGTAACGCAGTTGTCTCGTTCAGAAGCCCTCGGCGCCGATGCCATCCCGCTAAGGCCTCAAGCCGTGGATACATCAGATACTTTTGCGCAAACAAATGCTAGCGACGAGATGGTTGATGAACGGGCGACGTATCTTGAGACGCCATCACCTTCAGCAACGTCGCCTCAAGAAGCTTCGGTCGAACTCGTGAAAGCTGATCAGGAGCAAGGGGCTAGCCCGACTGAGGGGGAGACTGGATCGGCCCTTTTTTCCACTCCCGAGTCCAATGCATCTGAAATTGATGGCTTAGCGGCAGGGGAGTCGTCTGCGCTTACGGAAAGTGCGCTGAATTCGACGTCACTATCCGCGAAAACGCCAGAAGCCGAGCTTGCCGCCTTTTCAGCGGCATCGACCGAGGGCATTGTTGGCAATGCGTCGGCGTCAGTCGCGTCTGAGGCATTTCGCTCACTCTCCCAATCTATTCGCGTTTCTGGGCAGGGTGACAAAACACTTGAAGATATCGTTGTTGGGCTTTTGACACCGTTAATCAAAGATTGGTTGGATCAAAACCTTCCGGCGATTGTCGAAGAAAAAGTACAGGATGAAGTCCAAAGAATTGCCCGGCGGGCTCGCTAGCGTTCGATAAGCTATCTTCTTCCTAGATGCGGTGAGGGGTTAGAGCCCTTTTTATCGTCTTTTCTCTTTGACCGATTATGGACGGCGAACATCAACCCCCTTGTGGGGCTTGTATGGTCCTCGTTATACCTCTCAAGAAACAAATCCCGGCGACTACATTTCCAGATTTAAGAAATGTGGGGATAACCCCACCCACCAGGTGAGTGTGGTCGATTGGGCTGATAAAGGCTTTACAAGGCGCATGCTCGAAAAAACATTTGATCCCGTTAATGCTGAAGCTCGGATCTATACAGAATGGGAAGCGTCCGGCGCTTTTGATCCCTCAAAGGCTGATGCCTCCGCTGAGCCATTTACAATTGTTATTCCGCCGCCCAACGTCACGGGCTCGCTCCATATGGGTCACGCGCTCAATAATACGCTGCAAGATATTTTGTGCCGATTTCATAGGATGCGCGGCAAAGCCGTTCTCTGGCAACCTGGGATGGACCATGCGGGCATTGCAACGCAAATGGTGGTGGAGCGTCAGCTAGCGGCCGATGGCAATGAGGATCGACGGTCCATGGGGCGCGAGGCTTTCGTGAACCGTGTTTGGAAATGGAAAGAAGAATCCGGCGGTCAAATTCTGAACCAGCTTCGCCGTTTAGGAGCATCCTGTGATTGGTCGCGCACCCGCTTCACCATGGATAAAGGGCTTTCCGAAGCAGTCCTCAAAGTATTCGTTCAACTATATGAAGAAGGTCTTCTTTATAAGGATAAACGCCTCGTCAACTGGGACCCTAAGTTTGAGACGGCCATTTCCGATTTAGAAGTTGAAAATAAAGAAGTCGACGGTCACTTCTGGCATTTTAAATACCCATTAGAAGGCGGCGAGACCTATGAGTTTCCAATCGCTTTTGATGACAATGGTAACCCGACCGAATGGGAAACACGTGACTATATCAGTATAGCCACGACAAGGCCTGAAACAATGCTTGGCGATGGCGCGGTGGCGGTACATCCATCGGACAAAAGGTATGCTCCTATCGTTGGAAAGAAATGTCTTCTACCGCTCGCCGATCGCTACATTCCTATTATTGCCGATGAGTATCCTGATCCAGACTTTGGCTCTGGTGCCGTGAAAATCACTGGCGCGCACGACTTCAATGATTATCAAGTTGCCCGCCGAAACGATATTCCCATGTATATCCTTATGGATACCAAGGGCCGTATGGTTGACGAGCCTTATGTTCCTGAAAAATATCGGTGTAAAGACCGTTTTGATGTGCGCAAAGAGGTTGTTGCCGATATCGATCAGCGTGGCCTTCTTATAATGGTTGAAGATAAAAAGATCATGCAGCCGTTTGGTGACCGCTCCGGCGTGGTCATTGAACCAATGTTGACTGATCAGTGGTATGTGAATGCCGAAGAATTAGCGAGAGAAGCCATCTCATCAGTGGAGTCAGGACAAGCCAAATTCATTCCGGAGAACTGGTCTAAGACATATTTTCAATGGATGCGCAATATTGAACCCTGGTGTATTTCGCGACAGTTATGGTGGGGCCACCGTATTCCTGCCTGGTATACACCTGATGGCTCAACATATGTTGGCTTAAATGAAGCGGATGCGCGGCAAAAAGCAGAAGCCGAACACGGTTCAGGCGTAACGCTTGTACAGGATGAAGATGTTCTCGATACGTGGTTTTCATCGGCACTTTGGCCGTTTTCGACCCTAGGATGGCCGACCGATACACCTGAACTCGCCAAGCACTACCCCACCAGCGTCTTAGTTACCGCGTTTGATATCATCTTTTTCTGGGTTGCCCGTATGATGATGATGGGCTTGCATTTCATGAAAGATGAAAAGGGGTCAGCCGTTATTCCGTTTCCGGAGATTTATATTCATGGTCTGATTGTCGACGAAAAAGGCCAGAAAATGTCAAAGTCAAAAGGGAACGGTGTTGACCCGTTAAACCTGATTGACAAATTTGGTGCCGATGCCCTCCGCTTTGCTCTTGCAGCTCAAGCAGGACAGGGGCGTAATGTCCGGATCTCTGATCAGCGCGTTGAGGGGTATCGAAATTTCTCAACAAAGCTGTGGAATGCCGCACGTTTTACAGAGATGAATGCCTGTGCTGTCGACGAGAATTTAGATCTTACATCAGCCAAAGAAACACTCAGCCAGTGGATTTTAAGTGAAACAGCGACTTGCGCGCGCGCCGTGACCGAAGGCATTGAGGCCTATCGGTTCAATGATGCGGCGAACGCCGTCTACCGATTTGCTTGGAATGTGTTCTGCGATTGGCATTTGGAGCTTGCAAAGCCAATTCTGCAGGGGCCGGATGGTCCGCAAAAAGATGAAGTTCGTGCCGTCACGGCGTATGTTCTGGATCAAATTTTGATCCTAATGCACCCCTTCATGCCATTTGTAACTGAGGAGTTATGGGGTGCGCGGGCAAAGCGCGATCAACATTTGATTATGACCGATTGGGCCGATGCTGATGCCATCCCTTCTAATGAAAGCGCAGCCAATGAGATTAACTCGCTGATTGATCTTATTACAGAAGTCAGGTCAGTGCGCGCGGAGATGAATGTACCGGCGGGTGCCAAGATTGAAATGATAGGGGTTGCACTGTCCAATGAAAACCAGGCGTTGATTGATCGCCATCAAGACTTGATTGGGCGACTTGCTCGGATCGAGACATTTTCTAACGCCAAGGAAGCACCAAGAGGAGCAATCAGGGTTATTCACAATGATGCTGTCTTTGCGCTGCCCCTCCAAGACATTATAGACGTTAGTGCTGAGAAAAAACGCCTAACGAAAGAGGTCGCAAAGATTGAAAAAGAGGTTGGTGTTATTGATAAAAAGCTGATGAATGAAAAGTTTATGTCGCGCGCGCCTACTGAAATCGTTGAAGAACAAAAATCACGGCGTGTTGACTATCAAAAACGTCATGCCAAACTTCAAGAAGCTTTGGTTCAATTGTCAGATCTCTAATGTTTGTTGTCGCTGCCTTCTATAAGTTTGCGAAAATCCCCAATATTTCCTCGTATAAAGCGTTGATCGCCAAGGAGGGATGTTCTTTGGGGGTTCGGGGCTCAATCCTGTTAGCAGAAGAAGGGGTCAACGGAACAATTGCGGGAACGCGGGAAGGCATTGACCGCGTCACGGACGTGATTCGAACATTACCTGGATGTTCCACCTTGGAATATAAAGAGAGCGCGGCAGAGAACCTACCGTTCAAGCGTTTAAAAGTCCGTCTGAAAAAAGAGATCATTACGATGGGCGAAGCCGTAGATGCCGTGAAGGACGTTGGCACATATGTGGATCCTGAGGATTGGAACGCTCTGTTAGACGATCCTGATGTTGTCCTCGTGGACACGCGCAATTCATATGAGATTTCTATTGGAACGTTTAAGGGGGCCATTGACCCAGAAATCGAAACATTTAGTGAAATGCCAAAGCGGATTGATCAAATCGCTGATGGTCTTGCTGATAAGGTTTCTCAAAAAAAATTGGCTATGTTCTGTACCGGTGGCATTCGCTGTGAGAAATCAACCGCTTATGCAAAGTCATTGGGGTTTGCGGGGGTGTACCATTTGAAGGGTGGTATATTAAAGTATCTTGAAGTCGTCCCGGCAGAACAAAGCAAATGGCAGGGGGCTTGTTATGTATTTGATGACCGTGTTTCTATTGTGCACGGATTAAAGAAGGGAACCCATATTGCGTGTGCGGCGTGCGGTCGACCCGTCAGTGAAGAGCAACAGTCGAGTGAACATTATATTGAAGGGGTTCAGTGTCCTGCGTGTGTGGGGGAATACAGCGAAGAACAACGGGCCCGTTTTAAAGAGCGTCAACGTCAAATTGAACTTGCGGAAGCAAGAGGTCGACATCATTTTGGCCCGCAGTCTTCTTAGGCGCGGCGAAAATCTCGCGTGTGTTCAACCATAAGTGCCGCATGACGTTGCATAACACTTGGATGAGGTGAAGTGTCTGACGGATGGATCGACCAGTTCTCTATTCTTTTCGTCGTTGCCCTTATGCAATGCGCGCACGAATGGCTCTATATGTGAGCGGCTGCGCTGTCGAGCTGCGTGAGGTCGTTCTTAAAAATAAACCCGCTGAAATGGTTGCTATCAGTCCGAAAGCAACTGTCCCCGTTTTGCTTCTACAAAATGGGGACGTGCTCGAAGAAAGTCTCGATGTCATGCGCTGGGCATTAGCGCAAAACGATCCTCATCAATGGCTTTCTGGCGATCAGCCAACATCAGAGGCGCTGATTTCTGAGAATGATGGTCCGTTTAAGGTAAATTTAGATCGGTATAAATATGCGACGCGTTATGAGGATGCGGATCCTGCGGAACACCGTGAAAAGGGCAGTGAATTCCTTTTTTATCTCAATGAACGTTTGGCAAAACAACCTGCCTTGTGCGGTAATGACGACACCCTTCCGGATATCGCGATTTTCCCGTTTGTCAGGCAGTTTCGAATTGCCGACGAGGAATGGTTTGATCGCCAACCGTGGTCTGCGCTACACGTTTGGCTGTCCCGTCATATGAATGGCACCTTATTTAAGTCGGTGATGCAAAAATTTCACCCATGGCAATCCGGGATGAGGGGTATCGATTTTCCGTAATCCACCAATCCCCCAAGTTTTTGACACGCTAGAGCTTTTCGCGTTCCGATAGAATCGGAACGCGGCTCTAAGTGTTTGTTTGGTCGCGCTTCTTTTGCCGATAACCGATCACACTTATCGGCGAAGCGCTCTAATACGAGTGCTGACTGACCTGTTAAAGCGTCGACACTTCAATTGGAATCGGGATGACGTTTTAAGTCTTTGTTTTTACGCATTTCCTTAACGCCAACCGCACACACTTGGCTTGGGATTGCTTTAAACCGTGAGAACTATTTTCCCGCGTACTTTGCGCTCCTCCATAAGTGTCAGCGCTTTTGCCGCTTCTTCCAAAGGGAAAGTTTCTGTCACACGCGGCCTAATCTTTCCTTCCGTATACATCTTAAAGAGCTCATTGATGAGCTCGTGATGCCGTTGCGTATCGCGCATCGTGAATAACCCCCAAATGACGCCAGTGATATGACAACTTTTCAATAGCGGCAGATTAAGCGGTATCGCAGGGATACCAGCGGGAAAACCAATGACCAGAAAGCGGCCATCCCAACCTAATGATCTAATTGCAGGTTCGGCATAATCACCGCCAACACCGTCATAGACAACGTCCGCGCCTTCCGGTCTGCCAAGCTTGACTGCCTTTGCTTTGATTTCTTTAGACAGTGCCCGTTGTCCGTCTTTATCGAGCGTGCACGGATAAATAATCGTCTCATCGGCCCCTAGCTCTTTACAAAACGCGGCTTTTTCTTCTGAGGAAACTCCTGCGATAACATGCGCCCCTAGGGCTTTGCCGATTTCAACTGCTGCCGCACCGACGCCGCCTGCCGCACCAAGAACAAATAATACTTCCCCGGCACTGATTTTTGCGCGTTCTATAAGCGCATACTGTGATGTGCCATAGGCGGTGATAAAGGCTGCCGCTTCATCGAATGGCATATCCTTAGGAATTTTAAAGACCTTCACCGCATCAGTTTCAAGATGAGTGGCGAAACCACCGGATAAATCAAGCGCCACAACTCGGTCTCCCGGAACAAAATCTGTGACGCCTTCGCCAACGGCTTCGATCACGCCAGATACTTCGCTCCCTGGTGAAAAGGGTCTTTGTGGTTTAAATTGGTAAAGGTCGCGAATGATCAACGTGTCTGGAAAGTTCACGCCAATCGCACGAACAGCGATCGTTACTTTGTTTTGGCCTGGGGCTGGGACATCGCGCTCCACCAGTGAGAGCGTTTCTGGACCCCCGGGCTGCGTGCTCACCATGGCTTTCATTTGTTTCTTCATCGCCTCATTATCCTCACTATAGGTGCAGGGTTCTGTTTTTAAATCCCGCATCATTGGCGATTGGCATATCACAGATGCATTGGCGAATTACAATTGGTATTCGTCGCCGAGTTGGTTTAATCTAAACAATTGAAGAGCGTAACGTGAAATAGCGCCGTTCCATTCAGCATAAATCTGATTTTGTTATGGATTGGTCTTTCGACGCGTAACCGATACGATTGACTTTGCGTGAGGGGAATTTTGATGCGGGATTGGAATTTACTTGGGATCGTCATTATCTGTTTAAGCATAGCCGGGTGCGCAACGGCGGCGCGTTACACACTCGAAGATCGATTTCAGGCCATTGGCATTCCTGAGAAAACATCAGTTTGCATGGTTGATGAATTGGACGAGTCTTTGAATGACAATGACCTCACAGCGCTTGCAAAATATACGACACGGATTTCTCGGGCGTCGTCGACGACCGCGGCCATTCAGGAACTCGTAAAAATTGATAATCCTCGCGCCGTTGCGGCGATTGGACAAGCCGGCTTTACCTGTGTGACGGGTTTCGGACGCTGAGCAATTAAAAAAGAATTCCTCGTTCTGCGACGTAAACGTATGCGAACGCATCTATTAGAGCGCCGAGCAAAAAGTGTGCAACGGTTTTTGCGTTAAACGGCGCGACGATCATAGCCTTTAGCGGAATGTAATAGTGCAGAATTATTGCATTTTACTATAGTCTTGGCTGAAGGTACTCAGCCAATCCTCGAACTGAATCAATATCACCGGATCAATAAAATTATACGTGTACGCGTTTTTTAGACGTTGGGGGAGCCAGAACGTATAATTTATGGCGCGCTCCGGCGAAAATACTAATCAGTACTGTGAGACCAAAGAAGCGAACAAGATAATAACCGAGGTCATCAGTAAACGTTTGAACCATGGCTCGGAGTGACATAACGATTGTGTCTGTGCCAGCGCCGGCTGCGGCCTGGGAAACAAGGGCCCAGATAACATGATCGACGAAAAGAGCCGCAATCCCAACTTTCCAAACCGGATGACGTGTTGCGAAGACGACGGCCATCACCAATGAAATGATGATTGCGCGGGGAACATCATCGCCCGAAAAACCAAGACCAACGATGTAGGACAGGTCATCCATAACGCCACCTTTTACAAATTCATTTTTCGCATTAACACCCTGTCAAGGTTAAGTTGACGTAAAAAATCACACCTGTTTTTCATTTTGTATGCGACTTGTTTGTTGATTCCGCACAAATTTTCGGCGCTGAGCTTATCTGTTCGGGGGAAAAACGGGTCACATCCGCAGAGATGCGCAAGAAACGGGTCGTTTCTTCATCCGCCATTTGCAATGTTTTAACCCATGACTTTCGTTTCATACCGTCAAGCGGCACGAAAAGCCCGCCCTAAAGTGGAAAAGACCGCCACGAGCGTTGGCGATCAAAAAATTCAAAAAGATGAGGCGTCTTCACCCCATCTTATGTCAGGTCGTCTCTCGCCAAAGCAGCTTTCTCCCATTGCCCAGGTGATCGACTATCTCGTTGAACACGCAAATGACATCCCTGATCTGAATGAACTGGCGGGCATAGCGGGCCTTAGTCCCACGCATTTTCAAAAACGCTTTAAACAAGGAACCGGGGTTTCGCCGAAACGGTTTTTGCAACGCTTAACGGCTCAGACGGCGAGGATCTCCCTGCATGATGGGGCCAGTATTCTTGAAGCGGCCCATGATGCTGGTTTGTCCGGGCCATCTCGGCTGCATGATCTTTTCCTGCATACCGAAGCCATGACGCCAGGCGCTTATAAAAAACGTGGAGCGGGGGAGGTCATTCGCTATGGCGTTGTTATTGGACCCTTTGGCCACACGCTTATTGGCGCGACCGACAAAGGAATTTGTTGGCTTAGCTTTCCCGATGCGGAGGGCTTTGAGCGAGGCATTCAAGATATGAAAGCCGACTGGCCAGCGGCGGAATTCATTTATGACGAGAAGGCTCTGGAACCCATTGGCCAGGCTGCGTTTCAGTTTGCGCTTGGTCGAGCAGAAGAGCCCCTATCTATGCATATGTCGGGTACAAACTTCCAGATAAAGGTTTGGGAGGCTCTCTTAAGCCTTCCTGCGGGCGCGACAACGACATATGGCGCCATTGCGGATATGGTTTGCACCCGAAAGGCTTCACGAGCGGTCGGGACGGCAGTTGGGGCCAATCCGATTTCGTTGCTGATTCCTTGTCATCGGGTGATCAAGGCGTCTGGGGCAATCCACAATTATCGATGGGGTGCCGCGCGCAAACGTGCGCTACTCGCCCTCGAGGCTTGTCAGTTTCCCGAACAGAACAAAGCGCCTGACTTGTTTGATTCATCTCTTTAGCGTTCACGAGCCTAAGGGCGGCGTTGCCTATTTTCGTTTGGCCGGATCTGGACGGCAGGCGTCGCCGGCCGAGTCGCGGCAAGAATCGAGGCACTGGTTGAAGCCAATGCTGTCGCCGGATCGATTGAGAGCTTCGTCACAGTCACGCCGGCAAAGGTTTTCGCGTGCGCCGCAGGCCGTTCCAACGGCAAGATCTCCCGCGGTGGTGCAGGCTGTGAAGGCACTCATGAGAAGAAGAAAGGCAATGTGGCGCCGACCCTTTAGCAAATAGCCCATAAATCATACTCCAAATCGTCGTTCGGTGCCCCCGATGCAGAAGTTTTTACGTCGAGTGTTGGTGTTTTGAAAGTCCATTTTGCTGGCTGAATATCGTAAAGAGCCCGATTCAAAACTACAAAAACGGCATCGCGCGCGAAGGGCAGGCGTTTGCTTACCAACTTAAGGTGCGGTTCCGGCTCTTATTTCTTGAAAATTAGGGCTTGAGCGTCGCGATTGTGTCGCCAACTGACGTCTGTTTTGTTGGGGTTACGAGCGTTGCAGGAATTTCCAACTGGCTTCCAAGTCTAAGTTGGAGCATTTCGGCTTAGAAATGCATTTTCTGGATGTTTTAGCAAAACAGTATCGACAACAATGGGATGGATGAACTTGCAAGGTTATCATCTCCGCATTGCAACTCCCTCATCCATCGCTATATTCCGCACCATCGCGGCAATATCGACCGCGCAAGATATAATTCCCCTAGTAACCGCTCTGAGGTCCGCTCCTTTGACGATCGGCGCAAATGGGGCTTAGGAGATGCTATTGATGTTCATTACGCCCGCTTACGCTCAAGCGGCTGGTCCCGAGGCGCCAAGCGCCCTCGTTCAGCTTGCGCCGCTCGTTTTTATTTTTGTGATTTTTTACTTCTTGCTTATTCGCCCTCAGCAACAAGCCCGGAAAAAACACGAGGATATGGTGAATAATGTGCGCCGTGGCGATCAAGTCGTTACCGCTGGTGGACTATATGGCAAGGTCACAAAAGTGTTGGATAGTGGGGACGTCCTGGTTGAGGTCGCCGATGGCGTTGTGCTGAAAGTTGTAAAAGCGACGCTGAGTAATGTTCTTTCGAAAACGGATCCGAATAACGACAAGTAATGGCTGTCGCGCTGATGCTGGTTCGGCCAATACTGGTTCAGCAAGGGCTGGCTTAGCGAGGGCAGGCTGACCGGGAATGGGCTGTTAGGGCAAGGCGAACTTTATTTGTGCTACGGGTTTCGTTGTTGATCTTGTCATCCCTCTTATTTGTTCTCCGTCACTAAAGATATACTTGAAGGCGCTGGAAAGCTGCTATGCTACAATTCAACCGACTACAGACGATTTTAATCCTTGGAACAATTTTTTTCGGTGCGCTTTTTACCGCTCCCAATTTGTTATCAGCAGATCAGTTGGGGAAGTTGCCGGGTTTCTTTCCGAAAAGTCAGATCAATCTTGGTCTTGACCTTCAGGGTGGTTCCTATCTCCTTCTCAAAGTCGAAACGGCAGAAGTCATCGACAATCGTATGACGGGTTTACGGCGTGAACTCCAACGTGAAATGCGCCCGGGGCCCAATCGCGATCGGATCGCGCTTCAGGCTTTGCCAACCTATAACGCGGCGACCGCGACCATCTCCTTGCGGGTGCGGGAGGAGGCAAAGGCTGAACAAGCAGCGGAACGCGCGAAAGATCTAACGCGCCAAGGCGTGGGGCAAGCGTTCGGTCTGTCTGGTAGGCCCTACGAGGTAAACGTTATAGGGCCGCGTATCGACGTGCGTATGACGCGGGAAGCACAAAGCTATTACCAAACAGAAGCCGTCCGGGATTCAATTGAGGTTATTCGTCGCCGGATTGACCCTGTTGGCAATAAGGAGGTCGCGATCCAACCGCAGGGCGCGGACCGCATTATTGTGCAGGCGCCGGGGGACAATAATCCCGAAGAATTAAAAGCGGTCATAAACCGGACGGGCCAGCTCAACTTTCATTATGTGGACTCAACAGTGAACCCCGCTGATGCCGAGCAGGGCTTATTACCGCCGCGCCGTATTCTCCGTCCGTATGCACCCTATGAGGGCGAGGGATCTCTCGTCCTGCATGAGGAACCGGAAATCACTGGCGATATGGTTGAGGATGCAACCGCTGAACCGAACCCTGATGGGGGGTTTCAAATAAGTTTTCGATTTGACTCACGAGGGGCAAAACGCTTTGCCGATTTTACCCGCGAACATATCAATGAACGTTTTGCTATTGTCTTGGACGACGAGATTATTTCAGCACCGGTTATTCAAGGCGTGATCCCTGGTGGTGTTGGTCGAATAACTGGTCAATTCAGTGCCGAAGAAGTGACACGCACCGCGACGCTTATTCGCTCAGGGGCGTTGCCCGCAACGCTGACCACAATCGAACAGCGCTCGGTTGGAGCAGAACTTGGTGCAGACTCTGTGCGGGCCGGGGCGATTGCGCTGATCGTCGGTTTTATAGGCGTCATCATTTACATGATTGTCAGCTATGGCCGATTTGGCGTTTATGCCGATGCCGCCCTTCTTGCTAACATTGTCCTTATTGCCGGTGCCCTCTCTCTCTTTGGCTCTACACTGACATTACCAGGAATTGCTGGCATCGTCTTAACAATCGGTATGGCCGTCGATGCGAATGTTCTCATTTTTGAACGCATTAGAGAAGAGATTATCGGTGGCAAGCCGCCCGTGCGGGCTATTGAACTTGGCTTTGATAAAGCCCGATCCGCGATTGTTGACGCCAATGTCACGACGTTTGCAGCAGCAGCGTTTATGTTCATTCTAGGGGCAGGACCTGTTCGAGGGTTTGCTGTTACGCTGATGATTGGGGTCATCACGTCTGTCTTCACCGCTTATTTCTTAACACGCATGCTTGCGGGGCGCTGGGTTCTCGCAAACCGTCCAAAAGAACTGACCCTTTGAGGCCTTAAAAGGTCAAAAATTAGGATTTCAAAGATGGCGCTTCTCAAGTTCATCCCTGATCAAACCAATATTCCTTTTACGTCGTGGCGTTTGGTTGCGACGATGATTTCAGGAATTGCTATCCTGTGCTCGATTGCCGCCGTTGCGATACTGGGACTGAACTTTGGCGTTGATTTCCGTGGCGGTGTCACGGTCGAGGTCGCCTCCGATGATCCAATCGATCTAACGGCCGTGCGGTCCGTGGTTGCCGATTTGGATCTTGGCGACGTGCGGGTTCAGGAAATTGTCGACCCAGGTGGGGCGAAAGGTGTTGTTGTCTTTGTTGAACAACAAGATGCTGATGCTGAAACGCCAGCGGTTCCCAATGCTGAAGAGGCGAGCGTAAATGCTGCGCAAGACGCTGCAGACACCGATGAGGCTGACAATGAGGGTGCCCAACAACGCGCATCGGAAGCCGTGCAAGCGGCCCTTCGAGATTTGCTTGGTGAAGAAATTCGCTTCAATAAAATTGAAGTTGTTGGACCCACGGTGTCAGGCGAGTTAATTCAAAAAGGAGCCCTCGCCGTTGCATTAGCTTTAGGGGCAATGCTGATTTATATCTGGGCTCGTTTTGAATGGCAATTCTCGCTCGGGGCCGTCGCGGCGCTTGCCCATGACATCATTATTACGCTCGGGGTTTTTGCCGTCACGCAGTTAGAATTCAACCTGCCGATCATTGCCGCAATCCTGACAATAGTCGGATACTCAATGAATGATACCGTTGTGGTCTACGACCGGGTGCGTGAAAATTTGCGAAAGTTTAAGAAAAAAGCGCTGCCTGAGGTGGCAGACCTTTCTATCAATGATACCCTGTCACGCACCGTTATGACGTCGGTCACCACATTAATTGCGTTGGTTGCACTCTACGTGATCGGCGGTGATGTCCTCCGCGGCTTCACGTTTGCCATGATCTGGGGCATTCTCATCGGCACATATTCATCAATATTCGTCGCTGCGCCATTTCTGCTTGCCACGGGTGTCAAGCGTGATTGGTCACAATCAACCGCTAAAACGACGCCTTAAACTTAGAAAAAATACACCATCAGATGCTTGAATGCGTGTCTTTAACCGGATGGTATTGAGCGTTGTCGCGTGCGCGAGTTCGGGGACTGAAAGTTCTTTATCGTCTCGTTATTGATAAAATTCACAAAAAATTCTCATGGGTTCCCCATGAATTTGTACTTTTTTGCCGGTTTTTAGCCCAATCATAGGGGGTTTGTTTAGGGGACGTTGCTACTGATTGCTTGCGCGTGTCGCGCTTACACAATAACGTTAATTCGTCAGATTATGGGAGGGTGTTTCATGCATCGGGCACTTGTTTCTGTGTTTATGGGTTTCGTCGCATTTGCTGCCGGATCAACGGCGCTTGCAAAAGACGAAATGAAATGTGCCGAGCAATACTCCTTTGACGAGCAAGTCATTCTTGAATGGGCAGCAATGGGTGGTGATCCCCACGCGCAATTTGCTCTTGCGCAATGTGCGTTCCCCAAGGGCGTAAAGAAATTTACCGAAGCAGAAACACTTTACGCTCTTAAGTGGGTAACATTTGCCGCTTGTGATGTGGATCAAAGTGCCGCGACGGCTCATCGCGACCGGGTAACACGCCGTCTCAAAGCCCAAGGCGATCTTTCTTACCGTCGCTTTAGTGGCGTCGAAAATGATGAAAAATTCACACGCCGCGAAAAACGCTTCCAAATGTATCGCGAGCAGAAGACGAATGAGCTCGCTAGCCGGTTAAAGAGACTGTCTAAGCGAACCGATGACGCACAGCGTGCAAGGGCGAGATACGAAGTCGGCGAGCAGATGACCCGTATGGGGCCAATTGGGGCTCTTCGCTTAGCAACCCTTTCGGAATGCGAACATTTCGGCGCTTCGGACAGTTTTAAAGCCGCTGCGTGGACAATTGCGGCATCTATTTGGGAAGACACCCGTAGCACAGATTTATATGGTGACTTTGATAGTGAAGAGACAGCATTGACGGCGGTCGCGTCTCGTAAACGATCGGTGCTCAAAGGGAAAGATTGGAAGGAATTTGATTTCGAGAAAAAACGCTTCATGCGCCATTCATCTCAACAATTAGCAGCTCTGGAAAAAGATGCCGCTCTAGCACGATTAGATAAGCTTAAGGGACTTGTTGGTCCTGCGCGCGTTGAGTTAGCGGATACGTCTGAGGGCCAAGAGGGTGCCTCGGGTTTGGTCGATAATGGTGTGAAAAAACTCCTAAAAATGGCATCACTCGGAAAGCCATCGGAGGCTGCTAGCACGCCGATTGAACCAGCAACATTTGATGGTCCAGCCGTAACAATGGCAACACAGTATGCTTTGGAAGCGCTCGGTTTTATGGAATTCATTAATGGTCCAGATAATGACTATGGTCCGTCTACGATCGAAGCGGTTGGTAAGGCGCAAAAAGCATTGGGTCATGAGCCGACCCGGTGGCTAACCCACGGCGAAGCGCGGGATATGGTCTGTCGAGCGGCTGTCGATGCTGAAGACCCAGTTAGCTATTATCATGTGGGCGTGATGTTCCAGAATGGTTGGGGATATGGTGAGAACCTAGCAAAGGCGCGCTTTGCGATGGCGAATGCTGACCGCGTTATGAGTGATAAACTATCTCGTAAATCTGACCTCGAAGCGTGGAAGATGAGCGTTTATCCCGAGTTTCATACACAGATTAAGACTGCGCTGGCAGAAATCGAGGATACATGGGAATCGCTTCCCGAGTATGATCGTGCCCGACTAGCAAACTGGACACCAAAGCAGGGGCTTTGTCAGTAGGCGGCAACGCGTGTTGAAAATCTTGATTTGATTCACTTTGTGTTTGACCGACGGGGCGACAGAACAGACTGTTCTTATGTCTGATCTACGATCCCATTTCCGAACACTTGGTATCGATACGGACGAGGACCTTGTCCTCGCTTTACCCTATACCCCTCGGCATCAAAGACATAAAGTTATGGCGTTAGCGGGGCTGGCTGTCGCGTTTCGTACTATTCCGAACGCCGTCAGCGAACCACCGATTGGTGAAATTCGGCTTCAATGGCAGCGTGAGGCGCTTGATCAAACGCTTTTAGGTCATCCGCCTGGAGGGCACCCAACTCTTGAACTCATGGCCCAGTCGGGTGTCCTTTCGCAAGAGATCAGGGACTGCGCCGAAATGGGCATTGATGCCCGCGCACGATTTCTCTACGCGCAATCGTTCTCTTCCATTGAAGAGCTATTAGCCACATATGCCGATGCTGAGGGCTGGTTTGCAGTCGCTGTATTGAAAACACTCATGCCTTATCAATGGTGTGATGTTGATCCCGATGACAGAATTAACGGGTCATCCTTCGAAGTGTCTTTGAAACGACTGATGGGGGCATATGCTCTTGCGCGCTGGGGACGATCAGCAAAGCTGACGGTTAGCCATGATCTCAGCCAACAATCAGTGAAGGCTGTTTGGAAAAAGGCGCGTGACGAATTTCATGAACAGACCCGAGCGTTGAAATGGCCACGCCGCGACTATGCTGGATTGGTCGGGGCACTCAGTTTTCTTTGTCTTGGTCAGGGATATGCCGAGCGGGATCCGGGGGAGCCTTGGCATGTGATGAAACGCTTAACAATTCTGCGCGCCGTGCTTTTGGGCAGCATCACCTAACCTTTGATATATATAGAGAGAGAGGCTGGGGCTCTTGAACGGTGAGATTAGACTTTTCCCATCGAAGTGTCCCGTTTTGACCGAATTCTAAACATTGTTCTGCTTCAGATTGACGTCACATCATCAATTTCGTTCAGAAACCGAGGCATACGCCCGATTTCATCGGCGGGGCCAATGATAGCGGCAGAAGCCTTCGGGTTTACATATTGGCGGTTTGAGTTGCGTAAATACCTTTAAACAAGCAGTTTTAATTGGCCTTGCGATGCTAAGCGACAGCTGGCGTTTCGTTATTTTGTGTGGGAACGTGAAACTGGCCTTGCTTTTGCTACCTAATGGGTAAGACGTGGGTCGGATCTTCCGCAAAGCGGTTCTTATCGCTCTTGCACAGTCATAACGTTTTGAAAACTGGGCTTGCAGGGCATTGCGTTTTTTAGGCAACCTTCATGGGGACTAGTATGACCGAGACTAAATCGCCAAGCCAAACACGGCTCATGTTGGCGCAGTTTATTTTTGCAAACCAGGTCGATGTTGAGACATTGTATAAGGCGTTAGGCGCGAATATTGCTGACTGCGACGCTGAATCCGTATCGCATATGGCAGGTATTATCGATGGTGTTAATCTTGCGGCTTCTAAAATCCGTTCACATGGCGTGGACGAGTGGGCAAAGCACCTCTTCTAATTATTCCTAGAGTCTGTTGCAGCAAAAGTGGATCACCGGTTTTGCGGTTCGCAACAGACTCCAACGAGAATCTAGAGCCGTTTTCTGAATCAGCTTGAATGCAAACGGCTCTAGTCTGAATAATGCTGGAACTGAACTTTAACGCCTGGGTTTGCCCGGGCGTTTTTTTCTGGATTTAAAGAATACCAAGAAGTTCTATCGTTGAATGTCTTGCATTTATCAACCGTAATATTGTGCTTACCGATCGTTGATATACGATAATGACACGCTCTCATGTCGAATGGAATTGCTTTGATAAAACTCTGTGTTGCCGAAAGCGCCTCCGTTTCAATTGGAATCAGAACGGCGCTTTAAGTTTTTGATTTAACGCATTTCCTTTACGCCAACCGCACAAACTTGGCTTGGAAATATTTTAATCTATTCTGATTCTGGAAAGGTATGCGACGTCTTATGGCAATGGAAAAGCGTTCGCTTTCTTTGAAGGGACATCGAACATCAATTGCTCTTGAACCGGAGTTTTGGTGCATTCTCGATGCGCTTGCAAAGGAGCAAGACCAGTCCTTGCCTAGTTTAATTACTGACGTTGATGAAAGCCGAATTACTGATGAGTATGACGGAGGATTGGCGTCTGCTCTACGAGTGTTAGCTTTAAAAGCTCTGGTCCTTCACCCCACACTCGGCAAATATCTCGACAAAGAATGAAAAAGACCGCCCCACCGACGTGGGAAACGGTCCAAAATATTCCAATGTCAACGTGCGCTTGATGCGACGAGCCCGAGGCTTGGTCGTCCAAGGACAAGCTGGGCGTATAACCGTGTGACTTCGTCTGCATAACCGCGCATCAGCGGCTGCACGGCTGCGAGGCGCTCGACTTCTGCGGCCTGGGCAATAAGGCGGCCGAACCGCTTGCGTGCGGGATCGCGTTGTGGCCCCGACCAATCTGAAAACGCTTTAAGAATTGCCAGACGCGTCCAGAAACCAAGGGCGGCGTTGAGCGAGCTTGTGACATCGGCACTCACCAGTCCCGCCCTAGTGAGTAGTTCCAGAGCATCAACGGCATTAGCAGTCTGAATGCCTGGTTGTGCTGCCGCATGGCGGTAGATTAGAGTACTGATGATCAAATTCGTATCCTGCAGGCCGCCCTCGATACTATCAAAGTCCCACAGGCTTTCGCTTCGATCGCGGCGAATGCGCTGCATTCGTGCACGATCGAGGTCACGGAATAATATGTCAGCCCGGCGTGGATTGGCGACGGCTGTCCGGATGGCTTTTGTTGTGCGTTCATCCGGGCCCGCAATTACCCGGCCCCGTGCCAAAAGCATGGTGTCATTGGCAACAGCTTCTGATTGGATGTAAGTTTTAAACTGTTCAATGCCAGGGGCGAGGGGACCACCGGAACCACCAGGGCGATGCGAAACATCAGGGTTGATGGCGAATAAGCCATCCCCCAGATTGGACAACGCATCAATGATCGAACGGGCACATTCCTCAGCAAAGGGATTGTCCTGTTCATTCACAAATCCAATCGGAATAGCGTATCCGGGGACGCCTCTAGCCGCGCCATCAAAAGTGAAAAGGGTCAGTCCCTCGGCTTTTTTCTCTTTAGCGATACGATTGAAGATGTCCGCTAATGTGGTCTCGTCAATGATGCGCAGGGCATCTGCCGCTGTGTCGAATGTCATATCGCCGCTAGCGGCAAAAAGCCCGATCCTGGCGATGTTTTCTCGGCGCCATTGACGGGTCTGTTCAAGGTTCGCGTCTTTCGGGGCAGGGAAACGTGCAATAAATTCACTTCCACTAGCCGGCGTTTCGATACCACGTTCCTCAATTATTTGCTCACAGCCTTCAGCTGTTTCGGTTAATGGCGCGACCACGGCGCCAAACATACCAAAGGCGTCGATCATGGAATCGCGCAAGGTCGTATTCTCGTTGATTTCAGCCAATCGCGTTTCCCGATCACTCACGGTACGAATAAAAGTATCGAAGAGTCGTGCCGCCTCATCAGGATGTTGTGTCTCACCTAATGCCGTGAGAAGCCCAGGTGCAATTGTCGAGAAACGCGCTTTATTGTCGAGGCCGCAAAGATTCGCCCAATTATCAACGCTATCTGACAGGGTTTCGCCACCAAGAAATCCGAGATCAAGTAGTTTTTCGCCGTCGTCACCTGTCTCAGTAACGTCTTCGTCGGCGGCGGATGACGCTTCTGGATTACGAAACGGTTGAAAGTCCGAGTGCGGTCCTTCCGAAAGGCGTTTCGCTGCATTTGTGGCATCTGCGATCGCGCCTTTCAGTACGGTATCAAGTGTAGAGAAATTCGTATAGCCGAGTAAGGTGGCAAGCGCTTCCTTTTCGCTTGCTTCCTCAGTCATCATCGTCTGGCCGCCACTAATCATTTGCGTCCGCGCCACAATGCCCGAAGCAAGGTCAAGCCCGTCACATAGCCGTGCCGCGAGGGGGGCGCTGATCACGCCAGATTGCCCAGCCATGGTGAAGGCTTCTCTTGTCGAAGCTGTACGAAAAATTGGTCGTTGCGCGCCCAAAGATAAACGCAATGCAATCGCGGCTTTACGGAAGGGGATGCGAGGGTCGTTCGAATGATCTGATACATTCGAAACAGCCATAGACGCAGCTTTGCCCTTCAGCTTAGGAATAGAAGTTGAAACTTCGCCGGTGGCTTTTTCCGGCCAGACAATGGCTTCAATTTCTTCTAGAAAATGTCCACCAGACGTGCGATCGCCGGCAATGATCCGAGCCGTTGCCAACCAATTTGCCAGATCCGCGCCTTCCTGATTATCGGCAAGCGTCATGATACGTGCACGGCTTTCCACCAGCCCTTGACCGTTAACACCGTCCCCCAGAGGCGTTCGCAAACCAAAGATCGAATAGTCGCCGGACTTCCCCTCCAATGCGTCACGAAATTCTGCTCCAACTCGGACGAAAGCGCGCTCTGTCATTCGTTTAATCGCGCTGTCGTCACTGATCTCCATTGAGTCCGGATCGTAAACAATCACTGTTTCAAGTGGTCCATTCGGGGTCAGATCCTCGTGCGCGGCATCGCCGCCAGCAAGTACGAAAACACCTTTGGCGATGCCGTCATTCATTTCGCACGCAAGCTCACCGCGATTAATAGCGCCGCGTAAGAGCCAAGATAACGCGCATTCTATGAGGCGTTCGGCGAGGTCTGTGCGTGCCGCTGATGCTTCAGCGGCCGACCAGCCTCCCTGGATTTCAGCAATGCCAATCGCGATATCTGCACGTGCTTTTATTGGTGCAAGAGCGCCGTGTAGCGTCTCACCACCACCGATACCGCCTTCCAGATCGGTGATATCGCGCGCAGCTTCGACGAGCACAGGCCCGGGGCCTTCCATCACAGCAATGGCCGTAGCGCGCGGGTGCTTCATGCACAGATCAGCCAAGCGTCGCGTCGCCCCAAATACCCTTAAGAGGGCAAGAACGCGCCTCGGCTCGTCGAGTGCCGCCCCCGGATCATAGCCCAATTCCGTCGCAAGAGCGCGGCGCCATCTCTTCATGCGAGCATTGGCTTGGCTCAAATCGATCGTGCCGGATTTCTGGACTGATCCATTCTCGATCGAGTCTTCTGACGAAGCGTTCGACGCAGCGGTGCCCGAAGCCTCAGAATTGGCTTGAGCGGTGTTTGACGGCGCAGTGGTCAAGACGGGACCCTCCTAAAGCAATTGTCTAAATTTCGGATGCGCGCGCTACGACTTATTCCAAGGCTCGAACGCATCTTTGAACTACCGTCACTGAGTGGTCTTTCCTATGGCGACCGGTGATCTATTGGCAGCTAAAACCCTGCGCTAATTAAAAAGCAGGTTGTTAAACACGTCGTTAAAACCATTGATTGATCGCCATGAAAAATTTTAATCACTCTTGGTAATGAACTTTTTACCTAAAATTTCCCCTTTGTTCCTATACAAAGCGGCTGGATGGACACATGAAGATGGCGTGCCTGTCCAAAGTGACACGGTTTTAGGGGAATGAACGCACGCTCTTTGTGACGCGCGGCAGACTCGCATTAACGATATTAACGTATCGAATTCAGAGTTTGTTTAGGGTCCTTAATAAGTCGTAAACGGGGGATGTTGATATGACGATTGATATTCAAAATTTGCCCTAGGGTGCGTCGTTGACGTTGGTGACGGTGCCGGAGTGCGGCGTAGAAGTGGAAAGAAATCGAACGCCAATAAAGGCGTGCATAAGTAGAAACCCGAGTAACGGGCGGTTTGAGGGAAGAGTAAACGAATGGCGCGCGTGGCCGCTCATTATCGTCTCGTAAGACGGCAGCTCCGGACGGGCATGCGCGATCGATTTGTGCGCGTTAAAAATGCACCTGTTTGGGCGTTTGCAATTATTGTCGGGGCCGCTAGTGCATACGCAACGATTGGGTTGAGGCTTGCAATAGACCTCATTTCGGTGGTTGCCTTCGGTGAAACTCAAACGATGATCGCGAGCGCTGCTTCTTCACTGGGGCCCATACGCGCCTGGTTTGCCCCGGTGATTGGAGGTCTTGCAGTTTCCGGTGTTCTTTACACGGCAGATCGTGCCAGTTGGCTGCGTGGCGGTCGCGGTCAGGGCATTTCAGACGTAATTGAGGCACGGGCCGTAAAAGACGGTCAGATCCCAGCGAGAACGGGCCTTGCTGCGGCCGTTGTTTCTGCTCTTTCTGTTGGAACGGGAGGGAGCGCTGGCCGTGAGGGGCCCGCCGTTCATCTGGGCGCGGCGGTCGCTTCTTTTCTTGATAGCAAGCTAGGTTTCTCCGCTCAGGATCGACGCACTCTGTTAGGATGTGGTGCTGCTGGCGCCGTTGCCGCTAGCTTTAATGCGCCAATTGCTGGGGTTCTTTTTGCCCTTGAAGTGGTCATGGGCGCTTATGGTCTTAGTATTTTCGGTCCCATTGCCGTTGCGAGTGTCACGGCAACCGTGATCACCCGGACTCATCTTGGAAATTTTCCGGCGGTCGTTGCGCCCGAATATGGTTTGATTGCGAATGAGGATGTCGTGCTTGCCGCCTTTCTTGGAATATTTTGCGGCTTGTTGGCGTCTTGTTTTCTGCTGGCGACAGAACAGATGACGCTCCGGGTTCGTCAATTCGCTGACGAAAGGAAGATTTCCTACATTTTTTTGCCCCCAATCGGTGGCGCCTTGATCGGCTTAATGGGAGCCATTTACCCTGAGATCTTTGGCGTTGGATATGAGGCGGTGGCTAATGCGTTTACGGGTTCGTACGAGCTACGAGCCCTCATTCTTATTCTATTATTTAAGATAGCCGCGACGGCCGTCACCCTTTCTTGTCGGTTTGGCGGCGGTGTTTTCTCGCCGGGGCTTGTGATTGGCGCACTCGCGGGATCTGCATATGGGGCTCTTATTACCCAAAATTTTGCAGTGGGAACCGCATCACCTGCTTTTTTCGCCATGGTGGGCATGGGGGCGACGTCCGGGGCAATTATTGGTGCACCGATTTCGACGACGCTTATTGTCTTTGAGATGACGGGAGATTATGCGCTCACCGTCTCGCTGATCCTATCGGTGGCACTGGCCACTTTTATGACACAGGGCCTTGTGGGACATAGCTTTTTCCACTGGCAGCTATCACGGCGTGGGTATGATCTGTCGGAAGGACCGCAAGGCGTTATCCTACAAACGATCCGTGTCCGTGATGTGATGGAGAAGATGCCTGAAGGAAATCCACTTGGTGACGATGCTGAACGTCTATTTGTTCAAGACTCGTTGGGCAGTGCATTGGCGCGGCTTGAGAAACTAGATGAACCCGGTTTGCCTGTCGTCTATGAGGCGGAGCGCGATCGAATCGTTGGGTATCTATCGCGCGTTCGCGCTTTAGCTACTTATAATCGCGCCCTCGTTGACAGCCATATTGAACACCATCGTTAGCGCATGCGCGGCGAGACATCATGCTTTACGTCCATCCAGTCGCCAATCGGGAAAACGCCTGATGGTTCCTGCAAACATAAGGCACAATTGGTTGCCAGCAGGGTCATGGAGCCGCGCCTCGCGCCACCCCCAATTTTCATCGCGCGGACCAGAGATGAATCGAACCCCTTTGTCTTTTAATTGCCGCACACGCGTATCCAAAGCCTTGGCTGACGCATGGTCAAAATAGACAACGGTGGGTGAGGGGCTAAGGTCTGCGACGTTGTGAATCGAGAGCGTTGAACCGTGGCCTGTCTGGCTTTCAAACCGGGCATAGCGCGGCGGCGCATCAACAATTTGTACGAGTCCCAATTGCTGATAAAATTTAACCGAGGCCGCATAATCAATGCATGGAAGAGTGATTTGATTAATCTCCATGCCCCCTGATCCTATCTAAATATTGGCTGTTGCTTTATCATCGTGTCCTGTTTCTAGGAGTTCTGTCTCCCAATCGGCATTGTCCCAGGCTGTATAGACAGGATGCATGGCGCGCATCTCTTCCCAGAGCCAAACGCACCGATCCACAAACCAGATTTTTGCAATAATAGCCCCATGCCAGCCGGCAAAAGCTGCCCAAAAATTCCGGGTAATAAAGCCGTAAAGAGCGATGATCGCAAAAAGTATGGAACACCCCGTTGCGATGCGCGCGGCAATAAGGTGACCATCAGGGATGGGAACTGTTTTGCGATTGAGAAACGCCCGCTCTCCTAACACGCCCTTTGTGGCCCAGGAATCCGTTGACTTTGGTGCAGGGAAAGCGCGTGGATTCAACCAAGTCCAAATCCCTGCAATGATAATAAAACCAACGCCCTTCCATCCGATCCAGAAGGGGCTCCAAAGCGCAAAGAAGATAAGTGGTCCCGTTACGACGCGCGAGTAAACGCTGAGCGGGCTTGCATGGCGCGCCCAAATCCGGTTGTCCATGCCCATCAACCGTTCGGAGCCGCGGAAGATGCGTTCCTCGAGCTTTTTCAAAATCTCTTTGGCACGCGATCCCATGACGATCTCCTATCGTGGTGCAATCATGTTCTCCGGGCGGACGATCGCATCGAAGTCGTCAGCGGGAATGCCGTCGGCAATGGCTTCTTCGCGCAGTGTGGTCCCATTCTTATGGGCTGTTTTGGCAATTTTCGCCGCTCGGTCATAACCATACTTTTCTTTAAGGGGTGTTACGAGCATTAAAGAATTTTGAAGCCCGCGTTCAATATTATCGAGACGCGGTTCAATGCCAAGAACACAATTGTCCGTAAACGATATAGCTGCATCGGCGAGAAGGCGCACGGATTGAAGAAAATTATAACTCATCATGGGATTAAAGACGTTAAGCTCAAAATGCCCTTGAGACCCAGCAAAGGTGATTGCTGCATTGTTGCCCATGACATGGGCGCAAACTTGCGTAAGGGCTTCACACTGTGTCGGGTTGACCTTGCCAGGCATGATTGATGAGCCCGGTTCATTCTCGGGAAGCGACAATTCACCAAGACCCGACCGCGGCCCCGACCCTAGAAAACGGATATCGTTTGCAATCTTGAAAAGCGAAGCGGCAAGCGTTGTCATGGCGCCATGGCTCATGACCATTGCATCATGGGCCGCTAAGGCCTCGAACTTGTTCGGTGCCGATGTGAAGGGAAGGTCTGTAATTTTTGCGATATGGGCGGCGACTTTTTCCGCAAACCCTGGTGGTGAGGCGAGGCCTGTACCAACGGCTGTCCCACCTTGCGCGAGCTCCATCAAAGCAGGCAGTGTTTGTTCAATTCGGTTTAAGCCGTTCTCGATTTGTTTAGCATACCCAGAGAATTCCTGGCCCAGGGTTAGGGGCGTTGCATCTTGTGTATGGGTACGGCCGATTTTTATGATGTCTTTCCATGCTTCGGCTTTCGCGGCGATGGCTTTATGGAGTTTTTTAATTGCGGGTATGAGCCGATGGGTCACTTCTTCCGCGCAAGCAATATGCATTGCCGTTGGAAAAGTATCGTTGGAAGACTGGCTCATATTGCAGTGATCGTTCGGATGAACAGGCGTTTTCGATCCAATATCGCCGCCCAGCATTTCAGTTGCCCGATTGGCAATCACTTCATTGGCATTCATGTTTGACTGCGTGCCAGATCCCGTCTGCCATACGACCAAAGGAAAGTGATCGTCTAGCTTCCCATCAATGACTTCTTGCGCGGCATTAACGATGGTCGTTCCCAACTCTTTATCGAGTTTCCCGAGGTCCATATTCGTTTCTGCTGCAGCGCGCTTTACGATACCGAGTGCGCGAACAATGGGTAGCGGCTGTGTTTCCCAACCGATTTTGAAGTTACTGAGTGAACGTTGAGCCTGGGCGCCCCAATACCGGTCAGCTGGCACCTCCACGGGGCCCATCGTATCGGTTTCTGTGCGAGTGTTCGTTTTTTCATCAGTCATGTCAAAGGCTCCTACGGGTGACAGCATTATCTGCCGTTTAATCCTTCATTAAACATCGTCTTAAAGCATTACCAGCTCTAGTGGCTACCTAAGAGACGACTGTCCCACGCGCCAGCAAATGCGAAAGATCATGAATTTTAAGCGCCGTTCTGCTTCTGAGTAAGGAGGCGCCTTAGGGCGTCACGCAGGTCGTCTTAAGGCGAGCAACTGCCATAGAAGCATGACTTTTAGCCGTTTTAGTGAACGAAGACAGTGGCATACCGGTCTTTAGCCATTGAACTCGGTTTTGGCTTACGAACTGGGCTTTGTCCTTTGAAGTGGTCATCAGCGAAAGAAAAGACGAAAAATCGTTAAGCGAGGTGAAACCAATATTTCGGATGTTAAGCGTGAGTTTGAACTTCTACTTAATGATCCTTGACGGTTCCCATGCCAACAAATGCCATCTCAAACGACACTAACCCACGTTCCGGTGGGGCGATCGACGAACAAAACACTTCTTGTTTTGAAGGGCTTCCAGTTGGTGAGGGCCGTTCAAGTTTGCTGCAAACCATGACCGTGAGCGGAGGGTTATATTTTGCTCTTTGTTTTTGCGCTTTGTTGCTTTTGTCCGGTGCGCCGGCTCTTTTGAATGATCCAGACACACTGTGGCATACGCGCGTTGGGCTCGATATTTTGGCCAACAGAGCTTTTCCGCATCAAGACCCTTATTCACATACTTTTGCTGGCGAGCCTTGGATCGCGAAGGAATGGCTTTCTCAGGTGTTTCTTGGGGTAGCTTATCGCGTCGCAGGATGGAATGGGGTCGTTGCCCTGACCGTTTTAGCTTTGCTTATTAGCGCTGGGCTTTGTTACCGCTATTTATCCCAGTATGTGCGACCGCTTTTTGCCGCTGGCATCGTCATTTGGGGATTTTCCCTTAGTACAGGGACTTTTCTGGTACGCCCACATATTATTGCGTTACCTTTCATAATAATCTTTGTGGCTGAGCTTTGGCGACGTGCAGAAGATGGGCGCGCTCCTTCCTATTGGTTGCTTTTGATACTGTGCGTTTGGGCAAACCTTCACGGCAGTTTCACTTTCGGCTTCTTAGCCGCTGCCGCTGCTTTCGCCCGTTTTGTCGATGCTAAGGGCCTTATCGCTTTTCCCTTTCGCGTACCAGCATTCCGGGGAGAACTCCAAGCATGGGTTCTATTTCTTGTTGCTTGTCCGATTGTTACTTTAATTCATCCCTACGGCACTGAAGCCATATGGTCGACAGTCGTCATTACAAAGAGTGAAGCCGTTGCCTATATTCAGGAATGGCGGCCTTTTTCAGCCCAAGAAGATAAAGTTATCGCACTGAATATAATTGCAATTATGGTTGCTGCCTTGGTGAGCCGCGCTCGCCTCCGCCTCACAACCGCCCTCTTTATTGCGGTGTTGCTTTACCTTTATTTGAGCCATGTGCGATTTATGCATTTTCTATTTTTGCTAGGGCCGATCCTATTGGCGAAGGACCTTGCCCACTCGTTTCACATCCTCGACGCCGCGCATGGCGGAAATGGTGAACAAACCTCAATGGCTTCACGCCTGGCAATGACGACAAAACAAAAAGGCCTTGCTGCTGCACTTTTTATTTTAGGGCCGGGCGTGTTGCTCTTTCCGTTTTTTCAGTTGATGCCGCCTCAAACGTCATACCCAACGAGCGCTTTGGCTGCCGCTGAAGACGCTGGCCTTTCCGGGCCTGTCTACAATGGGTATTCATTTGGTGGTGCTTTGGTCTTTTCTGGAATAAAGACTTTTATTGATGGACGTACGGATCGTTTATTCAACGATGGCTTTACTCATGCGAATGAGCGAAGCAAGGCTATCGGAGGTGGCTTGATCATCGCGGACCGGCTTGACGAATATAATGTCCAATGGACCCTTCTTAGAGTAGGGGATCCTCGGATAGAGTGGTTTGATGCATCAAAGGAATGGCAGCGCTTTTACAGTGATGCTGACGCCGTCATCCATGTCCCAGGCGGTCAAACATCCGATAAATAGAATTGGCTTAACGAAGTAAAAGCTCAGTTTTATTTTGCTTCTGCAGTGTTGTCGTTCTGCTATTTTTTTCGAAACGCATCGAGGCTGACAACTTCTCCGCTTGTTTGGTCGTCAATTTCATCGACACCATTCGCCTGGTTGGACGATCGACCGCCCGATTCGGCGCGCATAGGCGTTGCAAGGCTTGTCGGAGCAACAGACTTGCCATTTTGGAAGGGTATGCTCGCCGAGCCCGGCCGATCACTCTGTGCATACTGTAATTCAAACTGGACGCTTGGATCCGCGAATGTTGTTACCGCATCGAATGGCACAACTAACACTGAAGGTTCGCCTTTAAACCATAGCGTTACGGAGAATTTTTCGTCTTCAACGATCAAATCTTTGAATTGATGTTGGAGAACAATTGTCATGCGGTCTGGATAGCTCGCCTTCAATCGATCGGGGATATCGACACCAGGGGCGTCAGTTTGAAATTCGATGTAAAAGTGGTGGTCCCCTGGAACGACACCAAGTTCTTGGGTGATGAGCAGAACATCACGGACAATCGCGCGAAGCGCATTATCTAATAAGGACGAATAGTCTAATTCCACGTCGTTACTCACGATATTCTTGGCCCATTTCTATTTTCGATTGGGTAATAGCGCTTAACGCCATTATTTTACCAGCTGCATTTTACCAGCCGCATCGATATCTCTGCGCCGAAAAGCCACTTAACGTCACCAATGACGCAATATTCTACTTGAGTATACGGAGCCCAGCTCCCTCTCAGATTAAGGATCAATAGATATAATTGCTAATAATCCATTGCGAGATAGTAGAAGCATCCCATTGTATTTAAATTCTAAACGGTAATTATCGACTTTTAGATCGGTTGCCGAGCAATTTGTGTTTCGTTCGTAAGCTTTCGAACCCAATCAGAAAGCCACGGCCAACGTCCCGTTTTGTAAGCGTTTGATTTGTGCTTTTAAAAAATTGGGTGATTCTGTTGCCAGGCACCCCAAGAAACCCGAAAGTCGGGGGTGCTCACCGATCTTTGGTTGACGCATTCATGTCTTAAACGCTGACAAAATCAAAGTGGGGGATTCTGTTGCCAGGCACCCCAAGAAACCAGAAAGTTGGGGGTGCGCACCAGTCTTTGTTTAGCGCATTCATGTCTTAAACGCTGACGAAATCAAAGTGGGGGATTCTGTTGCCAGGCACCCCCGGGCCCCGCCTAGCCTTGGAAAGAGACTAGGACTTTAAAGCGAATTCACTGGAGCCGCATTACGCAGCCAGAGCGAACTCTTCCGAGTAGTTGTCATTTGCAACTATTCAATTCGGCCCAATAACGGAGGCCATCCGAGCGAAGAAGCACGTCTTTAGACGGTCGTCGATCCTATTTCGGCCCCGCCATAATGCGCTTGCATCACCACGAAAACCATTTGGTGTAAGTATTGTATATTTACACGCTATGGTGGAGCCGCCGGGTACCGCCCCCGGGTCCGATCCGCTTATTACACGGTTCCTGTATCGCCATAGTCGGTTGCCCGACGGAAAAGATATAAGACGCAAAGGTTTAAATTAAAAGACTGGCCAAGGATGTTCGCGTGTTTCGTGACCAGTCTAGAACCCGATTGCCTATACGAATGCTGCCAACCACGGCTGCCGAATATTTTTCGTCTAATGATCGGACATGCAGGATTTTATACGCATCCTTAAAACTGGATCTTCGCTTGGTCTTATATTTCATGCGTTCTGCAGCAAAAAAGCTGTGCCTGCTTTCAACGATTGCTAGAAAATGAGTATTTGGGAGATTGGTCTTTTACCGAATGCACCGGGAGAGAATTTGTGAATAGTAAGTCTATAGGCGTTGGTGCCGGGGCCATTGTCGTTGTTCTGGGGTTGTTCTGGTGGGCCATTGGGCCCGACTGGCGTGAGGTTCTTCGCCAACGTCCGTTGAGCACAGATATTTATTCTTACACCGATGGGCAACGGGACGTCGCTTTTCGAATGGGCGACCGTGTTCCGTTTTTCATCAAGAAGCGTTCAATTCCTGCTGGGGGAAACGTTAGAGAGCTTCCCATCGGCGATGACCTCAAAATCGAGATGGACGTGGACGCTTTTCTGGAAGGTCAGCGTGTTGCTGGGCTCGTGATTCTCCACAACGGGAAGGTTCGCAAAGAAACCTATCGTCTAGGGTTTGGCCCTCGTCAACGCTGGATCAGCATGTCCATGAGTAAATCGGTTACATCGACACTTCTCGGCGCCGCCATTCAGGACGGTTATATTTCAAGTGTTGATCAGTTGATCACCGAGTTCATACCGGAATTAAAGGGAAGCGGGTATGATGGGGTGACGATCGAAGATGCCCTAAAGATGGCTTCCGGCGTGGAATGGGAAGAGAGATACGCTTCTCCTGACCCCGATGAAAAACGCGCAACAACGACTGCGATTGAAAAAGATGAAAACGGAAATGATATTCCGCTCATGGTGAGCATGATGAAGGATCGTCCGCGAATTCATCCGCCAGGAGAATACTATTACTATAGTGGGGCCGATACGATTATGCTGGGTGTCCTTGTTCGCCGTGCTATTGATAAGCCATTGGCCACCTATCTTTCAGAAAAAATATGGAAACCTTTTGGCATGGAAGATAAGGCGAATTGGTATCTGAATGATGATGGGCATGAACAGTACGCCGGTGGCATTATGGCGACCACAAAAGACTATGCCCGGTTCGGATTGTTCATCACTGAACAACTAAAAGGTACAGGGAAGACGGTCATTCCGCAGGACTACCTGAAAAAGGCAACATCCTATCAAATTAAAACGCCTTATGATTGGGGATATGGATATCAATGGTGGGTTGCCGAGCCAGCCAATTTTCCAGATCCCGTTTTTATGGCAGACGGTATTTTCGGGCAGTCGATTTTCATCGATCCAAAACGCGATCTTGTCATTGCAATGAACAGTAGTTGGCCAGAACCGCTTGGCGCAAGAAATGACGAATGGGTTGGCCGTTATGTTTTCTGGAAGGCTGTTCAAGCGGCAATCGATAAGGAAGATAATGCCAATTCTTAACGTCGATGGTATTTCGTTTGTTTCTTGAAAAATGAGTTTGACAAATGCAATCTGTATACGGCCTGTATAAGTTCAATATGGGTGCGGATAATAAAATGCAAATAACTGTGACAATCCTGGGAGGGAATTTGTGAATAGTAAGTCTATAGGTATTGGTGCCGGCGCCATTGTCGTTGTTCTGGGGCTATTCTGGTGGGCTATTGGGCCCGATTGGCGCGCTGTTTTGAGCGATCCACCCCGTAGTGCAGACATTTTTGAGCTCAGAACTGAGCAGAGACCCCTTGCTTTCCGCATGGCGGACCGTGTGCCCTTCGTTGCAAAATCCCGTCCTGTTGCGGCCGGTGATAATGTTCGTGTCTTAGAGCAAGGTGATGATCTCGACATTGATATGGATGTTGATGCGCTCCTCGAAAAACACCAAACAAGTGGCCTTGTGATTGTTCACAACGGGAAAATCCGTATGGAACGGTACAGGTTGGGTTTTGGGCCAGGAAAACGGTTCTTTAGCTTTTCCGTTGGCAAGTCTTTCGCAGCAACCCTTGTCGGCGTTGCTATTCAAGACGGCTATATTTCGAGCGTTGATCAGTTGGTCACCGACTTTATCCCTGAATTTAAGGGAAGCGCTTATGACGGCGTGACGATCGACCAAATCCTTTCGATGACAACCGGGGTTAAGTGGGACGAGGATTATTCGGATCCAGAGTCTGATATTAGAAGAATGGGAAATCATGTTGCCGACGAAGGCAGTAATATCCCTAATATCGTGGATTTTATGAGCCAGCTTCCACGGGCCCATCCTCCGGGTGAACAGTATAAATACAATTCAGGCGAAACGTCACTGATCGCCGTGATGCTCCAACGGGCTATAGATCGTCCGCTTGCCTATTACCTTTCCGAGAAGATTTGGAAGCCGTTTGGCATGGAGGACGATGCGAGATGGTTTTTGTCAAAAGATGGGGTAGAAATAGGGTCTGGCGCTCTCATGGTCACCGCGCGCGATTATGCCCGGTTCGGTCTCTTCGCACTAGAGCAATTGAAGGGGATAGGGACCCCAATCGTGTCGTCTGAATTTATGAAGCAGGCAACATCGTTCCAGGCCGTGTCGGGCTATCAATGGGATTATGGCTATCAATGGTGGATTGGCAAGCCTGATGCTTTTCCGGGTGGGGCATTCCTTGCAGATGGGATTTATGGTCAAGGCATTTTCGTAGACCCAAGCCGGGATCTGATTATCGTCACAAATAACAGTTGGACGACACCTGGCGGCGGCAAAAATAATGAGTTCGCAGAACGTGACGTTTTCTTTAAGGCTGTCCAAGCGGCAATCGATAAGGAAAATAGTGGTGCTTCTTAAAACCGTCATTTGTCGTTTGTGATTTGTAGACGGCGTTCTTGTCTGTTTAAGCGAGCAACTCTTGCGAATTTTGTCTAGAAAAAACCCGTCTCTATCAAATCTTTGTATAATGGACGGGGTTCCAAACATGTTCGTGGACGCGAACTCCGTGGGAGAATAATATGAAGACAAAGTCAGTCGGTACTGGTGTCGGCGCCGTTGTCGTTCTTTTCGTGTTATTATGGTGGGCCATCGGCCCTGACTGGCGTGCGGTCGTTCGCGTAAAGCCTGTTGGCGTGGGCGTCTACGCGCTCACAGATGAGCAACGTGACGTCGCATTCCGGATGGCCGATCGGGTGCCTTTTTTCGTAAAGACGCGCTCAATCGAAGCCGGTAACAATGTCCGGGTTTTGCCGCGCGGGGATGACCTCAACATTGAAATGGACGTTGATGCATTTCTCAAAAGTCTGCGCACTGCGGGTTTTGTTATTGTGCATAAGGGAAAGGTACGGAAAGAGTTTTATGACCTCGGTTTTGGTCCTCACAAGCGGTGGATCAGTGCGTCGGTCAATAAGTCGTTTATTTCAACGCTTTTGGGGGCCGCCATTGAAGACGGACTTATTGCGAGTGTCGATCAACCAATTACCGATTTTATTCCTGAGCTAAAGGGAAGCGGCTATGACGGTGCGACGCTTGAGCACCTGCTGATGATGTCTTCAGGGGTTCAATGGCGGGAGGCCTATGGTGCGCCAGATTCCGAAGTTACAAAATATCACTCTTTAAGGTCCCCAGGCGCAGGAAAAGATTTGCAGGAAGGTCAATCGCTACTGGTGGATTTGATGGAGTCTCTTCCTCGGCTCCACCCGCCCGGTGAACACTATAATTATAACTCTGGAGAATCGCACCTCATTGCCCTCGCTGTTCGGCGTGCCGTTGATAAGCCGCTTGCGACATATTTTTCCGAAAAGATTTGGAAACCGTTTGGAATGGAAGACGATGCCAATTGGTTTCTCAGGGCCGACGGTGAAGAGCACGGTGGTGTTATGGCCACAACAAAGGACTATGCGCGGTTCGGCGTATTCATCATCGAGCAGTTAAAAGGCATCGGCGATCGTGTTGTTGCTCCCGACTATTTGGAAAGGGCAACATCCTATCAGCTCAAAACGCCCTATGGTTGGGGATACGGATACCAGTGGTGGGTGTCAGAACCCGGCGATTTTTCAGATCCCGTTTTTATCGCGGACGGCGTTTTTGGACAATCGATTTTCGTCGACCCTAAGCGCGATCTTGTCATCGCAGCAAACCGGAGTTGGTCAAAACCTGAAGGGGTAAATGGGCAGTGGGAGGCGCGCCAAAAACTTTGGAAAGCTGTCCAGGCTGCGATTGATAAGGAAACGAATTTCGGTAGCTGATTGCCGATCACTGTAAACTGATCCTTGTGGGGCAGATTTTTCGAGTTTGACGACAACAATTAAAAACTACATCTCACTAAGATAATCCTATAAGTCGGTATGCTAATAGATTTTATGCGTATGCTGCGAAGTAATAGATTGACCATTTCATGGATTGGATGGAGCAAGATTTGATAGACGTTCATACTTTTCTTCGAGTGCTAGCTGTGACCGTCGTTATGGCAAGCTTTAGTCTATCGACAGCGACGGCGGACAATAAAGGCGCCACGGGCACCATTCTGCGGCTCGAAATTATTGATTCAACCACGGGCAAGCAAACACCGGCACGGATTGAAGTTCGTAATCGCAAGAAGAGTTTTATCGCGGAGGATCCGCTACCCATTGGGGGTGATTGTGTGGGCGTTTTCAAGGGCGATGCGCCGACGAATACTTCTTTTGAAGAAGCATTTTCAAAGTTCAAGACGTCTATTCTTAATCCGTACACCAAAAAAAGAGACTTCTACACGGTCGGCACCTCAGAGGTTATCCTCCCGCCAGGTAAATACCGCATTATTGTCACAAAGGGACCTGAATTTTATGCGATCGAAGAGCGAATAACGGTCAAGGATGAGAAATCCATTGATTTGAGATTCGAACTTGAACGCATTGTAAACATGCCAGCTCTTGGTTGGTACAGCGGCGATGACCACATTCACATAGAGCGCACGCACAGGGATATTGACCCTATCGTACTCAGGCACATGATGGCGGAAGATATTCATGTGGGTAATACATTACACATGGGCCGTGCACATGGTTTTTCCGTAACGCCGCAATATGCCCACGGTGAGGAAAGTTATTATCAGGAAGGCGATTATCTGATTGCAACGGGGCAAGAAAATTTAAGGACTCATTTGTTGGGGCACCAGATAAGTCTTGGTGCGGATAGCCCACTGAGGGATCTGGAAAGCTATTTAAACTATCCGAAGTTTTGGAGGATGGCGATTGAGCAAGGCGGGATAAACGGGCATGCTCACACCGGTGGTGCAATGAATAACATTGATGGCGGTCCAGCCCTCTATGCCCATCACGGTTTGGTTCATTTCGTTGAGGTTCTGCAATTCAACCAGGCTCACTATCACGTTTGGTACGATCTTCTGAATTTAGGGTTCAGGTTAGCGCCGACTGGGGGGACTGATTATCCGTGTGTCGGGGAAAATATTGTAGGAAAAGAACGTTTCTATGCGCATGTCAAAGGTAAACTCACTTATAAAAAATGGTTGAAGGCCATAGAAAAGGGCAAAACATTTGTCTCTAACGGTCCATTTTTATCGTTTAGAATCAATTCGGCCGACATTGGCGACGAACTGAAAATGAAAGGCGGTCGTGACGTAGAGATATATGGAAAGGTTGAATATGATCCGAAGAGAGATTGGGTGAACTCTTTGGAGCTCATACAAAACGGTCGGAGCATCTACGAATTTCCAAATCCAGGCAGGGGAAAGAGTTTTGAATTCAAAATTCGTCGTAAAATAGACGAAACATCGTGGTTTGCATTGCGTACAGATCATCATCCGGGGTTCGAATCAAATCCACTGAAGGCAACAAGGGTCGAGCATCGCACAGAAGCCCATACGGCCCCGATTTACGTGACCCTAAAGGATGCACCCGCGTTAGAAGAGCATAGTCGCACCAGTGACATAGCAAAGTCGTGGATGGCAATTTTGGAAAACTTGGAAATTCGGATAAATGATGAAAATATTGAGAGAACAGCGCGCATTGGCGCGAGTATGGTAGGTGATCCAGTGCCGGCAGAAGTGCTCATCAATAGCCAAGACGATTTAATGGGTGAAATTGATAAGGCGAAGAAGTTTTTCTCGCAATATCTTAACCATTAGACAGATCGTTTTAAAACCTTTATCGATAAAGCTAATATCGACAGCAGATCCTAAAATAGATGGTAAACGGAGAAAAGTATGAAATATTTATTGTTGGCCGGTGCTCTGGTCTTTAGTACGGCGGCATCAGCACAAGATGAGCTCGTAGAGTATTGTAAAGCCGCTTTAGAAGCGCAAGGTGGAAATCCCGAAGGATGCTCGTGCCTTATGGAAAATATGAACGAAAATCCCACATTGTTCGAGGAACTAATGGTTATTGGTGCTGATGGTGATTTGGAAAAGATTTACGACAGTGCCTCGGACGAATTGATCGCTGTTCTGGATGAATGCAAAGTTATGGGTGACGACGAATAGAAAATAGACAGAACGCCCGTCGGTCAAATCAACACGCGATGTGCTCTGGTTGCAATTCTCCCGTTATACCGTCGTTTCGTATTTTCGGGAGGCTTTGCGACGAGATCATTGGTGTAATCGTGCGTTGGCTTTAGCGTAGGTTGCAAGACCGTTTGGTTTAAAATATTTTCAGCTCAAAAGGACTACCGTCCATGCGTTCAGAAATGCGTAAAACTTCATACTGAAAGCCGCTCAGCGAACCCATTTGAAACGGAGCGACTTTACTTAATATCCGGGCCTTGCTTGGAAACCTCATGAGTTAATCGTCCTTCTGAACGATCGCGCTGATAACATCTTTGGCTGACATTGCTGCGTCCTGCACCCATTTGGGATCAACTTCACTAATACGATCCGACATTAAATGATGGCGAACATTAGAACCAAATAAGCCAAACGCTGGTTTGTATCCTTTACTCAATACCTCTTTTAGTTCGCCTTCGGCGCCAAGAGATGCCGGGTAGGCGTTTTCAAGCGCTGGTTGACCAGCAAATCGTTCGCGTAGTAAAGGCAGGAGACTCATGGAACCGGCAAGATATCTATTCGTATCGACCGTTTTTAATCCGACCACGAAATAATCTGCTGCCCGTAATCCGCCAATATCGTGATAAGCCCGACCCGCGAAGCCAGCACCAAGATGAAGCCAAATTTTTACATCGTCTGGCGACGGCGCAAGATCGCTATCCATAAAATACTTGCTACCGGCATGTCTAAACTCGTGAGCAGTGGTGCTGACAAATAATAGATTTTGGTTGGGTAGAGCTTGGCTGGCCCATTCCGCTAAGGCAAGGAAAGCGGCAAACCCAGGTCCGCGTTCGCCGACCCCTGGTGTCCAACCGGAACGAGGTGTCGATACAACAACGGTTTTTCCTTCGCCGCGCCGACGTGCGACAAGATTGTGACTTGGTCGTCGCCCGCCTTCACCATCAATGATTAGCGTACCGGTACGCCCTTGTTTTGCGGCAGCCATCGCAGAAGCACCCGGCTTTGGGCCAAGAACGGCAATGGGAATATCCGCATAGGGCGCATCGGACGGCGCGTTGAGCATTATGGTCTCCCCGGTTGGTCCTGTCGTGATAATAACCACTGCGGCCGGTTCGCCTTCCAGCGCGGCATCAAGCGTCTCGCGAGCGGGCCGGTTAAACAACGCGGAATGCCGCATACGGGGTAATACAATGAGGGCAATTTTTGCCTTAAGTTCCGCCGGGTCATCCCCCAAACGCCAGAGATGCATCGGCGCCGTTACGCCCTCCTTACCCGTTGGGACAACGATATACTGCGGGAAGACGTCGACTTCGCCGTCGTCCCATCTCAACATGGTGGTCTGAGCATCGAAGAATGGTGCATCAAATGCTTGACGTTCCACCTCAAACCCGAAGGCTTGCAGCCGAGCCGCGACGGTATTTGACAGCGATAGCTCGCCAGCGCCGCCGCTTCTCAAGTGCTCGACGCTGTCGAGCAATTTCAGGTCGCGTTCAATAGCATCCAGGCTAAACGAATTCGATTGAGATGGCGCAGAAAGGCTGGTTTGATTGGATGGTTGGCTATCATTTGCTACAGCTTTCTCGTGATCGCACGCCACCATGGTAACGGCCAACGCAGTTGCTGCACTAAAGAATCTTAACCCTCGAATTGAAAAATTCATTATTATTTTGCCTCACTCGGCTATGTCAGTGGCCCTGACTATTGTGCTTTTGGTAGAATTCTTTTGCAGCTGCATCGGGTTTCATTATTGCGCTTCCGATTGGCTACAACGTTTTTAAAGAAATCCGCTAGAGCCTGTTGCAGCAAAAGTGGATCACCGGTTTTGCGGTTCGCAACAGGCTCCAACGAGACTCTAGAGCCGTTTTCTGAATCAGCTTGAATGCAAACGGCTCTAGTGCGTCGCGCTCTCTGATCATGAATCACTTTTTGACGGATGCTGTGTTCGGTAAGCCGAGCCCGTCGGCAAGGTACGCCCGCGAGTGTATTTCTCAATCCCATATAGCTCCATGTCGAAAAACGATGGTTAAGCATGAAGCATGGAGTAGGGTTCATACGTTATGTTTCAGGACTTTTTCTACGCGCGCCCTATTTGTGACGCTTGCCCTGCTTTTACGTGTGTCTTAGGCGCAGTTAACATACAGGAGCCATCATTATCCGGGCACCACCTATGCGCTTAAGGCAGGGTCTCGCAGCTGTTTTACTGATCCAAAATAGTCAGGGTTGTCTCTGACGCGGCTTTCAATGTCCCTTCTACAATCTTAGGGTTAAAACGATCCGTCGGAAATGATCGGACGATAAAATATCCTCGTTCATCCGGAAGCGTCGCAATTGGTATATCAACATCAAGTGACGGCATTTGTGCCTTCGTTGCAATTACAAGGTCTAATTGCGGCGAAGATAAATCCCGGTCTGAATAGAGCACAGCGACATCGTTATCCGATTGAAACAATGCAAAAGACCAATAAGCCTGATCTTCGGGTATTTTTGCTGAAAATCGCAAAGGTCCGTCGGACAAGTCGATAATGGCGCGCGTGCTAAAGGAATCGGGATTGCCGTACCCGACATACTCTTCGCCGGCTTTATAAGGCTTACCAAAGTTGATCTTATTTGGTTTAAGGCCCTGTTTTTCGAGTTTCCGAAAAGAGGCAGCAACCGCAAGATCCGGTGCCGTATAAACAAATGCTGCGTGACTCACGACCGCCACGCCTACTGATATAGTAAGGAACAGCCCTAGTTTTCGCATGACATTTTCTCTATTTTGGGAAGCATGTTCTCGCTCACAGCCCTTAGCGCTTCTTGATGTGGTTGATATAACCGGAACGCTAACGCAAACGATCCATATAACTTATAAATAGGATGAAACGGTCCTGGTCCATCGCCAAGAGCGAGCGCATTACGTCCCAACCCATCTGCGTTGAGGGTTATTGTCATCGTTTCGCCGGGCTGTCGATCAATCGTCGTCGCGCCGATTGAATACCGGTCGTCTTTATTAGGAATATAATTTCCGTTCCGATAGAGGGCTAAGCTCCACCATCGGGCGGGAGGATCAGGAATCGTAACTTTGTATACGCATTTATGAGACAGTTTTTGGCCTTTGCTATCTGTGAAAGAGCCAAAATAGATGACTTCAGACCTTGGCAATCCATAGGCCGCATAGCGCGCTGTTCGTGCACGGGTATACCAGTCCGTATCGGAAGACGCCATATTGGTTTGCGACATCCAAGGGCCAACCGTCTGAAAGGTTCCGGGCAGTTTCAGCAGGGGAATCGCCAAATAGGATGTAACATACCCCAGTGCCAAACCAGCAATAACTGCGAGGGTAATCAATAACTTGTTTTGCATTCTAATCCTTCAGCGGGCTAAATTTCGATGTGCTTGCGCCGTGCTCCAAGGCTTGGACATACTATTTGCTCGACTGCATAATAAGGCTGATCATGGGCTAACTCTACCCGGAATGGCTTTTTTCGCCGAGATGAGCTTCTTGGGCGTTAAAGCGATCATGACGAGTAAGCAGATGACTGCTCAAAAATATACCTCTTTTCCTGCAAACGTCTTGGCATTTTCACATAATCCCCCTGTGAGCGTTCCCTTGGAGCAGGGCTTACAGGAATTTCGCGGTATGTTTCGAGCCTGGTCATAACGCGATATAAGGGTTCTTAGCTCAGGTTCCTTGTGAAGTGTCAAAACATTGTAATAGATATGTCGTATTTGCAGGCAATGGGATCACGCTTTTGCCGACCTATCGCATACGTAAATGGACCTGTTTTGCGTGCTGGCGGAAGAAGGGTGCCGAATTAACGTGCACGCCTTTCCAAAAAGCACCTTTTGAGTGTGCGTGGGAGGCTTGATGAGGCCAGTGAGTATGGAAGCCAGTGATTTTAAGAAGTGGCGAAAATTGTTGCGGCTTTCGCAAAAGGATGCGGCACAAGCGCTCGGCCTAAAGAGGCGTATGATTCAGTATTATGAAAAAGGGGAGCGCGACGGAGAGAAGGTGCATATTCCTCTGGCGGTCCGTCTTGCATGCTACGCCATCGCTGAGGGCATCGAAGACTATCATGGCCCGTCGCGCAAATTACGCCGTCGTGGCGAAGATGCCATTGATAAATCATAGTCGCTGACGGTTCGTCGGTATTCGGCACGTTCCGATTATATATGCGAGAATTCCAAATGCTTTTCGAGCGTAAGTGGCGTCACTCGCCCTCCAAGAGGGTGATTAGAGCCTGTTGCAGCAAAAGTGGATCATCGGTTTTGCGGTTCGCAACAGGCTCCAACGAGACCCTAGCGGCAATGCATAAAGGTATTCAATTCAAGTCGCATAGCGATTTTGATTGAAGCGTAACGTCTTTATATCGCTTGTTTCCAGGCGCCCAGAACTCAATTGCGTTCACTAGCGGCATCGGGCACTAAGGGCAAACTAAACGGATCAAGGGGGTCCAGCGTTCTCTCTTGGTTTGTACCTCCAAAAGTGACGCTGTTATTCTCAGAAGGCGGCGTTATCAAGCCAGCTTGGTATTTCTTATAGTCACTATACGTATTGAACCTTGAGACGGTACTGATCTTTGCTTTTATTATTGCGGCTTCAGGGTGGTCCGTTTGTTGACTTAAACGTTCCAAAACCTCTTTCCCGGCGGCGCCGAGCTCAAAGGCAAGATACCCGAAATCAAATTCCTGAACCGCAATAGCGCCAGAAAGAAGTCGTGTTTCCTGACTTTTTGCGCTGATTTTCCAAGGGTTCAATACAGGTATTGATAAGCTGATAAGGGTTATCGAAAATAGCCCAACAGTGACGAGGTTGAGGGGTTGTAATGTGGGCATCCACCGTGTTGTCCGCCATTTAACTTCCGTTGCCACGCTGATCAGAAGTATTACCGAATAAATGAGGGCGAGGCCGTTCAATCCCAGCATGAAATAGCGAAACGGTGTTATTCCGAGTTTGTTGGCAAGCGTCCATGATGCGTATGCGGATAGACCAGCGAATAGCGGAAGTGATAATGCCGTAATGATGGTGGTGACCCGCAATAGGGTAGGCGGCGGCGCATCTTCCCCGTTTTGATAAATGCCGTTAACAGCGAGCATCGCGAACGCTGAAAAGCCGAGCAGAAGGATCGATGTTTGTTCCAGTTGAATAAATGCTGATGAACCCCGCACGGCCAACAGGACGAGCAATGCAACAGACAAAACAGCGAGAAGAGGTAGTATCAAGCGCGCAGAAAACAAAAGGGCGTAGCGATAAGCCCCAAGCAATGCACGTGCGCTGCGTGTGATTCCAATTGTGGCGGCAATGATGATGATTGCAACTGACGGAATAACCCAGTTTTGTTGTAAAGCGCCTTTAACTGATGCCCCGGCGATGGCACTCATGGCGCCGGTCCATGTTGACACCAGTAATAATGACAGCATTGCAAAGACGCCGGCGCTGGTCACAACAAGCGGAAGTGTAACGCTGTGGAAGAAAAAGGATGTATAGGTTCTTCCCCCTTGTCCAAGGACAAAGGTCTTTGCCAATGCGCTCATCATAATGACGCAGAGTGGCAGGCCGAAGCCGAACCAGGTAATAAGCGGTGTTAGCGTTAGTCCAAGCGATCGCGTGGACGCATATTGAGGCAAGTGGATTGCAAGATACGAGGCCAAGCTGTGGGTTGGGAACGCAAGGATTGCCGCAATAACGGCGGACGGCACCATTGACCGCAGAAGAGCTGTGCGTTCGGCTAAAAGAAGCCAACAAAGTGCGAAAACAGCAAGTGTCTGCGTTATCGCGATAGAAGCCGGAATAGGAACGTCTTCCATTGCATGATATGGTGTTGCATCGCCAAGAGGGCTTAAAGACCATGCCCAACCAACGCCAAGTCCAACCCTATGGAGGTAATAAGCGCCAAGAGCGGTGCAAATTCCCACAAAAAAGCTAAACAGAATAAGGCCACGCCCGCTTTGTTCCAGAGACAAATCTCTGTCGATTGTTTTCTTTTCGACCTTTGCCGTCGTCATCTCACCGACTGTTCCCTCAACCTTCCAAACTCAGCCCTGATAGAGGATAGCATTTTCTTGAATAGTGTGGAGGGAATCCCTCAATTAAGCTGGAAATAGGTCTTAACCGTCGCGCCCGTGACACATAATGCCTGTGAAGACGACGAATTTCAGCATTTTCATATGAAAACCGGGGATTCCCGTGAGATTTTTGGCCTAATCAATTTGCGACTCAGGCGTTATTGCCCCTAAATCTGAAGTATGGCTCAGTATTTAGATTTGCTCGAAGATGTTTTGAACAATGGGGATGACCGTGTTGATCGGACCGGCGTTGGATCTCGTGCAGTTTTTGGACGGCAAATGCGGTTTGACTTGTCAGCCGGCTTTCCGCTTTTGACGACGAAAAAGTTGCATGTCCGATCAATTGTATATGAGCTTTTATGGTTCATTGCTGGCGATACAAATATTCGTTATTTGAATGAGAACGGCGTAACAATCTGGGATGAGTGGGCTGACGATAATGGCGATCTCGGACCTGTATACGGCCGGCAATGGCGCTCTTGGCCTGCACCAGACGGCTCCACCATTGATCAGCTTGCCCGTGTTATCGAAAGCTTGAAAACCGATCCTGCATCGCGTCGCCATGTGATTTCCGCATGGAACCCGGCGGATGTTGATGACATGGCGCTCCCGCCATGTCACTGTTTATTTCAGTTCTTTGTGGCGGAGGATCGTCTGTCCTGCCAACTTTATCAGCGTTCAGCCGATGTCTTTCTTGGTGTGCCGTTCAATATCGCGAGTTACGCCCTGCTCACTGCGATGGTCGCGCAAGTTACGAATTTAAAAGTGGGCGACTTTGTTCACACATTGGGCGATGCACATTTGTATCACAATCATTTTGATCAGGCACGCCTGCAGCTCGAGCGCACGCCAGGACCGCCACCACATCTTGAGCTGAACCCCAAGGTAAAAAGTCTGTTCGATTTCAAATATGAAGACATTCAGTTTAAGGACTATATTGCGCAGCCCTCTATCAAAGCGCCAATTGCTGTATAATAGCGCTTAATCGGTAACCACGCATGCGCGCCACGCTCTAGCTGGGGAGTTCGCTGAATGAAGATTTCAATGATTGTCGCTCTTGGCGAAAATGGCGTGATTGGGCGTGACGGTGAGTTGCCCTGGCGTCTTTCCGATGACCTCAAATTTTTCAAAAAAGTGACCATGGGCAAGCCGGTGATTATGGGACGTAAAACCTATGATAGTATCGGAAAGGCCCTGCCGGGGCGAGCCAACATCGTTGTGACGCGTCAGTCAGAGTATCAACTTGATGATGCGATTGTTGTTCGTGACCTCGATGCTGCAATTGATCAAGCAATTTCGGCTGCGGAAGGAAGCCAAGTTGACGAGGTTTTTATTATTGGTGGTGGTGAGATTTATCGTGCAGCGTTAAACCGGGCTAATCGCTTATACCTGACCCGCGTCAAAGCTTCTCCTGTCGGTGACGCTTATTTTCCGGAAATTGACGTCGGTCAGTGGTCGTCACAAATTGAGGGTCATATTCAAAAAGGACCAAAGAATGATCACGACGCAGAGTTGGTGACCCTGGATCGCTTACCCCTCAATATACCTCTTAAGAAGTGATTCTTGGTGCCAACCCTAATTACCTTCATGTTGCGAAAAACTGTTGTCTGAAAACATCGCCTGCCGACGATAAAATACATGTCTATGATTTTCTCTAGTATTTGCAGCTTTAACGTGTATTTCGAGGCTGTAAAGAAGGGTAAAAAGAGTAAATTTAGTGCTCTTTGCCGAAGCGAACGTAATGCATAACGTTTCGGCTCGAAGGCAGGTTACCGCTTTGGCGTGATTTGTCCAAAGCTCTGCGTTGAAAACATCCGGTGGCGTTTATAAAATGCCAAAGTGCTTGCTGAGTGAGTGAGCACGAGCACAAATATCGAGGAAACATGCATGTCCGGGGGATCGAACCATAGGTGTCGCACGCAAATGATTGCCAAGCTTTTAAGCGGTGCGGCGATGTTGTACCTTATTATGACGTCGGCCGTGGCTCAATCGATAGCCGTTGAACAAACGATGGCTGTTGATCGACCAATACGGGGCAGCGAACTTAATGAGACGGTTTGTCGTCGCGCTGCTGATACGCGCAAGATTTCGATCAAATCACCTGGCATTGTCGGGCGCGCCTGCGATGTCCGATATGTTCGAGGGCTACCGTCGGAAAACCCATCGACTGAAAATGTTGACGACCTGGAAATGGCCCTTGCGGGTGAGGGCGTCTGGGAAACAATACCCTTTCATTCAAATGACGATTCAAGCTACTGCGCCGAACAATCCCGACAGTTAATGCAAAGTCTATTGGAAACAGGCTATCGCTGTGAGGGGGCGCTGGTAACAAGGGTATCAGCCGAAGACGCGATTAATGGCGATGAAAGCGCGGTGGCGCACAGAGCAGGGGGCAAAGCTACCGCGGTAGAAGCTCAGGCTCCAGATCGTGAGGTCGCTTCAAATGCGATAGAAATACCGAATACGGACCAGGTTGAGCCTGCGCCAACTAAACTTAGAGATGTTGGTGATTTGATCGCTGAAATTCAGCGGCAAGAGCGCGCGGCGGCTTTGCAAATGGCAAATGTTGCAGACAGCTCTACGGAAACGGTGATTGCCAATAAAGCGACGCGAAAGCGGGGGTTCGGACGATTTATCAAAGCGAGCTTCGATGAAAGTGTTGGGCTTGTGAAAGGGATAACAGGATCGGACGGCGCCGACTCTAGTGATCAAAGTCGTACTGCCTCAACAGAAAATATTCCTCCGACAGCCGACGATTCTACAGGGGCAAAGGTAGAGCATGGGTTCGACCTGTCTAATGATCCAAGCAATGAAATGGATCAAACCGCTGTTGTGGCGAGTGGGGCTCATACGCGAACGACGGATGATGCCGGTCGTGAAGACTATGTTGAACGTACAAAATTCGGTGAAATATTGCCGCAAGCAACTGACGGCCCGATCGACTTGCTTGCAACGGCGAAACCGGTCAATCGGCGCGCACGCTATCGCCCTCGAAATGCCTCCGTTATCCGTATTACCGGTGCTGCAGTACGTCCAGAAAACCTTAAAGTGGTTGCCTCTTCGACCGTTAGTGATATTAGCGCCGATACGGAATTGGGTCAGGGCAAGCGCGCTGGCAACGACGTCTCCGCCACAGCTTCGTCTACGCCAGCAACAGAAAAAACGATGGAAGAACCAATCCCGACATTGGCAGCGCTCGACGTTGTGGACCCGAATGTGATCGCTGCAGCCAAAGAAAATGTTGATCTGGATGCGCTGAAAAAATCATTAAATGGTTATGCCGCAGCCTGGATGCGCGGCGATATGAAAACGTTTCGTCGTGCATTCATCGATGCACCCGAAAAGGGCCGGTCTGCCCGGCCCATTAAAGCGGCATCATTCATTGATGTTTCAAATAAGAGCATTGATGGTGATGGCATAAAATCAAAGATCGAAAATTCCTTCGGCGATGACGGTGGATTTGCGCCTTTTGCAGCGCTGCTCGCCAATGATGCGCCGCGTTATTATCGCAAATCAAAAGACGGTGTGTCCATTGAGGTCTTTGGCGCCCAGCAGTTAAAGCCGGGTGTTATCCGTGTATCGGGCGCATTGAAACGCCGGCAGGAAAACGGCGCTTATAGTGTACCGGAAGGCTTCTCAGTCCTGATGCGGAAGAATGATGCCGGTTGGCTCATTGAACGTCCCGCCTCTTAAAGCACTTCCATTCCAAATGTTCGCGGTTAAGGAGAAAATGCTTTAGTTAGGGTTTTTCTTCTGCGCGCTCGCTAGAATCTGATGGGCAAGTTTTGCAAAATGCGTTTCTATAGTTTCATCGGCAAGGAGAATGCCCTTGTCAGATGCTTCGCGTAGAGTGGGCAGAAGGGGAAGGGCGCCAAGGAAAGGGACGTCCAAGGATTGGGCGGCTTTTTCTGCACCGCCTTGACCGAAGATATACTCGGGCGTGCCGTCTTGTGTTTCGAAATAAGCCATATTCTCAACAATCCCAAAGATAGGGATACTGAGTTTCCGGAAAAATTCAACGCCGCGACGCACGTCGGCCAGGGCAAGTTCCTGCGGCGTCGAGACGATGACAGCACCATCAAGGGCGGGTCGATCTTCACCCTCAGTGTTCTCTGCGGCATCGGAAGGGCTGGTGCCGCGGCGCATTTGACCAAGTGTTAAGTGGGCATCACCCGTTCCCGGTGGCGTATCAACAATAAGAACGTCGAGCGGCCCCCAGTCGACATCATTGATCATCTGTCGAACGGCCCCCATGACCATTGGCCCGCGCCAGGCCAGTGCTTTCTTGGGATCAATGAGATTGCCGATCGACATCGCGAGGATACCTTGAGCCTTGATTGGCTGGATCCTGCCGTCTTTGAGTTGCGGTAACTGATCGCCTGCGGCCAACAGGGTCGGAAGCGACGGACCGTAAATGTCAGCATCGAGCAATCCAGTGCTCAGGCCCTTGGCAGCCATTGCAGCGGCGAGATTAGCTGCGAAGGTCGATTTGCCAACTCCCCCTTTGCCAGAGGCAACTGCGATCACGACGTCAGTTTGCGACAACCCAGTTGCACCAGCCTCTATTCTTTTTCTTTTGCTCGAAAGCCCTAAGGGGTTGGCATGCAGGTTCGCTCGTCGGCTACTTGCCGGTGTCGGCATTGATCCGCTCGTTTCGGCGGTCAAGGAGGGCGGTTGAGGACCCTTTGCTGGATCGGAAGGGGTTGCTTCAAACGGTCCAGTTGCTGTCGTTGTGTCATCGCTCGGTCGGCTGCTGCCTGCGACCACCGTGCGCGCAACGCCGTCAACCCGCGCGAGAGTCGCCTCAATGGTTGCGGCAAGCTCCTTTAGATGCAAAGGACTGAGTCGATTACTAGAAAGAATGATTTTCGCAACGCCAGACGGCGAGACGGTGAGGTTTTCAACCAGACCAGATGTGATGATATTGGGCGTAGTGGAAGACGGTAATGATCCAGACGGTCCTCGCTCGGCGCCATTCGTATCAGATGGAACATCAGTAATTTCGCCAATTCTGTCGGAGTTAGGCCCCGATTTATCAGAACTGGGCAAAGAAATTGTCTGCAATGCCGCGCGCACACTCAGCATCAAGGATTTAGTTGACATTTAATTGTCCTTTTAAATGTCTCTCAGCGCCGCATTGCGTCGCGGTTTATAGCGCATATATAGGCGGTTGAAGAAAAAAAGAAGTCTTAAGGAGGTGTGGTGCTCAAAAGGTTATTCGGTAATGTTGAGGTGTCTTCCAATACGGTTGGACCTTCGGTGTCCTTTTGCCGTTCCGCGTTTTGTGAGACGAATGGATAGAAACCTTCATTTTAAAGTTTTCTTAAATGAAGGTTTGGGCTGGAAGTACAGTCTTTTGAACGCTTTCTTCGGTGGTTTGGGATTGAAACGTCTTGTTTTTCTTGCTTCATCCAAATTTCCGTAACAGCAAACACTGAAATCACATCAGCGCGGCATCGCTATTCGCTCGAAATAACAAAAGCCAATAACATCAAGCAAGCGCTAACACTTGCCTCTTATGAATTTGAATAACATGACGTGATACCCCAACGATGGTGGCTCTGGGGAAGTGAAGAAGGAAATAAAACGCAAAATGCCTTGGCAAGATAATTCCGGTGACAATAACGGTCCTGTACGTGGCCCCTGGGGTCAGCCTTCGGGTAAAGGCAGTCGTAATAACGGCAGTGGAAACCGTGGTCCTGGCCGGGGAACTGGTCGCAATAATGACGCGCCAGATCTGGAAGACTTACTCGAAGCCTCTCGTCAACGCCTGAAGCGTGCATTTCCAAATGGCAGTGGCGGCGGAGGCGGTGGAAAAGGCCCTGAAATCTCTGGCCGGATGATGGGCATTGGCGCGGCGCTTCTTGCCTTTCTTTGGGGTATCAGCGGATTCTATACAATTGATGCCGGTGAATTAGGCGTTGAAACGACTTTCGGTGCGTTCAGTGCAGTGACACCGTCTGGTCTGCAATGGCATTTCCCATCGCCTATCCAGAACGTGAATAAAGTCGATGTGGAAAGTATTCGTAAGCTTCCCGTTCCAGCTTCGCGAAACCGCAATGGCGGCCAGTCAGACGGGCTTATGTTGACCGGCGATAAAAATATCGTCGATGTCGCGCTGGTTGTGAACTACAAGATTAAATCAGATCTTGTTTCCAACAACAGCATTCCAGGCGTTGCCCAGTATTTGTTTAATGTGGACAATCCGGAAAACGTGGTCCGAACGGTGGCAGAGGCCTCAATTCGTGAAGTTGTTGGGCGTAACACTTTAGATTTTATACAAACCGGTGGTCGGAGCGATATCCAAGACCAAACAAGGGCTCTTTTGCAGAGCGCCCTTGATCAGTATCAGGCGGGTATTGAAGTGACGGAAATCAACCTTGAGAAAACCGAACCGCCAAATCAGGAAGTTAATGATGCTTTCCTTGATGTGGAGGCAGCAGACCAAGACCGTCAACGTACGATTGATTCAGCGCGGGCTTATGCGAACAAAGTGGTGCCAGAAGCGCGTGGTAAAGCCCAGCAAATACTTGAGCAGGCACGAGGATATGCTGCGCGTGTGACCGCTGAATCTCGAGGGCAGGCGGATCGCTTCAAAGCTATCCTCAACGAATACAAGAAAGCGCCGAAGGTAACGCGACAGCGAATGTATCTTGAAACCTTGGAAACGGTTCTGGGTGATATGAACAAAATTATCGTTGAGGATGATGCCGGATCTGGTGTTGTTCCTTATTTGCCGCTGAACGAAATTAACAGAAAAGCCCCGTAATACCCTTTGCCGTAATACCCTTAATGATGACCGTTCCATTTGCGTCGGCCCAGATAGTCGCTAAGTCAAAAATCAGTAAAGAGACGAAATAAATGTCACGAGCAACCGTTCCTATATTTGTCGTTAGTTTGTTCTTAACAATCGTCCTTGTGACGAACACCCTATTCATCGTTCCAGAAACGAATTCCGCGATCGTATTACGCCTTGGTGAACCACGCGAACAATATCAAGAAGCTGGCCTTAAAATTAAGGTGCCGTTCATTGAAAGTGTCCGCTTTATCGACAAGCGTAATCGTGAACTTGATCAAGACGAGATTGAGATCATTGCGAACAACCAGGAGCGCCTCCGCGTGGATGCGTTTGCGCGGTATCGAATTATAAACCCCCTCTTATTCTATCAACGTGCGCGTACGGAGCGAAATGGGGAAGACACCCTTAGGTCGCTTATGAACCAAAATGTTCGCCGGGTCCTCGGAGAGGTAAGCGTAGAAGACATCGTCTCTAACGAACGGGCGAGTCTTATGCTTCGGATTAAGGAACTTCTTGGTGCGAGTGCCCGTCCGTTAGGGGTCGAAATTGTCGATGTGAAAATTCGGCGTGCGGACCTGCCGCAAAGCAATTCAAACGCGGTTTATCAAAGGATGATTACGGAGCGGAACCAGCTTGCTGAACGCATTCGCGCTGAGGGCAATGAGGCTGCGCAGCAAGTCCGTGCTCAAGCAGAGCGCGAAGCAACCGAAATTCAAGCGAAAGCGGAAGAGGAATCTCAAAAAATTCGCGGGCGTGCGGATGCTGAACGCAACGCGGTATTCAATGAAGCCTACGGTGCCGACCCTGAATTCTTTGCATTTTATCGCTCGCTCACGGCCTACGAAAAAGCGTTGAAAAAAGAAGGCGCTAATGGTGAGACCACAATTTTGCTGTCGCCTGATAGTGAATTCTTCCGTTATTTCAATAACTTAGAGGGGTCTCGGTAGGTTGCTAAACGACCGAATTTGACACTGACGTTAAGAGGGCCGTTCGCGATTGCGAGCGGCCCTTTTGATTTTGAAACATTTGGTTGGTGCTTAAGAAAAGTTGCGTTAACGTAATCTATTGATGCTCATGTCCAGATTTTGGTGATTTGGCGTCAAATTTGTAAGAAAGTTTCAAGTAGCCTGCACACGCTCGACGCGAATTCCCGGCTTTCCTTCATGTCCGAATGAGGACTTAAGTTTCACGCCTGGGACAGGGACGATATCGGTGCAACGGGTAGGGGTTAAAACTATGGACCATCGCTCATATCAGCACCTTCGTGATATCCAGATGCGTGCGGAACAACGGCAAGCTTATGAAATGAGTGGCCATCAACAGCGGCATAGCCGCGCCCGTACGATAACGAAAGCGATGCCGAAATCACCTGACCGGGTTCAACTCCTTCTCTTTCTCGCTATCGGGATTGTCATCTTATTCGCTGCTGTTTCGGCAGCCAACGCGCGCGCATCGCGGGGAAATGCGCTGCCAGATCTTGTTGATCGGCTCGCACCAGCGGTTGTTAATATCTCGACGGCTCAAACCGGTGGGGCCCTTAGAACAAGCGCTAATGTTCAACGCCTGCAACGGAAAGTCGCTGCAAAACCTGTATCGCTCGGTTCAGGCTTTATTATCAAGCCATCTGGCGTTGTCGTGACCAATAATCATGTCATTGATAATGCAGATGAGATTACAGTCACATTGAATGACGGGCGCGAATTTAAGGCCCGTGTGTTGGGGGCCGACCGAGAAACCGATATTGCCGTGATGCAACTTGAAACGGATGGCGTCCGTTTACCGTCGGTGTCGTTTGGAGATTCAACGGGTGTTCGAGTTGGTGAAGACGTGTTTGCGATCGGTAACCCATTTGGGCTCGGCGGTACAGTGACGAAAGGAATCGTCTCAGCGCGTAACCGAGACATTGATTCCGGCAGTTTTGATGACTTTATTCAGACCGATGCAGCGATCAACCGCGGGAATTCTGGTGGACCATTATTTGATTTGAGCGGGCGTGTCATTGGGGTGAATACCGCCATTTATTCGCAAACGGGCGGTTCGGTGGGGGTCGGTTTTGCTGTACCGGCCGATCTCGCGAGCATCGTGACCCAACAACTTCTGACCTATGGTGAAACGCGCCGCGGGTGGCTTGGCGTTTCCGTCGATGAAATCAATGCCGCGCGCGCCCGGGAATTGGGTTTCTCAAAACCGCAGGGTGCGATCGTCACTGTTGTGCGGCCCAATAGCCCTGCCTTAAAGGGCGGTTTGAAACCCAACGACATTATTCTGAAGTTTAATGGCCGTCCGGTGAATTCGGTACGTGATCTTACCCGCGCAGTCGCCGAAACCCGCGTTGGATCATCCGCTCCCGTTGTTATCCTGCGGAATGGAAAGCGCATGACCCTTCAGGTGACTGTTGATCGGCGTGAAACGAATGTTCTCGCGTCGCTCGCGGGACCAGTTCCCGCGGGGGCGATTGAAAGCGCCGGTCTTACGATGCAAAAACCGTCGCGCGAATTTTCAAGCTCCCATGGTCTTGCGCCCGGTTCGGAAGGGGCGGTCGTCATCGCGGTCGATCCCAATAGCCCCGCCGCGCGCGTTCTACGCCCTGGTGATGTTATTCTGGAAATTGGATGGCAGCGTATTCTTCGCCCTGAGGCTGCAGCTGATCAGCTGTCAAAGCTCCGAAATCTGAATTCTGGACCGGTACAGATCCAAGTGCTTCGCGGCGATAAACTGTTTTATGATTCCATCCGGCCTTAAAAAAAACCGCTCCGTTTCAAATGGCACCGTTGAGCGGCTTTAGGTACGATATTTTCGTATTTCCTGCAGCCCAATCGGTCGCCACTTCAGTTGAGCTGGAAATTTTTCGGGTCCGACTTCGTTTGTTCACTCATTTGTTAGGGGGGGCTATTGGGCGGGTCGGGGCTTGCGCCAGTAGGTGGATAAGTCGCGTTTTGCGGGACCGATGATTCTTGGTTAATCGTTTGCTAACGTGGTCGGACTAACCCTTTCTCTTGCTGCTTAATTTCGGCAAACAAAGAGGAAGCGCCATGTCGCGACGAGCACTCGCCCAACAGTACAAAACGGCTCCTGAAACACCCGCGCGACGGGGGCAGGGCGCCGCAAAGCGATCTTCCTTAGAAGGGTCACGGGTGCCGCACAGGCAATCGCGCAGTGTTTTGCATGTGGGGTGCGGTCAAAATCGTCTTGATCGTCTACCGCGTCCTTTCCAAAATGGCTCTTGGCGAGAAACCCGTCTTGATCTCAATCCCGATGTTGATCCGGATTTCATTTGTTCGATTACGGACATGGCGCCCGTACCATCGGACTCGATGGATGCCGTTTTTTCTTCGCATAATATAGAGCATTTGTTCGCCCATGAGGTCGGCGATGCTTTGTGTGAATTTGCAAGGGTGCTCAAAAGTAATGGCCTTGCCATCATCACATGCCCTGATGTTCAATCGGTCGCGGCCGTCATTGCAGAAGGGCGTTTAGAAGAACCCGTCTATTCAGCACCAGCGGGCCCTATTTCGCCAGTCGATATTCTTTATGGGCATCGCCGATCCATAGCAGCGGGAAATACATTTATGGCCCATCGCACGGGCTTTACCTTGAAAAGTCTTGCTGCTGCCATATCTCGCGCCGGCTTTGGCGCTTATGCTGGCTTACGTCGTCCCAAGACATTTGACCTTTGGATGGTCGCGTCAAAAGGCAAGGTCAGTGACGACGCATTGAAAAAGATACTGGTCGACTGTGTCACGCCGTGAGGTCTATCGATTGTCTCATAACAGAGAACCTCACCCGTCCATTATTCCAGCTTGCGCCAAATTCATCTCGCGACGAATTAACCCTACTCAAGATTCAGCGCTCCATGAAATTCGGAAAGAGCGTAGCCCTGAAGGAACAATAATCCTGTCAGGTCGCCATGATTAATGTTGCAATCTGCTGCCTTTGCAACGGCGGGCTTGGCTCGGAAGGCAACGCCTGTATTGGCTTCGGCAATCATGACGAGATCATTTGCGCCATCGCCAACGGCCATTGTGCTTTCAGGTGCAATCGATAATGCATCCCGTACGGATAGAAGCGTCCTGGCTTTGTCGGCCCCGCCGTAAATGGGGCCATTGATTTCACCCGTCAATTTATCGTTTGCAATGCCAAGGGTATTGCTGTGCGCCTCGTGAAAGCCAACCTTTTTTGCAATCCGGTCGGTAAAGAACGTAAAGCCGCTTGATGCGAGGACAAGCCTTGCCCCGTTCGCTTTCATGGTCGCTGAGAGCGTTTGCGCGCCTGGCGTGAGGGTAAGTCGCTCATCAACAATTTTTTGTAAGACACTGGAGGAAAGCCCCTTCAAAAGTCCAACTCGTTTTCTGAGAGATGTTTCAAGATCGAGCTCGCCCCGCATGGTTCGTTTTGTAATGTCGGCGACTTCCGATTTTATGCCAGCAAAGTCAGCAATTTCATCGATGCATTCCTGTTCAATGATTGTGGAATCCATATCCGCTACAAGTAAGTCTTTGCGCCGAATTCCATTTGATAGGTCTGAGGGTAGCAAATTCACGTCGATGGGTGCCCCACCGATCGCCGCAATTATTGCTTCTCTTATCTGTTCATCGGTGTACCCATTACCTTGTGTGGTCTGGGTATCAACACGCGCTTCCCACGCCACATTATCAGCTAATTCTCGAGAATGCTGCACAAAGAGGTCTAACGCTCGCAGTGTCTTATCAACCTTCTCACGGACGTCGGAAAGAGCTGGGTTATTGGGATTGCAGATCAGGCTTATAATACGTTCGGGCATTCCGTTCTCGGATAAATAATAATTTTTGAAACCCCTTCAGTCGAGGTTTTTTATTCCTGATTGTCTTTTGTTGTCTCCTAGGAAGACCCAGTAGATGAATATGCCTTCAAAGGCAAAGTCTACACTTCACTTTTTTGTCTTACAGCGGCGCAACTTCAAATGGAATCAAAGCGCCGGTTTAAGTCTTTGTTTTTGCGCGTTTGCGCCAACAACCGAACAGACGCCGAACCGCGCACATTTCGGCGGCAAACGCTTTAGCATAGTTGCGCACTGGTCAAAGTAAGATAAAACAGATTGATGTCAGGACACGTCGTATATATCGCTGGACCGACGGCAGCCGGTAAAACGCAAGCAGCGCTTGGACTTGCTGAAGGCCTTATAAAACGTGGTCGCCCAACGAACATCATTAATGCCGATGCCATGCAGGTTTATCGTGATGCGCCTATTCTGACAGGATTGCCTACCGATGAAGAGCAGAAAATCGCGCCGCACTATCTGTTTGGTATTGCCGATGGGGCAGATCGATACTCTGTGGGGCGCTGGCTGGGAGAAGCGTTAGCGATCATTGAGGAAACCCTTAAAAACGACGGAGTAGCGGTTGTCGTCGGCGGCACTGGACTATACTTCCGAGCGCTTGACGGGGGGCTTGATCCAATTCCCGATATTTCCCCGTCAATCATGCGACGCGCGCGTGAACGCCTCGAAGAATTGGGGTTATGGGCTTTCAGAGAGGAGGTTTTGGAAAAGGATCCGAAGATGGTGCGGCTTGACCCATCCGATTCGCAACGTCATCTGCGCGCCTGGTCGGTGTTTGAATACACGGGCACGCCACTCAGCTCTTATCACCAAGCAAGTCAGGGGCGTCATCCCAGCAGACAGCAGGATGACGGCGAGACGGTTGATGATACTCGGGCATCGACCGCGAATTTGCCGTCGTTTAATGTCACGGCACGCATCGTGATCGAACCGGAACGCGAGTTTCTTTACCGTAAGGCGGAAACGCGCTTTGATTCGATGTTGGATTGTGGGGCCTTGGCCGAAGCGCGCAGGCTAGCAGAGCGCGACCTCTCCCAGGATTTACCTATTATGAAAGCGCTAGGCGTGGCTGAGCTTACCGCCCATCTTCACGGAGAAATGTTGTTCGATGAGGCTTGTGAACGCGCTAAAAGAAATACGCGGCGTTTTATCAAGAGACAGTTGACCTGGTTTCGAAATCAAACCCCTGACTGGCCTCGTGTGGCAGATCCATCTAGTGCCATTCACGCGGTTGGCACACTTATTGAGCGAACTGAAGATTGACGGGTGTAGCCTTGAAAAGGCCCAAGAAACCGGTCTTCAAGTAAATGTGTCGTCAGCCGTATGGCTTGTTCTGAGCGTCCAAAGCGTGATTGATATCTTAATTGGTCGCTTATATCCTGGATGCTTAAAGGCGTGCGTGGCAGACGATCCTCTTACCAGCAGAGCGGACATTTTTTAGTATGGTATTTCTTGTCCGTCGATTAAGCATCGTTTTGGCCAGAATCGATAGCAAAGCGATAACTTCACTGATCATTTCAGTCGTTCTCATTGCATTTGTGACCATGATGCTCGTTTTCGGACGGGATTGGCTCAATCTTGATGACGGATCATTGGCGACTCTTTTTGACGCCGTCGCGCAATCCCCCTTTGCGGTGTTGGCTGTTATCGCGATTTTTGCACTCTTAGCCCTAACAGGCTTCCCGCAAATATTGCTCATTACGGCATCAGTCGTTTGTTTTGGCCCCAAATTAGGGGCGGGTTACGCCTGGATTGCAACAATGGTCAGCGCGAGCCTTACTTTCGCTGTTGGCCGCATTATGGGCGGGAATTGGGTTTTTAATCTCGGTGGCGCAAGGGCAACGAAGCTGATTGCGTTTCTACATCGCAGAGGGGCTATCGCCAGTGCGTTGATACGCGTTGTGCCATCAGCACCATTTATCGTGGTCAATGCCGCTGCGGGTGCGGCTAACATTCCAGTTTGGAAATATTGGATAGGGACAGGGATCGGTATTGTGCCCAAAATCGCTCTTGTTGCAGTTCTCGGGGCAATGGCGCCCGGCGGCGCGTCGATGTCCGACGGGGTCGATGGTATTATCGATTTCATAGCAACACGCACATTAGGTGATATCGCAATGTTTGGAGCGGTGGTTGGTTTGTGGCTGGGTTTCCTCTTCGTTGTGAGGATTTTCTACAATCGAATGCGAAAGAATGAGCCTGCATAAAATGCTAACGTTTTATTGGGTAGGTTTTAGGTCTGTATGGGCCAAAGAACGGATCAGAGCGTTAGGACCTCAACAAGCCAGCTTTCGACCGATGTGTCGGCTGCCCGTCGACAGAATAGAATTATGATTTGAAAGCTTTGTATTTTAACGCGGAGAATCTGTTAAAAACAAAGTGAGACAACTTATTACCCAGTGGAATTACAGGCGTTTAACCGAAATTATTCCTAATTAATTGATACACACCCGTTTTGTTGACGATTTACGAACGCATTATGGTTAAGGACAAAGAGTGGAGCGTTAACGGAGCGCTTTGTCACCTAGTCTCATTGGGGTCTTTTCAGGGGACCTATGGAATCAGTTTTAAGAGCGGTAAAGATGCCGCTTGGGGATAGGAAAAAGCAATGCTTTCAACCCTTTTCGGCATGTTATCGTCAGACATGGCAATTGACCTTGGTACGGCAAATACCCTCGTGTACGTCAAAGGCCGTGGTATTGTCTTGAATGAGCCATCTGTTGTTGCAATCGAGAGCCGACAGGGCCGCAAAATCGTGCGGGCTGTTGGTAACGAAGCCAAGGATATGCTCGGACGGACCCCCGGTGAAATTGAAGCAATCCGCCCCATGCGAGATGGCGTTATTGCAGACTTTGAGGTTGCTGAAGCGATGATTAAGCACTTCATTCGGAAAGTGCATAATCGTCGTTCTTTTGCGAGCCCCCGCATTGTTGTCTGTGTCCCGTCGGGCGCAACGGCGGTGGAGCGACGCGCAATCCAGGAATCAGCTCTTTCAGCCGGTGCCCGTAAGGTCGAGCTCATCGAAGAGCCCATGGCGGCGGCGATTGGCGCCGGTCTACCGGTTACGCAGCCAGCCGGATCGATGGTTGTCGATATCGGTGGTGGGACGACAGAAGTAGCCGTCCTTTCCCTTGGCGGCATTGTCTATTCTCGTTCGGTGCGCGTTGGCGGTGATAAAATGGACGATGCGGTCATCGGTTATATTCGCCGCATGTATAATCTGTTGATTGGCGAGGCATCCGCTGAACGGATTAAGAAAGAAGTTGGTTCAGCCATGATCCCTAATGAGGGATCTGGCGTTGCGATCCAGATCAAAGGGCGCGACTTAATGCATGGTGTGCCGAAAGAAGTGCGGATCGGCGAATCTCAGGTTGCTGAGGCCCTGGCTGAACCCGTTAGCCAGATTATTGATGCTGTTAAAGTTGCGCTTGAGGCAACCCCACCGGAACTCGCTGCTGATATCGTCGATACGGGCATTATGCTTACCGGTGGTGGTGCGCTCCTTAAGAATTTGGATCAGGTGCTGCGAGATGAAACTGGCTTGCCCGTATCTGTTGCGGACGATCCGCTTTGCTGCGTTGCGTTAGGAACGGGACAGGCTCTTGAGAACGAAAAGGATATGGCGAGCGTTCTTACAACAGCGATATAGATGGTAGATTGTTGATTGGAGAATAAAGCTTCTATTTCAATGATTTAGTAGCCTTTATGAAACTATTTGAAGAGAGGCTTTTAGCGATTGCTGTCGTTTGTCTCTTGCCCGGTATCATCGTTCTAAATTGAACAATAATTGGGAAAAATACCGCTTATCTTTGGTGTGACACCGTTGGCAAAAAAGACGACGAATACCAATATATTATCAGTCCCATACTTTAGGGATAAGACTTGAAAACCGGCTTCCCCGCTGGATCTCAGAAATACGGGGCGCTCGCCTCAAGATTGCCGACATTACTCGAAGCGCGGTGATGGCGGTCAGCTTGGTGACAACGGACAAGCCAGTGAAGACAGAGTTGAGTGTTCGGAAAAGATGGACGTTTTAGGACAAGAGAGGCGCGAAGGTTTAGGGCGACGATCGTCCTATTCCCCTTTGTCCTCATTGGTCTTGATGTTTGTTTCCGCCATCATGCTTTTATCCAGCTTGTACGCGGCTGAGGCATCCGTTTTTCAAAAGGCTCGCGAGACAGCGCTTGAAGCGGCGTCACCTATTTTATCGATTTTCGCGATCCCTGCGGGATTCATTCAGGACTTTGTAGGCAGCGTCAACGAGTATTTTTTCGTCCTTGAACAGAACAAAGCGCTTCGAGAAGAAATCGAGAATTTACGGCAATGGGAACAAGAAGCCCGCGGCTTGAGGGACGCGATCGCTGCTTATGAAACGCTTGGGTATTATCATCCAGCGCCGACGCCGCAGCCCATTACTGCGACAGTGGTTGGAGAAAGTAACGAAGCCTTTACACATACGATGATTGTCAATGCAGGGCGAGACAACGCCGTTTTGCCAGGACAGGCGGTTGTTGATGATCGAGGCCTCGTTGGGCGGATCGTCCATACCTCAAGCAATGCTGCTCGCGTTTTGCTTCTAACGGATGTGCAAAGCCGAATCCCCGTTTACTTAGAGACGTCAGAGGTCGAGGGAATTCTTGTCGGTTCAACTGGATCACGCCCGGTCATTTCCTTTACGCGCTTTGACGACCTGGAGAAAGTGATTAACGGTGATCGTGTCGTAACATCGGGGGCTGGTGAAACACTGCCACGAGGATTGCCCGTTGGCCAGGTTTCGAACGTTTCTGAAAATGGTGCCGTTGTTCAGTTAGATTCGAATTATGCACGCACACGACTTGTACGGATCATCAACTATAAATTTCCAGGTATCCGTGAGGAAGAGCCGCCCAGTTTATCGTCAAAAAAACCGACAGAAGCGGCGCCCGATCCGGTAGATTCTGAAAATGCTAACCCCGATGATGCCGCTGCGAGGCTTCAAAGTGATTCTGGACAAATTGAATCTGGCCAAAATCAGTCCACCCAAAATCAGTCCAACCAAAGTGAGGCCAGCCAAAATCAAATCAGAGAGGATACGGCGTCACAGGTCATGACTGAAGCGCAGCCTACGAGCACCGCAAACGCTGCCGAAACGGCTGTTGCGTCCACAGACACGGTAGGGGCTAACGCTTCAGAGGGAGCGCAGATCGATCAATGATTGAATCCCGCGCTGAATATTTGTCCCGTCTTGCAACGTCAATTGCACCAACAATTCTCGGCTTATTTGGTGTTTTGCTCTTGGCGTCACCCATTCGACTATTTGAAGGATTTGTTCCAACCCCTTTGTTACCCCTTGTCGTTGTCTATTTCTGGGCGATCTATAGTCCGACACATCTGCCGGCGCTTGGTGTTTTTTTTATTGGGCTGTGCCATGATCTTCTTGCCGGTGGCCCTATTGGGTTATGGCCATTGATATATTTATCCATCAGTTTTCTTGTAACAACGCAGCGTCCTTATTTTCAGGGGCGTGAGCAGCGTGTTGTTTGGCTAGGGTTTGCGGTTTCGGCATTTATTGCGGGTACGTCTGTTTGGCTTGTCTCAAGCGTTTTAGCCGGCACCGTATTACCCTTTTTGCCTTTAGCTTACCAATTGCTGGCAACGATCGCGGTTTATCCGATAGTTGCCGGGCTCTTTGCTGAGCTACACGAACGTGTGATTACGGAGAATTAGTGCGATGCATGGAAATTCTGGAGATACTGAAAAAAGAGAAATTTTCACGCGCCGCGCTACGGTATTCTCTGGTGCATTCACGCTTTTGATTGGCGGGATAGGCGCGCGTTTGTATCAGCTGCAAATTCATCAGCATGAAAAGTTCTTAGCGCTGGCCAAAGAAAATCAATTCAATCGTCGTGTGCTGACGCCGCTGCGCGGTGAAATCGTTGATCGTTTCGGTGTGAGCCTAGCATCCAATCGTCAGAACTTTCGTCTTTTACTTGCGCCGCGTAGTACACCTGACGTTGAAGTCGCCTTGGAGAAAATCGCAGAGCATATCGATCTATCACCACAGCGCTGCGAAAGGATTATGCGAGAGATAAGGCGTACCGGCGGGGTCAATCCTGTGCAGGTGGCCGATAATCTTTCTTGGGATGAGTTTTCTAAACTCAGCTATGAAACGCCATCTCTGCCGGGAGCGCGCCCCGATGTGGGGGAAACACGAAATTATCCACTTGGGTCGGCAACGGCCTTTGTGATTGGTTATGTGGGTGCTGTGACAGACCGAGATTTGTCATCAGAGCAAAATGCAGACGATCGAAAACTATTGCGTCAACCCGGGTTTAAAGTGGGACGCGATGGCCTTGAACGGACCTATGAAAAAGAATTGCGCGGCAATTCTGGTGAAATGCAAGTTCAGGTCAATGCCCATGGCCGCGTACTGAAAGAATATAAGGACAATGCGGTCCCCGCGCAGCAGGGCCAGACACTTGCCTTGACGATTGACGCTGAACTCCAACAAAAAACGATGGAGGTTCTAAAAGGCGAAAGCGCGTCAGCGGTTGTCATCGATATTGAGACTGGCGATATTCTTGTTCTTGCCTCGACGCCCGCATTTGATCCAAACCTTTTCAATACGGGTATCCCAACAAAACTCTGGAAGGATCTGAACGCTAGTCCGTATAAACCGCTTTTGAACAAGCCCCTTGGTGGAATCTATCCTCCTGGTTCGACCTTTAAAATGGTATCAGCGATTGCCGCACAGCGCGCTGGTATCAGTGCTAATCATTCCGTTTATTGCCGTGGGAAAATTTATTACGGCAAACGATACTTCCATTGCTGGAAACGTGGCGGTCATGGTCGTATGACAATGAAGGACTCGTTGAAGCATTCATGCGATGTCTTCTATTACGATATTGCGCAAAAGCTTGATATTGATCTGCTTGCTGATACAGCCGAACAACTTGGCCTCGGACAGGCCTACAATCTTGGTGTGCCGGGAGAGCGTAAAGGGATTGTGCCGAGCCGCGCTTGGAAAAAAGCCCACTATGCGAACTCTCCTGCAAACCAGATTTGGTTTCCGGGGGAGACCCTTTCGGTGGTTATTGGACAGGGCGCGGTGACGTCTACTCCATTGCAGTTGGCAGTCATGGCGGCGCGCATCGCCAGTGGTAGAAAAGTGCTCCCAAGGATGGTGCGGATGGTTGGCGACCGCATTACGCCGCCGGGTGACTTTTCTAAAATTAATATCCCTCAAGAGTATTTCGATACCGCACGGGCTGGGATGGATGCGGTGAGCAATGAGGTCGGAGGAACGGCGTATCGCTCGCGCCTTGACAACCCCGACTGGCGCCTCGCTGGCAAGACGGGCACAAGCCAGATCTACCGGATTACCAAGGAAGAACGCGCGCGCGGCCTCACAAAGCCGGAGGATCTCCCTTGGGAGCGCCGCGACCATGCGCTCTTTGTTTGTTTTGCACCATTCGACTCGCCACGGTATGCGTGCTCGGTTGTGGTTGAGCATGGGATTGGCGGTTCACGGGCGGCGGCGCCGCGGGCGCGCGATATCATGCGCGCGGTGCTGCAAAAAGATCCTGGCCGCTTAAAGCCTGTGGGCCCTCAGTCCCTCATTACAACGAGTTTAACAGGAGATGCTGTCCTCCCGCCAAACTTTAGGGAAATGGGTTAAGGGAATGGCGCTGCAACTTCCCAGCGGTAAACGTGACCTTCGTGATCATCTTAGTCGGCTGCATTGGCCGTTAATCTTGATGCTGACGGCGATCGCCGGTGGCGGGGTGGTGACGCTTTATTCCGTCGCGGGAGGCTCATGGTCACCCTGGGCGCTAAAGCACGGCATGCGCTTTGTCGTTGCGCTAGGGGTTATGGTCACAATGGGTTTTGTGGCAATACGCTATTGGATGATATTGTCCTATCCAATTTATGGGGCGGCTTTAATCGCATTGGGGCTCGTTCCGCTGATTGGCGCAACCAATATGGGGGCGCAGCGATGGATTGAGTTTGGAGGGTTTCAATTTCAGCCGTCTGAAGCCATGAAAATTGGCCTCGTCATGGCACTTGCGCGATATTATCACGGGCTTCGTGCTGAGCAGGTCTCGCATATTCTTTATTTGATCCCACCATTGTTCATGATCGGCGCGCCTGTCGCGTTGGTCTTTATGCAACCTGATCTTGGTACGTCGCTTCTGCTCGCTGCAACCGGTGGGGCAATTGTTCTACTTGCCGGATTGAGTTGGCGTATCACGGCGCTTGCCGGACTGATGGGCATTGTTGGCGGGTATGGCGCTTATCGATTTGAAATATTAAAGCCGTACCAGTTGGAACGCATTTTTACGTTCTTAAACCCTGACCGGGATCCGCGAGGGCAGGGGTATCACCTTTTGCAATCAAAGATTGGCTTTGGTTCGGGGGGACTCACTGGCAAGGGGTATATTAACGGCACGCAAAGCCAGTTGAACTTTCTTCCGGAAATGCAGACCGACTTTATCTTCACAATTTTCGGAGAGGAGTTTGGTTTCATTGGTGCTATCGTGTTGCTCGGCCTCTATTCTGGGGTGGTCTTTGCCGGTGTCAGGATCTCGATGCGCGCCCGCTCGCACTTTGCGCGATTGGTCTCGATGGGCGTGGTCGTAACGTTCGCGCTTTACGTCCTGATTAATACGGGAATGGTGATGGGGCTTGCCCCGGTTGTTGGTGTTCCGCTGCCACTCGTATCCTATGGCGGCACCGTTATGCTGACGATTATGGCGGGCTTTGGGTTGGTTATGAGTTCCCACGCTAGCCGAGATTCTGAAAGCAACCGCAGCCTTATCCACTAAAGCATTTCCAAGCCAAGTGTGTGCGGTTGGCGTTAAGGAAATGCGAAAAATCAAAAACTTAAAGCGCCCTTCTGATTCCAATTGAAACGGAGGCGCTTTAAAACAGTTCCAGCTCAAGTGGCTGGGCTGCTCAAGTTTCAACTGGCCCACGCGCCAGGAAATGCTTGAGAGTTGGATTGATAAATTTATATTTTAAAGAAAAAAAGTATTTGGCTTGCGTTGCATGTCCGTGCGTCTACGCACTTTTATCAGCTTGCTAATGCGATTCTTTCTTCAATCGCATCGCGGGTTTTGCCCACTGCCGAAACAGCTGTCTCATAATTCGTTGTCAGACCGTTTTGGTCCTTCGCTTCACAAGCCGCTTCTACAGCTTTTGCCGTAGCAGCAAGAAGTTGAGCACCAACATTTGAGGCCGAGCCTTTGATTGCATGGGCGGTGCGAGCAGCTTCGTCAAAATCACTTTCGGAGATTTGGTTGTTTAACGCAGCGAGGAGCTCGTCCGTCGAACGCCAGAAGGCATCAAGGATTTCGCGCAAACCGTCTTCGCCCGCAGCCGCTAACAGCCCATCCAACTGCTCTGTTTCGATAATAATATCACTCATCTTATTGCTCCCACCAGCAGTGCTCAGGTTCTGCATTATAATCGAAACGTTTATTTGTTCGTTCAAAAATAGATCGCTCTTTAATTCGTATCTAATTCTCAACCTTATCTTTGGCCAAAATCAGTAAAAATTCGGCTAAAATTGGAAACGCAGTGATAATCAATTAAGGGATGCCAACCGCGCGACCCTAATGGCTTACCTTGGACAATTCACGAGGGCTCTTCGTTGCCGGGTAGGTGTTAACTTGTGATGATCAAGGTAGGGAGAATTTTATCAATATCCAGGCGTTTGAGCCAATAGTAGATTGCTAGAAAAGTGTTTCGTCTCGACCACTGTTTTTCATGAGAAATGGAATCGCTTGAACAGACGCGCTGTGACAATTTTTGAGGGGCTGAACGTCGCGGACGCCGCTACTTTATCGGTATTGAAGAGCGTCGAGCTATTTGGACAAATCAGCGTGATCCGGTATCGCAAAGCGGTATTTGAAAAATGAGCGGACAGTTTGTCGCGATCAAGGTAAGGATATGAAAATGGGCGCTAAAGCCTATTCAGAAAAAGAAACAACCGAGGAATGGTCTTCTAAGATCGCATTTGTGCTTGCTGCCGTTGGATCTGCTGTCGGTCTTGGGAACCTTTGGCGCTTTCCTTATGTGGCAGGAGAGAATGGCGGCGGCGCATTCGTTGTCTTCTACGTGATTTGCGTCGTTTTAATCGGCTTGCCCGTTCTGGTGGCTGAACTGTTTATTGGACGACGCGGGCGCCTTTCATCAGCGAACAGTGTTCTGCGAATTGCTGATGCAGAAGGCCGTTCGTCACTATGGGCCTGGCAAAGTTATCTCGGGATGATTGGTTCTTTCATCATTCTGACCTTTTACAGTGTAATTGCCGGCTGGATCATGGCTTTCATTGCTATGATCGGCAGTGATCTTGTTCAAGGTATAGCCATTGATGGCTTCGGTGCACTGATGAATGGGGTTTTTGCCGATCAAACGCGTGATGATATCTCTGCGAAGCTTGGTGCGTTACTGAGCGATCCAAAACGGATGATCATCTATCATGGTATTTTCATTGCCTTATCGGTTTTCATCGTTGCACAAGGTGTGACCGGGGGCATCGAGAAAGCGGTGGTTTGGCTGATGCCAGCCTTTTTCGTATTGCTTTTAGCGCTTGTTGTCTTTGCTCTTTATTCTGGTGATCGTGCGCGCGGCCTTGATTTTCTCTTTGGCTTCCGCCTTCAGGATCAAATTTCGCCAAACGGTGATATCACGACGCGCGGGCTGTTTACTGGGCTGAAGGATGGATCGATTATCGGGGCAGCGCTGGGGCAAGCGTTTTTTTCGCTCAGCCTGGGCTCAGCCGTTTTGTCGACTTATGGGTCGCACATGTCGCGTGAACAGGATCTACCGGAGTCCTCTGGCGCAATTGCAATTGTTGATACGTCGGTGGGTATTCTTGCTGGGATCGCTATCTTCCCAATCGTCTTTCAAATGGGGTTAGCACCCGCGGGCGGGCCAACGCTTATGTTCAGTACATTGCTTTTAGCGTTTCAGGGGATGCCTGCCGGGGCCGTATTTGGTCTGTTCTTTTTCCTTTTGGCACTCGTAGCGGCGGTCACGTCGGCGATTTCCCTATTGGAAACGGCGACCGCTTGGTTCGAAGAAAAGCGGCCGGGCCGTCAACGTGGATGGGTTGCGGTTATGCTTGGCCTGATAATTTTTGTGATTGGTATTGCCAATGCGCTTAGTCAGCTACCGACGGAAACCGACGTATTTTTCAATACATGGCGCCCGTGGGGTATTATTCCGTTGTTTCAAACTGGTGACGGATCTGCCATGGAACTCTTAAGTTTCCTTAGTGCACTGACGGATATTATCCTTCCTGTCGCCGGGTTGATTACCGCAATCTTTGCGGGCTGGATTGTTTCCACAGCAGTCTCGCGTGAAGAGATCGGCTTTGCTTCCGAGGCTTGGTATCAGCGATGGCGCTTTTTGATTCGCTGGGTCTGTCCCGTTGGCATTGTTACGGTGATCGTGTACGGCGTGGTAATCGCTCCATTTCTATTGAGTTAAGCTGCTGTTGTCTTTTCAATTGAGATTGAAGCGCTTTATTCTTTAATTGTCTTCGGCATCCAAAGAGCATTTACAATAAGCCATTGTCCATCGAAGTTACCCATATGAAAATAATCAACAAACCAGGGCGTTTCTAACCTCACGGATGCAACGTTTTCTGTTATGTCGAGTATTGCGCACGTACGATCCCACTCATCCTGTGGTGTTTTAAGGGCGTTGCGTTTGGTGAGGTCGACAAGTTCTTCTTTAGACATGCGCCGGAGGCCGAAACGCTCATAATCTGTCTCGCCAATAACAGCGCGTTTCGCTAAGTCGGGATGGAGCGCGCGCGCAACGCGTTTAGGATCACCCTCAAGTTGCCCGTCAATATAGTCGTGGCAGGTGGCATTGATACGTTCAACGGATATCTTATTTTGACGATGGATATCATCTGCATGGGCGGTTGTCGCGATGAGGCAACCTAAAGAAATCATTGCCGTTCGTTTCATGCTTTCGTTCTCCCAAGAATTAAGAAGAATCCATGTTAATTACACGCCTGGATTAACTACCAGCAAAATCATTTGTTGCTCTGACAAGGGCATCAATGACGCCAGGTTCGCTTGCCGCATGCCCCGCATCCGGAATAATTTCCAATTTAGCTTCAGGCCATGCCGATGCTAAGTCCCATGCTGATTTCATGGGTGTTACAACATCGTAGCGTCCTTGTATGATCACTCCAGGAATATGTCGTATACGATCCATATTTCGTAGAATTTGATCGTCGTGGTCAAAAAAACCACCATTGACAAAATAGTGGCATTCAATGCGCGCAAAGGCGAGGGCGAAGGTGTCCGTCGAAAAACTCTGTATGCGCTCGGTCGATGGAAGTAGCGAAATCGTTTTGCCCTCCCACAAGCTCCAGGCGCGGGCGCAGGCGGCTCGCTCTTCAGCGTTGTCGCCAGTGAGACGTTTATAATATGCCTTCATCAGATCGCCGCGTTCCTCATCAGGAATGGGCTCAAGGAAGGACTCCCAGGAATCGGGATGAAGCCAACTTGTCCCTTCTTGATAAAACCAAATGAGTTCTGCCCGTCGAAGCATGAAAATGCCGCGTAATACAAGCTCAGCGACTCGCTCTGGATGGGTTTGGGCATAGGCGAGAGCAAGGGTCGAGCCCCATGAGCCGCCAAAAACCTGCCATGTTTCGACCCCTAATTCGACACGAAGCCTCTCCATATCTGAAATGAGAGCCCATGTCGTGTTGTCGCGAAGCTCAGCATGCGGTTTGGATCGTCCACAACCGCGTTGGTCAAACAGGATGATGCGGTATTTAATTGGGTTGAAATAGCGGCGCATAGAAGGCGTGGTTCCACCACCAGGTCCGCCATGACAGACAATAACTGGCTTGCCATCAGGATTACCGGAGACCTCGTAATAGATTGAGTGCAAGTCAGAAACAGCAAGCATCCCCGTTTTGTGGGGCTCAATCGGAGGGTAAAGCTCTAATTTTTGGGACATGATGCGCTTACTGGGCCTCATTTCTCGGTTCGGTTGGCGCAAAAGGAAAGTGCGCTATCGAAGCGGCAAACTTTTGGATGATGATGCTTTGTCGACGGTAACGGCCTCGCTGTAAATGTCCGGAGCTTGGCAAAGGGTGCGAAAAGTTCGTAGTCCTTGTTTTAAGGCGGGTGGTCGCAAACATTTCCAATTCGTAATGTTTTAAAAATGGGCAGAGGCAGAACATTAAGCAAACTCTTGATAACGCTCATTTTTATTGGTCACATGCTTACTTTTGACCTGTTGCCAAGAGCAAATTCTGGAGGTTTAATCAGAATATTGGAGTGAGAGGCAAATTCCGGGTTTTCGTTTAAAATCGTCGGCCAAACTAGGAGAAACGTTTAAGATATAGGTGGTTAAGAAAATAGGGGGTCGATAGAGTGCTATTCGTCCCATTGTGCTGAGGACGGGGATTTAGTTTCCGACCGTCAAACCAGCGCTCAGACTAATCGTCTCACTTAGATCAGTTGTCTAAAACGACGGAATTCTTGAGCCACCGCGTTGAATCGATTGAACATAGTTGAACCGATTGAGCATGAATGATTAAGCCTCCGCGTCTAAGGGCAGAAGCCCTTACGATTGCAAATGAAGCGTCCCATAATCGCTGCATAGGGACTTCATCGTTCTTTCGTTAAACGCGGAAATTGTCACCGACTGCGTGCTCGTTTGTTGGAGTTGAGGAGTTTTTGATTTTGAGTGATCTCGTCAGAGATTTTTCGCCCACTGATTGTCCAAAGAAGGGCGTTCTGCCAAAAACGGGCGATCTCTCGAAATGGGGATGCTGGCTCATAGGGCGCAAAAGCGGTTTAGTGGCGATAACCTGTTTTCTTTCCATCGCTTCGCTTGGCGGTTGTGCGACGTCTCTTCAGCCATTTGCAGGGGCCGCTGAAACAGGAGCAACGGTCAGTGAACGTGTCGCTTTAAATGCTGCGGCTGGCGCCATTGAACGAAGCTTTCCTTGGCCGAAACCAACCACAATTTCTTGGATGGATCGCCTTGCCGGCAACGCCATTAAAACGGATAGCCTCTCAAGAGCGGACGCAATTTCCAAATACGCGGAAGCGCTTCGTGAAAAAAAGTCACCCTTCAGCACACTTCAAAACGATGCGAGAAGCACACTGAAAGCGGCCTATGTGCTCATCGACGCCGCCGAAAATGCTCTTGAGTCCTTAAACCCGAAAATGTCGGATGTCGCCATTTTGGAAACATCCATTCAAGACTTACGGAATGCGCGAGGGCTTTACCTTGCTGCCATCAAAGAAATTGATGTCGCTCCAAATCCAGACGACGCAGATTACAGTCGCGAAGCGGTGGACCGTGTCAGGTCTGATGTAAAGCTAGGTTTTGATCGTGTCATGCGCCGAATTGGTGGGTTGGCCGACGCACTCGCGGACCGCGCTGCAGAACAATCAAACAATTTTGCTTCTCTCACAGGTGAACGGTCGTAGGCTGATTTAGCATTGACTCTTTACTGCTTCACTCAAGCCTTTTTTGTCTCTCAATTCCGCATTACTCAAAGAAGTGAAATACTGCGGCAATGGAACAGCTTAAGGGTCTTCACGTTTCGAGGAATGAAATTCCTTCGAACACCGCATTCATCAAATAGTGACCTGCGTATCACCATTCCAATCCTTAGGCGGATTAGTTTCAATGGCATTGTCAATGCGGCTTTGATAAATATCGAATAGCGCGATATTTGCCCCAGGGAATTGCCGCGAGCGCTGTAAGAGACTGCGAGCCTTGTAGAAATCACCTTGCCTATAGGCAATGAGCATCTGCCGATGGTTTTCATCCAGCGCACGGAAGTTTTTACTCGATTTCAAAAACGGGTTGCCCACGAGGGCATAGACCGTAAATGGCTTTTCTTTGTGCCTAGGCATAACGCGGTCCAATTCGAGGAGGGCGAAATGATGGTGCGTTTTTCGGTAAATTGTTTCATCGCATATAATCGCGGGCCCATAATATGCCGCTTGGCGACGTAAAAATGCGGCACGGTCGAGGGCCGGACCGATGGCTGAATATCTGTTGGTTTTCCCATGGCCCATCGGTCCGATGACGCATTTTCCCTCTGCAATGCCAATGGCCAGATGGAGTTGTACGTCGCGTAACGGTCCACTCGAAAGCTCGGAATTTATTTGATCCATACTTTCAACAAGGCGCAGGGCGGCGGAGCAGGCGGCGCGTCCATGGTCGGCTGTTTCGAGGGGCGCGTTAAAGTAAGCGTAGATTTTTCCGCCATCGGCTTGATCAACGGCGCCGCCCATTTCAACCAGTGATTTCCGCAAGGAGGCGCAAGCTGCTGCAATCATTGTAGTGATTTCTCCGGGTCGATCGGCAAAGGCACTAAGATCGTCGTCGAGCAAGCTTAACTCACAAGCAAGAATGGTTATGTCGCGGCGCGCGCCATCGAGAATTTGGGCTGGTCCATCGTCTCGCAGTTTTTGCATCGTTGTTTCGGGAAGCGCATCTTTGTACGCGCCGCGAACTTTATCGTCGGCAAGCGCTGCACCAATTGAACGACCGCCCGCAACGGAAAACGCGCCAAGCATTAAGGCAATGCTCGCAGGCAGGGGATCAATCAGGAGGCGACCGGCATAAAACGCGCCCGCTGAAATTGCGAACACGACACCGACGAACGCCGCCGCAATACTAAAGGCGCGCCAAAATGATAGCTTCTGTGACCAGATTATCGCCGCGGCGCCAAACAGCATAACCGCTAAGGCTTCGAGATATCCCGTCCAGATTGGGCGTTTTACGGCGGCACCAGTATATAATTGTTGCGCAATTAATGCGTGAGCCTGCGTGCGTGAGATATCACCCCGGGGCGTCACTATGGCACCGCCAACGGACTTACCAAGGCCGATCAGAAGCGTTTTTCCCATGATTTGTTGGTCGACAACGCGTTTGGGGGATCCTGTTCGGAGACTGTCTGTTGTCGATAACAGCCGCCATGCTGGGGTGGTTGGTATCCGCGTTTTTTGTGGCCAATAAAGGCGAAAACGCGCTTCTCTATCAAGCGGAATTGCCGTGTTTTGTACCGTAAGCGACGTTAAGGGCGAGCCCTGGGACGTCACATTACGGGTATCTGACGAGAGCCCAATTAAAGCACTATTGCTGGCAATCCTGGCCGCTTCGAGCGCCGCAAGTGGGGTTGGAAATCCGTCAACGGACCATAACAATGGTGGTGCGCGTAACTGGCCATCGTTATCAACGGGCAATGAACTGACCGTAAGTTGGGTTGAGCTCAGAGCTGATGCTTTCACTTCATACCGAGGTTCAGCAGAGGGGAGTGAAATAAAATTACCAGTCGGATCAGATGCAGGTTTTAGAAAAGGGGCTAAAGCCGTATCGGCGCGCTTTAGCGACAGCTTATCAGCAAAACGAACGGTGCGGCCCGGGTCGATTGCGACCCCGCCTTTGATGAGAGCAAAAGCATTCCCAAGGGCTTCGTCGGTTTCTGGCAGAAGTGATAATTGCTTCGCCAATGCCGCATCGCGCGTGCCGCTCAACCAAAATGTGCCGATGGTTTCCGGTGATAAGGGGTCCGGAACGTCAATGGCTTCAACATATACCGCGCCTTTAGCCCCTTTATCAGCAGCGGCCTCGACGAGTTGCGCGATAATTGACCTTGGCCAAGGCCATGGGCCAATTTTTTTGAGGCTTTCTTGATCAATCTCAATGGTGTGAAATGGCGTCTCTTTTCCTGCTTCTGCAGGGATCAACCGTTGATAAACGTCAAAGACGCTTTCGCGTAACCCGCCATGGCGTGACGTCGAATTCGATAGTGTCGAAATCGAAAGACCGGCCAAAATCAATGTGATAACAAATAGCGGTAGGGCCGAAAGCCATTGAAATCGTTTTTTTAATCGTACTTTAGACACGATCTAACCCGTTATTTGTGCGCATCACACGGCGCAGACATCTTAAAATGCTAAATTGCGCGCATAAATATTATGCTGCAGCGTCCTTTTCACCTAAATTTCAGGGTGGCTTTAGCATTCTGCTTATTCAACCCGTAGTGCAAGCGGCGCGCCGGGTTCGCTACGGTATTTTAACCAGGTTTTGCGGATATTAAGCCGATTGCATTGGTTTTGCTGGTTATGCATGTCCATATCTGGATTCATGCTGTGCCATAGAGAGATCAGTTAGGCCGATGTTGCGGCAGAATAGTGAGATTTTTGAAAGTGATAACCAGAAGATTTAAGGGTTACGCGCTCAACATTCGTGGATGAGCCACGATATTTGAATTTAAGGTAAGGGGATCTCTGCTGAGATTTCTGTTGGGATCGATGAAAAGCCATGACGGCCACGTTTACTATTGACCTTTCTAGCGATGTCTTAAGGCTCAATGCAGCCGGTGATTGGCGGGCCCGTTTCATGAGTGCCCTTGATTCGGAATTGCGAGATTTTGAAGGTGATACGGTTGGACGCGATCTCGTCATCGATGTTTCAAGTCTTGAGACCTTGGATACGGCCGGTGCAATGGTTTTGCATAGGGTCATGAACGCCTGCGCGTCACGAACGGCGGTTTCCCGCTTTGAAGGGGCCCGTTCAGATCACGCGGCCCTTTTGGAAAGCGTCAGACCGCACCTTGCCCCTTGTCCTGTGGAACCGCTACGCCGCAATGCTTTTTTGATGATGACGGAACGCCTTGGTTACGGCGCCTCCGATGCCTTTTATTCGGCAATTCGTACGCTGAATTTCATCGGCATTGTCCTAACAACAGCAAGCCGCACGCTCGCGGATCCACGACGGTTTCGGATCGCCTCAACGGTCACGCATATGGAGGAAGCCGGTCTCGACGCCGTCCCTATCGCAGGGATGATGTCATTTCTAATCGGTGCTGTTGTTGCCTATATGGGCGCGAAGACCCTAGAGGTTTTTAATGCCGAAATATTCACTGTCGAGATGGTTGCTTTGTCCGTTTTACGTGAATTTGGCGTTCTTTTATCGGCAATTCTTGTTGCTGGCCGTTCTGGTAGTGCGTTTACAGCGCAAATTGGATCGATGAAAATCAGAGAGGAGATCGATGCGATGCGCACGCTTGGTCTTGACCCTATTGAGGTATTGGTCCTACCCCGGGCGATTGCCTTAATCATCATGATGCCGGTACTTGCCTTTCTTTGTGCAATGTTGGGCCTCATTGGCGGCGGGCTCGTATGCGCAACGGCACTTGATATTTCGCCCGCTCTATTTGTCTCACGTATGCAAGAAATGATACCCATTAATAATTTTTGGGCGGGTATTATCAAAGCGCCATTCTTCGCATTTATCATTGCCGTTATTGGTTGTTTTCAGGGAATGCAGGTGGAGGGCAGTGCTGAGTCCGTAGGTCAGCGTACGACGCTTTCTGTGGTCCAATCACTTTTCCTCGTAATCGTGCTTGATGCCTTTTTTGCGATGTTCTTTTTAGAGATTGATTTTTGATGAGTATATCAGACGCGCATAATACAAACACGAATGCTACTGATCCGGAGAAATCAGGTCACCGTCGGGGCGAGCCTCGTCAAACTATGATTGGCGTAGAAATTGGCAATGGTGCCGTGAGCTCGTCCGTTGAGCATGTGATTGAAGTGCGCAAACTCACCACGGCATTCGACGATTTTGTTGTTCATGAGAACCTCGATTTGAGTCTACGCAAGGGTGAAATACTCGGCGTCGTTGGCGGTTCGGGTACAGGGAAATCCGTCCTTATGCGGGCGATTATCGGCTTGAAGCGTCCAGCTGGCGGGCAGGTGAAAGTTTTTGGCGATGACTTTTACGCATCGGGGGAGAAAGCACGTCTTGCCATCGAGAAGCGCTGGGGTGTTCTGTTCCAAGGGGGCGCGTTGTTTTCATCGCTTACCGTCGCCCAGAATGTCATGGCGCCGATCCGCGAGCACCTAGGACTGCCTGATGCCCTGGCTCTTGACATCGCCGCGATGAAAATATCAATGTCGGGTTTACCTCCTGAAGCGGGGGCGAAATACCCGTCTGAGTTGTCAGGCGGTATGCGCAAACGCGCTGGACTGGCGCGGGCATTGGCTTTGGACCCCGAAATTGTCTTCCTTGATGAGCCAACGGCTGGCCTTGATCCCATTGGTGCGGCTAAATTTGATGAACTCATCGTTAGCCTAAAGAATTCCTTAGGGTTAACGGTGTTTATGGTAACACATGATTTAGACACGCTTCATGCGGCCTGCGATCGGGTGGCAGTGCTCGCAGAAAAGCGCGTTATTGAGATTGGTCCACTGCCAAGTGTTCGCGCGTCGCGGCACCCGTGGATCACTGAGTATTTTTCCGGGCCGCGGGGGCGTGCTGCGCTCAATGCAAAAGACTTCAGCAGCGAACAGACTAACGGTACGGACCAACAGGCTTTGGGTACCGCTGATTGAGCGAATGACGCGCGCTCGTCGGTGATCGACCCCAAGGTGGCGACATAAGGCGCGGGAGCGCGAGTGAGAGATAGAAATATGCCATGGAAACACGGGCCAATTATGTCTTTATAGGCACCGTCGTTCTTGTCGTAATGGCGGTTGCGGCTATTTTTGTTTTGGTCCAAAGCCAAGGCAGTGTATCCTATGATCGGTATGAGATCGTATTTGCGGACCGAGTTTCTGGTTTATCGCGCGGCTCACCGGTAAGATTTAATGGGATCCAGAAAGGTGACGTGCAGGAACTGATCATCGATAAAGATGATCCAGAACTCGTTATTGCGCGGATCCGTGTCGAATCCGATACCCCTGTCAAAACTGATACGAAGGCCGAACTTGAGCTTGTCGGTTTTACCGGACTTGCGGTGATACAACTGGTTGGTGGTACGGCCGAAGCGGAACTGCTCAAAGATATCTCCAGAGGGATGCCGCGGATTGAAGCCGATACATCAGGGTTCGCCGCGTTCTTGTCGGGGTCCGGCGAGATTGTGACGGCGGCAAATCGTTTGTTATCGGAAGAAAACACTGATGCCTTCGGTAGTATTCTTGCGAACCTTGATACGACGACAAAAGCGGTTGCTGAAAATGATGCCGCGATCCGCGAAACCGTGGAAAATGCTGCAAAATTGACTCGTAACCTTGCTGATGCGTCTGATCAATTATCGGCCGTGGCCGAAAATCTTGAAGCTCTGACGTCGGAAGATGCGGTGGAAACCTTTGATGAGGCTCAACGCGCTCTTCAAGATCTTCGTAAACTTACGGCAAGTCTGCAGGCAATCGTTGATGATAACCGAGAGCCGGTGTCATTATTTGCTGAGCAGGGGCTGACACAGGTTGGTCCTGCATTGGCAGAGTTGCGACGCACATTCCGTACCTTAGACCAGGTTCTGCGAGAGGTGGATCGAGACCCGCGTGGTTATTTGTTCGGCGAGTCGACGCCGCGCCATAATGGAGACAAGGAAGATGCGGTTCGTTAGTCCAGTATTCGGCGAGGCGATCAAATTCGCGAGGAGCCGCCTTGCCCGCTCGCCGCTATTCGATAGTTTTGATTGGCGTTGGCTCTTTGTTATTGCGCTACCCTTGTTATCCTCTGCTTGCGTTTCAGTGTTACCAGACGCCAATCCAGCCGCCCCGCGGTTTGGAATCAATGATGTCGAAGCAAGTGACACCACCGGCGCACGTATTGCGACCAACGGTTCAGCCCTGATGGCGGGCGCCGCTCATGCTGGCGCTGCAAGCAAGGCCGCTACAACGAGTTGGTCATTAACGATCGATGATCCGATTGCAACACGCGGGATTGATACCGTTAAAATTGCCCGTATCGAAGATGGCCAGCGCTATGAATATTACGATGATGCCGAATGGCTCGACCGGGCGCCGCTGTTATTTGAAACAGCGCTTATTCGTAGTTTCCAGAATTCAGGATCGATCATTAGTGTTGGTGGAATATCAAGCCAGCCCATTGCTGACTATATTTTGAAGATGGATATTCGGTCTTTTTCGGCCGAAGAAACAGACGACGGCGTCGTGGCGAAGGTTGATGTTTACGTACGGCTTTCAGACTTCCGTGCACGCAATTACGCCGCCCGGAGATTTCAACGGGCGATCCGTGTGCGTAGCGATAACGGTGTTCGCGTCGCAACCCAATTAGACAAAGCCGTGTCGCAGGTTATTCCCCAGATTATTGATTGGACGCTGACGGTCGGAGAAAAAGCAGAACTGCAGAAAAAGGGGTCTTCCTAGAGAATTTCCACGCCAGGTGTGTGCGGTTGGCGTTAAGGAAATGGGTAAAATCAACAACTCAAAGCGCCCTTCTGGTTCTAATTGAAACGGAGGCGCTTTAAGACTGTGTATATAAAAGTAGCGATTGGCTATTTCTGCCCAACACACTACAGCACATTACATCAAATTGAATAGAAGAATTCCTCACGGACAATTTTGCCGTCTGCGACGTGATAAACGCCGACTTCTTCCATATCCATTATATTTCCCGAAGCCTTATCTTTGCCTTTCATTTTAAAAAAGAAAGCAAACCGGTCTTCTCCATGGGGATAGGGCCCGTCGATTGTTCCATCGATCATTTCCATCGTTTGCGCCCACCATTCATGCTTAGCCTTTATGGCGTCTAAACCTTTGATCTCGCGTTGTCCTGTTTCCGGGTTTGGCATGGCCTCAACAGAGGTTGCTTCTGGATGGTATAACTCCGCGAGGCCCTGCGCCTCGGTCATATTTTTCATATGACCTAAGAGTTTGTTCGCAATGTCCGTTGTTGTTTCTGCCATGTCTCGCTCCAAATTTGGTTGATTAAAAAAAGTAACGGAGTTTCGGGGGTTAGATTTTATATCTTCTGAAAACGAAGATACATGGGTGCGTGTCTCTTTTTTTAACCGTAATATAAAAATTGCCCTTCATGAAAGGGCGATCAACAGAAAAAACGTCCCTAAAAAGAAAGATATCACAACAAAACGAACCGTGTTGGCGGCGACTCAATTGCTTCTCAATTGATGACTAGCCAACGCGCCCCGATAAGTTTTAGCTGGGGTGAAACTCGGCCAGCAAGGGATCGTTCGTCTCTTGTTGCCAAGACAAAATCAGTCCTTCTAATTCGGTGATAACGTTTGCATACTGATCGGAGGTTGCTAGGTTACCGGCTTCATAGGGGTCGTCCACTAAATCGAATAATTGAAATCGAGGAGGATCGAGTGCCAACCTGTGGACGCTGGCGTATTGATGTGTGCCTGAATGTGCACCATAGGCAATTTTTCTTGCTGTTTTAGCGCCAATTGTACCGATGTGGCGCACATCGCGCGTTCCTTTTTTTGCTGACAAAATTAGTTTGTGTCGCCCTCTACGGACCGCGCGTTGTGGAAGATAAAGCGTTTTCGCGTGCGCCGTAAATTCAGCAAAGAGAATATCAGACCAGTTTTTTGCGGTATTCGTCAGAAGCGGCAACAGGGATGGCGTTGTCCAATTGAGAGGCGGTTTGTCGGTTGACCCTGCAAAATCCAGAAGGGTAGGGAGAAGTGATATTGTTGAAACAAGCTCATTCACCACCATGCCCGATGGTAGAGATCCGGGCATCGAAAAAATGAGCGGTATACGAATACCACTTTCGTAACAGGTTGTCTTTGCGCGCCAAAATGGGGGCCCGTGGTCTCCAAGAAAAATGATAAGGGTATTCTTTAGGATGTTACGGTCGCGTAAAAGGTTAAGTGTCTCGGCAGTGATGGCATCAGCGCGGGAAAGGGCAGTGTAAAACCCTGCAACGTCTTCGTTGATACCATCCCCTAGATAGGAAAATCGGAATGGTTCTACGTCATCCTTCGTGTAGGTCTTAATAGGAAGCCCTTGAGAAGTTGACTCATAAGGCCGATGCGGATCGAATAGGCTTAGCTGAATAAAAAATGGCTTTTTGGCTGTCGTTGCCTTATCGAGTGCCTTATTCATTTCGGTAAGGACAAAATTTACATCACGCGTGCGCACGGCAACATTTTGCGATATGTTGTGATCAAAAGCCCATTCTTCCTGCGCAATCACGTGAAGCTTACCAATTGCACTCGTAAAATAGCCGCGGTCATGGAGAAGATTGGGGAGCAAGGGAACGCCCGCGCGCAATTTGTACCCATGATTAGCAAGGCCTGTCTGGCCGTTCTGATGGGGATAAAGACCTGTGAGAATTGAACTGCGCGAAGAGCTGCAAGAGCTTTGCGTTACATAGGCATTAACAAAGCGCACGCCATCGCGCGCAAGCTGATCAATCGTTGGTGTGTGTGCGATCTTGTCCCCATAGCAGCCAAGCTGCGTACCAAGATCGTCACTGACGATAAGTAGAATGTTAGGGCGATCAACACGTGCGCAACTGCTGCCCGATGCTGCAAGGAGGGCAGTCGAAGCTAACCCCTTATTGACGTACCGTCGCGTTGGTCGATTTTTTACCATGGGCTATAACGTTTTTATTGTAGCCGTGTCATTTGACATCAATATGTCTATTATCGACGGTCATTGTGTTAGACTTGTCGCAAACGGTCGTTTCTAAAGCGCCTCCGTTGCAATTGGAATAAGAACGGCGCTTTAAGTTGTTAATTTTTCGCATTTCCTTAACGCCAACCGCACACACTCGGAAATGCTTTAAAATCAGGAAAAATAACCAACTGTTGCACCGATAAGAAGATAGACTTTACCGAGTGGAGAACCGAGATACTCCTCCAAATCTTCGTCGGCTGTATCTGATGTGGTTGCTTCCTCAAGCAAGCTTTCAAATCCGTGTAAAAATTCGTGAATCGCCTTTTCAAAAGCAGGATCACGCGTTGATTCTGAGCGGATACGACGCTTAACGTCGGTTTCGTTTAAGCGTAACAATCTGTGTGCAAATAAATTTCTGTCACCGCTGTCAAAACGTTCGAGCAATTGTTCCGATGCATCGCCGTAGAGTCGTCGGTCGAGGTTCAGGGTAAAGTTTTGTAATCGGTGAACGACTTCGATCGCATCCGCAGATCCATCGCTACCCTGTGCGCTGCCTGACATAGCCTTTGCGCCCGGTCTTCGATTGCGATCTGTCCGCATATTAGGGTTTAGATCCAAGCGTTCGCCGTCGTCTGTTGCAGACAGGATCTCTTTCCAGCTTACGCTATCCTTTTCTTTTGCTCGCTGTTCTTTTGATGTTCCTGATGGTTTCTTCTTCTTTGTCCCGTTGTCCTGAATATCTCTTTTTTGTCTTTTGATGTCGGATTTGCCCGTTGGATTGACGAGGTCAAGAGGCGTATCTGCAGAATCGGGAGGCGTAATGGCTTTTTGATCACTGATAACAGTGGTATCAGTGTGATCGCCCGGCAAGTTGTCTCCGTTTACGGAGTGTTCCTGCAAAGCCGGTCTCTCTTTGCTCGATTTGTTACTTGTTTCTTCTGCTTCTGAATCATCGGTCTGTTGAGAACGTCCAGGCTTTGGCTCGTCGGCAATGCGTAGTTTGGTGTTTGCCGTTTCCTTGTCTATCACTGGATTTGACAAAACAGGACTATCGGCCAATTGAGTAAGGCGTTCTGTTTGGGTCGCAATTGCACTGGCTAGCCGGTCAGCTCTTTCTCGTTGTTCTTGGATTAAATCTTCAAGACGCTCATTTTCTTTTTCCAGGGCACTTCGTACGGCGCTCAGCTCTTTGTTGCGTTCTTTGAGATGTATTGCCGTACGCTCATTTTCCTTATCGGCCTGAGCGCTCAATTCGGCCGCTGTTTGTTTCAACGCCTCTTGCGCTTGTGTCCCGGCGCTTTCAACGGCGGAGCCTGCAGCGCTCGCGGCCGCTGCGACTTTTTCCGCGGCACCAGTGAGTGTTTCACTTGCTTTGACCGTACGCTCCACTTCGCGCATTGCCGCTTCAGCGGTTTCGTCGGCCCCTTCTTTCATGGCTTCAACGGCCGCAACGACAGCATCCGCGATACGCCCGCTTTGCTCTTTTGCAGCATCGATTGCAGCGGTTGCTGTTTTTTCTGCTTCGCTACGCGCAATCGTGATGGCTTCATTCGACGCTTTGGTGGCTTCTTCCGCAGCGCGTTTTGAAAACTGCCCCACATTAACGGCGTTACGCGCGGCTGCGGTCGCTGCTTCTTCAGCGATTTTTGAGGCCTGTTCGCTTGCTGACTTTACGTCGTCCGATGATGCTCGTACCGAAGCCGCGGCGTCGGAGAGCTTGCCTTCAGATGACTGTAGCGCCGAGGCTAATGCTTCAAAACTGGTCAGAGCATGGTCAGCAATTGCTTCCAGACGTTGCAGTCGTTCTTCTAGTTTTGTTTCCGCTTCCCCTGTCAATTCGTTCACGCTGTTAAAAGAGTCGATGTTGGCTTGGGCCTTTTCGGCAATTGCAACCGCAAAATCATCGGCTTGAGCGTTTAGTTGTTCCGTGAGCTTCATAAGCTTTGCGCGTTCGGACGCAACAAGATCAAGGGATCCGGTTGCACGCGTTTCAATCGCCGTACCCGCTTCTTCAATGGCTTCGACGTGTTGGCGTATCATTGCTTCAACGGATGCGAGGCGGATGAGTGAATCATCAATGCCGGCGTTGACGGCACTTATTTGTGTGCGAACTGCAGCGCCAACCGATTCCACATTGAACACCGCGTTGCGGTCCGGTTCGGTGAGTTGTTGTGCGGATAACGCGATTTTTTCTGCGGCGCCCATCATCAACATTTGCCGGGAAACAATTTGTCCAAGGGCCCATAACAGCACAGGGCCAATAATAATAAAGATAAACGCCCAAGCGGGGTAGGCCGCGACGAGGTTCCATCCGCGCAAAGATCCAACAACGCGCCAGTGACCAACGGCGGTAAGGACAGGCCAAAAGATCAGGGTTGCGCCGAAAAGTAAGAGGGCAGAAATCCGCGTTATTTCTGCAAGTTGTCGGCTTAGTCGTTTCCAATCGGTCGGTTTTACAACCTCAACACCATCTTCAATCGGGCTAGGCGCCGAAGCGCGATGGAAATAAGCGCCCTGGGGGATCGCGTCACCGTCTTTTTCGACAACGCCCTGAAACCGTACGCGTGACCTCCCATCGCTTTGCGCATTGTTGAGCGGTTTTGTAGGGTTTTGGTCTGTTATGTCCTTGTCTTTTGTCGCAGGCGGGCTCTTAGCCGGTTTTGACTTTACAGTTTTGGTGGTGTCAGTGTTCATACAAAAGGTCTTTAGGCGCGCTTAAACGGATGCAATGGGGCAGGCACGAAAGCTCATCTGTCTTAAATTCCTATCTCGCTTACCTGATTTCGTCCCTGATCCCAATACACTGTTATCAGGACACTGTCGCCAAGACACTGTTCCGAAGATACCTTAGACTCTTAATTCTTTCAGTTTATTCCGATCATCGGTTGCTATTTGGTCTTAGGTATCTGTCATGAGTCATGTTGCGGCGGCAGTAGTTACAGATTTATAATTTTGGTGCGGTTCATCGGCTACGCCTCGCCACAAATCTTAGACATAAACACCACTCGCGCTGCTGAAACTACACAAAGTCCACAAACAGTCTTAACAGGTTTTAGCGCTAACAGACCAGTCCAATCCGTCCATGCAAGCAGCCATTTTAAAATTCACGGAAAGTTCCGTTTTCCAATCCGGTGTCTTGATCCTCATTATTTTGAATGCGGCGATCCTTGGTATCGAGACACTGCCGTCGGTGTCCGAAGGAACCTTAAAATGGTTGCTCGGGGTCGATCATATCATCATTTATCTGTTTTTCTTTGAGGTGGTGTTGCGTTTTATCGGTGCGCCGAAATTCTACTTTCGCAGTCTTTGGAACATATTCGACTTCGTCATCGTGCTGGTATCACTGATCGCCGCGAATTCTGGCATTGCGTCCATTCGTGCGTTCCGTGTTCTGCGTGTCCTAAGGGTTATTACGGTGATGCCGCGTATGCGTCTGGTCGTAGCCGCCTTGCTCGATTCTATTCCAGGGATTGCATCGGTGGGCGTCGTTTTGGTCATTATTCTATATGTTTTTGCGGTGCTCGCCGCTAATCTTTACGGACCTGCCCATCCCGCGATTTTTGGTGATGTCTTCACGGCGATGTATTCGCTTTTCACAGTTATGACCCTAGAGGGCTGGCGTGAAATCGCTGATGAGGTCGCGCTGAGCCATCCATCCTCTTGGATATTCTTCCTTTCATTTATTCTCATCGCGACGTTCACGATGCTCAATCTTTTTGTGGCGATCGTCGTACGTGTGGTTGAGGAAGACGCTGAGGAAATCATGGAGGAACGCTCAAAGGCAATTCGTGACGATATCGCTGAGTTAAGGGATGATATTAGAAAACTTGATACGCTTCTTCAGACGCAATTGCGCAACAGCAATCAAAGCGGAGCGCATGAGCACGAATAAAATATTCAAATCAACCCACTATCTTCTTATTTCCGCTATCCTGCGAAAATGCCTATGCTGCGGTGTCACGCAGGGCGTATACCGCGACGAGCGAGCGCCGTCTGCCGCAAGAATATATCGAGTAGCGGCTTAGCCGTTGAACGCGCGGCGATAACGCCTGCAATAACGCACAGTGCACCAAGCGTAAGGACGCCATCGGCATCAACAATTGCCGCATTCCCAGCAAGCATCATCAAAAACAGTGCCGACGCAGCACCCGGGGCTCCGCCATACCACGCTAGAAACGTCTGTGATGCTTTTGGAAATGTCGTACTTTTCAAGACCGCCGCACGAGGCAACGCACGCAATATCGATGCAGCGGCAATTGCATAAAAGATGCTCAAAAGATCTGCTTCATAGAAGCGAGGCCCAAGAATTGCGCCAAAACCAAAATACGCTGCCGGACTAACCAATCGCTCTGCTTTTCGTCTGATCAACCGACGGATCCGATCATCACAGGACGACTGCTCGCCCCAGAGAAGCCCAACTGCAGTAACCGCAATAACAGGCTGTGCACCAAGGATCGGCGCAATTGTGAAACAGGCAAATGCAGCAATGACGGCTGGCAACCACGGCTTATCGGCGCGAATAAAGTATTTAGCGGCGATGAGACCAGCTGCTCCCCCAAGGGCAAATCCCTTCAGCAGGCTGATCGTCGCTAGTAGCAAAGGCGCTAAGGCATGTTCGTTAAGCGTCGCTGGCGTTGCATATCCCGTGACCAGTACTGCAATGGGTAGGCCGATGACCAGTGACGCCGCACTTTCCGAATGGACGACGCTCTTTACAGATTTGGGCGCTGCGGTCGCAAGTACCAATCGCCGGTCAAATGCTGAACCGTTCAGCATCAACGCGGCACCAAGCAGGAGCGCGGCCGTAACGGATATTTGTGGTAAGGTAATGATTCCCACTGCGACGCAGGCAAGAAAATAAATGGGTCCGGCAATAACAGAAAGTCGAAATGATGTCGGACGACGTTTTGCAAAGCGGCTCACACGAACCTGCGTTGCGCTTGCAAATCCCAAAACACTCAGACCCGCTGCGGCGAGGTTCGCGCTTAAGTCCGGCGGCGGCACCGGACCTGACACAAGTCTCCAGGTCAGTGCACAGCACAATCCAACGGCAATCGTTAAAGCTGGAGCGAGAAAAAAGCGTCGCCCCGTTTGGGACTGACCAAATAGAGCAAGCATTGCAAACAGACAAAGCGTTAGGACGAAAGTGCCCAAGCTTCCAAAGCTGAATGTTGCCGCTTTTACGTTGAGTGACAAAACATCAGATGCATTCATTGTCGTCACCTCAACCATGCAGCTTTGGTCATAATCTTTGAATGCCTAACGGTCCATATCCAACTCTGCGGACTGAAGCGTATGTGCAACATTCTAAAGAAACGCACCACGTCGATGTCTAGAAACTTTTTGAAAAAGCGAATCACGATTAACCTTTTACCGGGTGTTGTGGCATGTCTTTGTGCCACAATACGAAACATTGAATTGATCCGCCTCATCCATCAAGTCACCATACAGAATTTCTGACGGTGATTGGATTAAGAGCTCTCAATATTTGCGTAACTTGGCGTGGTCTCATTGTATCAAGATTGATTGACGAAGGCTTTTCGGACAAACAGCTTATTCGATTAGTTATCAGAAGTTGCTGTATCCTGCCTGGGGCACCAAGCTATATGGGGCACCAAGCTGTTTTCGTTGGCGCACGGAAGGGTGTGAACAGTGTTTTATGGTGTTATTGCGCCTAAGAAACGATCGCTCAGGAAAAAAGTAAAAACATCTACAAACGCGAACACAACTTATGCAGCGGAATAATCATTGCTTCATAAGTCAATCGGCTGAAATATTTCGAACGCGCAAAGCATTGATATTGCATCATAATGCCGAATTCGGCTGAGTATTCGTCGAACACCTTTGTCGACCCCCCTATAATCCGACAATGAGCTTCAGTTAGACCATCGAGCATCCACTTGGCTCTATCGAGTGGTCGGATGCGTCTCGGCTAGATGTCTTTTTCAAGAGGACATAACGCGGTTATTCAGAAAGTGAGGGTTGTTTTAATGGTAAGGCATCTCGAAAAGGAACGACTTGACAGCAAGCGGAATAAGCATCGTTTGCGCAAGGGAATTGCCCGTTATGCGCCGCAGATTGCCAGAACCCTTGGAGGACCGCTGGCTGGCGCAGCAACCGAAGCATTATCGAAAGCGATCTTTGGGGATGCAGGGGCGAGCGATGTTTCACTGGTCGAGGCCATTGAAAGCGCTCGGCCAGAACAGATCGCCGCGATTAGGAAAGCAGATCAGGAATTTAAAATAGCCCTGCGCGAAGCGGGCATTTCGGCAATGAAAGTTGATGCCGGAGACAGGGCGTCCGCTCGGTCCCGCCAAATTGCTATGGATGATGCAACACCGGCAATCCTTGGGGGCCTCATTATCGCTGGCTTCTTTGTTGTACTCGCTTTTATGGTCGCGCGTCGATTGCCCGCTGGTGCGGAAACGGAGTTTTCTATTATGTTAGGGGCATTAGCAACAATGACGGCAGCCGTTGTTAATTATTACTTCGGTTCGTCGGCGGGGTCTCGCGAAAAGACCCGGTTGCTGTCATCGCCAAATCCAAATGAGGGAACCCGAAAAGAACCGGCAATTTTCGATTTTGATCAAAATCCAGAGGCTTAAAGCGTCGTTATTTCGGTTGGGATCGGGGTGCGCTTTAATGTGCCATGCTTCAAGTCTTTGTTTTTTTATGCCTGACTTCGCCGCAGTTAATCGATGGGAACCATCAACCGCTAATCTATTATATATGACAAGCGTTAGTGGCTGACAAAGCAATCAATGCAACATGCGACTGATCAGTGTTAGCCAATGTGGAAAAGTGTTTCGAGAAAGTAAGTGTTAGATAGCGAATATATTGTCATTGGTTCGGGCGTAACCGGCTTATGCATTGCTTGGTCGGTCGCCAAACTAGGGCGCAGTGTCTGTGTGGTCCATGCGCCTGGCGCCATGCCGCGCGCGAGCCGTGCCGCTGCAGGTATGCTTGCGCCGTCATTTGAACAATATCCAGAAACGGAAGTGGGGCGTGCTGCCAAATCGTTTGCCTATGACGCTCTCGATCGTTGGGGCGCATTTACGGCGGACCTTGAGGGTCTCACAGGCAAAAATATTGATTTTCAAAAAAATGGTATTCTTGGCGTTGCTCAGACGCGCGACGGATCAGAAAATCTGAAACGGATAACCGATACCTCGACGGGTCACGCATCGCCTTTAACAATAGATCAAATTCGCAGGCTAGAGCCAAGATTATCAAAGGAAATTATCTCTGGAATTTATGCTGAAGGTGAAGGGCAGGTTGACCCCGTTCAATTGCTCGTCGCGTTGGAGCAGGCCTGTTTGCTCGCGAACGTTCATTTTATTGAAAGCAGCATTGCACAGGTCCTGCCAGCGGATGCTATTGGCCAAGATCAGCGACACGGCCACGATCAAAGGGAAATCCAACCTGTCTATTTGCAAGCAGCAACGGGGGAGGGTCCGTTTGCAAAAGCACGCCAGGTAATCCTCGCAACCGGGGCGATGCCCCTGACCAATATCTTGTCCGCGTGGGAGACCTTTGTCCCGCCCACCATTCGCCCGATCAAAGGGGAAGCCTTATCTTTCGCAACGAAGAACGAACCTTCATCGCCAATTGTCGAGCATGTAATCCGTAGCGAAGGTGTTTATCTCTGTCCAAAATCCGACGGGCGCTTGATCGTCGGCGCAACCGAACAGCCGGGCCGTAGGGATATCCTACCGGACGTGTCTGCAACAGAAGAACTTGCGGTCGCGGCGCGGTCCCTGGTTCCGCCCCTTGAGATGATGGAAATCCAGTCGCAATGGGCTGGGATCCGGCCCATATCGACGGATGGGGCCCCCATTTTAGGGCCAGCCCTGCCCTATAATGCTCCTGGGCGTCATAAGGGTCACGGTATTCATTTTGCGCTGGCGGCCTATCGCAATGGTGTTTTGTTTGGACCCCATATTGGTCAACTGTTTGCCGAGAGCCTCGTCAACGGAAGTCAAAGCGCTACAGAGATATTGGCTCAATTTAACGCAGCGCGGTTTCATCCCTGACTTGATCTGATGTTGGGGTTTGGTCAGCCCAGTTTGGGATGTCTAACGAGTGATAAGGCGAGTTCCATTACCGATTCGGGGGCAAGAGGTGAAGCGGGTAAAACGCAAAAGCGCCGTCGACGTTAAACCGGCGTTACTGGAGAATTCTAGAGCTTTTTGCGTTCCGATGGAATCGGAACGCCGCTCTAAGTCCTTGTTTGGTCGGACGAACAATTGTTCGACCTATTGCCGAGTTGATGGACGGGAACCATCAACCGATCACACTTATCGGCGAAGCGCTCTAGCGATATCATAGGGTTAATCATTCCTTGGCGTTTACGCGTCATTTTTATGGATTGAATGACCCATGCGGTGCTGTTTGCAAGATCGCTGCGCGTGGGATGCTAATGCAGGAGACGTCATTGACGCCTGGACCGTTTGATACATTTTCAAAGCAGCCCCTTGCCCAAAGTCTTTTGGGTATTGGGTCTACGCCGCAAGGACCCTTTACTGGCGTTGAGAAAACCTCTGCCAAAAACGCGGTATCGGGTGCGATCCGTTCGGCGGCTACGGCGACAGGCGCGGATTTTGATTATCTTTATAAGGTCGCGGCACGCGAAAGCAGTCTCGACCCTGCGGCCAAGGCGAGCACATCGAGTGCCACCGGACTTTTTCAATTCATTGAGCAAACCTGGCTGGGGGCGGTGAAAAACTATGGTGAGCAGCATGGGCTTGGGGAGGCTGCAAAAGCCATTAAAGCCAAGCCTGGTGGTGGGTTCAGCGTGGTGCCTGCAAGTGCGCGTCAAGCTATTCTTGATATGCGGTTGGACCCGCAGAAATCAGCGGCGCTTGCCGGGGAGCTTGCGCAGGAAAACAAACGGTATCTAGAAAACCGCCTTGGTCGCACCGTTAAGGGATCCGAACTATATGCGGCGCATTTTTTAGGCGCTTCTGGCGCAGCAAAACTTTTATCGTCGCGACCAGAAGAAACGGCAGCGTCTGTTGTGCCAGCGGCGGCAAAGGCAAATCGGTCTGTTTTTTACGATGGCGCGCGTGGTCGCTCTGTCAGCGATGTTCTTGCGAGTTTTGAAAAAACGATCGGTGATACGGCTAATGTTCTAAATACCGCTACGCTTGAGAATAGGACGCAGATACCGATTACAACATTCACCTCAATTGATCTTGGAACAGACAGTTCCGCGCCAAACAGTTTTACGTCACGCTATAATATGACAACGATACCCGGATCTGAGAAAAAAAATGATTTCTCTTCGGTGTCTGTTGCTCATGTTGCTAGAACCACGCGTAGTGAACCGGCACCTCCTTCGAGTGACAGTCAAAATCTCAAAGAGCTTGATTCTGTTTTAAGAAAATACGCGGGCGTTGCTGGGTTTTCACCTGTCGCCGCAATGGTATTGCAATGGTTTGATCCGTCTACCATGCGCGGAAACCGATAAAGAAGGGCATTGTTTTGCTGTGTCGATGCAAATGAACCATTAGCCATACACTTATCCGCTAAAGCGCCTTCGTTTCAATTGGAATAAGAACGGCGCTTTAAGTTTTTGATTTTACGCATTTCCTTAACGCCAACCGCAAACACTTGGCTTAGAAATGCTGAAAGCGTTCTTGAATTTCCAACCCCTGCTTGTCGCGATGAGTGCTCTATGCGCTTTCGCAAGAGGCTCGTTTAGAACGGCGCAGTTCTGCAACTTGAGTTGCCTTGAGCATTTGCTTCAAACGTTGCGGTGACGGTGCAAAAATAAAACCGAATGAAACGCAGCCATCCTTTGACTTGACCGCATGGTGTAAGTGGTGGGCCTGGCGGACGCGGGCGAGATACCCCTTCTTCGGTCGAAGGCCGATATTAATCCGCTCATGCACGAGTATATCATGAAAGAAAAAATAGATAACGCCATACAACAAAATACCGATACCAGCGGCGAGCATCGGGTCGGAATAGCGATAGCCATAATAGATTAGGGCGACCGACGGAAGCGCGAAGACAACTCCAAATATATCGTTGAATTCGAACGGTCCCGTCCGCGGTTCGTGGTGTGTTTTGTGCACAGACCATAAGACGCCATGCATTAGATACTTATGCATCACCCAAGCGACCCCTTCCATGACGAACACGAAAGCGATGATCAAGGCAAAGAAGCTAAATAACGACATGATGGGTAGCAGATAACTATGCTCGATGTGATACCTAATACTTTTTATGGCGCAATAACCCGCGTTATAAATGAAGCTTATGAGCTTTTAAGCGAATTCGCCAATTTTAACCGCAAATTTGCGATCAAGTTTTCCGACGAACAACGCCAGCGGCGCAGACGGCCCGCCCACACCAACAGTTTCTGCGATTTCCCTGGCCCGGTTGAGCCAGCGTCGGCACTGGGCGCGGGCGCCTTCTTTGCCCAATATCGTGACCACTGTGGACTTGCCTTCGTCTTGCATCACATCTTTGCCGATATCATTTTCGCTCGCCGAGCAGTCAAGAACATCGTCAAACGCCTGATAGGCAAGACCAAGCGCGCGGCCATATTCGATCATTGCATGGATGGATTGTGCATCCGCTTCGGCAAGTTCAGCGCCCATAGCCGCTGCAGCAGAGAATAGCGCGCCGGTTTTTTGATGGTGTCGGTGTTCCATATCAGTCATGCAATTCTCAGCACCATCACACGCGATATCTTTTTCTTGCCCGCCGGCCAGTCCGTCAGGTCCAATGGCTGCCGTTAGATGGTTCAATGCCCGAAGTCGCCGATCACTACTGGCGCCTGGTGTTTGTCCGACCAGTCGGAAGGCTTCGTTTAACAAGGCGATGGTTGCTAACATGCCGGTGCCTTCACCGAAGACAACGTGCGTTGCAACATTTCCTCTTCGCATCCGGGCATCGTCCATTGCGGGTAAATCGTCCATAATCAACGACGCAGCATGAACCATTTCTACCGCGCAGGCAGCGTCGATCGTTACCGATAATGGGGCACCGAATTGTTCACCGGCAAAGGTCGTAATCAAAGGTCGTAAGCGTTTTCCTGGCGAGAGAAGTCCATGGCGAATCGCGCAAGTGAGACGCGCTGGCTCGCGCGTTTTTTGGAACAAGCTGTCGAGGCGTGCGTCAATCGTTTCTCGTGCGGCACTCAATGCTGCATCAAAGGAGCGATATCTCGGTGCTGGATTGTGCGTATCATGCTGCACTGCGTCATCGTTATGCGATGCGCGTTTCGTTTCACTGGACGTATTTTCAAATTCAGAAGTTTGGACCGGATCAATGGATAAATTAGTAGCAATCGATGTGGATGCCGCGCCCGCACGCGCCGCTTTTGGAAAATTAGCGCCCATTTAAATGCCCTATACGCTTAAAAAATATGCTTATTTCAATAAGATTTCAAAGTATTGCCGATGACCATACCCTAATCCTTATTTGCCGACTAGGTCCAACCTCTAGTGCACCTCAAGCATTCCAATGAAAGAGCAAGTAAAGCGCGTGCCTTTATTTGGAGCGTCGCGCGCGCAAGTGGTAACTGGTTAATGGTTGCTAACCATTAACTGCACAAAAGACACACGTGAAAATGAAGACACACGTTAAAATAAAGACCAAAAGCGGCGCGGGCGAATCGAATTTCTTGCGCCATGCTTTAGGCGGTCAAGTAGCCTTTATTTTCCAAGTAAGTGACAATCATGGCTGCGGCGTCCTCGGCCGTTTGTTCTGCAGTATTTATTGTTATTTCTGGGTTTTCTGGCGGTTCATAGGCACTATCGATACCGGTAAAGTTTTTGATCTCACCGCGACGCGCCTTTGCGTAAAGCCCTTTGACATCGCGTTGTTCGCAAACATCAAGTGGTGTTGAGACATATACCTCGATGAATTCCTGACCTTCGACAAGCTCGCGTGCCATCCGCCGTTCGCTCGTGAAAGGAGAAATGAATGAGACTAAAACAAAAAGGCCTGCATCAACCATTAGTTTTGACGTTTCACCCACGCGGCGAATATTTTCAACGCGATCCGCATCGGTAAAGCCGAGGTCTTTGTTCAAACCGTGGCGAACATTATCGCCATCGAGCGTGTAAGTGTGGCGACCCAAATCATTAAGACGGCTTTCGACGAGATTCGCAATCGTTGACTTTCCTGAACCAGAAAGGCCTGTAAACCACAGAACACATGGCTGCTGATGCTTGATTTTGGCGCGGGCTTGTTTGTTAATATCAAGGTCTTGCCAATGGACATTCTGTGCACGTCGCAATGAGAACTCAATCATCCCAGCAGCGACGGTCGCATTGCTTTGCCTGTCAATGAGAATGAATGACCCGGTTGCACGGTTATCCTTATAAGGATCAAACCCTATAGGCTGGCTTAAAGAGATGTTGCAGAAGCCAATTTCATTCAATTCAAGCGTTTTACCAGACTGGTGGTCAAGCGTATTAACGTTGGTCTTATGCTTTAGCTCGGTGATCGTTGCTGGGATCTGTTTGTTGGCGGTTTTTAGCACATATTGGCGACCCGGTAGCATCGATTCTTCGTGCATCCAGATTAGTTGGGCTGCTATTTGATCGGTCTGCTGACAGGGATCATCCCCTGCACAAATGATATCGCCTCGGCTGATGTCGATTTCGTCTTCCAACGTAATTGTAACAGCACGGGCGGGGCCAGCGATTTGTAACGTATCAGCGTCGCGCGTCTGGCCAATGATCGACGAAACGCGTGACCGCTTGCCAGATGGCACAACGATAATATCATCGCCCGGCGTTACAGTGCCTGATGCAACCGTACCCGCAAAGCCGCGGAAATCGAGATTAGGTCTATTGACCCATTGCACTGGCATTCGGAACGCTTGATTTTCACTTTGTCCGCGAACGTCAACCGTTTCGAGATAGGGGAGGAGCGCAGGTCCAGTATGCCATTGTGTGTTCGGGCTTTTTGACGCGATATTATCGCCTTCAAGCCCTGAAATGGGAATGCAAACGATAGATTTAAAGTTCAGTTTGTCCGCAAACTGCCGATAGTCAGCCTCAATTTTATCAAAGGTCGATTGGTCATAATCGACGAGATCCATTTTATTGACAGCGAGAACGACATGGTCGATCCCAAGAAGGGATGCGATAAAGCTATGCCGTTTGGTCTGAACGAGAACACCCTGACGTGCGTCGACAAGGATGATTGCGAGATCGGCCGTTGAAGCGCCTGTCGCCATATTACGCGTATACTGTTCATGGCCGGGTGTATCAGCTACAATGAATTTCCGTTTTTCTGTCGAGAAGAAGCGATAGGCGACATCAATCGTGATACCCTGTTCCCGTTCAGCGGCGAGACCATCAACCAGCAACGCGAAATCGATTTTGCCGCCCTGGGTACCGACCTTCTGAGAATCCGCTTTTAGCGTTTCAATTTGATCTTCATAAAGAAGCTTTGTGTCGTATAGAAGCCGCCCGATGAGTGTTGACTTTCCGTCATCAACACTGCCGCAGGTAATAAACCGCAGCATCGACTTTCGTTCATGGTTGTCCAGATAGGTAAGGATATCGGTGTCAGCGAGGGTATTTGCGTGAACCATTAGTAATAGCCCTCTTGTTTCTTTTTCTCCATCGAAGCGGGCTGGTCACCGTCTATGACACGGTTTTGCCGTTCGGATGTGGTGGTCAAAAGTGTTTCACTGATGATGTCTGGGACTGTGGTGGCGTTTGAGATAACGCCACCTGTTAGTGGATAACATCCTAATGTTCGAAAGCGGACAGTTTCGGTGCGTGGTTGTTCGCCTGGCTCAAGGGGGAGCCGGTCATCATCGACAAGGATCAAAACGCCGTCACGTTCAACAACTTGTCGGGGCTTTGCAAAATAAAGAGACGGAAGCTTTATGTCTTCACGATAAATATATTGCCAAACGTCGAGTTCGGTCCAGTTCGACAATGGGAAGACTCGGACTGACTCACCTTTTTGGGTGTTAGCATTATATATTGACCAAAGCTCTGGACGTTGGTTTTTAGGATTCCATCGGTGTTGCGCTGTTCGAAATGAAAAAATGCGTTCTTTTGCCCGAGATTTCTCTTCATCCCGTCGCCCGCCGCCAAACGCTGCATCAAACTGATATTTATCGAGTGCTTGTTTAAGGGACTGCAAATTCATCACATCTGTATGGATCTGCGAACCATGGGTAAACGGATTAATACCTTGACGTAAACCTTCTTGGTTTTTGTGAACGATCAGGTCAAGTCCGTACTCTTCTGCGATGGCATCACGGAAGGTATTCATTTCACTGAAGTTCCAGTCCGTGTCGATATTCATAATCGGGAAGGGGGGACGTGCTGGGAAAAACGCTTTTAATGCGAGGTGCAACATGACAGCGCTGTCTTTGCCCACTGAATAAAGCAAAACCGGGTTCTGCCGTTCGGCGGCAACCTCGCGCATGATATGAATTGCTTCTGCCTCTAATCTATCGAGGTGGGTCATTGTTATCTTCAAACCATTACCGGAAGCAGCCGCCGTGGTAGTTGCGTCAAAGTGGCTTTCGGGTGGGGCGGTGCGGACATCCATTGTCGGCTCCTGTGTTTTTTTCTTGTTCGGCACATTGTTGTCGTTGGTTTGGGGGCCATCATTCGCGCTGTTTTCGAGCGCCGCGAGACGATCGAGCGCGGTTTCCAGCGTTTTAAGGGTGCATTGGCCGCCAGCCTTCAGTCGGGCAATACCCTTTCCGTCATTCATCAGTTTGCGAGAAACGGTGGAGAGTGAAAGGTTCTCTCGCTCCGCGTATCGCTCGGCGCGATCAATCAAGGATGTCAGTTCAGCATTCATATCGTGGGAATTTTCCCTTAAATTTGATGCTGTAGATATCAAATCTTACGTGGGATGCAAGCTAAAATTCTTCGTCGCTATGAGAGTGTGGGAATTATCCTACAAAATAGACTGTATGAGTGTTTTTGCAGAGGCAAAGTCTTGTCATAGCAATCCGTATTGTCATATATTTCTGTAATGACAGAAATTAAGAAAATAGATGGCATGGTTGCGCCGGTTGAACGTTTTGTTCTGCACTGGGGTGACTTAGGAAGTGCTTGGGGGGTCAATCGCTCAATTGCACAAATTCATGCGCTTCTTCTGGCGAGTGCCGAACCTTTACATGCTGAAGCGATTTCCGATGCACTATCAATTGCTCGGTCAAATGTGTCGAATTCCCTAAAGACCCTATTAGAGTGGGGTCTCGTTCGTCGTTCTCCCGTAAAGGGTGACCGGCGCGATCATTTCGAAGCTATCGACGATATGTGGGCAACGGCTGCGCGCATTGTGGATGTGCGTAAATCTCGCGAGATCGACCCGGCGAAAGAAATTCTCACCAATTGTTTGAATGACGCTGAAAACGATCCTGCCGTATCGGGAAAAGCGATTAAGCGATTGCAAGAATTACAAACGCTCGTTGCGCTTCTTGATAATTGGTATGCGCAGATGAAAGACATTCCGCCTGAGACGCTAATTCCCCTGCTCCGTATGGGCACGAAAATTATTGATCTCATAAAGCCTTTTATCAAGACCGCCCCGTCATCTGCAATATCTGAAGTTTCGTTGGATCAAAGTCGTCGCCCTAGTGATGAGAGGTGACGTCTAGAGAGGTTCGCGAGGGGGATTAATGATAGAGGAAGAGAGATTATCATGGCGACAATGCATTACATGGATGAGAGTCTTGGCCGAAACCGGCGTGCAACGCCATTTCGCGAAGAGAGCAATCAATCAGGTGTTACCCCGGCGGCGTTATTTTTGTCATATGCCGCTGCAGCACCTTTAATTGGCGCGGCGCTCTATCTCGTTGCTGATTCATCAATGGTAGAATTAGTCCGCACATTAATGGCGCTCTATGGTGCCGCGCTCATTATCTTCTTTGGAGGCATAAGGTGGGGTGTTGCCATTATGACGAAAGGCGGTCCAACGTTTCGTAGTCTGATTGGTGCTGCCTTTCCGTTGTTTGCGGCGATGCCACTTTTCTTTCCGGCACCAGTGGAGTGGAAGCTCGCTATCATCATGGTGCTGACAGCATTACTCCTAATCGATGATTTGAACGCGACACGTCGTGGTTCTGGCGCGCCCACATGGTATTTGGGCGTTCGTCTTCCGCTGACGGTCTTAATCGAGGTTGCGATTCTTGTTGCGCTGGTCGCGTAGCGAGTCGAACAATTCCGAAGACTACTTGGATTAAAACAGATGAGAGTGTTGAGCAATAGTGTGGTCGATTTCAGCCGTTTGTCACCAGTTCAGGTGGTTTGTTGGCCGATGTGCGTCGGTGTTTTGTTGTCTTCTGCTTCATCGTTAGGCGAGTTTTGCAGTGCTAGCGAAGCACAATAGAAATAGTCCCTAATGCCTTAATTATAACGTGAGGGTGCAATGACGCCACAGCTGAACATCGCGGAACTATCGCTAGAGGAGTATGTAGGCGGGGATGTCACTGGAAGGCACGCATTCGGACAAGATCTCTTCAATGGATTAAAACAATTCGGTTTTATCATCTTGCGTGATCATGGTGTTTCGACTGAGTTATTGGACGAAGCCTATGCTCTTGCTGCAGAATTCTTTTCTTTAACCGATGAGGAAAAGTGCCGTTATGTCGTTGGAACGGATGGCCAGCGGGGGTATACTGCGTTTGGTCGGGAGCACGCGAAAGATGCTGACGTCGGGGATTTAAAAGAATTTTGGCATGTGGGTCGTGACGGTGAAGGGTTAACCCGTCCGAATATATGGCCCAATAAGCCCCAAGCATTTAAAGATATTTATTCTCGTCTTTATACGGCGTTAGAACGGGTTGGTGATGTCATGCTTGAGGCATTGGCACCTGTTCTTGGTGAGGACGCCAAATATTTTTCACGGATGACGGAGGGGGGCGATTCAATTTTGCGTCTCTTGCATTATCCTCCGATCCCTGCAACTGCCGACCCTCGTGCGGTGCGTGCGGCGGCGCATGAGGATATAAATCTCATTACGTTATTGGTCGCAGCAAATGGCGCTGGCCTCCAGCTGCTAACGCGTGAAGGGGAGTGGCTTCCCGTCAATGCACCAGCAGATCGAATTATTGTGGATGCCGGCGACATGCTCGCGCGCATTACCAGCAACGTGATCCCAGCAACTACTCATCGCGTTATTAACCCCGAAGGACCCAATGTTTCGCGGTATTCAATGCCGTTCTTCATGCATGCCCGCGCGGATGCTGTGCTGTCATGTCTCGACAGTTGCAAGGGGAAGGGTGAGGAGGGAGAAGCCGCGCCAGATATTACCGCTGGGGCCTTTCTTCAGGAACGTCTAGCAGCTATTGGTCTTGCGTGAATTGGTGTTGACCCCACCGTCAAGACCGTAGTCTGAGTTCGTGTAATGACAGATATCATTTCAATAGGGCCTGGCGCGCTTGTGGCGCTTACTATTGCCGGTGCCGTTGCGGGGTGGATTAATACCCTTGCTGGTGGTGGATCGATTTTGACCGTGCCCGCCATGTTATTTTTCGGTTTGCCTGGGCCTGTTGCTAACGGGACCAACAGGGTCGCGGTCTTAGTGCAATCCCTTTCGGCGATTTCTGTTTTCGCAAAAAGTGGGTATGCAGATTTTCGTCAGTCTCTTGCTTTTGCTGCTACAGCGTCTGTTGGAGCCGTTGGTGGTGCGTTCGCGGGTGTTGGGATTGAAGGCGTATGGTTCAACCGGCTGGTTGCATTGACGATGGTTGGTGTTGTTGTGTCGATGCTTTTTGACGACGCAAAAAAAACGGTCGATGCCGTCCCTCAGCGGCGCGAAGAAAAGTCCCGCAAATGGCTTACGCACGGACTTCTTTTGTTCGCTGGGTTTTGGGGCGGCCTTATTCAAATTGGCGTTGGGCTTTTAATCACGCCAATTCTGTACCGTATTGCTGGTATCGATCTCGTCCGTGTTGCTGCGCACAAGTCTCTCGTCGTCGTCTTGATTTCAGTCATTGCTCTTCTGATTTTTGCCACCAACAGCACGATTTATTGGCAGGCGGGGATTGCGCTTGCCGTCGGTAATGGGGTCGGGGCTTGGTTTGCGGCAAATGCTGCGATTGCAAAGGGCGGGCAATTGATAAAGCTAGCCCTTTATATTTCAGCAGCGGCAATCATCGCAAAGCTCATCATATTCTCATAATCGCTTCAGATTTTTATCTAAATGTCAAATGTTAGTTTTCCGGAGGCGAATTGCCGCTTTACCGCGATTGCTTAGTTCTGTATGGCTCGCGGCGGAATGACGCGGGCGACGATTGATGCCGCCCTAAAAGCCACGTCCCGTTATCCGGTTTTGTTTCCGTTGTGTGCAAACCGGTTTGGAGAGGTTTGATCTTCGTAATGCTTTTGGCTGCACTGCTTAATTTAGTACCCGGATACTCCGGCCCAACTATGAGGACTGTTCAATGATCACCCATTCGGTTCGTGCCCATCGATCAAAAGACTCTTTGCCGCGCGAAGAACAATTGGCTTGGAAGATCGCGGCGACAGCCGCCGATGATGCGCCGGCCGATAAAGAAACGGTAGAGATGATCATTAATCGTATCATTGATAATGCGTCTGTCGGTATTGCTTCGCTGAATAGGGGCCCTATCAAGTCAGCGCGAGCCATGGCAACGGCGCATCCGCGTGCTGGCGGTGCGACCCTCTTTGGGGCACCAGCGGATATTGCCGTTTGCGCCGAGTGGGCGGCCTGGGCCAATGGGACAGCGGTTCGTGAGCTTGATTTTCACGATACTTTTCTTGCGGCCGATTACTCCCACCCCGGTGACAATATTCCACCAATTCTGGCCGTGGCACAGCAGTGCGGTAAAAACGGCGCTGACCTCATCCGTGGTATCGCTACCGGATATGAGATACAGGTCAACCTGGTAAAAGGTATTTGCCTGCACGAGCACAAGATCGATCATATCGCCCATATTGGTCCATCGGCTTCTGCAGGGGTCGGCGCGCTTTTAGGTTTGCCTACTGAAATTATTTACCAAGCAGTCCAACAAGGTCTGCATACAACCGTGACGACCCGGCAATCGAGAAAAGGGGAGATCTCCACATGGAAGGCGTTTGCACCAGCTTATGCCGGAAAGCTCGCCATAGAAGCGGTTGACCGTTGCATGCGCGGCGAGGGCGCACCAAGTCCAATTTACGAAGGGGAAGACTCAGTTATTTCCTTTATTTTAAATGGCCGAACAGCACGCGACCGCGGCGATGACCCTTACGCGCCCACATACCATGTGCCACTACCGACCGCTGGTGAGCCAAAACGTGCCATTCTTGAAACCTACACGAAAGAGCATTCAGCTGAATATCAAAGCCAGGCTTTAATCGACCTTGCCTTCCGGATGGGTGAAAAAGTCAGCGATTTCGAGAGGGTAAAGTCTATTGTTCTGCATACTTCTCATCATACCCATTATGTGATCGGTACAGGTTCTGGCGACCCTCAGAAGATGGATCCGAAGGCAAGCCGCGAGACGCTCGATCACTCCATTATGTATATTTTTGCCGTGGCGCTTCAGGACGGCAGTTGGCATCATGTAAAATCTTATGCACCAGAGCGGGCGCAGCGTGAGGACACTGTTCGTTTATGGCATAAAATTTCAACGATCGAAGATCCAGCATGGACGGAGCGTTATCACGATCCTGATCCAAATAAAAAAGCCTTTGGTGCACGCGTTGTTATCACGATGGAAGACGGCTCGGTTATTGAGGACGAGTTAGGGGTGGCAAATGCACACCCAGCAGGCGCCAGACCATTCGGCAGAGCTGAGTATATCAACAAATTTAAAGTGCTGACAGATGATATTCTCGAGCCTCACGAAAGCGCGCGCTTCTTAGAATTGGTGCAAAACTTGCCCGACCTAATGCCTGGCGATCTTCGGGCGTTAAATCCGGTTGTGCCTGCTGGCTACTTAGTCGAAAATGACGCGGTCGGAATTTTCTAGGAACTGACGACCCTAATGGTCAAATAGCTTTGCAAAATTGAGGTTTATAATGATTGCTTACTCAACAGTCGGTACAAATGACATGGCGAAAGCGAAAGAGTTTTACACGTCGCTTTTCGCCGAAGCGGGCATTAAGCCTATGATGGATATGGGGCGCTTCGTAGCGTTTGGAAACGCCCCGAATAGACCGATGTTCTCTATTGCCGAGCCCTTTGACGGCAATGAAGCGGCGCCGGGTAATGGTAATATGGTTGCAATTGCTGCAGCATCGCCTGAACAAGTTTCAACGCTTTATGAGAAAGCAATTTCTTTGGGCGGCACCTGCGAGGGGAAACCGGGTCCACGCCAAGGTGGTGCTTTTACTTGTGGTTATGTGCGAGACCTTGACGGAAATAAACTCAATTTTTTCTGTATGGGGACTTAAGCGTTTGGATCTGGGTGTATAATTTTTGCGGTTTAAGCGACCACAAAACGGCAATTAAAGCGCGCTAGGCATCGCCAAGTTTAAATAGGAGAGTTTTGATGCTCTTTACAACGAAGTCTGCAGCGGAGAAAAGAGTTGCCTTTCGCGAAGGCCTTTCTTCGGGGAAACTGCTGCAGTTCCCCGGAGCTTTCAATCCGCTTTGTGCCCAGATGATTGAGAAGAAGGCTTTTGATGGCGTTTATATTTCTGGTGCTGTCATGTCAGCTGACCTTTGTCTGCCTGATATCGGCATTGCAACAATGACAGAGTTTGTTGAACGTGGTCGCCAGATCGCGCGGGTGACGGATTTACCGTCTTTTATCGATATCGATACTGGTTTTGGGGAACCAATGGCCGCAGCGCGTACGGTCATGATGATGGAAGAAGCGGGCCTCGCCGGATGCCATATCGAAGATCAGGTTATGCCAAAACGGTGCGGTCATCTTGATGGGAAAGAAATTGTATCGATCGAAGTAATGATCCAGCGTGTTAAAGCTGCTGCCGATGCGAAACGCGATGAGAATTTTGTACTGATTGCGCGCTCGGACGCCCGCGCCGTTGAAGGATTGGACGCTTCTATTGATCGCATGAAGGCCTATGTGGATGCTGGCGCCGATATGATTTTTCCAGAAGCAATGAAATCGGAAAAAGAATTTGAGGCTGTTCGTGCAGCGCTAGACGTGCCGATCCTTGCAAATATGACTGAGTTTGGGAAAAGTCGATTACTAAGTAAAAAAGAATTGGAATCGCTCGGTTTTAACGTCGTTATATATCCGGTCACCACGCTTCGGTTAGCGATGGGAGCATGTGATCGCGGCCTTGATGCCATTTTGTCTGATGGAGATCAAAATAATATCCTTGATGATATGCAGCATCGTCGTGATCTGTATGAGCTTCTTCGGTATAACGAATATAATAGGTTCGATGACAGTATTTTTAATTTTCAAGTAGGCGATACCCCGATGGAATAGGTATTTCTGGCGACGGCCCTTGATGGGCTGGGGCTTAATGAAATACGTTTTAAATAGGCGCTCAAGGCTCATTTATATTGTATACAGATTGAATGAGTTTTACTTCGCTTGAAAGGGTTCTCTTAAACCTCTTGATTGTAACTTAGCGTTAATTGGAGATGAAGATGTCAGATGATGTAAAATACGGATTAGCAGGGGTTTTGGCTGACGATTCAAAGATCTCAAAGGTCATGCCTGAGATAAATTCCCTTACGTATCGCGGATATAAGGTTCAAGACCTCGCGAAGCACTGCCGTTTTGAGGAGGTTGCCTACCTCATATGGAATGGGGAGCTTCCCGACACGAAACAGCTGGATGCCTTCAACGCGCAAGAGAAAAAAGCACGCGGCGTTTCCTCTGACCTTCTCAATGTGATGAAAACTTTCAATAGGAATGCGCATCCGATGGATACGCTGCGTACGGCGGTTTCTTATTTGGGGCAGTCGGATGATACCACAGAGGATTCCTCGCCCGGCGGCCTTTACGATAAATCAATTAGGATGTTTGCCCAAATACCTGAAATTGTAGCGGCCGATTTTCGCTTAAGAAACGGCAAGGACCCAATCGCACCAACGCAAGACCTGGCATTCTCAGAAAATTTCTTTCAGATGTGTTTTGGTGAGGTACCAGCGCCGGACATTGTTAAGTGTTTTGATATTTCAATGACCCTTTATGCGGAACATACATTCAATGCTTCGACGTTCACGGCACGAACGATTGCTTCGTCAACATCTGACATTTATTCGGCTGTAACTGGTGCCATCGGTTCACTCAAAGGTCCCCTCCATGGCGGTGCCAACGAGGCCGTTATGTATATGCTAAAAGAAGTGAACTCTCCGGATAATGTCCGCGAATGGATGCTCACGGCACTGAAGGAAAAAAGGAAGATTATGGGCTTCGGCCATAGGGTCTATCGTTCAGGAGATAGTAGGGTGCCGACCATGCGTGATGCGTACAAAAAAATGGTCGATGTGATAAACTCTGAAGAAGCATATAAATACTGGACCATGAGTACAATACTCGATGAAACGATGGTTTCTGAAAAAGGTATTTATCCGAATCTCGATTTTCCGGCAGGTCCTGCTTACTATTTGATGGGTTTCGAGATTCCAATGTTTACACCAATCTTTGTGGTAAGCCGCATTACAGGCTGGACGGCCCATGTGATGGAACAATTAGCCGATAATAAACTTATCCGCCCGATATCACGCTATGTTGGCCCGGACCAAAGAGATGTTCCTGCACTGGCTGATCGGTAGATCGTTATTCTACTGAGGATCTTTGCGAGATCGCGTTTCGTTAAGAGGGGTATAAAGCGCCTCTATGACGGGACGTTCGCAACCTGTTGCGAGGCAGTGGCTTGCCGAACGCCTTACCTCTTTAAACCCAATCTTTGTCAGCACCTTCATTGACGCTGGATTATCCTCAAAGCAGCAGGCGGTTACGCGATCGTATTGAAGTATTTGAATCGTATATTTCATAATCGCTAAACCAGCCTCAGTCGCGTAACCATAGCCCCAGAAAGGCTTTCCCAGCCAATAACCAAGTTCTGCTTTTGCCGGTACGGGATTGAGCTTCGTTAATTCTGCCTTGTTCGGCGTGACGCCAATGATACCCATTAATTGGTCATTTAATCGATTTCTTATGGTCCAGACATGCTCATTTGGGACCACGTTATTTAGAAAATAGTGTGCATCATCGTCAGTGTAGGGGTGCGGAAGGCGTGACAGCGTGCGCGCCACGTCGTAACAGTTAGCAAGCTGGACGATATCACCTAAATCATCGGATTGCGGACGCCGCAGACTGAGGCGGTTTGTTGTTATCGGTGATATATCAGGCAAATAATTGTGCTTTAACGCGTTAAAAGTCCCTAGGTTTACGATAGCATATCGAGGGCCTGCAAAAACTTAAAGGTCAATGATGCTGTCTTGTTGACAGCGAGCCACCGTCGCTTCAGACCCCTATATACGCACGAATTAATGAAATAGCGTGAGGTAAACACCATGTCATTTGAATGCATTTTAACGGAAACCGACCACGGTGTTGGCATTATTACACTCAATCGACCAAAGGCGCTCAATGCGTTTAATAACCAGTTGATGGATGAATTAACTGAAGCGCTGAAAGACTTTGATTCTGACCCGGAGATCGGCTGCATTGTGATCACGGGTTCTGAAAAAGCTTTCGCAGCTGGTGCCGATATTACACAGTTTGAGGGTAAAAACTCGATCGATGCCTATACGGAAGATACAATCACCCGCAATTGGGAACAGGCGACACGCACGCGTAAACCAATAATTGCCGCTGTTTCTGGATATGCGCTCGGAGGAGGATGTGAGCTTGCAATGATGTGTGATTTTATCCTAGCGGCAGAAAATGCAAAATTCGGACAGCCGGAAATCACACTTGGTGTCATCCCAGGTGCAGGCGGAACGCAACGCCTCACCCGCTTTGTTGGTAAAGCAAAAGCGATGGAACTCTGTCTAACGGGTCGTATGATGGATGCTGAAGAAGCGGAGCGGTGCGGGCTTGTGTCTCGTATTGTACCAACGGGCGAGCTCCGCGATGAAGCGATTAAGACAGCAAAAACAATCGCAGGTTTCTCTTTACCGGTTGCGATGATGACGAAAGAAGCGATTAACCGCGCCTATGAAACAACATTGAGTGAGGGCGTACTATTCGAACGTCGTCTTTTCCATTCGGCCTTTGCGCTTGAAGATCAGAAAGAGGGAATGGCCGCGTTTATCGAAAAACGGAAGCCAACGTTCAAAAACAAATAATGCCGTCCATGTTTCGCTTCAGCGATATCAATTGATCTGAAATTGCTTTACGCGATCTGCCAATCGTGTTGGCATCATAGGAAGCGCAATGGAAAACTTAATTTTCGGCTTTGCTATTATTGGCGTCCTTGGCGTTGGCGCTCAGTGGGTCGCTTGGCGGTTTAATTTACCGGGCATCGTTTTGATGTCGATTGCGGGGGTTATCGCTGGCCCTGTTACTGGTTTTCTTTGGCCTGCTGGATATGATCCGTCGACGGCTTCGGCCCCGCCGATGGAAACACTATTTGGTGATTTTTATAAGCCAATAATTGGGGTCGCCGTCGCTGTTATACTGTTCGAGGGCGGCTTAACGCTCAATTTTTCTGAGATTAAAGACTTTGGCAAAAGTGTGAGGCGGCTCGTTTTTCCGGGTGCACCGCTTGCATGGGGGCTCGGTTCTCTCGCAGGACGGTTCATTGGTGGACTGACCTGGGAAGCATCGATTCTCTTTGGCGGTATTATGGTGGTGACCGGACCGACGGTTATTGTCCCACTGCTACGCCAAGCGAAGTTAAAACAACGGCCTGCAGCTCTGTTGAAATGGGAAGGGATCGTGAATGATCCCCTTGGTGCGTTATTTGCTGTTTTTGCCTATGAAATTGTGACACTTGATTTTTCTGCAACTTTTACGAATGCAGCAGTACATTCTCCAACGGACTTAATCGGAGCACTGATAATAGGTTCAGCCTTAGCAGCTGGATGGGGCTTTGCCCTTGGTCGAGGAACTGCACATGTTTTTCATCGTGGTTGGGCTCCTGAATATCTAAAGCCGCCGCTATTGTTGGTGCTTGTTCTATTGTGTTTTGAGGTTGCGAACCTCCTTCAGGAAGAAGCCGGATTGGTCGCCGTTACAGCGATGGGTGTAACGATAGCAAATTCAAGGATCGCAAGCATTAATGAACTGCGATTGTTCAAGGAGAACGCTGCCGTTCTTTTGGTGTCTGGTGTATTCGTCATTCTAACGGCAAATCTCACGCCGTCGACGCTTGGGGCGATCGACACACGTGCCATTTTATTGATCCTGGCAATGCTATTTGTTGTTAGACCGATAGCAATCATGCTTTCCACCATCGGCGCGGGACTCTCGGTTAAAGAGCGTATTTTAATCTCTTGGATCGCACCACGTGGTATTGTTGCTGTGGCGGTCACGTCATTTTTTGGCGCAGCAATGGTTAGCCATTTTGCTGATGTTACGACTGGTCTCGATGCCTCTGCTAAAGCGGCTGCTCTCACTCAAATAGAGTCTGCTCAGAAACTAATCCCGCTTGCGTTTGCGATGGTTTTTTCGACAGTGGTGCTCCATGGGTTTACGATTGGACCGCTTGCACGACTTCTTGGTCTAAGCTTTACTGATCGGCCGGGTGTGCTCATCAGCGGCGCTTCAAATTGGTCCATAGCATTTGCGGAAAAGCTGGTTGAGATGGAGGTCCCTGTTGTCCTCGCAGACACGAGTTGGCGTCGTTTAGCACCGGCAAGGCTGGCAAATATTCCCACATATTATGGCGAGATTTTATCAGAGGTTACCGAACATCATCTCGATCTCAATCGATTTGGCGTCCTTATCGCCATCAGTAGTAACGAGGCTCATAATGCCTTGGTTTGTACGGACCTAGCACCTGAAATGGGGCGCGCCGCGATATATCAGGTTAATGCCCGGGGAAAGGATGAAGAGGATCGAAGAGCCTTATCTTATACCTTGCAAGGACGAACATTCTTACATAACGCAACGCCCCTTGATGTGCTGCAACGTCGGATGTTTGCTGGATGGACTTTTCAACGTACTAGAATTTCCTCTGCTTACCCGCCGGAACAATATTTGTCTGACCTTGGTGACGAACGGGAGATCATCCTTGTCGTGCGCCGCGGTGAGGTTATTGTTGCGTCGGAAGAAGCCCCTATCTTACTCGCCGAAGATGATCGAGTTTTAGCATTTGCACTAAAGCAAGCGTCAAAACAAAAGGCTGCAGCAACGCCGACGAAAAGTGCGTCAGAGGTAAAGGGGCGCGATAATAATGCGACGCTTCCAAATTCCCCGCTGGAACCATTGCTATCATCGATCAATAAATCTGAATCCGTCTCAGAATAGTACACGTACGATCCATTTATCGGATTGAGACAGAATTTGACTCCGTTGGTTTACACCCTATTAGCGCTTCAACCCTACCTTGATGGTGTCGAAATGTAGGAAAGCCTCATGGGCGCGTTTAGTGGTTTGTCGGTATCGGGTGACCTAATCGCCGACTATTTTTCCATGGAAACGGAAGTAGAACAGTCGTTTGGCGTTTTGCCGAATGATGAAGACCGCGCGCGCGCATCAGCGGAGTCTTTACTGCAGGTGAGCCATCGTCTTCGCTCACCTTTAAATGCGGTTAATGGCTTTGCGACGATGCTGAGGGACGCAAATGAACATGGCTTAACAGAGGAAATACGCCAGGAGTATGCGAGTTACATTTTAAAGTCTGGAGAAAAGCTCCTGGGTGATATCAATTTGTTGATGAGCGCAGCGAACATCGACGTCACCTCTGAAGAAATATCCCAGACAGCTGACGCCATCATTCATCTCGATCACGCATTAAAAGCCTTTGAACCCTTTGTTCAGGCAAAAGGCATTGCGGTCGAAAATAAGACCATAGAAAAAACGATCCCAATAGCGGTGAGGCCGAGCTTGTTTGATTACGCTCTATCATTTTGTTTAGAGGCAGCTGTCGAACGTTCGAAAGACGCTCAATCAATTTATATTCGTGCAGAGAATAAAATAAGAGAAGCAGATAAAGCCGTATGTACCATATCGATTCGTGATTTTGGTCCGTCAATCGACCGTGAACGCTTTAAGCAGGGCATAGATATCTTGAGACAAACAAACCTGGGACCGACAAGAATATTTTCCTTAGACAGCCAAGACGCTCAATTGACAGATGAAACGCCCAACACTTGGTTCATAAAGCTGCTATTGGCGGATCGGGCTTTACACCTGGCAAATGGAAACTTCTCTTTCAAAAGCAGTGACGGGCAGGGGGCGATTTTAACGATGGCCATTCCTATACGTATAAACGCTCGTTCGACCTCATCAAAGAGATCATAGACAATGACGCAATTAAAACGAATAGCTGTACCCGACACATACAAAACGACCGGTAGTGAAGTAACAAATACAGAACGCGGCGCGCGTCAAAACTCTGATAAGTCGACGCGCCGCCGTGAAGGGCGTCGCATTGGCGAAATTGTCTCTGTAACGGGTTCTCATGCTTTAATTTTGCTAAATGCAGAAGCATCAGCGGGAAGCCGGGAGCGGCGGCCGCAAATTGGAGCAATCATTGCCATCGATGCGGGTAATACGATTGTTCTTGGACTTGTTTCAGCGATGCGTGCTTCGACATCAGCAACGCAGGCTATTGGGAAATCTCTTATCGAGGTTGAGCTGATCGGCGAATTTACAAAACCGAATGAGAATGCGCCTGGTCGCTTCCGTCGCGGTGTCTCGTCATTCCCCACATTGGGCGATCCAGCCTTAGTTGCATCGCGTGAGGAGCTGACAGCGCTTTTCATGTCAAATGCCGGCGCTTCGATTCGTGTGGGCGTCATTAAGCAAGACGTCGGAATTCCTGCAAACGTATCCGTCAATGAGCTTTTCTCAAGACACTGCGCAATCGTTGGGACGACAGGGGCGGGGAAATCATGTGCGGCGACGCATATCCTATCGTCTGTTCTGGAACACTATCCGCATGCGCATATTGTTGTATTAGATCCTCATAATGAGTATGCAAATTGCTTCGGCGAAAAAGCGATGGTCTTTGATCCGACTAGTCTATCACTGCCGTTCTGGCTTTTGACTTTTGAAGAGTTTGTGGAGATTTTATATTCTGGGCGTGTGGACTGCGAGGAAGAGATCGAAATCCTTGCAGAACTTATTCCCGCGGCGAGGAAAATGAATCTCTCCGCTACGAAAACAGGTGCTCGGCTATTAGCGGACCGCCGAGCCGATCCTAATTCTGTTACGGTCGACACGCCGACACCCTATCGTATTTCTGATCTCTTGACGCTGATTGATCGCTCACTTGGTGGTCTTGACGCGACTCGTTCGACGGCGCCATTCAAGCGTCTGAGAACACGATTGCAATTGATCAGTCAGGATGCTCGCTATGCTTTCATGTTTGGCGGATTGACTGTTCAAGATACGATGGCTGAGTTTTTGGCTCAATTGTTCCGCATACCTGTTGATGGATCCCCAGTTAGTGTCATTGAATTAGGCGGACTGCCCACTGAAGTTGTACAGGTGGTGGTATCCGTTATTGGACGAATTGCATTCGAATTTGGTCTTTGGAGTAATGGCGCCGCACCGATTTCACTTGTAGTGGATGATGCACACCGGTTTGCACCGGCCGATCCTGAGGAAGGATTTAATCCAACACGTAAAGCCCTTACACGGATCGCTAAGGAAGGTCGTAAAACCGGCGTTTCGTTATTTGTCCTCACACAACGTCCGACAGAGTTAGACCCGACGGTCCTCTCCCAGTGTAACACAATTTTTGCGATGCGTTTGGCCAACCAGGCGGATCAAGAAGCCCTGAAAGCAGCGGTTCCAGATGCCGCCACCAGCCTTCTTTCATGCCTGCCATCTCTTGGATTGGGTGAAGCGATAGCCATAGGGGAGGGGGTTGCGCTCCCCACACGCATTAGATTTGACAAAGTTCCAAGGGAATTGGTGCCGCGAAGTCTGACGGCAAGCTTTACCGATGGTTGGTCCGTTTGTCTGGATGACAAAGCGTTTGTTGACCGTATTGTCGAGCAGTGGCGCGCACAAAGAATGCTGCTTCCACAAATTTAATGCGTTTCGGCTGATTTTCCCCCATACAGAGTATTGTAGGCTGTCATTACAAATCTCAACAATCGTAATTTCTGATGGCAGAGTATTTTGGAAGCTCAGAGACTAAGTAAGAATCTGCCTTAGTGACCATTATTTACTCTTGTCAAAAATTACCGCACTTGCTAACTTTTCATATAGTAAAGGGTAAAAATACGAAAAATCAAAAGCATTGCGTTGAGTAAAATCAATTCAATTTTCATTATGAGGGAAAAATGTCCGGAAAAGCAGTAATCGGCGGTGTTGGCATGGTGAAATTCACTAAGCCAGGAACAAGCGATCCATACCAGGTTATGGGAGCAAACGCGATCAAATTGGCTTTGAAAGATGCTGGATTAGAGCCTGAAGCCATACAACAGGCTTACGCCAGTTATATCTATGGTGACAGTGCGTGCGGTCAGGGCGCTTTTTATAGTGTTAAGCAAACCGGCGTGCCGGTGTTCAATGTGAATAACAACTGCGCTTCAGGCTCAAGCGCAATATTTATGGCCCGCCAAGCAGTAGAATCCGGACAGGTCGATTGTGCGTTGGCCTTTGGGTTTGAACAAATGGGAAAGGGTGCTCTCGGCACCGCTTGGCCCGATCGGTACAATCCCGTTGCAAAAGCATTTGAAGCATTGATAGCTTTAAGGGGGTCCGTGAATCCGGGGCCGCCTACAGGGGTTATGTTTGGTACTGCTGCCCTTGAGTATATGGAAAAATACGATGCTAAGAACGAGTTGTTCGCTGAGGTTGCGGTTAAGACTCGAAAGCATGCTGGAAAAAATCCTTATGCGTTATTCACGGATGAGTTAACGGTTGACGATGTCATGAATTCACCGGTGATGATGGAGCCTAATCTGCACCGCCTAATGTGTTGTCCGCCAACATGCGGTGCTGCAGCAGTGGTCGTTATGAGTGAGGAATTCGCGAAGAAAAATGGCATTTCGCGTCTCGTAAAAATAGCGGGCCAGGGCATGGCCTCAGACAGTGAAGCAATGTCCACCTCCGCTCTAAGTGTGGTGGGGCAGGATATGACACGCCGCGCTTCGGACGCTGCGTATGAAGCGGCATCGCTTGGCCCGGAAGATGCTCAGGTTGTTGAGCTTCACGACTGTTTTACGCCCAATGAAGTGTTCACCTATGAGGGATTAGGACTTTGCGGCGAAGGTGAAGCCACAAAATATGTTGATGAGGGTAGCAATACCTATGGCGGTAAGCACGTCGTAAATCCGTCGGGTGGGCTCATGTCTAAAGGGCATCCTATCGGCGCAACGGGTGTCGCTCAGTCTGTTGAGCTTGTCTGGCATTTACGTGGGGATGCCGAAGCGCGGCAGGTGGAGGGCGCGAAGGTTGCACTCCAACATAATATAGGTGTCCCAGGGGCGTGCGTCGTAACGGTATACCAAGCGCATTAAGAGTTCGCATGGAACTACTGATATTGAGGCGCTATGTTCCGCATAGCGCCTTTTTTGTTGCGTCGATTCGACACGAGAGCTTTTTGCGTTCCGATGGAATCGGAACGCTGCTCTAAGTCCTTGTTTGGTCGCGCTTCTTTTGCCGATAACCGATCACACTTATCGGCGAAGCGCTCTAGTTTTGATCGTGGTCGGACCGCGACGTCAAGTGGGGAAATACGTAAGCAGAATAAAATACAGCCTCTCTAAATTATTCTTTATACGTATCAATTAAGATCACTCAATCGCTTTGAGGTCGTATCTTTACCCGCTTCCAAAAAATAATCAAACGAGCTGAAAACGGCACACAAATAGCCTGGAGGCACTTTAATTTGTTGATTTTACGCATTTCCTTAACGCCAACCGCACACACTTGGCTTGGAAATGCTTTAAGGCGAACGATAATTCTATATCACGCAAAAAAATAGGCGTTTGACGAAACAATTTATAATAATCCGAGATGCTTAAAACTGCTCTCGGTTTTATGGCCAATGATGAGGTGGTCGTGTATTTTGATCGATAATGGCTTTCCGGCATCCACGATTTGCCGTGTCATATCGATATCGGCGCGCGATGGTGTTGGGTCACCTGATGGGTGATTATGCACGAGGATCAATGAAGAGGCAGACAATTCAAGAGCGCGTTTAATCACTTCCCTTGGATAAACGGGTGTATGATCAACTGAACCACGCTGTTGGACTTCGTCTGCGATAAGAATATTCTTCCTATCAAGGAATAAAATGCGGAATAGCTCGGTTTTTTCATCAGCCATCGCCGCACGGCAGTAGGCTAAAAGATCTTGCCAAGACGAAATAATTGGTCGCTGCAAAACGCGTTCTTGCGCTAGCTTTATTGCTGCTGCATGAACAATCTTGAGTTCAGTGGCGACGCCAAGTGAAACGCCTTTAACCTCGCACAATCGTTCGATCGACGCGCCCAGTGTTTCTGAAAAGCCACCGAAAGTCTTGATCAGGTCTTTTGCGACGGGCTTCACGTCCCGGCGTGGGATTGCTCGAAAGAGAACGAGCTCGAGCAGCTCATAGTCTTGTAAACCATCAACGCCAGCTTTGAGAAATCTAGCGCGAAGCCGCTCGCGATGGCCCTCTGCGTGATTGTCGGTCATTTCACACCACCTTGACCGTGTGGGTGCTCTTTCGTTGCAAAGACCATTAGATATAGGGTGGTTTGTCGAAGCCCTTCGGCGACGTTGTGAAAATCTCGCAACCCTCATCTGTGACGCCAATGGAGTGCTCGAATTGAGCGGACAGAGACTTGTCGCGTGTCACTGCGGTCCAACCGTCACGGAGCATGCGCACGTCTGGCTTTCCCTCATTAATCATTGGCTCGATGGTAAAAAACATCCCAGGTTTCAGTTCGGTATCCGGCGCCTTTTGAATGCCGACGAAACGATCCCGGTATTCTGCATAGTGAACAACGTTTGGTGCATCGTGAAAAACCTGACCAAGCCCGTGCCCGCAAAAATCATGCACGACTGAAAATCCATGACCTTCACTTAAAGTTTGGATTGCATGGCCAATATCCCGAAGCGTGGCGCCCGGTTTCACTGCCGCAATACCAGCCATGAGCGCATCATAGGTGACATCGACCAAACGTTTGGCTTTGACCTTTGGTTCTCCGGCAATAAACATTCGGCTAGTATCGCCATGCCAGCCGTCAACGATGACAGTCACATCGATATTCAGAATATCGCCATTTTTAAGTGTCTTTTTTGAGGGGATGCCATGGCAGATTACATGATTTAATGAGATGCAGGTCGCGTGCCGATAGCCTCGATATCCTATTGTTGCTGACAACGCATCATGATCTAAAACAAATTCTCGCACTAGATTATCAAGATAGGCTGTCGAAACGCCGGGTTTTACTTCCGGAACAAGAAGGTCCAAGCACTGTGCTGCAAGTTGGCCTGCCCGACGCATGCCGATGAAACCGGCTTCGCCATGCAATCGGATAGCGCCGCTTCTAACAATGGTTTCATCAGTTGATAGAGTTGTATCCGTATACTGCATAAATGTATCAAACTTTTTCTATGTCATATCAATGAAGACGAAGGCCATATCAGGTCAGTAAAACTCATTACCAATAGACATCATAATCTTTGCATTCAATTGCGGATTATCAAAGATTCATAATAGATGTTTATTCAGCAAGTTATGGTACCCTCACCGCAAGTGGTTTTCTAAGGCGCACTTCATTTGTTGTGATTTCGCAATCGTAGCACAATACTTCAACGCCTGCTTTTATGGCTTCAAGAAGACTTTGCGCATAAGTTGGGTCTAAGTCGACCGCCGTCGTGAATTGCTTACAATCCATTCTCTGGACAATGAAGAGCATAATGGCGCGGTAACCATTTGCACGCATTTCTGATAACTCACGCAGGTGTTTTGCGCCCCGCGCCGTCACGCTGTCAGGGAATTCTGCTAAGCCTTTTTCGCGCATTAGGTGGACATTTTTAATCTCAACATAGGCAGGCTTTTTGCGGCGCCCGCCACTTAATAAGATATCTATCCGACTGTTTTCCCCATATTTTACTTCACGTTGTATCTCTTTGTATCCTGTCAGCTCCGGAATAAGGCCGTTTGTAATCGCTTCGGCGCCAATTTTATTTGGATTGTTGGTGTTGATGGCGACTAAACCGCCGTCGACCTTCACAAGCTCTAACGTATGGGGGAGCTTTCGGGTCTTTGAGGGGCTTAGCGAAACCCAAGCGGGCGCGTTAGCCGGGGCAACCCCCATCATCGATCCCGGGTTTGGGCAGTGCGCCGTGATCTCTTCGCCAGTGTCCAGCGTGATATCCGCTAAGAATCTTTTGTAGCGCTTTTTAAGAAGGCCTTGTTGGAGGGGAGATGGGAACAGCATGATCTTGCGGGTTAGGGTGCCCTGCTTCCGACGTCAATCCCTAAAGCGTCGCCTCTTTAATTGGGATCGGTGCGACGCTTAAAGTCTTTATTGTGAAGCGTTTCCGCCAATAACTCCAAACCGGCGGCCAATCACAAACACTTGGCCTAAAAGGGTTTTATTGAACTACTTTAACACCCAATCGGATTAATTAGCATTAAATGCTAATTTATTAAGTTATGACTGCTTATTATTAATATATTGAAATTAAACAATAAAATAAGATTAACGCTCAGATGTGACGTCTTTTCTCATAGGTGGAGCGTAGATTTCGCTTGAATTAGCATAAAATAGCGTGCAACGCATATTGCTGAAAGGTGTGACGCGACAAGAGCGGTTAGGGGCGTGGCGTGCTCAGCATATTGGATATTTTCAAAATTGGGGTTGGCCCGTCCAGTTCGCATACTGTAGGTCCGATGCGGATTTCGCGTCGCTTTATTGATGCTTTGGAGGGGGAAGGCACGCTATCGCGCGTTGCAACGCTTAAGGTTGAACTACAAGGTTCCTTAGCGCTAACCGGTATTGGGCATGCGACAGATAAAGCGACGGTGTTTGGTCTTCTGGGATTTATTCCAGAAGAAACAGATCCCGACGTCGCCTCGGCGGCATTTGATCAAGTGTGTAAAACGGGACGTCTTACGCTTGCTGGTGGCCCAGAAATTCCTTTTGATATCAAGCAAGACATGGATTTACGCGGGGATATAATCCCGGCGCTTCATCCGAATGGGATGCGGCTAAAGGCATACGACGTCGATGGGCACATCCTTCTCAGTGAGACTTATTATTCCGTGGGCGGTGGATTTATTGCAACGGCCCAGCAGCTCAATTCACCAGCAAAAGATGACATGATCGACATGCCAACCCGCGGGCCATTTCAATTCGGGTCGGCTTCGGAATTGATTAATTTGTGCGCGCAACACGGGCAGGAAATCCATTCATTAGTCTTACAGAATGAAGACGCACGCAGATCGCGAACGGATACTGAGGCGGGCCTCGATCGCATTTGGCAGGCAATGAATAGCTGCATTGATCGGGGGGTGCGCACCACTGGTGTTCTACCAGGTGGTTTGGAGGTGCGCCGAAGGGCGCCTGACCTCTATTCTAAGCTGATCGAAGCACCTTTTGCTAACGAGCGAGAGCAGCTTTTTGATTGGCTCAACGTTTATGCGATGGCTGTGAACGAGGAGAACGCTGCTGGTGGTCGTGTCGTAACGGCTCCTACAAACGGTGCCGCTGGAATTATTCCGGCCGTCATTCGCCACTATGGCGTCGATCAAGGGGCCGGTGTCGATGATGAGAGCGTTAAAGAAGGTATCCGGAAATTCCTTTTAACCGCGGGGGCCGTCGGTATTCTCTACAAACAACGTGCATCAATTTCGGGGGCTGAGATGGGCTGCCAAGGCGAAGTTGGTGTGGCGTGCTCAATGGCGGCGGCAGGCCTGGCTGCGCTTTGGGGCGGGGCCCCGATTCAAATCGAGCGCGCAGCTGAGATAGGCATGGAGCATAATCTCGGTCTAACCTGTGATCCGGTTGGCGGACTTGTTCAAATACCCTGCATAGAGCGGAACGCGATTGGTGCTGTTAAAGCAGTAAATGCCGCTCGTCTTGCGTTGCGGTGTTCGGAAGACTCGAAAGTATCGCTGGATCAAGTGATCGAAACCATGCGTCAAACCGGCATGGATATGTCGAGTAAATACAAAGAAACGAGTGAAGGTGGCCTCGCTGTCAACGTCGTTGAGTGTTGAATGAGGCACATTCCTTTAATAAAGCAAAAAACGCTTTATTGCTGCGCTAAGAGGCCTTTGAGATGCTTACCTGTCTTTCGTCCGGTAACTTTTGACGTTCAAAGTCGCTTGCAGTTATTGATCGCTGACGCTATGCCCTGCGAACAGTCTATTTTCCCTATTCAAGCGATTATAATGGTCGCTTGCTCTCCTGCGGACGTGGTGGAATTGGTAGACACAACAGACTTAAAATCTGTCGGCTGTAAAGCCGTGCCGGTTCAAGTCCGGCCGTCCGCACCATTCACAAGTTATTGTTTTTCCTTATAATTTAGCCGTTATCGCCCGAACATTATGTTCACCTTTTGGGCCTAAAATGCCCAAAAATGGCGGTAAATCGGCTTGCACACTCGTGACACACTTTTTGGATGTTCGCGAAGTGTTTCAAAAAGGAACAGACAAAATGTCTGCAACGCATACGATCTTTGATGAGCGGGTGAAGGTTTACAAAAGAGGGCGCTCGCGTTTCTGGCAATGCTCGACCGTTCTTGACGGAAAACGTTTCCGGGTTAGCACCAAAGAAGAAAGTCTCGGCAAGGCAAAGGATTTCGCGGAAGACTGGTATCTCGGATTACGGGGTAAGCTGAAGATGGGCGAGCCGGTAACCGAGAAGACCTTCGCCGAAGCCGCCGAGCAATTCATGAAAGAGTATTCTGTGATCACCGGCGGTGATCGCAGCGCTAAATACGTTGCCAATATGGAGCGTCAGCTGCGGCTCTATCTCATTCCCTTTTTCGGTGAAAAAGGGCTCTCTCAAGTTACAGCTGGATTAGTGCAGGAATACCGCGTCTTTCGGCAAACGCACCAGGTAAAACATCCCACCAGAAAAGACCATGGCGGTTCTAAACCGCCATCCCGCACGACCATGCACCAAGAGGTCGTTGTTATCCGTCAGGTGCTTAAAACAGCCATCCGCCACGGATGGCTTCGGCATCTCCCTGATCTTTCCATGCCCTATAAGACGGCTGGTAAGATCACCAGACGTGCCTGGTTCACGCCGGAGGAATACAAAAAGCTCTACGAAGCGACGCGCCGTCGCGCACGCAACCCTAAGAATGAGCGTTGGCGTTGGCATTCTGAACAATTACACGACTACGTCTTATTCATGGCGAATACGGGTCTTAGGCCGGATGAAGCCAATCGCCTTGAATATCGCGATGTGCAAATTGTTGAAGACGAACAAACGGGTGAAACGATTTTGGAAATCGATGTGCGGGGAAAGCGTGGAACAGGATTTTGTAAAAGTACCAACGGAGCGGTGCGTCCTTTTCAAAGATTAGTCGAACGCAATAACCCTCATTTTACGGAGTTAATATTTGAGGCTAACCAAGCCGCTATATTTAATTCGGTATTAGAAGAGGAGGGGCTCAAGACTGACAGAGACGGTCAAAGGCGCACCGCCTACAGCCTTCGGCACACCTATATCTGTCTTCGACTGATGGAGGGTGCTGACATCTATCAGATAGCCAAAAACTGCCGAACGAGCGTTGATATGATCGAGAAGTATTATGGGGCGCACATCAAAAATCGTCTCGACGCTTCGGCAATTAATGTCCGTCGATCCAACAAGAAAGCAGCGAGCAGGGCCGTGTGAGCGATAATATATTGCTTGAAAGCTATATAGCTTTTGTGCTATATTAAGGTTGGATATGGATTGGATTGTAGAGTTTCACGAGGCGTTTGCGATTGAATTTGCCGAATTCCATGGTGACGTTAAAACGGTCATGGAAGCACATATTGCATTATTAGCGACTTTCGGGCCGCAATTAAGTAGGCCTCAAGCCGATACGTTAAATGGGTCGCGGCACGCCAATATGAAAGAATTACGGTTCAAGGCCGCAGACGGTGTTTGGCGCGTTGCATTCGCTTTTGATCCCGACCGAAAAGCGATCTTACTCGTAGGAGGGAATAAATCGGGCAGCAGCGCGACCAAATTTTACCGACGGCTGATAAAAAAGGCTGATGAACGATTTGATGACCATCTAAGTAAGTTAGACGGAAAGGAGTAATAACATGGCTATTGCAGCAGAAGAAGTTTTCAAAAAGACGATGACTAAGGCGCAACGTAAGAAAGCCGCAGCTTTAGCGAAAAAGCTTATTGCCGAACAACAAACATTGCAGGATTTACGCAAAGCACGACAACAAACTCAAGTCGCACTGGCTGAAAAGCTTGGCAAAAAACAAGTGACAATCGCCCAAATGGAAAAACGCAGCGATATGCTTATTTCAACCTTGCGCGATTATATCACGGCAATGGGCGGCAAACTCAATCTCGTTGTCGAGTTTCCAGACCGTGACCCGGTAGTACTTGATGGTCTTTCTACTGACGATGAGACGTCACCATCTAAGGTTTAAACCCAACAATGGGAGGGGCATTCGTCCCATACTGACTTTAGAGTGATAATTTATCTTATGCTAAATAAATTTGAAAACAGTAGATTATGAAAAAATATATTGTACACAGAATGTTTTTTGTGTTATGATAAAGAATGGATGATGAAAGTAAAAACATTGCAATTTCAATCTTTAGTTTTTTTGCCTCGTGTGCTGCTGGTGCAATAGTTGGCTCGTTTTGGGGGCCAACTTGGGGAGCTCTCGCTGCGGCTAGCTTGTATTTTTTATTGGATCAAGCGGTATCAAAACCTGTTATGCGTCAAAGTAGAGAGCCCGGCTAAAAATCTATTACAAATTCTAATGACGCTCCCCCACGTTCAACGAAGTATGTTTCCCAAAATTTCTTTAATTCTAAGTTGTTTGGACCTCTACTCCGTTCTGCAAGATGTATAACAACATCGGTATCTGCAAATACGTTCGAACGCGAATATCTAGTCTCGCTTACAAATCTATCCCAGTCAGCGTTACCTGAAAGCATCGAAAAACGTGGTGAAAATTGTATCATATCAGAAATAATAACAAGTCGACGCTTGTCGACGAATTTCGAGAAATCCGGACGCCTCATTACGCCCTCAAAAGCCTCAAATAGTGGAGACGAAGGTGCACGGTCATTCTCCATTGCTGCATCAATTGTCTCATTTAAATCTAATAAGAAACGTTGTTGCCATTCTCGAACAGTTTTTCGGCGATTACGGGAGAAGCCTGTCCATTCATTTGGTGCGCCCGGCGAACACCTAGAAAAAATTTCACGCGCCTTCGCTTGATTACCGGCATCTAACGACAAAACCGTTAGTTTCCCGGTTTCCATTAAGTCGATAGACTCTCGTTTTATAAGTTCTCGAACCCATCCCCTATCCGCAGACGTGAACGGATCCGACTGATCTATTATAAATAGTGTATGAGAACGTACCACGCCGTCCAATCGGCAATTTTTATCGTCGACTGGCCGTTCGAAATTCAGTATCGACCACGCAATTCCGCCAACAATGATAATGCCCGCTATTGCAGTTTGTATGTGCGCAATGTTCATCTATAATCTTTCGGATTTTAGTTCGTTACACAGACTTAAATTCCGCTCGCAGAGAATGTAAAAGATCCTCTGCAGGAACGGATGGCGTAACATCCGGCTCCAAAGCCCTACTATCAATCGTTTCGTAAATACTATGTTTCTTTTCCAAAAGCCAATTCGTGAGTTCTTCTAAAACGTTGCTGTTATTATTTATGACATTCAAAGAGTAATTGATTTGATCAAGACAATCTGCATTCGAAGGTAGCTCGTATTCGTTTCCGAATGTCACGGGTTGCTCGAAGTAGGCTGGCGGTGGGCCTGGATCAATTACTTTGGTATCGCGACCGTTAAGCTCTCGTTCTTGAAGTTTCTTTCGAATTGATACCCTCTTAACTTCATTGTTTGTTCTGTAGGTTTCAATCCAACCTTCAGCCCACAACCTTATCCCACGTCCAATGTTGTCCGCTTGTTCCGTAGATCCCGTCACAAGTATTTTCGCACTGTCCATTTCTTTCTTGAAAAAGTGATGTAGAGTTTTGTCAAACTCGAAAAGATATAAATATCGATCAAATCGTCTTTTCAAATCTGTACCTAGCAATCTCCACAATTCATCTCGCTTTTTTAGTTTTGTATTTTTTTCTCTCCATAGGCTTGCGAACCCAGGAATTCTATCAAATAATTTGGTTGCTCCTTCTAAAGAAGAATAACCGGATATTGCAATTCCAATTAAAAGCAGTGCTACGGCGGGTAAGGTCGAAAGTCCTATGCCAGCAAACATATTGTTTGCAACTTGGTCCAGAGGAACGTTGCCAAGGACATAAAACTCATCCTCAATACTGCTCGCATTAGCTAATGACTTTTCGGCGACTTCTCGATAATGCGCCATCCCCCAGTTCAAAAGAAATGCAAATACAGAAAAAGCTATTGCTAAAAAAATAGCGAAAACACGCTTAATTCCTCGTTGCCAATATATATGCCGCCATGCAAAGACTCCTGAAGCCAATCCAACCAGAACGTTAAAAAAAGAAAACATAATTGCGTAAGCAAATCCTCCCACATTACCACCGGCGCTGACCTCACTCAATAAGAAAGAATTTAACACACCTTCCGCAGCACCCAACATCAAGAGTGCCGAAGTGGCTTTATATATCGTGGGCGACGCTTTTGGGTCGGCTTTCAAATTATGGTCAGATTTAAACTTATTATACTCGTCGAGGGCGGCTCTGTATGCCCTATCAATCTGCTTAATGTCGCTGTCATATCTATTCAGTAACTCCTTAGTTTCTCCCCTTATTTGCTTTTTTAGAGTGTCTTCTGATAATTTTCGCGGCTCGAATCCCGACGCGTATTCTTGAGCAACGATGAGGTAAGTAGTTAGGAAGCCCGTCAATTTTTCTACAGCTAGCTTGTATTTTCCTGCAATCTTCAGTTCGCTTCCGGTAGGTGCTAGAGAAGAACTCTCGGGTAACCCTCTTTTTCCATCTCGGCTGGCCCAATGGTGCACTTGCCATGCCCAAATCCATGATCTATTTATGTAGTTGGCAACAGCAGAGATTTTTTTTGAAATGTTCGGAATTTCAACTTTCGCAGAAATTTTAGACGTTGAGAGATTATACCCTAACTCAATAGATGTTTTTTCTGATGCTTTCTCTTTAACCATATGTCTCCTCGCGCGTTGATATACAACAAAATATCCCTGTTCCGACCGATATTTTAAGTGAATGATGCTCTTAATAAAACGGCAATCAGTTTTGAATTCTCTTTCTTTATCGCTTTTGTATAATTCGAATCTATAATATATTCAGCGTACCGATTAATAACACAACCTTATCCCCACGAGGCCAGTCGCGTGGTTAAAGTCAAGACGGACGTGGTTGCGATCATTGACTTGTCCCCCCTATGCCCCTGGCTCCCCTCTCGGGAGGCTGAAATCAATCAGTCTCTAGACAAGGAAATATTATGACTAACAAAACCAATAAACCAATCACAAAATTGTATGACGGCAATTTGAGCTTACCGATCTACAAAAATATGAGCAAAAACGGGCACTTCTATTCTATCGGTCCCGTGCAACGTTCATATGACGCGGAAAACGGTGAACGGCAATATACATCATCGATTTCAGGTGATCAGATCCTTCGCGCCCAACGGCTTATAGGAAAATCCTATGACGTTATCGAAGAATATAAGGCAATCGACAGGCAGTCCGATAAAGCGGCTGCTTAAATGAACAGCCGGGGCGATACCGCTCCGGCTTTCATGCTTTTTTCGTCTTTGGTTTTGTTGCGATACCGTTCGGTATCTCACCTTTTCTCAATCGGTAGTCGACGCGTTTAACGAGTTCAGTAAATCTAACTGCCTTTTTAGAACTGTTCATTTTTTCAACGCTCTCACGCCGAGCGTAAATCGATGACTTTATTACGCCGTACCGATAACACCGTCGTCTTGTTTCCTCTGCAATGCGTTTTCTAAACCGTGTCAATTCAGTCCTCCTTTGGCGGGCTTATTTGTTTCTGCTCTTAGGGACCGGTCCCTCGGCGCACTTCAAGCAAAATAGACAGGGCCGTGGCTCGCTACGCTGCGCCCGCACCAACCCTGTCGATTTTCATTTCCGTTTGCACACCCCGTTCTCGGCGAAGGCCAAGGGTTGCATGCGCAACCCAGCTTTAATTTAAGGAAAGGACAAAGCGATGGCAAAACTGACTAAACGACAGAATAAAAAACATCTTGAGGCATTGGCATTATTGGAAAAATCAGAACTACTGACTACGGATGAAAAAGAATTTGTATTTAAAAATTACCATCAAGCCGCTGACGGCGATGTTACCTATTCGGGAGCGTTTTTTACGCCTTTAGACTTAGCCTTTGATTTTGCCCTTGAAACGTCAGGACCAAAGATCATTGACCTATGCGCCGGGATTGGTGCGCTTTCTTACGCAGCTTATAATCGAGGTCGTTATCATGACGAACGTCCACAGATTACAAGCGTAGAAATCAATCCCCGTTATGTTGAGATCGGAAAGAAGTTACTACCCGAAGCAACTTGGATATGCGCCGATATCACGAGCGTATGGTGTGAGCTAGGCTGTTTTGATTATGCGATCTCTAATCCACCATTTGGGCGTATAAAGAAGAATAATGAAAAAGCGCCGCTTTATAAAGGGAGGGAATTTGAATATATCATTGCAGATATCGCCTCACATATGGCCCGGCATGGGGCTTTCATCTTTCCCCAAACATCAGCACCATTCCGTCTGTCGGGAGTTCAATGCTATGAACGCAACGAGAATGCGAAGTATAAGACATTTGCAGAACAAACCGGACTTTTCATGGAGGCAGGTTGCGGCGTTGATACGAGCTTTTATATCAATGAATGGAATCAACGTCCTCCGGTAACTGAAATCGTTTGTTGTGATTTCGAAGAACGCACGCCACCGGCACAAGGCGATTTATTCGCAGAGGCGGCTTAAGGCTGTCTCTCATTGCCTGTTAATTTTAATGCGCCGCTCAAAGACTTTTGGCGTGCTCTTAACGTATGATCGTCATTAAGCTTGTTGGCGGCTGCGCAATCATTTTTATTGCGAAATATCATCGGTATACGATATACTAAACCTATGACAAACGATCCTGATGAAATAATACTTCCTATTTTGCGTGATATCCGTTTCGATATGGCGAAAATGTCCAATAACATGGCAACAATGACCGCTGAAATGACGGCCATGCGCCAATATTCAAAAAGCATATCAACGCTTCAAGACCACGATCATGCCGATATTGCAGAGCTTAAAATCAGGCTGGACCGTATTGAAAGCCGTTTAAACCTTTCTGACGCTTAAAACGCCTGCTGGCGGTGTCCTTCTTCAGAAGCATGCTGTGCTTTCTGACCTCCTACAATCGGTTCGATAAGGTCATTCATCCAAAGGATGTATTCAACGCCGCGCTTTTTAGAAAAACCGAAGGGCGTTTCTTCACCCCAGGATCCATAGCCAACCTTAAGTGCTGTCATCAGTACAGGATTATTGCCGCCATCCTCTTTACCCGATTGAAGCTCGTGGCCTTCCATCATGCGTGAATAATGCGCAGTATCAAAGATCATTGGTTTACCGAGAAAAACGCCTTTTACCTCACTTCGATCTGGTTGTGCTTTAACGATGATGCGCGTTTTGACGTAGCGAAACATGGCATAACAAGCAGTAATTCCCAGCACGCCGATGAAGATAGTTAAGAACCAGTTTCGACCGTAATAGCCGCCGCTTATACTCGTTAAAGGCAGCGTAGTCATTGCAGGGATCACGATAAGAAAAACAAAGGCTAGCGTGAGAGGAACAGACCATAAAAGCCATTTTTTCCGATAAGCTGGAAAAGAGAGTTTTACACCCTCTGTTCCTAGATAATGAATGCTTGCACCAGCTGGGAGTGGACGTACGTCAAGCGGTTCACCAGTAATTGGTTTCCACTGTGTTTCGATAGCCTGTTCTGGTTTCGCTTGACGCATTACGTTTCCGAAATCCGGCATTGTTAGGCTGACCATTACGCAACTCTCCACTGATTATAAAATGCATCCCAATACGGAACACGCTGCAAAAAAATCGGGTCGGACCCCGGATAAATGATTAATTGATTGTTCGATTGGCGTGAGAAGTAATACCCCACTTCATAAATCGATAAGAGCGGGGCCGACTGGATGGTTTTACTTTCACCGCTAAACCCAGCCAACGCTTGTTCTTTGCTGATCTCACCGTGGGAAATTGACATCACGGATGATGTCCCCAAACGCTTCGATACATATTCAAGCGTGGTCACGTCATTCATGCCGAAAAACTGTAAGATGCCAGCATTGCCCATGAAGGTTTCCCACCGGGCTTTATAAATGTCTTTCAGCTGGGAAAGATCTTGCCAGATTGACCAGATCCGCACACCAAAACCCGCCATCAGACCGGCAGCGGTTTCAAGCGCATTCATATGCCCGAGAACGTGCATCTCATCGAGGATCATTAGGGCCGGTATCTCCGGCTGGTCTGGTGCGGCTTCCACGGCTGACAAAAGACGGTTTAAGAATAATCTGAAGAACCGCCCGTGTCGGTGTAAACGTCCTGCTGGCAAACACAGGTAAACGGAGGCGTTTCCAAACTTCCAAGTTTTAAGATCAATCGTGCGACCATCGCCTGTTAAGGTTTCAGCCATCGCCGGAGAGGACAGAAAAGCGATGTTGTCTCTTACGGTCGAAAGCACTGACCCCCGCTCGTCCTGTCTCATACCAATCAGCATGTTTGCCGCTTCAGCTGGAATGCCATACGCCGCTTCGGACACGGACATATCGATGAGAAGCGTTTCAAACTCGCCAGTGCCTTCACCGTCAGATGGTAAATAGGAGAGGCGACGCACTTCGTTCAGATCTTTTGACTTGGCATTACCCGACGCGACCCATGCAACCAGGCCGCGTAAAACCAAACGAGCAGTCGAGGTCCAGTGGGAGTCTTTCGCCCCACTCGTTTCAACCACAAGGGCGTCGGCAATGCCGTCGCAATCGTCAATGAACGTGCGGGCGTTCGGATCAAGGCCATCGAGCGGGTTAAAGCCTGCACGATAATCGTCTGCGACATTGGCTGTTTCAAAAGGGTCAATGACATAGACGTCATGCCCTAATCCGCCACCGGGAATGCCACGACCCAAGCCGCGCCGTTCAGCGGTGAGGGTGGCATTTTCGCCCTTCGGATCGAGCACTAAAACCGACCCAGGATAACATAGTAAATTGGGGACAATGACACTCGTGCCCTTGCCGGACCGGGAACCTGCCACGGTCATTAAATGGCGATTATCGGCAACGCCGAGCATAGCGCCGTCCGTGCGCCCAAGGATGACTTTACCCGTTTCGTATTGCCAGAATTCAGATCCGTGAAGAGCACTCGGGTTCATCCAAAGAGCACGCGGCGCGGCACCGCGTGTCGCCGATGTCCCTGGAAGACCTCTTGGAAGTGTTTCAAACCGCATACATTGGTATTTGGATTGGCATAGTTTAATACCAGATCAATGCCCGATTAGCTGGTTTATCAACACAATTTGATTCAATAGCCGCGTCTCTTTTAACTGGAGCGTAGCGAGATATGTTTATTCTAGAATATACTCGGTCAGGGGATTAAACGCATCCCCCAACACCCGGCTAAAATTTCTATCAGGGTTCAGAAAGTATCCACATGGCCCGCCCAAAGAAGTCACCGCGACGCTTGCGCAGCGAGCAATTAAACATTTCTCTTAGTCCAGACGAGCGGGCCGAGATCGAAGCGCGTGCGGGTAATGCAGGCATGACCCTCATCGATTTTGCACGGGCAGCAGCCCTCAATAAACCAATACAAATGGTCGAAGAAGCACGACCCGATTTTGAAACACGCCACGAGCTTCGCCGCATCGGTAATAATATTAATCAGCTCGTAAAGCTGTGCCACCGGAAGACGATCACGACAACGACGGACATTGTTCCCTATCTCGAAAAACTCAATCAATTGATGGATCACTGGCTCGACCATGGTGCCAAGAATCGCAAAAGCCGGTCGTAGCTTTAAGGGCGCGGCGCAATACTATTTGCATGACAAAGGGGCTCAATCCTCTAAGCGCGTTGCACGCATTGAAACCCTTAATTTACCAACCGACAACGGTGCGCGAGCAACCGCTCATATGATCGATACGGCGGAACATGCCGAACACCTAAAACGTGCAAATGGTGTGACGCGCGGGCGCAAATCACAAAAGCCCGTATACACCTATTCCTTGTCCTGGCACCCGGATGAAAAACCATCCCTGGACCATCAAGTGGATATGGCAAAAGAGACCTTGCGTGTCTTGGGATTGGAAGAGCACCAAGCAATGATCGTTGTTCATACGGACCAGGATCACCCCCATGTGCATGTCATTGTTAACCGTGTTCACCCTGAAACCGGGTGTTCTGCATCAAACTCAAATGACCAATTGAAACTTTCCCAATGGGCAGAAGACTATGAACGCCGCCATGGGCGTATCCTTTGTCACAACCGCGTTGCCAACAACGATAATCGCAAACGTCACTTCGTTAAGGATAAATCGCTGACCCGCACTGAACATTATGAGGTGAAAAAGGCTCTTTCAGATAATCTTTGGGCTGCCTACCGCGATCAAAAAAATACGGCCTTCAAGGCTAACAAACCTAAATTTAGGGAGTTATGGGAGAAGCGCTCTACAGCTATCGCAAATGCCCAATCTGAAATCAAAGACACGTATCGACCCGCTTGGCGCGACCTTTATAAGCATCAGGGCCGACAATTGGACCGGTTCGATAATTATCTAAGCGCACGGTTCGCCTATGCTCTTCGACAAAAACATACGAACCGGCTTCGCGCCTTATCCCAGGCGATAACGTATAATCAAAACCTTCGGGCCGCGTTTATCTCTGATTTAGCGGCGAAACGTTCAGACCTTGGTAAACAACAAAGTGAGGAGACCAGAACAGCGGTGAGGGGGATCTCCAACGACTATCAAAAACGACGCGAGATGCTTCAAGCTGACATTAGTCAAGATGGTAAAGATCGGCTTGATGATTTCCGTACCCGTTCCGATCAAATTTGGAATGATAAAGCCGGATCAGCCAGTGATGCCCAAAAACGCGCTCGTGAAGCAGCGGCGAAAAAGCTACGCAGTGATGCGAAGAAAAACAAGCGGGATCGAAACAGAACCCGGCGGCCCCGGCGGTAACTGATACCACTATCCTAATCACTCATTAGCTTTTTAGGAACTATGCTATGGCTTCAGTCTCGGTAGTAAATGAATATGGACGATCAAACGAAACGCCTGGATGAGATCTATCGCCGTAAAAAATCATCCCTCGATGACCTGCAAAAGCAGCGCGATCTTGCCTATGATAAATCATTCGCGGCACCACGACCGAGCGATGATTTTATCAGAAAGTCCCTTGGGAAATCTCAAAACGGTCTTGATCGGGCGTTGACCGCCGGAAAACAAGCCGAGAAAGAACTTCAAAAAGAGCAGAGAGACCGCAACGCTTCAGCTGCACGAACGCCCGTTAATGAAAATACCCAAGACCCACACGAACAAAAGCGCAAAGCCCTTCAGGCGAAATTAAAGCGCGATCAGCAAAACGCCAGGAAGAATACGCGCTCGTGCTGATGGTTCGGTTTTGATGTCTATCTCGTTTAAAAGACTTTGCTTGTCCTTAGCGGTCGCATCTTTAGTGAAACGTCTCAAGACATATTGCATACCTCCGAATGTGTCATTCGGTTTCTGCTTCGTCGGCATGAATAAAATAAATTAGCATACGTAGCGATTTGAAAAAAATGCTACGAACACATGCCCACGAAAAAACAACGAAAAGCAAAAGCAGCCTTTAACATAGCCAGGCTAGGCCTTGGGCTTGGAATCCTGGGGATTGCCGCTGCAAGCGGCTATATGAATGTCTCCGCCTGGATGGCTGTTGCCCGTACAGCCGAGCAAATGTGGGCGAATGGTGCCATGGCAACCGGGTTTGAGCTTACAGCCCTTTTCGCTTTGCCCTATGCAGGCCGCGTTATGGGTCGCGGTACCTATGTAAAAGCCCTATTCGCCCTTGGTATCGGCCTCGCTGCTGTGGGGATCAATGTATTTGCGACCCATGAATTTTTAGATCTTCAAACCGATCTAGCTGCAGAGAACATTGAAGGCGCACAATTAGACGTAGATCTCATCAATGACCAAATTGCAGACCGACAACAAGAACTTGACAGTATTCTCGACAGAAACGACGGCGTCCCCCGGGATGTCGATACGCTTGAACAATCGGGACAGCATTTTCCTGACGATGAAAACCCGATCAATGCCCGTGAGCGTGACCGTGAAATCGGTGATCGTCGCAGGTACGAACAATTGACCGGAGAAATTCAGTCCTTGCGCGAACAACGCACGGCCCCAGCTGGTGTTGCCAACAACGCCATCACCGAAGTCATTCCCGATCCTCTCTTACGCCCTTTTGTCGTAACACTTGAATTCATGAAAGCGGCTGGTCTTTATGTATTGGGGAACCACCGATTATTTTACGGGCGAGACTATAAAGACAAACGTCAACGGGCTGCTACGCGTCCAAAACGGTATAAGCGGAAAAAGCGTCCTTATAGAAAACGTCGGGCACCTTAATATCTACGCAAATATCTTCGGAAGCCTTATTTATCACTTTTCGGTCGGCCCAACGTAACGCCTCTTGCTCTGGCTGCCGCCATACCCGCTTTGGTGCGCTCTGATATTAGATTACGTTCAAATTCTGCAAATGCGCCCATGAGATGGAAATATAATTTCCCGCCGGGCGTTGATGTATCTATCGCGTCAGACAGGGACCTGAATCCAATATCATTTTCTTCAAACATGCTCGTGAGTTCAATTAGGTGGCGCATGGAGCGACCAAGCCTATCTAACTTCCATACGATGAACACATCCCCTTTGGACAAGTCTTTCAATGCCTGATTAAGGCCAGGGCGTTGTGCTGTTGCGCCCGATATTCCCTCGTCTTGATAAATATGGGCGCACCCGACCGACTTGAGGGCGTCCAATTGCAAGTCTAAATTCTGATCAGTCGTTGAAATCCGCGCATAGCCGATCAACATCACGCCGCCTTATCAAAGTGTTTCACGCTGCACGTAGCACCAAAAGGGTTCCTTTTTTAAGGGCTGTTTCGTGCTACCAAAAACCCAGAGTGTAGCAGGGGTTCTGGATTGTCTAGAAAAAGGTTTGTAAAGGAACCTTTTTCTCGTGGATAATTCAAATGGTTTTGCTCCACTCTCTAGTTGGGATCTCGGCTCAAATTTTTCTTTGGAGTTCGCAGGTCTAGCTTTGGCAATTTTAAGCTTCACTGGGTTTACCGATAAGATCGAAACCGGCCTCGACACCCTGCGCTATGCTATTTTGCGATCGCTACCAATTATGCGCGATGGCGTTGTCAGTTTTATTCCAACACCAAAAAATATCAGAAGAAACTTTCATCCCCTTACGGTATCAGCGCTACTATTTTGTGGCTGGGTAATCATTGGCTTCCTGATTGAGGGCGACACGCGCGTCGCGCTCTTCGGCTCATTAAATGCTTTGCTGACGCTACCATTGTGGAAGACCGCGGCACTCATCGTCGTTACGCCTTTCGTGCTGTATTTCCTAATGACCGCGATGAGCCTTATTCTCTTTGGCAGTATCTATTTCGCACTCACAGCGGTTTGGTTTGTATTCTGGCTGTTATCGCGTCCGCCAGCTGGTTTGACGGGAACTGTCAGTTTTGCGCTTGCCCTACTGTCGTTGTCTTCTAAGTATTGGCCGATGTCGGTGTAGCTCTCTGACCCCTATTCGTCTCAATTGCTAATAAGCTTGCGTAGTATCCAGCAAGTATCATTGAACCAATAATTGGTGACATGGGGCTTGCCGTGACCAAAGCGATGGTGGCCAGGGCAGGAACTATTATTTTTGCAGCTGTGCAAAATGCGCTTGTGGTATCCTTCATTCAATGCAATTTAGTTAGTATAGTGAATAATATCATATGTAAATCAGAACTGTCAAACTTGTGGAGAAGTGTCTCATTTGTTGTTTTGATACAGACCATATCTGGTACGCTTTCCGCGTTATGCCAGTATTCACGCTTCGACAAGCTGCCCATGAGACGGGTCTTGATAAGATGAAAATCTCACGCGCAATAAAGCGCGGCGATCTTTCGGCTAGCCGTACGGGTAGGGGAGGGGCATACGAAATAGAAGCCTCTGAATTATTCCGTGTCTTTTCGAAAAAAGGCAGTGAGACGTCTCGCACAGACAGCAAGAGACAGAGCGAGACACCCGAGAGTTCCAATCAAATCAATACATTGAAGCGCGAAATTGAAATCCGAGACGAACAAATCAAGCAGCTTGAGACAGAGCGGCGACGCGAACGCGATCAATTAGACGAGACTATTCAAGACTTGCGGGCCCGTCTCAATGGTGAAGCGGACGAGCGCAAGCGTCTCACTTTATTGCTGACCGATGAGACACGGCATGGCAAAAAGCGCCGGATTTTCGATTGGTTTTGATCGGCTTGAGCGTCCTCGAATCTGGCCAAGATTGAATTTGCATATTGGTAACATGTATGTTACCATAATGATAACAATAGTTGAGTATCTTGATGAAGACGAAGAAAGCACATTCGGCAAATGGTTTGCTGATATCGACGTTCAAGCGGCGTTGCGCGTACGGCGCGCCATCGCTCGGATGGAGCAGGGCAATTTCGGCGATTCAAAAAGCGTCGGTCAAGGCGTCATTGAATATCGCATTACCTTTGGCCCGGGCTACCGTATCTATTACGGGCGAGACGGCGACGAGCTCGTCCTGCTTCTTTGCGGCGGCACAAAACAACGCCAGCAAAACGACATCGAGAAGGCTCACCAATATTGGGCGGATTACAAAGCCCGAAAAGGAGAGGCGTAATGCCGTTGACGAGAAACTTTAAAGAGACCGTTCAGGCTCGGGCGATTACCGACCCGGAGTTTCGTTGTGGCCTTTTAATCGAAGCGCTTGATTGCTTTCTTGCTGGTGCGATGCAGGAGGGAAAATCCATCTTGCGCGATTACATCAACGCAACGCTTGGTTTTGATGAGCTGGCGAAATTAACGGATACGCCGCCGAAAAGCCTCATGCGGATGCTTAGTGCTGAAGGTAACCCCCGCGCTGATAATCTTTTTGTCATTATTCAGCAGTTGCAAATGAGAGAAGGGGTACGCTTGAGTGTACAGGCCGAATAGTCAAGTTGTCGGCGTTACTGCTAGTCGGAAGCTTCCAACACTGTAATCAATTCTTCCGTCAATCCTTCAAAAGCCGTTACGGCATGCCAAGTCCCAAACAAAAACGTTAAATACGTTACAACACCCATAAGCCAAAGCAACTGATGAGGAGCTTTGCGGTCTACTGACAATTTAAGCCAATAACTAAAGCTATAACTGATTATTATGAAACAAAAAGCGTTGCCAATTTCTTCGAAATAATTAGCTGCCACAGCCGCTATTTTGGGAGCTGATGAAGCTGTAGCTCCCAAAAGTCCCAACAATGCGAGCGCTAAAGTCCCCAAAGCAATCAAGAAATATCTGCTAAACTCGACTGTCGTTGGAACTAAGTGCTGTCCTACAGGTCTTGCAAAAAAGTTAGTCATCTTAAATATTATTGAATCCACTTCCATCAGTATTTAAGTTTGCCAATATTTGCAATTGGCTAATTGCTTTATGCTTACGTTCTTTTTTTAATCCATCGATTGCAGAATCCAACAAAAGCAGCATCAGGGTACAGAGGGGTTTCTTTCATCCATTCTCGCCATTCGTGTTCAAGTGCGTAGACGTCCCAACCGGGTGCAATTTTTCGTACTTTTTCAAAAGTTTCAGGCGCAAGGGCAGGGGCGCTTTTCTTTTCTCTCTCATTATTTAACGCAGAAAACCCCTCTTTCGGCGTGACAACAAGATTATCACCGTCAAAAGCGTATCGATAATCAGGCATCCGCCCGTCGCGTTCATCATCGTCGATGATTTTTCCAACCATGCGTTTGAATTCTTTCAAGCTTGAATTAGAGCCGGTCTTTTCTCTCAAGAGTTTCAAGCCAATCGTCCATCGCGGTTGCTTACCGCAATATTTCCGAGCGAGTTCATAAAGCCGGCGTTCCAAGGGTTTGCGTAGATGGAAGTAGCGCCGGCTCATTGTGAGGACTTCACGAGCGTTGATGGCATTAAAGACCCATTCGGAAAGTGTGATTTCCACGTCTTGCATTCGACCGTCACGGGTTTCTCGCACGATGCGCGCGCGATCAATGAGGCCGAAGACGTCAAATTGTTCTTGGTCGCCCGTTTTGATATTGGTTGAGATGGTTGTGCCGCGCAGGCGTTCAAAAGCGCTGCGTAATTGTTGATAGCCGCGTCCATCAGTGCCGCGTTTGGTTGCCGCGAGGAGATCATAAGCTTTAAACGTCAAAGTCCGGCTCACTTCCCGCCCTTGGTTTAAGGCGGCTATAAGCTGGCTGATGCAATAGATTAGAACGTCTCTGTCATGAACGGTCGCCAGCCCTTCGGAGCTTGGTTTGATTTCAACATAGCTGACGCCGTCATTCGCCACATACATGCGCGGGCGCAAATCCGGTTTGGTTGACAGGCTGAATATCGGATGTGCCATCGACGCCATATCGGCCTTCGGGGCAGCGTCAAAAATATCGCAAACGAACAAATCTCCTTGTTCGTAGTGCGCCGGGAATAGGGGCGTTTGATTCTGCATTTCTTCCATGGTTCGTGTTATCACACACCAACGCAAGAAAGATTACTCAAATGCCCGAGTCGTTTTGTGGATAAGTCAAAAACGGCTTTCGTGTTATCACACACCGATTATCGTGCTTTTACACACCAAATTTCGTGTTATCACCCACCGGTTATGTCAAAAACGCTCGCGAAATATTTGGCGTTGTTGGTCGCCCGCGTTTTCCAGAATCCCGTAACACTTATCTAACACATATATAACACTAGGTCGTCAGTGTGCCGCTTATGTGGATAAGATATTTGAGGCGGATGATTTTCAGAATTTGCTTATCAAGGAATGCAAGCGGGCGATGTCTTATGACAAATACCGTAATTTTTACGCTCTACGGCCGCCAAACCAACAGGAGTGTGTCAGACGTGTTCCAAAGCGGCACAGTAATCTAAATTTTTTGTAATAATTAAGCTTAACCTGCCACATCGCCTGACACACTTCAAAGAACGGCTGTAACAGATTCAATAAAATCAATGGGTTAGGCGGAAAAATCCCGTACTTAAAATCTGTCGGCTGTAAAGCCGTGCCGGTTCAAGTCCGGCCGTCCGCACCATTTTGTATATCTCACGAAAGGTCGCTTCGCGATGATCTCCGATGGGGCGCCCCGACTGGACAAGGGTCGATCAGATGCTTGGTGCGCGGTTCAATGCGTCTTCGTTAAAGCGCGCTAGTTTACCTATCTGATGATAGATCGCCTTGTGACTATCTTTTCGACGCGGTAGTAAAATCGGACAGCGTTTGTTGGACCGTTTGGCGCTTCATGCGATCAACCAAGCCTTAGAAGACACCGTCGACAAATAAACTGCTTTCAACGCTTATCAAGGTCGATCATTCTTTGTGATACTCTTTTTAGTAGCTGTTCAGAGTATTGCATTTGTTTCTCCGCAGACAAATGTAGTTCTTCCGCCCGAAGTGCTTTAAGGTGCGATGAAACGAGGTTTGCGACTGATCGCGACTGCCATGCTTTGCCCATTGCAAATGATCGATCTGTATTTTCCTTGATAAGGCTTAGCACATTTGTTGAGCGAAACCGTGCTGCTTCAGCCTCATTTCGCCAGTTTTCTTTTGAGATATGGTTTTGCACACCGATAGAATATTCATGTCCATTATCGTCGACGATAAAGTCTAGGAATAAGAGGTTTGCAAATGACACACCCGCTTTTGTATAATTGGTGATACAAGTAACGATAGGCGTACGACGAGCGACTGACTCAGCTAGTAACGATTTCGCTCGAGAAGACGAGTTTTGCCCCTGCAAGAACCGACAATTTTTGCCAATAACGTCATATTCAGCATAACCTGTAAGCTTTAGAAAAGCCCCATTGACGCCGACCAATGGTGCATCATTTAAGCTCAGGTCTGACAGCGAGATGGCACCGTCATACCGATCTGCAATGCTATCAAAGACCATTTCGAATGGAGACCGGATGTTCGTCATATTGAGGGGCTTTATTTATCGGCTATTACTATTTTCGCGTTTTGTACTTGGAACGCTCACCATTAATGAGCGCCAAAACCTTATGTCATTTCTTGGTTGATATTCAACAATTCTGTTGAAGAAGTCTTGCCTGAAGCGGCAAAAGCAATTGCATGAAACCCCATGCATCTTAAATCGCCAATGCTATTCTACTTCGTTGGAATGCCGTCGGTTTCTTTTCTACCTCGCTGGAGAATGGGCTCTTCTTCTATTGGGTCGCATGGACCAGGGCGCCCAGATAGATGTGTACTGACGTATCAGTGCATAGTTATACCATCTGTAAATATCCTGTTAGACCTTCTTTATAAAAGCTTAATCAGAGAACCTATTATCAGCCTGCGGCAAAAATTACAGACACTTTTATCTTTATCTTACGGTTAAGTGTTGTGGACCAGTATCCAAACCTTAGGTTGCAATTTGTTTGAGGGATGAGCAAATGTCTATTCGGCACTTCGATAGCGACATACCAGAGTTCGCTCAATTAGTTGCGGCACATACGAATGATGCGATCATTGTTACGGATTCCCAAGGGAGAATTGTTTGGGTAAACGCTGCCTTTGAGCAACTGACAGAGTATCCCTTAATTGAGGCGATTGGTTGCAAGCCAGGTGATTTACTACAAGGCGAAAACACCGACCGACGAGCGATTAATAAAATAGGCAAAGCCCTTAAAAACGCTGCGCCAGTTCGGGTGGAAATTGAAAACTATAGTAAGAGTGGCCGGCAATATTTAGTCGAGTTACAGATTAATCCTGTATTCGATGAGGAAAATAAACTCAAAAATTTTATCGCTGTACAAAGGGATGTCACCTCTAGTCGCGTATTGGAAGATGATAGTCTTGATCTTTCGGCTTACCGGGAAGCTCTTGATCGACAGGCGATTGTTTCAGTTGCCGATCGGCGCGGGCGTATATCGTTTGTGAACGATAACTTTTGTCGGATCAGCGGCTATGCGCGCGAAGAGCTTGTTGGCCGGACGCATTCAATCGTCAATTCCGCTCATCATTCCAGGGCCTTTTTTGACGATATGTGGCGGACAATTGCAAAGGGGGGAACCTGGCACGGTGAGGTGCGAAATCGTCGTAAAGACGGCACTCACTATTGGGTCGATACAACAATTGTTCCTGTGCTGGATAATAAAGGGCGTCCGCTACGCTATGTTTCAATTCGTTACGATATTACAATTCGAAAAACTGCTGAAGAAGACCTTATTGAACTAGCGCAAACGGATTCGCTCACCGGCCTATCAAACCGAGAAGTCTTTCAAGCAGAGTTAGAGAACGCTACGTTAAGCGGGCGATCTGATATTGCCGTTCTTCTTCTGGATATGGATCATTTTAAAGAGATAAATGATACGCTTGGCCATGCTGTGGGGGATGAATTACTGCGTGAAGCTGCATCCAGACTGAAAAAATCCATACGTAGTACGGATACGGTCGCACGTCTCGGCGGTGATGAATTTGCTTTGATTGTAACAGATTTAAAGTCTTCGAAGGATTGTGTTCAATTCGCAGATCGTTTGTTTAATGATCTTACTGAGCCGGTGAACGTTAACAGCCAGATGATCGAACCGTCCTTTTCTATTGGGATTGCGCGTTTTCCTGGTGATGGTTCAGACCCAGATACGCTTTTGAAAAATGCAGATATTGCTATGTACGAAGCGAAACGAAATGGTCGTGGCCAGTGGTCATTCTTTGATTCGGAAGTTGCGGGTGAACTTTTTGCCAGACAAACGATGCTATCGATGATCCGAAAAGGCGTGGAGAATGAAGAATTCTCAGTAGTGTTGCAGCCCCAACGCGAGATCTCAACGGGTGATCATCGTGGGTTTGAAGCCCTTGTTCGATGGACGGTTGACGGTGAAACCGTTCCGCCGTCTATTTTCATTCCGGTGATTGAGGAATCCCGCAAGATGTTCACGTTCAGTGAAATGATATGGCGCAAAGCGTTGAGCGCCCATGCTGAACTAAGAAGGATCGCTCACGGACCATCACTACTTGCCATAAACGCGTCGCCATTTGAACTTCGGTCGTCTGAGTTTTCAATACGTCTACAGGAGATGTCGGCTGAATACGGTATTCCACTAAGCGAGATTGAAGTGGAGTTGACCGAAACGGCTCTTGTTGGACGCGCCTCAAGTCGCGTTGCAACGACCTTACAAGAGCTGAAAGAGCTTGGTGTACAAATTGCATTGGACGATTTCGGTACTGGCTTCTCGTCTCTTTCTCATCTTCGATCGTTCCCGGTTGATCTCATCAAAATTGACCGTGAATTTGTTTCGGAACTCGATCGAAATTCCAATGATCAAGGGCTTGTGTCTGCAATCCTTGCTTTAGCAAAAGAGCTTAACCTCGAAACCATTGCTGAAGGTGTAGAGACCGAAGAACAAATGCAGTTTTTAAATTCGAAGGGCTGTACCTATGGGCAGGGGTATTTTATTTCAAAGCCTTTGGCTCTACACGATGCAAAATCCTTTTTATCAGGAGATAGCTCAATCGTGCCGTTCCCCCAAATGGGCTCTGTTTCGAGCTCAGCATAACTGAAAGAGCGAAAAACAACGAGTTCTCTGAGCGGCTTCCGTTATTTTTGGAAAACGTATTCATCGGTTGATTGATGGCGTTCTTTTCTGTTGAAGGATTGCCGTCTTTAGGTCTCTGATTTGATGCATTTCTTGACGCAGTTCTTTTCTCATTTTTTGACTCATTTATTGACTCTGGGGCTATTAGCCCTCTAAGCGAGATATACTTTAAACATACTGAACATTGTTGTTTCGAGGCTTTAGAACATCGGAGCTTTAGCTTGAAACAATCCGATGTTCTAGTTTCATGCTTCTGAGCGCCTGAGCGGACCTTATACTGATTCAACGTGATCGTTCGGCGCTCTGGTATTTTTTTCTTCTGAGAAACGGGTTCTTGGGAGCCAATAACCCGTCTTAGTGACATACGCATCAAATCGTTCGCCATAATATTGCCGTTGCCGCCGTTCTTTAAAAATGGGGGCAACAAAGCAGTAGCCGCCCCAAAGGCTCGCCAATATAAGTTTATCCAAGGTCCAGATTGGGCCGGTCCAAAGGATCAAGGCAAAAGCCAAATAAATCGGCTGCCTTATATATTTGAACAGACCCGTTTCTGGCATGTCTGGATATTCGGGCTGTTTATTTCTTACAAGGGCAATCCATCCAAGCGCGCCGCTTTGGAGTTGGAAGCTCATATCGAACACAGCTTTTCCAAGCATCATCCAACTCAAAGCAAACAGGCATGAGTGAATAATCAGGGCAATGCCTTTCGGCTGCCAAATCAAGATGTCGGACGGTGTCCATAGAACAAAGAGAACCAAAAGCTGAAGTGAGGCAATAATCGCATATGTGGTTGTTGTGAGGGTCGCGCCGTAACCAAACGGTGCGAAATAACCAAGGATACGACGGCCCCGTTGCGTCAGAAGCCATGAATGAAGCAGCGGGAATTGGGCTATTAAAATCAAGTTGGCAAAAATGGCCCACGGCCACGACACGGTCCCGAAGGACCACGACAGTCCGGTTGCAAGACTTATCGCCATAATAAGCGCGGCCAACCCAAAAACTGAATGGCATATCGCTCCATACAATAGCGCAACCAACGTTCGACGGAGGGAACCGACCATTATGAAACACCCTTAATGTTCAAAGTGAATATGAATTGAATACGTTGAAAACACATTTAGGGATGTGCAAACAAAGCGATCCGCGGGCGCGAATAAATGCATAGCGCCGCTGCGGGAAACATCGAATTTCCTGGTCGCAAGCTAACCAGGCGGGTCTAGTCATTGTCTTTTTTCGTTAGCCTATCGGATGTCTTGCGCACTTTGTCATACCGGATTACGGATCTTTCGATGGTTCATGATGATGGTCGGTACAATAGGAACCCACAATGGATTTCCGAAATATGCGTTTGGTTCTTTTTTTGATTTTGAATTGGCTTCGGCCCGTGAAGCGAGGGTGGCGAATTATAAGCCTGTTGAAGACGGTCATCGCTTTTGTCGTTCTTTTTGTGCCGATAAGTCTCTCTATCGCGTTGGCACAAACAGACGATGATGAAGTCTTTAAAGCCGACCTTCAAAAAGTAGAGACACTGATTGATAACCAAACTGAAGCATTTTCGCTGTTGCAGGAACAATTCACAGCTAACGAGATTGTGGAATTCGAGACGGTGCAAGACGACATCGCTAACCGTCGGAAAATTCTCACCGATGCAATCGACACATGGACGGTAAAAAAAGATCTTCTTACCGCTGTTCTTAGTGATGTATCGGCGAAGGGGGAAGACAATACCAGCATCTTGGATGATGGTAAGTTGGATGCGCCGTCCAGCGATACTGCAACGTCGATAGTGCGACAGCCGGATGAGAAAAAACAGTCGGTTTCATCGGACGCTATTAATACCGGGATGTCAGCTGATAATGGCGCGAAAGGTCATACGGACGGAGTGACTCATGGGCTTGTCGAACAATCAAAACAACGTTTAGCGGTGGTTCGTCGCTCCGTCTTTTCGTTGGAAAATTTGCGAAGAGACCTTGATCGACTTTCAGTAAACATCGCTGACCGTGCAATGCGTGAACAGTTGCAGGCAGGTATCGACAGTCGGCGAGCAAAACTCACGGCTCTTACGCGAAGCATTGAACAAGCCGATGCAGAAGAAATGTCACTGCTTGATCAACGTGAAGAACTACGATCCTTAAAAAATAAAGCCCTTAGTGTAATTGAGCCCCTAAAAGAAAAGAGAGATCGTCTCCAGGCAGACCTTGAACGTCTAGGGCCCGAGCCTGAGGAAGGTGAGCCAGCGGAAACAGATGAGATCAAAGAAGAGCGCCTCAGACTCGAGTCAGCACTCGCCGCAGAAGATGCGCTTATTCTTCAATCAGACCTCAATTTGGCGGAAACGGACAGACTGTTGGCGCAGATAACGGCCGCGCGCCGTGACTTATTTTATCGTCAAATTCTCGCACGCGGTATGACGCCTTTTAGTCCTGACGTGATCCAGTCAGCCATACGAAATCTGAAGGGTATTGCAGTCAAGATTGAAAAGGATTGGCGGATTTGGCGCGCCAATGCGGCTTATTCAGGCGGTGAATTGCGAGCATACGGAATAATTGGGCTCAGCTTTTTGTTCGGATTTTTAATTTTCGTCCCAGCGCGACGTTGGATTGTGCGACAAGTGCTGAATGGGTTGCAACAAGCAGAACCAACACCCGGGCGCCGTGCTTGGGCCGCCGTTTTGAGAATCATAGCGCGCGCGGTTCCTGGTGCGATCGCAGGATTGATTATATTTGAAGCACTAAAGAGCCAGGGTATTATCGATGCCACGACTCGTCAGCTCGCTCAGTCGCTTTGGGGTGCGATGCTTGGCCTTTTGATGATCGAAGCTGGCACGACGGCCATTCTGTCGCCAAGTGTTCCGGGGTGGCGGTTGATTCCATTAGAAAAGGCGAGCGGTCAATTTGTAAAGTATTTGATGCTTGGGATCGTTTTCGTTTTCTTTATTGATAGAGTGCTGACAGCCGGTGTTGGAATTTTCGGCGGCAGTCAAGAACTTGCTTTGGAGCAAAGTGCTATCTCAGCATTTTTAATTGGTATCGCAACGATATTGATTTGCAAAAAAAACGTTTGGCTTATCGTTGAGCAGAGGCGCCAAGAGTTTTCGTCAGAATTAATCACACTTGGACGGAATATCCGAACAGTGATGTTTGGTATTGGCATTTTTATCGTTATATCCGTGAGCTTCGGCTATGTGGCCTTGGGTCATTTCATTGCAACTCGCGTTGTTATCATTGGTGGGTTGGTTATTGTTGGCCTTTTTATTCGGCTCATTACCCGAGAAGCTTTAAGAAGTTTGGATTCATCATTCACTGAAACAAAAAAAAAGGTGAAAGATGAAAGCGATGGTGAACGCCTTCTTTTCTTTTGGATTGGAGCTTTTATCGATCTGCTCATAATTCTTGCCCTTTTGCCACCAATGGCAATCGCCGTGGGTTTTGAGTGGGTTGATGTGCGTGACGTCATCACCAATGCTTTTTTTGGTTTTAAAGTCGGTAGCGTATCAATATCCTTAGCCAAGCTTTTATCTGCGGCTACGCTGTTGATTGTTATTCTCGGTGTTACGCGATTTATTCAGCGTACGGGAGAGAAAACATTCTTCCCGCGTACACGCCTTGATGTTGGCGTCCAAAACTCACTAAAAACACTGATTGGATATGTTGGCCTCATCATTGCTGTTATCAGTTCCATTAGTGTCCTTGGTTTTAATCTATCGAATCTCGCGATAATCGCTGGGGCGCTTTCTGTTGGTATTGGCTTTGGGCTTCAAAGTATTGTCAATAACTTTGTGTCGGGATTAATTTTACTGTTCGAGCGCCCCATAAAGGTGGGCGACTGGATTGTGGTTGCGTCGGGCGAGGGAACCGTCAAACGGATAAGTGTGCGCTCCACTGAAATTGAAACCTGGGATCGCTCCTCAATTATTGTGCCCAATTCGGAGCTTATTTCATCATCCGTGACAAATTGGACTCTCAAAGATCGAATGACGCGTGTCACGATTCCAATCGGTGTATCCTATGATTCAGACCCCAAGAAAGTCATTGCGATATTTGAAAAAGTAATCAGTGAAAATTTCCGAGTCTTAAGCTTTCCAGAGCCTTTTGTCTTTTTTGCTGGTTTTGGGGATAGCTCGCTGGACTTTGAGTTAAGGGTGTATGTGAGCCAAACGGCAGAACGATTGCCCGTTCAAAATGAAATACGCATTGCGGCGTTTCAAGCGTTAACGGATGAAGGGATTGAAATACCATTTCCGCAACGTGATTTGCATCTGCGATCGACGCCACAACGGCTTTCCGATGAAAATGCGTCAGATATTTATGAAAAGGCCAATGTATCAGAAGATCAAATCGCAGCCGCGTCACTCGCTAAAGACAAATCGAACGCCGCGGAATAGTAAATACACGGTAACGCGTCATCGTCTGTCTTGGCCAATTCCGTGTAGTCAAGTGATCAATCGAATTCTAAAAGGATGGGACCCTTATAGGCTGTTATATCGATATCGATCTCACACCGTGTTTCCATCCTGCAAATTGTCTCTTCAAATGGAGCGTTGCTGATCCGAAACGATCCGTGCTTGGGCGCGATCATAATAAGCTTACTTGACGTTTCGTTTTGCGTCATTGGGGAGTAAATCAAGGCTGCATCAATAATGCGTGCAGATACCAATACTTGGCCACGCCCCATGGCTGTTTTGGCAATTACGTCATTTGGAAAAAAAAGAAAAAACGCCATGATTAAAAGCGTAGTCTTGGTGTCCAGACTAATCATTCCGTTTCTCGTTTTTATTTGCATGCGCCAAACTTTGCTTAGTCGCTCCCCCGACTATGTCGACTAATCTCCTGATACTAGCTGAACATTTATCCTAAAATCTTAGTATTTGTCGTTTACCAAGATAGTGAATGGAAAAACTGAGACGTCTCATGAGTATGCGAAAACAGTGCCTGTTGTTTAGCCTTTGCTTCAGCGTTCTTTTTTTTCAAGAACCGATGGTTGGCGGTTTTGCAAAAGCAGGTACGTCACCGCCTTTCAGGCTGTTTCGTGTGACGACGGAGCAGGAGCTTAATTTTGGGCGTATTGCTTTGGCAGGAAACGGCGGGCGCGTAAGAATTACGCCAAATGGAGAGCGAGATTTAATCGGTGTAGAGAATTTAGGTGGACAATATGGTGCGGCTCAAATTGAGCTAAGAGGTCGCCCACATCGCCGATTCATCATTATTAATCCGCGTGTGGCTCGAGTTCGACATCGGCGCCGCGGTCATCTTTTAATTCGAAAGATCGTTAATTCAGCCTCGCCCGTCGGCCAATTTGACCAGCATGGGCGAGCGAGACTTCGATTTGGCGGAGATTTGTTGATACCGCGTTCTGCAAGAGAGGGGCGGTATCGCGGAAGAGTTACATTTTGGCTTCTAGAATTGAACACGGGGGTGGGACTATAACAATGGAAAAGTTATCTCTTTTAATCGCTGATGATCATTGGATTGCACGATCTGCGGCTGGTGCATTGTTTAAGAAACTCGCTGACCATGTTGAGATCTTAGAAGCTTCCTCCACCGAGGAAGCCGTTGGTGTTTCTAATGAGCAAAATGATATTGATCTCATCGTCTTAGACTTGAAAATGCCAGGGAATGATCCGTTGGCATCTATTAGCGAGTTTAAGAGAAATCATCCGAATGCCCCTGTCATCGTTATGTCGGCCAGTGAAGACCGTGTCGACGTTTTGCGAAGCTTAGAAAACGGTGCTGTCGGATATATCCCTAAGACCTCCTCTCCAAACACGATCCTTGCGATCGCTAAGGGTGTTCTTGATGGTCAAGTGTCAATGCCACAACAATTGCTTTCAAACAACCTCAAAGAAAGAAGTGCGTTTCCTTCAACTCAATCAAGTGAGGCTACTGTCGTCAGTATTATCGATAACCTTACGCCAAGGCAAAAACAGGTCTTTGAATTACTAGGCGAAGGGGCGAACAATTTGGAAATAGCGAATATACTATCTCTTTCTGTAAACACGGTACGTGTCCATCTACAGGCCATCTCAAATCAATTTAAGGCTATAAAACGAAGCCAATTAGTTTCTTATGCGACGGAATGGAAAAACCAGAGGTCATTAGGACTGACGTCACACCTCTAACATCCCAATACACCCTTGCACCAAACCCTCACTTTTCCTTTCAGTTCTAGAGCGTGAAACATGATTCATGGGCCATGCCTTCGATCTATGTTTTCATGCGTGTCACGCATTACCGGTAACCAACCCATGCGCGCGTCATAACAACTTAGACTAATAGGCATAATTTTAGAAGATTTTTTGTGATTAACATCGGTTTGGGAATGCACTGATTTTTGGACATAGCCAACTGCGGTTGGCTTTATTTATCAGTACACGCAAGTCACTTTTACTTCTAAAAAATTAACAAGACTAATCCCATTACTATTTATAACTAGTACAGCAGTACTCCCGACTAGTGCGGCATTCAAAACTTTTGAAAAGATTTCTCCTAATCAATGAACGATGTCGACAATTATCGATGAAACGTTCAGTTGCGTATTAATTTGGAGTCACACATGCAGTTCAAAAAAGTTACGGCATCAATTGCCATAGTCACGGTTTTCGGTACGTCAATCAATGCATTCGCAAATTCAGCGACTTTTGAAGCGAGTGCAAACATTGTTGAAGCTTTGGTCCTGGCCAAGAATACCGATTTGGCATTTGCTAATATTGTTCCGAGCGCAATAGACCCAGGGACGGTCGTGGTTAGCCCTGCTGGTGCACGGAACTGTGCAGCGGCGTTGAGTTGCAGTGGCATTGTTTCCGCAGCTGATTTTTCCATCAGTGGTGCTCCAGGGGCAACATTTACAGTTACGCTTCCCGCAGCGGCAGACATTTCGACCTCTGGTGGTGCAACGATGGAAGTGAACAATTTCACTAATTCTCTTGTCGGCAACACTGGCACGCTCACAGGCGGAAACGGCACATTTCAGTTAGGCGGAACACTGAATGTCGGTGCTGCTCAAGCCGTTGGTACCTATACAGGCACATTTACGGTCAATGTAGAATACAACTAGGCCACGCGGCCTAAATCTATCGGGTTTGCCATCGGTAAGCCCGATCTATATTTCGCGGGAGGGGTCCATGCGCGACGACAGAAAGTCACTTTGTTTGTTATTATCGGTCATCACGGCTTGTTTTAGCGCGTTTTCAACTGCGCACGCAGGTCCTGGCGATCTTCTTGTCTCACCTGTTCGGGTTGTCTTTGAAGGGCGTCAACGCGTTGCAGAGGTGACGCTCGTAAACAAATCAGAGCAGGCAGCAACATATCGGCTATCGGTTGAAAACAGGCGTATGCGTCGCGATGGAAGCTTTGAGGTCATTGAGGTGCCAGGCGATGGCGATTTATTCGCTGAGAAATATGTGCGTTATGCGCCACGACGTGTAACGCTTGAGCCAAATGCGCCGCAAACAATACGGCTTATGGCACGAAAACCCGCTGATCTTAAAGAGGGTGAATATCGATCTCATCTCGTTTTTGCCGCTGTTCCGAAAGAGGCTGGCGCAAATTCGATCGAAAATCAGAGTGGTGATGAACGAGACATTTCAATTCGTTTAACGCCGGTCTATGGCGTAACAATCCCGATGATTGTTCGGCATGGGTCCCTTTCCGCTTCAGCAGAAATTCGAGACCTTCAATTTACAAAAGATAACGAAAATAATGGGGCCATTTCGTTTATATTAGCGCGCGACGGCACAAAGTCGATCTATGGTGACATCAGTCTTCATCTCGCAGGGGAGAAAGCACCTCTTATTGAGCGTCGTGGGATTGCTGTATATGTGCCGAATAAAGAACGCTTGATTGAACTGCCGGTTGGTCAGGAAACGCTGGCTCAAATAAAAGGCAGAGATGTAGAAGTGCATTTCGAGGAACGAGCGGCTATAGGACAACCCATCGTCGCAGAATTTACGCTAGCCCTCCAATAGCGTAGCGGCGGTTTGTCCCTATATGCCGTTGAGCCGTTTAGACGGAGTTCGGTCGGCTGCTGTCGCGCTTCTTTTGACATCAAGTCAAATTGCTGCTGCGAATGCGACCGATCGTGCGCCATCAATCACGGACGAAGACCTACTCATTCTTCAACTAAGGTTAGGCCGTTCGGTCTTGAGTGATGGTTTAATTGGCTACCAAACCGGCTTAGGAACATGTGTTGTAATTGATGACCTTGTTCGTGCACTAGAATTCCCCATAACGGTAAGCGATGGTGTCGCGTCGGGTTGGTTCATTCGTGAAGACCGTATTTTTCGTCTTGATGTAAAAAGGAGAGAGGTTGAGGTTGATGGAAAGACCCGTGCGCTCAATGCCCATGATGCATTTGATACCTTTGGCGATATTTGTATTTCTTTACAGGCAGCATCCGAATGGTTTGCGATATCGTTTGAACTCGACTTTGAAAATGCAACAATCACCGCCGAAACTCAGACCCCTCTACCGATAGAACAACGTGAAGCGCGACGGAAACGGCGCGAACAATTGAATGCAGCACTGCGTGCCGTGTCAAAGGATGAAGAGGGCGTCGAACCCACCTATAAATGGGCAAGTTGGCCAATTATAGACGCATCTGTTGCCACGAATACTTCAGAAACAGCGAATGATATTGGTGGTGACTTTGTTCTCACGACTGATTTTTCGAAATTGAGTGCAGAGGTCTATGCGGCTGCAAATTCCGATGACGGGTTTTCTACAGTACGTGCACGAATCGGACGAAGTAGTGCGGCTGGCGATCTCGGGGGAGCTTTGACGCTAACGCAGGCAATCGTCGGTGATGTCGCTGCACCACAGAATAGATTGAGTGCAGCGACAAAAAATGGACGAGGGGCATTCATATCGAATTATGCACTTTACCAACCTGATATATTCGACTCGACGACTCTGAGGGGAGAATTATTGGATGGGTGGGAGGTTGAGCTTTATCGAAATGGCGTTCTATTAAATTCCCAAATGTCACGTGAAGACGGGCGGTATGAATTTATTGGAATACCAATCCTCTTTGGTGAAAACGAGTTCAAATTAATATTCTACGGCCCTCAAGGTCAGGTCAGGGAGGAATTTCGTGACTTTTATGCAGGCGACGCACTAACGCCAAAAGGAAAAACACAAGGATTTCTGGCCTTATCTCAGCAAGAAACGGCGACCTTGTTTGAGCGTCGGGAAATAGAACGCGATGGTGCAGGGGATTTTCGTTTAAATGGCCGAATTCAGCACGGTTTAACAAAAAGGCTTTCCATTGGTTTAGGCGTCGCAAGCTATACATTAAGAGATAGCCGGAAAACATTTGTCGATGCATCAGTACAAGCTAACCTTGGAATAGCGAATGTCATTATTGATGGGTCAGCAGATATTGAAGGTGCTGCCGCAGCCGCGGTTTCGCTTCAGTCTGGTGTTGGTGGTGTCAGTCTTTTTGCATCGCATGAGGAGTATTTTGATTATGAAAGCGAATTAACGCCGTCTAATGCATTAGACCCTATCCATCGCCGAAGTAATGTTCGAGCAGATTTTATCCTTCCCCTGCGACGTCGTTCGTCCCTACCGGTTACGACATCACTTCAGTATTCCGAGTTTTCATCCGGTCGAAAGATCGTTGATGGGGCTGCGCGGGTTTCAGCGGCAATTGGCGCGATATCTATTTCAAAGGAAGTTTTAGCGACCTGGCAATATGAACAGAATTTAGAAGATCTTCGCTTATCGGGAAGGACGTTGTTTAATTACTATACGCGCCTTGCCGTTTTGCGGGGAGAAGTCGCATATCAATTTGAGCCAAGGGCGCGTTTTGCTTCTGCAGCTGTCACGGCAGACTTTAGAATTCGCGAGACGTTTGGTGGGCGGATTACAACGTCATACAATCCGCAAACGGAGGTCGGCGACCTCGGGTTTAGCCTGAATCATGACCTTGGCAGGTTTGCTATCGGTGGCTTTGGAAGAATAGCGAGTGACGACAGTTACACCGCTGGTTTAACGCTATCTTTTTCACTCACGAAGATTCCAGGAAATCGCAAGTGGTCCGTGAGATCCAAACCGGCTGCGCGAACAGGGTCTGCATTTGTCCGAGTCTTTGTTGATAATGACAATGACGACACCTTTTCATCAGGTGATGAACTTCTCCCTGAAGCGAAATTGCTCGTGAATGGTCAACGATCGCCGAACGGGGCTAGTGTCACCGACGGTACGCTCATGGGTGGTTTACCACCCTTTGGATCGAATTCGATCTCCGTTGATATGAGTTCTGTGAATGATCCGTATCTTATCAACGGGGGAAAGATGGCACACACCATCATCACCCGCCCAGGGGTGACGGTGTCGGTTGATATTCCATTGTCAAAAACTGGTGAGGTTGTTGGTGAGACCGTTATGATCGAAAAAGATGGATCGGAGGCGATTGGTGATGTTTCGCTTCAACTAGTCGATCGTGATGGCAGAGTTATCGCGCGGGCTGTATCGGAATTTGATGGGTTTTTTCTATTTGATAAAGTACCGTATGGAGACTATACGATTGAGGTGGACTCTGAGCAAGTTCAACGTTTAGGCATTAGTGCCGAAACTAAAAGTGATATAAAAATCTCATCGGAAAATGATGTGATTGAGGGGGTGAGAATAGAAATAAGCAAGCCGCTCGGCGCTTCCATTTGAAACGAAGCAGCTTTTAGTCTTCGAGGTCTATGATGCGGCCATCTTCCAGCGCGCGTTTAACGGCTAAGCGTCCTGCGGCAAGGTCTTGTAAAGCCATTCCCGTACTATCAAATATTGTGATCTCATTTGCATCGGATCGCCCTGGGTTTGATTGATTAATCACTGCACCCAGCGTTGTGATGTGTTCTTTTTCGATGAGTCCAGCTTTATAGGCATGTTGTGACTCGCCAAGAGTAACTGCTTGCTCTGCAACATCACCAAATAGATTTGCCTTCGCGACCAACGCCGCTTCAACTTCTTGTTTGCCGACGGTGTCAGCGCCCATACAGGCTAGGTGAGTGCCTGGTTTGATCCAATCGGCCATGACAATAGGTTTCCGCGATGGGGTCACTGTGATGATAACGTCCGATGCGCGTGCTAATTCTTCCGGTTGAGCCACTGCTGACGTTAAGCCCATTTGCATGGCGGTCGTTGCAAGTTTTTCTGCATTCTCTTCGTTTGGATCGTAGATGATGACGCGATCAAAATCACGTTCGTTGAGGGCTGCGGTTAGCTGATATGACCCTTGGCCGCCTGCGCCAATCATGCCGAGCGTTTTTGAATCGTTTCGTGCAAGATGCTTGATCGATAGAGCGCTCGCAGCGGCTGTTCGCAGTCCGGTGAGATACGTGGCGCGGACGAGGGCAGAGGGAGCGCCTGTGTTTTCGTCAAAAATTAGGATCGTGGACTGATGATTTAATATACCTTGTGCCGCATTACCTGGCCAAAGGCCGCCCGCTTTGACCCCAAGAATGGGGCCCGTTCGGTCAAACCCTGATTTGAAGCCAAAAATAGCGTCGGCGAAATTCAAGGTTTCTCTCACGATTGGGAAACAAATAGCATCACCATCTGCCAATGCGACAAATGTATGTTCGATAGCTTCGGTAACCTCATTTTGCGTTACGAGGCTTTCCACCATGGACTCAGAAACATAGTACATTTTATAGAACTCCGGCGTGTGTTTTTCGCCGCCTTTAGAAAATCAATGACTGGATTGATCGATTGTTTGGTTTAAGTGCCGTAAGCCCTTTGCGAGGGTTTGTGCTTCTTCATCACCCAATCCGCCGATTGCTTCCTTTGCTTCTTCAAACCTTTTCACAACAGCCTCATCAACCAAGGCTTTTCCTTTTTCGGTAAGAATCGCGGTTCGTATCCGTCCGTCGCTTTTGTCAACGCCGCGACTTATAAGTTCTTTTTTCGAAAGTCGTTCTAGAAGCGCTGTCATGGCGCCAGACGTAATGAGAACGGATTGCATCAACTCTTTCGGCGTCAGTGAATAGGGTTCGCCAGCACGTCGCAAAGTCGCAAGGACATCGAAGTCAGAGTAGTGGAGATCGTATGGTTTGAGACAGGCAGTTGCTCGTTGCTCAAGAATATGGCTCAGTGACAATATGCGTCCAACAACACCCATGGCTTTGGCATCAAGTTCAGGGCGCTCCTCGCCCCACTGATCGATTAACTTATCGACCAAATCTTTCTTATCTTTGTCAACCATCACCGCAATGTCATTCATATGTCAGTATAATCCGATATCGATGATATAGTAAAAGCTTTTATCTTGATATCAAGGTGTTGAATTGGCTCTCTGAACGCTACTGATGCCCTAAAGTCACATAGCATTTCGATCGTCCTAATCGACCGGTACCGTTGAGCCCGTTTTCACAGCATCCAAAACGACGAGGGTTTTAAAGTTTTTGACCCTATGCTGATCATAGAGAAAGTCGCGCGTAAATTGCTCGTATTCGTCCATGCTCTTAGCCGTGATCGTCAAAACAAAATCTGCGTCGCCGGTAATGTAATAGCCTTGCATTATTTCTGGTGACGATTGGATCGATTTTTTGAACCGATCAATCACGTCTTTGCTTTCCCGCTCCAACGAAACCAAGGCAATGACCATGACACTAAGGCCGACAGCTTTCGGCGCGACGACAGCGACTTCTCTTTGGATAACGCCGTCCGAGCGCAACTTCTTGAATCTTTTAAGCGCTGCAGTCGGAGATAAACCACAAATTTCACTTAATTGATCAGCGGTCAAGCGAGCTTCCTGCTGCACCGCATTCAACAATTTTTTATCAGCAATATCTAACGGCATCAATCAGTCGTAGACCCGGTAAAAAGAAACAGAATCAATGCAAATACTATCAAAAAAGACAAAAATTGTCGAGTGATTATGTAATAATGCCCAAAGGCATAACGCGATCTTGCAAATTTAGGTTTTACACTCTTATTCGTAAAGCACTTCCCGCTGAAACAAGCGCCTATTGCCAAAAACGGTATCCCTATTCGTGTTGTCCTCAAGAGGCGGACTGCTTGCCTAAAGACGAGGGGAGTCGAATTTGGATGCAAACCTAACGAAGCGTGGGGCGTTTTATGATCGACAGTGCGAGTAATCTTCTGGGAGAAATATCTCGACCAGAACTGTTGAAGCATCATTCTTACATCAATGGATGTTTTGAAGCGCAATCAGAAAATATCGGTAAAACTGCTGAAACAATTAGCGTTACAGATCCGGCGACGGGGCGCAGCATAGGTGAGGTCCATCTAGCAAACGAAAACGACGTGGAACGAACAATCGCGACGGCTTCCGCGGCATTGGGCAGTTGGCGGTCGATGCTTGGGAAAGATCGTGGCGCGCTCTTGAGATGTTGGGGGGCGCTGATGATTGATAATCGTGAAGATCTTGCTCGGATCATGACAGCGGAACAGGGAAAGCCCTTAGAAGAAGCACGAGGGGAAATCAATTATGCGGCAGACTTTTTGACATGGTTTGCTGCTGAAGCGGAACGCATTCAGGGTGACATTCATACCCCGCATAAACCGGACCGCCGAATGTTGGTGCTTCGTCAAGCAATTGGCGTAACAGCTGCAATTACCCCTTTGGGATGGTTGGCATTAACACACCATCTTTTACCGGTCCGCCAATACCTTTTGGCGGTGTAAAGCAATCGGGGCTCGGCCGCGAGGGCGGCCAATATAGTTTCGATGATTATATGGAAACCAAGTATCTGTGCATGGAGGTGAACTAGATAAGATGGACTATGCCATTTCAAAGGACGATGTGGTCGCGGCGTCTACGCGCATTCGTCCACTTGTTCCCAAAAGCCCTTTAGTTGAATTCCTCAGTCTCAGTGAGCGTTGTGGCAAAGACGTCTTTTGCAAACTTGATACATCTCTGCCGACGGGTGCGTTCAAGGTGCGTGGCGCGGTGAGTATACTGAAAGCCCGCATTGATCAGGCGCGTTCTAATGGCGCGGTAGCGTTCTCAACAGGAAACCATGGTCGCGGGCTCGCATGGGCGGGATCTAAACTGGGTGTACCGATTAAAGTGTTTATGTCGCCGCTTGTGCCGCAAAACAAACGAGACGCACTAACTGCGGCTGGTGGCGAAATCATTATAACCGGTAAAATCCAAGATGATGCGGAACGTGAAGCGCGTCGCGTTGCTGAGGAAACAGGCGCTGTCTATGCATCGCCGATGCATGATCCCTATGTCCTTGCAGGGCAGGGTACAACCGCGGTCGAAATCTTAGAGGATCTTGAAGATGTCGGTACTATTGTTGTTCCCATCAGCGCAGGTGGCTTGGCGGCCGGTATCGCGACCTACGTGAAAGCCGTCAGTCCTCAGACAAAATTAATTGGTGTCACTATGGAAAATGGTGCTGCCATGCATGAAAGCATCAAAGCTGGACGACCCGTTGAAGTGCAGGAGGTGGAAAGCCTTGCTGATTCCCTTGGCGGCGGTGTAGGCGGAGAGAGCAGCCTCACGTTTCCAATTGTTCGTGACTTATTCGATGACTTGATCTTGGTCAGCGAAGAAGAGATTGCTTGCGGAATGGCGTTCGCTCTATTGAGAGAAAGGCAGGTATTTGAAGGTGCTGCTGGGACTGGCGTTGGGTTACTTTTGCGGGATGAGGCAAGAGACTTCCCTGGCCCCATCGTCTTCATGGGGTGCGGTATGAATGTGGATATGGCCGTGTTGATGCGCATAGCAGGTGACCATCATTCACTGATTGGTCGGGCTCCATGAAAACGCCGGTCCTCATTATGACAGAGCAGGACATTCGTGACTGCGTTTCCATGGATGAACGTGCCCTTGAAGCAATTGAGAATGCTTTTGTTTGGCTTAGTGACGGCAAGGTGGAAATGCCCCCTATTATGCATATGGGGATTTCTGAAAACAACGGCGACATTGATATCAAGGGCGCTTATATACGTGGGCAACCATCTGTTGCCGTAAAGGTTGCCGCTGGTTTTTTTGACAATCCAGATATTGGCTTGCCAAGTAGCAGCGGCATGGTCGTCGTCGTCAGTGCTAAGACGGGGCGCTGCGAGGCAATATTTCTCGATAACGCCTATTTGACTGATTTGCGAACGGGGCTGGCTGGTGCGGTTGTTGCAAAGCACTTAGCGCCAAAGGGCCCTTGTCGACTAGGAATTATTGGTGCTGGGGTGCAAGGGCGTTTTCAGGGCCAAGGTGTTGCCCTCGTTCGGGAGGTGTCATGCCTTAGTGTCGCAGATACGTCAGAGGCAAGGCTCGCTGCGTACCAAGAAGAAATGAGCGAAAAACTTGGAATCCCTATTGAAACGACGACCTCTGCTGAGAAAATTGTCAGTGAAAGTGACGTCATCGTAACGACGACACCGAGTAAAACGCCAATCATTCACGCTGAATGGTTGCGTCCCGGGCAGCACATTACGTCAATGGGCGCGGACCTTCCAGGTAAACGAGAATTGGGCCCCGGTGTCATGGAAGCCGCAGATATTATTGTTGCTGATAAACCAGAACAGAGTAAAACCCATGGTGAGTTGCAACATATTATGAATGAACACGAATTGAAAACAGCGCCCGTTTCACTTGGCGATGTTATCTCTGGTCGAGTGCCATCCCGAAGTGACAGGGACCAGATAACAATTTGCGATTTGAGCGGTGTGGGGGTTCAGGATACCGCCATCGCCCTTCATTTAATGCGCGCAGCATCAGGGCGCGACGTAGGACAAACACTCGATACATGAGTATTTAAAGGAGTCTAATCCATGGACGCGTTACACAATCAATCACTCGAACAAATCGATCGTGATTCAGTCATTCATCCATTTACACCGTTGAAGAGTTTTGCAGATGGCGAAACCCATGATCCACGAATTATTGAGACGGGTAAGGGCGTTCGCGTTAAGACAACGAAAGGCGAGGAAGTCATCGACGCTTTTGCTGGGCTTTATTGCGTGAACATCGGCTATGGCCGTGAGGAAGTCGCCGAAGCCGTATACGCACAAATGAAAAAGCTCGCTTATGTTCATAGCTACGCGATGCAAAGCCATGAACCTGGAATTCTTCTTTCCAAGAAAATCCTTGAGTGGGCTCCCGATAATATGCGTCGGGTATTTTTTGGGTTATCAGGCTCCGACGCTAATGAAACGCAACTGAAGCTTGTTTGGTATTACAATAACGTTCTTGGGCGTCCTGAGAAAAAGAAAGTTATTGCCCGCACGCGTGGCTATCATGGTGGTAGCGTGATGTCGGGGAGCCTGACGGGACTTTCGTTCTATCACACAGCATTTGATGCACCGACAGGGCCCATTCGGCACACGACCAATCCGCACCATTATTGGGAAGCTGACACAGGCATGACTGAAGTAGAGTTCTCGCACAAATGTGCCGCGGATTTAGAGGAGATGATCCTTGCTGAGGGGCCGGATACTGTTGGCGCCTTTATTGGTGAGCCAATGCTTGGCACGGGCGGTCTTATTCCTGCCCCTGAAGGGTATTGGGAGGCGATCCAGCCAGTCCTCGAAAAATACGATATCCTTTTAATTGCCGATGAGGTTGTGACGGGCTTTGGCCGTTTGGGGACCCCGTTTGGCAGCGACTATTATAATATGAAGCCGGATCTTATCACATGTGCAAAAGGACTGACGAGCGCCTACTTGCCCTTGTCGGCTTCTATCGTTGGTGACCGCGTTTGGGATGTTCTTAAAAAGGGTGAAAAAGAGTTCGGTATTTTCCCGCATGGTTATACGTATACGGCGCACCCAACATGTGCGGCTGCGGGGCTGGCAAATCTAGAAATCATCGAAAAAGAAAATCTTATGGCAAATGTCCGTGAGACGGGGGCGTATTTCCAGCGGCGGATGAGGGAAACATTTTCTGATAAGCCTTATGTGGCAGAGGTTCGGGGTATCAACCTACTCGCGGCGATTGAATTTATAGCAGATCCAAAGAACAAAGAACGTTTTGATCCGAGCCTCAAAGTTGGGGCGCAATTATCAGCAGCTTGCCTTGCAAACGGCGTTATTTCTCGTGCGATGCCGCATGGCGATATTCTAGGGTTTGCCCCGCCGCTTGTAACGACGCCGAGCGATGTTGATGAAATCGTCGAGCGGGTCGAACGCGCTGTTGACGATGTGACCAGCAAGCTTGGATAACGCTATGGGCGGATGCCGCCAGCACGTGTTCGCCACAATGCGACTTAGAGGATGCGCGGGCTAAAATTGAATGGTTGACCGCATTCATTTTTAGTACCTAAGCATTCTTATCAATGAGCGTTGTCAGTAATTACTTGCGTACGTGGCAACATACAGTACAACTCAAAGTATAAAAACTCGAGTCTTGTTGAGCGTCGCAGCACCATTGAAAATAGTTGTGTAGAGCCAATTGCGCGTCGTTCTTGATGTCAGGGGCGCAAATGGCAATTTCGTTAGAAGATATTCGTAATGCAGCGAAGCGAATACAAGGTGCTGCGGTGGAGACGCCAGCATTGCAAAACGCAATGCTCAATAGGCATGTTGGCGCTGAAATCATTTTAAAACCTGAGAACCTTCAACGCACAGGGTCTTTTAAGTTCCGTGGCGCCTACAATCGGTTGGCCCAGTTAACTTCAGAGCAGAAATCGGCGGGCGTCGTGGCTTGGTCATCTGGAAACCATGCGCAAGGCATATCGGCTGCTGCTGAAATACTCGATGTGCCGGCAACAATTATTATGCCGCATGATGCGCCGAGTGTGAAAATAGCCAAAACCAAAATGTATGGCGCAGAGGTGATCGGTTATGATCGGTATACCGAGAGCCGAGAAGAGATTGGCCGTCGCCTTTCCGAGGAACGCGGTGCTGTCCTCGTTCCGTCCTATGACGATCCGCATATCATAGCAGGGCAAGGAACGACGGGTCTGGAGCTGGCCCAACAGGTGAAAGAACTCGACGCGACGTTGGATATTTTGTTGGTATGCTGCGGTGGAGGAGGTTTAATTGCAGGCATGGCTTCTGCCTTCTCGTACCTCAGTCCCTCAACCAAAATATATAGCGTTGAGCCAGAAGGGTTTGACGATCACGCGCGTTCTCTCGCATCTGGATCACGAGAGAAAAATGATCCCAATGCGCGTTCAATTTGTGATGCTTTACTGGCGCCGGAGCCAGGGGCACTCACATTCCCGGTGAATAGCGCGCTATTGGCTGGCGGTTTAGTTGTCTCTGATGAAGAGGTAAAGGCCGCGATGGAATTTGCATTCAACTATCTAAAAATGGTGGTTGAGCCTGGTGGTGCTGTTGCTCTTGCGGCTGCTCTCAGCAGTAAACTCGATATCAAGGGCAAGCTTGTCGGCGTCGTCATCAGTGGTGGGAATGTGGATCCCACTCTTTTTGCTGATGTGATACAGACATCAAGCTCCGTAGGATGAGTATTCATTAACGGTCATCCAATTTCATTCAAATCTATCCAATAATTTTTCGTTGGTCCGTTTCGAAATGACTTGAAGCTGTGGTCCGACCTTGTGTTGTGTTGCTAAGCTCTATAGTCGCGAAGACAATTGAAATCTGAGGAAGCAAGACGATGTCAATTTTGATAAAGCAAGCATTTAATTGTGTTTTGGGGGTATCGAGAATGCTTCGACTTCATTTGGCCTTCGCATTTTTCATCTCAGCGTTCGTGCTTTCGTCGCCTGGTTTTGCAGAAACAAGAGAGAAATTTATGACGCCGGATATACTCGTAAGTGAGGACGGCGAAAAACAATCCATTGAACGCGGGCTCCTTTTTGTACCGGAGAACCGGCAAAATCCGGCCTCTCGAATAATATCTTTTCATTTCATGCGCGCACGTGCGTTAAAACCAAACGAAGGGGCGGCCCCAATATTTATGCTGCCTGGTGGTCCCGGGTATGAAAGAGACTTCAAGCAGAACCGAGCGTTCAATTTTTTGAAACAGCTAAGGCAAAATCATGATGTCATTTATGTCAGTCAGCGTGGATACCAAAACGCTCCGGGCTTGAATCCGGACTTTGGATTTCATTACCTGACCGATTTACCTCTGGATAAACCTGGCTCAATTTTGAAAAAAGTGCAAAGGGAACGAAAAGCTTATAGAGCGGCGGGAGACGAATGGCGCAAAAGAGGCATCGACCTTGCCGGTTATGATATCCTTAATATTGTGGATGATGTGTATGATCTGCGTGAAACGCTTGGTTACGATAAAATCATCCTTCGCGGCTGCAGCTTCGGATCGCAGTGGAGCACATCCTACATCAAACTTCACGCCGCAACGGTTGACCGTGCACTTTTGAGCGGCGTTGAACCGCTCGATTTTGCTTATGACAGCGCAAAATGGCTTTGGGCATCAATGTCTCGCGTTGCTGCTGCCGCCGAGAAGGACCCTGATCTTGCCCCTTATATTCCAGATGGCGGGCTCATGGCCGCCTTGAAAACGGTTATTAAACGCCTGGACGATGAGCCAGTAGAGGTTTCGATCGAAACTGAGCCCGGACAAATAATTAATATTGTTCTCGGGGCAGATGATTTGCGTAGTGGCACAATTCGTTATTTTCGCTCTATCGGACGTGGAGCGCCGCTGGCTGATCTAGCGGCATGGCCGAAATTTGTTCTTGAGATGTACAATGGTGACTTTAAATTTTTGGCGTCCTTAATGGCGGAAAACAGGCGAGATCGTGCGGCGGGCTCGCTGATTACTTACCTTATTGACAACAGCATTGGGATTTCAGAACAGCGTGATAAGCAACTTCTTGCTGAAGAAGAACGTCAGTGGATTGATCCGAACTGGGGATATCGTGCCTCGCGCACGGTATCTAACACTAAACAAGTGCCACAGAGCTTTCGAGACGATTGGAATATTGATGTTCCCGTACTATTGGTCACAGGTGATTATGATTGGTCGACACCTGTAGAAAATGCCGAACATATGGAGAAATTTTTAGAGAAGGGTCAGCTGTTAACGGTGGAAGGTGGCACCCACTGCCCAATAATGGTTTCTGATCAATTGACCCCTCAAAGGCCTAAACTACTTAATCAAATACGGCGGTTTTTGAGTATCGATACCGACGAAAAGTCGCTTACAGAATATTTTGATAGTTTGCCGAAAAGTGTGGCGCTCGACCCAATTGATTTTGATACGCCAAAATCGCCAAGCCTTTATGAGGAACGACAATCACGGGGCAGGAACTAAAACGTTTTCAGGCCAAGTGAGAGCCGTGAGGTGGTCGGTTGATTACTAAAATTTTTGCGTTCCGATGGGACCGGAACGCCGCTCTAAGTCCTTGTTTGGTCGGTCGAACAATTGTTCGACCTATTGCTGAGTTGATGGACGGGAACCATCAACCGATCACACTTATCGGCGAAGCGCTCTAGCGCAAACGCCAAAGACTTAAAGCGTACCGTTTATCAGTTTCATGATCCCTGAAAAGTCGAGATTATCTTTTTCAGCCGCTTCCATAAGCGCATAAAGGGCCTCAGCTTGTGCGCCGATGGGAGTTGACGCTTTAGCCGAGTGCGCCGCTTCTTGCGCCAGCCTTAAGTCTTTCAACATCATTGCTGCTGAAAACCCGGGAGCATAGTCACGGTTTGACGGCGCCGCGCTAACAGGGCCTGGTGCAGGGCAGTAACTTGTCATTGACCAGGACTGCCCTGATGCTGTTGAAGCAATATCAAAAAATGTTTGCGCATCAAGCCCAAGCTTTTCGGCAAGGTTGAAAGCTTCACATGTGGCGATCATCGTCGCACCTAAAAGCATGTTATTTGCTATTTTTGCGACCTGGCCATTTCCCGCTTCACCGGCATGGAAGATATTCTTTCCCATGTCCTCGAGAATCGGTTTTGCTTTATTAAAATTCTCAACCGAACCGCCGACCATGAACGTCAGTGTACCAGCGGTCGCAGCCGCAACGCCGCCCGAAACAGGCGCATCAACCATAGCTCTTTGATTGCGGGATGCATATTCACTCAGTATACGTGTCGTTTCCACATCGATGGTGGAGCAGTCTATTAAAAGAGCATGCTCAGGCGCATCGATAAATACGCTATCCGATGAAGCTGTTGATGAACCGGTTGTCCCCTCATAAATATGCCGAACGTGTTGGCCTGCGGGTAACATCGTGATGACAGCGTCAGCGTCCTTAACACACTCTTTTATGGTCCGTGCAGGTGAGCACCCAAAATCAACCGCTTTTTTTATAGCCGTTTGCGAAAGGTCAAAAACGGAAACGACATGGCCAGCGCTGGCAAGGTTCGCAGCCATTGGGCCGCCCATATTACCCAGTCCAATAAACCCAATTTTCGTCATTCGGCGTTTCCTGCCCAAAATTTTTATGAATATTTTTACGAGGACCGGTGCTCGTTCAATAAATCTCTGGCAACGATCACGCGCATGATCTCGTTTGTCCCTTCTAGTATCTGGTTCACACGGACATCACGCATGATCCGTTCAAGTGGATAGTCTTTAAGGTATCCGTACCCACCATGTATTTGTAAAGCTTCATTAGCCACATTAAAGCCGACATCCGTCACAAACCGTTTGGCCATCGCACAAAAGCGTGTTGCATCATGAGTGCCTGCATCAAGTTTTGTCGCTGCTTTGTATAGGAATGTTCGTGCCGCCTCCAATTCAGTTGCCATATCAGCCAACTTAAATTGAATGGCTTGCAAATCACTGAGCCGTTTGCCAAAGGCTTTGCGCTCGTCCGCGTAAGTGAGGGTAGTTTTTAAAGCGGCTTCAGCGCCGCCAAGTGAGCAGGCCGCAATGTTTAATCGACCTCCGTCAAGGCCTTTCATGGCAATCTTGAAACCTTCGCCTTCGTCGCCAAGCCGGTTAGTAATCGGAACGCGACAGTCTTCAAAACTCACAACGGCCGTTGGTTGCGCATTCCAGCCGAGTTTGCGCTCATTCGCACCGAAAGAAAGGCCTGGCGTTCCCTTTTCAACGACTAGCGTTGAGATCCCCTTTGGGCCTTCCTCTCCAGTTCGAACCATGACGATGTAGACGTCAGAGACACCTCCGCCGGAAATAAAAGCTTTTGATCCGTTGACGATATAATTATCGCCATCGCGAGCGGCCTTGGTGTTCAGTGATGCGGCATCGGAGCCTGAGCCTGGTTCCGTAAGGCAGTAACTTGCCAGCAAATCCGTTGTTGCCAGCTTGGGACAAAACTGTTTGCGTAATTTTTCGGACCCAAAGCTATCGACCATCCAACAACACATATTGTGAATAGAAATATAGGCAGCAGTCGTGACGCACCCTGCGGAGAGGGCTTCAAAAATAAGCGCCGCGTCGAGGCGGGATAAACCTGAGCCGCCAACGTCTGTCTTCGTATAAATTGCGGCAAGACCAAGTTCTGCCGCTTGCTTTATTACGTCGATAGGAAAATGCTTGTTTTCATCCCACTCAGCTGCATTGGGGGCTAGTGCATCAGATGCAAAACGCTGAGCCAGATCTTGGATGGCTTCTTGTTCATCCGTAAGCGAAAAATCCATACCCCTGTCCTGTCAACCGCCTGTAGTACCTATTCCATAACTGGAATCGTAAAGTCTGGTTTGTCCGCGACGCCATCCGTTTCACCGGACCAGCGTTGTGTGACGGTCTTGATCTTTGTCCAAAATCTGAAACCTTCGGGGCCATGTTGATTCGTGTCGCCAAAACCGGAGGCTTTCCAGCCACCAAATGTATGATAGGACACCGGAACCGGTATTGGAACATTTACCCCGACCATTCCGACATTCACTCGCTGTGCAAATTCGCGTGCCGTTGACCCACTCCGAGTGAACAGGGCAACACCATTTCCATATTTATGGCGCGAGGGAAGCGCAATAGCATCTTCGAAAGTTTGTGTTCGAACGATCTGTAATACTGGGCCGAAGATCTCATCTTGATAAGAGGTGTGTTCAGGTTTTGCGTGATCCAAAAGAGTGCCGCCTAGGAAGAAACCATTTTCGTAGCCTTGAAGTGAAAACTCGCGTCCATCCACGAGTAACTCTTGTCCCTCTTTTACCGCCATATTGATATAAGACTTCACGCGATCGCGGTGAGCGGCAGTGACCAATGGGCCAAGGTCTGCATCTTCAGAGAGCGAAGGACCAATCTTCAATGCTTCAACGCGGGGCTGCAAAGCAGAGATCAATTTATCAGCCGTTTCCTCTCCAACCGGTACAACAACGGGCGTTGCCATACAGCGTTCCCCAGCGGACCCATAGGCGGATCCAATTAGTTGATTGACGGCATTTTCAATGTCCGCATCCGGCATAACGATGAAATGGTTCTTTGCCCCTCCAAAGGCTTGAACGCGTTTACCGCGAGCCGCACCGCCAGCGTAAATATACTGAGCGATATCGGACGATCCGACAAAACTTATCCCAGAAATACGTGGATCTTCGATAATAGCATCAACGACTTCCTTGTCGCCATTGACGACGTTTAGAACACCCGCAGGGGCTCCTGCTTCAAGCATCAATTCAGCCAATCGCATCGGCGCTGATGGGTCGCGTTCCGATGGTTTTAGAATGAAGGCGTTACCGCAAGCAATCGCAACGCTGAACATCCACATTGGGATCATGGCAGGAAAGTTAAATGGCGTTATTCCCGCAACAACACCCAAGGGCTGGCGCATCGAATAAACATCGATATCCGGTCCTGCGCCCTCTGTGTATTCGCCCTTGATAAGATGAGGGACGCCGCAAGCAAATTCGACCACGTCCAGACCGCGACGTATATCACCGCGGGCATCTGGTAACGTTTTACCGTGCTCCGACGAAATCATCTTTGCAATATTGTCCATGTCCTTTTCGACAAGTTCTTTAAAGCGGAAAAGGACGCGAGCACGACGCTGAGGGTTGGCAGCAGCCCAGCCCGGAAACGCAGCGCTTGCAACGTCCACTGCGTTCGTCAATTCGTCCGATGTTGCGAGTGCAACCTGACCTTGAACCTCGCCGGTCGTTGGATTGAAAATATCGTGATACCGATTAGATCGACCCGCAACATTATTGCCATTTACAAAGTGTCCGATTGAATGACTCATTAGGATCTCCAGTAGTGTCAGGTTACCGCGATCGGAACCTTTTTATATGTGTGCTAACTATGAGCATGACAAAAGGATTATGGCGTTAAAAAACGACCGCGTTGCCAGCAGCAAATACATGCCATGGCGAGAGGATGCAATGATAATCTTTTACAGCAAAGTAAAGCGCCCAAAGCGCTGCTAGGCGAAGCCAGAGCGCTACTATGCGAAGCCAGAGCTCTTCCAGGCGAAATATGCATCGTTCGCCGTTGGTAAGCGCGTCAAAATAAAGACTTAAACATCGCCCGCTTTCTAATTGAAGAGACGAGGTTTCAGAAACCGGTAATTGAACAAATCTGGCGCATTTCAAGCAGAAACTAGTCGGATCATCTTCTTGGGAGGCATTCAGAGCAAGATACAGCCGCCTGGATTTGTAACGTTCATGATAGGAAATCCAGCTAAAGAGCCGTTTTCCAGATCGTTTTCACATTGGTGAATTCACGTACCCCATCGCGTCCGAGTTCCCGTCCAAAACCGGAGATTTTCACCCCACCAATCGGCGTTTCGGGATGGGATTGGGAGAAGCCGTTAATAAAGACACCGCCAGCATCAATGCGTTGAGCGAGGGCTTCTGCTCGCGCAGTGTCTCCCGACCATATAGCCGCTGATAACCCGTATGCGGTATTATTAGCCCGTTCTATTGCTGTATTATCATCTTTGACCCTGTAAAGAACCGCCGTTGGCCCGAATACCTCCTGGCACGCGACGGGTGCATTGTCGGGCGCAGCCTCTAAAACAGTGGGACTGTAGAAAAAACCATCGCCGTCTTGTGGGCCACCGCGCACAATTGGCTGAGCGCCGAGGGAAATCGATTCGTCTGTTTGCCGAACGACAATATCGCGCAGGTCAGCACGCGCCATAGGGCCAAGAAAAGTATCGCTCTCGGTAGGGTCACCGATTTTTAGGGCCTCTGCCTCAGCTGCAAAAGCGTCACGGAACTTGTCATAAACCTTATCGGCAATGATGAATCTTTTTGCGGCAATACAAACTTGCCCAGTGTTCATGAACCGTGACTTTGCGCCAATAGCCGCGGCACGCTCGATATCCGCGTCTTCCAGCACAATAAAAGGATCAGACCCGCCGAGTTCGAGGAGCACTTTTTTCAGGTTTTGCCCCGCAACGGCAGCAACAGCGGCGCCGGCGCGTTCACTCCCCGTAAGGCCCACCGCTGCGACCCTTTTATCGGCAATGACATTGTCTGATTGCTGATGGTCAATGATAAGCGCTTGGTAAAGCGCAACCGGCGAAACCTTTGCTAGTGCTTCAATAACGAGTTTTGAGACGCCAATGACATTTGGTGCGGGTTTGACGACAACCGGATTTCCTGCGGCAATTGCCGGCGCAGCAAAGCGCACCATCTGCCAAACGGGGAAATTCCAAGGGGTTACTGAATACAATAGACCGAGTGGATCGGGGCGAATGACGACCTCGTCACCGTTTATGTTCAGCGTATCAGCTGAAAGATAAGCCCCTGCGTGCTCGGCAAGATGTCGGCAAAGAAAAGCGCTTTTTTCCACTTCTCCAATGGCTTGCGTTGTTGGTTTCCCCATTTCCTCGGTGATGCCCGCGGCGAGGTCGGCTTTATTGGCTTCTAAAGCGTCTGCAAATCCCACCAGAACTTTTGCGCGATCATCAAAAGACGTCATCCGCCATTCAGCGAATGCACGAGCCCCCTTGGCTAGAACGTCCTCAATATCATTTTCGGACATGGGCGCGTGCCGCGCGATTTCTTTTCCAGTCGTAGGATTTATACTGACGAAATCCATTTTATCCTCATAATCAATTTTGCCCCTGTACCAGGGTATGTGCGTCTCGATCTTGCTTGTTTAGTTGCTTTTTTACCTGGTCGATCAGGTGACGCCGAAGCACGAAACTACAGGTTTAATTCGCTGATCACATCTCTTATTGCGTCGACAAAGTGTTCCACATTTTGTTTTGTCGCGATTAACGGTGGACGTATCTTCAACGAGTTTTCATTTTTGCCCGTGGCGCTTATCAGAATTTTCTTTTGTTTTAAACCATTTACCACGGCCTGCGCACCCTTACCGCTCGGTGTCCCGTCGCTGTCAATGATATCAATCGCGCAATAAAGTCCAACGCCGCGGACATCGTTAACAAAAGGAGAGTCAATTGCTTGTAGACCTTGTTTCAAAAAGCCGCCAACCGTTCGTGCATTGGCCAGAAGCTCTTCATCACGGATGACGTCCAGAACGGCAAGCCCATTTGCAGCAGCAACGGTATTACCGCCAAATGTATTGAAGTAACGGGCGTTGTCTCCAAACTTTTGCATCACATCTGGTCGACCAATGAGGCCCGACATTGGATACCCGTTGCCCATGGGCTTTCCGATCGTCACAAGATCTGGAACGATACCATGGCGTTCAAAGCCCCACATGGCTTCGCCTGTTCGCGCAAAGCCTGGTTGCACTTCATCAGCAATGAAAAGTCCCCCTTCTTTGCGAATTGCATCAAAAGCGCCCTTCAAAAACCCTGCTGGATCGGGAAAGACTCCATCGCTGGAGAAAATAGTATCGACAACCAAAGCCGCTGGTTTGATGCCATGGCGTTTTAACTGAGCAATGGCTGTGCGCACATCGTGCTCAAACTTAGCGCCGACGGCATTAAGGTCCCGGGTGTGTCGATCAGCAATTGGTGCTGGGACGGTGCGGACCGAACGCCCAAGCGGCATAGTGGGGCTCAAATTGGGGGACATGCTGGCGGCTAATGCTGACGTTCCATGGTATGCGAATTCAGAGACGATGAAGCCGTCGCCACCTGTGTGAAACTGCGCAATTCGGCAGGCCAAATCATTAGCTTCACTACCGGTGCAAGCAAAGATGACCTGTGAGAGTTCTTTCGGGAATAGGCTCGTCAAGCGCTCCGAGTATTCGATCACGACGTCGTTGAGGTATCGTGTATTGGTACACAGAGTTTCCGCCTGCTGCCGCATAGCGTTGACGACGCGCGGATGGCAATGGCCAATCGAGACCACATTATTATAGAAATCGAGATACGCTTGGCCATTAGCATCATAAAGCCATATCCCTTCGCCACGTACGAAGTGAATTGGTTCAGAATAGGCGAGGCGGTAAGAGGGGCCCATCGCTTTATTACGACGTTGAACGCGTTCCTCGATCTCCTGTGGAAGCTCGGTCTCTCCGGGTTTATAAACATTAGGTGTTGTGTCGACGCGCATTTATAGCTCCATGCCACACGCTTCTCTCAAATCAGAGATAAGCGCATTTTGGTCTTCTCTCATCAAAACCGTAAAACCACGCCAAGCGACGCGGTTGTTCCTCAAAATGTAAGGGGCGTTGTCGGGAAACAGCTCTGCCCGCCAATGGGTTATTAAAATTGTTGTCATTTGGCGTGCAATTGCCAACGCGGGAAGTAGGCTTACTTCTTCTGCCGTCAAAGGAAAGGCTTGATGATAGCCCGCGGCTAATGCTCCAATTGTTTGCGCCGGTGACGCGTCCTCTCGCACGTGGTAAGAGGCGACGACGCCTAATTCATTGATCGTCGGGGCAAAGATCATATCGCCGAAATCAAAAATCCCCGTGAGCTGATCGGGCTTATCTTGGTCCACGAGAAGATTGCTGAGATTTGCGTCATTGTGGATGATTTGATGCCGCAGTCTAGAAAGTTTTGGTTTTGTTTCGTCTGAGAATTGCTTGAGCGCTGTCTCAAGTGATAAGCAGTCCTCTGTTGGGGGAACATGTTTCAATAGATCAGATAGGCCATCGACGTTTGCTGAATCCCAAAGCATGGAAAAGTGCATATGTGGGTGTTCGAAATCGCTCAGTGCTCGATCGAGCTGCCCCAGACAAGCTCCAATATCTGAAAGTGGCATGCGTTCGACAGGGACAGTGCTGAGTGGCGCCCCGTCCAAATAGGTTAACATCCGAATAACATGCTCGGTTCCGTCTATGCGAACCGTCGTTTGATTATCACCGGCTAAGTTTGAAATAATTTGCGGTATTGGAAGATTCGGTTCACGCACAGAAATATGAGCAAGAGCATCGGTCGCAAAAGTGGATCGGCCTTTGGGCTCTTCGGCATTCACGACTTTCAGGGTGTAGCGCTGTGTGGACGCGGGTTCAGGTTTTTCGAGCTCAATTTGACCGTTTGTGGACGCATTCGTTGACCGAACCGGATCTAGCCTAAAGTTAGCATCTTTTTCTGAAACGAGGCATTTTGCGTTTGCTTCAATACCATAATACTCGACCGCCAATTGGGCGGCCCGGATTTCGTCGACGTCCGGCGCATTTGCCGTCATTGAACTATCTTGAAGGGCGGAGTTCGTGCGTTTTTCTTTTTTAGGCGCTGTTAATGCCATATCAGTCTGGCGCTCTTCTATCGAATTACGAGCAAATATACCGATTTGCTTCCATAATTCTTGGTCTGTCTTTCCAAATCAGAGAATTGTGCTGGCGCGTAAGCAAGCTAATATAACCCTATGAAAAAAAATTGGGCCCGTTATTTAAATCGGTCTAAAGGATAAAATTTTGCTTGGGTTCGATTTTCCTAATACGGTTTCAGGCAAAGCACTATTTTTATCGATCGGTGGATAATTTCAAATCTTTTGAAATTAAGTCCCAAACGCGTTTGTAGGTTCATTTTAAAGGGATTAAAATTGCCAGTCACCAAATCCGCTCTGGACCTTTTTGATCGTAAAATAATTACGGTACTCGCTGACAAAGGGTATCTTAAGAATACGGAACTCGCCAAGGAAGTAGGTTTATCGACAAGCGCCTGTCATCAAAGAATGGTAAGCTTGAAACAACGTGGGATTATCGAAGGTTTTTCCGCCGAAGTTGATGTCAGTAAAATCACAAAGTGTATTCGGGTCATGACTTTGATCATGATTGAAAAGCAAGATTCCAGCGAGTTCAATCGTATTAACGAAAGATTGCGTATGACCCCTCAGATTGTCCGCGCCCATCGTGTTTCAGGTGATTACGATTATGCGATCGAGACCTTAGCAACAGACTTTGAAGCATACAGAAGCCTAATTGATAACATCTTACGAGATGTTGAGGTTAAACAGATTCAATCAAGGGTGATGCATGAATCTATTAAGGTATCAAATAATGCATCTGCCTTGGCGTTCGTCGACGATCATGAGCTCAATTTAAGGTAGCGATTGCGATGCGCACCTGGTGTGCATGTTTCAATGATCTTTGTAATATTTGCGGACGTAAGATTCACTAAACAATATTTTTTCTTAACAAAAATAACTGATTATAAACCATAATAAACCGAAGTCTGGGAAAACGGCGGTTCAAACCGCTGATGATAAAATAGATCGCCGATCGACCCATAGTCCAATAGGTAAATGCTATTAAAAAATATTCTCAGGCAAGGATATTCCTATATTGTTTCTATGAAAAACCGCGCTATCTCGAAACAGGCAACAATGAGTAGATTAAGTGAGGAGCCTGGGCGCTAAGCTCAGAAAAGCCAGAAATGCAATCAGAAGATGCACCACACGTTCTGACGCTTGGGAAACTGGTCAAACTGGCCGTCGAAATACTTGGCGAAGAGAAAGACTATTTCAAACTAACGATCATTTACGGCGTCGGCATAAGTCTTTTATCGCTTGCTACGCCGATATCGGTGCAGATGCTTATTAACACGGTTGCGAACACTGGACTTGCAACGCCTTTGATTGTGCTGTCACTCACGCTATTCGCGCTTTTGCTCTTTTCCGGCTATCTCAACGCTCTGCGCATTCATCTTATGGAAATATTTGGTCGGCGTTTCTATGCGCGCCTTGTTTCAGAGATCACCCTTAGGGCGCTTTATGCGCGCAATCCATTTTTTAGCGATCAGAGCAAGAGTGATTTATTCAATCGATATTTTGATATAATCATTGTTCAGAAGAATATTCCCGTGCTTCTTGTTGGAGGTTTTACGTTGATCCTTCAAGCTGCCGTGGGATTTGCCCTTGTTTCACTTTATCATCCATTATTCTTCGTATTTAATCTTGTCTTTATCATGATTATCTGGGCCGTGTGGACGATATGGGGCGGGGCTGGCGTGCAAACCGCTGCTGAGCTCTCACACAAGAAACACGAAGCCGCTGATTGGATCGAAGGGCTTGGGGCTTCAAATGGCTTCTTTAAGTCGGAACGCCATATTGCTCATGCTCTAACGAATGCCGACGCTGTAACCCATAATTATATTGAGGCGCATCGTGCTCACTTCCGTCAGTACTTCTCACAAACGGTAAGTTTTTTCGTGATTTATGCGGTTGCAAGCGCCTTGCTCCTGGGGCTGGGAGGTTGGCTTGTTATTCAAGCGCAGCTCAGTGTTGGTCAACTCGTGGCAGCAGAGCTTGTTTTGTCCGCAGCCTTCTTTGGGGTCTCTCAGCTTGGTACGTACTTAAATTATTTCTATGAACTTTGTGGCTCGATAGACGAGCTATCACTTTTCTTTGGTGTTGAACAAGATGAACCAACCAGTAGCAATCGATTACAAATCCATGACCCTAGTCTCAGGTTTGCCAATGTAGAAGGTCAAGCGCGTGGACGACATGCGCGGCTCGATTTTGACATTAAAGGTGGCAGCGTGGTTATGGCGACCGCCGCAAACCATGGCGTGCAACGTCTGATGACAGATATTTTAAAACGCCATGAGGATCCGCGGAGTGGCTATGTCGCTTTTGGCGGCAGTGATATTCGCTCGATGGAACTTCATGCGCTTAGACAAGAAATTATTGTCATTGATCGCACGACGATCCTTGAGACAACGATCCGAGAATTTCTACACCTCAATGCAGCAGATCCATCGCCGGAATGCATATTGAATGCTTTGAAGACGGTCGGGCTTGAGCCCGTCGTTGCAGATCTCGAAGATGGACTCGACACCAAAGTTGCGCGGACCGGGTGGCCTCTGTCTGTGACCGAAACGATGCAGCTCAAATTGGCAGCGGCGATCCTAGCGCAACCACGCGTTCTGATCTTGAACCAATTATATGATCTGATGGCTGAGAATTGTATCAAAAATGCGATCAATGCTCTTCGTCAGGATCCAAGCCTCACGGTTATTTACTTTTCCAATCGTCGGCAAGATCTGGGGTTTGACTCGTTTTTGTACATGGGTCGTGAACGTCAATGTGTATTCGATGCATATGAAGAATATAGCACGATGGCGCATTCAAGTACGCCGCGCTTAATTTCTGAAGTGAAGGGGATCTAAATCATGCCTTTCCGAGAACAGCATATTGGGCATTTTAAGACGCTTGCGTCGATTAAGACGCCGAGCGTTATAAAAACCGTTGGTGCCATTCTGGCGGTTGGTGCAATCGTCGTTGTTGCTTTTTTGTTATTCACCCCATGGATTCAAACAACGGCTGGTCGCGGCGTTGTTACGGCCCTCAACCCAAACGATCGGTTGCAAGAGATTAATGCGCTTGTTTCAGGACGCATTCAGGAATGGTATGTCCGAGACGGGAGCCGTGTTAAAACCGGCGATCCTATTGTTCAGATCGTTGATAATGATCCGCTCTTGTTGGATAGGCTTCAAGCGGAAAGAGATCAGGTTATTGCAAAATTAGAAGCGGCGCAATCAGCACAGAAAACGGCAGGTATTGATCTGCAACGGATGAAAGATCTTTATGGCAAAGGTCTGGCGGCCCGTCGTGAATATGAACAAGCACAGATACGGGTCGAGGAACTGCGTGCACGGACGGCTGAGTCTGCTGCTGAATTAAACCGCATTGATGTCAATTTATCGCGACAATCCGCACAAATCGTTCGTGCCCCTCGTGATGGCGTTATTCTACGTGTGAATGCCGGAGACGCCGCAACCTTTGTAAATGCCGGTGACGTGATTGCGACATTTGTCCCTGATGGCATTGAGCGGGCAGTTGAGATTTTTATTGACGGTCGTGACATCGCTCTCGTTCAACCTGGCGCAAAAGTGCGGCTTGAATTCGAGGGGTGGCCAATCGTCCAATTCAGTGGTTGGCCATCGGTCGCTATTGGAACGTTTGGCGGAGAAGTCGTTGCGATAGACCCGTCAGCCGATACAAATGGTCGGTTCCGTTTGCTTGTTACGGAAGATATGTCAGATATTCACCCGTGGCCAAATCAAAATTTTATTCGCTTTGGGGCTAAAGCAAGAGGGTGGGTTTTGTTGGAACGTGTGTCTGTTGGCTATGAGTTATGGCGCCAGCTGAACAATTTCCCACCCGAGTTTGCAAACGCTTTGTCGACCGCGTCAAATGGTGCTGGTGGCACATCGACAACGAATGGCACTGGTGCAGGGCGCAGTGGAGCCCAATAGTATGCGTTATGTTCGTATAGTGCGTTTCGCGGCAGTTATGCTGCTGGCTTTTATGGTCTTGGGAAAGACTGCCAACGCCGCTGAAGGTGCTAAAGACTTCAAAGACAGTGAAAAATTGACAATTGATGACGTGTTGCAGTCATCAGCGACGCATTTTCCTGCTATTTTAAAAAGTATTGCCAACCGTGACGCTGCTGAAGGACGCGTATTATCTGCCCAAGGTGCTTTTGATGTTTTGTTCTCAGCGGATGGGTTTGACCGTGCCAGCGGTGTTTGGACGGGGCAGGTCGTTAATACGGAAGTAAGGCGGAATTTTCGTCCACTCGGTTTACAAGTCTTTGGTGGCTATCGAATTTCCGATGGCGAATTTCCAATTTATGAGGATATCAATTTCACCAACTCGCTTGGTGAAGCAAAGATTGGAGCATTATTCTCTCTGTTACGAGACCGCGCTTTCGATCAAAGACGTTTTCGAGAAAATGATGCAAGATTAGCCCTACAACAGGCTGACCTCGAAGTGCTCCTTACCAAGATTGGCGTGCAGCGCAGGGCGATTGTCGCGTATTGGCGTTGGGTTGCAGCCGGCCTTCAGTTGCGGGTTTATCAAAAGCTCTTAAGCATCGCAGAGGACCGCGAGAGTGGGCTGGAAGAGCAAGTCCGGCGTGGCGCTCGGGCGGCAATATTTATCACTGAAAACCGTCAAAACATTACCCGGCGTCAGCGTTTGGTTCTTGAAACGGAGCGCGACTTTCAAACGGCAGCAAACAATCTCTCTTTTTTTTATAGGGGAGAAAATAGCAAGCCAATCATTCCTCAGCCAAGCGCTCTTCCGGCACAGGAGATGGCGCAAATTGAGATGGTCAATGCCGATATTTCAGATTTTGCTGTTTCAGATGCGCTCGTGAATAGGCCGGAGCTTGGGTTGCTACGCAAAGCGCTTGAACGGGCAAATGCGCAGGAACGGTTAAGCAAAAACGAATTAAAGCCACGCCTTGATCTAAATGCTGAAGTATCAAATGATTTTGGTGATATCGCTGAAGGCGGCCCTACAAGAGATTCAACTGATGTCGTTGTTGGTTTCAAGTTTTCTGTGCCATTGCAGCGCCGTGAAGCCAAGGGACGATTAAGATCAGCGGAAGCGGCATCTGAGGCTTTGCGGCAGGATCGCCGGCAGGCTGAAGAGCGGATCGAACTTGAGATCAGGAATATCCTAATTGACTATGATATTGCTCAGGAGTTGGCTCGAATTGCGACCTTAGAGGTTCAGCAAACGGCTACAATGGAAAATGCTGAACGCGAACGGTTTGCCAGCGGCGCAAGTGACTTTTTTCTTGTGAACGTCCGTGAAGAAACAGCGGCTGATGCCCGTATCCGAAGTATTTTAGCCCAGCTTCAAACTCAGATTGCCGCTGCCAACTATAATTCTGCGACAGTTGACTTGGAGAAACTTGGTTTGTCTACAAATGGTTTTTGAGAGCTGCCATTGCTTTAACATCTGAATAATCAAGATATGGTACTCTGATGCGCGTGGATCGACTTATTCTGAGTGACTCAATTAATTATACAAACAATAGGATATTCATGCTTCGGAGGTAGAGCGTCTGCGTTTTAGGATTGCTTCAGCGAGCGGAACATCTGCCGGTTTATCGACGTCTATTGCAGCTTCAGCGTCCGTTAAGGCAATAAGATCGACCTTTGCACCTGTCTTTTGGTATAGTCGTTTGACCAGTGCTGGCTTCGTGAGGCGTCCAAGCAAATATCTGAGCCCCACCGAAATACCAATTTCGTTTGCCATTTCGATTGGTTTCTTTCGCTTCGCCTCCAGCTTGCGCCAAAATTCGATCAGCGGTTGTGCAGCAGTACCTTTGAACCAAAAGATATTTGCCCCGGAAAATTCAAATCCCTTTAGGCGGATAAAGGTTCTTACTGTATTGGGGTATGCTTCCTCATAGGTATGACGCTCAACGCAAGCCGCTGCAGCGTCAGTCTTTTTCATATCGATGTTTGACAAAAACTCGTGAACCATTTCCCGTGTTAATAGGGGATGATCACTTGTCGTGACGAGAAGCGGCGTTTCACTGTTTAGTTGTTGTAGCGCATTGCCAATCGTCTGCGAGGGTGATCCCGACGCCTCTACAAACTTGACTACTGTCTTATTCTCTATTCGTGTGCTGATAGTGCGAGATAGCGTTTCATGAATATCTTTGTTAGCCGCAATGACAATGCCGTTAAGTTCCGCGCACGCGTCCAATGATTGTACCACGCGGAGCAGCATGGGTGTTCCTGCTATTTCGATAAGGCCTTTGTGCGCAACCTTAAACGACGAGAGCGGATCACCTGTTCCTTGCCGTTGTCCGGCAAGTATCAGTGCATTAATGGCCATTATGTAATCCTTACAAGCCAGAATGGTGCGGGTTCATTTGCTTTGATACAATTTTGTAAAAAGTGCTGAACATCATTACGCTGTTGTATTCTAAAGAGTGAGATGACTTCGTTTTAGTTGTTTTGATTTTCGAAGAGGCACTATTTATCTTCCAGGGCCAGAATAATAGACTCAGAGGAAGCTGCGGTGCGCGACTTAAGCTGCTGTCGTCGGTCGTTCAAATGTCATTTCTGAAACTTTATTCACAGTATCATTGATCATGTCCAGCTCATGGATGCTGACGCTCACTCTCCAAGTGTTAGATGGCCAAGTGTCAGATGGCCAAGTGTCAGATGGCCAAATGTCAGTCGAGCGGGCAATTGAGATTCGATTATAGCGCGCAGGGCGGTATTGATCATTTGACATGGCATGAGACGCTGATGCACCGCCGATCACTGGCGCGGGTCCTGTTGGCGTCATGATCGAGTGCTCCATCGATTTATGGGCATGACCATGAAGAATGAGTTCTACGCCCGTTTTTTCGATGACGGCCCGTAGGGCCTTGCGATCAACAAGTGCTTTTCGCTTGGATACGGCATCGTCATTCGGTGGGTGATGGATAAGAAGTATTCGAAAGTCCCCGCGTTGACCGGCCAGGAAAAGCGCCTCTTCCAAGCGTGCGATCTGTTTGGAACCAAGGATACCAATAGCTAAACCAGGTGCCGTTGGAGGGGACGAGTTTACCGCAATTACTGTCACAGGCCCCTTTGAAAAGCGCCGGGTAAAAGGGAAGTCGTTTGAATTCTTTGGTGGGCGAATTTGATGATCGTGCGTTCGTTCGCCGGTCATATAGTCCGATAATTGTCCGAGCGTCGTGCTCCATGGTGCTTTCACATAGGCATCATGGTTTCCTGGTGTGAAAATGACATTAGGGGCGCTAAACCATTTGTCCATCCAGCGGCGAGCATCACTGAATTCCGCTGGTAGTGCTAAGTTAACAATATCCCCTGTTATCAGTGCTGCGTCTGACGGAAAAGACATCATATCGGCGACGATCTGGTCCAATGCTTCGATTCGATGCCAAGTTGACCGTTTTCGACGCCAAGACAAATACCCAAGAGCACGCTTATTTAGCAACGACAGCCAGTTTGGGTTTTCGCGAAGCGGCAGATGCAAGTCCGTTAGATGCGTAAATTTTACTTCATTCATAACATCGCATTCTAAACCTGGACCCAAAATAGCGCATTTTGTGCACCTTTTCTGTCCCAAGCGTCAAGAGGCGCTGAATTTTCTCAGATATTCTTGGTCTAAGAAAACTCGATCAACATCGCCCTATAACGATTCAACGTTTGGTTAGTTCGTCTTTGGCTCTTTTCACATGTCAGAATTGTGATACACATATTACAGATTTGTGATGGTTTTGTTTCATCCGTCAGGGCGAGCGATAGATCTTAGCTTTTAAGAGGCGTTGCGTGAAATTTGAAAAAAGCCAAGGCTGGGTCGTTGATGTTCCTCCACAAAATAGGCGCTATCAGCGTTGCCCAATTGCTGTGAGCGCTGCGGCTGGTTTTGCTCTTTTGATCCTGAAGCAGCTCGTTAATTGGGCGTTGGTGGCGAGCCGCATCGTGACGGTTAAGCAACCAAATCCAACTCTGATCAGCCGAATTATTTGTCTTCAGCTTTCGCATACAACCACTGCTTTCTTGGTGTGCCGAGCGACAATCGCGGCGGAGATAGCGAGCGGATCAGACGGACATTTTACTTTGCAAAATGTGTAGGGAGTGACGTTTTAGAATGGCGTCTATTGGCATTATAATAAACGATAAAAGTGACCGTACGGCATCAGTCATGACTGATCTTTTGTATGTGACGAAGCGTTTTTCAAACGTATGCACCGAGGTGTTGGACGGGGTGCGGGGGCTAGGACGGGCACTGACGAGCATGAACCGTCAAAATGTTGATACGCTTATTTTGGCGGGTGGCGATGGAACAATGCAAGCGGTGTTTACGGATGTCATCAATAACAGACGGTTTGAGCACGCCCCAAATTTTGTCGCCTTACCCTGCGGGATGACCAATGTCATCGCGAATGATTGCGGGTTACAAGGCTCGCCAGCGCGCTCATTGGATAACTTTTTATGGCGATCGCAAAAGGGCGATGTTAAACCGCTTAGCCGAGCACTATTACAAATAAAACCTTCTGATGCCGATCCAGTCTACGGCTTTTTCGTGGGTGCGGGCGGGTTTTGTTCGGCAGTCGAATATAGTCGGAACAGTATTCAGTCTAAAGGGGCTAAACGGTCAATTGCTCTTGCTGCTAGTACAGTAGGATATATTGCGAAAGTCGCGTTGAACCCAGAGGGTTCCATCTCGCCAGTTGAATTAGAGCTTCTTCATACTGATGGCGAGACCACTGCTCCCTCCGAAAGATCTGATCGCTTGCTTTATCTATCAACAACCTTATCCCGTCTTGGTAATGGTATTTATCCTTTTTGGGGAACAGGGGAGGGGCCAATGGTTTCGACATTGGTTGGTTATCCTGCGCCACGGTTTATTCGAGCGGCAACGAGAATAGTACGGGCAAAGAGTATGCCTTGGTTCGAACAAAACGGATATCACAGTTGGCGATCAAATACGCAGACGTTGAGTTTCGACGGCCATTATGTTTTTGATGGAGAGTTCTTCACTGCTGAGCGGGACAAACCACTGGTACTTGAAACATCAAAACATGCTAATTTTCTGAATTGACGTGTCATCTCCAACTGACAGACTGGCCTATCTCAATAATAATTTTACGCAACCTTGTTCTGAGGCAGCGAAATTATTAGCCACTGATCTACAAAAGAAATATGAGGGCTCTAGCGTTCTTTTATATGGATCTGCTGGCAGTGTTTTGAGCGATGCGGACGCTACAGACGTATTATTTGATTTTTATGTTATCGTCCCGTCTTATCGTGTGGCGTACCGATCAAGTCTTTTGCGTTTAGCCAATATTTTGATCCCACCCAATGTGTTCTACCACTCAATGGAAACGCCAAAAGGATTGCTGCGAACAAAGTATGCTGTGCTGTCCTTGCCGCATTTTGAGAAACTCGTCAGCCAACAAACTTTTCATTCGTACTTTTGGGCCCGGTTTGCGCAGCCATTTAAAATAGTTGTGTTCTCTGAAAGTGATTTAAATCGTCTCGTCGCAGCGGCAGCAACCGCAATTGACACCTTTACTCGCCGTGCAGCACCTCTTTCGGTAGAAAAAAGTGATGAGAATTCAATTGATGAGAAGTCACTGAATAGGCGTCTGATCGACCGCATTTGGCAGGCAGGACTTTCTCGATCCTATAAGGCGGAGCTACGTGCTGAGCAGCCAGGCCGCGCAGCTCAGTTGCTGAATTCCTATGGCGATTGGCCGCAAAAGGTCACGAACTCTGACGTTATTAGAAACGCTGTTTGGGACGGTAATGTTACAAAACGTGCCGATTACGCTTGGCGCCTTAGAGCATTTCAGGGCGGTATTCTGTCGGTCCTTCGGCTCCTTAAAGCTGCCGGAACATTCCAGGGAGGCGCTGAATATATTACGTGGAAGATCCAACGTCATTCTGGGATTGATGTGCCCGTGCGAGAGTGGGAGCGTAAATTTCCTTTTTTCGCAGCACCATTTTTTGCTATGCGCTATTATCGTTTAAAAGCGAATAAAGCAAAAACGAGTGTTTACTGAGTTCTCTCGCTTATGAGTGCATGATAATTCTTCTAAATCATCGCCGTATCGATATTTTCCCTCTGGTTCAAGTGACTTGTCGGGAACAAGAAATTTCCAATTCTTTCTCATTCGTTTAATTGCAGTGTTTGTGATTATCCAAAGCTTGCTTGGGCTGTTTGTAAAGACTAGTGTCCCTAATGACCCGCGGGTGAGCGAGTATCACTGATTTCCTTTTTCGCTTCTTGCGAAAGGCTATTTTTTCGATAACCCACCTTAGTTTCCATCCAACAATCAATCAAAAAAACGGAACTTCCTATGAGCCAAACGCAAGGAATTGAAGGTGCGATTAATAGCGTTTTCGAACCAATAGCGAACGCATTCTCCTCTGTAATCTTTTTCGCTATACCAGTCGGAGATGTCTCTTTTCCGCTTATTGTTGCTTGGTTGATTGCTGCTGCTGCGTTTTTCACTGTTTACCTGCGTTTCCTCAATGTCCGCGCATTTTCTTTTGCGCTAAAAATTGCTTCTGGTCAGGTTGACAGTGTCCAAGAAAATGAGGGCAAAGGAAGTGATGGAGAGATTTCTCACTTCCAGGCATTAACAACCGCGGTTTCCGGTACCGTTGGTTTGGGCAATATTGCCGGTGTTGCTGTTGCTATTGGGCTCGGTGGTCCGGGTGCGATCTTCTGGATGGTTCTCGTCGGGTTCCTTGGTATGTCAACAAAAATGGCGGAATGCACACTTGGCGTTCTGTATCGACAAACAACTGCTGACGGCACCGTATCCGGTGGGCCAATGTACTATCTCAGTGAAGGTTTTGCTCGGCGAGGGCAGGCTGGTCTTGGTAAAGGCCTGGCGATATTTTGCTCTATTATGTTGATCGGATTTTCGTTCGGTGCTGGTTGCTTGTTTCAGGTTAATCAGTCGTTCCAACAAGTTGCGGCTCAAACGCCTTTTGATAATGGCTTCATCTACGGTACGGTCATCGCGTTATTTGTTGGTGCCGTGATTATTGGGGGTATTAAGAGTATTGGCCGCGTTACAGCGACAATTGTTCCGTTTATGTGCGGCATCTATGTAATTACCGCGCTGGCGATCGTTATCCTCAATATCACAGAAGTTCCCGGTGCAATCCTTACCATTATAAAAGAGGCCTTTGTCCCTACGGCTGTTGCTGGTGGTTTTATTGGAGCCATGATTCAAGGGTTTCGAAGGGCTGCTTTTTCGAATGAAGCAGGTTGTGGATCGGCCTCAATTGCTCATTCTGCTGTGAAGACCAAAGATGCGGCAACCCAAGGCTTGGTCGCGATGTTAGAGCCATTTATTGATACCGTGCTGGTTTGCAGTGCAACAGGAATTGTTATCGTGCTTTCTGGGGCGTATACTGACGAAAGTCTCAAAGGTATTTCTCTCACGTCGGCGGCATTTGAAAGCGTCTTTTGGTGGGGCCCATATATGGTCATGGTCGCTGCAGTGCTATTTGCCGTGTCGACGATGATCTCCTGGTCCTATTATGGTGTTACAGCCTTCACCTATGTGGCGGGTCAGTCTCAACTCACGGAACTAGCGTATAAAGTTGTGTTTTGTGGTCTAGCAGTGGTTGGTGGCGTGTTAAGTCTAGGCGCGGTCGTCGACTTTTCAGATGCAATGATCTTTGCAATGACAATACCGAATATTATCGGTCTTTATGTTATGGCACCGGAAATCAAGGCGGAATTGCAACGATATTTGTCGTTGCATGCCAAGGGCCTTGAATCATAAAAGGGGCTTAGCGAGCAAAACATAACGAAATATTCCGTTGATGCCGGGAATGACCGGATTTTCGATTGCGCCATGAGCTCAGCGTTCAGCGTAAACCCGCCACTAGAGCCGTTTGCATTCAAGCTGATTCAGAAAACGGCTCTAGAGTCTCGTTGGAGCCTGTTGCGAACCGCAAAACCGGTGATCCACTTTTGATGCAACAGGCTCTAGTCCCAAAAGCACAAAGAGTATGCGTTTAAAGTCTGCCGTCTTCTTTTGATCCTTTAAATTCAAACGTTTCATCTAATATCAGAAACGGGTCATCCCAATTAAACCTTAAACGCCTTGAACCCGTTTCTTCAGTAGCGTTACGGTCTGACTTTGGTTTTATAGTTAGTGACAAGCAGTAAACTGCAACGGAGATCGAACCTTGAAATACATCCTAATATCATTAGTCGCGTTATTCAGTACAATGGCAGTTGCACAGGATGATCTTGTTGCAATGTGTGAAGCTACTCTTGAAGCTGAAGGTGGAAAAGCTGAAGGCTGCTCTTGCCTCGTTGAGAAAATCAGCGACGATCCAGCATTATTTGAAGAGTTTATCTCGCTTGGTGCATTAAGTGATATGAACGAACGGTACGAAGCAGCGTCCAGTGATGCAAAAGCTGTCATTGATGAATGCAAGTTGCGTTAAAGCCTTTTCATAGACTTTTGTAATTTAGTTAAAATAAATGCGTTAGAAACAATGGTCTATCGTACTGTGTTTCGACACTGACTGAAGCCGTTCAATTTCAAGTGTAATCACTAAACGGCTTTAGGTCTCTTATTCTATGCACCTTCTAATGCGCGGGCTAACATTTAATCGAGCTATGAATGCGTCATACACCAGATGCTTTAGGCATTATCAGGTAACCGGACGTTTGAATGCCAATGTTCAACGACGAGCAGTAAAAAGGCTATACCTCTTCCCCTCTTTTTTTCAGCATCTTTTTAAGAAGATTGGGCCCCACCTGCGGACGACTCCAGGGGCACACGGTAATGCAAATTCCACATCCAATTGTTTCCTTAATATATGGAATGCATGCATCGAAATCGACATACCACTTTTCAACACCGCGCACCATCTGTTTCTCATCTGAAATAGCGTCCGGCGGACACGCCTTGACGCATATTTGACAGTTCGTACAAAAATCATCAGCACCAAAGACGTCTGGTTTGTAAGTGTCGAAGGGGGCATCGGTTGCAACGGCTGCTAGTCGAAAGTTAGCACCAAGTGTTCGGTTAATAAGGGAGCCATGCTTGCCAAGCTCGCCAAGACCAGCCGCAATGGCTGCGGGCACCATATTAAGCGCACTGGCGAACGGTCCCCCATACGGTTTTGCACTGTAGCCCTGTGCACGAAGGTGATTTGACAAGCGGCGAGCAACACGTAGTCCACGGTTATACTGCTTCGCCATCTCCACTGACGCCGTTTGATTTTCAAAGCTTGCAGGCGCGTGTTTAACGTTTTCGTAATCTTGCTGTACACCGATCATAACCAGTCGCGGTTGATCTATCTCATAGCTGTCGAAAACGAACATTGGATCCAGATCAGTGAAACCGACAACATCACCTTCGTTTGCGAGCACGAACTCTTCAATTTCCTTTGTCCATGCTTCTGGTGATTTTTCTATTTTTTCAGGGGCCTGCTCAACCGACTTCGGGCCTATTTTCTCCGGGTCCTGCGAGCCGAGTTCAGCGAAAGTCTCAGCTGCTGCGAAAAATTGCCCGCCGACATATTGAGTCAGTTCAATGAAAGGGTTTTTTCCCGCAGGATGCCAAAAGAATGGTGACGCTGGACGCGCTTCTGTCTCTCCAAGGCCATTAAGGTCATTGCCACTTTCAAATTCCTCAGGGTAAAGCTCTTTGATTTTGGGGTCGGGGCTGAATTCGGTTTTCGACAAGACTTACTCCTTGGATCAGCTGCATCACTCCTGGGATATCTCTAGGAATGGGCTTGGCAATGACCATGATCCCGATTTTATAAGCCAATATCAGTCACTGATCAAAAAATATCTAATGGAGCGTTATTTCGTCACGTTATTAATGTGCTCAATAGGTGGGACGACAAAGCTATCGCGATACTATCCATCGCTTAGCAGTGTAAAAGATTGACGTTTAGGCCTAAAATTCACGAGCGTTAATGATGACTCCGTGGATTGCTGCGCTGCAGCAGTAAGCATTCAAGCGAGAACAAAGTGCCTTTTAGAATTCGTTTAAATGGATGCCGCTTGATGATCTGTGTTCTTTTCTTCAAGCCAGTCATTGAGCGCTTCAGTGAGAATGGCTTTGCGCACAGGCTTATTAATATAGCCGTTAAAGCCCCTCGATAAGAAGCGTTGTCTGTCATCATTAACAGCGTGTGCCGTGAGAGCAATAATTGGCGTGATCGCTCGATTACACTCCTTTTCCCATAACCGGATGGCATCAAAGGCTTCTTCGCCATCCATTACGGGCATCGAAATATCCATCAAAACGAGATCAAAATCATCAGTTCTGAAAATCTCAAACGCTTGCTGGCCGTCCTCCGCAAAAGTGATTGCGTAAAGGTTGTTATCGATCATGTTTTCAATAACAAGTCGGTTCACTTCATTGTCTTCGGCAATCAGTATACGTTTTTTAGAAAGTACATTTGCAGGAGGATCGAATTCGATGGTCTCGGTTCGTTCTTCACTTTCATCATGAGACGATGCCTCAAGGTAAAGATCGTAGCTGAGGAATGATAAAAGAGCGCCTTCAATCTGGCCTGACCGTACTGGCTTCGTTAGAATTTCAACGGGTGGTAAGGTTTTAAATGCTCGCCTTGTGTCGTCGGCGTCCACTGATGACAGAACTAAAATTGGAAGATGAGTATTATCGATTCTGCGTATCTCTTGTGCTAATGCAAAGCCGTCCATCCCTGGCATTTGAAAATCGATGATCGCGAAATCAAAAGCATTCCCTGCATCACGATCAAATAGTTTAAGGGCTGACATCCCGTCAGATGCAACGCAAGATTTAATGCCGAGGCGATCCATCAATTCGCCTAGAATTTCTCGATTTACAGCTAAGTCGTCGACAATAATTGCGCGCTTTCCTTGGAGGCACTTTACATTCAGTTCTTTGGTTTCTGCTGATGGTGTACTACTCTCGTCAATGGGCAGGCGAAGCGAAACCCTAAAGGTTGATCCTTTCCCCAAAACGCTTGTTACACTGACATCTCCGCCCATCGCGTTGATGAGGCTTTTGGTGATAGACAGGCCCAATCCGGTACCGCCGAAACGTCGTGTTGTTGATGTCTCTGCTTGGGTGAATTTATCGAATATCGTATTTTTGACGTGATCAGGAATACCAATTCCCGTGTCAATTATTTCGATTTTCAAGTTTACTGCATCGCCGTCTTCGACGCCTGAGACAAAGATCGACACACTGCCTTCGTGTGTGAATTTGATAGCGTTACCAACGAGGTTCGTAAGAGCCTGCTTAATACGACCCTCATCACCGATAAAACGGTTATTGAGATCAGGGTCATATCGAACAGCGAGGTCTATTTTCTTTTTCCTAGCAACGCCGCCCATGAGCGCCGCAATATCGTCAACCGCTCGTCTTAGGTCAAAAGGGACGGGGTCCAGCTCAAGTTGTCCTGCTTCGATTTTTGAGAAGTCTAGGATATCATTGACGATGGTGAGTAGTGCCAGGCCAGAGCTGTGAATTGTTGATGCGAATTGACGTTCTTTTTCATTGAGGTTAGACGCCTGTAGCAATTCAGCCATGCCTATAACGCCATTCATAGGTGTGCGGATTTCATGACTCATGTTTGCTAGAAATTCCGATTTTGCACGATTTGCTGCCTCGGCGTCGGTTCGTGCGGCAGACAGAGCTGCCATCGATTTTTCAATTTCTCTTTGAAAGAGCGAGGCGCCTACTGAGGCAAAAATCACGTTAACGATTATACCGATAAAAATGATGATAAGTAAATTATTTAAAAGGATCTCTCGATCAACACTTTCGAACATTTCTAAGTAGTGATTAAGGTCAATATTGAAGAATAAGGTGCTTAAAGCGATGGTAATCAAAACACCGGCAAAAACAGTCGCACGCCACCCGCCAATGACAGCTGAAATAATTGGTATGGTCGCAAAAAACATGGCTTTCACAGTAAGCAAACCGCCAAGTTGAAAGCATTGCACCGTTAGAAAGGTCACGGAATAAGTAATAAGCGCATAGCTGATAATTTTTTTTGGCGCGCCAAGGGCCAACGCTACGGGAAACAATGCAAAAGCATAGATAAGTACACCGATTAAGCTGAAATGGTCATTGTTGTTTTGACCCAATAAGCCTTCTAACAAAAACGAAAATAAAAGGGAAACCCCAGCTGCTAGCCAACAGATCGTTGTCAACGCCCTTAATTGCGCGGTCAAAATCGCTGACGATTTGGCATGAGGCCAAAATAGTTTTCTAAGAAAACGACTAAATTTCATCTGGACGCCCCTTGGATGAGCAATACGTCATTTTAGTTAACAAGCCGTTTTTCGATGCCGTGACGCTTATGTCTTCGAATAAGACGGGTATATTTTTTGGGGGGAACGGAAAACAATATCGGGTTTGAGCAGTTTTTAGCTGTTACATTACCACTATCATCTAATAATCTGAGAATTGTCAGAGACCGATAAAGGTAGCCAGAACGAGTATCCAAATTCTTGCTGTGGGTTGTGGCTTAATCGATACAGATCCGGCGCATGCATCGCGGTAATGACCTGTGATCAGCAGTGGCATTCGCTATTTTGGTGGTGTACATCAAAGTAAAATTAACAATCTGGAAAATAGTATGAAGATTTCTAAGGTAGAAGCGTTGCGTATCCGTGTGCCTGATTGGTCCCCCCAGCCAGCCCTCGCGACAGCACCAACCGACGCGCTTTTTGATTTCGGAGAAACCCTTCGGGATCAATCAATGTGTACTTATAATATGGTCGCGGAAGGCCGCCGTGAGCCAGTGTTTATTGTTATTGTCCGTGTTAGCACAACCGATGGGATTGAGGGACTTGGCGGGATTGCCTTAGGCTCCAGTGCTTCAGCCTCTGTTGTTGAGAATCAGCTTGCGCCCCTCGTTGAGGGCGAAAGCCCATTCAATACCGAATTGATTTGGGAGAAAATGTATCGCTCTACCGTCAATATCGGTCGCAGTGGCCTCGTTCTTGAGGCGATAAGCGGCGTTGATATTGCTATTTGGGATGTCATCGGAAAAGCACTTGGTCAACCCGTTTATAATCTGCTTGGCGGGAAAACCCGCAGCCGTATAAAGGCGTATTGTTCAGCGGGAAGAACAATTGATGATGTCGAGGAGATGGGGCGCACCGCTGCTGAGCGGAAAGAAAGATACGGTTTAAGTGCTTTCAAAATGTGGTTTGGGTATGGCCCCACCGACGGTGAAGAGGGCATGCGGAAGAATGAAAATTGTATTGCGGCCTTGAGAGAGGCGCTTGGTCCCGATACAGATTTGATGGCTGACGCCTATATGGGCTGGAATGTGCCTTATGCCATCGAGATGTGTCGACGGTTAGCGCCTTATGGATTGCGGTGGATTGAAGAACCACTGATGCCAGATAATCTAAGCGGTTATGCGGAGATCCGTCGGAAGTCGCCCATTCCTATTTCAGGGGGGGAGCATGAATTTACGCGGTGGGGCTTTCGGCGCATGATCGAGGCGGGAGCCGTTGATATTCTGCAGCCGGATGTTAATCGTTGCGGTGGTGTGACTGAGGCAAGGAAAATCTGGGCACTAGCGCAGGCACACGATTTACCGGTGATCCCTCATTCCCACAACTTCCATAACCAACACCTTATCATGGCGAGTTTAAACTCGCCGCTGTCAGAGTGGTTTCCCTCGGAGTATCGTGATGGCGATACGTTTTTCTCAGAACTATTCCACGGCGAAGCCGATGTAGAAGATGGCTTCATCACGCTGAGCGATCAACCAGGATTTGGCGTGTCATTGAATGAAGATATCGTCAATGAGCATTTGATCAAATAGTTGATGGTTGACTCGCGAGCAGTCGATAAGTTGTCAACTTGGTAAACGCTGTAAAGCGCAGATCGGGTTTGTTACTGCGACTGGGGTTTTCTAAAATCTCGACGTAAAGAAGATCATGGTATATACTTTCAACAGTTAAACTTAGCCGCGGCGCAGCAATGTTTGTTGCCATTGCTTAAAGTAAGTCTCAGAGACGTTTTTCATGAAAAGCCAAAACAGTATTTCGTCGTCCAGTGCTTGGTATCTTATTGGTGTCCTCTGGTTCACATACGTCGTCTCATTTCTCGATCGTATGATCCTCACATTATTGATCGAGCCAATAAAGGCAGACTTCGGACTAACTGATTTCCAAAGTAGCTTATTGGTCGGATTTTCGTTTGTTTTGTTCTATGTTTCCTTTGGTTTGCCAGTTGCATATTTTGCAGATCAGACGAACCGAAAACGGCTGATCATGATTGCTGTTACCATATGGGGTACGATGACGGCATTGTGCGGAACAGCGAAGAACTTTACATCATTGTTGTTATTTCGCTTTGGCGTTGGGGCCGGGGAATCAGCGCTTCATCCGAGCGCGCTGTCAATGATATCTGATGCGTTTGAGCCTGAGCGCCGAACCCTACCGATGTCCATTTTTCTTTCGGCGGCAACGGCTGGCGTCGCACTTTCTTATATTCTCGGTAGTTTGCTTTATGGGTTTGCACAAAAATTTGGCGTGTATCAGCTCCCCATCATTGGTGATGTAAAGCCCTGGCAAACCACGTTATTGCTGGTTGCTACACCTGCATTCCTCAGTGTTGCACTCCTAGCATTTGTAAAAGAACCATCCAGGGTAAACCGAGGTGATTGTGATGCAAAAGAGCAAATCCGCCCTAGTGAAATCTTCAAGCATTTAAAAGATTATCCACTTGTATATGTAGGGTCAATTTTGGGTCCTGCCATTGCTAATATGGCAATGTATTCCTTTATGACTTGGATCCCTTCTATGTTTGCCAGATCTTATGGATGGCCGCCAGAGAAAAGCGGTGTTGCGATCGGTCTAACGATGGTAATAGGGGGCATTGTTGGTACAATTCTCGTTCCCATCGTAAAGAAATATGCTGAGAAAACTGGTGTGCCAGATAGTGCTTATGCCGTATCTATCATTACCCTGATCATGTCGGCAGTTAGCGTATCTTCATTACCATTTATTGATAATGCATGGATCGTTATCGGTGCTTTTGCATTCACGTCTATATTTGGCGTGTTCTTGAATGTGCTTCCTCAGGTTAGTTTGCAGCATATTGCCCCTGACCGTTTGAGAGCTCAAATCACAGCAATTTGGCTTATTGCCAGTAATTTGATCGGGTTTGGCCTTGGTCCTTCAGGAACCGCACTGCTTTCCGACGCTCTGGCATCGGACGGTTCACAGCTTAGGACAGCACTTTCTATTTTTTCAGCAGCCTCATTTGCTGTGGCAGCTGTGACGATGTATCTATGCCGCCCATATGTGTTAGCAAGGCTGCCCCAGGAAAAGCCAGGAACATCCACGACGCAAGAAATTGATAAAGTGTCTGCCGTGGGTTAAGCGCTCGCCTTTTGACCCAGTCAACAATGCTATTAATACGACTATAAACCAATCTATTCGCTATGCAGATGATGTGGATGCCGCTACGATTTATCCTGGTTGGCCGATTAACCGAAGGAACCGCGTTTCGATCGCTGGGTCACTATCAAAAACGCCAGTCATCCTTTGTGTAACGCAAGACACATCGGCTTTACGAATACCCCGGGTGGTGATGCATGAGTGCTGAGCGTCAATCAGGACAGCAACACCCTTTGGCTTTAACGCTGAGTCAATTGCGTCGGCAATTTGCTCTGTAAGGGTTTCTTGACTGACGAGACGTTTGGAAAAAACGTCAACAACGCGAGCAAGTTTCGAAATGCCGACAACACGCTCCGACGGAAGATAAGCGACATGGGCCATCCCTGTGATGGGAAAGAGGTGGTGTTCACAGTGGCTTTCCACACTGATATTCTTCATCAGAACAATATCATGATATCCCGCAACATCTTCGAATGTTCGTCCAAGGATCTCAATTGGGTCTTCCTTATAACCCTGAAGACATTCCTCAAAAGCATCCACATATCGCCGCGGCGTATCTAATAGCCCTTCCCTTGATGGGTCTTCGCCAAAATAGGAGAGGAGCGTGCGCACTGCTTCTTCTGCGTCAGCTTTTGTCACGGCACTATCGTTGGTATTTTTTGCTCGCCCCATTTCGGCTGGCGAATATTCCGGTTGTTGCATTGCCGCTCGTGCACCCGCAATTGGAATCGTTGCAATGACCGATGCCGATTGGCTCGCTCTTTCCTTAAGTTCAACTCGTGCGTCGATCGTTTTGCTTTCCAGGGTATCTCCATCAAGTTGGTCTTTTCTTGATGGCTTTACAAATGGGGTTACCTGATTAATGCCCATTTTCTGCTCCGTGCTTTAGGTTTTTATACCTGTGATTAATCGTTAGACTTTGTAAGTTTTCGCTGCAGGCTCGCTGTTTCAATGGCGGTAAGAGCGGCCTCCGCTCCTTTATTTCCAGCCTTTGTTCCTGCGCGTTCAATGGCTTGTTCAATGGTATCTGTTGTCAATACACCAAACGCGACCGGAACGCCGGTGGATAGTGCAACCGACGATAAGCCTTTTGCCGCTTCACCAGCCACATAGTCAAAATGTGGTGTTGCGCCGCGAATAACGCATCCAAGGGCGACGATCGCATCAAATTGTCCGGTATCCGCCATTGTTTTGGCGATGACCGGCAGCTCAAAGGCGCCGGGCGCGGTTGCAACTGTGACGTCTTTTGCGTCCGCACCAGCGCGGGACAGAGCGCCGAGTGCGCCTTCTAATAATCGGTCTACGATGAATTCGTTCCAACGTGTTGCAATGACGCCGAGACGCATCCCATGGGCATTGCTCTCACCTTCTAGGTGATTTGCCTGTGTGGCAGCCATAACAGCCATCCGTATTGGTCCTTTTTCGTTATTCATTTATCCAACAACTGAACGAAGCAGTAGTTTGTTAAGTGAGCTACCTGCTTGCAGATTGCTTTTCGGCTGAACGCTGCTTTCGCAAGAGCGGCGATAATCTGCAATGTCCGCCACTGAAATAATCAGCATGTCATGCTGTTCTGCAAAAACTTCGAGATCGGGCAAGCGCGCCATTTCTCCGTCATCTTTCATCACTTCACAGATGACCGCTGCAGGTGTGAGGCCAGACAGCTTTGCCATATCGACGCTGGCCTCGGTTTGGCCCCGGCGTTCAAGAACCCCGTTGGGGCGAGCTTTTAGAGGGAACATATGCCCGGGTGTTACAATATCGTCGGCGCGCGCATCCGGATTGATCAATGCTGCAACGGTTCGTGCACGATCCGACGCCGATATACCGGTTGTCACACCTTCAGCGGCCTCAACAGACACCGTAAATGCGGTTCCAAAGCCGGACTTGTTGTCTGAGGGCGCAACCATCATCGGAAGCTCAAATCGATCAATCAGGTCACCATCCATCGCGCAACAAATAAGCCCACGCCCATGTGTCGCACAAAAATTAATTGCTTTCGCGTCGGCATAATCCGCGGCGATTACGAGATCACCTTCATTTTCTCTGTCTTCGTCGTCAACGATAATGACAAACTGCCCCTTTCGAAAGGCGTCCAAAGCGTGCGGTATGGGTGCGAGCGGCATTTTATGCTCCTACTGACGTCATTGAAGATTGAGTTTCAGCGTTCATTTCGGAAGAAGTCTGCGCGGACATGCGACCGTCATTTGCCGGTGCTGATGAACTTAGTTTTTCGACATATTTTGCTAATATATCGACTTCTAGATTAACAAGGTCACCGACCGTTTTATGGGGAAGGATTAATTTGCTTTGGCTATAGGCGATAAGCGTAACATCAAACCAATCAGGACCCGTATGGACGACGGTTAGTGATGCGCCATCAATGGCGATATAACCTTTTGATACAACGTAGCGCATTAGATCCGGCGTTGTTTTGATTTTTAGCCAGAGGGCGTCTTTATCTGGCGTAAAAGATAAAATTTCCCCAACCCCATCCACATGGCCTTGAACATAATGCCCGCCGAGACGGGTTGTTGGCAAAGCCGCTCGTTCAAGATTGACTGTCGCGCCTTTTTCAAGGCCCCCTAAATTTGTTCTATTGAGTGTTTCCGGTGCAAGCCCTACTGAAAAAGTCTTTTCTGTTCGGTCAGTGAGTGTAAGACAGACGCCGTTCACGGAAATAGAGTCACCGAGGTTAGCATCCTCAAGAACGAGATCAGCTGATATTGTGATGGAAAAACCATCACCATCAGGACCAATATTGCTTACGCATCCAATTTCTTCCACAAGTCCAGTAAACATTATGTGCCACCTCTGTTGCGTTTGCCCCGAACGAGGAAGTCATTCCCGGTCATTTCAATTGGCTTTAGGTCGAATTGATGCGCATCTGTAATGCTATTAGCGCCTTGGCCGTCAAAGGCACGCTGGCCACCGCCAATAATCACGGGCGCATAGAATAACCAAATTTCGTCAATAAGGTCGGCGTCTGCAAAAGAGCCCATTGTTCGGCCGCCACCTTCAATCATCAGCATAAGAATGTTTCTCTGGTGCAGCACCAAGAGTAGATCTGACAGATCGAAATTGCCGGCGCTATCGATGGGTGCGGCGAGGACGTCTACTCCTAAATGACGGTGAGCTTCTGTGCGATTTGGGGGCAGGGCATCAGACACAACAAGCAAGGCACCCTTGCCCGTGCGCTCAAAGACTTTTGCACCTGGTGGTGTTCTTGCGTTTGGATCTAGAACAATGCGCAATGGATGCCACTCTTTCCCGTCAAGGCGTGCGGTAAGTGTGGGGTCATCTGCAATGATTGTCTGTGCCCCAACTAGGATTGCGTCTGCTTCGCGGCGTAGTTGGTGTGACCTCGCGCGCGCTTTGGGGCCGGTTATCCATTTACTGTCCCCGCCTGCTGTTGCAATATGTCCATCGAGTCCCATTGCTGATTTTGCTACAATAAAGGGGCGGTTATGCTTTAGAGAAAAAATCCATGCACGAACCAGTTCATCGGTTTCTTCTTTGCAAAGACCACCCAAGCAAGGAATTCCTGCAGCATTCAACTTCGTGCTTCCACCAGCAGCGAGGGGGTTCGGATCAGACGTACCAAAGTAAACTTTCGCAACGCCGGCTTTGATTAAGGCTTCAGTGCAAGGCCCCGTTCTGCCGGTATGATTGCAAGGTTCCAAAGTGACATAAGCCGTTGCCCCACGTGCATCGTCCCCGGCATTTTTAAGTGCGGCAACCTCTGCATGGTCAGCGCCCGGATAAGCATGCCATCCGGTTCCAACGATGATGTCATCTTTAACAAGAACGCAGCCAACCCGAGGGTTCGGGCTCGTAGCGCCTGACGCCCGTTCGGCGAGCGCAACAGCTTCAAGCATATATTCGCGGTGATCGCGCATAAAAGACCTCGATGCCAAACCGGCTTCGAGGCGAAAACGATCGTAGCCTGACTTCACGCAGAAACGAGCGCAAAGACAAATGCACACACTAAAATAAATTAGCATGTTCGATCGTTGATCTTCTACCATCCGGACTATGACCGTCGGCTCCGGGCTCTCACCGGATCCTGCTAACGAGCGCTCCGTTCAAAAAGGACGAGGCCTTTTCGAAAACTAAGTGCATCGTCTGCTCGCGGGCTCACCAGTCGCTTAAAAGTGCGCTGTATTACCGCCGGTGGGGAATTGCACCCCGCCCCGAAGATCGATTATTTGTGGAAATCCCACGCGTAGCAAATAGCAATGACGCGCTTGGCTTTCAAGCCACACGGGCATGCGCAAACTGACCCAGTGTCAAAAACCTGAATTTACAAGTAAATTCAGGTGCTTGCCTGGTTCCCCCACAGCTTCCTAACCCGACGATCGCGCCCGCATCCTCTTCTGTAGAGTTTATATTTCAGCGCATTTTTTTTGTAATAATCCTGATGATACGCCTCCGCCCGCCAGAATTTCACCCGGTCGCGGACCGGCGTTACCACTTTTTGGCCAAGGACATTTTGAGCTTCATCAACAGCTGCCAAAGCAGCAGCACGCTCATCGGCGGTTTGTGCGAATATCGCGGTTTTATAGGAAGGTCCGCGGTCACAGAATTGACCACCGTCGTCTAGCGGATCGACGTGGCGCAAAAAGAAATCAACTAATTGGCGATAAGAAACCTTATTTGGGTCATAGTAAACTTTCACAACCTCCAAGTGACCTGTGCCGCCGTTGGTAACATCACGGTAGGAGGGGTTTTCAGTGAAGCCGCCTGAATATCCAGATACGGCTGAGATTACAGCATCTAATTTTTCAAAATCGGCTTCGATGCACCAAAAACAGCCGCCTGCAAATATAGCGCTGGCATAACGCTCGGCCATTTGCGCGTCATCTTGATTACTTGGTGCTTTTGCGGAGGTCTCGGCAGCCAGCGGGCTTTCGGATGATAAAAGGATCCAAAAGACACCAAAAAGTACAGCCGACAACCAAACAACGGTTCGACGTTTCGCGTGGTTTTGAACCGCAATGGGTCGACTTTTGAATGCCATTTGTTCGTGCCTCGTTTGCAACTCGTTTGTCTAAGCAATCCTGCAACTATCTTTTGGAAGTTTACGCGCGAACGGTGCATTGCCCATCAGTCACGCTCGTCTTCAAAGCTAATACATAATCTCAATCAATAAAGTCAAAACCTAGTCATGGTGAAATAATGTCTAGAGCCGTTTGCATTCAAGCTGATTCAGAAAACGGCTCTAGAGTCTCGTTGGAGCCTGTTGCGAACCGCAAAACCGGTGATCCACTTTTGCTGCAACAGGCTCTAGCGATGCGTTGGCCGGATCGTTTCGTTCAGCGGTGTCTGCGGTTTTCCATAGGTCTTTGAATTTACCGCCAAAAATCAAAATATCACGGTGTCCTCGCGCGTTCTGACCTTTGTTCACGATCATGCGTTTAAGGTAGAAAGCCCCAATTACGATGTTTATTCCCATAGGGCGCGTCCACGAAATAAGCGCTTTTATTGAGGAGATTTATTATGACTTATATTAAATGGAGCCTAGCCCTCGTTATTGGTGCTGTTTTGATATTCTTCGGTGTGATGAAGTTTACCGGTGGCGCTCACATTTTTCCGTACATTGAGTATAAAGCAACGGCCGCGAACCTACCACTTGCTTCACTCTTTTTCCCTTTCGTAAATTATGCGACGGGGCTACTCGAAATAGTTGCAGGTTTGTTGTTGATTATCCCAGCATCGCGGGTTTTGGGCGCGGTTATATCAATACTACCGTTTCTAGGGGCTGTGACGTTTCATGTGTCACCGTTTCTGGGAATCGTCACACCTGACTCCTACAGTGATCCGAGACCCATAGCCGCTTTATCGGCGGGCGGACCGTTTACGGTCTCAGATTTTTCATCAACCTCGTCGGCAAGTCTTTTTACAATAGCATCTGCAATGCTCGTTCTTTCAATTATAAATGTTTTTATCCAGCGACGTTTCCGTTAAAGCCTTGGTACACTGAAGTAACTGTACGCGTTACTATGTTTCGAAAACACGCCGGAAAATATGATCCACATGTTTCGTGTGGTATGAAAGATCAAAGAGTTGGGCAAGGGCGTCAGGCGTAACAAGGGCCGTTACGTCGTCATCGTCTTTTAGGCCTGAAAGGAAGTCTTTTTCGCCGCGCCATGTTGCCATCGCATTTCTTTGCACTAAACGGTAAGCATCCTCGCGTGACGCTCCTGCTTGTGTCAGTGCTAAAAGCACCCTTTGAGAATGGACCAAGCCGCCAAGGCGGTTAAGATTTGCTTCCATGCGTTCTGGGTAAACGACTAAAGAGTCGATGACGCCCGCCATACGCCGGAGGGCAAAATCCAGATGGATTGTCGTATCCGGACCGATGCCGCGCTCAACCGACGAATGCGATATATCTCGTTCATGCCATAGGGCAACGTTTTCCATCGCGGGGGTGACCGCCATTCTCACAAGCCGCGCAAGACCGGTCAGGTTTTCGGTCAGAATAGGGTTTCTTTTGTGAGGCATCGCTGACGAGCCCTTTTGACCACTAGAAAAATATTCCTCTGCTTCCAAGACTTCTGTACGCTGAAGGTGGCGCACTTCCGTTGCAAAGCGCTCAATAGAAGAGGCGATAACACCAAGCACAGCAAAGAACATGGCGTGACGATCGCGAGGAATAACTTGCGTTGAGACAGTTTCTACCGTCAGCCCCATTTTCTCCGCGACATATTCTTCAACGGATGGATCAATATTCGCATAGGTTCCAACGGCTCCTGAAATTGCACAAGTTGCGATCTCAGAACGCGCCATTTCAAGTCGTTGTTTGCACCGTTCAAACTCAGCGTAAAACGTCGCGAGCTTCACGCCAAACGTGGTCGGCTCTGCATGAATTCCATGGCTACGCCCAACACAAATATGGTCTTTATGTTCGTATGCCCGCTTTTTAAAAGCTTCCAATACGAGGTCCATATCAGCCAATAAAATATCGGCCGCTTTTGTGAGTTGAACAGATAAGCAGGTATCGAGAACATCTGATGATGTCATTCCTTGGTGAACGAAGCGTGCTTCGGGGCCAACGATTTCCGCTAGATGGGTTAGGAAGGCGATGACATCATGCTTCACCTCGCGTTCAATTTCATCAATACGTGCAACGTCGAAAGAGGCGTTGTTCGCTTTTTCCCAAATCGTCTTCGCTGCGTCCGCGGGAACGATGCCTAAGTCAGCCAATTTGTCAGTCGCGTGCGCTTCAATTTCAAACCAAATTCTAAATTTGGATTCTGGTGACCAAATATCGGTCATTTCGGGCCGGGCATAGCGTGGGATCATATGGGGTCTCGCTCAAAATTAATTATTTGTTTACGCATTAAGGTGGCGTGCCGCGTCGGCTGCAAAATACGTTACGATACCATCGGCGCCCGCTCGTTTGATAGCTGTCAGGCTTTCCAACATGACGGCTTGATCGTCAATCCAGCCGTTTTGTCCACCAGCTTTGATCATTGCGTATTCGCCGGAAACCTGGAAAGCAAATGTCGGCGTTGCAAATGTCTCTTTGATCCGATGGATAATATCTAGGTAGGCGCCGGCCGGTTTAATCATGATGCTGTCTGCGCCTTCAGCGATATCCATAGCGACTTCACGCAGCGCTTCATCTGAATTGTTCGGGTCCATTTGATAGGTGCGTTTATCACCTTTTAAGACTCCGCTTGCGCCAATGGCATCGCGATAGGGCCCATAAAATGCCGAAGCATACTTGGCTGCGTACGCCATGATCTGCGTGTCGAGTAGGCTATTTCCGTCCAGAGCTTTCCGAATGGCCGAAACCCGACCGTCCATCATGTCCGACGGTGCAATGATATCAAATCCTGCCGTTGCCTGGACGACGGCCTGTTCGGCCAGCATCTCCACGGTTTCATCGTTTGCAATATATCCGTCTTTAAGGATACCGTCATGGCCGTGGCTGGTATAAGGATCGAGAGCCACATCGGCCAATAAACCCATGTCCGGCACCGCGTCTTTGATCGCGCGCGCGCAGTGGCACATGGTGTTTTCTGGGTCAACGGCACCGCGACCATCATCAGTCCGATGACTTGGATCGGTATGCGGAAAAAGGCCAATGGCAGGAATACCAAGCTGTTTTGCCTGTTTTGCTGCCTCCACCGCATGGTGAACAGGGAGCCGATGGACGCCGGGCATAGAGGGAACGGGTTCTGGATCGCCATTTCCGTCACGGACAATCAATGACCAAATTAGATCAGTCGTTGCCAAATTTGTCTCTCGAACCAACGCGCGCGACCATCCGTAGCGGCGTGTTCTGCGCAAGCGGGTGCTGGGAAAATCCGTATTAATAATCAATGGCCGGCTCACAATTCTATTCCATATCCAAAAAAAGCAATGTCCTTAGGGGGTTTGAAAGCTTTTGACGGTAACTTTCAACAAAATGCCCTGGTTAGAATTTGATTTCAAATTGATCGGTCTGTTTTAAGGCCGCTTTTAGATTATCGTTCTAAAACCAGAGTGTAATTCAATTCGTTATGAGGCTTAAGACAATGGCGGCTGTAGAAAGTGCTTTAACGTCCGGTGTAATTGGGGCGAATGAGGCGTCGCAAACCGATCCTGAAGAATTGCGCGTATCCTACCTGCAGCTTCTTCATCTCGTGGAACGGTTGCACCGTCAATTGCTTGATGTGATCAAGGATGAGTTAGAGCGCCTTGGTCAGACAGATATCAATTCTGTTCAAGCGTTACTCCTCTATAATATTGGCGATGCCGAACTCACGCCTGGCGAACTTCGCTCGCGCGGTCACTATCTTGGCTCAAATGTTTCATACAATTTGAAACAGTTGATCGACAAGGGATATATCCGCGAGCAAAGATCCGACACGGACCGACGCTCCAAGCGTGTTTCACTAACCGCAGGCGGTGCGCATGTTCGTGATAAGTTGTCTGAACTATTTGAGCGTCAACTGCATTCCGTCGAGCAGGTTGGTGGGGTCGATATCGATCTTATTGATCAAACGAACAAGGCATTGAAACGCCTTGAGCGCTTTTGGGCAGACCAAGTGCGTTTTCGTCTATAGCTCGTCTGCTATAAAATTAGTGGAGCGCCTTACTTTAATTATTCAAAACGAACATTAGCGGTGGATCAGTGCTCTACTGATCCACCGCTAATGTTTATGCCATAACTTATAATAGGAGGTCCTCAGACGATCTGTGATCTCCACAATCATAATTCTGTTTTACCGGCGACTGGCGCACCTTGTTCTTGACCTGATTGTATATTGCGTACGAATTGTTCAGCCACAGTTTAGCCGCACACAATTTCAGCCATAGCAACGCTCATCCATTGGAACTTAAAGTCCAAAAATGCTTAGGTGAAACTCCATTTCAAATTGACACCTGGACCTTATTCGGATCAGTCCAAAGAAACGCGGTAAGCATTATTATGGTGGAAGATAATAAGTCCGTCATCGTAACTGTAATTTGTCTGCAAAATGAGACAACTCTTGCAAGAATCTAATATTGAGCAATTTGCTAATGGTAGAATTTTGGCCGTAGGCAAATAGCGCCGATGTCGTCTCAATAATGCTTCGTGGCCTAGCGAATGTCTTTTACCCCGTTGGAGGTCATATTATGTCGCTCCGGCAAGTATATCAGGGTTTGTTTTGGGATGTTTGGAGAGCTGCGCAATAGCGCATTGCAGCTTTGGTCAGTCGAGGGTAGAAACCCCTTAAATGGCGACAGGGTATGTTAAGTATTACGCGAACTAGTCGCAGTCACGAAAGAGTTTCGAAAGGACAGTGCGAATGAGCATTTCGGCGCCTCTGACACAAAACCCATTCTTCTCGACATCCTTAATGGAAACAGATCCTGTTTTGTCTGGATGGTTAGGAAAAGAGCTCAACCGTCAGCAAGAACAGATAGAGCTAATCGCGTCTGAAAACATCGTATCTCGTGCTGTTTTGGAAGCTCAAGGCTCTGTGTTGACGAATAAATACGCCGAAGGGTATCCGGGCCGTCGATACTATGGTGGCTGCGAATTTGTTGATGAAGTCGAGCAGATTGCCATTGACCGCGCCAAACAGCTTTACAATGCTGAATTCGCGATTGTTCAGCCCCATTCTGGTAGCCAGGCCAACCAGGCGGTTTTTATGTCTGTCATGAAACCAGGCGATTGTTTCCTGGGTATGGATTTATCGGCTGGCGGGCACCTCACTCATGGCGCCAAGGTCAACCAGTCCGGTAAGTGGTTTGAAGCGATCCATTATGGAGTGCGCGAAGACGATCATCTTATTGATTATGACCATGTGGCAGAGCTTGCCGATCAGCATCGGCCGAAATTGATTATCGCTGGTGGTAGCGCTTACTCGCGACAGATCGACTTTAAGAAGTTCCGTGAAATCGCTGATTCTATTGGGGCAAAGTTGCTGGTTGATATGGCCCATATCTCCGGCCTGGTCGCAGCAGGAGTACACCCAAGCCCCGTTCCCTATGCCGATGCTGTTACGACCACAACACACAAAACGCTCCGGGGGCCGCGGGGTGGCCTCATTCTCACGAATGATGCGGACCTCGCAAAGAAATTTCGTTCAGCGATTTTCCCCGGGATACAAGGCGGGCCTCTTATGCATGTTATCGCGGCGAAGGCGGTGGCCTTTGGCGAGGCGCTGCAGCCAAGCTTTAAACAATATTGTCAGGACACGATTGCAAACGCCAAAACGCTTGCTGGCGTGTTGGTTGATGCGGGATACGCTGTTGTTTCAGGTGGTACTGATACGCATTTGGCGTTGATCGATTTACGGCCAAAAGGCGTGAAGGGGAATGCTGCCGAAGTCAGCTTGGAAAATGCCGCGATCACTTGCAACAAAAACGGCGTTCCGTTCGATCCTGAAAAGCCTGCCGTTACATCTGGCATCCGCGTTGGTGCTCCTGCATGTACGACGCGAGGGTTCGGTCTTGCTGAATTTCGAGAGGTTGGAAGCTTAATGGTCGAGGTTCTAGACGCACTTGCCGTTGGCGCTGACATGGCGCCTGTGGAGCGCGCAGTGGGAGAAAAGGCGAGGGCGCTAACCTCACGTTTTCCTATTTACTAGTGCTAGGATGAAGAGGAACGGCGTGTGAGACACATCAGAGCAGTTGTGAATGAGATCCGTTTTTATTTAGCGGATTAAATTTGCTAACAGCGTATTTTCTTTAGTTGTTCTGAGTGAATACCACTAAATCTAATCCGCAAAAACGCGTGCTAGGATTTGTTTATGATCAACGTTATTCCGCTTTGGAAAAAAGATGCGCTGCCCATTTTGTGACAGTGAAGAAACGCAAGTAAAGGACTCGCGATCGGCGGAAGATGGTTCAACCATTCGTCGACGACGACAGTGTAACAATTGCGGTGCGCGGTTCACGACTTTTGAGCGCGTTCAACTCCAAGAGCTTATCGTTGTAAAGAGTACAGGAAAGCGAGCACCATTTGATCGAGATAAACTGATGCGATCAGTGCGTATTGCCCTTCGCAAGAGGAATGTCGATCAAGATCGCGTTGAACGGATGGTTAGCGACATTGTTCGCAAGCTAGAATCACTGGGTGAAACCGACATTCCCTCGAAAACAATTGGCGAACTCGTGATGGAGGGGCTGGGGACCCTCGATGACGTCGCCTATGTCCGGTATGCATCAGTTTATAAAGACTTTCGCGAAGCAAAGGACTTTGAGCAATTCATCGATCGCTTAGAGGAACACGACGACTAACGTTCAAGCAAGCGTCAATCTGGCACTCTTGTTGTGATTTGTCGGTTTTGTATTGACGCTTATAGTGTTTACCCCGATTACCGTGCGCATGATGGTTTTCTTTCGGCGTAAGTGTGCATGATGCAATCCAGTGATAGTGTTGACCGGTTTGATGATCGGAGCAATAGAAACCGCCGAACGACGGCGCGCCTTGCGGCCGTTCAGGCACTTTATCAAATGGAACAAACCGGACTTGGCGTTGATAGTGTTGTTTTAGAATTCAAAACACATCGTCTTGGAAGCGATTTAGACGATCATCAGCTGCATGATGCTGATGACGCTTTTTTTGAGAACGCTGTTCGCGGTGTTGTCCGTATACAGCATCGACTGGACCCGTTTATTGAAAAATTGCTAGCGAAGAATTGGACGCTCTCCCGATTGAATGCGACCGCTCGGGCGATTCTTCGCTCCGCGCTATTTGAGCTGATCAATAGAGAAGACGTTCCCCCAAAGGTTGTGATCGACGAATACGTTGAAATCGCGAAGGCTTTTTTTGATGTTGAGGAAAGCGCCTTTATCAATGCCGTGCTCGATAGTGCTGCCCGTGATATTAAACTATTTGATTAAGAAATTCCGGGCTCTTGCTCGATGCGAAGGGGATGTGGCGGTAATTGGTCGACTTCTCGCTTACATGAATGGTGAGAAAGACGTTTATCGGGAAATCAGGCTTCTTATTTGTGTGCGGAATACGGCATGTCAGAATTCGATTTAATTCGACGGTTTTTGGCTCCTCTTTCCACCGGTCATGATGGCGCATTCATGCTGACGGACGACGCTGCGCTTTTGGGAACAAGTACAAATATCATCGCTAAAGATACGTTAGTTGAAGGCATCCATTTCACGAAAGATATGCCACTTGATATTATAGCAAGGCGTGCCCTTCGGACAAATTTATCCGATATTGCTGCCATGGGCGCGAAGCCCAGTGCATACCTTTTGTCGTGTGTATGGCCCAAAGAAACCACTGAAGAACAATTTTCATTGTTTTCCAGGGGGCTTCAACAAGACCAGAACGAATTTAAGGTATCGTTGATTGGTGGTGACACCTGCGTCCATAACACAGAAAGCGGACTATTAACGATTTCCATAACGGCCCTTGGGGTTGCACCGAAAAGCGGTGCGATAAGGCGCTCTGGCGCAGTCATTGGTGACGATGTCTATGTTAGCGGAACAATTGGCGACAGCGGGCTTGGACTTCTCATTATGATGAATACGGAATCTATGGCGCCAGACGACAATGCGTTCTTGGTTAATCGCTACCAGCTTCCGACGCCGCGGATTGCCCTCGGCGGTGCGCTTGCTGGGATTGCAACATCGGCGATCGATGTTTCTGATGGTTTGCTCGCGGACGCAGGGCGGCTCGCCTTTTCAAGTAATATAGGTATTCGAATGTCCTTAAGCCAAGTACCACTATCAAGTGCCGCAAGAAATTGGTCGATATCGCAAAAAGATGATACACAAGCGAATCTAAAGCTTGCTTCGTATGGTGATGACTATGAACTATTATTCACCGCGCCAAAACCATCTCGTCGTGCGGTTGAAATGGCCGGTCAATTGACGAAAACAAGCGTTATGAAAATTGGTACCGTTTGTCGTGGCAGTGGCGTCTCGGTAATTGGTGATAGCAATGAAGAGATCTCAGTGCCCCAACACGGGTATGATCATTTTACGCGCTAATTTGACGTGCCCACAATCTCGTCAAGCGGTAATTGCGAATTACTTGGGAGTGTGTGAGGAGCTGGCTGTCAAAAAGCGAATGCGTTTGAGGCGTGTTCGTTTCGAGTTCTCGGCTATTAACTTGAGGGCCGTCATAAAAACGCTAATGGGTTCGTATAATAAATTTGAGCTCGACAGCGCTTACGTTCAAAAGTAATCTCAGATTATTAGAATTGGGGGAGTTCTGTGTTTTCTGAGGAAGAGTTTAGTTCTGAGAGTGTAAATTTGCGTCAAAGGCACTTTGGCATTGTTGATGCCATAAAGTGTTCGTTGGCATTTTTAATCTGCTTGCTGATTGCTCCTTTAAATACGTTTCTTATCCATCTTCGCGTGGCTCTGACGTTACTTTGGTGTTTGTCGGTTTTGTTACTCTTTGCTGTTATTACATATTGCTGTCTTCAAAAAAGTTGTACAGCGTCATCTTTTAGCGATTTGGTGCATAATGGATGGGGTTGCGTTGATGGATCAAATGCGCATTTGAGAAATTGGCTGGTTAAAAGCGCCTTTTCGATTTTCTTTGTTTTTCTACTGTTCCGGATTGGCCAACATGTTTTCGATTTGCGTGATTGGCACAAACCCTGGAGTTATGCTCATCTCGATCGCTTTATTCATTCATTTTGTCATCTCGGCGCAAAGGGTTTCCCGTGTTTAATTGTTGGTGGAGGTGGTTCCGGAAAAAGCACGCTAGCGGCTATACTTGAAAAGGAATTTCTCCGTCGGCAAATATTTCGTCCGTCGGGTTTCATTGATGAAGGGGGCGAACAACGCCTTGTCACTCGGGTTGCAGGCGGCGACTCGATCGCTAATGAGATTCGCGATTACAAAGTGACATGGCGACCTGAACGCTACAAGGTCGGTCGCCTTGCAGATGCCTACGACCTTCCAGGGCAGATCAAACAAGACTGGGCAGCGGCAATAGAAAAAGTGTCGAACAGACGGCGCGTCGCAATCATCAATGTCGTTACCGGGGGGGCTACAATGCATCAATTACAAAATTCAAAGTAGTTTCGCTCCCCCAACAAGATTCTCATACTAACTGGACAAAGTATATAAAGAGCGGCGAAGTTCCTGTTAAAGAGAGGGCTGGTGAGTCCGGTCTTGAAATTCACGAAGGGTATATAGACCAGTATAAAGAATATTTTTTTCAACAAGAGGTGCATGCATTTAACTTGCTCACATCGAAAATCACAAAATCCTGGCCTTCATGTTCTACTGGATCTCCGCCGAAGCTGGTTGTTTTACATATTATCAACATGGCGAACTTCTGGTTCCAGCTGGATGGAACTGAATTAAAACCTAAGGAAGGAGGCCACGGTGGCGGCCATAAAAGCGTCGACGAAATATTTGAAGAAAAAGCAGTCCCGCTGGCGATTTCAAATGGATTAAAAGTTTCAGAATACGACATTTTAAATCGGTATACTGACGTCTTTAAAGATAACCACCAGCAATTGATCAGACACTGTGGGAAGGATAATTTTTCATTTTCATTTTTACCCGCAAGTCTTGAATTCGGCGAAACAAAGATCAAAAATGTTGATCATGAAATTACGGCATTTGATTCAGTTGAGGAAATCAAGAAGAAGGGGCGCGACTTATCTTATGAGCAAAGGAACATCGCTCGGGTTATGAAGCAAACGTCACTTGCTACTGCAACAGTAAAGACCGTTCGCGCCGTCCGGTTGGAATTATACAAGGGGTTTCGTCTCGAAAAGTGGGGCAACAACTCACCTGTGATCAATTCTATGGATCCTCAAAGTAGAACAGGAACTAGCAGCCTTTCCAATCTATATGATCATTGGAATACATCGCAGTGACTCTTACACAAGAATTTGCCGACCAAAACGTCGTTGAATGCTCTCGTCTTTTAGATAGACGAAGCATTTGTAGGCGTAATATGTTGTTATCTGCTTATGCCTTGTGTGCGATGCTTGGAATTGGAAGTGGTGCAGCGCTTGCTGAAGGCATGATGGCGGATCGTGTTTTCGTTGGTTCGGTATTGGCAACTTTGCCGTTGTTGATCGCTATTAATCAGTATCGGGTAAGATTGAACCTCTTAAACTCTTCTGTGGATCGAGTGTTAACTGCTTTAGCGGCGATGCGAGCAATGGCTAATGAACAGGATATTGTTTCGGCGGATGAAGAGCGGCTCGATTCTGCCTACCAAGCCCTCTCAGCGCGAAGTGCACGTGATTTTTTTGGAAAATCGAATTTATACTGACAATGATGAGTCAAGCCCGTCTGCCGTCGAATTTCAAGGTTGGACTTTCGTTTAGAGCGCTTCGCCGATAAGTGTAATCGGTTATCGGCAAAAGAAGCGCGACCAAACAAACACAAAAGCTCTAGATTGGAAAATAGAACGGAATAATTGTACATTACTCTGATGGTTATGCGATGTTGACCATCTACCCATAAATAAGTCCAACGTGAGTTAAGGATCTCCCTGAAGTGTTTCCAGGCCAAATGTGTGGGGTTGGCCGCGCGTTCGGTAATTGGCGCAAACGCGCAAAAACAAAGACTTAAAACGTTCTCCGGTTTCCAATTGAAGTGATGATGCTTAAAGCGGGAAAAGCTATGAAACGCGTCAGGTTTACTCCGGCGTGCTCATGTCTCCGGGTTTGGGATCGAACTGTCTGAGCATCTCAACTTGATATCCGTTTCTGGCAAGAATGACGCGATTAACCGCACCACTGTTGTCACGGATGAACTCAATCGTGTGAGCATCTGTTTTTGCTAAATACATACCCTCAACTAAAAAGTGCGTATCTGTAAGCGGCAGCAAATTCCACGCTTTAGTTGGGTTATCCGTCAAGAACATTTGCAACCCGTTCTCTTCACTTTCAATTGTTATGGCTTCGATGGCCTTAACGGTGCGCAGTCGTTGACTAAACACCGCAAGATCCTGTTGGGACCCCAATTTAAAAGTGCCAACAAATCTGTTTGAAAATACGTCTCCGAGCTGACGCCCCGGTACAGAAATCTCCCGATAGAAGGGCCAGTGCATCTGATCAGCAATGGCACGTCTTATTTCCACGATAAGCTCAAAGCCCCGCATACCATTCGTCAATACGACGAGGCCGTTGCCTGAAAAAAGATGTCCTTCCCACCAGGCCTTGTAACTATCGTTAAAGCCGCTGTGAAAAAACCTCCGCTCAGTGCCCGTTCCAATGAGCATCGGTCCTAATCCAAAATCACTCCAGCCGACTTCTGTCATCACATCGCGGGCGAGGGCGTTAGGTAGAAAATTATTATTAGTTTCAGCATGGCTCTTTTGAAAGGCGATAATCAAACGTGCTAAATCGGATGCGCTCGTCCATAAGCCCGACGCGGCCGCTTCAGGAAAAGTATGATATCCACGTGGCTTTGCGACCAATTCGCCATCCGATCCATGGGCATAGGCTATGTTGCCATAGTCTTCCGGCAACGGATTGGCATAGGTACTGCGTGACATTTCAAGAGGCTTAAATACTAGTTCTTCGGCGGCTTCGGCAAAACTCTTCCCGGTCACGTCCGAGACCAACAATTGTATCACGGTCGTGCCGCCGCCGGAATACTTGGAGGAAGTTCCTGGTACGAATAATAAATCAACAGCTTCGCCACCGCTTTTTGGCGCTGTGCCATCAAGGGTTTCATAGACGGTAGGTAGCGGCTCACCAGGTAAAAAGTCATCAAAGCCGTGGACTGACAATCCGGACGTGTGTGACAATAAGCTACGTAATGTCACGTTACGCGCGTCTGCAACATCCGTATTACGAATTTTCCAAGATTTGAGTTGTTCGTTGACGCTATCGTCTAATGATAGCTTGTTGCGGCTTACCAATCGCAGGCTGGCGGCAGCAGCCCCCATTTTACTCACGGATCCGACGGAAAAAACAGTGTCTTCGGTCACTGTGGCGCCGGTTTCAATGTTCGTAACGCCATAACCGGCAGCATGAATGACATTTCCGTTTTTGATGATCGCGACAGCCACCCCTGGCACACCATAATGTGCCATCCGCTCTTCTAAGGACCAGCAGACACGGGCTGAAGCCTTAGTCCTTGCTTGTGGGCGCAGAGCGGAAATGAAAGAAGATGGATCAGCATCGCTGGTGCATCTATCAATATCATACGACGCTGTTTGGCTGATTTGCTTCGTGCAACCATAGCTCAAGGTGCAGACGCACGTTATGATTCCGATCTTAAAAAGCTTTATCAATGCTATCATCCTTAATTTCGTAACCTGTCGTCAGCCGACTTGAGTACGCATGTATTTTATTATACAGGCGTGGTTCGTTTTCATTGAGAACTGATCGAATCATTTAGAATGACGATCTGCCTCTTTTACGATTATCAGTGCCGATGATTTGGTCAAAGCCGCAGTTTATTTTTCGTGGCCTGGGCTCTGTCTCACACTCTTCTTGTTGAGATAGTCGGAGCGGCGGGATTTGAACCCTTGCGCGCCTTAGCGCGCGTATCTTCTATGGTGGGTTCGTTGGTTCGTTTTTGGTGGCCTGGGCTCTGTCTCATACTCTTCTTGTTGAGATGGTCGGAGCGGCGGGATTTGAACCCACGACCCCTTGACCCCCAGTCAAGTGCGCTACCAGGCTGCGCTACGCTCCGACATAAAACAGAAGATTTCTATAGACCAACTGCTAGAAAGGGTTATAGGCAGATGGGGTCGTGTAGGCAAACTTTTGTTTTATGATGGCTGGGACCGATCAAAATTTGCATCAATCGACTCGAGGGCCAGAACAGCTTCGTCCAAGGCGTCTTGCGCTGTTTCAATATCGACCGCTAAACGCTCAAGGCGAGGGGTTAAGTCTTTTAAGAATTGAGACATAAGATCATCCGATACAATTGGTTTTTCTTCTGTAATCAGAGTATCGGCTTCATTCAGTGGCCGTAATTCGATTTGTTCGCCTGCTGCTGATAGTCGGCCAATTTCAGCAATATATTTAATGCCGTTTTCTTTGAATATTTTTTGCACACCCTTCGTTGTGTAACGCTCATCGTAAAGCAAAACGCGCACGCCCCTCAAAACGTCGAGATCAACGGGCCGGTAGTAACGGCGCCCACCAGCGCGGCGCATCGGACGAATTTGCCCAAATACCTCTTCCCAGTGGCGCAAGACATGTTGTGGAACGTCCAATTCCTTCGCCGCTTCGCTGATTGTCCTGAAGGCTTCTGCTGACTTTTTTACTGTCATTTGTGAACTCCTGTGTACGGACGCGTACTAATATCTAAACTTTAAGCTTGTTCTTGCGCAGAAGCTAGCAACGCTGAGAGCTTTCGCGCTTCGATGAATTTGGCATGCGGCTTCAACATTTCAATTGGAACGTTTCCTTGCAACATCGATGAAAGCGAGCCGGTTAACGAACGCGATGATGCACTATAGCCGATCCGTTTCGAATGGAATCGCTGACCCGCCTCAGGTCTTTGATGTTACGCGTTTCATGGCGCATGGGCCAGTAAACACTTGCTCGGGAAATCCTTTAGGTTTCTAGACAGAGCGCGTTATTATTTTGATTACAGAATTATTGACGACCATTGCATTGCGTCATGCCTATGAGCGCATGATCAAGCGGCTATTATCGACTATTCAGCCGCCTGGCGTTTGTTGGTCAGGTTTTCATTTATCTGGTCTTTCAAAACATTAGATGCACGAAAAGAAATAACACGGCGTGGCGTAATCGGCACTTCTTCACCGGTTTTAGGGTTTCGACCCATACGCATCTTTTTATCGCGAACCATAAATGTCCCGAATGAGGATATTTTAACTGAATCACCGTTTTCTAACGAGGAGCAAACTTCCTCGACAATTCGTTCAACAAAAATCGCTGACTCATTTCTTGAAATACCGAGCGAACGATAAATCGCGTCAGTTAAATCGGCTCGCGTTAGTGTGCGATTTGTCATCCCGTTCCGCCTTTCGCTATGGGCAACCTGCTTAGAGTTGTATGCAGGTTTCAATACTCCCAAAGAAGCTCTTTTTTGTCCTAATGAACTCCAGCGCCCTTAATCGTAGTCTCCAAATCTTAACGCGGTCAACAACCGTTTGAATTCATTGCAGTGTTTGGGGCAGTGTTTGGGGCAGTGTTTGGGAAAGTGATTCGTGCAGTGTTTCGGCATTTTTGATTTTGAAGCCATGCAGGATGCGGATTCAAAGCAGCAAAATGTTGTCTGAAAACTCGCCTATAGCAAGCTTTGACAAGTGTTCGTTCAATTCTAGAGCGTGTTCCGCTTAAGTGGTTACCGGTTAATGGGTTCAGTCCATTAACTGCGCTTAAGACAAGCCCAAAAACAAAAACCTATAGCATGGTGCATCAGCCCTACCTTACGCGCGGAGTAGAATGGCCCCCCAGGTTAGACCGCCTCCCATGGCTTCTAGCATGACGAGGTCGCCAGATTTGATCCGACCGTCTTCAACCGCTGTTGAATAGGCAAGGGGTATAGAAGCGGCAGAGGTGTTCCCGTGTTTTGCTATCGTCGAAACAACTTGCTCTGACCGCAATTCAAGTTTTGTAACAATGCCATGAATAATCCGTTCATTAGCTTGGTGCGGTACAAACCAATCAATATCTTTAGGATAAATACCAGAGCGATCGCAGACCGTTACCATCGCAGACGATATTCGCTCAATTGCTTGTCGAAATACCTTGTTACCCTGCATCCGAAGGTGACCGGTTGTCTGGGTCCGAGAGACGCCGCCATCAACATACAAAAGATCGACATACTGACCATCACATTGAATCTCTGTTTCGATAATACCAGAAAAACCTTGTTGTTCTGACATGTCGTCGTCAACAAATTGTGCAGTCATTACGAACGCACCAGCGCCATCTCCGAAGAGTACGCAGGTCGTTCGGTCTTCCCAATCAAGGATACGAGAGAATGTTTCTGCACCGATGACGAGAGCGCATTTGTGAGAGCCGGAACGTAGAAATTTGTCTGCGGTCGAGACCGCATAAATAAAACCAGAACATACCGCTTGCAGATCAAAAGCGGTGCAGTTGGAAATTCCAAGTTTAGCTTGGACGATTGCGGCGGTGGCAGGAAACGTTAGATCGGGTGTTGCTGTTGCAACAATGATTAAATCAACATCACTTGCGCTTTTGCCGGCGTTTTCTAGTGCTTTTTTTGCGGCGGCGGCTGCTAAGTCAGAGGTAAATTCGTTATCCTCAACAATTCGGCGTTCGCTGATGCCTGTTCGCCCCTGGATCCAGTCATCCGTCGTGTCAACAATTTTGGTGATGTCATCGTTCGTAAGAACTTTCTCGGGAAGGTGTGCGCCACAACCGGCAACATATGAACGCAAAGTCATACGACAGCTTTTACGCTCGAGCCTAGCTCGTCTTGCGCCGTTGTTGACTGAACCAAAGGTGCGGCCGCTTGCTGGGCGCGCCACCGCTTAGTAACAATTGCGATCTGTTGAGCGACATCCCGGCGGAAGCCGCGACCTGCAACGCTTGATGCTAGCCTTATTGCACTTGCAACCCCGGCGGCGTCGGCGCTGCCATGACTTTTTACAACAATTCCATTTAAGCCAAGAAAGACACCGCCGTTTACAGACGAAGGGTCACTCTTGGTCTTGAGTTTCTTCAGTTCACGCATCATCAATAACGCACCCATCTTAGCCAAAAATGATCCCGTAAGCGCATCCTTCATCCAGCCACTGACGAGACGCGCAGCACCTTCAGCCGATTTCAACGCAATGTTTCCAGTGAAGCCATCCGTTACCACGACATCGACGGCCCCCGCAGAAATATCGTTGCCCTCTATAAAGCCTCGGAAGTCCATTTCGGGATCAGCCTCGCGCAGAACGCTGGCAGCGCGCTTAATCAGCTCGTGCCCTTTTAATTCCTCAGCACCAACATTTAATAGACCAACACTCGGTTTTGACTTGCCAGTGATCGCTCGGAAATAAGCTTCGCCCATTATCGCAAAATCAACCAATTGCTTTTCGTCTGCTTCAACATTCGCGCCCACGTCTAAAACGACCGACCGTCCGTTAGGTGTCGGCCAAAAAGCTGAAATCGCTGGGCGATCAACGCCATCGATCATTCCAAACTGTCGCCGCGCAACAGCCATAAGCGCGCCTGTATTGCCGCCCGAAACGATGGCATCAGCATTTCCTTCAGCGGCATCCGTTACCGCGGCCCACATAGATGTATCGCGACCGCGTCGAAGCACATGCATTGGCTTATCAGTCATCGCAACAACGTTTTCCACATCGATAACGCTGACGTCGGTCAGTTCTTCTTGAGCGGAGACTAATGATTGCAAAATCTCAGCACGACCAAAGAATTTAAGAGTAGCATCGATGCCACTACGCACGGCTTCAGCCGCCCCAGCAACGATTGCTTCTGGCCCAGCATCAGAGCCCATGGCGTCGATTGCCAAGACTGATGGTTTAATTTGACTGGGCGCGTCTTGCAAAGTGCACCAACTCCTCAGGCTTTAATGTTCGGTAGACAATTTCTAGCATGTTTGTGCAGTGGGTTACCTTAGGTCGTCCCTCAATTCAAACGAATAAAGTTGGCATAAAAGGGGTAAAATGCGGTTCTGAGATGCCACTGCGAAACGACGTCGTGTCTAAGAGCTTTCCGGTTTGGCAAGAAGTGATCTCAGGCTAGAAAAGGCGCCCGATTCAACAGAATTTTCCGTATTTTCGTCGCTTTTAAGTCCGGCAGTTGAAATTGATGCTTTTTCAATGCGTGGATAAGCGGCCATGGCCACGGCTATTTGTTGAATAACAAGGTCACCAATATCGATGGTTTGCCCTGTGAGTACGTCTACATCTTCATCTGATTGAATGTCATCTTCTGAGAGGGATCGAGTGAGCCTAACGCGAAAAGGCGTTTTAATTTTTTCCTCAAAGGGTTCAAGTGTTGCAACACAGGTCCGTGTCAGCAGTGCATCAATTGTTCCGTCTACAATTACTTCGTCAATATTATTGTTTTGGCCCTTGCTTCTTAAGCAGACTTTCGCCGAGACACTGTGAACGCGCGATATATCAAGCCGCTTTGCAATGTCAGTAAGGTCGCTATTCGAGGCGTTTAACAACAAATCGCGCCCGATTTGATCGGCGTTTAGACCTACAACATATGAAAATGGTTCTTCAAATTTCTGCATGGAATAAAATCATCCATATTCACTAATTTCTGCGACTGTTTTCTCAATCAATCGCAACGGAGTCCCGTCGACGCTGTTCAGGTTTGTGGGCCTTTTTCAACAAAATTAACAAATGAAATTGATCCGTTTTGAAGGTTTTCAAAGCTTTGTTCGCCAAGGTCGATATCGGCGCGTAATATGAAATCTGCGATGGCATTCGCACCTGCAGGAACGCCGTCTTCTGGATCTAGTCCAAGGATATTCCGTGTTAATGCACTGGCGAGTTTATTTTTGTCGGCTGTTCTTTTGCTGTTCGTTGCGTCCAATTCTCGTTCAGGATCTGGTACAGACGACCTCCCATCCAATGCAACCTCATAGGCACCTGTTCTCCCATAAAATGCTTCCGCCATCGCCCTGATTTTCTTTCCGACCGTCAAATCACCCACACCCAATTCCCGCAGTGAATCATCCATGTTCTTAAAGAAGACGTCGAAGACTTTTTGTGAAAGAGCTTTTCCAGCTTCCCCGTCGTTTTTAAGACGACGTAACGTTAGATAGACGTGAAGGGAAAGGATCTCGAAACGGCCCTCAACGGTGTCAGGTGCTTGTCCTATGGTATAAAATTCTGGCCTGCGCGCTGCTTCAACGATCCTCTCGTAAAGGGCGATGGCTTTTTCTTCGATGGGATCTTTGCGAAAAAAATTAAAGATCATGGTCTTTTTAACTTCTATTGCCGATTACGATGCGTTTTGTTCGATAAAAGCTATCCATAATCTGAAAAAGCATTTACGCTACGCCAAATCGGGCGCGAGAACCACGCGTCATCTCTCGCTGATCTGTCTATAGGTTCTTAGCCTACCTAAAGTTGCCCGTAGAGAGCGGCAAGTGATTATCGCCAATGTGAAGGACCATCCGCCCCGAAGTGCGGCTCAACCGTAAATCTTAGCGAAATCTTCGGGTGGAAAGCGTGAGAAAAACCTGCTTTTCATATGTTGGGATATTAGCGTATAAGCCAATAGGGACGTCTACACCTAACAAATTGATACGATTTTTGGAGCGTCAGTCTTGAGTAAGTCGTCAATATTAATTGTGTTTTTCTTATTTTTGATGGCCGAAGGCTGTGTATCCGTTCGCTCTAGCCATGGATATATTTTGGAGCGCGGCGAAACCTCTTTGACCGCTCGCACAGGTCTCGATACGAAAGAAAGTGTTCTGGCGAAATACGGTGAGCCGTCGGTAAAATCGACCTTCAGCGATGACGCTTGGTATTATGTTTCCAATAAGGATCAGGCGCGCGCATTTTTCCGCCCTGAGCTGACCGATCAGACCGTCATCGCTTTTCTCTTTGATGGCGATGGAACCGTCAAAGAAGTAAAAGAACTCGGATTAGGGGACAGTGTTAATGTGGCGATGTCCAATCAAAAGACCCGAACCCGCGGTAAAGAGCTAACGTTTCTTGAGCAGCTCCTCGGCAACGTCGGTCGACTTCCAGCAGGTGGCGCCGGAATTGGGCCGCAAGGGCCACAGCGTTAGCCTTTGCCTTTGTAGGTTTTTAACCGGCAGCGTTGTCGGTTGGTTCGTCGTCTTGTTGCCCGATACGTTCTTGCTCACTTAAAATGGCTCTATAAGCCCTGTTGACCAATTGGGTTGCTTGAAGAGCGGCCTGTTTTTTCTCTTCATTTATATCTTTTCCGATAAGTGTGTCGGGGTGAATTGCCTTCATTCTAGCCTTATACGCCGTCCGGATTTCTTCTAGCGATGCCCCTGGGGAAATTCTGAGAACGCGATAAAGATCTGTACGCTTTTTGTTGCGACGGGCCGCTTCCAAATCTTTTTGCGTCTTCTCGTTGTCTGTATCAGCGCCCTTATCGTCGTCGTCACCTAAGGTTTTACCCGACGTGTGATTTGATGAGGTGTTATCAATGTTTTCCTCTTTAAACGATTGATTTTCTTTTTCTTTTAACTCATCATCTGTGTAAGTTTTGGAAGAGCTTTTATCCTCAGTCGTGTGGTTTTGTGCCTTCCCGCTGAAGTCGGTGAATGAACTCTCTCGTCTGCTGTGTTCCGATTCGCTATCATCAAGTTTGGTCTCAGTTTGCTCAGGATTTTGATCGATTTTATTGGCATTCGAGCCACTGGCTAGTGACCCGTTTGCACCTTCTGTTCCCGAGCCCGACACTCGTCGTTCCTGAAGCGACAAGATGTTTGTTTTTGCAACGATTGCAACGTCGCCTGTCTCTTGTTTGATGGGTATGAAGGCGCGTCCGTCGTTAAGAAGATCGGTGATACGTTCGTCGTATTTGAGGTAAACCGAGCCGTCAAAACGCTCGCCGCCTGCTAGGGCAACTGAAACGGCGACCTCACGTTTGGGCTGCTTGGCAGCAACCTTGTCGAACATACTGATAACTCTCCAGACGTCGTGGTATCAGGAGAGCTTTAAAAACGCGTTTCCGTCGACGAATTGGGTAAGCAACATAACACCGCAGCAAAACCGAGGTGCTTCACCGTGGCATGCAATTTAATGTAGAAAATTATTAATTTTGCAACCTAAAAGAGAATTAAGCAGAATCAGAGCCAGTCATCCATTTTAGAAGGTATTTCAGCGGAAAAACCCAGACTGACCCTGCAATGGCAAAATAGACAAGATCGCTCAGCCAAAACCGTGGGAGTAAATCGCCGAGAGCGGCAGCTGCAAAAAGGTAAATGAAGAGATAAGGAAGTATCGCGAAAGTACCAACAAGTTTCCGATAGCGCGGTGCCATAGCAGCTTCCTCACAGTAAGTGCATTAACAAAGTATCCTACCAGATTAGTCCGGTCGAATAGTAATGACTGCTTTGATTTAGTTTCTTTCTGTAAGACTACGGATTTCCTGCAATATAAGATTTAGTGCTGTTTCCACAGCGCGTGTTCGCACGAAATGTCGCGAGCCTTTTGCGAATAAACGTTTTTGGCAATGAACGTCTCCACGGTAGTTTGCAACCCCAAACCATACGCAGCCAACTGGTTTGCCATCCGTCCCACCCGTGGGACCAGCAACGCCGGTGATCGCCACAGATAGATCAGCTGAAGCTTTCGTCAGTGCACCAATTGCCATTTCCTGGGCAACTTCGCGGCTGACGGCCCCGTACTTAGAAATCGTTGTTTTATCAACATTCAGAAGATGCGATTTTGCTTCGTTTGCATAAACCACAAAGCCATATTCAAATGCACTCGATGAACCAGGATGGTCGGTAAGGGCAGCGCCGACGAGACCGCCAGTACAGGATTCCGCTGTTGTAATTTTCAGCTTATGTTCTATCGCGCGTGCTATTGCCTTTGCGCTCAATACTGAAATATTAGGCCCTTGGCTTGTCCCTAGTGGCATCGATCAATATTCTTCTAAATTAAATTTATAGCGGATAACTCTACATTATCAACGTTGTCTAAAGAGCCCTTTCATCATCGGCGCAAGGGAGCCTTATACTCGCTGTTGCGATAGCCGCGATGCCTTCACCTCGACCCGTAAAGCCTAGCTTTTCTGATGTTGTCGCTTTTACTGAAACCCGGTCAGGTGCAATATTTAAGATTTCAGCAATTGCATTTCGCATCGGCGTTCGATGGGGGCCAATCTTAGGCGTTTCGCAAATAATTGTAACGTCGCAATTTGATATAATGCCGTTTCGTTCGGCAACGAGGTCTCGCGCTTTTCGCAAGAAAATATCGGATGCGGCCCCCTTCCATTGCGGATCTGAAGGGGGAAAATGATCGCCAATATCGCCCTCGCCAATGGCGCCCAATATAGCGTCTGTTATCGCATGCATCCCTACATCGGCATCAGAGTGCCCTTTGAGTTTCATTGTATGTGGAATTTCGACGCCGCAAAGAATGACGGCATTCCCCGGTTCAAATGCGTGGACGTCGTAACCGTTGCCGGTACGGATCTCGAATACCATTTTGTTTCTCCCTAGCAGCGTTTCAGCCATGCCAAAATCCTCTGCTTGCGTGATTTTCATATTATCCGGTGATCCCGCAACCAAGGCCACTTTTAAACCAGCGGCTTCCGCAACAGCCGCATCGTCCGTCAGTGTGCGCCCTTTCGCAGCGCTGTGCGCATCGAGAATAGCATCAAAATGAAAGCCCTGTGGTGTTTGTGCACGCCATAATCCGTCGCGTGCTACGGTTTGTTCGATGAGTGATGTGGACGCGTCGCGACCGCTCTTTTTAAGGGTATCAAAGACGGGGAGCGCAGCAATTGCACCGCCATATTGGTGTGCCATGTCGACCACCCGTTGAATTGTCGCGTCATCGACAAAGGGGCGTGCGGCATCATGAATTAATACGGTGTCTGGTTTCATTTCGCTAAGGCTTTCGAGCCCAAGTCGGACGGAGTCTTGGCGTTCTGCGCCGCCCGTGACCGGTGACAATAGCTTCGCATGATCTGCGATTGATTTGGTGGCATCCTGATAGAGTTGGGTGTCTTCACAGTGAATCACCACGCGAACGGCATCGACGGCTTCGTGACGTAAGAATGCTGTGATCGTTCGCGCTATAACGGTTTGGCCCGACAGCTCACGATATTGTTTAGGGCCGCCCGCTCCAGCGCGGGCGCCACGACCGGCAGCTACAATAAGAGCGATGTTTCTGGCTTTGGATGGTAGATGCATATCTGTTCACTCGCTGAAAAATCATGGAACTTCAAGGCGTTTTCAACAGGACCAGCTCAGTGTAAACCATGCCGAAGAGGTTTTTATCTGTGATGTATGACGATCAAGATCGGTGAGATCGAACTTAAAAACGCTGTCGCAGCAGCACCAATGTCGGGAGTATCGGATGCGCCCTTTCGCGCTGTCGCGGCTTTTGCAGGCGCCGGATGGGTCGTTTCTGAGATGGTGGCGAGCGAAGAGCTTGTCGGGCGTCGACCTGATGTTGTTCGCCGGGCCGTCAATACAAAAGGGGTTGATCCCTTTGTTATTCAGCTCGCTGGTCGTGAAACCTCTTGGATGACAAGAGGTGCCGCTTTGGCGGAAGAGGCGGGCGCCGACATTGTAGACATTAACATGGGGTGTCCGGCACGGCAGGTAACGGGGGCTCTTTCAGGGTCCGCATTGATGCGAGATCCCGACCACGCCCTCTCCCTGATCGAGGCGACGATTGTTGGATGCTCAAAGCCCGTCACGCTGAAAATGCGGCTCGGTTGGGATGAGAGAAGTTTGAACGCGGCAGAGATTGCGGCGCGCGCTGAGCAGGCGGGCGTCGCTCTCATTACGGTTCATGGTCGAACGCGCAATCAATTTTATAAGGGAAAAGCTGATTGGCACGCGATCCGCTCTGTGACCGAGGCCGTTTCTATTCCTGTGATCGCAAATGGCGATATTGTTGATCTTCCAACGGCGAGAGAAGCGCTTGCTTTATCCCAAGCGGATGGTGTGATGGTTGGTCGGGCCGCGACCGGGCGTCCTTGGTTGCCTGGAGCGCTGGCTGTTGCCTTGGAACAAAACGCGCCAGAATTAGACATACCGTCGCCGCAAAAGCAGCTTTCTCTATTTCTCCAACATTACGACCTGACGATTGAGCATTATGGACGAGGACTGGGGGTGAGAATGGCGCGCAAGCATTTGGCCGGTTTCGTTGATACTTTGCCCATGATCATCGACGATGGGCGGCGTCGGCTTATGCGCGCAGACTTATGTCGCCTCGACGAACCGGAGCGGGTGGTTGACCGTCTAGTAAGCCTTGTCTCTCGTGAAACTGTTGATGAAAAGCTTCTGATCACGCACTAGAGCCGCTTGCATTCAAGCTGATTCAGAAAACGGCTCTAGAGTCTCGTTGGAGCCTGTTGCAGCAAAACCGGTGATCCACTTTTGCTGCAACAGGCTCTAGGAAATGCCGAGGCAGGCCCGAACGTGATTTTCACCCTCATTTTCCTCGATGGTTTCGCCAGATACCTGCGTTCCGTTAATGACGTAAGGCCCAAATGAGTAGTTAAAACGTGCTTCAGAACGGGAAAGTGGCAGCATATGGTACCATTTTGCAACGCATTGTTGATTGTGCGCAACAATGAGCGCACAGTACAGTCCATGGAAACTTATAACGGCGAAGAATTTGCACACCGATAGTGGTCGTTTCAGTGGTGGTACGCCAAATTTGTTTCGGGATGTTTGTTCTATCAGGCCTTTTGGGGCGCTGGTCTTAGGCGCAGCGTACCATTTACTGCTTGATATCGAGATTTCAGGTTCTTTTGGTGCGAGCGCTTGAGTAAAGGTTTGTTGTCTAAGTGGTTCTCAATCAGGTCACCGAAAACTCAAATGACACTAAGCTGGATGTTACGAGCGAGGGGTCCGGAACATCCACAAAAGCTGAGAATTCCGCCGCTTCTGAAAGTTCTTCTGAGCATTCTGACATTCAAGGGGTAAATAATGACGTGGAGGCTCTTGATGCTCAGCCTCTGTCCGATGAAGGGCGGGGCGATGAGGGTGTAGCCGACCCGGCTCAGATAGGGTCAGAGGGAAAGGGCGACCAAGTTTTCGCGCACGTAAAGTCCACCAAACGATATGCACAATCCAGTCGCCTTACGAGTTTGGTAGCGGCGATAGGTCTCCCGCTCGCTGGTTGTGCTGCTTTCTTTTCCACGCTGTTTTTGCTGTCACCGGGCGCTGAAGCGGTGGACCGACGTTTCCTGTTAGCGTTGGTCGGTGCCAATGTACTCATCGCGGCCGCGTTCGCCGCCTTGATTGGGGCGTATGTTTGGCAAGTATTTGCAGGCCGCCGTGCTCGCCTTGCGGGATCGGATACACAACTTCGGCTTGTATCGCTTTTCGCTCTTGTTGCCGCCGTTCCTGCATTTGTTTCATTTCTGTTTTCATTTACGATATTAAGGGCATCACTGAATGATGTTTTTGGCGATCGGATTGAAACATCCGTACTGACCTCTCGCAATTTTGCTAATGAATATATCCAGGAGCGTGCGGCAATCGATATTCAGAACTTGCGTAATATCGAAGTTGATATCATGCGAGGAAGGCTAACCGGTGTTTCTCCGGCGCTCACCCCGATTACATTTCGTCAAAGACTAATTGAGCAAGCTTTTGTCAGAAACCTTGCTGCAGTTTTTATTCTTGATGCGGATAAGAGGATAATCGCTCGAGTGGAGCTTGCTGATGCCGATTTTGCTCTACCGCGCAAAGATGAATTTGATGAAATAGATTTAGAAGCTCTACAAAAGGGCGCGCAGGGGCAATTGATTCGTTATGGAGCGAACGACCCGCAGCGCTTGCAATTTTTACGGGGTATGCTGAAGAGCGAGGCGTTGAATGGTGGGTATATCATCATTTACCGTGCGATGCCTGAAGGTATAAGCGATGGCCTTCTTGCGATTCGGGCGATGCGTGACGATTGGGAAAATGCGAAAGGGCAACGCAACCGGTTAGAACGTGTCTTTCTCGCCGGCTTCTCTGTTATGGCGCTCATTGTGCTGTTCGGTGCAATTTGGACGGCTTTACGGGCGTCAACCGGTTTCGTAGCGCCAATCCGACGCTTGGTGCGTATGGCAGAAAGCGTTTCAGGCGGCGATCTTGCCGCGCGTGTTGACGTCTTTAGGAGTGATGGGGAACTCGGCGTACTAGCGCGGTCAATGAACCGCATGACGTCGCAGTTGCAGACGCAAAGGGATGATCTGATCGAAACCAACCGTCAGTTCGACCGTCGTCGTCGTTTCACAGAGGCGGTTTTATCCGGTGTCTCGGCGGGCGTTCTTGGGATTGATGGTGAAGGTCACATCACAATTGTCAATAAATTTGCTGAAGAGTTCCTTCACTTGGATGGTGGACGGTGTGTTGGAGCCCGATTGTCAACGCTCGTTCCAGAGTTCCAATCGCTCGTCGATGAAGCAATGGCGACACCATATGTTGAAGTCGCACGGCAGCTTGAAATTGAGCGTGGAGGTATGCAGCGTATCATTAATACCCGCGTTATGAGTGATCGCGGTGAAAGTGGTGAGGGGGAACGCAGCTGCGTTGTTACCTTTGATGATGTAACGGAATTAATGGATGCTCACCGGTCGGCAGCATGGGGCGACGTGGCGCGACGCATTGCCCATGAGATCAAGAACCCTCTGACGCCGATACAGCTGTCTGCAGAACGATTGCGACGCAAGTACAAAAATGAAGTGATATCATCACCGGAGGTTTTTGATAAGTGTACTGATACAATTGTTCGTCACGTGAGTGATATTCGGCGAATGGTTGATGAATTTTCTTCCTTTGCCCGGATGCCCGAACCGGTCATCGCTAATGAAGATATCGTTGAATTGATTAAGTCAGCGACATTCACGCAGCGCGTTGCCTTTCCGGAAATTTCTTTTGAACTTGATGCAGCGCCAGACGGTCCCGTTTTCGTTGCCTGCGACGGTCGGTTAATTATTCAGGCAATTGGTAACTTGATGAAAAATGCCTGCGAGTCGATTGATGCGCGTCTCATCTCTAGTACGGTGCCGCGAGGGCGGGTGGTCGTAAAAATATCGAAGGACGATAGCGTTGCGCGATTGGATGTCTACGATAATGGCTTGGGTTTACCAAAAACGCTGCGCCATCGTCTAACAGAGCCATATATGACGACTAGGGAAAAAGGCACCGGCCTTGGTTTGGCAATCGTAAGAAAGGTTATCGAGGATCATGGGGGCAGTCTCTCTTTTTCAGACAGTGACGAGCTTGGTCCGACAGGGGCGCGTATTTCTATTGTTCTTCCTCTCGCTGCGACGGCTGAAGAGATTGAAGATATATCTGGTACGGAACATAGGCCTGATAAATTGAGTAATACTGTGTCATCGGAAAGTACCGGTTTAGAACGAGCGGCAGAATAGGTTCGTAGATTAAAGAGCAAACGTTTAGGGGTGCCGAAGCAATTCAGGCAGACGTCAAGTGAGAAAGAGAGCAATACTATGGGCGTAGATATTCTTGTTGTTGATGACGAGGCCGATATACGTGAACTCGTCTCCGGCATTCTTGAAGATGAGGGGTATGAACCGCGAGCTGCTGCCAATTCTGACGCTGTTTTTGAAGCGGTCACAAAGCGGGTTCCAGCACTCGTCGTTCTTGATGTTTGGTTACAGGGCTCTACGCTTGACGGAATTGAAATTCTCGATGAGCTCAAGAAAATGTATCCGGAGTTGCCGGTTATTATTATTTCTGGTCACGGAACAATCGAGACTGCTGTTGCAGCGATTAAGAAGGGTGCATATGATTTTGTTGAAAAGCCATTTAATGCCGATAGATTGATATTAGCAGTGAGCCGTGCTCTTGAGACGATGCGCCTGCGTCAAGAAAATTCTGAATTAAAAATCCGTATGCCAGACTGGGGGCTGATTGGAAGTTCTGCGCCAATTACTGCGGTAAGGGCGACAATTGAAAAGGTCGCTGATGCACGGTCCCGTGTATTAATCAACGGGGCCGGCGGGGCTGGAAAGGAAACAATCGCACGCCTTCTCCATGCAATGTCTTCTCGGTCTGAAAATCCTTTTGTACTTGTGAGCTCGGCTACGATTGAACCGGATAGCATGGAAGAAGAACTTTTTGGCGTTGAAGGGGAGGGTAATCATCCGAAAAGCATCGGCCTTTTGGAACGTGCCCACAGCGGTACACTAATGTTCGATGAAATTGGCGACATGCCAATGCAAACCCAAAGTAAGATTCTTCGTGTTCTTGTCGATCAGCGTTTTAAGCGCGTTGGCGGCGATAGCGCGGTCGAGGTTGATGTTCGTATCATATCGACAACATCGCGCGATCTCCTGAAGGAAGCGGAAGAGGGACGCTTTCGCGAAGACCTTTACCACCGACTGAATGTGGTGCCCATTGACGTGCCGTCTCTAGCGGAACGACGAGATGATATTCCAGCCTTGGCGGCATTTTTTATTGATCGTTTGTCGAGATCGCTCGGCCTACCAAAACGCGTAATGTCTAGCGAAGCCATTGCCGCCCTTCAATCGTATCATTGGCCTGGGAACGTTCGACAATTCCGCAATACGATCGAACGAACGCTGATTATGATGGGGCGCGATGTAGAACAGGAAATAACATGTGATCATTTGCCCGCGGAGATAATTGATGCCGGTCTTTCGATACCAGCGGGTGATGGTCTGGAGCAGATCATTGCTTTGCCCCTTCGTGAAGCGCGTGAGCGGTTTGAGAGAGAATATCTGATTGCTCAAATCAATCGATTTAGTGGAAATATCTCTCGAACCGCTGCGTTTATAGGAATGGAGCGTTCTGCCTTGCATCGAAAGCTTAAAGCTCTTGGTGTGAGTGGTCAGCAACAACGTGTTGAAAGCGCTTAAAACTCTGTTAAGCCGTACAACGAATTATAGGTAATTTCGCGGATCTCGCCAAAGCTGTAGCGAGCGCGATGAGAGCAATGGTTTTGAGGCGATAGAGCAATGCGGATTATTGTCTGCGGCGCTGGGCGCGTTGGTTTCGGTATTGCACGACGCCTTGCACGTGAAAACAATGACGTTACGGTAATCGATCAGGATAAAGCGTTGGTGCGCTTTGTATCCGAACGATTGGATGTTCGTGGGATTGTCGGAAACGGATCCTATCCGGATATTCTAGCAGAAGCTGGCGCCCGCGAAGCCGATATGATTGTGGCCGTTACATATTCTGATGAAGTCAACATGATTTCCTGCCAGATTGCCCACACCCTTTTTAAAGTTCCCACTAAAATTGCTAGGATCCGAGCAGGAGGATACCTCGATCCAAAGTATTCGGATCTTTTCAGTCGCAACCATATGCCCATTGATGTGATTATTTCGCCAGAGCGCGAAGTGGGTGATGCTGTGATCCAGCGTTTGTCAACGCCCGGTGCATTTGAAACGAAGGCATTTGTTGATGGAAAAGTTTGGGCTGTTGGTGTGAAATTGAGGCAGGATTGTCCGATCATTGATACGCCCTTACGCCAAGTACAAGAGCTTTTTCCTGACTTGAACGTTACAATCGTTGGTGTGAAGAGAGGCGAATATATCCGGCGTGTGCGCGGTGACGACCAGCTGGAACCCGACGATCGTGTGTTCTTCATTGCCGAAAAAAGCGCTGTGGCGCGTGCTATGGAGATCATGGGCAATGCGGAACGACAGGCGCGTCGTGTCATTATAGTCGGTGGTGGAAATATCGGTCTTTATGTTGCAAAAGGTCTCGAACGTTTGGGGGCAATGAAGATACGCCTCATTGAGCGTAACAAAGCGCGTGCTGAAATCATTGCAGAAGAGCTTGAGCGCACTGTTGTTCTTCAAGGGGATGGCCTTGATCGTGAACTGCTTCGTGAAGCAGGCGCAGAGGACGCAGAAACGGTAGTTGCACTAACAAATAACGATCAAGTGAATATCTTGGCCTCAGTCGTTGCCAAGCGGGGCGGGGCGAGGCGATCGTTAGCCCTTATCAATGATGCCGATTATTCTACAATTGCCGACGCTGTTGGCGTTGACCGTTATGTCGATCCGCGGGCCACAACAATTTCTACGGTGCTTCAACAAATTCGTAGGGGGCGCATTAAAGGTGTTTACAGTCTCGTTGACGGGCAGGCGGAACTGATCGATGCAATAGCACTTGAGACATCACCACTCGTCAATAAACCCCTAAAAGAGGCGGGCTTACCCGAAGGTGTGATCGTGGGGGCGGTCTACAGAGACGGAGAAGTTGTGATGCCGCGCCCTGACACGATCGTTCGCGCCGATGATCGCGTCGTGCTGATGGCAATGCGGGACAATGTGAAAGATGTCGAACAGATGTTCCGTGTCAGTATTGAGTATTTTTAAGCCCTTTTCTCAGAATTCGCGGAAAATCAATGTCACTGGCTGCTATATGTCGAGCGCTCGGGATCGGGATCCTTATACTCGCTGTTGCAATGGTTATCCCCCTTGCTGGCGCGTTGACGCGTGAGAGTGAACCGGCGGCGCCATACTTGTTCTCAATGGCGCTTGCTGTCTTTGCAAGCGGACTGTTTATTGTTGTTGGTAGTGCGTCCCGTGAACCGCGTGGTGATATACGCGAAGCGATGGGGTTCGTCTTTTTGTGGTGGCTCATTGCCCCTGTGTTTGGCGCTGCGCCATTCATATTATCAGGCGCAGGTGTAATTGACTCATATTTTGAAGCGGTATCCGCGTTGACAACGACGGGGGCGTGGCTGTCTGAGGTGTCCGCTCGAGAATTGGGCTCAGGCATGCTTTGGCGCGCATCGATGCAATGGATCGGGGGATTGGTATCTCTTTCCATTGCTTCTGCTATATTTGTACAGCCCATATTTTTTGGTGTAGAAACCCCCACAACGACCGTTGGGCGTCCCGAGCACAGTTCTTATTTTGATACCCTGATAAGGGCTTTTATCTATTTTGCGCCACCTTACGCAGCGCTTACTGGATTGTGCTTTGGTTCACTTTCCCTTGCCGGTGAGACGCCGATCCACGCTGCTGCAACCGCATTGTCGTTAGTCGCATCTGGCGGATTTTATGGCGGTGCTGTGCCCGTTGGCGAGCAGGGGGGCTATGAAACGTCGCTGCTGATTGCCGGCGTTACCCTTCCTTTTGTATTTCTGAGTGGGATCAGTTTCGCTCTGATTGCTGCCGCCGCCCGCGGTAGGCTCAAACGTATTTCTGACTTTGAAACCGGGGCGTTCGCCCTGGTTGTTCTTACCCTGGGGGTCATTTTATGGATCTTGGTTGGTCAGAATAGCGGGACAAGCTTTCTTCATCAGGTTTTTAACGCTGCTAGTTTGATGTCGACGAATGGTGTCATCATTGGTGACTCGCCAGGGTTAGCGATCGCTTTAATTGCCGTCGTTATTGGAGGATCCGCAATATCAACGGTCGGTGGGCTAAAAATTTTGCGATGGCTCGTTCTGTTCCGGCGTGTCCGTGATGAGGTGCGCCAATTGATTTCGCCGCGTGCCGTTTTCGGGCGGCGTTTTGTGTCAGATGAAATTGGTGTTTGGATTCATTTTCTGGCATTCACGTTCGCCATTGGTGCTCTTACCCTCTTGTTGACCGCCGGCGGGAACAGCTTTGAGCTGTCGGTCGCCGCTGCGGCCGCAATTCTGGCGAATGCTGGCCCTGTCTTGGTTCTCGCAGAAGGGGGGAGCGAGGGGTATCTAGTATTTGAGGAAATCTGGCTGAGGCTTGTTCTATGCCTTGGCATGATGCTTGGCCGCATTGAAACTGTCGCTGCGCTGGTTATCTTCAACCGATCATTTTGGAGATCTTAAAGCGATGGCACGCATTGCCTATGCAAACGGCGTCTATGCTCCGATATCAGCCCCCATGATTTGCGCTGAAGATCGTGGTTATCAATTTTCTGATGGTGTCTATGAAGTTCTTTTATTGGTAGACGGACTGCTTTGGGATGCCCCAGGGCATCTCGCGCGTTGGCAAAGGTCTTTGGACGAACTGGAAATTGCGGCACCAATGTCTGAGCCCGCTATGCGTTCAATCATTCGCCAGGTGGTCAGACGCAACCGCTTACGCAATGCCCTTATTTATATGCAAGCGACGCGCGGTATCATGAGCAGGAACCATGTTTATCCGCAACCGGCTGCGCCTAGTTTCGTGGTGACTGCCCGGCCTTTTGACCTTTCGGCGTCCCATGCGAAAGCAGAAAAAGGCGTAAAACTGATGACGGCGCCGGATATTCGTTGGTCGCGTGCTGACATAAAGTCGATTTCGCTTCTGCCCAATGTCTTAGCAAAAGAGAAAGCCCGCCAGTCCGGCGCAGCAGAAGCCATGTTCCATCGTGACGGTATTGTAACCGAAGGGGGCTCAACCAACATCTGGATGGTCGATGACCATGGGGCTATTCGTACCCATCCGCTCAGTCGTCGAATTCTTGGGGGGATAACGCGGGCCAGCGTTGTTCAGTGTGCGCAAGAAATGCAAATGACTGTCTTAGAGGATGCTTTCACCCTTGATGACGCGAAATCAGCCAGGGAAGTTTTTATAACGTCTGCAACGTCCTTGGTGATTCCGGCAACCCATATTGATGAAACACCCATATCGGATGGGGAGCCTGGACCGGTTGCGACGGCATTGCGTGAGTCATATGAGCGTTATTGCCGAAACACAGGCATATGCCCTTAACGGTTCATTTTATGTTTTGCTGACCGCCATGCACGCACATCGGAGTGGAAAAAAGCCCACGTCAAAAACGGGTAAGAGGCGCCCTGTAAGGTTTCCGACTGTTATAAAAAATTGCAATCGCTCCTCATATTCGACAACATTGTATTGCGGTGCAAAATAGCACCGTTCCCTAGGGCCTTTTGCGTCGTTGATGGAACGGAACCATCAACCGCACAGACTGATCCGCCAAGCGCTCCAGCGTCGTGAGAAAAAAGCAAGCCGAGCTAAAATGAGTGAAAAAAAACAGAATCTTCAGGACGTGTTTCTCAATCACGTGAGAAAAGAAAAAATAGCCGTCACGATTTTTTTGGTGAATGGAGTGAAATTGCAGGGTGTTGTTACTTGGTTCGATAATTTCTGCGTATTACTTCGCCGAGATTCGCAAAACCAATTGGTCTATAAGCATGCTATTTCTACCGTGATGCCAGCACAGCCGATTGCGTTATGGGACAATGAAACTGATGATGAATGATGCTTTGGTCCTTAATGTCGAAAACGTTCATATTGAGATATTCATCAAAGCATTTTTGGTCGAAAAAGATTGAGCAACACCGCTCGACATGTTGTTTTGAACTTTAGCACTGTTTATCGACAGTAAAGTTTTTGAGAGCCAAGTCATTATTGCGAATGGGCCGATAGGTAATATTTTCATGTAATGAATTGTTGGACTTGATTTTATCACAGTTTTTGCTGGTTATTCTATTTTTGCTGACCACCGTGAATGAGGTTGTGTTTCGAGTGTCACAGCGCAGCACTGCAAATCGAGAAAAGACTTTTGAAACGCGCGCGCAACAGCAAACGGCGTATGTTATTCGGCCCTATAATCGTTCCCATAAAATAGCTGGGTCGGATCCCAATGCTGACCGGCGTGATCCGGAAGCTTGCCTTGAAGAAGCATGCGGCCTTGCACGTGCTATTGACCTCAATGTCGTGGGCGCTGATGTTGCAGCCATTGTAAGGCCAAGACCTTCCACACTTTTTGGTGAGGGGAAGGTTTCGGAGGTAAGTGATCGCCTTGATGCTTTTGACCAGCGGCCCGACTTGGTCGTTGTCGATGGAGCGCTGAGTCCAATTCAGCACCGTAACCTCGAGAAAATTTGGAATTGTAAGGTCCTAGACCGCACGGCCTTAATTCTTGAAATCTTCGGTGCGCGGGCGTCTACGGCTGAAGGACGCATTCAAGTTGAATTAGCCCATTTGACGTATCAACGCTCGCGGCTCGTTCGGTCCTGGACCCACCTTGAACGACAGCGTGGCGGCGCTGGATTTCTCGGTGGACCAGGCGAAAGACAAATTGAATCCGACAGACGGGCGCTTGCGGTCAAAATTGATCGGCTGAAACATCGTTTGGAACAGGTCCGCCGTACACGAAGCTTACAGCGCGCAAAGCGTAAGCGAGCGCCCCAAGCCGTGATTGCACTTGTTGGATATACAAATGCCGGGAAATCCACGCTGTTTAATAGAGTAACGCGATCCGATGTGAAGGCACAGGATCTTTTGTTTGCAACACTCGATCCAACAATGCGTGCAGTGGAGCTTCCCGCTGGTGAGACAATTATTTTATCGGATACTGTTGGCTTCATCTCTGAACTGCCGACACAATTAATTGCAGCATTCCGCGCGACACTTGAAGAGGTTTGCGAGGCGGATGTGATTGTTCATGTGCGTGATATCTCTCATCCTGATACCGACGCCCAGCGTGATGATGTCCTAAAAGTTCTCGCTACCTTGGGGGTTGGTGTCGAACATATAAAAGAACCACAGGACAACCAATCCGAAATACATCCCCCCGTCATAGAGGTATTGAATAAAATAGACCTGCTTGAAGTGGAAGACCGATTAACAATAGAAGCGGTGGCAATGCAAAATGCTACAGTCTTCAAAGATGAGAGCGATACGATACCGACCTTAGAGGCGCCCTTGCAAGTATGTCTGTCGGCAGAAACAGGGGAAGGCGTTTCCCAGCTGATTGATCATATCAACACCCTTATAACGAAAGCTAGGCTATGTTATGCGGTATCTGTTGGAGCGGCCGATGGTGCTGCGCGAGCATGGTTGTATGAACATGGTGATGTCGAGAAAGTAATTTCGGGCAACGTCGATCAGATGCAAAAAGAGAATGACCAAGATATTTTTATCGTCCGGTTAGACGATAAAAATTTCGGACAGCTAACGAAAAAATTTCCATCCTTAAATATTGCTATCCATACGGCAATGATCCGTGAACAGCAGATCGCATGACAATCGACCCTATTCGTGTTTCTGAAATTCTCAAATCACTGAGTGAAACAATCATCATGCCACAATATGGTCGATTGTTATCAACTGATATTGAGCAAAAGACTTCTCCAACTGACCTCGTTACACGCGTCGATAAAGAGGCCGAGGCCTATCTGGTGGAGGCACTAAAACCTTTGATACCAAATGCGATGTTTGTCGGGGAAGAAGCAGCCTCTGAAGACCCCTCTATTGTTGCTGCCCTCCAAAGCCCGGGTGTGGTTTGGGTCATTGATCCAATAGATGGTACCAGAAACTACATCAATAAAGTCAATGAGTTCGCCGTGATTCTTGCGCTTGTCGAGAATGGAGTCACAAAAATGGGTTGGATCTATGCTTGCCCAGACGATGCCTGCGCCATTGCTGTACGGGATAAAGGGGCAACATGGCGAGGAGGCGCTATCCGAGTCGCGCACTCGGGAGAGGGCCCTCCTACGGGGTTTCGTTCGATCGGCTGGCTTGGCGACGCAGAGCGCAAGCGTCTTACTGATCGTCTGAAGAAAAATACCTTTACGAAACCAGGGCATTGCTCGGCCTATGCTTATCTAAAGCTCGCGTTTGGTGCTGTTGATTTCAAATTATCAAGTAGAATTCACCCATGGGACCATGCAGCCGGCGTTCTTCTACTTGAGGAACTTGGTGGTCGGACTGCGTTTTTGAGCCACCACGAGAATGCTCTTGATGGTGTGGATATTCCCGAGAACGGCGCGGACTATCACCCTTGCAATAGCATCGATCACCCGCTGTTAGCTGTTGCTCCTGGCCGGGATTGGCAGGCTATATCCGCACTGCTTGGATACTAATTGGAATTTGATTAATTCGAATTCCAACACAACTCCTTCCTGAAAACCTCGGCATACATGACTGATGGCATGTCTTGCTTTAGTGAGATCAATCACCCACTCTCAACCTATTTTTTGGGGACCGTGCGTGACATCAGACAGGCGAACTCTTTTGAAGACTGCTGTATTGGGTGCAACGGCAACGCTAGCGCCTGGTTGTTCGCGCGAAAAACTAGCGCGTTGTACGCCGCTGAACGCTATTAGTGATGTCGACAATACTGAGATAAACATCGATACAATAAGACAAGCAGAAAAACTTCAAAGTATTTCTTATACAGATGAAGAGCGATTGCAGGTATTGGTTGAGGCGGAGGACCGTCTCAGTCGTATAGCGTCGCTCCGTCAGCACTCCTTTACTCAAAATGCACTACCGTCGCATACCTTTAATCCGAAGCTACCCAATAGTGGAATTCGATCGCAGAAAAATACTTTTTCGTTTAGCGCGTATTCAAAGAAAACTCCGCCAACCTCAGATCACGATATTGTCTTTGCAGATCTTAAGACACAAGGTGAATTAATCCGAAGTGGAGCGCTCTCCAGCATTCAGCTAACGGAAATGTACCTTAACCGAATAGACCAACACGATCCGACCTTAAGGGCATTTATCACAGTCACGGCGGATCAGGCTCGGAAGCAGGCCAGGAAGGCGGATAGCGAGCTTGGAATTGGGCGGGATCGCGGGCCACTGCATGGGCTGCCGTTTGGGCTTAAGGATATTGTTGATACCAAGAATATCCCAACGACTTGGGGCGCAAAGCCAAACATGGACCGTGTCCCGAAAAAAGATGCGGAGATCGTGCGAAAGCTTAAGCGGGCTGGTGCCGTGATGTTGGGAAAAACCAGCTGTGGTGCACTTGCTTATGGTGATGAATGGTTCGGAGGGCTCACACGAAACCCTTGGAATATTGATGAGGGCGCTAGTGGCTCGAGTGCTGGATCGTCAGCTGCGGTTGCCGCAGGGCTGTGTAGCTTTTCAATCGGTTCCGAGACCTTGGGATCTATCATTTCGCCATCTGAACGGTGTGGCTGTGTCGGACTAAGACCGACCTTTGGACGGATTTCTCGCGCCGGTGTTATGTCGCTGGCGTGGTCATTGGACAAAATCGGACCAATGGCACGTGGCGTCGAAGACGCCGCCGCGGTGCTTTCAGCGCTAAATGGATATGATGCAGATGACCCCTCTACAGCACGGATGGGGTTTTCCTATGATGCAAAAACCGATCTAAAGGCATTGAGGATAGGGTATGTTCCGGAGTGGTTTGAACGCGGCGATCAGACCGATAGATCCGTACTGAAACTTCTTAAAGACCTTGGGTGTCAAGTTAGTCGGTTTCCCTGGCCGAAAGGAAATTTTGATTCTTTAATTGAAATTCTGCATGTCGAAGCTGCCGCTAATTTTGCAGAATACACTCTTTCAAATACGGATGATGATCTAAATTCCCAGTTAAATCATTCGTGGCCGAACAAATGGCGTTCTGCCCGCTTTGTTTCGGCGGTTGATTATCTTCAAATAGATCGATTGAGGCGTTCATTAATGATTCAGCTTTCTGACGCTTTTAAGTCCTTTGACGTGTTAATCGGGCCCCATTACGCGGGTGATGCGTTACTCGCTACGAATTGTGCTGGGTATCCTCAGATGTGCGTGCCGGTCGGTTTTGCGCAAACGCCAAGTCGCAATCTTTTTAATCAACCTCTGAACGGTGCTGTGACAGAAACATTTCAGACTCCCCGAGGTATCAGCCTATGGGGCGGATTGTTTCAGGAAGGACCAATGATCGCATTGGCTGCGGCGCTACAGCGAACAACAACGATTTGGGGTAGTACACCGCCAGGCTTTTGATTCAGAATAAGAACGGCGCGTTGTCTGGGCAAAGACACTGCGCACTACTACGGTGTGAACAGCGTGCTTCAAACTCTATAACGGTTTGTAAAGACTGGATTTATTGCTCTGCATAAAAGCAAGATGAAAGAGCCTTTCGGATTGAGGCGGACGATCTCAATGGTCGGTATATCACAACAGTGAGCATAAAGTGACTTTGGAGAAACGCATTGGTACAATTTGAGCCACAGATGAAAGATTTTTGAAAGACTATCAGTCGTGCTAACTTACGCCGGACTTTACGTGATTAGAATCTTCATCGGATAAAAAGATACTGATGATCTGATGGTCTATCACCAAGGAACTGACTTTAGGCACCGGTGAAGGCCTGGCACGGGTGTCGAGTTGAAAAGAAATTAAAGTGGGGCAAGCCGTGCGTAGTTATCATTTAGCGACATTGGCGCGTGAAATTTTGCAATCCCTAGGGATCGGTCCTATCTACGCCGCTTGTCTTACCGTATTTCTGTCTGCTGCTTGCAGTTCTGGTGGTGGAGGAAATGACGACGTCGTGGTGACAGCGCCGCCTGTGGTTCAATCGCCGCAACCTGTCCAGGAACCTGACCCACGTTTTACGCCGCCGTCATCGGTGTTCGGAACGGCGGAATTTGACGTCAATTCTGAATTCGATCAGGTCAATGCACGCTCGGCGTTTGAGGCGGGCATTAACGGCGACGGTGTATTGGTTGCGATCGTTGATTCAGGGATCAACGCAGATAATCCAGAGTTTGCCGGTCGTATTGATCCACGAAGCGCGGATCTTTTGATTCCCTCGGTTGTCGGTCCATTGGATGCCCGCATTGGTGGCCCCGATATCACCGATATGGATGATCATGGTACACCAATTGCCGCACTAATTGGGGCGGCTCGAAATGGCATCGGCATGCAAGGTATTGCGCCAGAGGCGGATCTATTAATTTTTAGAGCTGATGATGATAGCGGTGCTGAACTTTCTATTCTGGGCGCTGCCGTGTTCGAAGGCGTCAGTCGTGCATCTGCCGCTGGCGCGGGTGTTCTGAATTTATCTATTGGATCGACAGCAGCCGATGCCCGACTTCAGTTTGGGAGTATTTTTGGTATCGCGGCAGGGGGCGATATCGTAACCGTTGTTGCTGCTGGTAATGATGGGACGGCAGATCCTGATAATTCGGCCCTGGCGGCAATCGATCCGCAAGCTGATGGAACGGTGATCATTGCCGGTGCCGTGCGTGGAAACGGTAATAATACGATTGCAAGTTTCAGCGCCCGTGCTGGTGAAGGGGCAGAGTTCTTTTTGGTGGCACCTGGACTGTCCCTCAGTACTCCGGCAAACAATGACTCTGCAGAATTGGCATCGGCATTTTTTGCCGGGACCAGCGCATCAACACCGATTATTGCGGGGGCGGCGGCGCTTATTCGTCAGGTTTGGCCAGGATTGAGCGCACAAGAAGTTGTTGAAATTCTTCTAACATCGGCGACGGATCTCGGTGCGCCAGGCACGGATCCGATATATGGTCGCGGCCTCCTGAACATTGGTGCTGCTCTTGCCCCGTCAGGCGCTCTTTCGACGTCGTCCATTACGGGCTCTAGTATTATTCTTGGTGCAGAAAGTGGTTCATTATCCCCCGTCTTTGGTTCTGGTGTTCTTGAGCTTGGTGACGTGGTGGCACTTGATCGATTTAATCGCGACTTCAGCGTATCGCTCGGCGGGTCGCTTCGTTGGACCGAAAATCTTGCTGTTGACCCCATTGCCCTCGTCGATCCATTTCGATCCATTCAACAAGCGACCCAAAATATCGGTGGCGCAACATTCAGCTTCTCTCTCCAGAATGAGACTTTTACAGAACAGTCTGTCGAAGCCTTACTCCGTGCACCAGCGTTTGGCGATGACCGTGATACCGAGCAAGTGTTACGTTTCGCTATGAACAAAAAGCTTGATAGCCGATATGACATTGGCCTTGCTCAAGGGTTTGCCCCGCGTAATGCTGACCATATCTTAAGTGACGGTTCCGCGGTGAGCCCAGGTTCCATTTCTCGTGACGGCTTTAATGATCCCTACCTCGGGTTAGGTCAGTCGAGTGCCGTAACGCGCATGCGCACGCGATTGTTTGGCGCTGGTATTGATGTTTTCGCGGCGACGAGTGATCGCCGCAAAAGCTATCTTGATGACTTAAACACGATACAATCTGCACAAACATCAAATGTCCGAATCGGATTTAATTTTGGAAAACCGAAAGCGCGCTTCAGCCTACAATCTGGCGTTCGACAAGAAGAGGATGCAATTTTTGGTGCTCGGTTTGGTGGCGCTTTTGGCGAGGTTGCGGATAGCACGACCATTTATCAGTCTGCCGTTGCTGACCTTCACATAACAGCGGGTTGGCGTATGCATGCCCGTGCGTCAGTAGGCTTGTCGGAGGTTCAGCTAACCGGACTCAATTCGTTTGGCGGGGAAATTAGCGGTTTAACATCAACCCAATTTGCTGCTGGTCTTTATCGAAATGATCTTCTAACGAGGGGGGATAAGATTTCGTTGGCTGTACTCCAGCCATTGCGTATCGAATCCGGCGCTTATGTTTTTGACGGCGCTGTTGGTTTCGATCCGTTTCAAAATCAATTGAGTTTTGCCGAGCAGAGCTTAGACCTTAGTTCACCGACGCGGGAGATCGACCTCGAAGCGCGGTATCAACTCTATCGCTTCCTTGGTAATGGTTTTCTTGAGGCAAGCCTTCTGCAGCAGTTTAATGCACTAGGCGGTGAACAGAATGCGGTTACAGGTCTCATTAGAGCAGGGGGCGCATTCTAAGATCTTCTTTTGACGAAAGCAGGCATGAATGGTGTTGAAGTCTCTTACTGCTTCGCAGTTCATGGAACGCAACGGCATTGAATTGAGTGGCGATGCTAAAGCGCCTCCGTTGAAATTAGAAACAGAACGGCGCTTTAAGTTGTAAATTTTACGCATTTCCTCAACGCCAATCGCACACACTTGGCTTGGAAATGCTTTTATTTAGGGAGCCTAAATATCAAGGGCATCCTGAACAAATTCTGCGTTTTCAGTGATGAATTGAAACCGCGCTTCCGGCTTTTTACCCATAAGCCGGTCAACGAGTGCCATAGCGTCCTCGGCTTTGTCCTCGGCAATGATGACCCGAGCAAGAGCGCGTTTCGACGGATCCATTGTTGTCTCTTTGAGCTGCGAAGGGTTCATTTCACCAAGTCCTTTGAAGCGAGAGACTTCCACTTTCTGATTGGACCTAAAGTCGGATTGTAATTTTTCATCGCGGGCAACTTCGTCCATAGCATAGACCGTCTTTCCACCTGCGGATAAACGAAATAGAGGTGGCTGCGCCATATAAAGGCGTCCTGCTGTGATTAATTCCGGCATTTCGCGTTGGAAGAATGTGATCAATAACGCCGCAATATGCGCACCGTCCACATCAGCGTCGGTCATGATAATGACTTTTTCATAGCGCAAGTCATCGAGATTGAAACGGCCGCCAAGGCCAACCCCCAACGCTTGCGCAATATTCTGAATTTCTTCATTCGCCATGATTTTGTCACGGCTTGCCGATGCGACGTTCAAGACTTTACCCTTCATGGGGTATATTGCCTGGGTCTTTCGATTTCTAGCCTGTTTTGCAGATCCGCCAGCGGAGTCTCCTTCAACGAGAAAAATCTCCGTACCGGTACGGTCTTTTTGTGAGCAGTCTGCCAACTTTCCGGGTAGCCTAAGTTTGCGTGTGGCAGCTTGGCGAGAGACTTCTTTCTCACGCCGCCGGCGTTGACGCTCCTCGGCCTTTTCGATGACCCAGTCTAACAGCCCATCAGCTTGTTTCGGATTGGATGCGAGCCAATGGTCAAAGGCTGGACGAATAGTGTTTTCTGTAATTTTTTGTGCTTCGGACGTCGCCAGTTTGTCTTTTGTCTGACCTTGAAACTCAGGATTTCGAACAAAAACTGATAATAGCGCGCCAGCCGTGCCCATGACATCTTCGGCTGTAATGACGGTTGCTTTCTTATTTCCAGCAAGTTCGCCATACGCCCTTAGACCCTTTGACAGAGCTGACCGGAGACCTGATTCGTGTGTCCCCCCTTCAGGCGTTGGAATAGTATTGCAATAGGAATTGATAAAACCGTCGGACTCATTCCCTTTAGCGCCAAATCCAGCTGCGCCCCAGACGACCGCCCATTCCACATTTCCATGACCTTGTGTTTCTTTGCGCTCAACCCGGCCAGAGAACATATCTTCCGCGACACGCGTTTTGTCACCAGCAAGACTTGCTAAATAGTCTGATAGGCCCTTGGCAAAATGGAGAACAGCCTCACTTGGCGTGTCGTCTTTAATGATGTCAGGCGCACATTTCCATCGGATCTCGACGCCGCCGAATAGATATGCCTTCGACCGGGCCATGCGGAACAACCGACTCGGTTTGAACGTCAGTTTTTTGCCAAAAATTTCTGGGTCCGGATGAAACATGACACTGGTGCCACGCTTATTTGGCGCCGGTCCGACCGTTTCTAACTTGGTCCGAGGTTTTCCTTTTGCATAACCTTGGCGATACATTTTTTTATTGCGGCATACTTCGACAATCAGGTCGTCGGCAAGCGCATTAACAACAGAGACCCCTACGCCGTGTAAACCGCCAGATGTCTGATAGGCTTTGCCGTCGAACTTGCCGCCGGCATGAAGCGTGGTCATTATGACTTCTAAGGCTGATTTTTTCTTAAACTTTGGGTGTGGGTCCACCGGAATACCGCGACCATTATCAGCCACAGTTAGATAGCCGTCCTCATGAAGTTCGATTTCTATTCGTGTCGCGTGACCCGCAACCGCCTCATCCATTGAGTTGTCGAGAACTTCAGCGAAGAGATGGTGCAGCGCTTTTTCATCGGTGCCCCCGATATACATGCCAGGGCGTTTGCGGACGGGTTCAAGTCCTTCAAGAACCTCAATGTCTTTCGCTGTGTAATCATTCATAAAAAGATCATCAGACTTTTTTGCTGTAGCTCGGGACGGCATTGGCGATCTTTCCGACTGAAGTTAATGAATAAAGAGTGCAACAGGCCCATGGATCTACACAGTTTTTGGCATACGCGTAAAGAAGCCAATTCTTATCCGAGCGTCTTTGGTGCATAAGGTCAGGCTGATTTCGTTGTTATTAAAGGCTTTGTGGCCTGTATAGTGTTGCATTGCCATAGTGTTGCATCGCCAGTGAAATGCCCGGTTGGTTTTCAATTTCATGATCAGAGACTAAGGTCATTTTGACGGTGAAAATTGAAAGACTAAAGTGTTCTGAATTATGGCCAAGGCAGGTTCTGATCTAACAGCACCGTTGATACTTCCTTGCGGCGCCCGAATAAAAAATCGTCTCGCCAAGGCCGCCATGACCGAAGGGCTTGCCGATTCCAATAATTCCGCCACATCACGTCACGCTCAATTGTATGAGCGTTGGGGCGATGGTGGTCCAGGGCTTTTGATTACCGGTAATGTGATGGTTGACAAAAGATACCTTGAGCGACCGGGCAATATTGCGATTGATGGAGAACAGTCAAAACAACAAATTTTGGCGCTTGAGGCGATTGCAAGTGCTGCTGTGGATTCTGGTGCAGCGATTTGGATGCAATTATCGCACGCGGGCCGTCAAACCCCCACCATGGTCGCTCCTGAACCGGTTGGACCTTCGGCTGTCTCTCTCAAATTGCCAGGAGGACAATTCGGTAAACCTAGAGCTCTTTTAGATTGTGAAATCGAGGATGTTATTCAGCGGTTTGCCTACGCCGCTGGGGTCGCAAAGTCGGCTGGGTTTACCGGTGTCCAGGTGCATGCGGCCCATGGCTACCTAATTTCTGGGTTTCTCAATCCATTAGCCAATCAACGAACCGACAAATGGGGTGGCAGTCTCGAAAACCGCGCTCGCTTACTTATGCGTTGTATTGAGGTTATTCGTGCAAAGACAGGTTCTGGTTTTCCGATAGCGGTCAAGCTCAATTCGTCGGATTTTCAAAAAGGTGGTTTTTCCTTCGACGATTGTCTTGTTGTGGTCGAAATGCTCAACCAGGTGGGTGTTGATCTCATTGAGATTTCAGGCGGTAATTACGAGCAGCCCCGAATGCTTGGCTTTGACGGCGTTGAACCCCTATTCGAGGATGCTGTTCCTGCGTCAACCGCGGCGCGTGAAGCGTATTTTCTTTCCTATGCTGAGCAAGTGGCCAAAGTTGCAGTGCCGCCCCTTATGGTGACGGGTGGTTTCCGATCGAGAAAGGCAATGGACGAGGCCCTTATTTCCGGTGCGGCGGACGTCATTGGAATCGGACGGCCATTATGCGTCAATCCAACATTGCCAAACTTGTTATTAGCGGGGGAAATTAAGCTCCTGCCAAAGTATGAGGAAGCACTAAGGCTCGGTCCAGGTGTTTTCGGTCCCCGCTCGCCAATCGCACTTCTTAAAATGATTAATTCGTTTGCTGTTATGGCATTTTACTACGAGAATATTTTCCGCCTCGCAGATGGGCTCGACGGAAAAGAGGAAATGGCTCTCTTGCCCGCTTTTTTCCGTTATCAGAGCCATGAGCGAAAGGCGGCGGCAGCGCTGAGAGCGCGGTAGGTCCTGCGGAAAAGGACAATGTTGGAGACGTTCTTTTTGCTTATCAATTCTATCACAAAGAAAGCAGACTATCATCGTGCGTGATTTTGATGCTGATAAATTTGAAATGTCCTCGACAACTGAGGCGGGTAACACGAATATTCAGGATACTGGAGTCAAACAACTTCGGTTGAATGGCGAAAGTTCATCAAAGCCGAAGCCATTTCGGGGACCTTTTTCCGAATTATGGCGATGGATCTGCTATTTATTCATGAAAATTGCCGGTTGGCGGTTTGTAGGCGATTGGCCCGCCGACGTGCCAAAGGCCGTTCTTGTTGCTGCTCCGCATACATCAAATTGGGACGGCATTTATATGTTAGCGTCCGCCGGTTATTACCGCACGCCTTTGCAATGGATGGGCAAAAAGGAACTTACTGAGGGGCCGTTTGGTGGTTTTGTGAAATGGCTTGGTTGTGTACCGATCGACCGATCTGGCAATAATGATATGGTTTCCCAAATGGCCGATGCTTTTAGGGCATCTGATGAAATGATCCTTGCAGTGCCGCCGGAAGGAACGCGCGCAAAGACCAGAAAATGGAAATCTGGGTTCTACTATATCGCCGCTACAGCAGACGTTCCATTGATTCTAACGGTACTGGATTTTGGCTCAAAAACTGTCCGTGTTGCGGGTACATTCAAGCCTATGGGTGATTTCGATCAAGATCTACCAAAAATAAAAGAGGTCTATAACGGGGCACGTGGCAAATTCGATGAAAAATATACGAAACCCGGATAAGCTCGTTGTTGATCAGCAAAGCAATAACTGGTGCCGATAGGTGCTCTGGTTGAGATCTTTTTTGTATCTAAGATCTGACTTATCTCTGTGGGGGAAATAGGAAGATGCCTTCGCCGATATTTATGTGCTGATCGGGTATGCGTGAGTTGCCATTCAGAATTTTTGCGGGCGCATCAGCTTCAGGGGACCGGGCACCAAAGGCCACCGTCGTGGTCGGCGCACTTTCCAGTGTTTCTTTAAATTTGCGGACAGTACTCTGGAAAACAACGATGTTTACGGCAAGTGACCCGCGCGTTATGCCGAAATCACCAATGAGATAGCGTTGAACAAATACGGACGATCCATCCGTCATGGCGGCGACGGGCGGCGTTGTGAGATTAAAACGATTGTTCAACTCTAGTTGCGACGCATTTTCGAAATATGTGCGCATGATGAGGCCAGAACAGTTTGTCCGTTTTTCGTCGCAAACGCGCGGCCAAAATACCGTGGTTGTTCCATCAACGCCGATATCGGCAATTAACACGGCATATCCATTCTGATTTCTCTTTTTATAGCGTAAACCAAGCTCATTTAAGAAATCCGACATCGTGCTGATGTCAAAGCTTGAGATGAGAGCCTTTGGTTCGACAATTTCCCCCTCCTGACCTGATTGGGCGAACAATGGTGAGGGTCGTCCAATGGCGATGAGCATGACGGCGCAAAGCGCCAGAATACGTCGTACTTTTATTGTTTCTGCTTTGACCATTTTTTTACCCCCCGGAACCGCCGCTGTTTTATCAAAAAAATATTGGGTCTTAACGCGCCTCCGTTTCAATTGGAATTAGAACGGCGCTTTAAGGTTTTGATTTTACGCATTTCCTTAACGCCAACCGCACACACTTGGCTTGGAAATGCTTTAGTATGTCACAAAAGCGGCACCGAAACAAAAAAGGCCAGGTGAAATATCACCTGGCCTTTAAAATGATCTGCGCATTGCATGCAGAAATTCTTTTATGAAGAATAATACATCGCAAATTCAACCGGATGCGGTGTTGTTTCGAAACGAGACACTTCTTCTTGCTTCAGATCGATGTAAGCGTCGATCTGGTCATCGTTGAAGGCGTTCCCTTTTTTCAAAAATGCTCGATCTTTATCCAGGGCGTCGAGCGCCTCGCGCAGGGATGCGCATACCGTTGGAACATCTTTCAGCTCCTCTGGTGGCAGGTCGTAAAGATCCTTGTCCATCGGATCGCCTGGATGGATCTTGTTTTCAATCCCGTCAAGTCCAGCCATCAGAAGCGCACTGAAGGTAAGGTAGGCGTTTCCTGCCGCATCAGGGAAGCGCGTTTCGATGCGTTTTGCATTGGGTGATGGCGTCCACGGTATCCGGATCGACGCAGAACGGTTCCGCGCGGAATAGGCAAGAAGAACAGGTGCTTCAAAACCAGGGACCAGTCGCTTGTAGGAGTTTGTTGTTGCATTGGCAAAGGCGTTAATGGCACGGGCGTGTTTGATGATGCCGCCGATGTAATAGAGGCATGTCTCTGATAAATCAGCGTATCGATCGCCGGCAAACGCCGGTTTGCCGTCTTGCCAAATTGATTGGTGTACGTGCATACCTGAGCCGTTATCTTCGTTGACAGGCTTGGGCATGAATGTCGCGGATTTGCCGTAAGCAAAGGCAACTTGATGGGCGACGTATTTGTAAAGCTGCATCCGATCAGCCATGCGGGTGAGGGTAGCGAATTTCATTCCCAATTCATGCTGCGAAGGAGCAACTTCGTGGTGGTGCTTTTCAGGCTGTAGACCCAGTTCCGACATTACGGTTAGCATTTCTGTCCGCAAATCCTGACCGGAATCGACCGGTGGAACAGGGAAGTAACCCCCTTTTGGACCCGGACGGTGTCCGAGGTTTCCGTCATCGTATGCAGTACCAGAATTGTAAGGGCCTTCTGAGGAATCGATAACGAAGCCGGTATTGTTTTGCTCTACCGAAAAACGCACGTCGTCAAAAACGAAGAATTCTGCTTCCGGTCCAAAGTATGCGGTATCGCCCGTACCTGATGCAGAAAGATAGGCCTCAACGGCCTTTGCTGTTGATCGTGGGTCTCGCGCATAAGGTTGCCCCGTTGACGGCTCAAGAACATCGCAGAACAGGCCAAGTGTCGGCTGGGCGAAGAAGGGGTCTATAAAGGCCGTCTCAGTATCGGGCTTCAACGTCATGTCGGACTCGTTGATTGCCTTCCATCCATTGATGGATGAGCCATCGAACATTTGCCCTTCCTCGAAAAACTCTTCGTCGATCATGGAATGATCAAATGTGACATGGTGCAGCTTGCCGCGCGGATCTGTGAACCGCAGATCGACATAGCGAATGTCCTTGTCTTTAATCGTTTTCATAACGTCATTTGCGGACATAAAGCGCGGTTCTCCTCATATGGTTGCGTATCATAATCCCACTACCCAGCGTTTTCCTTGCGGATTTAGCGCACAACGGTCAGCGCTTAAGAGCGGTAATCTCTGCTTTTGCTGTAGCTAGGGGTGTTCCGCCTAGCCGTTCCAGTTCGACAAACCGGATGGTTGCCATCAAACGCCCAAACCGCGTGCACCAGAATTCATGCACTATGTTGGATGTTGGACCTGCGGAACATGCCGTGTGGCATCCTCAAAAATCAAGTGTTTTTCTGCATTGCAATGCACTAGGGTTTATTTCATTGGTGTGATTTGATCTTGAAATAAAAATGTTAGAGTTTCTGAGAGCTGTTATATCGCTGTCGTGCCGGTTTCGCCTGTTCTGATACGGATCGCGTTATCGACAGGTAGCACAAAAATTTTACCATCACCAATTCGCCCTGACTGGGCTGCTTTAGCGATGGCGTTTACCGCTTCGTCGACCATTGCGTCATCGACAAAGAGTTCTATTTTCACCTTAGGCAGGAAATCGACAACATATTCCGCACCACGATATAGTTCCGTATGACCTTTCTGCCGACCAAATCCCCTTGCATCCAGTACCGTCATGCCTTGAAGCCCGATGTCATGCAGGGCATCTTTTACGTCATCAAGCTTAAAGGGTTTAACAATCGCCTCAATTTTCTTCATGGATCTCACCTATGCGTAGAGGGGGCGTGACACGTAATATACTCTAGCTGCGCCCAATAGGGGACCTGCCCTAGATGCGGCGACGCTGAATAACGAGGGGCTACTGCAGCGACATCCATCGAAAAAATCCAACGGATGGACGTTCTCAAAGCTCTATTGAAATTATGCGAAACTTGGTGGCGATACAATTGCTATTATGAAAGCTTCACGCGCATTATTGACGCCAAAACAGATCGCATACACCGAGCAAAACGCGTTGGGTGCGGGCAACCCGATGGCAGCGCTGATGGAACGGGCAGGTACGGCGCTCGCCCATGTCGGATCACTGAAGCCGCTTCGTTTTAAATGGAATTACTAAAAGGCTTTAGTTTTCTAATTTTATGGCGTTACTGACGCATGGGCCACGAGCCACTAATGTTGCCACTTGAGCTAGAAATACTTTTGAATGGCGCAAATTTATCATGCCTGCGGATAATGGATGCCAAAATATCTTGGCTTGCTCTGCATTTGCACTCGACAGAACGACCGGCTTTGCTATAGACGCGCGAGTTGTAGATTTTCGCGCTTTTCAAAAAGTTTCGGAATTTACGCAGAAATAAAATCTAATTGCCGAATAAGCGGATGTGGCGGAACTGGTAGACGCGCTGGATTTAGGTTCCAGTGGGGCAACCCGTGAAGGTTCGATTCCTTTCATCCGCACCATATTTAGGTGCCAATAGGCGTTTAAGATACTGCGTTTGACGGGAGACCTTTCGAAGGTCCAGGTCGGCTTAGTCTGGAACGCTAAGTCGTGACGCGGCCCTTCGAGGTAAGAGACCCGCGGCAACGGTCGCGAATAGGAAAAGAGAGCTATGGAAGTCGTTGAGACAAATTCAGAAGGTTTAGAACGTCGGTTTTCAGTGAAGGTACCGGCCTCCGAATTAGATGAAAAGCTCACTGCGCGGCTGGAATCTATCAAAGGCCGGGTTCAGCTGAAAGGCTTTCGGAAGGGCAAAGCACCGATCTCATTTTTAAAGAAAATGTACGGCAAAGATATGATGGGCGAAATCGTTCAGCAAGTCGTTCAGGAAACAAGTGCTAAAGCGTTTTCTGATCGCTCACTTCAGCCCGCTCAACCGCCTAACCCGGAATTTCATGGCGACATCGAAAAAGTTATCGCTGGTGAAGCAGACCTAGAATATGAAGTCCACGCCGAAATCCTTCCGACTTTTGATCCAATTGATGTCTCTGAAATCGCCTTGACCCGTTTGACAAGCGACATTCCCGAAGAGGACGTCGAAGAAACATTGAATAAACTTGCCGAGCAACAAAAGGATTATGAAACAAAGCCCGACGGTGTTGCAGCAGATGGTGACATGGTCGTGATTGACTATGTGGGATCGATTGATGGTGAAGAATTTGAGGGAGGCCGCGGTGATGGCCACGAACTGATTCTTGGCTCTGACGCCTTTATTCCTGGTTTCGAAGAACAACTCGTTGGCATCAAAGCGGACACCCCTGTAACGGTAAATGTGACGTTTCCCGAAGAATATCGCGCGTCAAACCTCGCCGGTAAAGAAGCGGTATTTGAAGTGCATGTGCACGAAGTGAAATCCCCAAAAGATGCTGAGATTAATGATGAGTTTGCTAAGAAGTTTGGCGTTGATGATCTCGCGGCTTTGAAAGACAGATTAAAAGAACGGCTTGAGGGGCAATACGAGGAGGCCTCTCGCGGCCATATGAAGCGCGGTCTTTTGGACAAGCTTGATGATGCGCACGAATTTGACCTGCCTCAATCAATGGTTGATGCGGAGTTCAATCAGATTTGGGGCCAAGTTGAAAACGCAGAGCGTGACGATGAAGACAAAGGCAAATCTGACGACGAGTTGAAAGAGGAATATCGCGGTATTGCTGAGCGACGCGTTAGGCTTGGACTTGTCCTCGCAGAAATTGGAAAACGTGCTGACGTTCAGGTTCCTCAACAAGAGCTTCAACGTGCTGTTCAGGAGCAGGCTATGCAGGAAGCGCAAATGCTGCATATGCAAGGGCATGATGTGACGCCGCAGCAGGTTTTGAAGTTTTACCAAGAAAACCCAAATGCTATTGCGCAGATTAGAGCCCCATTGTTCGAGGAAAAAGTTGTCGATTACATCTTCGAGCGGGCCACCGTCGAAGAGAAAAAAGTATCTAAAGATGAATTGATGGCGGAACCAGCGAGCGACGATGCGTAATAGAAGTTTGCATTAAGCGGGCGATGAACAGCCGCTTTCCACCGGTAATTTCTATATTAAGGATACGCCGAACATAGATTGGAGTTATGGCCTCTGAGCCAACAATCACCTCCAACCATTCGATGTGCATTAACTGCGCGGTTGCGTTAGTATTTTCGGCAGTTTCGATGGCATTTACCCTGCGTCACCCAAAGCCGCTTCGCCAAAAAATAGAAGCGCCGAAACACTGCCGAGCCAGGAATAATGATAAAGGCGACACAAGAATAAAACGGGATGAAAAAACTCTGCGTGTTTCATCCATTCAGGCCTTTATTTTAATCTTTTTAGTGCCATATCGCCTTTTAGTCTGCTGTTTAAGTCAGCTTTACTGATGACTAAATCCTAAAGTGCAGCGTCTTGACTTGATCGATACCCAAAATCAATTGACGGTTAACTTCTCCTTTTGACCGTTCCTCTCAGTTTTTCAGGAAACCAAATTACCATGAAAGATCCCGTCGATATTTACATGAACACGCTCATTCCCATGGTTGTTGAGCAATCAAGTCGAGGAGAGCGTTCATATGATATTTACTCCCGATTATTGAAAGAGCGGATCATCTTTCTGTCCGGCCCTGTTAACGACGCTGTCTCCACATTGGTGGTTGCGCAACTTCTTTTCCTAGAAGCAGATAATCCAAAAAAAGAGATTTCTTTCTATATCAATTCTCCAGGCGGCTCAGTGTCGGCCGGCCTCGCGATGTATGACACCATGCAGTTTATTCGACCTGCAGTATCAACCATGGTGACGGGAATGGCCGCTTCCATGGGGTCTTTACTATTAACGGCTGGTGAAAAGGATATGCGTTTCTCTCTTCCGAATTCCAGAATTATGGTGCACCAGCCGTCTGCCGGATTTCAGGGGCAGGCATCAGATATCGAGCGCCACGCGCAGGATATTCTTAAGATTAAACGCCGTCTAAATGAAATATACGTGTCCCATACTGGTCAATCCTATGAAACAATTGAGAAAACACTTGATCGCGATCACTTCATGTCACCGGATGAAGGTGTTGAATTTGGGCTAATTGACAAAGTCATAACGAAGCGGGAGGCACCGTTAGAAGAGTAACGAACGCTTTTATAGTGCCAGATGCATGGCTAATTTAAAAGTATCGCCTTGCGTGGTTCATTAAAAAGTCAGTATTATCAATGCTTTAAAGAATATTCTTTGAATGTTGATCTGTGGGCTGTTCGCCGTTTTAGTTGTGAGGACTGCTTTATTTTATTGTGAGACAAGACATCGCCTTTGAAAGTAGTTTTGTAGGGATTACTTTCCACTTGATATAATAGATGGGACAGGGTGGGCTTCATGAGTTGCGTTTGAAGTTTCATTTTCCGTTTTTGTGGGTCATGCTGAAGGTGAGTCCAAGAAAGCTTGTTGTTCAAAAGAGGTACTATTAGGGAAAATAAGAATTGGAACGGTCCCTTTAACGCGTGGTGACTCGTCGGTGAGCAGCTCAAATCATGGTTTCATTCCTGATAATCGATATGATCGGTGCATTTCTTGCGAGGCTCGCTAATAAGTAGTCCATTAATCGCAACAGGGTACAATTCAATAAATGTACGTTAAAACCCTTAGTGTGGTTGCCGTGGATAAATAATTGAGTAACGGTTGCATTGCCGTTTATCGTCTATTTCGACATAGATATACAAACCTCAGATGGTTTGTTTTGCGAACGAGGAGTTGGATATAGTGAGCAAAGTTGGCGGAAAAACCACTGGGGGCGACGGTAAAAATACTCTCTATTGCTCTTTCTGCGGGAAAAGCCAGCACGAAGTTCGTAAATTAATTGCTGGCCCTACAGTCTTTATTTGCGACGAGTGCGTTGAGCTCTGCATGGACATTATTCGTGAAGAGTCGAAATCATCTCTTGTCAAGGCTGGTGACGGCGTTCCGACACCGAAACAAATTCTTAAGGTTCTGGATGACTATGTGATTGGTCAATCATTCGCCAAGCGTGTGCTTTCAGTTGCAGTACACAATCACTACAAGCGTTTGAACCACGCCACAAAAAACAATGATGTGGAGCTGGCGAAATCGAATATTCTTCTTATAGGGCCAACTGGATCCGGTAAGACACTCCTCGCTCAGACGCTTGCGCGCATTCTCGACGTTCCATTTACCATGGCGGATGCAACAACGTTGACCGAAGCGGGCTACGTTGGTGAAGATGTCGAAAACATTATCCTCAAACTCTTGCAGGCCGCTGATTACAATGTCGAGCGGGCCCAGAGGGGAATCGTTTATATCGACGAAGTTGATAAGATCTCGCGCAAATCTGATAATCCTTCGATAACACGGGACGTGTCCGGCGAGGGCGTTCAGCAGGCGCTTTTGAAGATTATGGAAGGAACGGTTGCCTCCGTTCCGCCGCAAGGGGGACGTAAGCATCCACAGCAAGAATTCCTTCAGGTCGATACGACAAATATACTCTTCATTGTTGGTGGTGCATTTGCTGGTCTTGAAAAAGTAATTTCCGCCCGCGGCGTTGGGACATCGATCGGTTTTGGTGCTACAATTAAAGCAGAAGATGATCGCCGGGTCGGCGATATCTTACGCGGCGTTGAGCCAGAAGATTTATTGAAATTTGGGCTTATTCCTGAGTTCGTTGGACGGTTGCCGGTTATCGCGACGCTAGAAGACTTGGATGAAAGCGCCCTTATCCAGATTTTGACGACCCCAAAAAATGCGTTGATCAAACAGTATCAGAGACTGTTTGAAATGGAGGACGTCAAATTGACGTTTTCGGATGATGCAAAGGCAGCCATCGCGAAAAAGGCTATTGCCCGTAAGACGGGCGCTCGCGGCTTGCGTTCAATTATGGAGAGTTTTCTCCTTGACCCAATGTTTGATCTTCCAACAATGGAAGGGGTCGCTGAGGTTGTCGTTAACGCAGAAGTGGTCGATGGAAACGCGAATCCTCTTTTAATTTACGAGGACCGTCCTGACACAGAAAGCGCGGACGCTAGCGCCTAAGCCGTTTTTTTAATTCACGTGCTGGCTCAAAGATTATTCTAATGAGCTAGCATTTTGAGAATAATGAGGGTAGCACCCCCCGGTTATCTCATCCAATTCAATAACTAGCTTGTTTATCCCCATAGATTTCCACAGGAATATGGTATCGTGTGGAATAATGGGGAAAACAAAGAGTGTTGAACCATTTAGATATCACGCACTATTCTTAATAGACTTGAGCTTTCCGCGTTACAAATTTTATTGCGTGACTATTTTTATTAGTCTGTTGCTCGGCATATCGAATCGACATTCGCTTATTTTTGCTGGTTTAAGAGTTGTTGGTACTCCGCCCTACTACAATTGACGCTGCGTCTGTGCTGTGACCGCTTGAAAGACGGAATTGATTGTCCACATACAATCAGCAAAGAGACCTCGGACCCTGGATAAGGTTTGCCGGAAAAGAAAAAGTAACTGACCTCGTTACGTACGGAACAGCCTTTGTACTTTGTCCGAGTTTTCAAAGTCGGACGTTGCCATTGAAGCGCTGTGCGTTGAACGAGGTAAGTCCGAATTATTTGAGGAATTAGCGATGACCGATACCACCGAATTTCCGATATTGCCCCTTCGCGATATAGTTGTGTTTCCCAACATGGTCGTGCCTCTTTTTGTCGGACGAGAGAAGTCTGTTCGTGCTCTTGAAAATGTGATGGAGAATGATCGTAAAATCATCTTGGTATCACAAAAAGACCCCGGTGATAATGATCCTTCTACGGAAGATATATACGATATTGGCGTTGTCGCGTCGGTTTTGCAGTTGTTAAAGCTTCCAGATGGCACTGTCAAAGTACTTGTCGAAGGCGAGACGCGCGCAAAAGTTATAAACTATACGCGCACAGATGAATTTTTTGAAGCGAGTGTTGAATTCGCAGAAGAAGAGGAAGACGAGTCAGGTGAAATTGACGCCCTTGCGCGATCGGTTGTGTCGAAGTTTGAAGAGTATGTTAAGCTGAATAAAAGGGTCCCACCCGAAGTGATTGTTTCGGTCAATCAGATCGATGACCCGGCACAATTAGCTGATACCGTCGCTTCCCATCTCAACATAAAAATAGCTGAAAAGCAGGAGCTTCTAGAAATCTTTGGCGTCGCGCTGCGGCTCGAGCGGGTATATGCGCTCATGGAAGGTGAAATGAGCGTCCTGCAAGTGGAAAAGAAAATCCGCAATCGGGTTAAACGCCAAATGGAAAAGACACAGCGCGAGTATTATCTCAACGAGCAAATGAAGGCGATCCAAAAAGAACTTGGGGAGTCTGATGATGGACATGACGAGATCGCAGAAATCGAGCAGCGCATATCGAAAACAAAGTTATCCAAAGAGGCAAAGACCAAAGCTGAGGGTGAGCTTAAAAAGCTTAGACAAATGAGCCCGATGTCGGCTGAATCTACCGTTGTAAGAAACTACTTGGACTGGATTTTATCTATTCCTTGGAATAACAGATCTAAGGTTAAAAATGATCTCGCTAAAGCGGAAGAAATTCTTGATACGGATCATTATGGTCTTGAGAAAGTTAAAGAACGCATTCTCGAATACTTAGCGGTCCAGAAAAGAATTTCAAAAATTAAGGGACCAATCCTTTGTTTGGTTGGTCCTCCAGGTGTTGGTAAAACTTCGCTCGGCAAGTCAATTGCGGCTGCAACGGGACGTGAGTTTGTGCGTGTTTCCCTCGGGGGTGTTCGAGATGAAGCCGAGATCAGGGGGCATCGACGCACCTATATTGGGTCAATGCCCGGTAAGATCATCCAGTCAATGAAGAAGGCTAAGAAATCAAATCCGTTATTCTTGTTGGATGAAATTGATAAAATGGGACAAGACTTCAGAGGTGACCCATCGTCGGCGCTTCTAGAGGTGCTGGATCCAGAGCAAAATTCAACGTTTGCTGATCACTATCTCGAAGTAGACTATGACCTCTCTGACGTCATGTTTGTAACGACAGCTAATAGTCTGAACATGCCTCAGCCCTTACTTGACCGAATGGAGATTATTCGGATCCCTGGGTATACAGAAGATGAAAAGATGGAGATTGCAAAACGCCACCTCATTCCGAAACTTCATGAGGATCACGGGCTGAAGGATGATGAATGGACCGTTACTGATGAGGGACTGATGGAGCTCATTCGTCGGTATACCCGTGAGGCTGGTGTTCGTAATCTTGAACGCGAAATCGCACGTCTTGCTCGCAAGGCTGTTCGAGACATCGAAACGGACAAGCGTGAGACTGTTACTGTGGATCCAGATCTTTTGCCTGAATACGCGGGCGTTCCAAAATATCGTCATGGAGAAATCGAAGGCGAGAATTTAGTTGGTGTCGTGACGGGCCTTGCTTGGACATCAGTAGGCGGAGATATCCTTACTATTGAAGCTGTGAAAATGCCTGGTAAAGGTAAAATGACACCGACAGGCAACCTCAAGGACGTGATGAAAGAGTCCGTTTCGGCGGCTTCGTCTTATGTGAAAAGTCGTGCAACTGAATTTGGTATTGAACCCCCTGTATTTGACCGGCGGGATATTCATATTCACGTTCCCGAGGGGGCAACGCCAAAAGATGGACCATCGGCTGGTGTCGCAATGGCAACTGCAATTGTATCGGTTTTAACGGGTGTACCTGTTCACAAAGATATCGCAATGACGGGAGAGATTTCCTTAAGAGGTCGTGTCTTGGCGATCGGAGGTTTGAAGGAAAAGCTTCTTGCTGCGCTGCGTGCTGGTATCAAGACCGTTCTAATTCCAGAAGAGAATGAGAAAGACCTTGTTGAGATACCGGATAATGTGAAGGAAGGGCTAAACATTGTTGCGGTTAAAACCGTCGATGAAGTGCTGGCCCATGCATTAACGCATCCTCTCACGCCGATCGAATGGACGGAACCTGCAACCCCGCCATCCAGTGAGCAATCAAAAGATGGTGCAGGGGACAGTCCTCGTTTAACGACGCATTGATTATGTGGTGAAGTTGAGAATGTCCAACTGTACGCGATAAAAGCAATAACAACGGAAGGTCCGTTTCGGTTTGTAATCGACGGGCCTTCTGCTCTATTCTAGGTTGGAGTTCGATTCGATTATCTAGTTAGGCGTTTGATGACTATTGATACTTCTTTTTTGCCAGCTGAAGACTGCCGTACTATGGCGGATGTGCGCGCTCAAATAGATCGTATCGACCGTGAACTTGTTTCCCTGATTGCTGAGCGTACGCAGTATATTGAGGCTGCGGCCCGGATAAAAGACCATGCCGACGACGTTCGCGTCGACTGGCGTGTGAACGATGTGCTTAGCAAGGTAAATGAATACGCATTAAAGCTGGGTGTACCGACAACTATTACCTCAGAAGTCTGGAAGGGTATGGTCGAGCAATCTATTCGTCATGAAGGACGCGTCTGGCATTCGATACGCGGTTTGCCGCCAAGTGATGATGATGTCTAGTTGACGTCACATCGTCGATTAACAACCAATAATCATGGTATCCTTGGTCGTTTATTTAAGTTTTGATCAAAAAAATCCCTAATTTGAAAGTGTTTTTCATCTGACAATAATACTTTCGTGCCGAATCGCATCACCCATAAGAAACTATCGAAAGGGTCCTCAAATGAATAAAAACGAATTTATTGATCGCGTTGCTGATATGTCCAGCATGACCAAGGGCGACGCTGCTAAAGCCGTGGACGCCGTTTTCGACGCGATTACAGAAGCGCTTCAAAAAGGTGATGATGTTCGCCTTGTCGGGTTTGGGACGTTCTCTGCATCCAAGCGTGCTGCGCGAGAGGGACGTAATCCAAGAACCGGTGAGACAATCCAAATACCTGCCTCGATACAACCAAAGTTCTCAGCGGGTAAGGGGCTAAAGGAAGCGTTGAATTAAGCGGAGGACTAGAAATACCCATTATTGGTGCGAAACACGGATGGTATCCTTAGTCTCAATCTGATTTGAGAATAACCTGCTTGGATTAGTGTACTCATTAAAGCGTTGTCACTTCAACTAGAATTGGCGCGGCGGTTTAAGTCTTTGTTTTTGTGCGTTTAAGCCAATAATCGAAAGGCGCCGAACCGGGCATGCTTCTGCTGTAAATGCTTTAAGCCTACCGCGATGGTGTAGTTCTGATTACGCTATATTTTACTTGCACGAAATAGATTTCCAGTGTTTAACCCCGATGCCTATGGGCGGTTAGCTCAGCTGGAAGAGCAACTGGTTTACACCCAGTAGGTCGGCGGTTCGAACCCGTCACCGCCCACCACGCACAGAGTGTGCTTTCGGTGTTTTCTAGGCCTATAAATTAGTGACAAGAATTCAAAGACTTAGGCGCTATTTGTCTCTGAACTTGCGTTAAATTCGTCTCTATAATCGGGCTTTTGCGCGCTTGTGATGAAAAGTCTCTGTTGGCGAATTTTGACGACCAACTGACGGGCAAAGTGGATCGCCGCGATTATACCAATAAACATCTGTATACAGATTTATCGATAGCGTGATTGGGGTCTTTGGGCTGCTTATGTTCGGCTGTCGCTGAACAGGGTCCGCTGCGCTTGCCAGCAAGCCGGCAGTTTGGGCAAACGACGCAAGTGTTCTGCAGTAAGGCCAGTTGGACCGCAGCCGTCGAGCAAGGACTTGACAATATCCGGAGCAAGGAACGCCAGTCGAAGCTGCTTGCTGACATCCCCTTTGGAGATTTCATACTTGGCGGCGATTTCCTCGATCGTCGGTGCATCTTCAGCAAAGAGGATTTGTTTCCATTGGGCGGCGTTCGACAACAACTTGATCACTTTTTCGTCCGGTATTCCTGATGTTTCGCAATGCCCCAAGATGAGCCGTGTTTCATGGGCGCGCCTCCTCAATTGAAGCGGCGCTTCAACGGTGTGTTGCTCCCTTAGCGCGCTGTTCGCATTGGCGTCTTTTAATAGCGATTTGACATCGATAATAACCCGTAAGCACTCTTTGCTCAGATCGATGCGTATTAGGAACGGCTTAAGGTCACGACAGCGGGCCTCCAGACTATTTCCAGTTATGGTCGCAGCTTGTTTCGCGACGTTTCGCTTGATCGCTGATATGTCATTCGCATCGACGCCATCCAACAATACGTCATTGGCTGCCCTTTCCGGTGAGGCGAGCCAAGACGTTATCGTTTCGGTGACAACCCTCTCGACATCAGCTGCTTTCAAACGCACGCTTTGATCGGTTGGGTCTTTCTTGGCGCTGGTGTAATACCTATAGCGAACGCCGCATTTCTTCGCATGGTCCGGCGTCAGGCGTTTCCCCTCCCAATAGAGAATGCCGGCGAGGGGACTGATCTTCGTTTTAACGGAGCCTGACCATTGGGATCGTTCGCCAAGCAGCTTTTGAACGGCGTTCCAAATGTCGCGATCAATGATGGCGTCGTGTTGCGCTTTATGGAGTGTGTCTTTTCCTTTGATGAGGCCGGCATAGATCGGGTTTTTGAGAATGTGATAAATCGGTCCGGCGGATAAGGGCTTGCCGCCGACGCCGTTTTTGTTGCGTTTGGTTCGCCATCCTTCATTCTCACCAGTCCGGATGATCGTCTGTACGCTTTGTGTGTCGTGATAGAGACGGAAGATCTCGCTGACGATCGCGGCTTCGGCCTTATTCACCACAAGCTTTTTGTCAATATTGTCATAGCCGAGCGGCGGTTTGCCGCCGGTCCAAATGCCCTTTTTGCGCGACGCTGCGATCTTGTCACGGACCCGCTCGGCGCCGACTTCGCGTTCGAATTGAGCGAAAGAGAGTAGTACGTTCAGCGTCAACCGGCCCATGGAGTTTGAGGTGTTGAACTGCTGCGTGACTGAGACGAACGATACGTCATGTACGTCAAAGCGTTCAACCAGTTTAGCAAAGTCAGCGAGGGAGCGGGTGAGCCGGTCGACTTTGTAGACAATGACAATGTCAACTTTGCCGTCATCGATATCCCGCATCAACGCTTGAAGGGCGGGGCGGTCCATATTGCCGCCGGAAAGACCGCCATCATCATAGCGTGTCTTCACCCGTCGCCAGCCCTCCGCTTTTTGCGAGAGGATATAGTTCTCACAAGCCTCCCGTTGAGCGTCGAGGGAGTTGAATGCCTGGTCTAGGCCTTCCTCTGTCGACTTCCTAGTGTATATCGCGCAGCGCCTTATCATGACGTCGATGGGTCTTCCGTGTGCGGTGAGCGCAAGCCAAAGAAGCGTGGGCCGTTCCATTTCGCGCCGGTGATGTCAAAGGCGACAGCTGAGAGCGAACCAAACTGCTTTCCGTCCATAAAGACGCCGTCATCTGCCACATAGACCTCATAAGTCCGGCCCCGCCATTCTCGGATAAGCCGGCCACCGGGCTTCACGTTGCGCTTTGGCTTGTCGACTGCGCTAGAGGCGTCATTCGACTTTGCGAGCTTTTCAAGTTTACGGTGTACGCGATCTGCCAACGCTTTGTGGCCTTTGCGTTGCAGCTCATAGGCGACAGCAAGCTTTAATAGGGGCGTGCCAATCCGTTTTGGCGGCTCATCGCCAGTGAGTTGCTTGTACTGTGCTTTCAACTCAGCATGAGAACGCTGTTCCAATGCCAGTACAGCGACTTCAATGGCACGTGGCTTTTTAGAGCTCATGAGCCGCTCCTCAAAAAGTACCGTTTCTTGCCGTCGCGCAAGAGTTCAGTCTCAATAGAAAGACCAAGCTTCTTGCGCACCGTGCTAGAGAGAAACCCACGCACTGTATGGGGTTGCCATCCGGTCTTCTTAGCCATGTCCGCAAGCGTCGCGCCGCTTTTGCGTTGCAACAGCTTAATCACCACGTCTCGTTTACTTGTCGTGTTCTTATCCGGCCCTTTATTTGAGGGTAACCGTGCCATATCCGACCTCCGTTCGTCGTTGTACCGACGAAAGCCCGGCAATGATCCACTTGAGCTAAGGATAAAACCGAGCATAGGGGCGAGCGCCCAGTCACAGCAATGCTCGAATAAGGATAGAAGTCCAGTCCAATATCTCTCTATACGGCCAAAAAATGACTTGACTGCATGCGACATCAACGCGGCATATGCTGGACCATGACTTCTGGATACCCAAAACGGCAAAAGCCGGTGGCATCGATAACGCAACTCGATTTCGAGCGACGCACCCTTATGGCAAAATTGGACTATGGCAAGTATTCCCAAAGCGATGCCCGTCGATTGGTCCAAGCAATCGAAAACCTTGACCTTGCTATTGCCGCGACACCATCCGCTCGAATAGAAGACATTGCGCTTAAATTTGATCGACTTCTCGAAACTCTTTCAATTGATCTTGACCACTCCAACACCATGGAAGCCGTTCTGCTTGCCGCGATCCGAGACGATCTCGCAAAATTTATCGATAACGGTGGGAACCCAGATATTTGATAAGCCAAGACAGTAGGATTCGTTCACGGTGACTTCTCATACCAACTAGCATTGCGGCAACGGGGGTGATGTGCTGGGTTATCCGACTACGTATGGATTCTACCTCTGCACAAGAAGTCTCCTGAGCTTACACGACAAAACCGCGGCTCATCCATAATCATCAGCTGTTATCAAAATCGCTGGGATGTAGCTCCCTGTACTACGGTAGCGGTGACGTTGTTCGTACCAATTGATTAATTGAGAGAACGCATCGGCCTGGTCGTCATGGCTTCCATTGGGAAAGGCCAGTAATTCGTTAAGAAAGTCACCTAACCATGGGGCATCTTGTGGCAAGAGGATGTCGCCGCGTTCAATAACAGCCGACGATGCTTCGAGTCGCCCGGCTTTATCTTGTTTTACGGTAATACCGATAGGGGTGGGGAAGTCGGCTGTGTATTCATTGCGGAGGCCCTGAACCATGGATAGGCCTGGTCCTGCTTTTTCGATGAGAACGTCTTTGGCATTGAATCTCAGCGCATGGGCAATGATATGTTTTTTAAGCCTTGGATAATCCAGACGGCCGCGCCAAACGTCGATAACATAGAGTTGCTTATTCTTTAATGCGACTGTAACGCAGGCTGAATAATCTGCATTCGGGTTGACGGATGAGGCTAAGTCCCAGCTTTGTATGACCCGTGCGTCCGCTGGTACCTCATCGAACCGTTTAAACCAATCGCGTTTGATGAGATTGCCTTCCAGTGGAACGGGGGCCTGCTGGTATTGAGCTGAGAATGCCAGAGAACCAATACGTTGTTGTAAGGATTTGAGGGTCGATAAAGGTTCGCGTTCAGCATGCAACGGTTCCCCTTTTTTGCGATGGTGAACACGGCCGCGGCCGATTTCTATGGTTTCATCCTCTTCTGCAATCGCAGGTAAATTGAGTTGTCGCCAGGCCTCGCCACTTTTAATAAGGTGGCCTGCAAGATCTTCTTCATGGAGCCTTTGCATAACGACGATGATACGCCCCTCGCGTTGATTGTTCAGTCGTGTCGAGAGGGTCCCCCTATACCAATCGATAACCTTGCGCCGAGCAGCCTCTGATTGCGCATCCTCGGCCTTTAGAGGGTCATCGATGATGATATAGTCTGCCCCTCGACCGGTGAGCGTGCCACCGATTGATGTTGCAACGCGCCCGCCACCTTTGGTCGTTATAAGCTCATTGCTCGTTGACTTTTCAAGGCGCGTACCAGGGAATAAATCCTTATACCACTCTGATTCCATCACCAATCGGCATTGGCGAGCAAGTTCAAGGGAAAGCTCGTTTGAATAACTAACGCAAATAAATCGCAGTTCTGGATTGTGACCCAGCGACCAGGCCACAAAGGCGACTGATGTATTGATCGACTTTAGCGATCGCGGCGGCTGGGTTATCAGAAGACGCAAGACATCGCCTGCATAAGCTTGCGTTAGGAGATATGCGATGCCGTCGATATGCCAATTAGGTCGATAAGTATCCCCTGGCGACACCGTTTGAACAGTCTTATGTACAAAGGCTGCAAAGTCTTGACGAAGGGCGGCCTGCAAGATGCGTTTTCGATCAACCATCACGCATCCCCCTTACGGCCCTCGGTCGATTGTTGGCGTAAGAGGTATTCTTTGAGAACGGCCTCGTCATCGCTGTCCAAGACCGTATTACCTGACGCCACAAGCGCCTCATTGTTAAAAGCACTGGCGAGCTTTACTAATTGATCGATAGCCTTAGCGTCGCCCTTTAGTGCGTCCTGGCGTAACCGAAGGAGCATCGCTTGTTGTGTAGACACTTTCTTGGGTTTGCCACCTTCGTTAATAGCAACGGGCGTTTTGAGGATCTCTTTGACGTCTGTCGAGAGATTATTGGATCCTTTCGGACGACCCTTTGGGTTGCCCGATTGACCCTTTTTGAACTGGCCTGCCTTTGGCGGTTTGCCATAGCCGACATCATATTGTTTCTTATCTGACATTACACAACACTTTCAGATTGACATGCGCCCGTGCGGCGGGCCTTTACATCGACGAAACGCTCGCCTGTTTCAGTTAAAGTCGCTTCGATCCCTGTTGCTGCTTCAAAGCGATGGATTGCAACGTCCACATATTTAGGATCAAGTTCCATCGCGGCGACACGCCGACCTGTCTGCTCTCCGGCCATGATGGTGGTGCCAGAACCAGAGAACGGGTCCAGCACAAGATCGCCACGTGCGGTAACGTCCAAGATAGCATCCGCAACCATGGCAACAGGTTTGACAGTGGGGTGTATACCGAGCGTTTCTGATCGATCTTTGGAAAAAGTATTGACGCCCGCATAATCCCAAACATTTGTCCGGTTACGCCCGAAGCGACCAAGGCTTACATTATTGGTATGGGGTCCATTTCCATTGCGGAACACAAGAACAAGTTCATGCTTGGACCGATAAAGAGACCCCATGCCGCCATTGGTCTTATTCCAAACACATAAGTTTAAGAGCTCATCAAATATATTTGCCCCAGCGTTCAACAGGGGACGGATGTGCCGCCAATCCATGCATATAAAGATAACGGCAGTATCAGTTGAATGCGCCTTCAGACATTCGCAAACGTTTCCCAAAAACACTTCAAACTCAGCCTCTGACAATTCGCCAGAGGCCATTTTGAACTCGTTATGTTTGATCGAGCCCTTGCCGCAAACATGGCCGTTGACCGGAACATTATAGGGCGGGTCAGTAAAGACGGCATCGGCCCGTTCGCCGGCGAGAAGTGCGTCATAAGAAGACGCGTTTAGCGCATCACCACAATAAAGACGGTGGGACCCGAGGCACCACAGATCGCCAAGGCATGAAACCGGCGCCCCTTCCGGCGGCATTGGGATTGGTGCTTCAGCCACAGCCTCATCAGCACCTAGCATAATGTCGATCTCAGCGGTCTCGAAACCGATCACGTCCATATCGAAATCAAGCGCCATTGAAGAGAGATCAGCGATCTCAGTTTTTAAGAGATCCTCATCCCACCCGGCATTTTCCGCTAGCTTATTATCAGCAATAATATAAGCGCGCTTTTGTGCATCGCTCATGTTGGACAAACGAATAGTTGGTACAGCGTCCATACCGAGAAGCTTGGCGGCCTCAACGCGGCCGTGTCCGGCGATGACCCCATCAGCATCATCAATCAAGACAGGGTTCGTAAATCCAAAGGCCTTGATGCTCTTTGCGATCTGTTTGATTTGTTTTGCCGTGTGGGTTCGTGGATTATTGGCATAAGGTTTGAGGTCCGTAATTTTACGGACCTTTATTTCTAGGTTACCGATTTGATCGGAGATAGCGCTATTCATCGCGGTCCCTCTCGATCGGTATATTCGATACGGATGCAGCAATGATCTGCTTGGTTAGTCTCTTAATTCGCTCCACTTCTCCATTATGATCAATCAAAATTAGACAAATTTGCGTCTCAAACTCACGATTGCGGACCATCACATTCAACTTAGATTGGGCGCTTGTGAAGATAAAAGAGACCTCGCCGACGCATGTTAGTTCGGCCGATGGGTCCGTAATTTTTCGCATGATGTTGCTCCGTTTCTTCGTTAATGAAAGAGGCGGAGCCATTGGAAAGAACCAAGAAATACGCTGTTCACATCCGAAGCGCTGCCGCCTCGGTAGATTTTAATGTGTTGAATTTACTCAGAAAATATGGGCAAAAATTTTTGACTGGGTTTTATTATGATTTCGGTCTGCCGCGGGGTCTGAGGTCAGCGGTTTGCTCTTTGGATAATTTGACGATTGGCAATTCGCCTGCTGCATCTGGCCAACCTGGCTCTTTTTCTGGAGGACGCCAGCCAGGCGGCATGCGCCAAACATCGTCCCCCAAGGGCGGCTTAGACTTATGCGCTTTGGGTTGCCAACGTTGCCCCCAATCTCTCAATTTTTCTGCTTCGAACAAAAAGAACAGAAAGCTCACCGCTTTGTCATAAGACGTGTGAGGTAAAGTACTAAATTTCCACTCACGCAATGAAAAAGCAGCCCACAAATGCGCGACGCGAGAAAACTGTCTCTGTGCGTTCTTTATCGTTGTTTCTGAGCCTTTGAGTCTGTTTTTAGCCAGTTGGGTTTCGAGTATTTTGGTTGCATTCCCCCAAGACGCTAAGGCCTCGTCTGTGTGATATAAAGCAAAGTAGATCTTAAATTGTTCGCCGGCCATCTGCGCATGCCACCACCGCTTGTCGATATCCGTTAACGCAGAGCCAGAGCCCGTTGCTATTTCAAATAGCGTTTCTTTGGAGAGTTCACCCCCTGCCGAACGGTATTCCTTTAATGGTTGCGCAAGATATTGGCTGGTAAAGGCGCGCGCTTTCTTTGGATCTTCCCCCGTTATTTCAGGATAGAGCATAACGCCCAAAATAGCGGCAAAGGGCTCAATATGGTCAATGGGTAAGATTGGCATATCGTTTTGAGGATCCTACTCCTCTGGTTTTTTCCACCCAGCAAAGAGAGCGGCCGGTTTGACAGATAACGCAATTGCTAAGACTTCGATAACCTCGGCAGTAGGATTGCGTGCTCCCCGTTCGATGCCGCTCACATAAGTTCGGTGCAATCCGCTCTCGAACGCCAGGTCTTCTTGAGACCATCGCCTTTTCTGGCGGATCGCCCGCACATTTTCACCAATAAGTGCACCAATTTCCATGAGATCATGGAGCACTGTATGCAGCTTATCAATCTACAGACGATGAGTAACATAAGATTAACAGCTTCATTTTAGTGTCAATGACAGTAATTTAAGTGGAGTTATTCGATGAAATTTGCATTTATTTGTATTGGACTAGTGATTCTGTCGGATCGTATCTTTGGAACATTTGTTGACGAAGAGTCCAGAGAGAAACTGCAATAGGGTATTGTGAAAAATCTGGGTACGTTCAATCCTATTGTGGTTGCCTTTAATGATAGGTTGGGATCGCGAAGGATCTTTTGACCGCGCGGACATTACGCGGGATTCGGGGGCGATACATTTACTCCTCCCGGCTGGTCACCAGACGGATCGCGTAATACATCGGCACTGATTAAACGGCGCTGGACAGATCAGCGATGATCTCAAGGCGAGAGACGCATAACGCCTGTTGGAATTGTGCCCCAGCTGAGCAGACTGCCAATACTTGTGCTGCGCACAATGGATGATCTGTAATATTAGGCGATTATTGACCTCATTTGGCCCTTTGGCCTGGCCGTTGCCACAATTGCCTAGACCATGCCCAAATTATCCAAGAATGACCTCGTTCCAATCCTTTGATTGCCTCCTTCGCACGGCATTTTGCTTCCTAGGGACGAACCACGATGGGGGGTTCGGATTGAATAGGCCCTTATAGATCGAGGGTAATAGGGAGATAGGATCATGCTTCGCAAATTCGTTGAAAGATTAGCACTACCCAGTGTTATCGCCATAATTGCAGCTGGAGCGGCGTTAGCGACAGTGGGTGAGCCGCTTGATAGCGACAGTCCAGTTGCCGTAACCCAGAGTTTTGATGCTGAACAAATTCGAACCCATGCCAAAAAAGTTTTTCAGCAAGCGGATTTAAATAATGATGGTGATCTAAATGTTGATGAGTTCGCGACACTTTCTGTAGTGATCGCAGAACTATCGCGGTTGAATGGGTATGTTTCCATATTGGATGATGGTGCGGGTGCAATTGCGCCCATTCAGAAACAGGCTCAGCTTACAAAGAATGATCGAATTTTCATTGAAGCGTTATCAGCGAAAGAGCGTGCTCTGGCTGCTGGTTTAGACAACAGACTTGATGTTAACGAGTTTATTGATTTTGAGCTTAATCGGTTTCTTATTGCTGACTTCAATCGGAATGGCATTTTGAAAAACGCAGAAGTTATCGCTTACGCGAACCAGGCTGCGCGTATCCAGCGGCCACAGAGTTAAGTAAGACCTCGGTTAAGGCGTCCGGCAAGACCGGCTGAAATCTCAACAGTTTTTAGGGGTGGGAGAGAGTAGCTGCGAGAACACCGACCATGAGTAATTTGGTCGGTGTTCTTATACAACTTTATCCATAAATACTTCAAAAGGCGTTATGAGTTAATCGCTAACGCGAACAACGGAGCTTTCGATAAGGGCATCGA
>JBCCOS010000006.1:0-260293 GCA_039025235.1 Pseudomonadota bacterium
AAAAGTGGGCTGGCACCACACCGGGGGGACGGATACCGCGTCGCGGTTAATTGTTACCTGTTGATGTTGCCCACCCATCAACTCGGTAAAAGAAGTACGAACAAACACGTATTTAGAGGGGCGTTCCGTTACAATCGGAACGCCGCTCTAAGTCCTTGTTTGGTCGTACTTCTTTTACCGAGTTGATGGATGGGCATCATCAACAGATCACACTTATCGGCGACGCGTTAGCCGTCCCCCGGTTGTGGTGCCAGCGAAGTTTTAAGTCGCAAAAGGCCCGTCTCTTCAAAAGAGCCGTCTCACAAATATCCGCAGCTCGTTCGAAGGTGTGACACCGTCGTGGCGATATTCAGCTGCCGATCAGACGATTGATCACGACATCATTGCCGTTCGTGACAATTGTAATACCAGTTTAGGCAATTGGCTATAATTTGAGAGCCAAGGTGTGGCGTCGGTCGTTTCTTCAGTCGGGCCATAGCCAAAATCGACAACGATCACCGGAAGGCCTGCAGCATTTGCGGCGCGAACATCGGTATCACTATCCCCCACGAATATTGCATTGCTGGTGCCAAGTTGTTGTAAGCACAACTCAACAGGGGCTTTGTCTGGCTTAGGGGCGCTCGCCGTATCACCGCCAACAATGACGTCGAATAAGCGATTTAGGTCCAGCTTCTCTATTAAGCGACGTGCGGGCTCCTCGCGCTTATTTGTACAAATGGCGATCACCGCACCCGCATCTCGCATGATTTGAATCGCCTCAATAGCGTTAGGAAAGGGCTGCGAGTAATCATCGATGTGCGCCATATAATAGTCCAAAAACTGTGACACATACTCGTCAAGCTTTTCTTCGGCTGCTGGCGCTCCCGTCGCGCTAAATCCCGATTGGATCATCGCCTTGGCGCCGAATCCAACCAGGTGTCGCATCTCTTCCGTAGAGAGGGTGGGTCTACCAGCGGATTTTAGGACTTGATTTGTCGCTGCAGCAAGGTCACCGGCGGTGTCGATCAGGGTTCCGTCAAGGTCGAAGAGAACTGCGACACCCTTCAAATCATCAGGGCCGAGGGGGATAAGTGATGCCGTCGTTGTCATGGGATAGGGTTCACCACAGGATCTTTGCGGTATCAATAGTCTTTTTGTCGAAAGCGACGCGAATCAAAAGATCAGGGAATGGAATTGGCTCTGGTATCAGTACCACGCCTTCTTTGCTCATATTGTCCAACGCTGGCGAATGAAACGGTGATTAGCGCTGTGCGAAGAATGGCAAGGTCACCAAAAAAAGCGCAAGCAAGACATAAAGGTGTCTTTGAAATCATAAAGTGTTACTGCGTAGCGGCTCGTGAGTAACCTTGTCGAACAAGACCGGTCATTCTAAACGAGTTGGTGCGGCAACCCTTCAGCTCTTGGGATGGTACCCGCTATATTTCGAATTCCCGGATGCCCGAGTGAAAGAGGAAAAGCACAAATGAACGTAGCGACGATCATTCTTGCCGCCGGGCATGGGACGCGGATGAAGTCGTCGACGCCAAAGGTTCTGCATGCAATTGCTGGCCGCTCGATGTTGGCACATGTGTTCCACAACGCGAATGACCTTGCGCCTCAACGTCGTGCTGTTGTTATTGGTGACCATGCGCCAGAGGTTGGCGACGCGGCGCGGGCCATCGATTCAGAGGTTTTTGTTGGGGTTCAGTCTCCGCCGCGCGGCACGGGCGACGCTGTGGCCAAAGCAATCCCAGGACTCGATGGTTTCGACGGTATTGTTCTCGTTCTTTATGCTGATACACCGTTTGTCAGTTGCGAAACGCTTAAGAGGCTAATTGATCAAATTGAGGCAGGAAATGATGTTGCGGTGCTGGGGTTTCGACCAGATGACCCTGGGGCATACGGACGACTAAAGTGCGCGCACGACGGTTCACTTGAGGCAATCATTGAGGCTGGCGACGCAAACGAGGAAGAACTAAAGATCACGCTAGTGAATTCTGGCGTAATGGCTCTTTCATCGTCTTTTTTGCGTTCAGGACTGCCCCGTCTTACGAATGAAAACGCAAAACGAGAATTTTATTTAACGGATCTCGTTGGTCTTGCACGAGGCGACGGCCTACAATGCGCTGTTGTAGAAGCGCAAACCAGTGAGGTGATGGGCGTTAATTCACGGGGTGAATTGGCAATTGCTGAGGCGACCTATCAGAAGAAGTGCCGTGAGAACGCGATGGCACAAGGGGTAACACTGATTGATCCCCAAACCGTTTATTTTTCCTATGATACCGAAATTGCGCCGGATGTCGTCATCGAACCAAGTGTGTATTTTGGTCCCGGTGTAAAAATTGGTTCGGGTAGCCGTATAAAAGCTTTCTCCCATATAGAAGGGGCGCATATCGGTGATGCTGTGCAAATCGGTCCTTTCGCCCGCTTGCGCCCCGCGACAGAAATAAGTGACGGGGCTAAGATTGGCAATTTTGTTGAAGTGAAAAAAGCAACCTTAGGAAAAGACGCCAAAGTCTCTCATCTCAGTTATATAGGTGATGCCAAAATTGGGGCGGATGCAAACATCGGCGCTGGCACGATTACCTGTAATTATGATGGCTATACCAAGCATGTTACGGAAATTGGCATCGGCGCATTTGTTGGTTCGAACTCATCCCTGGTTGCCCCTGTTACAATTGGCGATGGAGCCTATGTGGGATCGGGATCGGTGATAACAAAGAGCGTCGAATCGGATGCATTAGCGGTCGCCCGTGGGCGCCAAAAAGATATCGCTGGCTGGGCGACCCGCATGCGGGAAAGTGTCGATAAAGTGAAGCCCAATAAAGGTGAAGGCCGATAAAAGTGAAGGCCAGTAAAAGTGAAGCCTAGTAACAGTACCCCGTCGACCAAAAATGACACCCAGCAGCAGGGATCAAGACATTACTGATGGATAAATTTAAAAAAGACGCCGCTATTGCGGCTTTATCCCTCGTTCAAGATGGCATGACGATTGGACTTGGGACCGGATCAACAGCCGCGCATTTTGTAAAGGCGCTGGGTCATCGTGGTTTGAAGGATATCAAAGGTGTTCCAACCTCTGTTGCGACACGTGACCTGGCACAAGACGTCGGTATAAAGATCATTGAACCTGATGAAACGACTAAGATCGATTTGGCGGTAGATGGTACCGATGAGGTCGATGGATCGCTTAATCTCATCAAGGGTGGTGGCGGGGCGCTTTTGCGAGAAAAGATCGTTGCGCACGCCGCTCGGCGGTTCATTGTGATTGCCGATGGCACGAAAAAGGTCTCCCAGCTTGGGAAATTTAAGCTTCCGTTGGAAATTGAAACAGCCCTCTTTGGTCTGACGATCAATGGTGTTCGTGATGTCATCTCATCGCTTGGGTATCAAGACGTTCAGATCGAGCTAAGACCCGGCGAGCGTGGGCCGTTTATCACCGATGGCGGTGGTTATATTTTGGATTGCGCTCTTGAGAGAATAACAGACGCTCATGCATTAAACGATGCGTTTCGATCACTACCAGGTGTTGTTGAAACGGGCTTGTTCATTGGCCTGGCGGATGGTGTTATTCTTTGCGGCGAAGATGGATTGGAGACAATGGGCACTGTTGGATTGGATTAAGCTGTTCCTCTGCGCGGTGTTAAAACTGCGCGGTGTTAAATCTGGGCTTTCGACTTTGCGCCCACAATCGTATGAAATAGCCCATCAATAAAGCGTTGACCCACCACAGACGGACCACTTGATATGACCGAAACCAAATTTGACGAACTAAAAGAAGCGATCCGTACTTATGGTGCTGCGGCATTTCAAAATCTTATTCGATGTCGCGCGTTGGGCGCATCAATTGTCTCGGGTTTTTCAGAATATATCGGTTGTGAGCCTGGATGTGTCTCTGCCGTGCCAGCCGAAGGTCAGTTTGATCCCCGTAAAGACTATGGCGATGAAGCCTTTAGTTATGCGCACCGAGAGGTTATCGTCCTAGAGCCAGTGCGCTTTGGCTTGTCACTGATCGTTGGTAACGCTGAGGACGCGGGATCGCTTTGGCTAAGGACATCCATCGCGATCGAGATGATCGGCAATGAATTCTCTGTATTTGTTTCTAGTCGACCCAAAATCCGTATACCATTAGAATTTACGGGTGAGCTCGATCCCGTTTTTGATGCACTCCACGCGGAGTTTCTTGAAACTTTCACGCGAGAGCTTATGGAGTTCAACGATGCGCGGTTTGAGACACGGATTGGTTTCTTGCCGGTTTAATTCTGAGTATTGATAGATATGAGCGCCTAGAAGACGCTACTCTTCGTCTGTAATAATTTTTTTTGGGGCCCAAAGATGCCAAAATACGATTATGATCTCTTTACTATTGGTGCCGGGTCGGGAGGGGTGCGCGCTTCGCGCCTTGCGGCGATCTATGGTGCTCGTGTTGGTATTGCTGAAGAGTACCGAGTGGGCGGTACCTGTGTCATCCGCGGGTGCGTGCCGAAAAAATTCTTTGTTTATGCAAGTGAGTTTGGCCGCATGTTTCATGAGGCGAAGGGCTATGGATGGTCTGGCCGCGACATTGAATTCAATTGGTCGAAGTTGATTGAAAACAAGGATACGGAGATTGATCGCCTTAATGGAATATATAACCGTAACTTGAAAAATGCGGGCGCTGATATTTTTGATACGCGCGCTATTTTGAAAGATCCTCATACGGTTCACCTCGTTAATGAAAATAGGGATGTCACTGCTGAGCGCATATTGATCGCCACCGGTGGGGCGCCTTGGGTCGATGAAACGGTTGAAGGCCATGAATTAGGCATTTCCTCAAATGAGGCGTTTCATCTCGATCAGTTTCCAAAACACGTTGTCATTGCCGGTGGCGGTTATATTGCAGTAGAATTTGCCTGCATCTTTAAAGGCTTAGGGGCTGATGTTTGTTTGGTTTATCGCGGTGAAGATATTCTGAGATACTTTGACCGTGATATTTCAGTTCAAGTTCATGCGGAACTGAAACGTCAGGGCATTCGTGTCGTGACAGAGTCGATCTTCTCCAAAATAACGGATAAGGGCGATGGAAAAAAGGCTGTTCATCTGTCCACAGGGCAAGTGCTTGAGACAGATCTTGTATTCTGGGCGGTGGGCCGAAAGCCTGCGACACAAGGGCTCGGCCTTGAGGACGTCGGCGTTAAAACCACTGAAAATGGCGCAATATGTGTTGATGAATGGTCGAAAACGTCAGTAGACAGTATTTATGCTGTTGGGGATGTGACGGATAGAGTTAATCTCACACCCGTAGCGATACGTGAAGGGCAGGCCTTTGCCGAAACCACTTATAACGACAATCCGCAAAAAATGGACTACACCTTTATACCAAAGGCCGTTTTTTCCAATCCACCGGTTGGATCCGTGGGATATGATGAGCATCATGCGCGCAAGAAGTTTGGCAAAATAGATATTTACAAAACAGATTTCAGGCAAATGAAGCACATGCTGACTGGCGATGAGCAACGAACACTGATGAAGTTGGTCGTCGCTGCAGAAACCGATAAAGTTGTTGGTGTTCACATCGTCGGAGAAGGATCGCCTGAGATGATCCAGTGCTTAGCAATTGCTGTAAAAGCTGGGGTCACCAAGCAACAGTTTGATGCCACATGCGCATTACATCCAACAGCAGCGGAGGAGCTTGTCACCTTGCGTGAAAAATATAATCCTAAGTATTAAAGCGCCTCCGTTTCAATTAGAATCAGAACGGCGCTTTAAGTCTTTGATTCTACTCATTTCCTTAACGCCAACCGCACACACTGGCTTGGAAATGCTTTAATGGTTGATCAATACCGCTTTTCAAAATTTGATGGTTAGCGTCCTTCTCAAAGACAGAAATCTTTTATTTGTCCATATTCCCAAGACAGGTGGCGGTTCCATTAGTCGTGTACTGAGGAGGGAACCTGATGCTGTCGTTTATGCCGTTGAGAATATGGTGCATGCTAAAACCTGTGTGCAGCAGCTTGAGCCACGCCTTCCCAAGAAATTATCACAATATCAAACGGTTGCTTTTGTCAGAAACCCCTGGGATTGGGCAGTTTCAGGTTTTCTTCACGTGACCCAAAATCAGCCCGCTTACCAAAATCCACCAACGTTTAAAGCGTTTCTCATTGGAGATTGGCGCGGTGCTGATTGGTCGGCCTATCCAGAGAAATTTGCCAATCCGAAGGCCTATGTGGCCTATCATACACAAATTACACAGTGGGACCATTTGTGTGCAAATAGTAACAGATCTAAAGTGAAAACTGTTTGCAAATATGAACGTCTTCAAAAGGATGTCAGACGTCATCTCAATATATTATCACCGCTTCCCAAGGTGAATCGTTCTGACCGCGATCACTATTCGCGTTATTATGATGAAACCCTCATTCAAATTGTTGCGGATCGGAACTCAGATCTCATCGATACGTATGGGTATGACTTTAAGCGCGAAGGAGATCATTGATTGATGTTTTTGATCGCGTCTTTTCGTCAACCTGCTTAACGATCACCGCACAATATAGATTAGGGCCACCTTTATCCGACGGCATTGATCCTGGTACAACGACGGAATAAGGGGGGACCTCGCCGTAAAGCGTCTGGCCATTTTCTCGATCGATGATCTTGGTGGATGCCCCTAAAAAAACACCCATTGATAAAACGGACCCCTCGCGCACGATGACCCCTTCTGCAACTTCTGAACGCGCGCCAATGAAGACGTTGTTTTCAATAATGACGGGCGCAGCCTGCAAAGGTTCGAGGACGCCGCCGATTCCCACGCCACCTGAAATATGGCAGTTTGCGCCAATTTGCGCGCATGACCCGACGGTGGCCCAAGTGTCAATCATGGCGCCTTCACCGACATAGGCACCAATATTGACATAGGATGGCATTAACACAGCATTAGCGGCCACGAAGGAACCATGCCGAACGGCGCAAGGGGGGACCGCTCGGAAGCCTGCAGCCTCAAAATCGTCGGCATGCCAACCAGCGAATTTCGAGGGTACCTTATCCCACCATGCGCCAACACCTGAGCGTCCGCCTGGTCCCCCATCAATGACTTTATTTTGGTTTAACCGGAAGGAAAGCAAAACCGCTTTCTTAAGCCATTCGTGAACTGTCCATTCTGTCAGACCATTCGAGTTTGTAGACCCGGGCGATGCAACGCGCAGTTCGCCTCGATCTAGCTGCGTAAGAGCTGTTTCAACGGCGTCACGGGTATCACCTTTGGTTTGGCTTGTTATTTCCTGCCGTGCCTCCCAGGCACTATCGATTATCGCTTTTAATTCGTTTAGAGCGCTATTATTTTGGGTCATTGCTTTGTCAAAGGTCTTTCTTGAGGGATGCTACTGGAGGCACGCTCACCGTTCAAATACAATCAGCGGCAACAATTGAGGCGTTACACTTCCGATTTCAGAGAACAGGTTTTACAAATTCTTCCTCAGAATACCACCTAGGAAATCTGAAATATCTTCCGTTACATGGTGAACATGCTTTTCAGTCGGTGTAGGATCCGAAATGTGGGCAGGGCGCTTATCGACGGGTTCATCCTGCATCCAATCCGCATCAGCACAAATCAGGACGGTTCGCATGCCAAGCGCGTGGGGGGCTTTCAAGTTATGCGCAATATCTTCAAACATCACAGCGGTTTTTGGCACTATATTCGTTCGGTCCAAGAAGCGGTTGTACGCTTCCATGTGAGGCTTGGGCGTGAAGGCAGCGGCCGCAATGTCAAATATGTCTGAAAATAACCCGCTCAAGCCAATTTGCTTCAAGACATTTTCAGCATGTGCAACAGATCCATTGGTAAAAATGAATTTCTTACCCGGAAGGTCTTGAATATGTTTTGCGAGTTCGAGGTTTTGCGGAACGATTGAGACATCAATGTCATGAACATAGTGAAGGAAGTCTTCTGGGGCGACCCGATGCTCTTTCATTAATCCACTGAGTGTTGTGCCGTATTTTGCATAATAGTCTTTTTGGATTTTGCGCGCGTCGTCTTTTTCAAGATCAAGAAGACTTTGAATGAATTCGGTCATTTTACCATCGATTTGATGGAATAAATGGCAACGCGCTGGATACAGAGTGTTGTCGAGGTCGAATACCCAATTTTCGATCCCACGCCAATCTGTTGCCTTCTTCGGCTTCACTGAAGGGGGGCTGTTTGTATTGAGCGCAGAATTTTGCGTCATTAAATAAACTCAGTCAAAAAATTAAAATATAAACTTGGTATTTTTGAAAAAGCGATTGTACTTGTTGGTCGGTTACCGGGAGGCTGTTGTTGGTGGGCCCACAAACATATTCGCTTGAAATTCAAACGTATGCGACGTCAAACTCCCAATATCAACGCGTTTGAAGATTGCCTCATCTAACTCCTGATCGGCACAACTCGTGTCATTATCGATCGCGAATTTCACGTCATTGACACACAGGGATTTATCACCACCGGCAAGGCGGCGCTCTCCCGAAGGCCCTGAGACGACGCCGTAAACGTAGTAGTGATCTTTTTGCAAAGCGCCCTTGATCACTTTCGTGCATTCTTCCGGTTCGAGTTTCCACCAACCTGACGACTTATATGTTTTGTCAACGGCTTCAGCGATAGCAGACCAAACGGCGGTATCGGTTTTATTGCAGTAAAAGAAGCCTAACTTTGCCTCAGCGCTGTTTGCCTTATCTATGAGATGATCAATCGTATCATTGTCGATAACAGGGCCAGCACCGAGGCCAGCTTTATTTCGATAGGTGGCAAGATCACGCTGTGTTTGCCGCCCAAGAGAACCGTCGATGCGTCCTTTCGAAGCGCCGACATCGCTCATTAATCTTTGGATCCCAGCGACTTCAGCTGAGAAAACCGAATAATTCTCAGCCTCTGCAAAGTCGGTTTGCCAATTGCCTTTCGCTTCAGCCGTGACATCAACGGTGAAAAAATTCCGTCGGCTCGAAGGGTCGTTCTTGCAGGTATCTTGGTTGCGGAGGTTGAAAAAACCCTCTTTTTCAACGCACAGCGGGGTATCGCCGGACCATGCGCGCAATGGACCTTTGTGGCCAGGAATAGCCTCGGCATAAACAAAGTAGCGTCCCGGATCAGTGGCTTCTGTTAGGACAACTTTGCATTCCCCTGGCCGCAATCGCCACCAACCGCGTGTGGCCAAGCGATCGCCATCCACATAGGCGATCGACGCGGAAAGCACGTAGCTCGTTTTATTGCAGAGGCTATATTTTGCGAACGCGCTACCGCTAAAGAAAAGGGTGCCTACGACTAAAGTAACGAAACAAAATAAATTTTTCGAGGAACCCATTGCGCGCCGCTGCCCTTTACTCCTATGCCGCCTGAAGCGACGCTCATCATTCACAACCATTCTTTGCAAATAGAGACGCTCATGATTCGCAATATTGCGAATCCAGCGCGTTGCTGCACAATGATTGAGTTCGATTTTCCATGATCGATCAGTCGTTTTCAACGCCACGGTAATTCAGCCCAAACCGGGTTCGCAATCAAGCATTTCGCTAACGGGAACGGTGAATCTTTGAAAATCTTCGATAAATGCTGCTGATCATTCAAATGAAAATCATTTTACCCATCCCTATATCCGCCGCTCATCGTTATTTCTGTAGCCCATCCTTATTCCGTAGCATTGTGTGAAAGTTTAGACCGCTACTGTTTGCGATCGCGAGAGCCATGTTTTTAGGAAACGTTCGATAGTGAGTAAACAATCACCATCAAACTCGACCGATACGGCAGAGCGTATTCGCGCTGCAAGTAGGGTTAGCGTTTTGTTTCCGACTCCATTGCACAAGGCATTCGACTATCTCTCCCTAAGTGGTGATTTGAAACCTGGGACATTTGTCGAGGCGCCATTCGCGGGGCGGCGCCTGGTGGGGGTGGTGTGGCCCAATGATCAAAAAATGAGCAATGGCGCATCCAATGAAAAAGAAATCCCACTGGATCGCCTCAAGGAGTTACACCAAGTCTTTGACAAACCGACACTTGCACCGTCGGTCATAGACTTTGTTGAATGGACATCGACCTACACCATGGCGCCATTAGGCTCCGTCTTGCGACTTGTTATAAGGAACGGAGACGTCGTCAAACCAAAAACTAGGACAGTGGCTTATCGTCTTTCTGACTTCGGTGACAGGCAGGACAAACTAAGCCCTTGGCCCATTACGATGACAGAAGCCCGAAAATCGGTTTTGACTGTCGCCGCGGCGCACAAGAAAAAATCATTTTCAGTAAAGTCTCTCGCCGCCGCGTCAGGTGTCAGTGATGCGGTTGTAAGGGGGCTCATAAAAGCTGGGTTCTTGGAAAAGGTGCATATTGATGCTGATCCGCCTTTTGATCGGCCTGACCCAGATCATGCGCGGCCCATTTTTTCTGAAGAACAAGCGAAGGCAACAAGTTTGTTGTCGGAACATGTGCAGCAGTCTGTTTCTTTCTCTCGTAAACCGTTGACAATCGGCAATGCACCTAGAGAAACTTCTGATTCGGCGAAGCCTATTCTCCTCGACGGAATCACCGGATCTGGAAAAACGGAAGTTTACCTCGAAGCAGTCGCCGCTGCCCTTGCATCGGATGATACAGCACAGACTCTGATTCTTATCCCTGAAATTGCTTTGACACTGCCGTTTCTTGAGCGCATCGCTACACGCTTTGGCGTTGCCCCGGCACCATGGCATTCTGATTTGACACCTGCGCAACGAAGGCGCACATGGCGTAGGACCTTGGATGGGAATGCTCGCATTGTCGTGGGCGCGCGCTCCGCTCTGTTTCTTCCGTATCAGAACCTAAGGTTGATCATCGTAGATGAAGAGCATGAAGCAGCTTACAAACAAGAAGACGGTGTTATTTATCAAGGTCGAGATCTTGCTGTAGCAAGGGGAGTACGGAGTAAATTTCCTGTTATTTTGGTTTCCGCAACACCGTCGCTAGAGACCGTTGTTAATGTTGATAAGGGGCGATATGATATTGTGCGGCTGAGACAGCGTTATGGTGCTGCGAGCCTGCCAAACATAGAGTTAGTTGATCTGCGGACGGATCCGCCAAAGCCCCCTCGGGACGATGCAGGCCGAGAAGATGCAGGCGACGAAGTTTCCGAACGGTCACAAAAAGCGCAAACCTGGTTATCGCCAACCCTTGTGCAAGCGGTTGATGAGACGTTAGAAAAATCAGAACAAGCTCTCCTGTTTTTAAATAGACGAGGGTACGCACCGTTAACGATCTGCCGAAAATGCGGTGAGCGGATCAAGTCACCACATTCTGATTCCTGGCTGGTTGAGCACCGGTTTGAGAATAAGCTTGTATGTCATCACACGGGTTTTTCCATGCCAAAGCCGAGGGCTTGTCCATCTTGTAAGGCGGTTGGGACGCTGCATGCATGCGGTCCCGGCGTTGAAAGAATTGCTGAGGAAGCAAAGTCCCGCTGGCCTTCAGCGCGTCTGGGCCTTCTCTCATCTGACACCGCCTCAAGTCCGCAATCGATGCGCTCAACCCTAAATGCGGTCGTCGACGGAAAGATCGATATTCTGATCGCCACGCAAGTTGTCGCAAAAGGGCATCATTTTCCAGGGCTTACGCTCGTCGGTGTTGTTGATGCGGACATGGGTCTTTCCGGCGGCGATCTTCGTGCTGGCGAACGAACATTTCAGCTTCTCTCTCAGGTTTCAGGGAGAGCGGGGCGCGACGTCAAATCTGGCCGTGCGATTCTTCAAACGCATCAGCCAGACGCAGCTGTTTTGCAGGCGCTTAAAGCGGGTGACCGAGATCAATTTCTTGTCGCTGAGGCGGCCGGTCGGGAGAGTCTTGGTTTTCCGCCTTATGGCCGCCTTGCAGCAATTATTTTGCGTTCAGAAAACGAGGGTTTGCTCAAAGAAACGGCGCGAGCCCATCGAGACGCTCAGTTCAAAGCAGAAGACCTCGTTGTGATGGGCCCAGCACCAGCCCCTATTTATCGATTACGCGGAGAGATGCGTGTAAGGTTCCTAATCAAAGCAAAGCGACATGTGAATATTCAAGCGTTTCTGGCGTCTTGGTTATCGCGCGTCAAACTACCAACGGGTGTCAGACGATCCATTGATATTGATCCTTATACTTTTCTTTGAAGCGTCTTCCCAATTCCAGTTCAATTGGCGATGCTTTAGACAGCTCATGGTGCAGCGACAATTGATTGGGGAGTTTTGTTGTGACTGGTAATTATGGACTTTCTTAAGGAATTTAACTTTTTCCTTAAAAAGGCAAATAGGCGCATATGATTTGTCCATTTGCTCACGTTTTGAACGCTAAAGCTGGTTAGTCGTAATGGTGCCTGATCTGTTTTACTATTAATATCTATGACTAGTCGCTTCGATCGATACGAATTTGTGGATCTAAAGCGATAATTAACTAGCCCCCGACTAGGGTTAATCAGCTGAATTTTTAGAATTTTCACGCTAAGATCGATTAGTATTCAAGGGCGCGATTGATGGATACGTCGCAAGTATTGCCGGGCGAAAGCAATGTTAAACTGTCGGTCTTACGGGCCGCATGCGATCATGCTGCGGACGTCATTATCTTAGCGAATGCAGACGGGTCAATCATCTATGTCAATCGCGCCATAACCACGTTACTCGGTTATACTGCTGATGAAGTTATGGGACGATCGGTTCGCGAACTTATCGACCAGGAGGATTGGCCTGACCTCGCCGTCGTGAGACAAGGATTGCTGACTGCGGAAATCGATAAAGACATATCAGATAGGCGATATGTTGCAAAAGATGGATCACGCGTCCTCGCGTCTTCGGCGCTTTCTTCGATAAGGCGAAGCGACGGGAAAGTTGATTATATTGTAGGATTTATTCGCGATGTTCGTAAAGAACGGGAGATCTCGGAAAATCTCAAGAAGGCGTTAATTGCCGCTGAAGAGGCGACCCGTTTAAAATCGGAATTTCTTGCGAATATGAGCCATGAAATCCGTACACCACTGAATGGTGTATTTGGCATGGCGCAGGCGCTCCAGAATTCTGACCTTACGAGCGAGCAAGAGGAATTCGTTGGAATCCTCATTGATTCCGGTCAAACGCTATTAACGCTTCTAAATGACATTCTGGATCTCTCAAAAATAGAAGCGGGTAAACTCGAACTTGCGCCTGTAGAGGCAGATATCCGGCACAAACTGCATCGTATTAGCGCAGTGCACGAAACTGTTGCTTCCGAGAAAGGGCTTGATTTCAAGCTGATGGTATCGCCCGCGGTACCAAGCACACTGCTTTTTGACCCTATTCGGTTTCGCCAGTGTATTGATAACCTTGTTTCAAATGCAATTAAGTTCACAGCAAAGGGCCACATTGTGTTGTCCGTGACATCGGAGGACTTGGGTCATCAACAACATAAGATTTTGGTGGCAATTTCCGATTCGGGTGAAGGGATACCGGAAGAAAAGCAGCAACAGATTTTCCAAGCGTTCCAACAAGCCGATGCATCAACCAGCCGTCGGCACGGGGGAACAGGCTTAGGGCTCGCAATTACCCGTAAGCTTGCAACACTTATGGGCGGCGACATCACGCTATCGAGCACGCCAGGAGAGGGGTCGACGTTCACTCTAGAAATTGTCGCCGAAGCGGTAAAATCAACACACGGATCAATATTAATTGCCGAGAAGAAATCGTCGAAAAAGCGTTCTTCGGCAATTCTGCCAAAAGAAATGCGCATTTTGGTGGCGGATGACAATGAAGTAAACCTTCGGGTTGTCGATTTATTCCTGACAAAGCATGGCGTTAAAACGGTGCACGCAAAGGACGGTGAAGAAGTTCTTCACGCTTTGGAAACAAAAGGACGTTTTGATCTCGTGTTGCTTGATATTCATATGCCCAAAATGGATGGCGTTGAGGCTTTCAAGCGCATGCGTTCGGCAGACCAGGCCTGGAGTGAGACACCGGTTATAGCGCTTACCGCCGAAGCGATGGCAAGCGACCGCGAGAAATATTTGTCGATGGGGATGCAGGGTTACCTATCAAAACCCGTGCAACAGCGCGAACTGCTGTCTGAAATCGCGAAGTATGGCAAATCCGAAAAAGACCGGAGACAAGCCTCTTAACCGATAGGAGCGTTGGCGACCTTGGGGCAGTGCGCGATCTCATTGGTAACAAGATCAACGGATCGTTGGTTGAACAAGGTGCTTAGTCGCCTGCGAAAAAGCCTCAATAAATCTCATCAAATTTGAAAGCATGTTCGTGCGCTTATTGCGAATGCGAGGGGGGCATGCTATCAGCCCGCCATCAGTTGATAACACGACAACGTCGGCTCGCCTTAAAGCATAAATTTCACTGATAAATCAAAAAGTTAGTTCCTGGCTTTGTTTGCTGGGGCTTGTTCGCAGGAAGCGCAATTTACCTGATGACCGATCCTACAACTGAACCGATTGCCGCTGTCCAAACGGTTTTTTCAGGATCCGCGAAAACAAGCGGACCTGCCTTTCGCTATGCTCAGGCATTTTTTGACCTTATTGTTGAAGAGAATCTGTTGGATTCCGCGGAAAAAGATTTTGGCGTTATTCGTCGCGCGATTGAGACATCATCGGATTTCCGTGATTTGTTGAAAAGTCCGGTCTATAGCGCTGACGAGAAAGCAGCCGCCGTTAAAGCCATTGGCGATAAATTAGACATCAGCGGGCGCACCAAGAATTTCTTGGCGGTGCTTGCGGCCAACCGACGGCTCTTTGTCTTGGACGCCGTTATTGAGGCGTTTTTCTCGCTTTTAGCTGATCGACGGGGGGAGATCAGCGCAGAAGCGATTTCGGCAGCGCCCTTAAACGATGATCAAACCCGAAGACTGCGCGGTGAAATTGAACGATACGTTGGCAAGGCAGTTAATTTAAAAACCAAAGTTGACCGGGAACTTCTTGGCGGGCTTGTGGTGAAAATCGGCTCAACCATGGTCGACTCGTCACTCCGTTCGAAATTAAACCGGCTCAAATCCAAACTAAAAGAGGCGTAATCGCGATGGAGCTTCAAGCAGCCGAAATCTCGTCCATTCTAAAGCAGCAGATCAAGGACTTTGGCAAAGACGCCGAAGTGTCTGAGATCGGCCAGGTGCTATCGGTTGGCGATGGAATCGCACGGGTTTATGGGCTCGATAATGTCCAGGCCGGTGAGATGGTTGAGTTTGCTAATGGTGCAAAGGGCATGGCCCTCAACCTGGAGCAAGACAATGTTGGCGTCGTGATCTTCGGTGAAGACCGCGAGATTAAAGAAGGTGACACCGTTAAACGAACGAAAGCCATTGTGGATGTGCCGGTTGGCAAAGGCTTGCTAGGCCGCGTGGTCGACCCGCTTGGCAATCCGATTGACGGCAAAGGCCCGATCGAAGCAACGGAACGCCGTGTTGTTGACGTTAAAGCGCCAGGTATTCTGCCGCGTAAATCAGTGCACGAACCGGTTCAGACGGGTATTAAAGCCGTTGATGCAATGATTCCCATTGGCCGTGGTCAGCGTGAGCTTGTGATTGGTGACCGCCAGACGGGTAAAACGGCCGTATGTATCGATGCTATTTTGAATCAGAAAGCCGCGAACGCTGGTGACGATGAGTCGAAGAAGCTTTACTGTGTGTATGTCGCTGTTGGTCAAAAACGATCAACGGTGGCGCAGATCGTGAAAACGCTCGAAGATAATGGCGCATTGGAGTATTCCATCGTGGTTGCAGCCACAGCGTCCGAGCCTGCACCGCTTCAGTTCCTTGCGCCGTTTGCCGGCTGTGCCATGGGTGAGTTTTTCCGTGATAACGGCATGCACTCCCTCATCATTTATGATGACTTATCCAAGCAAGCCGTGGCCTACCGCCAGATGTCTTTGTTGCTGCGTCGTCCGCCAGGCCGGGAAGCCTATCCTGGGGATGTGTTCTACTTGCACTCCCGTCTGTTGGAGCGTGCTGCAAAGCTAAACGAGGATAATGGCCTTGGGTCGATGACGGCTTTGCCGATTATTGAAACGCAGGCAAACGACGTATCGGCCTATATTCCGACCAACGTTATTTCGATTACGGACGGTCAGATCTTCCTGGAGACGGACCTTTTCTACCAAGGCATCCGCCCGGCGGTGAACGTCGGTCTCTCGGTGAGCCGGGTGGGCTCGTCCGCGCAAATCAAAGCGATGAAGCAGGTCGCGGGTAAGATTAAGGGTGAGCTCGCCCAGTACCGCGAACTCGCGGCCTTTGCACAATTTGGTTCTGACCTTGATGCCGCGACGCAGCAGATCCTCAATCGCGGCGACCGCCTGACCGAATTGATGAAGCAAAATCAGTACTCACCGCTTCTCGTGGAAGAACAGGTTTGTGTCATCTTCGCTGGTGTGCGGGGATACCTCGACAAAATCGCCAAAGATAAAGTGGGTGAATTTGAGCAGGAGCTATTGCGCAAGTTAAAAGCTGATCACGCAGACATCCTCACGGGCATCCGCGACAGCGGCAAGCTTGATGATGAGACAGAGAAAAAACTCATCGATGTGTTGGACGCGTTCTCGAAGAACTTTGCTTAGAATTATGAAACTTGGGGGAATGAAATGTCTTACTTAAGAAAAGCAATAGGCCCAAACGAAACACTCAAATACAAAGCAAAGGTACACTGGGTCGTATTTTTGAACCCAATTATTTTGATGCTTGTCGGATTGTTATTGGTTGCCGCAACCGGTGGATTTTCCGTGATACTTTTAATTCTAGGATTTCTTGGACTAATCGGCGGTTTCATCTATTCCGCAACAACGGATCTGGCGGTGACCAATAAAAAAGTAATAGCGAAATGGGGATTAATCAGCCGTAAGACGATTGAACAAAGACTTTCAAAAATAGATACAGTCCAAGTGGACCAAAGTGTTTTTGGCAGGATACTCAATTATGGATCAATCACCGTTACCGGATCAGGATTCACGCCAACACCAATAAAAAATATTGCTGACCCAATGACTTTTCGGCGCTCGGTAGAGCAGGCTGAGGAGCAAGCAGAACAAGTTTAGGATCAGGCATGCCCTCTCTCAAAGAATTAAAAAATCGGATCGGGTCGGTCAAGTCGACCAAGAAGATTACCAAAGCCAAGCAAATGGTGGCGGCAGCGAAACTGCGTCGCGCCGAAGAGGCCGCAACGGCGGCCCGTCCTTATGCGGAGCGGATGGAGGCGGTTCTTGCGAACCTTACCGCTGCGGCGCGGGATAATCCGAACGCGCCGAAACTTTTGGCCGGCACCGGCGCGGACGGGAAAGACGAGACTCATCTCCTCGTAGTTGCGACGGCCGACAAGGGCCTTTGTGGAGGGTTTAATTCGTCCATTGTCCGCCTGGCGCGCGAACACATCGTCAAATTGCAAGGTGAAGGTAAGAAAGTCAAAATCATCACTATCGGGCGCAAGGGTGATGACCAGCTGAAGCGTCTCTATGAAGAGAACATCATTTGGAAAACAAATTTTGTTGAGGTACGCTCTATTGGGTTCCAACAGGCGCACGAGATTGGCGAAAAGGTTCTCGAACTGTTCGAGGCCGGTGAGTTCGACGTTGCAACGCTCTTTTTTGGGACGTTCAAAAACGTGGTGAGTCAGGTGCCAACCGCGCAGCAGATTATACCAGCGGTACCACCAGAAGGCGTCGAAGCGCCGGACCTTAAGGGTGCAGTTTACGAATACGAGCCTGAGGAAGAAGAAATCCTTAAGACGATTCTGCCGCGTTTCGTGTCAGTACAGATTTTCCGTGCGCTACTGGAAAACGTGGCGTCAGAGCAAGCCGCGTCTATGACGGCTATGGACAACGCCACGCGGAATGCAGGTGAGCTTATTGATAAGCTGACGCTGCAATACAACCGTGCACGACAAGCGCAAATTACGAAAGAACTGATCGAAATTATTTCCGGCGCGGAGGCGCTTTAGATAACGAGAGTGCCTTGATCCTTCGCGACACGACCCTGAGGAGGCGCATAAGCGCCGTCTCGCAGGGTTGAACAGGACAGCGGCATTAGAGGTTAAGATGAGGAACGAGAACAATGAGCACTGAAGGACGCATTAGTCAGGTTATCGGCGCGGTCGTCGATGTGGAGTTTGACGATCATCTGCCGGGCATTTTGAATGCTCTTGAAACGGACAATGGCGGTAACCGCCTGGTCCTTGAGGTTGCTCAGCACCTTGGGCAAAACGCGGTCCGTACGATTGCAATGGACTCCACCGAAGGTTTGGTTCGCGGACAGGCCGTGAAAGATACGGGCGATGCGATTACCGTTCCCGTGGGTGAGGGAACGCTTGGGCGTATCATGAATGTGATCGGTGAACCGGTGGATGAAGCCGGTCCCGTTCCACACACCAAACGTCGGGGCATTCACCAGGAAGCACCTCCATTCGTTGAGCAATCAACGGAAGCTGAAGTGCTCGTTACAGGCATCAAAGTTGTTGATCTTCTCTGTCCTTATGCAAAGGGCGGTAAGATCGGCCTCTTCGGTGGTGCGGGTGTTGGTAAAACCGTTTTGATCATGGAGCTGATAAACAATATTGCGAAGACCCATGGTGGGTACTCGGTCTTTGCTGGCGTTGGTGAGCGGACCCGTGAAGGCAATGACCTTTATTGGGAAATGATCGAATCTAAAGTGAACGTTGATCCAAAAGAAAACGATGGGAACGCTGAAGGCTCGAAAGCGGCCCTTGTTTATGGTCAAATGAATGAACCGCCAGGCGCGCGTGCGCGTGTTGCGCTAACCGGATTGACCGTTGCTGAAGAGTTCCGTGACCAAGGTCAGGACGTTCTTTTCTTTGTGGACAATATTTTCCGGTTTACCCAGGCCGGTTCAGAAGTATCGGCTCTGCTCGGTCGTATTCCTTCTGCTGTGGGGTACCAGCCAACGCTTGCCACCGACATGGGCGGTTTGCAGGAACGGATTACGACAACGACAAAAGGTTCGATTACATCGGTGCAGGCGATTTATGTGCCTGCTGACGATTTGACCGACCCGGCGCCGGCGACGTCGTTCTCGCACTTGGACGCCACCACCGTTTTGAACCGTGCGATTGCTGAAAAGGGTATTTATCCCGCGGTGGATCCGCTCGATTCAACATCGCGGATTCTTGACCCACGGATCATCGGTGAGGAGCACTATAAAGTGGCTCGCGATGTTCAGGGTATTCTTCAGCGCTATAAGGCACTGCAAGATATCATCGCCATTCTAGGTATGGATGAACTTTCTGAAGAGGATAAACTCGTCGTTGCTCGTGCACGGAAAGTAGAACGTTTCTTGTCACAGCCATTCGATGTTGCTGAGGTCTTCACGGGGTCACCGGGTGTCCAGGTGCCGCTCGACGAAACCATTAAAGGCTTCAAGGGACTTGTTGCTGGTGATTATGATCACCTTCCTGAAGCAGCATTTTACCTTGTTGGCACCATGGATGAGGCAATTCAAAAGGCCGCGAAACTAGCGGCAGATGCGGCGTAATGAAGCGGGGTCTCTCGGCCTTCATTCATAAACGAGCGATCACTATCATTCGATCTGATCATTTGTGATACCGAGTAAATATATGCCGTTGTCCTAAGGCAGAGCTTCGTAGCTTATTCCTAGGTGATGGCACGGGAAAGTATTAGAAGCGATGGCTGAAAAGTTAAATTTTTCTCTCGTATCACCTGAGCGTCAGCTCATGTCCGAGGACGTGGACCAGGTCGATGTTCCCGGTAGTGAGGGAATTTTCGGTGTATTACCAAACCACGCGCCTTTCATGTCGACGCTGGCACCAGGGGTCGTCCGTGTAAAGACGGGATCTGAGGAAACACGGATCTTTGTTCGTGGCGGCTTCGCAGACGTAACGCCAGCGGGTCTGACAGTTCTAGCGGAAGAGGCTATCGCGGTTGCTGACCTCAATGCGGACGATATCGCACAGCGCATCAAAAACTGTGAAGAAGACCTTGCGGACAATGATACGTCCGCGGAAACGCGACAGCGTGCAGAGGTCGAGCTATTTGAGCTGAAGCAACTACAAGCGGCGCTTTGATTGCCTTTAAGGGAGGTTTTAGTTTTTCTCCCCTTCAAAGCAATGAGCTTTCCGGCTTCGCTAGTTTAGTCGGCCAATCACGTGCATCCACAGTGTGATAAAACGCGTAGACCAATGGAACACGCTGTTAAAGCGCCTGCGTTCCAATTGAAGTCAGGATGGCGCTTTGAGTTGTTGGTTTGACGCATTTCATTAACGCCAACCGCACACACTTGGCTTGGAAATGCTTTTAATTTCATGAGGGTTGGACATGCGCGCTTACAAACAAAATCAAAATTTTGTCATTAGATTGGTGCTGACCGCTCTATTTTTTGTTGGAGGCGCTGCCATGGCTGATGAGGAACTGCCCAGATACGCGGTTGTCGAAGACTTTGGGGGTGGCGCCGAAATTCGTCTTTATGCGCCGATGATTTTAGCAGAAGTAGACGTCAAAGGGTCACGCAGCGAGGCAGCAACGGCAGGCTTTCGCATTCTTGCCGCTTACATTTTTGGGAAAAACAAAAAGCAGGAAGAGATCGGTATGACAGCGCCTGTAACCCAGGTGCCGCCGGAATCTGAGCAAAGCGAAGCACCCGTCGCAACCGAGAACGACGACGCGTCTGAGAAAATTGAGATGACGGCACCTGTTACGCAGGTGCCTAATGCAAAAGGTGACGCCAACGGTTGGACGATCACGTTTTTAATGCCCGCCCGCTATACGATGGAAACTCTACCGCTTCCCATTGATGAACGAATCCGCATCCGCCAGACCGAACCTCAACGTGCCATTGTTCTCAGGTTTTCTGGTCGGATTACCGATAAAAATATGCGCAAACACCGAGAGGAATTGGATGAGATTATCGCTTCGCGCGGATTGCAAACACTCGGAAAACCGATCTACGCCTATTATAATGGTCCGTTTACACCGTTTTTTCTACGTCGCAACGAGGTGATGTACTATCTGCAAGATAAAGAAGCCGCCTGAGCAATGTTCCAATAGGGCAGTTCTAGTTCAAATGACTTCTTAGATGTCTATTAGAGCCGTTTGCATTCAAGCTGATTCAGAAAACGGCTCTAGAGTCTCGTTGGAGCCTGTTACGAATCGCAAAACCGGTGATTCACTTTTGCTGCAACAGGCTCTAGCTTACGGGTCAGGAAATGCCGAAATTCAGAGGCCTAAAGCATCGATAGCTTATCGGTATTCGCGCCATTTGAGATTAAATCGCGAAGCGGTAAAAATGCTGATACAACTTCGTCGTATACAGCCCGTTTGAAAGGCACAATCAATGCCGGTGTTTCCTCAAGGTTTTTCCAACACCAGTCATCGAATTCCTGATGGTCATCGGCACTCAGATCAATCTCTTCTTCTTTTCCCGTAAACAAAAATGCCGCCCATTTTTGCCGCTGGCCCGCCCAACGCTTTTTGGGGTAATCTGGCGGAAAGTCATAAGTGATCCAACCGGGTGTCATCGTCAAAAGACGAGCGGAGGTTACACCGGTCTCCTCTCGTAGCTCCCGGAACGCCGCATTACTCGGCGTTTCATTGGCGTCAATCCCACCTTGCGGCATTTGCCAGCGATAATCGTCCATTGCTTCACCGATATCATGAAAGTCGCCAACTCTTCGGCCCACAAATACTTTGCCTGTGCGATTGAACAGCAAAACGCCAACATTTGGGCGATATCTCGATAGGATGTCTTCGATTTTCATGGCGCAATGATATGGTTTTACCACGGGGATTTAAAGCATTTCCAGCCTAAGCGGCCATTGACGTCGTCACTTGTCCACGCGGCAGAACATACTTTAAAGCTCAGATTTCCTAAGCGTGAAAGCGGCCGACGCAGGCGCGAGCATAAGTTGCTTGTCCTCAAGGCTCCAGGCCCAAGCGGATAACTCGTCAAACACGTCTGGCGCGGCATAGGCTTTGCCGACAGCAAGTCCATCTCGTTTCGCGACGCGTTCTAGCAACGCAAGGTCTGCAGCCGGATCGGTTGTTCCTGGCGCAATTACGCGGGTAATGCTGGAAACATTACGAGCCGCTGGGTCCGTGAACCGCAGTACAGCGCCAGTATCATCAAAATACGCAAGGCCTGACGCCCTCAGCCGTGTGAGGATTGGGTTAATGGCTGTTCGATCGCCTGAGAATTGCGCCCCGAGATAATTGGTAACACCAAAATAGCCTTCAAATCGGGAGAGAAGCCAATCCAATCGCTTTAGATTTTCGTCACGCGTGCGGCTTGTTAATAGAGCTGCTGGCCCAAGATTGACTGTGCTCCTGGCATTTTGTTCCATCGGGAGTTCAATCAGAATCTCATGTCCTGCTGCGCGGGCGCGGTTTGCCCAAACTTCCAAATTCTTTGCGTATGGAGCAAATGCTAAACTCACAGCAGCCGGCAATTCACTAATGGCGCGTTCGGTCAGATCGCGATTTAGTCCTAGGCCACCGACAATCATGGCAACGTTTGGAAGTTCCGTAGGCCGAAAATTAAAGGCGTAAACGTCGGCGGGACGGGCACCATTCGGCGCTATACTTGGTACGGGACCGTAACTCGTCAGACGGCGCAAAGATGGGTCAATGGCAGCAATCGGAGTGGGGGTCATGGCTCGGCGTCCTGCCGGCCCTCCACCATTGATGGAACGTGCAGGTTTTCCATCGACCGTGATGATAATATCATTCGCACTAAAGCTATTGCTGGCGATGGATGAATATTGTTCTTGTGTTGGTCGCTCCGGCTGCTCGATTTTGATAACCCGTGGGCCACGCGTTTCGGCCAAGGCTGTTGGGCGCGCCTGTGAAGCATTTTCACCAATTAACGTCGATGCTCGGACTGAGACACCTTCATCGAGTTGGTCCGTGTTGAGCTTTTCAATATTGTACGTTCTTGCGCGGCCAATCTCGATATTAGCGGGCTGTGTTTGGCCGAGCATAGTATCGTTCGTTGGCGTAGAAAGAGCGCCGCGCGATAGAGCAAGTTGACCGGTGGTTTTTGCGGGTTGTGCTAACCGCTCTGGTGGTGCCATCCGCTGTGGAATGGCCTCTTTAATGGCTATTTTTACAGCGGGTGCCTTTCCATAGGCGAGAGCCGCCAATCCAATGCCACACACAGCGATGGTTCCCGTCCAGGCCAGGAAAAGTCGGCTGAAAACCGGTGCTTTAAATTTTTTGCTATTTGAAAAGCGAGCCATGCTGGTTCATTCGCCAAATCATCAACGATCGGAGCGTCCCTTGGGCCAATGTCTCCAATGTAGGTTAATGGATCGAAAACAATATCAGAAAAACTGTATCATTTATGCCTGCGCGCTGCTTCAACCGACTAAATATGACGGCGGTAATGGTCGTTAATTAATTGTGCTAGGTGTTGTTTGCCGCTGATTGCCCTTGGGTATTAAAATCGATATTGTTGCAAAGGAAACTGGGGGTATTTGGGGGGGCTTAATGCGGTTCATTACAGCATTTGTATTCATTCTTTTGGCCGTTGGTTGTGCGACGCTTGAAACAAATTCCCGCAGCCTGCGTACTGGTGATAGAACCTTTACGGTTACCGGGTTTTCCGGAAACTACAGCAATGCACGCGAGCTCGCCTATTTGCGGGCTGCTCAAGAAACCTTGATTGCGGGTTTTAATTATTTTGAAATAACACGCGAACTTCAGAACGAAGAGGAAGAGATCACAACAACGCCTGGTCGGTATGAATACAGAACAGACGAAGACGGAAACGAATACGAGGAGTTCATTCCATCAACGACGTCAGTATCGGTAACGTACAGCTATATTCTTGAGATCCGTGCACTAAATGACGTTGAAAAATCGGAGTATGATGAAAAGGGATTTCGTTATAACGACGCACAAACCATCTATGACCAATTGGCCCCTAAATGGATCCCGGAGGAACGGGAGCGTTAGTTTACAACGGGGCTGTTGTTAAGCTCGAAACTTAGCATCAAGACTACACTCTAAGACTTCACCGTTTAAGACGTCAATTTTTAAGAATGGGCCCAAGTTTCAATGAGCCGCCGAGCAATTGTAAAGCGCGGCGGTACCATGACGTCAAGATCAGATGTACCCTGCATAACGTTGAAAATATCTTTTTTGTTGATCCATACAGCGTCAAGAATTTCATTGGTATCGAGAACGATCTCTTTACTTCTTGCTTGACCGATGAAACCCATCATCATTGAAGAAGGGAAGGGCCAGGGTTGGCTGAATTGGTAACGGACATCAAAAAGGTCAACGCCAGCCTCTTCTTTCAGTTCGCGTACGGCGCAAGCCTCCGGTGTTTCGCAAGGTTCTACAAAGCCCGCGAGTGCCGAATAATATCCGGGTGGGAACTGTGTACCACGACCAAGAAGGCAAGCATTGTCATGTATGGCGAGGACGATCGATACGGGATCTGATCGCGGGAAGTGTTCCGCGCCGCAGGAATGACAAATGCGTTTGGCCCCGCCGTGGCTCATTCGCGTTTCAGCGCCGCAGCACGCACAGAAGCGATGGCGTCGATGCCAATCAAGCAGCCAACGACCATGGCCAATCAGCGCCAGGTCATGTGGCGACAAAATACCAGCCGCGGTCCGCAGAGATATATAGGTTCCCAAATCGGCAAAAGGGGCTTCGTCAGCGGTGGGGAAGACGCCTACGTCTAGAGCAAACCGTGGCATACCCTTTTCAAGCCCCAACAGCACTGTGGGAGCCTCTGCGGGGAACTCGGTTCGAGCGGCGAACGCCAGCCAGCCAGGCGCATCATTGACGACCAGAGGATCGCCGCGCCATAGCGGTATGAATTCAGCTTGAGGGTTTTTACTCTGGGCCATCAGCCAGTCGGTATCGGCGCGCTGCTCAGACGCGCGATCAAGCGGTTCATCGGCAAATATAGAAGGTATATCGATATAGTTCATAATCGATGGTGTACCGGGCTTTGATCAAGCTTGCCACCAAATGGAGCGGGATTTGTGCCTATTTCGTGCTATGCTGCCGTTTGTTGGGCCTTGTATTTTGTTTCATTCAGGACGATATTCCGTAGCGGAAGGCTGGCGGACGAGCGTCTCGCCAACCCGGTCAGGTCCGGAAGGAAGCAGCCGCAACGAGTTTTGTTCGGGTCGTTTCAGCCTTCCACCTCATGTCATTATGGATCCTGTCATATTCCCTTGGCGACCACCTTCGCGGTCAGCATATTTCATAGTATGAATAGTTTTTTGAGCGGCTAAGCCAAATATACGCTTCATCGGGCGTTAAACCGCTTTATTGGATCAAGATTATGGTTGAAACCGGTATTGCAGAGCACCAGGACGGATCAATGCCTTATCAGGTGCTTGCGAGAAAATATCGACCGCAGTCGTTTGACGATCTGATTGGTCATGGCGCAATGGTTCAAACACTGAAGAATGCCTTCGCCACGGGACGCATTGCCCACGCATTTGTATTAACCGGCGTCCGCGGTGTCGGCAAAACCACAACAGCGCGAATACTAGCCCGTGCCCTTAATTATGTGAGTGTGTCCGGCGGCGATAATGGTCCAAGCATCGATACACCGGAAGAAGGCCTTCATTGTCGGGCGATTGCGGAAAGCCGTCATCCCGACGTGATGGAAATGGATGCCGCATCGCGGACAGGTGTTGGTGACATTCGTGAGCTGATTGAAGGTGTCCGCTACGCACCTGTCGAAGCACGGTATAAAGTCTATATTATTGATGAAGTGCATATGCTGTCGACGGCGGCGTTTAATGCGCTTCTAAAAACGCTTGAAGAGCCGCCAGCACATGTCAAATTCATATTTGCGACAACCGAAATTCGCAAGCTACCTGTGACGGTCCTATCGCGCTGTCAGCGTTTCGATCTTCGCCGTATTGATGATAATACGTTAACAGAACATTTGGCTCAGATCGCGAAGAAAGAAGGAAGCGATATCGATACTGAAGGTTTAGCGATGATTGCCCGTGCCGCTGAAGGGTCCGTTCGCGATGCATTGTCAATCCTTGATCAAGCGTTACTACAACATGCGGCAACCGAATCCAGCGATGAAAGCCTTCCTATCTCTGCTGAAGCGGTGCGTTCCATGTTGGGGTTGGCCGATCGCACCCAAGTGTGGGATTTAATCGATGCTGCTTTGTCTGGCGACGGTGCGAAATCGCTTTCGGCATTCCGTACACAGTATGATGCTGGGGCCGATCCTGCGGCGGTTATTCGAGATATGCTGGAAGTGTTGCATCTCGCAACCAGAGTAAAGGCCGCCGGGCCAGAGGCTGCATCCCACGGGGCGGCTGGTGAGGCGGATGCTGCACGGGCCATGGCGACAGCGGAGGCATTTCCCATGAACGCGTTAACCCGTGCATGGGGGCTGCTGATGAAGGGGTTAAGCGAAACTCAATTGGCGCCCGATGCCGCTGCAGCAGCTGAAATGGCTTTAATCCGACTAGTTTATGCCGCAGATTTACCAACGCCTGACGAAGCGCTTCGCATGTTAAAAGCTTCTGGTAGTGCCGGTACTGCTGGCCAGCAAGCTGGTTCATCCCAAACCAGTTCGGCGCAAACCAGTTCATCGCATACTAGTTCGGGGCAAGCTGGTAACAGCAGTACGCCGGGTACCCAGATGAGTGGGCAAGGCATGCGTGTTGTTGAGGGAGGCGGCTCGGCGGCACAGGCAACAATGCGGCAGGCTCAATTTGTAGGGGACCCCGTACCGGACTTGAATACAGTTCAACAGGTTGAACAAGCCCCCAAGATCATTGTGCGTAGTTTAGCTGACGTTGCGCGTCTGGCAGAAGAAAAACGTGATGCGAAATTTAGAGTCGAGCTTGAAAGCTATGTGCACGTAATTTCTTTCGAACAGGGGAGAATTGAGCTCCGCCTCGCGCCAAATGCGCCAACAGATTTGTCCGGGCGACTGGTCCAACGACTAAAGCAATGGACAGGACAACCCTGGACGGTCACGATTGACACTGAAAAAACCGGCGCTGAAACCCTTCGCGATGCGCGGTTGCGTGAGGTGATGGACGATCCGTTGGTGAAAGCCGCGTTTGATTTATTCCCGGGTATCGAAATTCGGGCAATTCGTGATCAATTTATAGAAGGGCCAACAACCGATCCTGATGTGGACATCAATAGTGAAGATGACCACGCAAAGGAAAGCATGGACGAGAAAGGCTGAGCAATGAAAAATATTGGCGATTTGATGAAACAAGCCGGCGCTATGCAGGCCAAAATGGAAGAAGTTCAAGAAAAAATTGCCTCGCTTGAGGCTGAAGGTGTCGCCGGTGGCGGCATGGTGAAAATCATTTTGAATGGCAAAGGGTACTGCAAAGCCGTCGCCATTGATCGAAGCTTGTTATCGGCGGACGAAGGAGAGGTGTTAGAAGACCTTATTGCGGCAGCCCTTAATGATGCGAAATCAAAGGTTGAAACATCGAGCCAACAGGAGATGGCTAAACTCACCGAGGGGCTTCCCCTACCGCCAGGCATGAAATTGCCATTTTAACCTTGGCGATCCTGAACGCCCTACATTATTAATGAAATAAATATTCTGAATACCACATAGTATTTATGCCTTCATCCAGTATTGGTCCTGATCTTCAACGTCTTATTGATCTTTTGGCGAAGCTACCTGGTCTTGGCCCGAGGTCTGCGAAGCGTGCCGCGCTGCACCTTCTAAAAAAACGTGAAAGCTTGATGCAACCGTTAGCCTTTGCGATTGTGGAGGCAGCCGAAAAGGTTGTCGAATGTCGTATTTGTGGAAATCTGGATACCCTAGATCCCTGTGCAATATGTGCTGACCCGGCCCGTGCGACATCGACGATTTGTGTCGTTGAGGGGGTCGGAGATGTTTGGGCGATGGAGCGCGCTGGCGCGCACAATGGAAAATACCACGTGTTAGGAGGGCTGTTATCCCCACTCGATGGTGTTGGTCCCGATGATTTACGTGTTGGTCCCCTCGTGGCGCGGGCAGAGCAAGACGAGGTTGCGGAAATAATTCTTGCTTTGCCAGCGACCGTCGATGGGCAGAGTACATCACATTACTTAGCGGATGCTCTTCAATCGAAGAATGTTTCTGTTACGCAGCTATCACAAGGTGTTCCCGTCGGTGGCGAGCTGGACTTTCTCGATGAAGGAACAATTGCAGCAGCAATGCGCGCCCGGCGCCCTGCCTAATGCGCGGTGCCAGTCTGTCAGGGGTGTTTTTTGTTGTTAAAAAAACCAATCCTTGAGGTTTGGTTTACGGCTCGGAAATAAAGGAATGCGTATTATTTCTTCGACGGAACTGGGTTTGCTGTCCTGAACTCTCATATTTATTGCTTTTTGTTCCGTTCGAAGAGAGACACACTTTGGCACGGAAAGAAATTGTTAACTCTCAAAACAGGGCAATAGCCCCGGACGCGAGTGGAAGAACGCCGCAACCACGACGGCGTGCGCGTCCGGACTTATTGTCAATTGTTTGCCCTGCCTATAATGAAGCCTCAAATCTGATTGAGTTTCACCGTGCTGTTCGGCGCGCGATGCGGACCATTGAGCAACCATTCGAGCTCGTTTTTGTGAATGACGGTAGTGAGGATGCAACGTTGGATGCGATGGAAGCGCTTCGCCTTCGGCACTCAAACACCTCAATCGTTGATCTTAGTCGCAATTTTGGAAAAGAGATTGCCACCACGGCAGGTCTCGATCACTGCAAGGGGGATGCTGTTGTTGTCATTGATGCTGACCTTCAGGACCCACCAGAAGTTATTGCCAATTTAATTGATGGTTGGCGTGAAGGTTATGAAGTCGTCTATGCGAAGCGGCGTGTACGCGAAGGCGAAACTTGGATCAAAAAGAAAACGGCAAGCCTATTCTACCGCCTGATGAGTGATATTGGTCCGGCACCGTTACCGGAGAATGTGGGCGATTTCCGACTTATGAGTCGAAAGGCGGTGAATGCGGTATGCCAAATCCGCGAGCAACATCGGTTTATGAAGGGGGTGTTTGCCTGGGTTGGTTTCCCGTCCAAAGAGGTACTTTACGACCGGGCGCCGCGTCGATCCGGCGAAACAAAATGGAATTACTGGAAGCTTTGGAATCTTTCAATCGAAGGTGTGACATCCTCGACATTGGCACCGCTTAAACTATCAACATATTTCGGCTTTTCGGTCGCCTGCGTCGCCTTCTTAGCTGGCGTGTTTTACATCACGAAAACAATTGCTTTCGGGGATCCTGTTGCTGGCTTTCCAACATTGATCGTCGTAATTCTCTTTCTCGGCGGCGTACAACTCATGGTGCTCGGTGTGATTGGTGAGTATTTGGGGCGTGTGTTTAACGAGACGAAAAACCGGCCGCTTTATTTTGTGAATGCAGTCCTTGATTCGAGCCTCGATGCGCCGCAAACCGATTTGCCAGCGTTAAGTGCAGCTCAAACCGCTGCTGCAAACGGAACGACTGTCACGGATCAGGATGACCAATGCTTAGGAAAGGTCGGTTAGGCAAGCAATTCACGTCTTACGTGACCCACGACCGGGCGGAGCCTTGGCGTTTTGCGTTCGTTGGACTTTTTGCAACGGCGGTTGATTTTCTGATTTTCTTTATATTGGCGCGCATCAATGTTTCAGTCATTGCTGCAAACATCTTGGCATTTTTCGTCGCAAACATTTTCAGCTATTTTGCCAATACGGCAGTAACCTTTCGCCGGGATGGGCAACGCGTTGAGAAATCCGTTGCTCGGTATTTGCAGTTCTTACTCGCACATCTCTTTGGTCTAGCCACATCTACGGGCGTCCTCGTGGTTGCAACACCTGTCATTGGTCTTCTCTTGGCAAAAGCTGCAGCAACGGGAGTGGGATTTATGTCCAATTATTTGCTCTCATCGCGGCTCGTTTTTCGGAACAAGCCGAATAACGATGGCCAATAGGTCGTCGATGTTCCAAAAATTCAATACCCATCTACCGAATCAGGCCTAAGAGCTCTATTTTTGACTGATGAGTATTGAGCCTTTCCCAGTACAAGCCTCTGTTTTTATTTATTTATTGGCTTTCACAACGCCGGTCGCGATGGCTATTGCGGGGTGGCAAACCGTTCGTTGTTTGCGGTTTTCTGCCTTGGCGCGCCGCCGTTGGAAAGAGATAGGTCAACTCAAACACTATCGGCAGACGGCAGAAAACCAAGCCCTAGAGTTGCGTGACCTAAAAGAAAAGTTCGAACAGATATCGAATGAAAAACAACAGTTCCAGATGACTGCGGCTCAAGATTCCGTCAGGCTTGAGGAAAAGGAGCGGGCACTGGTTGAATTGAAACACCGCATGGAAACGGAATTTAAAGTGCTCAGCGCCAAATTATTGGAGACGTCGCACGCGTCGTTTCTAGCTAGAGCAAATGAAACGTTTGAACGCCATCAGCAAAATGCTGCTGCAGATGTTGAAAGCCGGCGCAAAGCACTCGACTCGATGGTGCAGCCGATGGCTGAAACACTAGAACGCTACGAAAAATCGCTTGTTGCCCTTCGACAAGAACAGGCGACGGCGCGAGCTGATCTCCTCGGGCGGATGGGTGAACTGGCCGCGTCAACCAACCAGGTTCGAGATGAAGCGCAAAAATTGAGATCGGCGCTAGGGTCAAGCACGCGTGCTGCTGGTCGTTGGGGTGAAGAGCAATTACGTAATGTTGTTGAGGCAGCGGGCATGAGTGCCCATGTTGATTACACCGAGCAGTCGGCCATTGGGATGACCCACACAGATACCCCCAAAGATAATCCTAGAGATAGGCTCATTCCGGATATGATCGTGAATTTGCCAGGTGGCCGCAAGATGGCGGTCGACGCAAAAGTCTCGATCGGCGCGTTTCTTGAGGCGTCAGAAGCGGCCAACCCGGACGATGTAGCGCTTCACCTTTCGCGCCATGGAGAAGATCTTTGGACACATGTTAAGTTGCTCGCCTCAAAGGATTATGCAGCATCACTCAGGGATTCTCTAGACATGGTAATTATGTTTGTACCAGGAGAAAATTATTTTGCTGCGGCTCTTGAGGCGCGTCCGGCGCTTTTTCAAGATGCTTTTGAAAGAAAAGTAATGATTGCAACGCCTATGACGCTTGTTGCGATGTTAAAAGCAGCATCCTTCCATTGGCGCCAGGAAAAAGCAGCCGAGCATGCGACGATCGTCGCCGGGCACGCGAAGGGATTATATGACAGCTTGAGAACCATGTCTCAAAACCTCATCGAACTCGGACGGGCGCTCGACCGCAGTGTTCAGAAATACAATTCAGCGTTAGCGGGATTTGATAAGCGCGTCATGGTGCGGGCCAAACGATTTGCCGAATTAGAACTGCCTGGTATCACCAACAACTTGCCCGAACTGACGCAGGTTGAGACGTCACTCGTGGCGCTAGAGGTTGCGGGGCAATACACTGTGGACAAGTTGAATGAAGGACCAAGGGATGCTGATGTCGCGGGTGTTATATCTGACAAAAACACTGAACCTGACGATCAATCTGTCGCATAACCCTTGCTCTCTGAAGCGTTTTTCAGCCGAAGTGTGCGCGCTTCGGCGTTCAGTACACGCAGAAAAACAAGGATTTAGAGCTCATCCGCAAAAAGCTCTATCGTAGTGGTTCGTCATCTGAGTGATCTTGAGAAAATTGATCATCTTCGAGCTCGTCATTATTGATATCGTTGTCGCTCGGACCGCCGAATAATCGATTTGATCTCAATGAGGAATGTCGATCTGTTCTTAGCCAATCATCGTGATTACCATTAAGGTCTTTCGATGCTTGTGATGTCTCTATGTCGTCACCGTTCTTGCCGAATAAATAGCGATTTCGCCCATCGTCAAAATTGGTCATTTCAGTGTCTGATGCGCAATCGGGTTCGCCGCCGCGATCGCTTTGTGATGGGCTCTTTACCGAGAAGCCTTTTCTTTGATCTTGATAGTGATCGGCTGCGTCATCATAGTGACCATCGCGGTCAAGGTATTGTTCATCTTCTCTCAAACCTTCGATCTCGTCGAAGTCGTCGTATTCCTCATCATACCCATCGTTCGATTGATCATGTAAAGACTGGTCGGAATTGAATTGGGTCGCGTCGGGCTGGGCTTTTTCTACGGGCTCTTTTTCTAACAACGCAAGGGCAGCGCGTATATTCGATGGCGATACGATTTGTACGCGATAACGTAAAGCGTCTTGAACAATATCTGGAAAACGATCGACGAAATCTGTAAAAAGTGTTTCCGAAGCGATAAGCATGAATGCTGTATCATTTGTTTCTTCTGGGGAGACGAGGTCCTCTGCGACAGCAAGCAAATGTTGAAGGGCTATGCGTCTGAATTGGGCTTTTGCTGCCTCGCTCATTCCCAGTTCTTGAAAAGCCTCTAGCGGAAACTTGGCATCGATGGCAACCGGTTTGCACGGCATCGGCAGATTAACCAAGCAATCCGCTTGCCGATCATTTGACAGCCATACATTCATCTTGTAACCGGCCGACGGCGCAATCTCGCGCATTAAATCCGATAAGCGAAAAGGCGGCCTATGTTTTCGTTTGTTCGCGGCCAAACCCGCCTTGAGGGCAGTGTTATCGTCTTGGCGGGCAGCGGTACCGACTGGTGACGAGGATAGTGTTATTGCCCCAATTTCTGAGCGTAGGTATCGAACTTCATTTTGAAGTGCTTCAATATGCGCTTGGGGCGTCAGCATAGGAGACGCATCAACGCCGCTTAAATACGCAGTGTTTTCGACGCGCGCGATCCGCTCGTCGAAGCGCTCCATGATGCGCTCAAGCCTGCGTTCATAATTGGACGAACGCTTCAGGAACTGATCAAATTTTTCCGTTAAGACCAGAGTTACATCGTCTGATCCGCTCACTGCTTTGTTCTCGTTGGACTCTATTATAGCCTGCCCAAGGTCTTCCAAATGTTTCTGCAAAAACCTGGCTAATTCAGCTAACAGCTCTCTGGTCTCAGACTTCAGACCTTCACTTTGGGCCTCCAATGCTTGCTCGAGCCCGGTTAACGTCTGCAGTAGTATTTCCCGATCGCTGTTGTTCCCTTGGGTGAGGTTCAGCGATCCCAATGACGCAGCGATAGCATCTGATGTTGGCATCCGTTGTTCAATTACATCGGTCAGATACTGAACAGCGCCGTCAAGCCGTTGATTGATCGTTGCTTCTTGTTCGCCGTTGGCGCGAGCAAGTTCTTCGCTCGCAATATTTAAAGATCGCGTTTGTTCGTCCACTTTTGCGGCGAGTATTTCTAATTTATGTTCCCGTTGTTCTTGCTCTTGTCGTGCCGCCTCGTGCTCTGCTGCTAATTCAGCCCGTTCGCGCTCGGCTTTTTCTTGGAGAGCCTGTTCATTTTCCTCTTGCGCGCGAAATAAATCCTCTCGCTCGCGGGCCAGTCTTTCACTCGCAGCCTGCTCTTGCGCTTGCTGTTCTTCCATCATGCGCTGATGTCTGACTTCCTCAAGGCGTGCTTCTTCAAGACGCACTTGTTCTCGCCGCGTTTCATTTATTCTGGCCTTTTCCAATCGCAATTCTTCTCGGCGGGCGGCGCGCTCTGCTTTTCGTTCGCGTTGTTGATTTCTGTGTTCTTCTCGCAACCAGTTATCCTGCTGCTGATCATCGGTCAGCAAAAATGGGACGTCGCGCTCTTGTTCAAGACGGTTTTTGTTGCGCCGGGTATTTCTTTTTCCATTATTCTCGTTGGTCGCGTTGGGAGAGCGTTTTCTTTGGTCTTCGCGATCAAACGTATCCGAGAACGCCGAGCGATTGGTGATCGGAGAATTGCGCTTGCTTCGTTTTCGCCTTTTGTTACCGTCACTTATGGGTTCTTCGGCAATGACTTCAACGTCGGCCTCTGCCTCGCCAAATCCAGAATCGTCTTGTGCTTTGTCGGGGCGTTTCTTATTTTCATGCCGTCTGGGTGAGTCATCAAATTCGATATCGACATCGTCGCCGGCTGGTTCAAAAAATTGCGTCCTCGCTTCTGTTTGATTGGCGCGATGCGCGCGCCCTCTCACCATGAGGACAAAGATGAGCACCATTATGAGGATGACGGAACCGACGCCGGCCCACATAATCATCCCAGGCCCACTGAAAATCGGCACAATGGTAGAGCCCTCACTGGCACCTTCGTCGGTTGCCAGGCTCAACCCCATGATATCGCCGAGGGGAATCGCGTCTCGTCCTTGCGATTCTCCATTGATCGCATCTTGGTCAACGGAGAGGCCAGATTCGTCTGCCGGTCCACCGGATAACGGCAATTCCGCTTCTTCCTCATTGCTCGGACTGTTGTCCTCGCTTTGCATAGCAATCCCCACACCCAAAAGATGTTCAAATTTCTTTGAATTCCAGATGGTTAATTTAGGGGAACCGGTCCTTAAAGGCGAGAACGAAAGGCGCCTAAGCCCCTAGAAACATGATTTTTGGCGAAGATTTACCATTCCATATCAACTGATGCGTGCGTAGGATTGTGTTCTTGACGTAGCGAGTAGTGCATCTTAGGTCCAACGACATGACGATTAGAGAAATACTTATAGTACCTCACAAAAAGCTGCGACTGGTTTCGGACCCTGTCGACCGCGTGGATGACGATGTTCGTCTTCTTCTCGATGATATGCTGGAGACCATGTATGATGCCAAAGGCATTGGTCTTGCGGCCATTCAAATAGGTGTGCCAAAGCGCGTGATTGTGATGGATCTCGCTAGGGACGAAGAAGAGCCAGCGCCAAGGTTCTTTGTTAATCCGGAGATTTATGATCAGTCTGAGGATACAGCCCCGTACCAAGAGGGCTGCTTATCGATACCCGAATTTTATGAGGAAGTTGAGCGCCCAGCCACATGTCGCGTACGATATCTGGACTATGATGGAACCGAGCGTGACGAAGCCGCTAGCGATCTATTCTCAGTATGCATCCAACATGAGATGGACCATTTGAATGGCGTGCTTTTCCTCGACCATATCTCTCGATTGAAGCGTGACCGTATACTGAAGAAAATAAAAAAAGATCAGCGCTTATCGGCCTCGGCTTAACAGAAAAATCAATTCAACACTCATATTTTTATGCGGTGGCGCTGACGAGGATTGAACGCTTCTTAAAGACGCATTTTTGATAAACCGATAGGAAACATCTTTCATGCGTATTGCATTCATGGGCACGCCTGACTTTGCCGCAACATGCCTTGGCGAATTAATTGCATCGGATGCGAACATTGCCGTTGTTTATACGAAAACACCGCAGCCGGCCGGTCGCGGCAAGAAGGTAAGGCAGTCCCCAGTACATAGTCTTTCGGTTGCCCATAGCTTGCTTGTTCTCACACCGACCACATTAAAAACTGAAGAGGCGGCAACCGAACTGAAGCGCTTTGACATTGATGTTGCAATTGTCGTTGCCTATGGCCTCATCCTACCCAAGCAAATTTTGGACATACCGAGACTGGGTTGCTTTAATTTGCATGCATCTTTGCTTCCGCGATGGCGCGGGGCAGCGCCGATTCAAAGAGCGATCATGGCGGGCGATCAGGAAACGGGCGTGCAAGTCATGCGGATGGAAGAGGGCCTTGATACAGGCCCAGTGCTTCTTTCCGAAAAAACCCAGATTGATCCAAGTGACACATTTCAAACTTTGCATGATCGCCTGGCATTAACTGGTGCGCAATTACTTCCGCGGTTTCTTGCTGCTCTGGAACGAGGGCAAATCAACGAAACTCCGCAATCCGAAGATGGTATTACTTACGCGGAAAAAATTTCTTCTGCCGAAGCTCGAATTGATTGGTCGCAATCTGCATTATCAATTGATCAAAAGGTGAGGGGGTTATCGCCATTTCCGGGTGCTTGGTTTGAGATAGGGCAAAATGGTGAGATCGTTCGCATTAAAGCCTTGAGTACCGCCATTGTACAAAATAGTGGGGACGAGAACAGCAAGCCTGGTACCGTCCTCTCGACCGATGGCAAGCTTATAATCAAGACTATTGATGGTGCCCTGCAATTCAATCGCCTTCAGAGAGCGGGTCGTGCAGCTCAGTCTGCGGACGAGTTTTTGCGCGGATTTCCCCTTCGTCCAGGGGCTATGGTCTCTTAAAAATGAGGCGTTATAGACTGACTGTTGAATATGACGGGACGCCTTTCGTAGGCTGGCAAAAACAGTCGAACGGAATGTCCGTACAGGAATCGATTGAGCGCGCAATCTTTCAGTTTTGTGGAGAGGTAACGAACGTATTTTCAGCAGGCAGAACCGATGCTGGTGTCCATGCGCGTCAGATGACGGCACATTTCGATATCGAAAAGGACACAACGGCAGATGTTGTTCGAGATGCCTTAAACCATTACTTAAGACCAAAACCAGTTGCAGTCCTATCAGCGCAGCAGGTTACAAATGACTTTCATGCACGCTTTTCGGCAAAGGCCCGTCATTATGAATATCTATACTGTGACAGGCGTGCCCCGCTAGCGCTCGATGCAGGACGGGCGTGGCGCATTTCAGGCGCGTTGGATCATGTGGCGATGCATGAAGCAGCGCAAGCCTTAATCGGGCAACATGATTTTACCACATTTCGGGCTGCGGGGTGTCAAGCAAAATCACCAATAAAGACATTAGATAGAATAGCTGTCCGCCGTGTCGACGATACTTTAATCAGCCTTAATGTTTCTGCGACGTCCTTTCTTCACCATCAGGTGCGGTCGATTGCGGGCTCTTTGTTTGCTGTTGGAATTGGGAAATGGCACAAAAATAAAATCGCAGACATTTTGGCACACAAAGACCGTTCGGCATGCGGGCAAGTCGCACCGCCATATGGTCTATATTTTCTTTATGCAGACTACTAAAGCATTTCCAAGCTAAGTGTGTGCGGTTGGCATTAAGGAAATGCGAAAAATCAACAACTAAAAGCGTCTTTGTGATTCCAATTGAAACCGAGGCGCTTTAATGAGTCGCCACTTCAATTGGAGTTGGGGCGACGCTTTAATGACATTATGTTAAGCCAAATCAGGTGCGAAAATCGCGCATCACGTTTCGTAGATTCGGCGATATCTATGAATGCTTTATTATTTAAAGCTCTTCTATATCATCTGAGTTCTTAGCAAAACGTACGAACATCAGAAAAGAGAAGGCCGTTAAGAGTAAAAAAGTACCTACTCCAACCATTAGCATGACGTCCCCCAAAAATTTGGACAATTACTACTATTCCATTAGGTAGTGACTAGTCGTAAAGGAATGATTAGTCGGTTTGTTTAGTCTCTTGCAAATGGGCTAGAGAAAATTTGAACTTATTTTTATTTTTGTAACGATACTGAAGCCAATTCTTTTGAGTTAAAGCCGCTCCGTTTCAAATGAGCTTGCTGAATGGCTTTAAGTAAAGAGCGTTTCCGCAACACTGACAATTGCTCCAGCAACAGACGTTATCGCAATTTCGACTAAAACAAGCATGGCAATAATCGCAATAGATACGCCTGTGTCTCTGTTAAAGGCCCGGCGAATGATGCCCCAGTACATAAATGTTGAAATAGCGTATACTGATAGAATCAGAAAAAGAGCGCCGGAAAAGCTGGGCGATATGAAAATAAACGCGAGGATGAGCACCTGAAAAAATGTAAGAGGAACCTGCGCCCAGTTATATGAGACAAAAGCAAGTCCAGCATTTTGACTGCATTTTAGTGAATGCGCAAGGCCAGCGAATAACACTATTCCTGCTATCCAGGCACCCAAAAAAGACAAAGCCTGAATTGAAAGATACGAATTAAAAGAAACTCCTTGTACGGAGGAATCGGGCAAAGCGCCTTCCGATACCGACCTAAGTTTCTCTTGTATGTGCCACCCGAGATAGTAAAGCGTTGCAGCTAATGGGACTGTATAGGCAATCGACCAGAATGATCGAAATACACCACGTTCGCTAACGTCCAGGCGATCCTTCCAATCTTGTCGATCGAGAATCATATCCCAGACGGCGTCAATTTGTTCGACAGCCTCACTAAAGCGAACCATAAGTATGACACCACTCACTCAATTGCCGCGTTTCAATGCGTCTTTGTTAAGGCGCGCTACTGAAGTCGACTGCTGAAGCACTTACACGAACACAAGCGCACAGTCTTGCGTGTGATATTGCCACATCGTCATAAATTTTTTGTATTGAGGTACCGAAGTTGATTTGCCCAAATAATAGCCGCCGCCACTAGTGATTAAGTCTCGTAATTCTCACGGATGAACGCTTGCGCCCGGGCGCGCAGGAAACCAACGTTCCTGATCGTTCGAAACAAAGGCGCGCCAAGCGAAAGTGAACGGCCACATGAAAATCGAGCCCGGTGATATCCCAAAAGTGCGTTTGCCGACGGATATGGGCAAGCACCCCTGGCGCGATCTCAACGCCCGCAACCATATCGGACATGGTTCCTTCAGGCCTCAGAATGATATCGGCGCCATAGTCCGCTTCGTGAATGAGGCCAAGTAATAGATGCAAAACGCCGAACCGTTCAATGTTTGAATCACCGATCTCGGATGGCGCTCGCCAATCAGAGCCGTAACCGAGGGTCATGCCCTTCAGTTTGGCCGCTGTTTCAATTTCATCGTCAAGGGCTGCCAGCTGGCGGGTTGTTGGAATTGCTTCTTCCGCAAATTCGGCATCGTTCAAACTTTGCACCACGCCATTACATAAATCATACGATAGGCGTACTGACTTTATTGGCGATGATTGTAAACGCGCTTCGGATACGTCAATTTTTGCTTGCAATCCAGCGCGTAAAAGCCAAATAGCGTCACTTAGCTCTGTGCCCAAAAGGTCAAAGCCCGTTGTTTTTTCGGGAACCTTCTCCGGCTCAAAAACCGCTTTGCGCTTCGACGTGGTGTTCAAGCATGTTTGTGATAGCAGTTCAGGCGATAAAGCATGCTTTTCAAACAAACCTTCCGCGCCAGCCTCAATTGCCCTGGCGCGATAGTCGCCAATGTCGCCCCCGGTTACAAAGGCAATTGGCGCTGAAGAGTGTTTGCGAATTCGTTCAACATCCGACGGAATCGATAGTGCATCCGGCCGATTAATATCGACTAATATGTAATCAATTTCTGGTAAATAGTCAGCTGATGCGATGCTTTCAGGCCGTTCACTGGTTCTGATGTCGAGATCGGACTTACCATGAAGCAACTGCTTCATAAGCACGCGTTCATTCCGGTTATCGTCAACAATATGTAACAACATGGCGTTCTCCAAATGTGTTGATAACGCAAGCTTCAGGCGTCACCCGACCAGATTAGTGTTCTATTTGGCAATAGTATCCTGCTTTCTGCTGTTGCAAAGGATCAATTTTCCCGTTTTCCTAGAAACCCGGTTGAAATCATACTGTTTGAATTCTTGGGGTGTGCTACTGGAATGATAATAAAGACAGATAGAACAAAGAGTTGCGCCGTCGACGCTAAGCGAATGACGTGATCGTGGCAAGTCGGCTGTTCACGTCTAATGATACCGGTATGATGAGGACACGGTTAGAACTTTTTTGATCTCGTGTTTAAACTGGGGAAAAAAATATTCGGAGGAAAAATGATCCAAGAGGTCTCATTGGCGAGCCGAACGGTTGACGCGAACCCATCTGAGAATGCGTTGGAAGTGCTAGCGGCCGCGATCTCCCATGATGTTCGCGCTCCGCTACGGCATCTCGTGGCATTTTCTGGGTTTTTGCAAGACCAAACAAAAGGGTCGTTATCAGATGATGTTGAAGAGTATGTGCGCATCATCAATGAGAGCGCTGAAAATCTTGCTAATATGGCCGACACTTTAGTCGACTTTGCTCGGCTTGATCAGACCTTTGATCGAAATGGTGGTGTCAATATCGCTCGATGTGTTGAGGATGCGCACCGAGGTCTTGTGGGAGAGGCGGGCGCAGACGATCTCGTTTTGACGCTCAGTTGTGATTATACGATCACCGCGGACGCGACCTTACTGACCCGCTTGTGCCGGGAAATTATCGACAATGCGATTAAATTTCGGCATCGAGATAATATGTCAACGTTAGATGTAACGCATGCGTTACATGGTGATTTAATTGAGTTATCATTTATCGACAACGGCAAAGGCTTCACCAACGGATCAGATGATCGTGTTTTTAAGCTTTTCCAAAAAGGCCATACCGATACCACCCTGGGAGGGGCTGGCGCTGGCCTAGCGATTTGTCGGCGGATCTGTGATCTGCACGGCGGTGCCATTGAGATGGATCAAAGTCACGAGCAAGGTGCTCGAATTGTGGTAATCTTACCCGTAAATGGCGACCCTACTTAGTTCAACTTGTGTTGATGTGCCGACAGAATGGTTCGCATACCGCCAATAGTTAGCATGCCGCTGATAGTTAGTATACCAACAAGGTCCTACTAGCATAACGAATACAGGGGCACGACGTTTAGTTGCGCTGGTCTATATATGCGTCATTCGGATTAAAATAACCGTCTGTATTAAATGAGCCATTTGGATTAAGTGAGCCATGTGGATTAAGTGAGATTGGGGCATGAAAGACGAAAATTCTCCTATCCTTCAAGTGACAACGCCAGAAAAAATATGGGTGGGCATCGGCTCGTCCGCTGGCGGACTTGAAGCCCTTCGAGAGTTGGCAAAGAGTCTTCCGCGCGATACGAATGCCACATATATCGTTGTGCAGCATATGGCGCCAAAGTATAAAAGTATGCTCGCAGAACTGATCGGACGGGAAACCCATTTAGCTGTTAGCGACATTACTGACGGTGTAGAGCCGCAGGCCAATCAGATATATGTTACCCCGCCCAATAATGATGTGTGTGTGGAAGGTGATACCCTCCGGTTGCGCGATCCGAGCTCAGAACCCGCCGCACCAAAGCCCTCTGTTGATCGCTTTTTTCGGTCGCTTGCAGAAGAAAAAGGAGCGTTCTCTGTTGGGGTTGTGCTATCCGGAACGGGATCTGATGGGTCATTTGGTGTCCGCGCTATCCGTGAAGCCGGCGGAATTACGATTGCACAAGATGACTCCACAGCGAAGTATGACGGCATGCCAAATGCCGCCGTTGACACCGGTTGTGTTGACCTTGTCATGCCACCAGCAGAAATCGGCGCGCAGTTCTTAAAAATCACGAAGACGCCACGCGACCTCGATGCGATCAGAGATCAATTAAGTCCGCGTGACGAGCTCGCGGATATCTTCCAAATTCTCCTTGCTCGTACGAGAGTCGATTTCCGCGAGTATAAAAGGCCGACAGTTTATCGACGCGTCGAACGTCGCATAGCAGCGCTTACTGTTGGTTCGCTTGATCGATATATACAGATATTGCGAGAAAATCCTGATGAGGCGCAAGCCCTGTTCAAAGACTTGCTCATTTCTGTGACATCGTTCTTTCGCGATGAAAAAGAATTCAAAGCGATCGCCCACCAGATAAAGAAGATAGCAGAAGATAGGAAAGACGGTAGTGTCCGAGTATGGATTACGGGCTGTGCGACGGGCGAAGAAGCTTATTCTATTGCAATTTTATTTGTTGAGTCGCTTGGCGGTATCGATGCAATTGCCCCGGGGCGATTACAAATATTTGCTACCGATATCGATGAAGCAGCCATTATTCGTGCCCGCAAAGGGACATATCCCTATATGTCGCTTGCGGAAATGCCTTATGAATTGAAAGAACGCTATTTCGATGCTGACGAAGATGAATATACGATAAAAAAATCCATCCGTGATATGATCGTATTTTCCGTTCATAACCTATGTACCGATCCCCCATTCCAACGCATTGATCTTGTCAGTTGTAGAAATCTTCTGATTTACTTCCAGTCTTCTCTTCAAGAACGTGTTTTTGAGCGTTTGCATTACGCTTTGCAGCCCAATGGTGTTTTATTTCTTGGGCGGTCTGAAACGATCTCGGGCGCTGAGGGGTTGTTTCGGCAAGTGGGTGAGGAACGCCATATTTTCCGACGTCGCGTTGTCACAGGAAAAGCAGAGAAGCGGGAAAGTATCGATCTTAAACCATATTTTCCTCAGTTTTCTCAACGTGCCGCCCAAAGAAATGATACTGAACTGAATTCAGCGCGTGCCATGTTTGATGGCCTTGTCGAGGTCCTGGGTAAAAATAGTTTGCTTGCTGATACCGATTTAAAGCTCCTGCGCTCATACGGGAATGTCGATAAATTTATTACAATAGCCCCGGGGACGGTTCGCGCCACTGTCGCGTCCCTTGTAAAGCCTGAATATGTTAATGAGGTCAGGACCTTATCAATGCTTGCCCTTAGGCGGGGTGAGCAACGGCTGGGATTGGTTCGTCATGATACCGATGACCCTACGAAACGCCTACAGATTCGAGTGTATCCCATCAGGGCATTTGATGAAGAGCAATTCGTTCTGATTTCATTTTGTGAATGGACAGAAGATACAATATCTGACGAGTTCTTATCGCAATCAGGCTCAAAGCATAATTCAGAACAAGTGAACGCACTGGAACGTGAGCTCCGAATGGCGAGAGAGTCGCTCCAACAAACTGTTGAGGAGCTTGAAACGTCTAATGAGGAGTTGCAGGCGGTCAATGAAGAACTTCAATCGTCAAATGAAGAGTTGCAGTCTACCAACGAAGAATTAGAAACATCGAATGAAGAGTTGCAGTCTTCTAATGAGGAACTCACAACCGTCAATGAAGAGCTGCACATCAATTCGCAAGAGTTAGCTGCGCTTACCCATGATTTGAACAGCGTTCTAGAAAATGTTGGAACGCCAGTTCTAGTTATCAATAAAGAGATGAATATCATCCGCAGTAGTTTTGAGGCGAAAAATTTCTTTGGGCTTTCGAAACGCGGTGAGATGCCGAGTGTTTCACAATGCATCTTACCACTTGGGTTTCCTGTTATTTCATCATTAATCATGGAAGCGATCGATAGCGGTGTGAATATTCACCGTGATTATAACGCCCACGGAAATAGTTACTCAGTTATCGTATCTCCCTATCGAAGCGAAAAAGGCGAGCTGGCCGGTGTCGTGCTTGTCGCGCATGACACGACGAGACTGACCCGGGCCGAAGAAGAGTTACGCCTGATTTTTGATAACGCGCCTGTCAGGATTTGGTATAAGGACGACAAGAATACCATCGTTAAATTAAATTCAGCTGCTGCTGACTCTATGTCTATGGCAATTGAGGATGTTGAAGGCGTCAACACTGCTGAACTATTCCCTGAAATGGCTGATAAGTATCTGAAAGATGATCTTTCAGTGATTAGGACGGGTAGACCGCTTCTTGGTATGGTGGAGGAGTATAAACCAAAGCATGGCAGTCACGGTTGGGTGCGTGCGGATAAAGTGCCGTTGAAAGATACCCTCCTTGGTGAGAACGGACTGCTTATTGTTGCGCAGGATATAACAACAGAAAAAGACGCACTTGATCGCTTGAAAGTCAGTGAAGAGCGCTATCATCTTGCTGTTGAAGGTTCGCTGGTCGGTTTATGGGATTGGGACTGCCAGTCTGATGATCTTTATTGGTCCCCTCGGTTTAAAGAAATAATTGGAATTACTGACAGCAACTTTAGACCTGAGTTCGATGAATTTGCATCACGCCTCCATCCGGATGACAAGGACGCAACGCTCGCAAAACTGAATGCACACATACAGCGTCGTGAACCATTTCATGTGGAATACCGTCTGCGGCGAACGGACGGTGCTTATGTATGGATCGAGGCGCGCGGGCAGGCGATTTGGGATGATCAGAATAAACCAATTCGCATGGCGGGGTCGGTTGATGACATTACGGAACGCCGTAGCTATGCGCTTGATCTGAAGCGTCGTTCTGATCAACTCGCGCTTGCGGCGGAGCTTGCGCGTGTTGGGTATTGGAGGCTCGATGCACGAGATCAAACCGTACAATGGTCTGATACGGTGTACACTATTCATGGTGTTCAACCTGGCTCTGAGGAACCGACCCTTCAGGAGGCGATAAACTATTATCATTCTAACGATCGTGACCGGGTCTCTGAGATGGTGAATCTTGGGCTAGAGACAGGCGAACCGTTTGAATTTGAAGCCCGCGTTATCCGCCCCGATGGGACCGTACGAAGTGTCCAATCAAAATGTGCTCTTGAATTCGATCGTTATGGCGAGGTTGAAAGCATCAATGGCGTAATCATCGATATCACCGACTACCGCGAGCGCGAACGCGAATTGAGAAATGCGCTTGATGAGCTTGCACGGTCGAATAATGAGCTCAGTCGCTTCGCTTACGTTTGTTCTCATGATCTCAAAGAACCCGTGAGAACAATTCTTTCAATGGCTGATATTGTGCTTGAGCGGCGCGGTGAAATTTCTGATGATGAACGCAATCACCTGCTCGGCCGGATTTCGGCGAACGCACAACGCCTCGCTAAAATTATCGAGGGTCTGCTTGCTTATTCTCAAATCGATAACTCGGGAATTGATCTCGAAGAGGTATCGCTGAATGACGTGGTCTCTGAGGTTTGCGAAGATCTAGAATCATCGATTAAGCGTGTCCGGGCCGTCCTTGAGGTCGGGGCTTTACCAGTCGTCACCGGTGCGCGGTTGCATTTCCGGCAGATTTTTCAAAATTTGATTGGCAATTCCCTTAAATACGGCGCTGTCAAGGGTGCACGTGTGAAAGTTTATGCTACAACTCTCGGACATAATACTGTTCTTACTGTGGAAGATAATGGCCCTGGCGTTCCTGACGGGGATCGTGAGCGAATATTTAGTTTATTTGAAAGGCTGCATCGAGCAGACCAAGTGGATGGCGCCGGCTTAGGCTTGGCAATATGTCGTAAGCTGATCGATGCGTATCATGGCGAAATATGGTGCGAGCGTGGCGAACTTGGTGGCGCCGCCTTTCGCATTAAATTGCCGAGGCCTAAACGAAAGAAGCACGTATAATGGCTGAGATATTTTTTTTAGACGATAGTAGTGACGAAGCCCTTTTAACATCCATATTACTCCGTGAAGCGAACGATAATATTGAGCCTTCATTCTATCTGACCTTTGAGGAATTACAGAGCGAGTTGGATCAACGGTTTGCAAGAGAGGTTAGTTTTCCCGAACTGATTGCCATTGATTTGAATATGCCACGACGAGACGGAATCGACATCGTTAAGTGGTTTAAAGGCGACGCTCGCTTTGATGGTATTGCTGTAGGTGTGTGCACCGGTTCTTCTGACCCTTATGATCGACAGCGTAGTTTTGCAGCAGGAGCGGACTTTTTTGTTGTTAAACCGTTCGATCACAAAAAACTTGAAGACGCACGCAGTCAGGCAGACGACAAGCGTCACATGTCCGGTGCGCATCATTCATAGTATCGTCTTTGGCAAGGACCACTAAAGCGCTTCGCCGATAAGTGTGATCGGTTGATGGTTCGCGTCCATCAACTCGGCAATAGGTCGAACAATTGTTCGACCGACCAAACAAGGACTTAGAGCCTCGTTCCAATAGAATTGGAACGCGAAAAGTTCTAGTAAGGATTAAAATTCCTGCCAGTCCTCCTCAACTTGAGCTGATGCTCCCGAACCGGCAGCTTGCCTTATCTTTGGCGCCGCTTCAGCAATGAGTTTATTGAGTTCTCTTGGGTGACGATCTTCTAATGTCTGGTTTGACCCTTCCTCTGTAGCAAGGCCCGTTTGGAACTGCGAGATCAGTTTTATCAGACTATTAGCATCTTGATTAAGCGTGTGGCTTGCTGCTGTTGATTCTTGAACCATTGCTGCATTTTGCTGCGTGACCTGGTCCATCTTGTTCATCGCCGAGTTAATCCCCTCGATCCCCGTCGACTGCTCTTTGGCGGAGGATGCGATCTCGTTCACACGAGAACTGATGTCCACGACCGAGGTGACGATCTCTTCCAGTGCCTTGCCCGCTTGGCCAACAAGGTCGACGCCGCGCTCTACTTGTTGTGTACTGGATGAAATATGCGCCTTAATCTCCTTTGCTGCATCCGACGACCGTTGAGCGAGCGCTCTCACTTCAGATGCAACGACCGCAAACCCGCGACCGGCATCACCAGCGCGCGCGGCTTCAACGCCGGCATTTAGGGCAAGGAGGTTGGTCTGAAATGCGATGTCATCAATCACGCCAATAATCTGTGAGATTTGTTTGGAAGAGTGCTCAATTTCGCTCATCGCCGCAACAGCTTCTCGAACCACGAGACCGCTGGATTCCGCATTGCTTTTCGCTTCTGAGACGACTTGGTTCGTCTCTGTAGCGCCTTCGGCGGCTGCGCGAACGCTTACGGTGAGTTCTTCCAACGATGCTGCTGTCTCCTCCAACGTTGCTGCTTGATTTTCAGTTCGCCTGGAGAGGTCGTCCGCTGCTTGTGTAATTTCACCGGCGCCAGTGCGGATGGCATGGGCGTTTGTGATCACTTCTGACATCGCGATGCGAAGTTTTTCAAGCGCTTGATTATAGTCCATGCGCAACCCTTTAAAGGTTTCGGCAAATTGGGCTGTGATCTCATTCGTCAAGTCGCCGTTCGACAGACCGCGTAACGACACCGCAAGGTTATCAATAACCATTTGCACTTCGAGTTCGCGTTCTTTTCGCTCTGTCTCCAGACGAATTCCTTTTGTTTTGGTTTCAGTGATGTCACTCGCGATCTTGATAACGCGATACACGACACCTTTTGAATCTCGCAAACCATTATATGTCGCTTGGATCCAGATATCCGATCCGTCTTTTCTCCGGCGGCGGAATTGTGACTGGACACTTTCGCCTGCGCTAAGACGCCGCCATAGATCTTTATATTCTGGAGTATCAGCCTCGCCGGTTGGCATAAAGATACTATGGTGTTGTCCGATAACTTCGTCTTTAGTGTAATTGAGCGCTGTCAGAAAGTTTTCATTCGCGTTTACAACTTTCCCTTCAGGCGTGAATTCAATCACAGCCTGAGATGTTTCGATGGCGTTTAGAAGCGCTTCGTTGCGGCGCATTTCCGAAACGTCCTGCCACTCTAGAGTACAACCGACGTGATTGCCGTCGCGGTCGAAGACGCCTGTGACAGCCATTGAGAAATAAAAACTTCCAATTTTAATCTCAGTACGGAATGGGAGGCGATTGGGGTCAGAGACAATGCCTCTTTGATGCCCCGGGTTTGCATGAAACTGGTCGAAGCTCGTCCCAATCATTTTGTCGGCATTGAACCCAGGATATTCGGTCTCAAACATTTCCCGGTGATCGCGAAACATTTGCATCGTTGCTTTGTTCATATACTTGATCGTGCCGTTTGTGTCGGTCATGATCATGGGTGAAATTGACCCATCATAGGCTTGACCCTTAAACATGGCCACTTCGTTTGTTTCGGCGGCTTTGGACAACTCGTCGCGGAATGACTTTAACCCTCTGGCAAGATCACCGATTTCATCGCTGCGCTTTGTTGCCGGGACTTTTGTTTCATATTTTCCAGACGCGATCCGTGACATTGATTGATTCACTTGGCGGATCGGTTTTGAAACTTTCATGGCAGATAAGACCGCGACGCCCATTGCGATAGCGACGGATAAAATCGCGGTGAGGGCATGGAACAAAACGCCCTTGGTTGCCTCTGCTACGCCAGCCTCTGCCGCTATTTTCAACGTCGAGCCGAGACGTTGCTCTACGTCACGCAGTTCGTCGATTCTCACCGTTGAAGCGGAAAACCACTCTGGTCCCGATACCTTTGGCGGAGCACTGGATAATGCCATCGCACTCGCATTGGCACGCAATTCATTGACGCGAGCGGACGCCGCGCCTTCCAAGACTGCTTTTATGGCTCGTGTATCGACCGACGCCGCCTTGCTCAACGCTTTGGAGAAATATGCTTTTTGCGCCCCTTGTAGCAAAACATAGCGATTATAGATGGCGGGTGCAAAGCGTCCTCCACCAAAACCGTTCGCTCCCATGGCCCGTTCTAGACCGGCACTTTCCTTTGCTCCCATCAGTGCAAGGAGCGCTTCGGCGCGGGCGTTTACTTCGGCGCTGGCATCTCGACTAACTTGCTCTTCTGCAAAGTCAAACAGCATATTGATGGCAGTTGTGTAAGTTGAAGCCATCGCACCAACGGGCGTTTTAAGGCCGTCGACTTGAGTGCGCATTTGTTCGATTGTTGCAAGTTGACCCTTTAAACCCGAGGCTGCGTTTACGTTATCACCAAACGCTGAGATCGCTGTGTTGGTACTGGAGCGACGTTGCGAAAGTTCGCTGCGAAATGATTTGCCGCGTGAGCCGATAAACCCAGCCGAGGCGCCACGTTCGGCTTGAAGGGTGTGAATTAAGTCGCCAGCGAGGTTGACGGCATTAACGCCAGCAATAACCTTCGTGGCCCGTGATCGATCCGACAGGGATTCGCCGAGACCGATAGCAGACATTAACAAAAGAATCGCCAGCGGTGTTGCAGCGATAATCAGTAAGCGGTGAATTAAACGCATAGTCTTCGTTTCCCCGTAGGACAAATGCAGCGCGCTTCTTGGTCAAGGGTTTTTATGCACGCTAACGGCTCAATCGATCGTTAAAGATCAAAGCACGTACCGCAAGGCGAGCCAAACCTTGTGGACGTCAGGTGGACCGAAGGTATCGGCCCGATACAGGGCGCCGCGGAACTCCGCGGAAAGTTGTTGGTTGAACTTTGCACTAACGATGGCGTTCACTTCGGACCCTAGGTCTTGGCCATCAGTCGTGGTGTCGAAACGGTGGTAGAATACTTTCGCACCAACTGCTTTTAATTGGCCTACTGATTGTTTTTCAGCAGCAATCATCCCATAGACGTCTTGTATGCCGTCGACGGGTGTTGTGAGAAAGCGGTCAGCAAAACCTTGGAACTTATGCAATGTGGCAAGCGGCGTTGAGAAACCAACATTGCCATCGCCGCCAAGACGCTCATAGCCAGCTTTCGCTGTAAATATTCCTCGTTTTAGCGCCACATCGCCAGCGATATAGTCCACGTTGAAGTCGCTTGTCGCGGCGCCGTAATCCCGCTGGTTTGCGTATTCGCCTCTGACGACCGCGCTCGTTTTTTCTGCAAGCGGAATGGAATGTTTGGCCCGAGCACCAATCGTTAGGCTAGAGAGGGCAGGCGCATTTTCGAAGTCGAGGGCAAAACCGTAGGCAACGATCTCATCGATCGGTCCTTTCTTGTAGCGAAGTTCGCCGATATGGCTGTCGCTGCGAAAATTACCAACAGGGTTTCCATCTCCAAATATGCGGTGTACACGGTCGAGATAGGCGTAGTCGATTTCGACGCCTTCGACGGGTTGCGCGGTCAATCGTAACGCATCGAACGTCTGTTGATTTTGGCGAAAGTCTACTGCACCAACGAAACGTTGATCGGCATAGTTGATCCGTTGACGCCCAGCAGTTATGGCCGTGTCGTCTGTAAGGGCAATCTTTGCGCGTGCACGATTAAGTTCAATTTCTTCGGGATCTGCAACAATAGGTCGGTTTAAGACGCCATTCGTGGTGCTATTGAATTGGTTATTAATGTTCGCAACACCTTCGCCCTCAACCAGTATTTCGATCCGATCGTGCAGCTTGAACTGAACACCGACCCGAGCCCGAAAAGTGTGAGCACTGGCCGTTTCGTCAAATTCAGCAGCATCGACAAATTCGGACCGATGACGAAGATCAACAATTGACTTGATCGCATGCTTATTCGCGAATTGGTTCCAATTGGTCGGCGGTTTGAGCGCGCTGTTGGCAAATGCTGCGTCCGGCATTGTTGTGACCATGAGTGCTAACAGGCTCGCCCGATTGAGGAACGATAACCGATTGCGCAGACCCACTTTATACAAAGTCTCCATATCTAAAACTCAAAGTTGCGATTGTTTAGGGTGCAGCAAAGAGCTGAAATTAATCTTAATTATGGGGCGGATGCTGCTATCGGCCGCCTGAAGACGACGGCCGGATGTCACACAATTTGTGTTCAAGGAGAGGATAGGTCTTGACCTTTAGAGATCAGAAATAAACCATAATTCATGTCTCTGGGTAGATTGGGGATTTTGAAGGAAATCAGCATGGTAAACGACCATTACGTTCGATTTGAGCAAGGGCCAGAACGGCATCTGGTTGGTCTGAGGCGCACAGTGGAGATGGCTAAAGCACCATCGGTTTGTCCGTAAATGTGGGCACAGTTCGTGCCCAATGTGCCCTTACCGAGTCAATCAGAGCCTGTCATGTACGGTGTAAACGATGCTGCCGATATGGAAAAAGGGCAGTGGGATTATATGGTGGCGGTTGAAGTTGCGACGCCTGACAAAAGCGATGGTCATGATCATCTCGTGCTTTCGCCATCGACATATGCAGTTTTAACACATAACGGTCCGGCTACGGAGCTCGGTCAAAGCTATCAGTGGTTTTTCAACGAATGGCTACCCGCATCGGGCAAGGAAATGGTCGCCGCGCCATCCTATGAACGCTACGGCCCAGGTTTCGACCTGGTGCAACAAATCCTAGTCCTGGTGGTTATAGAACTTATACTCACCCTGACGGCAGCCGAATAACAATTAAACCTGATGGGAGCGTTGTTAGAACAGGGCCCAAAACTCGTGCACAGTCTAACAAAGGACCAAAAGGTAAAAAGTATCGACCTAGAGTGGACTCTGATGGTCGACCCACCCCCGATCATAACCCTGATGAGCGCATCAGAGATTTAACGCGGTGATCTTATGAGAAATGGACTAGACGTCACCAATGTAAATATGACGGACTTTCAAATCAGTGATCTTTCGATCATTATACCTAGTAGTGCAGATTTAAGACTCGCATTGGTGTCCTCAACTGGACAAGGCAGTGCATTTTTGGAATTGATTGAATTTATTTCTTTAAGTGTAGGTCGGAGACAGAATCTAGAATTTGATCTGGAGCCGATATTCGAATTTGATTGCAAAAAAATACAGGGTCAGCAACTACGTCAACAGCTGGACCAATCAGGCTGGCACCCAGAAGCAATAGAAAGTGAAATCACTTCAGGGAACTCGTATTTCCGTACAAAAATTGTATCAACGATAAGTATCGATGTAATCTCTGCAGATATAGTCTTGTACAGTTGAAAGTGCTATTCGGGTACTCGAGCTTGTTGCAGCAAAAGTGGATCAACGGTTTTGCGGTTCGCAACTGGCTTCAACTAGAATCTAGAGCCGTTTTCTGAATCAGCTTGAATGCAAACGCCTCTAGTCCTAACTGCAGCCGCGACCTTGCGGCGAGAGGGTCTGATTCTTAGGGATATCCAGACGCTAATGGCAATATTTGGATGCCAACTGGTCGGCAGACATCTGGCCCTGGAAAGGCACATGGCAGTCCGCATTGGGATGTACAACGCCCCGGAGGTGGTTACCGAAATATACTCCCTGGTGGTAAAAGCCGAGGCGGAAAGCCAGGTAAAGACGGAAAAATGCCGAACATTCCAGGTGGACGAAAATGAAGAATATCCAGGTAATTGATGGTGCTGATAATTGTGCCTATGACGTATACAAAGTATCAGATGAAGATTTTAAGGTAATTTTCCCTGGCGAAGGACAGGATATCGAATTCGCTGATGATCTATTTAATCGATTAACGGAAGAGGAAACTAATGACCTCACTTCAAGACTATGGCTTAATTTATTAGATAAACCGGATGTCGATGGAATTCACGGTACTTTATTCTATGAGTTAGAGTTCAAAAAAAAGTTTTATCCAACAAAGCGAGATTCAGAAATGACCGTGGATTTTGAAAATTTAGGTAGAAACAATAAATAGCTCAGATTTCAATAGCGTGATCTTTGTGACTAGACGTCTTAAGAATTGCCGAGGGGGGTGAGGTCGTTCGTGCCAAGGCGTATGGCTATGATGCGCTTGAGCGGTTGACGAACGTTGCTGTGCCGGCGATCCCTTCTGAAGATGAGAGCTACACCCTCGATGAGGAGGGGAACCGTCTGACCTCTCACCTTTCGTCGGGTCACACGACGGATGCGGCGAACCGGTTATCGGAAGATGATGCGTATACCTATATCTATGACCTGAATGGTAATCTCATCGAGAAGGCCCCGCGCCAGGCGCCTTTGTCCAGTTGGGCTTATACCTATGATGCGTTTGACCAGCTGATCGCGGTTTCTCGTGATGGGTTGGCGGTTGAGCGGTATCGCTATGACGCCCTTGGCCGTCGCACAGCGATCACGACGCTGGATGGGACAGGATCAGGCACCACACTTGAAGATCTACGCCTGATCAATGACGGCCCAGACCGCAGCCACGACCTTGTGGCGGATGGTTCTGGCGGGGGTACCAGTGGCGGTTTGCTCAAGGCGCGCTATTCCCATGGCGGCAGTATTGATGAGCCGCTGCAGCTTGAGGCGTTTACCCTGACAGGGGCTCTAACGGGCCGTTTCACCTACCACACGGATCATCTGGGCTCTGTGCGGTTCCTAACGGACGCAAGCGGCACCATCGTCAATGAATATGATTATGACAGCTATGGCCGCCCGACGACGAGTGTCGAGGCAACGGCACAACCGTTCCGCTACACGGGCCGGGAATATGATGAAGGTGAAACCGTTCCCATCTGTTGACTAAAAAATCTATTAAGAAGTTGGCTGTTGCCAAAACAGAGTAAGTCCGCCGAGCGATTTATCATCTGTATAATGGTTAAATTCCTTCGGCGTTTTATTGTCGTTGGTGAACTTCGTGATAATGCATACACTGCCCGGCAGAGCTGAGCAAAGAAACCTCCTACCAGCACCGAAAGCGCCTCCGTTTCAATTGGAAACAGAAGGGCGCTCTAAGGTTTTGATTTTACGCATTTCCTTAACGCCAACCGCACACACTTGGCTTGGAAATTCTTTAAGGGCTCAACCGTGCGCCGATCGGAGACATACTCGAAGGGTACTGTCGTGACGTACACAAAATGGTCGAGCTGGGTGAACAGAGTTCGAACCCGAACGGTTCGCAAGCGCGACTGCGGGCCGCCCGGCCAGGGCGCTAAATCGGCGCGAGATATGGAAAGTGGTGGACCCGGACGTACAAAAATCCGACGAATTTTGGGAAGAACTGGCGCGGTGGAACAACCGTTTAGAAGGTTAATTGGCGTTTTATAGGTCGTTTTTTGGGTCTAATCTAAAATATATTGCATATACGGGTATTTTTGGGTATATTTATGGGTATGAGCCTGAATACCCAGACACTCACAATCACGCCCGCTATATTAAAGCTCATCGCCGAGATCGATGAGTTCAAAGGCCAATGGACAGCGCTGAAGACCTTAGCGCCTGAGCGGCTCTCAGCTCTACGGCATGTCGCTACGATCGAAAGTATTGGCTCATCAACCCGGATTGAGGGTAGCCGTCTCTCTGACCTTCAGATCGAATCCCTGCTTTCCAATATCGCCGTCCAAGCATTTGAAACGCGTGACGCGCAGGAAGTGGCCGGGTATGCGGAAGTCATGGAGACGGTGTTTTCCAATCACGACTATATTCCGATCTCCAATAATTTCATCAAACAGCTCCACCGTGACCTTCTGAAGTATAGCGAAAAAGACGAACACCATCGCGTGGATTATAAAACCTCGCCTAATCACGTCAGCGCGTTTGATGAGAACGGCAAAGAGATCGGCGTCATCTTCGAAACAGCAACGCCTTTTGATACGCCCAAATTAATGAATGGGCTGCAAATCTGGACAATTGATCAGCTTAATGCGGGCGAGCTGCACCCTTTGCTGATTACTGCTGTCTTTATTGTCGTATTTCTTGAAATTCATCCGTTTCAAGATGGGAATGGCCGGTTGTCGCGTATTCTGACAACTCTTTTGCTTTTGAAAGTTGGTTATGAGTATGTGCCATACAGTTCAATGGAAAGTGTTATCGAGCAAAACAAGGATAACTACTATCTTGCGCTTAGGAAAACCCAGGGGACGATCCGTTCAAAGCATCCTGACTGGCAGCCATGGCTCACCTTCTTTCTAGAAACGCTGAAAAAGCAAAAAGATCGACTCAGGACTAAAATCGAGAAAGAGCAAATTCTGCTTTTATCCTTACCCGATCTATCGATCCAAATTCTGGAACTCGCTAAACAGCATGGACGCATCGCCAATGGCGCGATCGTCAAGGCAACGAACGCCAGCCGTAACACGGTCAAAGCGCATCTTCAAAAACTCGTTGAGAACGGACACCTCATCAAACACGGTGTCGGTAAAGGCACGTGGTATTCGAGGATATAAGATGATGGATGAAGAGACACTGAACGAACTTTTTGAAACGCTGGATCAATGGGAAGAACAGCTTAAGAGTAGTAATCTCTATAAAGAGCAACAGTCAGAGGCTGCAAAACCCGATGATACCCAAGCGCGTTCGAACCAAAAAACCGCTATAAATCAGAGCGATAATCGATAAGGTTCGATACATGAAAATTTAACATAAATAAAATCAATGACTTATATGCTGGTGGGCGCACGTGGTATCGAACCACGGACCTCTACCATGTCAAGGTAGCGCTCTACCACTGAGCTATGCGCCCGCTGCAACCGCCGTCATCACTTTGGCACCTTGTTGCTTTGCGAATAGGTTTGCTAGCGAGTAATTTCGAGCCATGCAAGAGCAATGGCTCGTTTTGGAAAACACGATGTGTTTAATCCTAGAGATATAGACAAAATGACAGCTTGACCGTCGTTTGTTCCCGGTGGCTCGGTCAGATGAAATGCTGAAAGAAAGCAGAATTCGCCTAAAGGAAGCTTGTAATATTATGAAGCCGTCTTTTCGAGTTTTCGTATCGGTGTCTTTGTTCGCGATAACGTCCTGTGTTGCTTCTGATGCGAATGAGGTGGCCGAGGATTCGCCCCGTTTCATTGACCCCTTATTTTGTTAAAAAGCATTTGCCGCGTATTAATTCAGTAACGGAATCGCTGAACGGCTTTATGTCTTTGATTTTTGAGCTTCTCTTAACGCGTCAGCGAATAGCCACTTAAACACGCACTTGAACTCCAAATGCTTCAGGCGGCAATAACCCGTTCCACCTCTTGTACCAGATCTTTTAGATGGAATGGCTTTGACAGGACTTTTGCATCCTCAGGCGCCTTGTTGGCCGGATTCAAAGCGACGGCTGCAAAGCCAGTGATAAACATTATTTTCATCTCAGCATCGATTTCGGCGGCCCGACGGGCCAGCTCGATACCATCCATGCCTGGCATGACAATATCCGTCAGTAAGAGATCAAATTCTCTTAATTGCAATTCAGTGAGCGCTTCGTCACCTTGGCTCGCATCAATCACCGCGTGCCCTGCGCGTTCAAGAGCTTTCTTAAGAAAGCTCCGCATTGAATCATCGTCTTCCGCTAACAGTATGGCTGCCATTGATCTCTAGCCACTCCTTAAGCATCGCCAAGGTCACACTACGTGCCATTTAGACGCATCATTCCCACCATCATACCAACGCCTTAGGGCATTTCGGCTGAGTCACGCAAATCTCGGGTCGCAAAAATCGTAATCAACTGAGTGGCGTTACTCTGTGTCCCGCCATAGAATAAGATTTTGCTTTGCTTTCTCTTACGTCTTTGCGCCAAATGACGGTACAACCGATGTTAAGAGTATGATGCAAAGATGAAGGAAAAATTTCACCTTACTCACTCATAGGTGATTTGTCCTTTTATCTGTTTGGGAAGTTTGGTGTGCAACGTCGAAAAAGATCAATTTCCGCATCTTCTCTGCGACCCAAGTCTGGCTCTAGGTCTGTTGTGAGCCCGTTATTAGCGACTGGTTCTGAGGCTGATGACGATGGTCTAAAACTTGGCGGTCAGGTGTTCGAGCTGCTGCGGCCTAAGGAACAACAATCGCCAGTGATCTTTGCTTCGCCTCATTCCGGACGTCGTTATCCATCTGAATTCTTAGCGTTAAGTCGGCTTGATCGACATGCTTTAAGGCAATCCGAGGACGGGTATGTCGATATGCTATTCGATGCTGCGCCTCGATTTGGGGCACCGCTCATAAGGGCTTTGTTTCCCCGGGCGTATGTTGATGTTAACCGCGCGCGCGATGAAGTTGATCCACGAATGTTTGTTGAGCAAACGCCACCAAACCTCGATTCAAAATCAAATCGTGTCAGGGTCGGCCTCGGCGTCATTCCGAGGATAGTGGCTGATGGCCAGGATATTTATTCACGCAAGCTCAAATATCGCGATGCGAATAAGCGTCTTGAGATGTGTTATGATCCCTATCATAAGGCGCTTTCTGACCTCATTGAAGAAACCAAGACGATGTTTGGATGTGCCGTTCTGATCGATTGCCATTCAATGCCATCGGTTTGTGGGTCTCCTTTTCGGGCCGGCGATCCGTCGATCGATTTTGTTTTGGGTGATCGGTATGGGGTGTCTTGTTCCGGTAGTTTGACCTGCATGGTGGAACAAGCATTTGCGGCCATGGGATACCGCGTGTCGCGAAACAGCCCATACGCCGGCGGGCATGTGGCGGCGTTTTATGGCCGCCCGGAAGCAGGCGTTCATGTTTTGCAGATCGAAATCAACCGAGGGTTATATCTCGACGAGACGCGTCTCACCCGTCACCATGGTTTTTCAAAATTGCGCGCTTCGATGGAAGAACTCATCGGATCATTAGTCAAAATCTCGCCGATTTCTCTTAATCCAGCCTTGGCTGCCGAATAAAAAAACCGCGAAGATAAACTTCGCGGTTAAGTTCTTAGGGAGGAAACGCCCGAAAGGGCGGCGACTAAAAAGTCACAATTAACATTAACGCAAAATATTTTGCGCCGCAACATATTTTTGCATCGCAGCACATTTTTCTGAATAGTGTGATACGGGATCTATGAGGCTACAGGGTCTATCAGAATGGGATGTATTAAGGGCCTATTTGTGGGAACCGATTGGACATAGACGTAAAGGTCAGCGCTTGCCTCAAATTGCTGTGCCGATTACGTGACTGTTTAGGAATTGCATCTCATCGCTGCCTTTCAAATTCAAAAGACGGGTTGGAGGCGGAAAATACCTAGCCCAGCAGATGGATCTGGTGCACATCTCCTACAAAAATGTCGATTGAGGAGTAGAGATTGACCGAGGCCGAAAAAAAAAGCGTTACACTAACGAAAGATCCTCTCCACGGTTCGGAAATGAGTCAGTATGCGGATGTGCCGACCAAAGTGGGGCGGTTTGCGAAGATCAAGAACGGTGTGGGCCGATTAACGCGCCCAAAGCAACGTTTTCCGATGCCTGCAGGGGTGGAAGAAGGTGGGTTGCGCATCGCCATAGCAACTGATGCTTGGAAACCGCAAGTCAATGGTGTGGTGCGTGCGCTTGATACGCTAGGACAAATTTTAGAGGGCTTCGGTAACGAGGTGCTGTATATCACACCCGAAAAATTTCACTCCGTGCCCTTACCATCCTATTCCGAGATCCGTCTTGCGATACTGCCTAATCGCCGTGTTGCAAAAATGATTAATGATTTCAAGCCCGACGCTATTCATATCGCGACAGAAGGGCCGATCGGTCGCGCCACACGTCGATTTTGCAAACGTCGCAGGTATCCTTTCACCACCAGTTTTCATACCCGTTTCGCTGAATATGCGAATGCCCGCTGGGGTATACCATTGGGGTGGGGCTATTCCATCTTGAGGGACTTTCATAAAGATGGCGAAACCATGATGGTTGCGACGCAAGGAATGATGGATGAAATGGCGGCACGTGGCTTTAAGAGCATGAAACTCTGGCCGCGGGGCGTTGATCTTGAACAATTCAGTGTGGCCCCCAGTGATATTCTCGACGATTTTCCTGCACCAAGATGGTTGTATGTCGGGCGTATCGCGGTGGAAAAGAGTATCGAGGATTTCTTAGAGATGGATTTACCCGGATCTAAGATTGTTGTGGGCGACGGTCCTCAGCGAGAGGAGTTAGAGCAGAAATATCCAGATGCCTATTTTTTGGGCTCGAAACATGGTGCTGATCTTACGAACCACTATCGCGCTGCCGATGTTTTTGTGTTTCCGTCGCGTACGGATACATTTGGTCTTGTAAACGTAGAGGCCTTGGCCTGTGGTATTCCAGTTGCGGCGTATCCTGTGAGAGGGCCGCTAGAGATATTTGACGGCGCACCAAAAACCTGTGGCGCTCTTAATGAAAACCTCGAAACGGCCTGTCGTGACGCACTAGAGCATCGCGATACCGCGGCCTGCCGAGACTGGGCTGAAAACTTTTCTTGGGATGCGGCGTCACGGCATTTTATTGCCAACCTCGAAACACCGGGGTTCGATGAAGAATTCTGGCTTCGGTCTGCACGTATGGTGGACTAGGTGGTTAGCCCCGGAAAGTGATGGACTGGATTATCGATGAACCGTTTTGGCTGTTCGGTGTCGCTTTATCGCAGGTCGTTCTTAATCACCTGTTTCAGAATTAGACCGTTTGCGTGGGGCTTGTTCCGTTTTGGAGCAACTCTATTTCAATCGCTTGAATTTAATTGTTTCCAGAGCACTGAAAATACGGCGCCCACGCTTCTACGGAGAAATAAAGTGAGGGTTTAACCCCTTGTTTTCCTCGCTTTTTTGGTTTGATTGTCTCGTGCAGATTGTCTTCATGCTTTCCGGCACGCCCTTTGCCTATCTCCCCTCGACAACCACGGCGGAAGGTACCGGAGAAGACTTCTCCAACGTCCGCCTTAGTGTTCGTGGAAGAGGAGGAGGTATAATGACCCATCCGGTCGATCTTTATGTCGGCAAACGTTTGCGCCAGCGGCGTCGTTTGTTGGGACTAACACAACAAAAGCTTGCTGATGCGGTTTCAATTCGTTTCCAGCAAATCCAAAAATACGAGAGCGGAGCAAATCGGATTTCAGCGTCTAGGCTTTGGGCGTTGGCAAAAGCCTTAGAAGTTCCGGTGGCGTACTTTTTCGAAGGGGTCGATGCAGACGAGCAGCCCGGTGAAGGTGTCATCAATGGGAACGGCTCTCACGAGCAAGCGGCCCATGACGTATTTCAGAAGAAAGATACCATCGATTTGGTACGCGCATACTATCGTCTCAATGAAGAACCGAGGCGGCGGTTGCTTGATCTTGCAAAGGCAATGTCTGGCGAGATGTAGTGATCTGCGTGCTTGGACTTTCGGTGTCTAAAGCATTTCCAAGCCAAGTGTGTGCGGTTGGCGTCAAGGAAATGCGTAAAATCAAAAACTTAAAGCGCCCTTGTGATTCCAATTGAAACGGAAGCGCTTTAAGCGCTCCAGGATTTTGTAATCAATGGAAAACCGACTTGCGGTCGTGTCACCGCGGGGCGGTTTTTATTTTTGAGTCTGAATACTGTTCATCTCAATTTATTCGCGCTCTTGGTGAGAATGTGCGTGGATGACATGCTTGTTTTTCTATCCTCATGCCGTCATTGTCCCGTGATGCACAATCACTCTTTTAAACTGACATCTGAATTCGCTGATCGACTTGCGGACATGGCTTTATCGAAAACGCTACCGCTATTTCGCTCGGATCTTACGGTCGACAACAAAAGTGCTTCGGCTTTTGATCCGGTTACGGATGCTGATCGTCAAGCGGAACAAATCCTGCGCCAAGAAATTGAAAAGCAGTTTCCAAATCATGGTATTGTTGGAGAGGAATTCGGGTCAAAGAATGCTGACGCGTCGCTACGCTGGGTGCTTGACCCTATTGATGGCACTAAGGCCTTCATTACGGGCATTCCAACTTGGACGACACTTATAGGATTTGAGCAGAACGCGACGCCCATTTTTGGTCTGGTTGATCAACCATTTACAGGTGACCGGTGGTTTGGCGGATTGCTCGATGATGATAAAGACGCCAATACCAATAGTGATACAACGAACGCTTTCCATCGGCGTCAGGGAAAAACACGCTCAATTAATGTAAGCTCCTGCACCGCACTTTCCGAGGCACGTTTAACGACAACTGACCCTCGAAGTGATGGGTATTTCACGCCACCGGAAGCTAACGCTTTCGCTGCTGTGGCGTCGCGAACCAAATTACAACGATTTGGCTTGGATGCTTATGGGTATGCGTTGGTTGCCGAGGGGCAATTTGATTTGGCAGTTGAAGCGGGGTTGGCGTGTTACGATTACTCCGCACCCGTTGCGTTAGTGCGGGCTGCGGGCGGTGTCGTGACGGACTGGCGGGGGAAGGCGCCTGGCGCGGATGATACGGGTCGAATTATTGCTGCTGCAACCGAAAGCTTGCATGCTGAGGCATTGGAGATTTTATCAAAGGTCCCTTAAATCGACATAGTTGGTCTGGATAACAGACCGCTCAAAGGTTTGAGTATCATGACCATAGAGCTTTTTGTGTTCCGATGGAATCGGAACGCCGCTCTAAAGCGCCTCCATTTCAATTGGAATCAGAACGGCGCTTTAAGTCGTTGATTTTACACATTTCCTTAACGCCAACCGCACACACTTGGCTTGGAAATGCTTTAGGTCCTTGTTTTGTCGGACGAACAATTGTTCGACCTATTGCCGCGTTGATGGACGGGAACTATCAACCGATCACACTGATCGGCGAAGCGCTTTAGGTTGAACCTTGCGCGTTGCTCAGTGGCGCAATCGTAGCATTTTTTATAATGCCTCTGCCAGCAAGTTTAGTCTATTGGTGGCGTCTTCCAATGCAGTGTTGGCCTCTCTTAATGCCCCAGGGGCCAGCTCATCTGCCTCACGCATTCTCGCGTCTTTGATTTCGAGGAGCTCATCGCAAATTGTTAAGCTTGCCAAAAGCATCAATCGTGCCTCACCAATTTGACCAAGGCTATCTGCCAAATGCTTCACATGTGAATCGAGATAAACGGCTAAATTATGAAGGCGTTGTTCCTGCCCGTCCTCGCATGCCACGCGATAGCTATGATTATTTATATCTAAGTCGACTTCTGCCATTACATGTCTTTCAATCAGACCGTGTTAAGTCCTGGGTTAAAAGAAAGGTTGCGGGCGATTCCAAGGGGAACGTTACCGCTGGACTATGCTTTCTTATTGTCCTTTTGTTCTTCACCACTGATAAGTGTCGTATCAGCGCTATCCTTTGAGATTGATGTCGCGCGCAACGTCCCAATGATGTCATGCAGGTCTTTCGTTGCAGTATTCAGGCGCATTGCAGCATCGTCTGTGCACCGGCGCGCAATGCCAATTTGCTTTGATATTTCGGCGTCGCTCTCCTGACGTTCTGCGACGATCTGCGCTCGTTCTGAGAGCTTTTTCTCGACGGTGGCAAGCGCGGTATTTAGTCTTTTCAGAGCGATTGATATATCGATGGCGCTTCCTGATGTCCTTGTCCCGTGCTCAGAGCCACCTCTGATCGTGTTCTCAGTAGGTGTTTCAGACGGTGACTCAGACGGTGTTTCAGACGGGGGTTTTGTGTTCCCAACCATTTTTAAATTTCATCCACCCAAAAAGCGCTGTGACCTTGCGTAATGAACTCCAGAAAATGAACCACACACGTTACGCCTCCAGAACAGAAGATGAAGGTGAACCGAGGGTCGTACCGTGTCCAGCTCTAAATGCTGTTGAGATAATGACCATATATATATGATTCTTATCAACTTTATTCCATTCATCTATTAAAACTTGGAGAGTGACTCTCGGATAGGCATGTGCAGTTACCATTCTCGCCCATTCGCCACGGAAAAGAACCGCGAATAAATAAAACCCTTAAACAACGCATGACATCTAATTTAATACGCTGTGATTTGTGTTCCACCGATAGCGCGCCATAACAATCGCGTTGTGATCTGTTTTTGCAAGCTTTCTAGCGACAGGACTTGACCGTGAATGGTGCGCACGGCATGAGGTGCACGCGGGATTGGTGTCGGGTTCCTAAACGTTATTGATCTTCCGAAATCTAGAACTGTTTTGGGCTTTTATATCTCGTTAGGCCGCATTTTTTGCCTGCATCCCGCGCAAGATATGAATGACGATGTGTCTTAACCTCAACACCTCAATAAGGATGTTCAATGGGTTCAACGCCTATAGCCGCTTCTGAAGCTGGGAACCTTGATCCAGTTATTATGGCTAATGCCATTCGGGCCCTTTCAATGGATGCTGTCGAGGCTGCCAAGTCTGGGCATCCGGGTATGCCAATGGGCGCAGCTGAGGTTGCCACTGTTCTCTTTACGCAATTCTTGAAGTTTGATCCTGTCGACCCTCGGTGGCCTGATCGTGATCGTTTTATCCTGTCGGCCGGGCATGGCTCTATGCTGCTTTATGCCCTGTCTCATTTGCTGGGATACAAAGACGTCTCCATCGAAGAGATTAAAAATTTTCGGCAGCTAGGATCAAAAACTGCAGGGCATCCTGAATATGGCGTGCTCGCAGCCGCTGAGACAACCACGGGCCCCCTTGGGCAAGGTCTTGCCAATGCGGTGGGGATGGCCATCGCGGAAGCCCATTTAAATGCTCGATTTGGCTCGGATCTGGTGGATCATAAAACCTATGCTTTGGTTGGCGATGGGTGCCTTATGGAGGGCATCAGCCACGAAGCCATAGGCCTTGCCGGGCATCTAAAACTTCGTAATCTCATTGTTCTTTGGGATGATAACGAAATCACTATCGATGGCGCTGTCTCGCTCTCCGATTCGACAAATCAACTACAGCGTTTCGAGGCGGCGGGTTGGGCAACCAAGCGCATCGATGGTCACGATCCATCGGCAATTGAGGGAGCCTTACGTGACGCGCAAACCGCTTCACGCCCGACATTAATTTCTTGCAAGACGGTAATCGGTCGCGGTGCACCGTCGAAACAGGGCACATCGGGAAGTCACGGGGCACCTCTCGGAAGCGAAGAAATCGCGGCAGCACGAGAGGCGATTAACTGGCCCCATGCGCCATTCGAAGTTCCAAGCGATGTCCTTTCTGCGTGGCGTGCTGCGGGCTCGCGCGGTGCAGCGACTCGTCGCGACTGGCAGGCATGCCTTGAAGCATCGCCAAAGAAAACGGCGTTCAACGAAGCCTTGATTGCCGACGTGACCCCAGCTGTCGAGGCCTTGGCAGCATTCAAACGGGACTTAGTGGAGGAAAAGCCATCCGTTGCGAGCCGCAAGGCATCACAAATGGCTTTGGATGTGATAAATCAGGCGGTGGAATTTACCATTGGCGGATCGGCAGATCTCACAGGGTCCAATAACACCAAAACTAAGACGATTAATCCGTTGACCTCGGAAAACTATGGCGGTCGCTACGTCTATTACGGGATCCGTGAGCATGGCATGGCCGCTGCTATGAATGGATTAGCGCTGCATCGCGGCGTTGTACCCTATGGCGGCACATTTCTTGTCTTTACAGACTATTGTCGGCCATCGATCCGGTTATCGGCTCTCATGGAGCAGCGTGTCATTTACGTTATGACACATGACTCCATTGGGTTGGGTGAAGATGGACCGACGCACCAACCGGTAGAGCACCTTGCTTCGCTGCGCGCGATGCCGAACTTAACCGTTTTTCGTCCGTGTGATGCAGTTGAGACTGCTGAATGTTGGGCGGCAGCGCTTGCCAACACAAAAGGGCCAAGCATTATAGCGTTGAGCCGACAAAGTCTGGCGCCCGCACGCCTCTCCCACGAGCAAGAGAATTTATCGGCAAAAGGCGCTTATATTGTTGCCGATGCGCCTGACCCTCACGTAACACTCATCGCCACGGGGTCGGAAGTCGGCGTTGCAATTGCAGCACAACAATCGCTGGCGTGCGATGCGGTGAGAGCCCGTGTTGTATCTGCCCCTTGTTTTGAGTTATTCGCTGCACAGAGTGTGGCGTACAAGTCAGAGGTTTTAGGGGCGGGGCCGCGAATTTGTGTTGAGGCCGGCGTACAACAAGGTTGGGATCAATTTCTGCGATCTGGTGATGCGTTTGGCGACCAATTTATCGGGATGTCAAGTTTTGGAGAGTCCGGGCCTATAAAAGCTTTGTACGAACATTTTGGAATTACTGCAGAAGCAGTGGATGCAGCAGCGCGCAAAGCTGCTCAGGTTTGATTGATTAGGAGAGTGTAAAATGGCGTTGCGTGTAGGAATTAATGGTTTTGGCCGGATCGGTCGTTTGACCCTGCGGTCGATGATCGAAAATAATAGAGAGGGCATCGAGGTTGTTGCGATCAATGATTTGGGCCCTGTCGATACGAATGCGCATTTGATCCAATACGATTCAGTGCATGGCCGTTTTCCGCAAGATGTAAAAGCGACGGAAAACACAATTGATGCTGGGACAGGTCCGATCAAAGTATTTTCGGAACGTGACCCGGCAAAATTACCTTGGGGTGATTTAGGCGTAGACGTCGTATTTGAGTGTACTGGTGTTTTTGCGGATAAAGAAAAAGCATCTGCTCACCTGGCTGGCGGCGCTAAACGCGTTCTTGTCTCGGCACCGGCAACGGGCGCAGACAAAACAATTGTTTACGGTGTGAACCACGGTGAACTATCCGCCGATGATGTTGTTGTTTCGAATGCGTCCTGTACAACAAATTGCCTGGCGCCTGTTGCGAAGGTGCTTAACGACGCGGTTGGGATCGAACGGGGTTATATGACCACCATTCATGCTTACACGGGTGATCAACCAACGCTTGATACGATGCATAAGGATCTTTATCGCGCGAGGGGGGCGGCGACATCCATGATCCCAACGTCCACGGGTGCTGCAAAGGCCGTTGGTCTTGTGCTACCTGCACTTTCCGGCAAACTCGATGGATCTTCTATTCGTGTGCCGACGCCGAACGTCTCATGTATCGACCTTGTCTTTACCCCTGGAAAAGACACAACGGTTGAGGAAATAAACGGCGCGATTGAAGAAGCGGCGAATGGACCAATGAAGGGCATTCTTGGTGTTACGGACCGCCCGCTGGTATCCGCTGATTTCAACCATGACCCCCATTCATCAACATTTGCTCAGCCGCAGACGCAAATTCTTGAAGGCAAGCTTGTTCGCGTACTTTCTTGGTATGACAATGAATGGGGCTTCTCAACGCGGATGAGCGATACAGCACTGGAAATGGGTAAGTATATCTAACGTCCGTAGTGAGGGCCTTAGTTGGGGTAGTCTGTGTATGGCAGGATATCGAACACTGAACGACCTTGATGTCGCTGGCAAGCGTGTTTTTGTCCGTGTGGATTTTAATGTGCCGATGAAGGACGGCGTTGTATCTGACACGACGCGTATTGATCGGGCTTTACCGACGATCCAATCCTTGCGTGAGGCAGGCGCGAAAACCCTTCTCTTATCCCATTTCGGTCGGCCAAAAGGCGAACGGGTTCAGGAAATGTCCCTTGAACCCGTGACCTCAGCACTGGCAAAACTGCTTGATACAAATGTTGGATTTGCACCCGATTGTATCGGTCCCACCGCGGAAAAAGCGATTGCGTCGTTGAGCAATGGTGATGTTCTTCTTTTGGAGAATACGCGCTTTCATCCGGGTGAGGAGAAAAATGACCGAGCGTTTGCCGAAGCGCTTGCTGCAAATGGCGATCTGTTTGTGAATGATGCTTTTTCGGCGGCTCATCGTGCCCACGCATCAACAGAAGCGATTGCCCATTTGCTGCCGTCGGCGGCCGGCAAGGCAATGGAGCGCGAACTGGATTATCTTGCTGCCGGTCTTGCCGAGCCAAAACGTCCTCTGTTGTGCGTGGTCGGCGGTGCGAAGGTTTCAACCAAAATTCCATTGCTCTTAAACCTCGTTTCTAAGTCGGATTTACTCGTTGTTGGTGGCGGTATGGCCAATACCTTCTTGTTTGCGAACGGTATTTCCGTCGGAAAATCCCTCTGCGAGCCTGATTTAGCTGACACGGCGAGGGAGATCATGGATCAGGCGAAGTCTTCTGGATGCGAAATTTTATTGCCAATTGATGCGGTTGTGGCCAACGAATTTAAGGCTGGTGCCACGAGTAAAGTCGTGTCGATCGACCGTGTCGGGGCGGATCAAATGATCTTAGACCTTGGGCCATCCTCGGTTGATACGATTGCTGATAGAATTGAAAAAGCCGAAACGCTGGTTTGGAACGGTCCCCTTGGCGCTTTTGAAATTCCACCTTTCGATACGGCAACGGTAGAGGCAGCCCGGTTTGCCGCGAAAAGAGCAAGGTCTGGCGCGCTTACTGCAGTTGCGGGGGGAGGTGATACAGTGGCGGCTCTAAATCATGCCAAGGCCGTGGATGATTTTACCTATGTGTCTACCGCTGGCGGCGCATTCCTTGAATGGCTTGAAGGCGCAACGCTGCCCGGTGTGGAAGCATTACGGCATTAACCTTGCAACGAAAATAGCATTGAATGTGCAATTGAATTTGCCAACGAGACTGATTTTACCGGGATGGATTGGGAGAAAATGATGGATTTGGACGCTCTGAATAAAGTCGCAACAGCCATTGTGGCGCCGGGCAAGGGCCTACTTGCTGCGGATGAATCTTCGGGGACGATCAAAAAACGGTTTGACACGATCAATGTCGCGTCAACCGAAGATAATCGACGCGATTATCGTGAAATGCTGTTCCGGACCGACACGGCCATGCGGGAGAATATCTCGGGCGTGATTTTGTTCGACGAAACAATCCGGCAAAAAGCGGCGGATGGTACACCCCTCGTAACGCTCATTGAAGACGCAGGGTCGATACCTGGCATCAAAGTCGATAAAGGGGCAAAAGACTTGGCTGGCGCACCTGGCGAAAAAGTGACCGAAGGTCTCGATGGTTTGCGTGAGCGCCTTAATGAATATTACGAGCTCGGGGCGCGTTTTGCTAAATGGCGTGCCGTTATTGATATCGGTCGCGATGGAAACGAAACAATACCCTCCGGATACTGTATTTCGACAAACGTGCACGCACTTGCCCGTTATGCAGCTCTATGTCAGGAAGCCAATATTGTCCCCATTGTTGAGCCTGAAGTTCTGATGGACGGCGATCATGACATCGACCGTTGTTACGATGTCACGGAATTTACGCTGAAATCCTTATTCGATGAGCTTTATGCCCAAGATGTTGCGCTTGAAGGGGCGATCCTTAAGCCGAACATGGTTATCGCTGGCAAAAAGTGTTCAACGCAAGCGAGTGTTGAAGAGGTTGCCGAAAAGACGGTGCGATGTTTCCTCAACGCCGTCCCAGCAGCCTTGCCGGGTATCGTGTTTCTTTCTGGTGGCCAGTCCGACATAGATGCGACAGCCCATCTGAATGCTATGAATACCGCATATGCAGATCAAATGCCTTGGGGTCTCTCATTTTCATATGGGCGTGCATTGCAGGCCGCACCGCTGCAAGCTTGGTCTGGAAACGCTGATAACGTTCCCGCGGGGCAGGCCGCTTTTACCCATCGCGCCAAGATGAATGGGCTAGCGCAGTTGGGTGAATGGAAGGCGAGCCTTGAAACGGCTTAGTCGGACAAAGAAATTGATCGCGGGGGCTCAACGCCTCGCGATCACCTTTTTGCTCTCGATTTAAAGTGTATTGAAACTATAGACCGATAAACAATCCGACGCCCTATAATTGATTTTGTCGGGCCGAGTTGTTTTTTACGATATCCTTTCTCTTGCGCATAACCAGTAAACGCTTAAGCGCGACACATTCTAAAACCGCTGTGATTCACATGGTATCGCGCGGTGGCTTAAGGTCTTTGGTTTGACGCATTTCTTGACATGCGTTTACCGATTCACATGTCTTGGCGCATATTTTTGGGCGCATATTTGTTGATGGGGGGCGGTAGCCACTTGAACGAGAAAGGCTTTAGCCGAGAACGCAATATTGGTTTGCCAACTTTTTTTATTTCGATCACGCAAAACATAAAAAATCAGATGCGGAAGCCCAAAAAGAAAGCTGCCAAGCACAATGATGATGATGATACTATTTTCAGTATTTTTTGTCGCGGTATGCTGACAGATCGTGCTTGAATCATCTTTGTCGTTCACTCGCGTGGAAGCTCGTTTTGTTATGGATGGTCTTTGTCGTTTGTATTTGATTACGCCCCCTCAAATTGACGATCTAAGTGTCTTTAAAGTTGCGCTTAGTGAAGCTTTTGATGGGGGTAGCATTGCGGCTATTCAATTAAGGCTCAAAGGTCCAGACAATGCCCCACCTGAAAAAGATGATGTTAAGCGAATTGCTGAAGTTATTTCGCCAATAGCGCGAGAGGCAAATGCATTATTTCTGATTAATGATGATCCGCACGTCGCAAAAGAAGTCGGCGCCGACGGCGTTCATATTGGCCAATCCGATGTGCCTTACGATATTGCTCGATCAGTTGTTGGTCAAAATGGGATCGTTGGCGTCACATGTCATGCATCGATGGACCTGGCGATTGACGCTGGCAGTGCAGGGGCGGATTATGTCGCCTTTGGTGCATTTTTCCCAACGAGGACTAAGAATACATCAACACAAGCGCCGATTTCTATCATTAAAAATTGGACATTCGCGGCCGCGGTGCCCTGTGTCGCTATTGGAGGAATTACGGTTAATAACGTTGAGCCCCTTCTAGGAGCTGGCGCTGATTATGTGGCTGTATCCTCAGGTGTTTGGAATGCGTCGGCTGGACCAAAATCTGCTGTGTCCCAATTCAATGCGCTTTTCGCCGCACATTGCTGATATAGTTCCGTCTTGTGCTATCCTTTGGCATAATTAATGCTGTGTTTACAGTTCGAGATGGTATTGGAGCCCAGATCTATAGCGCCTGATTTTTATACGACGCTTTTGATCTTTATGCTCGAAGCCGAACGGAGCACAAGATGTCGGACATCGTTTTCAATAAACTTCGCGACCAGCTTTCTGTAGAAAAACTGAAGGCGAAGGTGGCTGAATTAGATGGGCGTTCTATTAGCCATATTTTTGTTGGAATGCTGACTATTTCGACAGTGGTTTTGACGGTGGTGACAATCAGCTTGGATGCTAAATCATCTAATGCGGCACCGATCAAACCTAAACAAGATGTTTCATTCAGTGGATTGTCGAAAAATCCTATTACAGTTGCACCGAATGAGAATAATGAAGCGGAGGTAAAAGACCTTCCTTCAGCGGTCTTCGATGGGGATGTTAAAAAAGCATTGAAGCCAGCGATCGAGAAATTCCGCGAAGGGAAATACGCTATCGCGCGAGATCTTGCTGAACCGATTGCAATCCGGGGTAACCCGGTGGCTCAGCATCTCGTTGGATATCTGTACGAAACCGGGTTGGGCGGTGTTTCTGACAGAAAGGCCGCAGAAAACTTTTATCGTCGAAGTGCGAAGGCGGGGTATGTTGATGGGCAATTGTCACTCGGTTTATTTTATCTTGAGGGAAAAAAAGCTGACGTCCAACCATCCCTTGCTTTTAAATGGTTAAACGCTGCAGCGGATCAGGGGGATCCTAGAGCCCTATCTCGCCTTGGTGCTCTTTACATCGACGGCATCGGCACCGACCGCGATATCAAAATCGGTTTGTCCTTGTTCGAGCGTGCTGCCGCCCTCGGCGATCGAGACGCCCTTTTCTTTCTTGGCTATTCGGCAATGCATGGAAAATTTGGTGCGCCAAATTACGTCCGGGCACGTTCAAAGCTTGAAGCGGCCATGGCTGCGGGGCATGAAGAAGCAGCATTCAACTTGGCACTTTTGCACAGATCTCGGGCGTTTCCAGACGCTAATCCTGATCTAGCGTTGACCATAATGAACAGGGCGGCAGAAGCAGGTTATGCACCCGCTATGACGGCAATGGGCCTTTACGCGCACAAAGGGGAAGTGCCGGGCAAGGCGGCGGACTGGTTTGAAAAGGCTGACAAGGCTGGTGATTTACAAGGACGATTTTTGCATGCTGTTGCGATTGCCAATGGTGATGGTCGTGAGAAGGACGTTCAACGGGCCGTGAAAATGGCGCGAAGTGTTGCCAGAAGCTCTTTAGCGGACGAGTCGTTGCGGGAAGAAGTTGTCCGATTTTTAATCGCGCAAAATGCCGCTGAAACGACCACCTATGGTGCGTTACGCGAGTAACCCTGGTCGTTGGCGGTCAGTCATTTCCCACATTGTGGGAAACGAATAGGCTAAATACTCGAGCAAATGTTTTGGTTTCGTTCCGAACACCTTATCATAGGGTATGGAAAGACCGATTCGTATTCTTGGCATCGATCCAGGTTCTCGGGCCACTGGCTGGGCTGTTATTGAATGTATTGGATCGCGCCTTAGCTTTGTCGGCGCCGGTACGATTCGCCCCTCACGCAACGGTGGACGTGCTGAACGGCTTGCCGAGATATTGACTTCTTTAAATACAGTGATGGACGCAAAATCGCCCCACGAGGCGGCCGTTGAACAGACATTTGTGAATGCCAGCCCCCGCGACGCTTTGGTTCTTGGGGAAGCGCGCGGGATTGCGTTGTGTGCTCCGGCCTTACGTGGGCTTCCGATTGCTGAATATGCTGCTAATACCGTGAAAAAGACCGTCGTCGGAAAAGGGCATGCGGATAAGCGACAGGTGCAGGCGATGGTTCGGGTTCTTCTGCCCCAGTCCGGTGACCAGGCCGCCGATGCTGCTGACGCCCTCGCTGTTGCCATTTGCCATGCCCACCACAGGGCTATGTCTGTTGAGGCGATCGCAACGTCGTCCTCGCCTGACAAGCCCGAAGACAAATCGGTAAGGGCCTCAAAGCCATCACCAATTATCAGGAGAAGCGCATGATTGGGCATCTTCGTGGAACAGTTACGGCGATCGATATCGATACGGTCCTGATTGATGTGGGCGGCGTGGGATACGAAGCGTACGGGCATTCAAGACTCTTATCGCGGCTGAGCGTTGGTGACCCAGTATCGTTCTCGATAGAGACGATCGTTCGCGAAGATCTTATTCGGTTATATGCTTTTGAAGATGAGGGAGAACGCCGGGCCTTTAGGGTACTGCAAAGCGTTCAAGGGGTTGGGGCAAAGCATGCGCTTGCGATCCTTCAAGTTCTGCCACCCAGCGACCTCAACGATGCCATTGCCGCGGAAGACGTAACGGCTTTGTCGCGTGCCAATGGTGTTGGAAAAAAAATTGCTCAGCGTATAGCGGTGGAATTGCAATCAAAGCTTGGCGCGTTAGCGTTACCCCAAAGCGGTGTTGCTCTTAAAAAGGCCGCCGCATCATCTGTTGCGGCCACTCATGGCGGCACGTCAACGACAGCATCCTCTGCAACGGCAGACGCTCTGTCTGCATTGGCAAATCTTGGTTATGATGGTGTTGATGCCCGCCGGGCGATAAAGCAAGCGATGGACCATTCGGAAGCTGCCGGGGAGAGCGTTGAGGCCTTAATCAAAGCAGCATTAAAGCAGCTCGCCGCGTGAATTTATTCAGTAATCAGATGGTCAGTTAAATGCTTGTTGCTTATCGAAGGAAAGAGACTTGAACGATACGGAAGACCTAGACGCTGAGCGCCTTATCAATGGCGAACGCAAGCCCGAGGACGCCGCCGAGGACGCCGATGTGGCCCTACGGCCGAAACGTCTTGGCGAGTTTGTGGGGCAGACTCAGGCACAAGATAACTTACGTGTCTTTGTCGGCGCAGCCCGGGCGCGCAACGAGGCGCTGGATCATGTCCTTTTCCATGGTCCACCAGGGCTCGGTAAAACGACGCTTGCACAAATTGTAGCGAATGAACTTGGTGTCAATTTTCGCTCCACGTCTGGCCCTGTGATTACGAAGCCCGGCGATCTCGCAGCACTTCTTACGAACCTTGAAGCGGGTGATGTTCTGTTCATTGACGAAATTCATCGGCTGACGCCAGCGGTGGAGGAGGTTCTTTATCCGGCGATGGAAGACTTTGCGCTTGATCTTATGATCGGCGAGGGGCCTGCGGCGCGTTCCGTCAAAATCGATCTGCCGCGCTTCACTCTCATTGGTGCGACAACGCGTTCTGGTTTGCTTGCCAAACCGTTATTGGACCGTTTCGGAATTCCTGTGCGGCTTGACTTCTATGCGCCCGATGAGCTTGCGTCGATTGTTGCGCGGGGCGCCCGTCTTCTCGATACAGAAATGTCGGCGGACGGCGCCATGGAGATAGCAAGACGAGCCCGGGGCACACCGCGTGTTGCAGGGAGGCTCTTAAGGCGTGTGCGCGATGTGGCAACGGTTGATAGTGTGGCGGTTATCGACGGGAAAGTCGCAGATGGCGCGCTGACACGCTTGGAGATCGACCGCCTTGGATTGGATCCACTGGATCGTCGGTATCTTCGTCTGATTGCTGAGCACTTTGCTGGTGGGCCCGTAGGGGTTGAGACGATTGCCGCAGCGCTCGCAGAGGCGCGCGATGCTGTCGAAGACGTTATTGAACCCTTCTTGCTTCAAAAAGGGCTCATCCAGCGTACACCGCGTGGTCGCATCTTGTCCAAAAGCGCTTGGGTGCATTTGGGGCTTTCTGCGCCAGCGGATGACAACGCTATTGACAACGCTATTCCGGCGGATCTCTTCGACGATTAGTCTTTTGGTAAGTTCCGTGCGTTCGTTGTTGGCCAATCAAAATCATTGTTCAGATTCGATATAGATCTAGTTGTATCTTCCTTCGCGTAACCCCATTTAAATAACATGTTTTATAGCGAAACCCCCATGCCCGATGATCTGAAGAGCCGTCCGACGCCCAACGACAGTAAAGCCGGTATAACATCAGAGGACCTCTCTACCGATCGATTTGACGATGGTGAGTTCAATCCGGGTGATGGCGATGGGATGGCTGTCCCTGCAAAGCGCTTGTCGCGTCTTGCGAAGTTTGGCGCCATGGGCGCTGGCGTTGCGGGGAATATGATTGTCGATGGCGCAAAGCGCGTTGCACGTGGTGAACGGCCCGGACTGAATGACCTCTTATTGACGCCATCGAACGCGCAAAAGGTTGCGGACCAGCTTTCTCAATTACGCGGCGCGGCGATGAAGATGGGTCAGCTCATTTCAATGGATAGCGGCGATTTTATCCCGCCGGAGCTTGCGGATATTTTGGGAAGACTGCGCCAGTCCGCGCATTCCATGCCACCAGCACAATTAAAGTCTGTACTCGATAGAAACTGGGGCCGTGGATGGCTTGCCAAGTTTGAGAACTTTGATCCCAAGCCCATTGCTGCTGCATCGATCGGTCAGGTGCATCGCGCTAAGACAAAAGACGGTCGCGATCTCGCCGTGAAAATTCAATATCCGGGCGTGCGCGATAGTATCGAAAGCGACGTAGACAATGTCGCCACGCTTTTGAAAGTCGCCCGCCTTGCGCCAGAAGGCGTTGATATCGAACCTCTTTTGATAGAGGCAAAACGTCAGCTTCAGGAGGAAGCGGACTATGAACGAGAGGGCGCTCATTTAATGCGGTACCGTCAGCTCCTCGCTGACTGCGATGATTTTATATTGCCAGAAGTCTATGACGATCTGACGACTAAAGATGTGCTCGCCATGTCCCATGTGACCGGAACGCCGATTGAGCAACTGGCGAACCGGCCTCAGGAGGAGCGTGACCGCGTTGTGACGTTACTCATGACGCTGATGGTGCGTGAAATTTATGACTTCCGGCTCATGCAGACGGACCCAAATTTTGCAAATTATTTCTATGACGAAGCAACGGGAAAACTTATCCTTCTCGATTTTGGGGCGACGCGCGAAATCCCTGAGACGCTATCGAATGGCTATAAGGCGTTGGCTCAGTCTACATTGAAGCAAGATTGGGAAGGCGCGCGCAGGACCGCTGCGGAGATGGGACTCGCCGGCCAAAAGCACGAACCAAAGATCGAGGCGCTGTTGGAAGAAGTCTTCCGCCTCGCCATGGAACCGGTCCTACACGAAGGGCCTTTTGACTTTGGCAATACAGATCTTGCTGTGCGCCTTCGCGACAAGGGTCTCGCTCTTAGGACAGGTGGCTTTGTCCACGTACCGCCTCCGGCGACCGTCTTTTTTCATAGGAAATTTGGAGGCTCGCACCTTCTCGCAACAAAACTTAAAGCCCGCGTAGACCTCGGCGCCATTGTTCGCGAAGGCTTGGCATAAAGCTAGCCCCCTTTGAGATCTTGGCTAATTGCTATACTGGACCACAAGAGCCAACCGTTTATGGAAACCCCGCACGAAATACCTATACGGATTTATTATGAGGATACCGACTTTTCCGGTATCGTCTATCATGCGCGGTACTTGCATTTTTTTGAGCGCGGCCGGACAGAAGCACTTCGCGATATTGGGCTAGGCCACAGCGATCTTCTTGAACGGGATCCGCCAATGGTCTTTGCCGTTAGAAAGATGACAACGCTTTGGATGGCGCCGGCTCGGATTGATGACCTTTTAACGGTAAAAACACAATTTACACAGGTGCGAGGCGCCCGAATTTGGGCGGCCCAGGAAATTTGGCGCGATGACGTCAAAATCACCGCAGCCGATGTTGAGATTGTCTGTATGGACCTTAATGGGCGACCAAAACGAACGCCCGATGATCTTGTGCAGCGGTTTATTTCTAGAAACGATGGTACTGCGCCAGCGGATGAGTGAGAATAAAGCGGCTTAACCCATTATTCTCCTCCAACTCTGACGTCACGTGGCTTTACTCAGCGTAACAATAACGGGAGCATCCAACCAACCGTTTATCGCACGAACGGTCACGGCTCCGCTCGAAAACTCGGTCTCCAAGCCTTCTTGGTGAAGGGCTTCTGCTTTCGAATAATTTTTGAAGTCGTCCGGCAGGGCAACCGTGATTGTTTGGTCTTTTGGTTTTTCGAGTAAGTGCAAAAAGCCGTTGGTCTCGTTTTTGGTTGCCCCAACGCGAAGGTCTTGCTGTGGGACGGCAACTGGCGTCGTGTCCTTGATCGCACTTCCGTGCAGCGCCAACCATTGGCCGATCCCTTCAAGACGTTGCGCCTGGGGCGGATCAATTATTGTATCCCCCCTTGGTCCAACATTCAGTAGCAGATTTCCATTATAAGCACTGGCCTGGGCAAGCGTCTGGGCGATTTCTGCGACGCTTAGAAAATCTTCTTCTGTCTCCATTCGATTGTATCCGAATGAATGCCCGATACCGCGCGTCGTTTCCCAATCATAATTGACCAACCGATTGAATATGGCATATTCCGGAGTCCGGATATCCCACACAGGAGGTTTGGGAAAGAAAGAGCCCTCCACATAGTCAGGCGTTCCTTCCCATGTCTCTTTGCGAAAAACACTCCAAAGGTTGAGCCAGCGATCATTAACCAGTCCTTCTGGGACGGTATTGTAATAATGGGCTATAATTTCGAACGCGGATTTATGGCTTGGGTATCCGATATCGTTCCATAAAATATCGGGTTTGTAGCGGTCGATCAGTTCCCTGTAGTGGGCGTCGGCATACTTTGTGTAACCTTGATTTTTACCCGGCATGTTTAGCATAAAATCCAGCCTGCTCTCCAAGAGTTTGGGCTGGAAGGTCCAATCGACGCCGCCAGAATAATAAACCCCGAAGCGCATCCCTTGCGCGCGAACAGCCTCGGCCAATTCACCGACAACGTCGCGCTTTGTTCCCCAATTGGGAATGTGTGGGTTTGGCCTTGCGCTGGGCCACAAGATAAATCCGTCATGATGCTTTGTGCCTAGCACAACATAGCGCGCGCCGGATCTTTTGAATAATCTCGCCCATTCGTCTGGATTCCAATCATCGAGTGAGTCATTAAAAGCCTCGCCAAAGCGTTCGTAAGGGTAATCGGCGCCATATGTCTTACGGTGATACTCGGCAGTCGGCGCGCCTTCGAATTTCATCGAATGCCAGTACCACTCAGCATAAGGATTAAAACCATATCCAAATTTCTCGGACAAGCCATTGTCCTCTGTCGGCGCGAAAGCTGGAATGGAATAAGGGCCCCAATGAATGAAAATGCCGAACTTCGCATCTTTAAACCACTGGGGTGTTGTATGGGTATCCAGGCTTTTTTCGGTCGGCAGGAAAGCACTGTCGGCGCCGCGGGTGGGTGCACCGCCGCACCCGGCTTGCAGACCGCCAAGCGCGGCGAAGGCCGCCGCGTTCGTAAGGGCGCCGCGCCGCGTGAGACTTGAACTTAAGATACCCTGATCTTTGCTCGGTGCTTTTTTGAGGTTCGAAGTCACGGTTGCGTCTTTCCTTCTCATTATTAATTTCTGATTCCCGCATTGCGTGTCTTTTGCGAGGGGCACTAACAACGTTCCCTAGAACTAAGCGAAAATCAGGGATAATGGTAGTATATGATACAGTATTTTATCAGTGAAACAGTCAAGTGTTGCCGTAGGTAAATGCGTCAAGCCGTTCTTGCGTTCGGTTCAATCGACCAGCTGAAATGCTAAAGGCTAAAAATATCATCCAGCAATAATGAAGGATGGGGATGTTTTTCGAACGGGATCCATTGAAAGCACCTAGCGAATTTGTCTGTTGCCTCTCAAATGTCCAAAAATTCATCGAGTCTGTCGCGGAAAACGCTTAGATCTGCCGCAATAGAGGCATATTGGCATCGCTTGGCAGGTTAATTCGTGTTCTCACGCGAATTTTGGACAGGCGGGCCTAAAAACTTGTTCGAAGTCTTTTATCAATAACCATAGTGGTGTTCGCTAGATGAAATTAGGCATTTCCGACAAGCATTAGAGCGCTTCGCCGATAAGTGTGTCGGTTGATGGTTCCCGTCCATCAACTCGGCAATAGGTCGAACAATTGTTCGACCGACCAAACAATGACTTAGAGCGGCGTTCCGATTCCATCGGAACGCAAAAAGCTCTAGAAAAGTGACTTCGCTTCGTTTGACGTTTGCCCGATGTTTTGACTTGCTAGACAGTTTGCTGATGCGATTGCTGGAAAAAATATCGGAGAACAAGAACCTGTGACAATTCAAAGGCCAGAATACTTTTTAGGTGAGTTTAAAAATTTGACCTGATTTCACCAAATCGTTTTGGCAGAGATAAAACTGGGTTAATGACACATTAACGTTTTTGCTAGCACCGATGTGCAGTGGAATTGAGAGCGTAGAGGAAAGAAACGATGGAAACAGAAGTTGTAAGTGCCACCGGGACCGCTCTTGGCGGCGAGTTCAGTTTGTGGAGCCTGTTTCTGAGCGCTGGCCTTGTCGTTAAGGCTGTTATGGGAATTTTGGCCATCTCATCGGTTTGGTCCTGGGCGGTCATCATCGATAAGTCGATGCTGTTCGGTCGTTTGAAAAGAAAATCCAGCAAGTTTGAAAGCCAATTCTGGTCTGGACGGTCATTAGAAGAATTGCACCGCAAGATGGGTGATAAGGCCGATCACCCCATGGCGCAGGTATTTAATGCCGGGATGACTGAATGGGCCCGCGCACAGAACCTTGGCCGTTCTGAAGCGCTGGCGGTATCTGCGCGAGATCGCATTGATCGGGTGATGAGCGTTACGGTCGCGCGGTCATTGGAGAGCGCTGAACGGAACCTCGGCGTTTTGGCCACTATCGGTTCGGCCTCGCCATTCATCGGTTTGTTTGGAACGGTTTGGGGGATCATGACGGCCTTCCAGGCTATTGCCGCAACCAAAGACACCAATCTTGCCGTGGTGGCACCCGGAATTGCCGAGGCGCTGTTTGCGACGGCGCTTGGCCTATTAGCGGCGATCCCAGCAGTGGTCGGGTATAACCGCTATTCGTCAGCACTAAATTCTTTCTCCGTTCGCCTGGAGGGGTTCACAAACGAATTCGCGGCGATCCTGTCTCGGCAACTTGATGAGAGGTCGAAATAATGGGGATGTCGATGAATAGCCGGGGCAGTGGGCGCGCGCGCATGCGTCCCATGTCTGAGATCAATGTGACGCCGCTGGTCGATGTCATGCTGGTTTTGCTGATCGTTTTTATGGTTGCCGCGCCCCTCTTAACGGTAGGAATTTCCGTTGACCTGCCAGAGACGTCGGCTGCGCCAATTGGTGATGAGGGTGAGCCGCTTACCGTCACCATTACGAGCGAAGGCAAGGTCTTTGTTCAGGAAACTGAAACGCCAATTGATAGCTTAGTGGCACGGTTAGAGGCGATCGCAACAGCGGGTTACGATCAGAAGATTTATATCCGAGGCGATCAGCAACGCTCCTACGGCGAGGTCATGAAGGTCATGGGGCTGATCAATTCTGCAGGGTTCCGTAGAATTGGATTGGTGTCTGACCCCAATCTTGATCTTGGTGCAGAGAATTAGTGAGGCGGATGCTTGTTTGCGTCGTTGATATATTTTGTGGCTCTGGTTTGAGGGCTGAATTGTTTACGTATCGCGCAATTAATCTTTTGAAGGGTCATTGCCGCGCGAACGGTTCGGGATGAAGGGCGTCCCATGCGTTTTGGGTTATTAACATCCACATTACTGCACGCTAGCGCGCTCGGTCTTGCGTTTTTATCGCTGCCGGATGCGCTGCGTACCAATGTCGAAACCGAACCCGCCATCCCCATTGAGCTCATTAGCGAGGCAGAATACGCAGAAGAAACCAGCGTTACAGCCGCTGCACCGAAAACTGAAGAAACACCGGAACCCGAACCAGAGCCGCAGGAGGAAGAAACACCGCCTCCTGAACCGGAAAAACAGGCTGCGCCAGAACCAAAGCAAGAACCCAAGCCAGAACCAGAACCTGAGCCTCAACCTCAACCTCTGCCGACGCCAAAACCAGAGCCGAAACCTGAACCTAAGCCAGAACCAAAACCAGCGCCAAAGCCAAAACCAAAAAAGCCGGAGCCAAAAAAAGAGCCAAAAAAAGAGGATCCGTTAGACCTCGATCGTCTGTCGGCGTTGGTTGATAAGGCACGCGAAGACGAGGCAAAGCGCAAAACTGAAGGAGAGGGGACGCCCGAAGAAAGTGAAAAGCCTCGGGCCGCTGCCGGTGCTGGAGATCGTCTCACTGCCAGTGATATGGCGAAAATTCGCGCAGCCTTCAATGCGTGTTGGGACATGTCATCATTCATCGGCGCGCCTGAAGCAGAAAAGCTCGTCGTCATTCTTGAGGTTGATCTCTTGCAGGACGGCAATCTGGCAAAACCGCCGAGGGTTAAGAACGCCGTACAAATAAATCTATCTGGTAATCGCTTTTGGAAAGTTGCGGAACGTGAGGCATTGAATGCCGTGCGAAAATGTGTGCCGCTGGATTTCTTACCGCCGGTACGCTACGAAACCTGGAAAGAATTTGAATTTGTATTCAACCCAGCTGATCAAATTGGCCTTTAAAGTTCCTCCGTTTCAATTGATATCTACGACACTGTTTTTGCTCAATATATCTGACGCACCGAATCATTTTTGAAGCTTTTTTCTCGTTTCTAACGATCTATCGACGCTTGAATTCCAATAACCATCTATCTCAATAGCTTAAATCGGTTTAACCCGATATTTCCGATAAAGCAGTGTAAAGGAGCATCTGAAAAGACTTGCGGTGGCATGTCATTTTAGCAAGAGTTTTGTTTCTGCTGCTTTGATAGGTTTTGTAATTTGTTGTTATACGGAGAACTGGTCATGAAAAGCACGAGTGGCATGGCGCACTTATTCGCAGGTTTAGTGTCTGGGATGGTGGTTTTGACGGCTATTATTTCGCCCGCGTCTGCGCGTGTTCGGATCGACATCACGCAGGGTAACGTCGACCCGATGCCGATTGCCGTCCCGGCGTTCATTACAACAGGTGGGGATAACGCAAAAACGCTTGTCCGCGATATTACGAGCGTTGTGACCGCTGATCTGGAGCGATCGGGGCTTTTCAGTGTTATCGATCAGCGGGCCTATATTGAAAATATTGAGAGCGTAAATGTTCGTCCACGGTTTGTTGATTGGCGACAGATTGATGCGCAAGTTCTCGTCGTCGGTGAATTAACGCAGACGACCGATGGACGGGCTACTATTTCAACCAGGGTTTGGGATGTTTTTTCAAACGAGCAATTAACAGCCGTTTCATTCACCACGCCTGCCGAAAATTGGCGACGAGCAGCGCATAAGGTCGCGGATAAAGTCTATGAAGCGCTAACCGGTGAACAGGGCTATTTCGATACACGGATTGTGTTTGTTCATGAGACGGGACCAAAACAAAACCGCCGTAAGCAACTCATGATTATGGATCAGGACGGCGCTAACCCTGTTCCTCTCACTGATGGTCTGAACTATCAGGTTTTGACCCCACGGTTCTCACCGACCCAACAGCTCATTACGTATATGGCATTGTTCGAAAACCGCCGTGGTCAGGTTTATCTGTTCAATATTGAGACAGGTGAACAAGAACAACTCGGTAGCTTTCGCGGTATGACCTTCGCACCAAGGTTTTCCTCAGATGGTCGAGAAGTTCTGATGTCAATCGAACGAGGCGGGAATTCAGATGTTTTCCGCATGAACCTGTCGAATCGTAAGATTACTCGGCTGACCGATAACCCAGGCATCGACGTTTCGCCGACGATGTCTCCCGATGGACGCAGAATTGGTTTTGCTTCCGATCGTGGTGGAAGTCAGCAGCTTTATGTGATGAATGCCAATGGCTCGGACCAGCGTCGCATTACCTTTGGTGAAGGGCGTTATGCAACACCGGTTTGGAGCCCGCGTGGGGATCTCATTGCTTTCACGCGTCAATATAAAGGCCGTTTCTACATTGGTGTTATTCGCCCCGATGGACGCGGTGAACGGCTATTAACGGAGAGTTATCTGGACGAGGGGCCGACCTGGTCACCAAACGGTCGGGTCCTGATGTTCTTCCGGGAGGACCGCCCAGGCGCTGGTCCAGCACTTTGGTCGGTTGATCTCACCGGAAGAAATCTGCGTCGCGTCAGGACGCCGGCAGACGCTTCTGATCCGGCATGGTCTCCTCCGCTTCAATAATTGGATTACGATCTGGCAACATGTGCCTAAAGCGTAACGGAATTTTCATATTCATGGCGCGTTGTTTGCTTGATCGGAGGAGCAACGCTCCTTACCGTGAAGTCATCTAACGAGGTAAGTTTTATTGGTGGGGTCGCGCATGAATTTGGTTCGGAGGCGAAAAAGTCTTCGAATTATTGTTTTAGTCGGCAAATAATGTCTAGCAGGACTGTCGCCGTTAAAATTGAAATGATAACGTTTTAGAATTAAGGGCTAATTGCGGGGGCGCGCTCGCTGAAATGCCCGCTGTCGATCGGTACCACCCGATTAGGTGGAGCATGGAGTTTACAGGATTATGTCTTTTAGAATTTACAATAAAAGCATGTTAAAATTTGCGGCGGCTTCTAGCCTTGCGCTGTTCGCCGCAGCGTGCTCGTCAAATTCAACTACTGGTCCAGACGTTGTCGCAACAGGACCGGACACCAGCACAGAGGGCAGCCGTATCGTCGCGGGGTCTCAAGAGGATCTTGAGCAAAGTGCTGGTCACCGGATCTTTTACGGATATGATCAGTATTCGCTGTCGTCTCAGGCCCAAGCAACACTGTCGCGTCAAGCATCGTGGTTGAAAGCTAATCCATCCGTTTCCATCCTGATCGCAGGTAATTGCGACGAGCGAGGCACGCGCGAATATAACCTTGCGCTTGGCGCGCGTCGTGCGCAGTCAGCGCGGTCCTTTTTGATCAGTAATGGCGTCGATGGTTCTCGTATCCGTACCGTTTCATACGGCAAAGAGCGTCCACTTGATCCACGTTCAACCGGTGATGCCTGGGCGTTAAACCGGAATGCCACGACAACCGTCGTTTCATCAGGCGTTTAAATAAATTTTCAATGCGGGTCGGCCCGTATTTTGCCATAATTGCGCGCCAAGTCTGCCTGGGCTGGCGCGCCTTTTGTTTTCTTAGGAGGTCTCTGTGAGATCTGATTTGAAAACGGTTTTATTGTTGTACATCAGAGCTTTGTGCGTTCCGATAGAATAGAAACGCTGCTCTAAGTCTTTGTTTGGTCGCGCTTCTTTTGCCGAGTTGATGGACGGGAACCATCAACCGACACACTTATCGGCGAAGCGCTCTAGAATGCCCAAAATGCATGCTCGCAGTGTAGTTTTTGGGATCATCGTAAAATCCTGAAAGGGTAAGCGCCATGGTCATTGCACGTTCATTTTCCGATCAAGCGTCTGTTCTTGTTGGCCATCACCGCAAGAAGAAAAAATTGGTGTCTCTTAGAAATGTCCTGCAATCGCGTTTGTTTGTTGGATGTTTCGCCGTCATAGCCAGTTTCGGCGTTTTTTCCTCAGCGATGGCAAAACCTTCGACTAAGGAACGCATCACAACATTAGAAACTGAGGTCGCTGAGCTAAAGGCTGCCGCGCAGGCTTCGGCTGCCTCGGCGCAGCGGACAGTGGCGTTGGAAGAGCAGGTTCGCAAGCTCACGGGGCAAGTAGAAACCCTTACCTTTCAATTGCGCCAATCCAATGCTCGCGTAGATGCACTCGCTGCGGTACTCGCCGGTACGGGTGATTTGCCCGCAGGTTTTCCAACTTCATCGAGTGCCGGTATGCCGCCCGCCAATTCAGGCGGTGGCTCTTCCCAGCCATCAAATGGTGGCCCCACATCACTCACCGGACGGAGTAGTGGTGAGCCTGCTGATTTACCGACAGGTTCTCCAGGGGAGACGCCAAACGATGTTCAGCTTCCTATGGATCCTGAAGCGGCGTTTATTTATGCCAATAGCTTTTTAGCAGAACAAGACTACGCACGTGCTGAGGCGGCGTATAAGATGTTTCTTGAGGTCTTTAAGGACCATCCTCGCGCTGAAGATGTTCAATTTCGATTGGGGGAGATCTATCTTGCGCGGAATAAAAATACCGAAGCGGCAGATGCGTTTGTCGCCTTTATAAGGAAATATCCTGACTCGCGTCGTTTGCCGGAAGCCTATTTTAAACTCGGTACTGCTTTTGCTAAGCTTGGCCAGCAAGGGGAAGCGTGCCGTGTTTTCCAGGCAGTCAAATCCAAATACCCCAATGCACCGGCGGCGTTACTTGAAAAGACCGATCGAGAGCTTTCTCGTAACGAATGTCGGTAAAATCGGGTGATTTGTCTTCTGATGATCTGCTTGCGCCGTTGATCAACGCCCTGCAAGGCGCACTCAGCACTGGCATGAATGGCATCAGGTTCGTTGATCCTAAGCAGGGTGAAATTGGATTTGAAAGACGCGCGCTTAATGATTGCGGCGGGTCAATAAAACGGTCGTTTGAAGATGAACCTTGCGTTGTTTTGGCTGTGTCAGGTGGGGCGGATTCATTGTCCCTTCTTTTGGCGGCCGGTCGATTGGTTTCCAACGACTTCCCAATAAAGTTCCGTATTGCCACCGTTGATCACGGCTTGCGTCCCGAATCTCGCAGTGAGGCGACATATGTTGCGCAAATCGCAAAAGACTTTGGTTTTCAGCATTCCATTCTTTGTTGGAACGAGGGCAAACCAATCTCTGGTATCCAAGCCTCTGCGCGCAGCGCCCGGTATCGATTGTTAGCGGAGGAGGCTCGGCGCGTTGGTGCCTGTGCAATTCTTACGGGCCATACCGCAAGTGACGTCAGCGAAACTTTTCTTATGAGAGCATCGCGTGGGGCGGGCACACGGGGCCTCGCTGCGATCGCGGATCATCGGTTTATTGCTTCAGGGGCTGATAGACCCATTTCACTATTGCGACCGTTTCTTTCATTCGATCGTGCATATCTGAGCGAAGCCGTTATGAAGGCCGGTCTGTCGCCTGTTAAAGACCCGTCAAATGACAATCCGGAATTTGAACGGCCCCGCGTTCGAGCGTTTTTAAACAATAACCAAAAAACTAGTTTTCCCCTTAAAAGCAGGTTCTTAGCTGATACTTCTCACCGTCTAAGGAAAGATACTCAAAAGCTAAATGCTTTTGAAGAGTATCGTTTTAAATTGCATGGGGGTCATTTCAGCTACTGGGGAGGGATTTGTTGCGAAGCGGCAAATTGGGACCTGGACTTGGATACTGGGCTTACTGCGAGAATTTTGCGTGCGGTCGGGGCCGGGGATTTTCGCCCCGATGAGACCGCTGCAGGAATTGCTGTAAAAAAAGTTTTAGATGGTAAACGCGCAAGTTTGGCTGGCGCATTGATCGAATGCAAAGACGACAAATTATGGTTCTTTCGGGAGCCATCAGGCGTTTTAGGGCGGGCAGGAACACCAGAGTTACGGCCATTGGAAATATCATCCGCTAGGCCTGTTCTTTTCGATAAGCGCTTAATTATCAACGTGAAAGAAGAGTTTCTTCCGCAAGGTTCTGATGTACTGACGGTTCGGCCAATCCGTCACTCTGAGGCAGCATCGTTCAATATTGCCTTTGGCCCGTCGGGGGCTGTGCCCGGTATGCCCGCTATTTTTAAGGGGGCCGCACTGATCGATTGCTTGGCAAATGGCCCATCACCAGTTTTCCAATCGCTCGTTCAGGAACGCTTTGAGGAAAAAACAATTCGTTTTTGAGAATGTTGCTACAGCGCAGCCCTTATACCGATTGAAGTGGTGACGCTTTACCCCCATTCGTACGCGCAATTGGTCTGAAGTCTCTTGTTGTTAACTTTTTTAAACACAGAAACCTCAAGTAGGCTTTCGCGGATCACCTTTAAACAGTTGAAATCAATAGATTATTGGGTGAGGTGAAATAAGAAGAAAAAACGGCTTGTTTAGCAATTTTTTGTATGCGCTTAAGAATTATCACGTGATCATATGGAATTTAATGGATTCGCACCTATCTCTAATCGACCCGTCAGGATGAAGGGGTGTGAATTTGATTTGGGATATCCAATTTTAGTCGCCTAACACGTCCGTCGAGAGCATTTTTACCGTATCTAAGGGTACAATCAGCAAACTATAAATGAAACATGGGCAACGAAACCTAGATAGCCAATTCAGGCAATGAAACATAAATCAGGCAATTGGCGCACGGCTCGGCGATTGCAGTTGGTTAACAAAGCCGTTCAGATAGAAACGCGTCGGGCGTTTCTGCGCAAAAGGGCAACATAGCAATGAATACCCGCAATTTGGTCATCTGGGGACTGGTTTTTCTATTTTTTGTCCTCATGCTTCAGATGTTCAACTTCACGCCGGCTGGCCAGGCGGTCCAATCACTCACCTATTCTCAGTTTATTGACCGCGTTGACTCAAGCGCCGTTCGATCCGCTGAGATAGACGGAGAGACTGTCAAAGGGGTCCTAAGTGACGGACAGAATTTTGAGACGTCCATTCCTTTGAGTGCAGGGGCGGATGTTGCCGATAGGCTTAACGATGCCGGCGCAGAAACGAAAATAACGCCCGAAGAGGAATTGCCACTTTTGCTGACAATTCTCTTTAACATTCTTCCATTCCTTATTTTTCTTGCCTTTTTCTTTTTCATCATGCGCCAAATGCAGGGCGCTGGCGGAAAGGCAATGGGATTTGGCAAGTCTCGCGCGAAACTACTGACGGAACGCCAAGGTCGCGTGACGTTTGAAGACGTGGCTGGCATCGATGAAGCAAAGGAAGACCTTGAGGAAATCGTCGAATATTTGAAAGACCCGATGAAGTTTCAGCGTTTGGGCGGAAAAATTCCAAAGGGGGCATTGCTGGTCGGTCCTCCGGGTACAGGTAAAACGCTTTTAGCACGCGCCATCGCCGGTGAAGCAAATGTGCCTTTCTTCACCATTTCAGGCTCTGACTTCGTGGAAATGTTTGTGGGTGTTGGCGCCAGCCGTGTGCGCGACATGTTCGAGCAGGCAAAGAAAAACGCTCCTTGCATTATCTTCATTGATGAGATTGATGCCGTCGGCCGCCATCGTGGGGCTGGCCTTGGTGGCGGGAATGATGAGCGCGAGCAAACCCTCAACCAATTGCTGGTTGAAATGGATGGTTTTGAAGCAAATGAGGGAATCATTCTGATTGCTGCAACGAACCGTCCGGATGTTCTTGACCCTGCATTACTTCGTCCTGGCCGTTTCGACCGGCAGGTCGTTGTGCCGAACCCAGATGTTATGGGCCGGGAAAAAATTCTAAATGTTCACGCGAAAAAAGTACCGCTCGCACCTGATGTAAATCTCAGAATTTTTGCACGGGGTACGCCGGGATTTTCTGGTGCAGATCTCGCAAACCTTGTCAACGAGGCAGCTCTACTGGCCGCGCGTCGTGGAAAACGCTTTGTGACCGCAAAAGAATTTGACGATTCGAAGGATAAGGTCCTGATGGGGGCTGAACGCCGCTCGATGGTTATGACGGATGAAGAAAAAGCACTTACCGCTTATCATGAGGCGGGCCATGCTTTGGTCGGTATTGAAATCGAGGGAAATGATCCCGTCCACAAAGCGACGATTATTCCACGCGGCCGCGCTTTAGGGATGGTCCAATATCTGCCAGAGCGCGATCGGTATTCGATGACGCTGCAGCAAATGAAAGCCCGTATCGCAATGGCGATGGGTGGTCGCGTCGCCGAAGAACTTAAGTTCGGCCGAGAGAAGACGACCTCGGGCGCCTCTTCAGATATTGATCAAGCGACCAAAATTGCTCGGTCCATGGTTACGCAGTACGGCTTGTCCGAGAAATTAGGGCCAATTGCGTATGCTGAGGATGAGGGTGAAGTGTTCCTCGGTCAGTCTATCGCTCGCACGAAATCGATCTCCACCGATACAGCAAAGCTAATTGAAGATGAGATTAAGAATTTTGTTGTTGAAGGCTATGAAACGGCGAAGCGTGTCTTGACAGAGCGTAATGATGATTGGGAAAAACTCGCTAACGCGTTGCTCGAATATGAAACCCTGACGGGCGAAGAGATCAATAAACTTCTTGCCGGCGAGGCAATCGTCCGCGAGGATCCTAATGATTATTCATCGCCGCCGCCAGCTTCTGTGCCGCCCACGGGGACCCAACCTTCAGATAAAAAATCATCTGATGGTGGTGGATTTGAACCAACACCCCAAGGTGCTTAATGGTTAAAGTATATCGGTTTCCCGATCTTCTATGGCTGGTGTCATAGGAACATCGAAACGCAACACATGATTAAACCGAAGATTATGGGCGTCGTGAATGCGACGCCCGATTCATTTTCAGACGGCGGACGTTTTGTGGACCGGGATGCGGGCGTCGCTTATGCTTTAAAACTTGCATCTGATGGCGCAGAAATTCTTGATATTGGTGGTGAATCGACGAGGCCAGGCGCGCTTGATGTTACATTGACCGAAGAACTCGAGAGAGTTTTGCCGATCATTGAAGGAGTTCGGGATCGAATTGATATCCCCATCTCAATTGATACGCGGAAGGCTAAAGTGGCTGAGGCCGCCTTCTCAATGGGTGCATCTATCTGGAATGACGTTTCTGCATTGACCTATGATGAAGATAGCATTGAAGTCGCTGCGCGCCTAAAGGCAACTGTCGTGTTAATGCACGCCCAGGGCACGCCTGATACCATGCAAGATAATCCTTGCTATGATAATGTTATCAAAGAAGTGCATGCATTTTTGCAGGCGCGGATCAATGAATGTCATTCTGCAAATATCGATCCTGCAAAGATTATAGTTGACCCAGGGATCGGGTTTGGGAAGACATTGGAGCATAATCTGATCCTACTGAAAAATCTCAAACTATTTGGTGACCTCGCACCTGTCCTTCTGGGGGTATCGCGCAAGCGATTTATTGCGGCGATTGATCGGGATGGGGCTCCGGCTGATCGATTGGGCGGGTCAATTGCTGCCATGTTAAAGGGGGCATCGGCTGATGTTGCTTATGTGAGGGTCCACGATGTTGCAGAGACCCGACAGGCCCTGAATGTATGGGCAGCCCTTGAGGGGGAAGTGGGCGCCCAAGCTAATACCTAGAGCCGTTTGCATTCAAGCTGATTCAGAAAACAGCTCTAGATTCTAGTTGGAGCCCGTTGCGAACCGCAAAACCAGTGATCCACTTTTGCTGCAACAGGCTCTAGAATAGGTTTACTTTTCATATTCTTTGAAGAAATCACTCACAGCATCAAAGTACTCTTTGCGCAAATCATCTCGTTCCATCATGATTTCGTGCCGGGCTTCTGCGATCAGTATACGCTTAATGAACGGGGAAGCGTCAGCTAAAAGAGCATGATCATCCGGGTCGCATAGACGATCATTCCCAGCGGATACCAACAGCGTTGGCGTTTTCATCTTAGCGAAATGACTAGGCTGATGAAATGTGGCCATTGTTTTAAACGCCTCTTTCAACCAGGAGAAAGTCTGTCCATAGACCGCTGCATTGGGTTGGGCTTTTCGTAGCTCAACAAAACGGTTGTGTCTTGCTTCATCGTGGGTGAGGGCGCGCGCGTCAAATGTTGTAGGGCTGTCGCCACCGCGCGGGATGCGACGCTCACCCGCGCCAACCGCGACAGCCAAAGAAGAAAGCGCCTTTGCCGCAATGATGGTTCTCTTCGGCATTAAAAGCTTTGTCAGGGGCGCACATAAAACGGCAGCATTGAACTTATCATAACCGTCGGCGAGCAATGTCAGGGCAGGTGCCCCTCCCATTGAATGCGTCATTAAAAACAGAGGAGACGGGAACCTTGGTGCCACGATATTCTCAGTAAATTCCTCGATATCCATCCGATAACGGTCGAAATCCGTTATATGGGTCAAGGATTGGTTGTTCCCAGCGCGTTCGGATAAACCCTGACCCCGCCAGTCCATCATGGCGACATTAAAACCGAACGATTGCATGTCGGCGACTGTTTCGAAATACTTTTCAATGAATTCTGACCAACCGCTTAAGAGAATGAGTGTTTTTGTGGCTCCATCTTTCGGGAAAAATGCGGCGCGCAGTTGCGCTCCATCGCTTGCGTGAAACTCTACCGCTTCAGCGCCTTCAGGCGGTGGGTTACCGTCTATTTGGATGAAGCTGAGAATACTAAGCCTCCAACGTCAATCTGGCCATAACGCTCATATCGCCACCAATAACCAGGCGACCTGAGAGATAAGAGCTTTCTAAGGCATTTGTTCGTGCAAAGATTTCCTGAAGGGTCTCGGTGCTGGCGCTCCATACTAACTGTCCGACCGGGGCGGCCTTGTCGTGGTTTGGTGGCGTTTCATCCTGCACAGGTTTCGATGGTAAGACCGTCACGGTTGGCGGTGTTTGCCAACCGTCTACAACAAAACTAGTTAGGCCCTCAGGGCGGATTTCGATGATGCCATTAAATGGATATCGAAATGCCTTAGACGCACTTTCTATAAGAGTTTTGTGATCAGCCAATGGGTGTTTCCTCGTTGGTTCTACCCCTTCAGGTTATATCATTTAGCGGGTTTTCTAAAGCGAATGGTCATCCGGTCACTTTCGCCAATTGCATCGAAGCGTTCTCTAGGGAAGTTCGGCTCACGCATGCCGGGAGCCTTGGCCGAACGGCGAACGGGCAGCAACGTCCAAACGCCAAAGGGGTGATTTTTGGTATCTGCTTTATTTGCGTTAATCTCACTTTTTTCCTCGAAGGCAAAGCCAGCGGCTATGCCAAGGGAAATAATACTGGCCTCTGTGACATATCCATTGTGACTGATACCGTCCGCAGCGCTCGCATCGGCCCGGTGGTCAACCACGCCTAGAATCCCACCGGGGCGCAACACACGATAAAACTCTTTAAATGGCTCGCTTTGTTGCCCAGTGCCAAACCAATTATGGGCATTCCGGAAAGTGAGCACGGCGTCAGTGCTGTTAGCGGGCAGATCGAGCTTAGGCGGGGAGAAGGTGGTAATCTTCAATGGTCCGTAAAGTGAATTTCTATTCACGAATTCTGATTTGAATGCTGCCACAGCGCGTTCAGCGTCAGGGGATAGCGTTGGATCAAAGTGGGCTGCAATCAGCATCCCGTCGCCTGCTGCGAGGTAGGGCGCTAATATATTTGTGTACCAACCGCCACCGGGCCAAATCTCCAGGACTGTCATGTTGGGTAGGATTTCGAAAAAGTTAATCGTTTCTTTTGGGTGGCGCCATTTATCACGTGCGCGTTCCTCATCGGTGCGGTGGGCACCCTCAATAGCGGACGTCAAGATTAGTGAGGCTTCAGCTGTCTCGTCCGGTTCAATCTGAGATTCGACCGACGAGGACGTTTCTCCGCCGGTAGGCCGATCACACCCGATGCTTCCACTTATGATAGAAGAAAACAGGGCTAGCGCACTCAATTGGTTAATGAATTTTCTCAATCGAATTCTCTCAAAATATAGAGCCAAAGGCCTTGAAAATCTCTCGTCCCCATCCATCTTTAATCTCGAGAGGCCATTTGGCTCTCATGTCATCCGGTCAGACGCGCGTTATTAACGGCGTTGATTGTACCGGGTCATTTTAACCTTGCTTAGATCAAGAAGGATAAACAAACGATGCGTAATTATGATCTTACTCCACTTTACCGCAACACGGTCGGTTTCGACAGAATGTTCGATTTGCTCGAAAATGTTGGGAAAATCGACGCGGGTGGATACCCTCCCTACAATATTCAGAGGTTAGGTGAGGACAGTTACCAGATCACGCTTGCGGTAGCGGGTTTTGGACAGGATGATATCGATCTTGAAGTTCATCAGAATGTTTTAAAAGTTGCCGGTGTCCGAAAAGAGGCCGAAACCGAGCAGACATTTTTACATCAAGGGATCGCGGGACGCTCATTCGAGCGGCGCTTCCAACTAGCTGATCATGTGAAGATCGAGGCTGCGACATTGGAAAATGGGCTCCTCAATATTGAGCTCAAGCGAGAAATACCCGAAGCAATGAAACCTCGGAAAATAGAAATCAATGCTAAAGGCAGCCCGCTAAAGGTTGTGGATGGTCAATCTGCTGCTTAAAGAATTGGTCTGTGATTTGACTTAAATTTGTTGATGCGCTTCTGTCCGTTCGGGCAGAAGCGCTTTTTATGTGATCTTTATTGATTAGCGCCCGGTAATCAGCGCCCTTGCGTCATTCGCAATATCAGCGTTTGAGGCGAATATCGAGGGTTTGTGGAGTGGGTTATCGCCGCCTTCCAGATCGGTTACGATGCCGCCCGCCTCACGAACGATAACGATCCCTGCACCGATATCCCATGGGCTCAATCCGCGTTCCCAATAAGCATCAAATCGGCCAGCTGCGACAAACGCCAAATCAAGCGCTGCTGAGCCAAAGCGACGGACACCCGCTGTTTCTTCCAAAACCCGATTGGTTTCGGCAAGCGCCTCTGGCCGTCCGGGTTTTCCCTTAAAGGGTAAGCCCGTTGCGAATAGACATTCGGTGAGATCGCGCCGTGCTGAGACCCGGAGGCGACGATCATTGAGCCAGGCACCTTGCCCTTTTTCGGCCCAGAACAATTCGTCTGACGCGGGATTATAAATCACACCAGCATAGGGTGTTCTGTCACGCTCAAGGCAAATTGATATCGCGAATTGTCCAAGCCCATGCATGAAATTCGTGGTGCCATCTAAGGGGTCGACAATCCATCGGTTTGAGTTATCGGACCCTTCGATTTCGCCTCGCTCTTCCATAATGAAACCATATTTGGGCCTAGCCCGGGAAAGCTCCTCAAACAGTTTTTGCTCAGCGCGCAGATCGGCCGCCGTTACAAAGTCTGATGCTCCTTTCTTCGATACTTGCAGCGCTTCTAACTCACCAAAATCTCTGGTGAGCCCGCGTGCTGCTTTGCGCGCTGCCGTAACCATTGCATTTATGAGCGCTGACGAATGCGCCATGGCATTTTCCTATGACATTAAAAGCGAATTTGAATTCGGTGGAGACGGCACCGCGATGCTCGAGTTTTTTTGATGATCTGAGCACCCGCACAATACAGTCAGCCAAACGATGTGCAAGCCAACATATTCTGTTTTCGGCACCTTACAAACCGCTGCTAACGAAGCGATGCTGCACAGCACAAATTTTCGGGTGATAGCAATATTGTTATCACACCTTTACAGACCCCCAACGGCGACGCAATAACATTGAAAAATATAAGTCTATGGGAAGAGATACTGATGCCGCAAAAAATTCAGGTGGACACAGCCGCGATCTTCGCCTCGGCGATGAAGCTCATGACGGAAGACCCACGCTACAAAGTTGGTCGAGATCAAATTCGTGGTAACGACTATACTGTTTTTGAAAACGCGCCCAATGGTCTGGTCGAATTGTTCGAAGCCGGCGCAGCCTATGGCGCTCGTGATTTCATTCTTTATGAGGATGAAGTTTATTCCTTCAAAGAGACTTGGCAAAAGGCACTTCAGTTTGCCGCGGGATTAAAGAAGCGTTTTGATATAAAGCCTGACGACCGTGTTGGTATTTCAATGCAGAATTGTCCGGAATGGTGTTTTTCCTATATGGGCATTATCGCGCTTGGCGCGGTTGTTGTGCCACTGAATTCCTGGTGGAAGACGCAAGAGCTCGTCTATGCAATAAAAGATAGTGATATCAAAGTTGTTGTCGTTGACGGTAAGCGCTATGAACTTCTTGCAAGTGTGCGGAAAGAATTAGATCTGTCACTGGTTATTGCAAGAGACCCGGTTGATGGTAATGCGACTGCGTTTGACGAACTTGTTCAACCGAGTGAGTCGATTGAACCCTATAAAGATTATCATACAGATGACGATTTTTCTATTATCTATACGTCGGGGTCAACGGGGCATCCGAAGGGCGTAATTCTTACTCATCGTGGCTGTGTATCGTCTATTGTAAATTACACGTTCTTAACCGATGCGGTTAATGCAAGTTTGGCCGAGGGATCGATACACGGTGACAATCCAGGTATTCTACTAGGGGTCCCACTCTTTCATGTGAGTGGAAGTCACATACTTTTCCTGATGTCGTATTTTATAGGTCGGCGGTTGGCGATGATGACACGGTGGGATCCTGAAAAAGCGGTAAAGCTTATAAATACTCATCAAATTACTAACTTCTCTGGTGTGCCAAGCCAGTCCTATGATCTGATGGTGGCAGCTGGTGATAAAGGCTTACCAAGTATGATTGATTTGAGTGCTGGTGGCGCAAAGCGGCCTGCATCTCACGTTGATCAATTACAAAAGAAACTGAAAAATGTTGGTGCCTCAGCCGGGTACGGATTAAGTGAAACCAATGGTCTTGGGTGCGCGACGGCGTCCAATGATTATTATAAACGCCCTGATTCCACGGGCCGCGCAATTGCCCCACTCGTTGAATTGGAGATTTGGGATGAGGACGGTCAGCGCCTACCCACCGGCGAAGCCGGGGAGGTTATGCTGCGCACGGCGGCCGCTTTCAGGGGCTATCTCAATAAGCCGGAGGAAACGGCCCAAGCGATCGAGCCCAATGGATGGTTTCACACCGGCGATATGGGGTATGTTGATGATGAAGGCTTTTTGTTCATTGTTGATCGAATAAAGCAACTCATTATCCGAGGCGGCGAAAACATCTCTTGCCTCGAAGTTGAGGAGCGCGCTTACCTCCATGACGACGTTGCAGAAGTGAGCGTATTTTCTGTGCCAGACGATGAATTAGAAGAGCGTGTAGGGATGGTCGTTTACTCAAAAGAGGGAAAAACGGTTGATCCGGAAGCCCTTAGAACCTTTATGGCAGAAGATCTTGCCCATTTTAAAGTGCCGGAGAAGATCTGGATTTCGCAGACGAGCTTACCACGGCTTGCAACAGAGAAGATTGACAAGCGGACGACTAGACAGACTGCCTTAGAGCAAACACCCGCTTGGAGTATTTAGTCTCCATGTAGTTTAACAGTCACAGTTGCGGTCAGGTACATTTGACCCATTAAAAATGCAATTAAATCAGTCCTAAGTTAAGGATAATCAGAGGAAGTATACGAATGAAAGACCTTGAGGAATTTCGTGCGTCGACAAAAGCATGGCTTGGTGAGAATTGTCCTGAAGAAATGCGCGATAACAACAAAGAAGGCGAGCTTATTTTCTGGGGCGGGCGCAATCGTACATTTGAGTCAGATGCTCAAAGGGTTTGGTTTGAACGCATGGTCGAGAAAGGATGGACGACGCCCCTTTGGCCGAAAGAATATGGCGGTGGTGGCCTATCAAAAGAGGAAGGCAAAATTCTCCGGCAGGAGATGCGCGCCATAAATGCAAGGCCCCCATTGGGTAGCTTCGGAATCTGGATGCTGGGGCCGGCACTTTTAGAATATGGTTCAGAAGAACAGAAACGTTATTTCCTACCGCCGATCTCCCGTGGAGAAATCCGCTGGTGTCAAGGGTATTCGGAGCCCAATTCTGGATCCGACCTTGCTTCTCTCCAATGTAAATGTGAAGACATGGGGGATCATTGGCTGGTCAATGGTCAAAAAGTCTGGACGTCTTATGCTGATCAATGCGACTGGATATTTGTTCTTGTTCGAACAGATCCAAAAGCTGCGAAGCATAATGGCATAAGCTTCATTCTGTTGGATATGGAATCGGAAGGCGTTTCTACAAAACCCATAAAACTTATATCCGGAAAATCACCGTTCTGTGAAACATTTTTTGATAACGTTAAGGTTCCGAAGGAACACGCACCGGGCGTTTCGTCTATCGTTGGCGAGGTCAATCGAGGCTGGGATGTCGCGAAGTCTCTTCTTTCCCATGAAAGAGAAATGATCGGCACAGGTGCTGATGGTGCTGTTGCATTGCGTGGTCTTGGCGAGGTTGCGCTCGAATACTTGGGTCGAGACAAGCAAGGTCGGTTAGATGAACCACTGCTACGCAGTAAAATTGCAGAAGCGGAAATCGATGGTTGGGCATTTTTGTTGACCATGGAAAGAATAAAGGATGAAGCTAAGGCCGGTCAGGGTACTGGTGCGAATGCATCAATGTTGAAGTACTACGGGACAGAGTTTAACAAGCGCCGATATGAACTCTTTATGGATGCTGCAGGCTCGGAAGGGCTCGAATGGGAAAGCGAACGATCGGAAGATGGAAAGTTGGCAAAAGACTGGCTACGGACAAAAGGAAATTCCATAGAAGGCGGAACGTCCGAAGTACAGCTTAACATCATTTCGAAACGGATACTCGAACTTCCTGATGCCTAGGTATGAAGCCTGTTGCTGTTTGTTCTGCGACGATAATCCGCTCAGCGGTGCGCGCGCAAATATTCTATTCAAAGTAAGACCCATTTGAGAGGACTCTAATGTCTTTAGTACTGACCGAAGAGCAACAGATGTTGCGCGATTCTGCGAGAGGTTTTCTTGAGGATAAATCACCTATTTCTGCCTTGCGTAAACTTCGTGATGATCAGGATGAAATAGGCTTTTCGCGTGCTCTATGGTCAGAAATGGCTGAAATGGGCTGGGCTGGAATAATAATTGACGAAGAACATGGCGGCTCTGGATTTGGGTTTGTTGGCGCAGGCGTTATTGCAGAAGAGATGGGGCGAACACTGTCAGCATCCCCATTTCTCTCTACTGCTATTATGGGGGCCGCAGCATTAAACACGTTCGGCGCAAAAGCGCAGCAGGATGAACATCTTCCTGCGATCGCAGCGGGCAAAAGACTTATTTCTCTAGCTGTCGACGAGCAGCTAAAGCATAATCCCAATAATATTTCCGTTCGCGCGGAAAAATCGGGTAATGCATTTAAGATATCAGGTGAGAAAACCTTCGTCGCAGATGGGCATGTTGCTGATAAAATTCTGGTCGCGGCACGCACGGCTGGTGCGCCAGATGAGGAACAAGGCCTCACTCTGTTTCTTGTTAATGGTGATGCAAAGGGGGTGGATCGTCAGCGCACCGCGTTGATTGATAGTCGTGGCGCCGCAAAACTATCATTCGACAGTGTTGAGGTTACCGGCGATGATGTCGTTGGCGACGTTGATAATGGGCGTACGGTACTTGACGGCGTTTTAAATGCTGGCCGTATTGGGCTTTCAGCGGAGATGTCTGGTTCGGCTCAGGCTGCATTTGAAATGACGGTTGATTACTTAAAGGAGCGAAAACAGTTCGGTCAGGTTATTGGATCGTTCCAAGCTCTACAACACCGTGCTGCTCAACTTTACTCGGAGTTAGAGCTCGTGAAGTCGGTTGTTCTAAAAGCGCTTCAAGATCTCGATACAAACTTAAATATGGCGCTGGCGACTGCGTCCCTTGCAAAGGCGAAGGCTGGTGCTGTGGCTAAGCTTGCGTCACAAGAAGCAATTCAGATGCATGGCGGAATTGGTATGACGGACGAATATGACATTGGTTTTTTCATAAAGCGCATTCGCGTCGCTCAAGAAATGTTCGGCGATTCGGCATATCACGCTGACAAAATTGCGCGCTTACGGGGATACTGAATTCAGAGGGTGTCGTTGCGTTTTCTTCAAGCGTACATTTTCTAAAGAGGTCGTCTTATCATTTTAAAAACGCCTGGGCGACTTTTGATTTTACGCTCTGTCTACGGATTTTTTGCTGTCTAGGTTTTCAACTAATATATCATCAGTAAGGAAGTGTTTAATGGAATTTGTTGATCCAGATACGGTAAAAGATTGGATCGGAAAGGAGACAGGTGTTTCCAAATGGTTCTTAATTGATCAAAACCGGATCAATCAATTTGCTGACGTCACGGAGGATTTTCAGTTTATTCATGTTGATCCTGAACAGGCTAAGCTCACGCCGTTTGGCGGAACCATTGCCCATGGTTTTTTGACGATGGCCTTACTCTCGCCGATGACGATAGGGTCGGTGTTAATGTTCAAGGGCATGAAAATGGCCTTGAACTATGGTTTTGAGAAGGTTCGGTTTCTCACACCTGTTGCTTCAGGAAAGAGAGTGCGAGGTCGGTTTACGCTAAAAAGTGTGCAGCGGCAGCCTAGTGGCCAAATGCGGGTGGAGTATGTTGTCCGTGTTGAAATTGAGGGCGAAGAAAAACCAGCGCTGATTGCTGAATGGATTAGCATGGTAATTCTATAGACAGACATATCAAAATAATCAGACTTTTGAATGAGGAGAGTACAATGAGAGAAGCAGTAATCGTTTCGACGGCGCGAACACCGATTGGTAAAGCTTATAAAGGTGCATTCAATAATACCGGTGCGCAGGCTTTGGCAGCCCACGCGATGACCCATGCGATTGAGCGCGCGAAAGTTGACCCTGCAGAAATCGAGGATGTTGTGATGGGTGCTGCCCTCCAACAAGGCTCCTCATTCATGAATGTTGCACGGCAAGCGATTTTGCGCGCTGGGTTACCGACCAGTATTGCGGGCATGAGTGTCGATCGACAGTGCGGATCCGGTATGATGGCGATTGCAATAGCGGCTAAGCAGATCCTTGTGGACAATCAGACGATCGCTCTTGGTGGCGGCGTTGAATCCATTTCATTAAATCAGACGGATAAAATGTCGGCAGTCCCCGATCCATGGTTGGTTGCGAATGTTCCCGATGCCTACATGCAGATGTTAGAGACAGCTGAGATTGTAGGAGACCGCTACAAAGTTTCCCGCGAAGACCAGGATGCTTATTCGTTTCAGTCGCAGCAACGCACCCATGCTGCTCAACAAGCCGGCATATTTGATGACGAAATCGTGCCGATGACGGCAACAATGATCCGTGTCAATAAAGAAACGGGCGAGAAGTCGGAAGTCGACGTTACCCTTGAAAAAGACGAAGGCAACCGTCCGGAAACGACGCTTGAGGGTTTGAGTGGGCTGCGAAATGTCTTCCCGGGTGGCATGAAAAAACAAAAACCTGGCGACCATATCACTGCTGGCAATGCCTCTCAATTGTCCGACGGTGCGTCCGCTGCGATCCTAATGGAAGCCAAAGAAGCGGAAAAAAGGGGTTTACAACCACTTGGTGCTTACCGCGGTACAGCCGTCGCGGGCTTGGACCCAGATGAGATGGGAATAGGGCCTGTCTTTGCCGTTCCTAAACTCCTTGAGAAAAATGGTTTGACGATGGATGACATTGGACTTTGGGAGCTTAATGAAGCCTTCGCTGTACAAGTCGTTTATTGCCGAGATAAACTTGGAATTCCCAACGAAAATCTGAACGTTAATGGCGGTGGAATATCAATCGGTCACCCTTATGGCATGTCTGGCGCGCGCCTTGTGGGGCATGCTCTCCTTGAAGGGAAACGCCGCGGTGTAAAATATGTCGTATGCACCATGTGCGTTGGCGGCGGAATGGGGGCTGCTAGCCTCTTCGAAGTATTATAATCAGTACTGAGCTTAATTCATTACATTCTCAAGAGGGTGTGGGTTTTTCTCAAGCCTCTTGAGCACGCCGCCATACGTTATATCTATGGCGGCTTTTTTGTGCTTAACGCCATTGTGTCTTAAATCGGATAGCTGAAAGGCTAGATCCTGTTGCAGCAAAAGTGGATCACCGGTTTTGCGGTTCGCAACAGGCTCCAACGAGACTCTAGAGCCGTTTTCTGAATCATCTTGAGTGCAAACGGCTCTAAGGCGTCGTCCCGTCCAGCGCCGCGCTAAGACGAACTTACCCTTTGCCGGTGTAACCGTCGAGAAAGCGCAACGATTGACCCAAGACCTAATGATAAGAGGGCGAGCGCGATAGATCCAAGGGCGGCTATGTGTTTAATCGTTGTGGCGAACTGTTGAATAAGGGCACTTGTTCCCTCAGGCGCCAATGCATTTAGCGCGAATGCCGTTAACAGACTATTTTCCACAGCCTCACCAATCCCGTAAGCAAATGGTGCTAAGACTGCATACTTTAAGACTGTTCCACTCAGTCTCGCACTGTTTAAACCAACGCCAATTGCCGTCGTAAAAGTCATGATGTTGAGAACAATGTAAGGGATATCGAGTAGCTGCCAAAAGATGTAATCGATCCTATGTTCTCCCAACATGGAAAACGTCCGACCGGGTTCTATCGCAGGAAAACCTGGTCGCATTTCGGGCAAGGTGCCGCCAGCTTCCATCAGCGCCCGGGTCCATGGGCTATCGGTATTGAACGCCCAAAAGGAATAGGCCAATAGGATAACGATCCCGGCTACCAACCAGCGCCACTCAGCATATTTAATTCGTTGACTGATGTACTGATTGAACATATCGGGTCAGCGGTTAAAATTAATAAGCTAAAACACTTGCCAGGTTTGTGGCTCGTGATTTGTACTAGATACCTAGACGTTAAGATATTCGACGCCTATTTCTGCTCTCAAAAAAGCTCACAAACATCAATAGATAGTTTATCTAAAGACCTAAACGCCTATTTGCCAGTCCGTAAACCATAATGCCTCAAGAAAGAGCAATGTCGCCAAAGTTGTTAGCTGAACGGGCAATAGGTTCGGTCCAACCCCGTCGGTCGTAAAATGGGCGATCGCATTCACCCGAAGGTTGTTCTGCAATGGTGGTATCAGAACAAAAAACGTTCCTTTAGGCTTAGTCCGGCAGTGCGTTGAAATTTGGCGGTGCCGTTCGACTTCGTGATATTGAATGCGGCCTGCTGGAAAGCATTATAGGATTGATCTTCCACAGTATCGACAGCCATGAACTTTGCTTCAGCGTTTTCGCGATTGACTTCTAAATCAATATATCCGTGGCTCTCGCCAGAAAGATATCGAACGGACTTATTCTCACGATTGGTGAGCAGCGCATAGTCTGATCCCTTTCCGCCCAAGAAACTGTTATTATAGCTTGATGGAGACGTGACCGATGCGGCACCAAGCTCAACACCAATGGGCGCACCAGACTTGGTAGCAAGATCGTTTGCCCACCAAGTATGCGTATCACCGGTTAGGACGATCACGCCCTCACTGTCGCTTTCTCTTAAGAGGTCATAAAAACGCTCACGCGCAGCGGGATAGCCATCCCAAGCATCCAAATTTGACGGGAGACCTAGTTGAGATACCTCGATGAATGCTCGCGCTTGGTCCCAAGCCTGTTCAAGTTCTTGGATATCGTCTTCAGAAACGTGCGGCGTTAAATCTGGAGCGACGACATTTGCCATGATGATTTGGTTCGCAATAAGGCGCCATGGCTGATTTTTGGCTTTGGCTTTATCGAGTGCTTGCGCCATATATTCGCGCTGCGCTTCTCCCAATATTTCACGTTTATCGTCCCATAGAACGTTCTGTTTGAAGTTATCAATATCCTCCGCCGTTTTAAGAGTCGGAACGATTGATGTGTATTCAAATGGCCGCGCGCGCGCCATCAATCTCGTTTCTAATGCAGTGAGTGTAAGCAAGTCTCCAAATTCGTAGCTGCGAAATAGGCTTTCTGCGGGTCGGCCTGGCAAAGGGTCACGCACTGGCATCCATTCGTAATACGCCTGAAGCGCTGCGCGCTTTCGTGCGTGCCAACTCCCTTCATTTTCTGGTTGGTGCGCTTCTGCACCATCCTTCCAAGAATCATTTGCAACCTCATGATCGTCCCAAATTGCAATTAAAGGGTGTTGGCGGTGCATGGCTTGGCAAGACGGGTCAGACTTGTATTGCGCATGTCGTTCACGATAATCGGCGAGTGAAACCAATTCCCGTGCTGGGCGATGCGCTCGGTTTAGTGTGATGCCTTTTTCACCACCATACCCGTCACCGCCAGCCTCATAGATGTAATCGCCAAGATGAATAACCGCATCAAAATCGTCGCGTCGTGCAATTTGATCATAGACATTGAAAAACCCGAACGCGTGATTTGAACATGACATCGCGGCGAAGCGCGCTTGTTTCACTGATCCGACCGGTAAGGTCTTTGTACGCCCGGTTGGTGAAGTTGCGCGTCCTGATCGGAAGCGATAAAAAAAGTGAGCGCCCGGCGGTAGTTGATTTGGTGTTGCTTTGACCGTCCAATCGCGAGATTGACCGGTAACGATGCGACCTTGTTTGATGATATTTTGAAAATTCTCATCGGTGGCAAGCTCCCAATCAACGCTAGAGTTTCGGGCGGAATTGGTCGATGATGGTGTGACGCGCGTCCAAATCACAACCGAGTCGGATAACGGGTCGCCGCTGGCAACACCATGTCTGAATGTCTCGTTCCCCTCAGATGAAATAGCGTTAAAAGGTGTTAGCGATCTGCCCCGCGAACACGCAGAAATGCCGCCAGCAAGACTAGAAGCAAGGGCCGCGCGCCGGGTAATTTTCACATTTCGATGAATAACCATGATGCTCCGCTTTCATCTTTGATCCCGCTTTGGGAACACATGACTTAAGGATTCACCGAGCAAAATGGCTAAAAGCTGCGCCCGGTGTGCGTCGGTACCGCAACTTGAGATGGGCTTTACGAATCGCATCTCCGTTGCTGTACCGCGCTCATCGCATATTCGTGCGACACTTCTGCGAAGGGTGGGGACGAATTTCTTGGATAGACTTCCGCAACCATCGCAGGCTCGTTGCAGAAGGCCTTGTGATGCGCAAGGGGCAGGAGTATTTCAGATTATATGGATGATCATATAAAAATAGCGATTTGCCAGATCGAGCCTACGGTGGGTGACATTAAGGGCAATAAGGAGAAAATTCTTGCCGCCCGCCTAGAAGCGGCCAAGATGGGCGCCGACCTATGCGTTTTTTGTGAACTTGTCGTATCCGGTTATCCGCCAGAAGACCTCGTTCAAAAACCGGCTTATCAGCGCGCTTGTGCGCGTGCGGTGGAAGAGCTTGCATCTGCTACGGGTGATGGCGGTCCGGCTATGATCGTTGGTGCACCTCATTTTGGACTGGCAGAAAGTCTGACAGAAAATCTCGCAGAAAATAAGGATCAGCGTTTGCAAGAACGTCCATTTAACGCCGTGTTTCTACTTGCTGATGGGGTGATTGTTGCTGAACGGCACAAAAAAGAGCTACCCAATTATGGTGTTTTTGACGAGCCACGGCGTTTCACACCAGGAGAAGGTCCGCCGAATCCTATTCCCTTTAGGGGACTCTCATTGGGGCTTCTAGTCTGTGAAGACATGTGGCGTCCTGGCGTCGCAGAAAAGTTAGCGGAAGCGGGCGCAGATCTATTGATCGCGCCTCACGGGTCACCTTTTAGAGACACCGCGCGCAATGACAGAGCATCTGCGGCCCGGAAATGCTGCCAAGCGACTGGGCTTCCAATTGTCTTTGTCAATCAACTTGCTGGTCAAGATGAGATTGTGTTTGACGGTGCGTCGTTTGTCATGGCGGCGCAGGGCGACATTGCCTATCGTGCGAAACAGTTTTTGCCAGGAATATTTCTGACGGAGTGGAAACGCGCAGACGATGGCGCATTAGGTTGTATTGTTGGCCCAAGTTACGCTTGGCATGAGGGGGATGAAGAGATTTACCGCGCTGTGGTTTTGGGCGTTAGAGACTATGTTGAAAAGAATCGCTTTCCCGGTGTTGTCATTGGGCTATCGGGGGGGGTGGATTCAGCATTGACAGCTGCTATTGCAGTTGATGCTCTTGGTGCCAATCGTGTCCGGTGCGTAATGTTGCCATCACGTTATACATCGAAAGACAGCCTTATTGATGCGGAGCAGTGTGCCAAGGCGCTTGGTGTGCAGTACGACACAATTCAAATTGAGCCGACGGTTGCTGCGTTTGGAGAGGTATTGGGGCCAGTCTTTAACGGCAGAGCAGCCGACACGACGGAAGAAAATATTCAATCGCGTATCCGCGGTGTAATTTTGATGGCATTATCAAATAAGTTTGGTGAAATGGTCCTAACAACTGGCAACAAGTCTGAGATGTCAGTGGGATACGCCACGCTTTATGGCGACATGAATGGTGGCTATAATCCCTTAAAAGATATTTATAAGACGGATGCGTATAACCTATGTCACTGGAGAAATTCTGTAAAAGATCACGGTTTTCATGGTCCTGAGGGAATCGTCATTCCTGAAAATATTATAACGAAGGCCCCTTCCGCAGAGTTGAGGGAAGATCAAACGGATCAAGATAGTTTGCCGCCCTATGATGTTCTCGATGGTATTTTAGAACGCCTTGTTGAACGGGAAATGTCTGTTCGTGAAATTATCGCAGACGGGTTTGACGAAGACACCATTCGTAAAATAGAGCACTTGCTTTATGTTGCGGAGTACAAACGACGGCAGGCTCCACCTGGTCCAAAAGTAACCCAAGTCAACTTTGGTCGTGATCGCCGCTATCCGATCACAAATGGTTGGCGAGATCGCGGTGACTACTAAACTCATTTAATATTACACGATGCGGCATTCGCCATCTTGGCGAAGAATGCCCATTTGCCAAAGGAAGCTACCCGATGACCGTTTCTGTTCGCTTTGCACCATCTCCTACAGGAAAATTGCACGTTGGCAACGTCCGTGCGGCGCTTTGGAACTGGTTGTTCGCTCGTGGGAATGAAGGGCGATTTATTCTCCGGATTGACGACACCGATAAAGTTCGTTCAACGCAAGAGTTCGAGGACGGCATAAAAGCGGATCTTGATTGGTTAGGTCTCCAATGGGATGAAACATTCAAGCAGTCCGACCGTTTCGACGAGTATGAGGCTGTAGCGAATAGTCTTAAGGACGAGGGTCTCCTTTATCCGTGCTATGAGACCCCCGAGGAATTAGAGCGAAAAAGGCGTTTGCAACGCGCGAGAAGTTTGCCACCTGTCTACGACAGAAGTGCGCTTAATTTGTCTGATGCGGAAAAAAAAGATCTTGAGGCGCAGGGGCGCAGACCGCACTGGCGTTTTAAGCTTTCCCAACAGGACGTTCGGTGGTCTGATTTAATTCGTAAAGAGACGGTCGTTGATACGTCGAATGTATCTGATCCCGTGTTGATAAGGGCTGATGGTGTTTATCTTTATACGCTCCCCAGCTGCATTGACGATGTCGACTATAAGATAAGCCATATTATTCGTGGTGAAGATCATGTGACCAACACGGCGGTTCAAATTGAATTACTCTCAAAAATCTCTCGTTTAAGAGGACGGGGACAAGGCGAGACGTTTGTTCCCCAATTTGCACATCATTCCCTTTTGGTTGGTGCTGATGGTGAAAATCTATCGAAGCGCTTAGGTGGTTTGTCGATTGAAAGCATGCGCGAAGGCGGTATTGAGGCTTTGGCGATTACAAGTTTATTGGCACGACTTGGGACGTCCGAACCCGTCCGTCCCGAGCGAGGCCTTGATGCTTTGGCCAATGCATTTAACTTTGACAGTATTGGGAGAGCGCCGGCTCGGTTTGATGATGAAGAGCTTCTGGCACTCAATGCTAAGCTCCTCCATGAGACACCATATGAAACCGTTGCATCAAGACTAAGCGATTTGGGTGTTCGTGCTGACCTTTGGAATGCTGTCAGAGGCAACATCTCCAAATTGTCTGATGCGGCGGCTTGGGTAAATGTGATTAATGGACCAATTGACCCTGTGATCGAGGAGGGAGGCGTCGCCGATGCTGCGGCTCGCTTAGTTCCTGATGATCCTCTTACAGAGGAAAGTTGGCAAGTATTTGTTGATGCCGTCAAATCGGCGACCGGGGCAAAAGGTAAAAAGTTATTCATGCCACTAAGACTCGCGCTTACGGGGGAGGCGCGTGGTCCTGAGATGCAGCCACTGTTTCCTTTGATTGGCGCTGAAAAAGCGCGCGCGCGATTGAGTGGAAAACGTGCGTAAAGCTGTTACTTTACTCGGCAGTTGAAATGTTTAGATAATCGAAGAGAGTAAACGGTCTTCCGCGGCCTTGAAGACGTCACCAACATTATCGACAAGGCGGATATCTTTGAGAAGGGCCTCATCTGCAAACCCTTTTGAAACGATATGCTCGAACATTGCTTGAAGGGGTGACCAATACTCATTGAGGCTCAATAGTATAATTGGCTTACGATGCAATTGTAGTCTCGCCCATGATACAGTTTCGATCACCTCTTCAAGTGTTCCGATCCCACCCGGTAGTGTTACAATAGCATCTGCCTCGTCGAACATGATCATCTTTCGCTCATGCATTGTTTCAACGACTTTGTGTTCAACGCCGTCAAGAATGCCTTCGAGCTCAACGAGAAATTGGGGGATTACTCCGAAAACCGCACCGCCATTGTCCCGGGCCGCACCAGCTGCAGCGCCCATAAGGCCGAGTTTTCCGCCGCCATAGACCAGACGCCATCCTTTGGCGGCCGCCATTTTGCCCAGATCTTGTGCAGCCTCTCGATAGGCGGTGTCGTCACCGAACTTTGAGCCGCAATAAACACATATTGATTTCATGCACTTAGCTCGTTTTTCATGATTGTTTATATGGTAACGGTCAGGCCTCTTTATAAGGTTAACACTACGGAAATCGTTTGAAGAATCCGCCAGCATCGCGCTACCATCGGCTATGTGAGGACCACTGGATCAATCCTGTAATCTCGCAAATTGTGTGTATGGCGTATGACATGTTATGGGTTTTGCAAGCCATGTAGCTTCATAAAATCGGGGTTAACCAGAATATGCGCGTTCTTATTATTTTCCTTCTCCTGATTATTTTAGGGTTTATTGGATGGAAGATCGCGGAACGCTATGAAATTGCTCCGCCAATTGAAGAGGTCATTGCACCGCCGGAACAGGAACCGGTTGCCGAACCTTTAGACGACGCGCCTAAAACGAGTCTGCCTAGTTTCGATATTGTCCGGATTGATCGTACTGGCGATGCCGTGATTGCAGGCCGTGCTGCTCCATCGGCTGAGGTTTCTGTGTTTGCAAATGACGAGCCGTTGGCAACGCAACGCGCCGGTAGTGACGGCGACTGGGCGATTGTGACGGAAACGCCACTAGATGCGGGTACGGTCGAACTCACCCTTGAGATGAAGACGACAGACGGTCTTGTGGTTCGTTCGGAAGAGACGGTTGTTATCTATGTTCCAGAACGGCCAACGGACAAACCGCTGATCCTTCGAACGACCCCTGGCGGCGCGACAGAGATTCTTCAAGATACCCGTGACCCCGATCCTGCACTCGGCCCATTGTCTCTGACGACGATTGACTATGAAGATAGTGGTAGCGTCATTTTCTCGGGCCGGGCTGAACCAGGCCGGGCTGTTATATTGTCAGCGAACGGACAGCCAGTTGGTCGTACGGTTGCCGATCAGGCTGGCCAATGGACGTTGTCTGCAACAATGACCCCAGGGCGCTATACGTTACGTGTTACCCAGCTCGACGAAGAGGGGCGCCCCAAATATGTTATTGAACTACCCTTTGAGCGAGCAGCGCCAGGGGACATCGAACTGCGTGAAGGTCGCGTCGTTGTTCAGCCTGGAAATAGTCTGTGGCGTATTGCTCGTCGGGTTTACGGGTCTGGGTTCCAATATACCGTGATATATGAAGCCAATGCCGATCAAATCCGGGACCCGGATCTGATCTATCCTGGACAAATATTTGACCTACCAGAAGAGCAAGAAGACGACCAAGAGACTGAGTCTGATAGCAACTGACCTGTGAGTAAAAAGGCCAATGCTCATCGATTTTATCCTCGTTAGAGCGCTTCGCCGATAAGTGTGATCGGTTATCGGCAAAAGAAGCGCGACCAGACAAAAAGCTCTAGAGGCCAGGTGTTGCCGGCTTGATCTGCAGCTTGGCAAAATTATCAAGATTAAAAACCACCGCCCGTCTTGAAACCACCTTGGCTCGGTAAACGGGAGTGCGATGGTCGCCTGGTGATGCGGTTTCTGCGATTTGAGGGCCATGAACGACTTCGATGCCCGGAACTAGGCCATCCGGTGTTTCGTCCTTGTTGAGGAAATCCAATTGGACCTCGCCAAGTCTCGCCGCCAAACCTGTCGTTCCCATTATCTCTCCGAATACGGTGGCTTTTTTGTAAACGGCGCCAGAATGCTTCCCGTGAAAGAGTGGAGGTTGCAAATTCGGTAAGCAGGGAGTGCATTAAATGATCACCACGAAATTCTGAGTAGGGGCTATCAAACCGCGCATTTTTAAATTGTTTTCGTATGTGCTCTAAATCGCTTAGGGCTTTTCGATGACGCCTTAATTGTCTTATTGCTGATTTTTGATCCTCTTCGAGTTCAAAACGCTCCCGCTTTATATCGATGAGCTCTTCGACAACGGCATCGTCCTCGGGTGTTTCTGTTTGTGTTGCGATCTCATGAAGTTTTGGGATCGTTAGGTTTTTGAGCGCCGATGCTAAGAGTTTGTGCGCGTCATGAAGGGGGCCCTCTTTACCGGACACCGCGTTCTCTAACGACTCTGCGATTGCATCGAACTCCTGTTCACACGAGGTAATCTCTTTATCAATCGCGTCAATGGCATTTCGAGCCTGAGTGGCCTCGTCGCGTAAGGCATTGACGCCGTCGGCGTTGAGGGCATTTTGTTCAATGGTTGCCAGCGCCGATGCCGCGCCTTCGACGAGCCTCTCCAGCCGATTGCAGTGTTCTTCTAGTCTTTGCGGTATTTCTAGCAAGCGGTCATAGTTTGGCTTGTGCCGGTGAAATTTTATCAGTCCAGAAACCCAGTCATCTAAAATACGGAAGACTGGAAAGGCGGCGTACGCACTTGTTCCATACCCACGCGTTACAAGATAGTTGAATAACGGATCGGCTTCATAGGCCGCCCCTTTTTCCATTCGGTCTATGCGTGCCGTTTCCCATTTCTTTAATGCCCGTTCCGCAACGTCCTCTGCATCTTTGAGGGCGTTCTGTTTGCTCTGATAGATTTTGTCTCGCCCCAAACGCTGACGTGTCGCGCTGGCGGCTTCCTCGTGCCTTTCAATAAGGCTATTGAGATTTTCGGCTTCATCGGCGCGCTGTTTCTCAAGTGTTTTGAGTGACGTTTCAGCGGCTCCTAGAGCCTCGCGTTTATCCGCAACGTATCCTGCGTGTGTGTTCAAGATATCGAGGGCGTTCTTTTCGATCTCTTGCAAACTCTTTTCTGTGGTAATTGAATGGGGCGCTTCATCCGACGTCAAAAGGTCTAACCGTATTGATGCAAACTGCATAAATGCGTCAAGCTCGCGCGCTTCTAGCGCTGTTACAGCGGTTGAATCGCCGTTTGCGGATAGCGAGGTCGCTTGGAAATCTGCTCGTAACTTTACGATTGCGGCATCCAAGTCGCGAAGGATTTGATATCCGGGTGTCATCGATTTCTATACCAGTCTACCAATCCAAAATGGTTCCGCCAGCGCCGTCGAAATTATAAGAAGGAAGAAGCGCTCCTTTTCGTTTCTTGCCAACTTGGTCGTTTTGAATGATTTGATCGTCGTCTTTGTCCGCAGCGACCCTGTCGAATGTGCTTTTGGGCGTTCTAACGCCCCATCTGTCGGTACGTCGCCGCGTACGGTCTTCTTCACTTTCCATTTCTATTGCATGCCGTTTTCCGCTTGCATCGACGGATTCAACAATAAGGTAGTAATTCCGGGCATTGGGAGATTCATTCGGCACTCGAAAAACGCCGGACATCTCTCCGGGTTCAGATATAATGCGAATAGTTAGCTCCGTATCAAGATCGCGTTTGAAAGTGATAAGCTCCGCGATCGCTGCTTTGGTGTTGCTGATTTCTTTTTCGGTCAAAGCTATATTACCGGCACGGTAGGCAGCCTGGACGCGTTGTTTTGCATAATTCGTTTCTGCTGACATTATTGCAGCTGCATAGGCGTCCTCTAGCTGTTGGGGAAGTATCGCGGTTATCTCTATCTCTTGCGCGCGTTCGGCTTTAGCGCGTGGCATCGCAATGCCGATTTGGAAAATAGTCGTGGTGAGAAGCGCGATCCCAATAAGCATTCCAACCGGTTTCAACCAACGATCTCGCGCTACATAGGCCCGGGCTAGCGCGAACTGTAGGCCGCCTTTTTGGGGTTCGTATACAAATCGATTTTCATTTAATGCTTTAACACCGTCTAGGAGGATGCGCTCGGGCACATCGATGCCCTGGCCTTTATATATGTCCTTTAGTCGGTCAATGAGGACGGTTTGGCGCGCATCCCCATCGAGCTCCTGCGCAACGAGGGCAGCGCGATGGCGTAACGTATCAACAATATCCATCGCCAACATAACGTCGTCGAAGGCGGCTTTATTATTTGTGGCCGTACCATTGTTGACCGTTGTCTGTTCGTTTGAAGCTCTGGTTGTGCTCATTTCTGCCTAGTTGAACAAGAGTTGTATTTCTATCGCTCTGCGACCAGTGCGTTAGCCGCACCAGACTCTATCAGCCGAGCAAGCCGCCTTTTGCCGTCTTCTACAGCCCCACGGATTTCATCGGAGTTCTCTGTGGAAAGCTTACGCATTTCAGCGATTATTTCCTGGCTGCGCGCTTGATAATTCACAACGGAATCCACTAAGGTTTTAACAGCTGCAGCAGACACAGTTGGACCATACCCGGCTTTTAAAGCCGCTTCTTGCACTTTGCCGCCAATATCCGCGAGCGCCTCAAGACTTTCATTGACGCCTTTTGTCATCGCTTCAAGGGTTTGTGTTGATTCATGTAGGCCATGCATACCAGTGAATGTGGCCGTCAAAGCAGTGAGGACAGTTTCGTTTGTACCGAAGAATGAAACAGCTTGCGCGTAGACACGTTCTTTTGCGTTTGTCGTTTGCACGAGCCTTGCCATAATGACGTCTGAGGTGTTGTAACCAATCGTGATATTGTCCGACAGGTCTTTCGCGATCTGGTATCTTTTTTCCTCTCTTTGCAACGCGCGCAACGCTTCGTCGCGGTCTAGTTCAAGTGTTGCCCGCTCTGCGGCGTCTTCACCAGCATATGCGGTTACTCTGTCGACGGCAGCGCTCACCATATTTTTTGATGCATCGAGCTTTGCGGCAGCCGTCTTTAAGACTTCCAGTGCCATGACTTCGGATTGCTTCAACGCCCCTCGATAATCTCCGTAAGCCTCAAGTATTCTAAGTTCTCTTTCAACCTGGTCGCGCGTATCAGCAGCGACTTCCAAATAAAGATCTTTGATCTTACTGAAGCGGGATGCGATGTCGCCGCGTGTCATTTTCATCCAGACATTCTGGATACGCTCAATGGTATTCACCTTGCCATCGGCATACTGATCGACCAATGATTTCGCATCATCACGTATTGAGTTAAATGCAGTGGTGATTCCTTCATATCGTTCGCCAATGGTCATGCCTGCAACTTGCTCGCGGACAACCTCATTGAAGTGAGAGGCCTGGTCGAGTGTGCGGGCAATCGCCGTTACTCGGTCCTCATCAAGATCTGCGATTTGTTTCAAAAGGGCGACAATGGGGGCGGGTTCGTTATCCCTCGAAGCGATCCCGAGAGCACGTAATTGTCCCACGGCTTTGTCGAGATATTGTAGAGCCGACGGCCGTGCGCCGTCGGTATTGCCCAGTTCTGCACTGCTTTGGGCTGCATTACGCTGGGCGACATTGCTTGGGGAGGCGTCGATCGGCAGCGTGTCTTTTTCATTTGGCGAATTACTCATGTCGATTACCTCATTGTCCTAGACATGCCATACATAAGCCTTAGGACCCATAACGCCCAGTCCTTGAAAGCGGCAAAATCCAATTGTTTCCTGAATCCTTGTGATGACGCAGTTGCTTGGTTGGTCGCTCCACTGTAACGAATAACAAAGAATAACAGACGGACAGGTCCGGTTAAGGAATCGAGAAATGAATATTCACGAATACCAAGCCAAAGAGCTTTTGAAATCTTTTGGAGCGCCGGTAGCAGACGGTCGGATCGTCTTAAATGCCGATGAAGCAGAGGCGAAGGCAAAGGAATTGCCAGGGCCACTTTATGTGGTCAAAGCACAAATTCATGCTGGTGGTCGTGGTAAGGGGACGTTTAAAGAGAAAACCGCGGGTGAAAAAGGCGGGGTCCGGCTGGCTAAATCCCCATCAGAAGCGGCTCTATTCACCAAGCAGATGATGGGCGCAACACTTATTACGAAACAAACTGGGCCCGCCGGCAAGCAGGTGAATAGAATTTACATCGAAGATGGCGCTGATATTGAGACCGAATTATATCTCTCTATGTTGATTGATCGCTCGGTTGGACAGATTGCCTTCATCGCGTCCACGGAAGGCGGTATGAACATCGAAGAAGTGGCGGAAGAAACGCCAGACAAGATCCATACTATTCATGTCGACCCTGCGACCGGGCTGATGCCGCATCATGGCCGAGCGGTTGCGCAAGCACTTGAACTCAACGGTCCCGCGTCAAAGCAATGTGCCAAGTTATGCGCAACTTTGTACAAGGCCTTTACCGAAAAAGACATGGACATGCTTGAGATTAACCCGCTCATCGTTATGACAAACGGTGATCTGAGGGTGCTTGACGCCAAAGTTGGCTTTGATGGTAATGCTATGTTCCGTCACTCGGATATCATGGATCTGCGTGATATTACCGAAGAGGACCCGCTTGAATTGAAAGCATCAGAGTTCGATCTCTCATACATCAAACTTGATGGCGATATCGGGTGCATGGTGAACGGCGCTGGCCTTGCCATGTCGACAATGGACATCATTAAACACTACGGTTCCGAGCCTGCAAACTTTCTCGACGTAGGCGGGGGCGCCTCCAAGGAAAAAGTCACCGAGGCTTTCAAGATCATCACCTCTGATCCTGGCGTGAAAGGTATTTTGGTCAATATTTTCGGCGGTATCATGCGGTGTGATATCATCGCAGAGGGGGTGATTGCTGCCGTTAAAGAGGTTGGTCTTGAGGTTCCGCTGGTTGTTCGGCTCGAGGGAACAAATGTTGAGGCCGGCAAAAAGATCCTGTCAGAAAGCGGATTAGCGATTACACCAGCAGATGATCTTGAAGATGCCGCCGACAAAATTGTTAAGGCCGTCTCGTAATATTAGCGAGCCCAATAGTGACAAAAATGATGTTTTGTAGACAAACGTCCGTCTATTGACTGTACCATGACAACACCAGAGCTATCATCGGTACTAAATACGTTTTTTGCTGACCCAGGTCATCGATTTGCCGAGCTGGGTCAAGAGATCGAATCGTTTGGTTTTCCGCTATTGGATGACCATAAAGGGCTCGAAGGGTTGCTACCGCGCCCAGACCTCACACCCGAACAGTGTTTCGTTTGGCGAACGGCGTTCGATAACGCACCATTTCTTATCTTAGCCCGCACTGAGGCAACAACCGATGAGGGGCGGATGGGTCATTATTCTTTCATTCAGCGTCGCGTCTGGTTGATGGATCTTGAGGAATCGCAGGGAAAGGCTTGGATCGACGACAGGGCTGGCAAACCGGCTGACGAAACCTCTTCTCAAAAGGATGGGGCAACAGCGCATATCTGGACGATCGAGTCGCAATCGCCTGTTCTGCAGGACGGATATCGCTTGTATGTTGCGGCGGGTGACGAAGCGTTGGTCTTGGATCGTATTGCAATGGTTCGCGCTTAAAGCCGGTTCGTTTCAAATAGTATCACTGAGCGGCTTTCAAGCATTTCCAGGCCGAATGCACGCGGTGGCCCCCAGTTTGATTATCGGCGCAAACGCTCAAAGACAAAGACTTAAAGCGCCTCCGTTTCAATTGGAATCATGTAGATTCACATTTAAAGGGCGCTTTAAGCTATTGATTTTACGCATTTCCTTAACGCCAACCGCACACATTTGGCTTGGAAATGCTTGAAAGCCGTTCAGCGATTTCATTCGAAGCGGACCGGCTTTCGCCTATTCCTCAAAAAACGTTGTGACTTCTTCAATCGGCGCGCGCTCGGATCGGAGGGTGTTCACGGGGGCTTCAGGGTTGGCATATCCTAATGCCATACCACAATACAGTTGCTCGGTTTCTGGAATGCTGAGGAAAGTTGATACGGTCTTTGCCCGTCCCGCCCACGCCTCTTGCATACAGGTTGCAAAACCGCGCTCGTGCGCGAGTAGTGCAATCGTTTGCATGAGCATACCAAGATGTGCCCATTGCCCCTTATCGAAACGTTTATCAAGAGCGAAAAAAAGACCGACGGGCGCGCCGAAAAAAGAGTAATTACTCACAAGCCATTGAAGGCGTGCCATTTTATCTTCCCTCGGTATACCAAGTTTCTCATACATGGCTTCGCCCACTCGAAACCGTCGGTCCCGAAACGGTTCCCATAAGCCTTTTGGATAGATTTTTAATTCACTTTCATCTGCTAACGGATTGTCTGAAATGGCTTGTTTTACCGTATCAACAAGGCGATCGCGTGCGGCGCCAGAAACGACATATATCCGCCACGGCTGCAAATTTCCGCCCGACGGAGACCAGGTTGCATCCTTGATAAGCGCCTTTACATCATCAAGGGCTACAGGTTTTGAAATAAAATCCCGCGTTGAAATTCGACCTTTCACAGCTTCCAATACAGACTTTGTCATAAATTCGACCTTTAGTTTAAGTAGTTTTCTTGAACCCTGATGGTGGCCCGGCCTCTAATAAGCATACTGTGGTATTGGGGTTTTCGTTTAACCGCCCGGTCAGAGTGCACCCCGCAGATCCGCCACTAATAACTACATAATCGAACGCGTCAAACGCCTCTACTTTATCCATGCACCGACCCCTTAATATCTGAACGCGACTATATCTGGCTTCTTTGCACCTAGAGCCGTTTGCATTCAAGCTGATTCAGAAAACGGCTCTAGAGTCTCGGTGGAGCCTGTTGCGAACCGCAAAACCGGTGATCCACTTTTGCTGCAACAGGCTCTAGATAAACCTTTGCAAAAGTCGAATAATTGTTTTCGTTCGATCTGTGTACGGTGGTTGAAGAAGAGATGTTTGGGCAAAACGGCTTTGCATCAGTATTGGTTTCATATGGCTGAAGGTCTCGAAACCAGCATATCCGTGGTAACGGCCGATGCCACTTGCCCCAATACCGCCAAATGGCAAGCCTGGGTGGGCAAAGTGTATCATCGTATCATTAATTGCAACGCCCCCTGAGATGGTTTGATCGAGAACACGATCACGTTTTGACTGGTCATCACCAAACCAATACAGTGCAAGGGGTCTCTCCCCAGCATCAATATATTTTATTGCCTCGTCTAACGACTGTACACCGATTATCGGCAGGATTGGTCCAAATATTTCCTCTTGCATGATCCCCAGGGTTTTGGGCGGATCTAAAACAAGGGTAAGCGGAAGTTTTCGCAGCTTACCGAGTGCTGCTGGCTCTCCAACCTCGATAATCGGGACCTTCGCATCACGTGCTTGGGCAACTAAATTCGTCAGACGGTCAAAGTGTTCGTCCGATACGATCGAAGTATAGTCATTTGTCTGATCAATCGATGGAAAGAGCGCACGCGCGGCTGCTGCAATTGCTTCACCAAGTTCCTGTACTCTTGGTGCAGGTGCCAGAACATAATCAGGTGAGATACAGGCCTGCCCAGCATTGAGCATTTTGCCAAACGCAATTGACCTCGCTGCGGATTTTATGTCAGCCGTTTCATCGATTATAACAGGGCTTTTTCCACCAAGTTCTAATGTAACGGGTGTAAGGTTTTGTGCCGCTGCGACGGCGACTTTCCTGCCAATCGCCGTTGAACCTGTAAAAAAGAGATGATCAAATGGAATTGACGAGAACACTGTCCCAACATCTGCGCCGCCCGTAACGACGCCTACAACCTTATCGTCAAATGCGTCGGACAACATCTGTTGTAAAGCTGTGCTTGTTTTCGGTGTAATTTCGCTTGGCTTTAGAATAACTCGGTTTCCAGCGGCAAGTGCAGCGGCTATTGGCTCGATTGCCAATATGACTGGAAAATTCCAAGGCGAGATTATTCCCACACAACCAAGAGGCTGTGGCTTTATCATCGCTTTTGCAGGGAGAAGATGGGCTGGTGTTGCCACGCGCGTTGGTTTCATCCATCGCCTGAGGCACTGCTTCGCGTGCCGCGTTGCAGAAATCGCGTTGGTGACATCTGTAAAAAGAGATTCGATCTCGGATCTGTTGCCAAAATCGTCGTTCATCGCCGCTATCAAAGCCTGCTCGTTGCTTTTTAGCGCGCTGATCAAGGTATCTAAGTGCTGTAAGCGTGTCGCTTTCTCTGGAAAGGGACAGGAGGCATGGGCCGCTTTTTGCCGTCGGAACAAATTTTGAAGGTCGTCAATATTCGTATTTGATGCGGATTCTTCGACCAATATTGTGGCTTGTGACGACATATAGGTGGCCTCTTTTGTTGTTAGTCCGGTATCGCAAGTATAGCCTCGATCAAACGATATCGCGAGTGCGACAGCTTAATAGAAAAACCATCCAAACCACAGTATACCACCGCCTTGTATCAAGGCACTATATTAAAGTCCGATCAACTCGGTGTTAGTCCTATTTGGATACCCCCCGTCCTATCAAGTCTTGAATAGGCTCTTGCTATCAAGAGGGATATGGTTCACCTGCTGGGCTTCTGCTATTGAGACGTTTTGTTATACGGCAACGACGGTTTGAACAATTAATGAAGAGTGGACTTAAAAGTATTTATCCGCTTGCTGATCAGATACCAGCGGAGCAGCTTGACCGTGAAGCAGCGCTTCTTCGGTCACTGAATACCAAACCTCTGCATACGCGCTTATTGACTTTTTTACAGCTCGGCGGGCCCGGGTTTTTTGGCGCCGCACTCACCCTTGGTGCTGGAACGCTAACGGCTGCAATGCTGTCGGGCGCCCAGTTTGGGTACAAGACACTCTGGATTTCCTGGGTCGCGATTGGTTCAGGTCTTTTTATGATGGCGGCGATGGCCCGTTTCACGACAAAGGGTCAATTAAGAATCATTGAGGTTCAATCAAAACGCCATGGGTTTTTCGTTGCGCGAATTCTGACCGCATTTGTCGGGATCGTTTGCGTGGCACTGGCCTTCAATTTTGGGCAAGTAGCGCTCGGTACACATCTGATCGAAAGCGTAGCGTCAACTGCTGGCTTCTCATTTCCGCAGGCATGGAACTGGCCACTCTATGGTCTTATTACGGCTTGGATCGCACTGAATTATGGTCGTGGGGGCGCCCGTGGTGTGATTTTTGTTGAGACATTCATGAAGATCAGTCTCCTTATCATGTTGGTGTGTTTTACAGCCTGCTTGTTTGTCGTCGGTGTAGACTGGTCAGCGGCAGCAAGGGGCTTCTTTGTTCCTTGGCTTCCGCGTGGGGCGGATGGGATAGATCTCTTTATTGCGTCTTCTGCAGCGGCTGTTGGGGTTATGGACTGGATGTTTTTTCACTATGCAGGGCACGCAAAAGGGTGGGGGCCGACGCATGAAGGGCTGGCAAAGGTCGACATGTTTACTGGCCTGGCGTTGCCTTTTTTGCTGATCAACTTTGTCGTTGTGTCTGTTTTTGCGGCAACGTTATTCGGATCAACAAATATTCCCACAAGCGCGCCGCAATTATCGGCAGCCCTTGTTCCGTTGCTCGGTGAGAAGGGCGCAGCGTTTGCCTTTCAAATCGGTTTTCTTGCTGTCCCGATCACAACAACCGTTGGGATGAGCATTGCCTGCGCCGTTGGTGTGCATGAAATGATGGGATGGGACCCAGATGTAAAAAGTTGGCGATGGAAACTATCGATACTTGCACCGCAGATTGGACTACTTGCAGCATTTGCCCCCAGTCCTATTTTTCTGATTATTCTTATTGCTGCCGCTTTATCCCTTTCCAACAACATCGTAAGTTGGTCGTTATTCCTACTCCTTAATGACAAAGAGGTTCTGGGGGCAAACCGCTCACGATCTTATTTTTGGAATCTTGGAATATTGGTACAGATAACATTGCTCAACGGTGTTGCTATAATGTGGGTGCTTAATCGTTTTGGACTTTGGAATTAACTGTGATTTTAGATAGAAAAATTGGGCCCTTAAAACTGAGGGCATGGGGGCTTATTCTCAATTTTTTTGCGAACGGCATTACCTTGTTCGGCCTATCTAAAGTCCTTCAGGGGCAAGGCGGTCAAACGTTACTTTACGTTGGGATTGTTTTCACAGTCATCCTACTGCTTGGACTTGCATTTCCGTCACGTGATGACAAGGAACTCAAATGAAACGTGTACTAATATTATTTGTTGCCCTTTGGTGTTTTACGTCTGCAAGTTCGGCGCAACCCGCCTCTCGTAAGGGATCCTTGTCTCTCGCCCTTCCTGACGCCGCGGATCTACAGGAACAGCGCTATCAAAATTCGATTCGTCTTTCGACAAAGCTCTTGTGTTCTGGGGTTTTTGTTTCAGGCCGTGACCCGTCGCGCGTGATAGAGGACGATCTTTACTGGTCAGAACACTATTTTTTTGATTGGGAGACGACAGCTACTGAGATTGATCAAGCCAATAAAACTGTCCGCTTACGCGCCCCATCAACGAGTAATCCTTCGAGTGAAATTAGAGCGACGGCAATTTTTCAAGAAGGCTATGGATGTACTTTATTGCCTGAGCAAGCAACCCGTCTGCCTATTGAGAGAGAAAAGCGGAAGTCTTTTGCGAAACGCGCTCTTGCCGAAAGTCGTGATGCCAACCGCCCCTCCGTTGAAGCGGTACTTGATCGGGCCTTCACGGAAACGCCAGGAAAGCCCCTTCAAAGAACACGTGCAATTCTTGTGTTAAAAGGCGGTGAGATTATCGCTGAGCGGTATGCTGATGGATTTGATAAGGCGACACCGATGCTGGGATGGTCGATGGGAAAGAGTGTCGCGGCAATAGTATTTGGTGCATATGCGAAAAAGACGGGATTAGATATCGACAAACCAACGTCTATAAACGAGTGGCAAAGGGCAACAGACACGCGTTCTGCGATTACACCAAGACATTTATTGAATATGGCGGGTGGTCTTAGGTTCCATAACCCTGGTACGAATGACAACACCTATTATACCGACCTCCATGACCATGAGTCGGTTTATTTTAGGCCGCAAAATATTGAACAACTGGTCGTGCACCAACCGCTTAAGTATCGACCGGGTCGTTTTTTCTCTTATCGAAACACCAATACACTCGGCCTTTTGGCGCTCGTTCGACAAAGCCTTTTAGCGCAAAACGTCATTTCGTTTGCGGATGAAGCTGTCTTCGAAAAAATAGGCGCTGATACAATGACCCTTGAAACGGATCTTTATGGGAACCCTATTATGACGGGGTTTGTATACGGAACACCACGCGACTGGGCGAAGCTTGGTTTGCTTGTACTAAACGATGGTAAAATTGAGGGTGAGCGGATTCTGCCGCGCGGATGGCGCGATGATGTATTGATGAAACCGTCAAAGGCGTTTGACGGTTATGGCGGCCAGTTGTGGCTCAATCGACGTCAAGGCTTCAAAAGCCTTCCGAAAGACGCGGGTTATTTTCTTGGATGGGGGAGCCAAGTGGTCATAATCATTCCATCCATGGATTTGGTGATCGTCAGGATGGGGCTCTCTGACGACGACTTTGTTAGTTATTTCGACAGCGTCTTGTCACAATTGCTCGATGTCATTGGCTAGAGTGCTTCGCGTATAAGTGTGTTCAGTTGATGGTTCCCGTCCATCAACTCGGCAATAGGTCGAACAATTGTTCGTCCGACCAAACAAACACTTAGAGCCGCGTTCCGATTAATTTGGAACGCGAAAGGCTCTAGCCTCAATTGTGTTACTCGTATCTCCAGAACCATTTTAATCTGCACAGACGGCGCTGTATTCAAAAATTTAAGTTTCAGTTCTTCATTGGTTTGCTTCAGCCTAATATACGTCCATTGAGCGTATCTAAACCGAATAGGAAAATCTTCCGACAAAATTCAGAGGAGTGACCCGCTCTTTGCTCTGTTTTGGGCCAAGTGTATTGCACGTCGGCGCAGTGCGTCTTAAGGGAACCTCTAGAATAGTCACTTCACCGTAATCTTGGGAGACTGAGCCCCATGCTTATGATTAAATTCGTCGTTATGAGCCTGATACAGCTCTACACGTTCGTTATTATTGTTGGCGTTATTATGAGCTGGTTGATCAGCTTCAATGTTATCAATGGGCGCAATCAGTTTGTTGACGCGATTTATCGAACCTATTACGCCCTGACAGAACCAGTTCTCGGACCCATCAGGAGAGCGCTTCCGGACTTGGGCGGGATTGATATTTCGCCGGTCATTCTCCTTATTGGGTTAAGAGCGCTTGAAATTGGCTTGTCCCATTATGTATTTGATCCGATGATTGCCGCCGGCCTATAAGCCAGCGAGGTGGCGATCCAATGTGTCAGCGGGGCGGTCAATCAAATCTAATTCGGCATCATTGATGGCGCTTTTAAGGGAAGCATTTTCAAGATTAGAATAGGTCCTGGCGTCGGGTCGGTACAGGAGACTTTTTTCGATTTTTGAAGCCCTTCTAAACTATGCTGAAGGGCGATACGATCGCGTCTTTTGCAAATTAGAAATAGGCGTAAAAAATGGCATCGATCGCCGTTGTTATTCCGTGTTATAACGAGGCCGAGGCGATTGCTTCCGTCGTTGCAAGTTTTAAAGACGCTTTACCTGACGCGATGATTTACGTCTATGATAATGCGTCCACCGATGAAACGGCTGCTATAGCAAAAAAAGCTGGTGCGATTGTACGTTCCGAACCACATCGTGGAAAAGGTAATGCGGTTAGGAGAGCGTTTGCCGATGTGGATGCTGACATCTATGTCATGGCAGATGGCGATGGAACCTATGACGCCGCCGCTGCGCCGAGAATGATCGATCTTTTAAAAAGCGGGCCGCTTGATCTTGTCGTGGGCGTGCGCGCCCACCGTGATCATACTGCCTACCGGCCTGGGCATGTTATCGGCAACAAGGCGTTCAGTTTCTTGTTCAGATGGCTTTTTACCTCCGACTTCTCTGATATTTTAAGCGGGTATCGCGTGATGTCTCGCCGCTTCGTGAAGAGCTTTCCACTTGGCGCGTCTGGGTTTGAAATTGAACTTGAAATGTCAGCACACGCAGCACTATTACGGCTACCAACTGCTGAAGTTGAAACAAAATACGCCGCACGCGGTGATGGCAGTGAAAGCAAACTTCGAACATATAGCGATGGTGCTAGAATTTTAAGACGGATGTTTCGCTTCTTGGTGCTGCACCGGCCAGGTCTTGTCTATGGTGCTTTTGCGGCAAGTTCTGTTTTTGCCGGTGTGGTTTTAGCCGTGCCCGTCGTCATAGAGTATCTCAATACTGGTCTCGTTCCTCGGTTTCCAACACTCATTGTCGCTACAACACTTCTTGTCTGTGCGCTTATCTTGTTTTTTGTTGGCGCTATTTTGGATTCTCAAGCGCAGTATTTTGCAGAAACTAAGAGGCTATCTTATTTGCGCGTGGCGCCACCCTCTAACAAGAAAACCAGTTGATACAAAAACATATCGAAAGCAGCGTTCTGTTGTTAATTGAAACGAAGATGTTTTAGGGGCACGGGTTTCTGAATTCAGCATGAACGGCACTGACGTCGCGTTCGAGCTCCACGGTCCAATCGATGTCGATTGAGTTTAAAATGACGTTCAACTGTTCCATCGAGCTTGCCCCAAAAATATTGCTCGTGACAAAAGGGCGTGTCGTGACGAACTGCATGGCCAACGAAGACGGATCCACTGAATACTTTTCAGCTATATCGACATACTTCTGTATTGCTCTATCGGCTGACGGCGTTTGATATCGCGAGAAGCGGCCAAATCGTTCAGCCCGCGAATTCTTAGGCATCGCCCCATTCAAGTATTTACCTGATAGCGCACCCTGGCCAATCGGCGAGTAGGCTAACAACCCCACGCGCTCTTCGATAGCGATTTCGGCGAGACCTTGTTCAAATGTCCGATTGACAAGGTTAAAGGCATTCTGAATCGATTGAATGCGCGGCAACCCTGTTTTTTCTGACGCGTTTAACAAACGCATAACGCCCCATGGTGTTTCATTGGAAACACCGACTTGCCTAATCTTTCCTGCGGTAACGAGGTCGCCCAATACGCTTAGTGTTTCTTCCAAAGGAACGCCAGGCTCTTTAAAGTGTTTATATCCTTGAATATCTGAACCAAAGTTCTGTACGGATCTGTCTGGCCAGTGGGTTTGATAAAGATCAATATAATCTGTCTGCAGATTCTGAAGACTACGATCGACGGCGAAGCGAATCTGTGACTTTGATAACTCGGTATTTCGTCCCCGCCGAAGCCACTGCATTGGTGAACGCCCGGCAACCTTAGTGGCCAAGATAATTTTATCTCTCAGCCCTCGTTCTTTAATCCAGCGCCCAACGATCCGCTCAGACTCCCCTTGGGTTTCCGGTTTTGGTGGTATCGTATAGGTCTCCGCCGTGTCGATAAAATTTATACCGCGATCGAAACAGACATCCATTTGTCTAAATGCGCCATCATGGTCCATTTGCTCTCCATACATCATGGATCCGAGGCATAGGACCGAAACATGAATATCCGAATTACCAAGGCGTCGCTTTTCCATTTGGTGTTGTCTCACTTAAATTCTGAAAGTTCGGGAGAGATAGTTGATGATACCTAATGATACCGGGTGAATGATAGCGGTGTTTGTAGCTTAAATTTCGGGATTATCACGCATGATCATGGTCGGTTGTGAAAGAACCGTCCGATTATCGGTCATGGCTCGGGACTGTTTTTACACCGTCGTTCTAATAATAGCAGGATTGGAAATGGCAAAAGCAGAAAATCCATCTCCGTTGAGCTGGGTCTGACCTATTTCTATCGCATTCGGTGTTACTCAAATTGCTGCAGGCATTATTTTTTTCTTTGCCTATAATTGGCACGCGCTTGGAGACCTTACCAAAGTTGCCACTGATGGGACAACGCGTTTAATAAGGCTTGCCGACGAGGAGCCGACGAAGATTGATCCGGATACTCAATAATGACAGCAAAGAGATCATCAAAGTTCTCTAAAGGGCCAGTAGGGGGCGGCGGTCTAATTCGCCTCTTGGTTGTATGTCAGGATTAAGAGACACCTTCGAACGCCTTGCCGTAATCACCATCAGTCGCCATATTAGACTTGGATGTAATTTAATCCGGCCGCTTATTAGAGTAGATCTATGAAATCTCAATTTCTCGCTGCTGTTTCTTTTGTCGTTTTGTCATCAACGGCTGTTCAAGCAGAACCAAAGCTGATTGCTGCGCTCGATAATCACGCGACGGTTGTCGCACAATCTTCTGACGAAGCGAAAATCGTCTGGCCAGCGATACCTGAGTATGATCGTGCCGAATTTGCCAGGAAGTTCAGTATTGCCGCCGCAATGGCGGCTATTGGCCTTGCTTTGCTTAGGTTGGGCGGATTTTCACTCATAAAGCGACAATTAAACGTCGTCGCACCGCACGTTATTGATGGGGCTAAGACGGCTGTGAGGGCAACATCGCAGACGGCGCGGTTCGTTGCAAACAAGGTTAAATCGCCAATGCGCCGGGTGGGCATTTTCGCAAGCCTGGTTTTCGTGACCATGCTTGCCGCCGGCTTTTATGACGTTGAGTGGTTGAGCGGAATGGCCATCGGTGCCGCATTTGCCTTTTTTTCCATAGGCAGTTTGACCAAAATGCGACGTTCCCTGGCATCCATTGGGATGCCTCGCCGAAAAACAGCAGCAACTGTAGCGGATTAGGTGGATAATTTATATTAACCAATAAAATCAACAACTTGTAATCAATGCGCCATAATTCGGCCCGAATGAGCGCGCATGGTATCAAGAACACGGATTTTTGACTGCCTTGTTGACTAGCTTGTAAAACCAAAAAAACCCATCCGTTCACATTAAGCGGATGGGTTTTTCTTTGCGCAAGTCTTTCCGCCAAGGCTTAAAAATCTCGCTTTTATAAGATATCGGTATCGATAAGAATCATTGCGCGCGTGTGCCGGCGCACGATATCAAATAGTATGGCACAGATTCGTATTGCTCCATCCATCCTGTCTGCAGACTTCTCACGCCTTGGTGCAGAAGTTGAAGCGATTGATAAGGCCGGTGCTGATTTCATCCATATCGATGTTATGGACGGCCACTTTGTTCCAAACCTAACTTTTGGTCCGCTGGTTGTTAAGGCGATCCGCGGTCGCACCGAAAAACCGTTCGATGCACATTTGATGATTGCACCGGTTGACCCTTTTGTATCAGCATTTGTTGATGCGGGCGTTGATATATTAACGATCCATCCGGAGGCAGGTCCGCATCTTCATCGAACCTTGCAAAACATAAAAGCTGCAGGTGTTAAAGCCGGTGTGGCGTTAAATCCAGGCACGCCAGTGACGGTGCTCGAACCGATCATTGGGGACATTGATCTCGTCTTGATCATGACTGTCAATCCAGGTTTTGGCGGGCAGAAATTCATTGAAAGCCAGCTAAAGAAAATTGAAATTGTTCGATCAATGATCGATACGTCAGGCCGCAACATCATGCTTGAGGTCGACGGTGGTGTTAATGAAAAAACTGTCCAGCGCGTTGTGGGGGCGGGAGCCGATGTTCTCGTCGCCGGAAGCGCTGTGTTCAGAGGTGAAGAATCTCAGTATAAAGAAAATATTGCCATATTGAAGGGCGAAAGCGGATAATGAGAGATCGAACAGCTGTAAAGGCAGTGATGAAGATTTCCATGGCAAGTGATATTGCAGAACGCGTTCAGCGTGCCTGGGGGGAGAGCCCATTTTATCAGTCAAAATTGAAAGGGCCTGCTCCAGATCGGTTTGTATTTAAACCAGAATACCCATTCGCTGTTGATCAAACGCTTGGTCAATTAATCTTGGCGAATAGTATCGATCTTGATGGGGGGCTAGCAGATTACGAAAGAGAGTTTCATCAAACCGTTTCGCGTTCATCAAAATATGGGGAATTTCGAAAATTTCTTCATGGTTTTGTCTGGTTGAGTGCATTGGCAAGCGTTGGTGAAAAAGGTCAAGTAAAGGCGCTGTCCCTTGCCAAAGCTTGGTTTGCGGAGCATGAAAAATGGTCATCCGAAAGCTGGGCGCCTGATTTAACAGCGGAACGACTATTTGCTTTATGTTGTTATAGTGATGTTGTTTCGCCCTCGGGGGATATAACGTGGCGGAGCAGGGTGCTCACTTCAATGGCGCGTCAAACACGGCATTTGGCGAACACTTGTCATCGTATTGAATGTCCTGAGAACAGATTAAATTCTGCTCTATCTTTATGTCTTACGGCAATTTGTCTTCCGGGGTGCCAAGAAGCCTTAGAGCGGGGATTTGAACTTTTGCGGCGCGAATTGCGTCTACAGCTTCGAATTGATGGCGGTCATGTGAGCCGTAATCCATCACAACAATTACAAATCGTCGTCCGTTTACAGATGGTATTTGTTGCTTTGCAGGCAACACAACGACAACCACCAGGGTTTTTGACCCACATGTTGGGTCGTGCTCGGAGTCATCTCGATTTATTTCGGTTAGGGGATGGTCGACTGGCTGTGTTTAACGGCGCGACTGAAGATGATGCAAAAGCACTTGTATCAGCGTTGCAGCGGTCGAGTGGCTATGAGGAACCCACTGGTTTTGCTAAGCGGTCTGGCTTTCAGCGGCTGGAGGCGGCTCGATCTGTTGTCGTGGTTGATGTTGGTGCTGGTAACGGCGAAGCCGATTTGGCGCAACTGTCTGATGTTCGATACGCCGGTACAGGATCATTTTATTTTTCGTCTGGAAAGTGCCGCATAATAGTAAATTGTGGACCGGGAGAGGCGCTTCCAGGCGATTGGGAGAGGTTGCTCCGTTTACCCGATGCTCACACAACGCTTTCCTTTTTAAACGACCAAAAAGACGCGCGCCCTGTTGATGTGGTTTTTGGTTCAGCAGCGCACCGTCGTGCCGAGAATGACGGTGGCCAGCTATTAGAAATTAGCCGCGCCATAACGAACAATGGTCTCCCCTTAAACGGTACTGGGCGTAAGCGGTCACGACAAGTGACAAATGACTGGAACAAGACATCATCCGTCGACTTGAATGGATTAGACCGGGGGCCGAACAACGACATCACCTTTGCTCGGCATTTGCGTCATTTTTATCTAGACGCATCGGGAAGTGATCTGCGTGGCCAGGATGAACTGGTTGGCGTTTGTGGTCCTATTGGTGCCTACTGGCGCCTTAGATTTCATTTGCATCCTAGCGTAAAAGCATCTTTAGCGCGTGACGGACGGTCTGTCCTGCTCGCTTTGCCAAATCGAGAAGGTTGGCGCTTTAGAAGTAATTGTAAAAAGATTTCTATTGAAAAAAGCGTGTATACCGGTGCTGGTGAAGGTCCGATTCCTTCAGAACAAATTGTGTTGTCGGGGAGCGGTTTAGAAAACAGTTTTCCAGGGGATATCCTTGTGAAATGGGGATTTCAGAGGATTGATGATGGATGATGGTGTTTCACGAGGCATTGACTGCTTCTTTATCGGCACGTGAGTTGATCAAGAGTTCGCTTGCTGTGTATTTTCACTTATCCTAAAAGATGTAGAGCTTAATCGGTGAGACCAAAATGGCGCAGCCGTTTGTTCAGCTTGCTGTTGCTTGTATTCGTAAAGTAGTGGTGTGAGGAGTTCGAAATTTGTTTACCCAGATTTTAAACGCCATCCGTGGAACGCCGCGCACGGCACCAGGTGTTCCACTCTTCACCAACGACGAAATCGCCAGTTTAATGCCTCGGCCCTTACGCAGAGTCGATCAGCGAGCTGCCCAAAGACTTCTTGCAGGAAAGCGCGTTTTGATCACAGGCGCGGGGGGAACAATTGGCTCGGAACTCGCGCGCCAGGCGGCATCATTTGAACCGGACTTGCTCGCGATTCTGGATAACGCCGAATTCAATCTGTACCAGATTGATATGGAAATGAAGCAGGCAGGGCATGGAGATATTCTTCACACATGCCTTACGGATGTTTGCCGGTTACCTCATTTGCAAAGGGTTTTCGACAGAGTCAAACCCGATGTCATCCTTCATGCCGCAGCTTTTAAGCATGTCCCTATCGTGGAAGAAAATCGCGCGGCCGGGGCTCTTGCGAATGTGAAGGGGGCTAAAAACGTTTTTGATGCTTCGGTCGATGCCGGCGCAGAATCCGTCGTCTTCATATCAACAGATAAGGCGGTTAATCCTTCGAGTTTTATGGGGGCAACCAAACGGATTGCGGAATTATACGCACAAGCTTTGGATGTCGCACAAAATGACACGCGTTTTGTTACGGTTCGATTTGGAAATGTTCTTGGCTCAACAGGTTCTGTTGTGCCTTTGTTTGCAAAGCAGATTGCAAAGGGCGGCCCCGTAACCGTTACACACCCGGATATTCAGCGATATTTCATGACCACGCGAGAAGCCGTTCAATTGGTTTTACAGTCTGCGAGTTTGGACAATAAAAATGCATCAATCGTCGCTCATGACGGTCGAATATTTGTTTTAGACATGGGTGAACCGGTAAAGATATCTGACTTAGCAAAGCGTATGATTGAGTGGAAGGGGCTGACGCCTGGTCAGGATATTCAAATTGAGTTTACAGGGTTGCGGCCAGGCGAAAAACTATTCGAGGAAATATTTCTTGATACGGACAAATTGATAAATACTGGAGCGGACGGCGTTCTATTGGCATCGCCAGCAATGATTGATTTACCGTTGTTAACGCCAAGGCTCAGTCAAGTTATCGAAAGTGCTGAAATGGGTGATGAAGAGGCGTTAGACGAAGCTGTCCATCACCTGGTTCCTGAGTTTAATCCTGCAAACAACAGTATGTCTGATGGAAGTGATAGTGAATTAAATAAAGTTGACCCAGGAAGTGTAAAACCTGGAATGGGTTAGAAATAGTTCACGTTCTTTAAAGAGAAAACCCATTTTACGAATTAAATGAGCGAGCCTGATGACAAATCTGGCTGAGAAAAAGATTGGTGAAACAATGACTGAAACGACACCGAAAATAATACCGGTTCGTCGCGCGCTCATTTCGGTATCAGACAAATCAGGCGTCGATGAATTTGCAACGGGATTGGCTAAAAACGGGGTAGAGCTGATTTCGACAGGCGGCACAGCACAATTGCTTCGTGATGCGGGCTTATCAATTCGCGATGTTGCTGAGGTAACAGGTTCTCCCGAAATGATGGATGGTCGCGTAAAGACACTTCATCCCAACATACATGGTGGTATTCTTGCTGACCGTACTCGCTCATCGCATATATCCGCAATGGAAGAGCACAATATTCCATCGATTGATCTTGTCGTGGTTAATTTGTACCCGTTCGAAAAGACAATATTAGGTGGTGCGGATGCACCGACAGCGATAGAGAACATTGATATTGGCGGACCTGCAATGATCCGTGCTGCGGCAAAAAACCATCAAAGTGTTGGTATCGTCACAGATCCAGAAGACTATGATGAAGTCCTTGAAGCAATATCAGCCGGCGGTTTGAACCTTGCTTTGCGCAAGAAGCTGGCTGCCATCGCATTTGCAAGAACGTCTGCCTATGATTCTGCTATAAGCCACTGGTTTGCACAACATATTGGCGATCCGTTACCACGTCGTGTCTCGCTGGCCGGAAAACGACAGGCGACCTTGCGTTATGGTGAAAATCCGCATCAATCAGCCGCGTTTTATACGAGCGTAGACTTGATGAATGGCCAGGGAGCGAAACAAGATGCAGGTCTGCGCCCCGGGGTAGCGACGGCTCGTCAAATTCAGGGTAAAGAGCTTTCATATAATAATCTCAATGATACCGACGCTGCGTATGAGTTGGCGGGGGAGATTGCGGGTGATCGTGCCGGTGTTGCCATTATTAAGCATGCCAATCCGTGTGGCGTCGCTCTCGGCGACAATTTGCTTGAGGCTTACAAAAAGGCCTATCAATGTGATCCCGTTTCTGCTTTTGGCGGGGTGATTGCGATGACGCAACTCTTGAATGGGGAAACCGCGGAAGCAATATCTTCTGTCTTTACAGAAGTTATTATCGCACCTGATGCTGATGACGACGCCATTGCAGTCCTGTCGCGTAAGAAAAACCTCCGCCTTCTTCTTGCTGGCGATTTGCCGAATCCCGCGGCTGAAGGAATGGTGATGAAACCGCTTGCTGGTGGGTTTCTGTTTCAATCTCGTGATAGTGGGCGCATTAACCTAGATGCTTTAAAGGTCGTGACAAAACGTCAGCCAACAGAACAAGAATGGAAAGATATGATATTTTCATTCCAGGTTGCTAAGCATGTCAAATCAAATGCGATTGTTTATGTCCGCGATGAGGCGACGGTCGGAATTGGTGCCGGGCAGATGAGCCGCGTGGATTCCAGCCGAATTGCTGCTCGAAAAGCAAAGGATGCGGCGTCTGCAGCGAATTTACATACGTCACTCACTGAAGGCTCAGTTGTCGCGTCTGATGCATTTTTTCCATTTGCTGACGGCTTAGAGGCAGCCATTGAGGCGGGGGCGACCGCCGTTATACAGCCTGGCGGTTCAATACGTGATGAAGATGTTATTGCGGCTGCGGATAAAGCGGGCGTGGCAATGGTTTTCACCGGCATGCGCCATTTCCGCCACTAAATCGTTTCCAGGCCAAGTGTGCGCGGTTGGCAGCCCGTTTGCGTATTGGCGGAAACGCGTAAAAACAAAGACTTTAAGCGTCGTCCCGATTCCAATTGAAGTGTCGACGCTCTAAAGCTGTTCGCGTTTCGATGGAATCGGAACGCGGCTCTAAGTGTTTGTTTGGTCGGTCGAACAATTGTTCGACCTGTTGCCGAGTTAATGGACGGGAACCATCCACCGATCACACTTATCAGCAAAGCGCTTGAAAGCCGATCCGTTTCAAATGAAATTACTGAACGGTTTTAGAGTTCGATATGATAGAATTCAACCTTCGTCAAACCTTGGTGCGCTCAACGAGCTCGGCAAGCTTCTGTGTAAAGAGTGTAATTTTGCCAACCGAAATTCCACTACTAAGTTCTAGACTGGCTACATAGTCCTCGAACCATAGAATCTGTGAGTCATTCGCTTCAATCCACTGTCCCAGTAAATCCGTTGACCATTTATTGGGGTCGCCTTCTGGTTCACGGTCAGCGAAAGCGGCTGCGTTCTTGGTGAGCGCTGCTTGTTGAGCTGTAAGATCGTCCGTCAGGCGGCGCATCGCCATTCTGTCATAATGCTGCTCAAATACTTCTTGGCGGGTATCAGTTCGTGCGCTTTCGATGCTGAGTGTATCGCCAACGGCGAAAAAGAGCGCTGCCGTTCCGATTGTCGACCAGCCCGTTTGATGCGTTAAATTTACAATCGGGAAGCCATATTCTAATATTGGCGCCAAGGCTGCATTAGTGGCGATCTGTTCGGTTGCACCCAATTCGCGCCATCTTTCCGTCACTTGCCTGATTTTTGACAATGAAGACGGCGTCAGAATAGACGTTGCTGATGCTTTCAATTCAGAAATAGCATCTTTGTAAAGATCAACTAAACCCTTTATACCATTCTTTTCGAGTATCCCTAACGCCTTCACGTTTCGAAGTATTTGATAGACTTGTTCCGTGATAACTTTTGACAAAGCAACATAAAGATCAGTTTGCAAACTTGCCGATGCTTTGTTGTCCAATGCATCAACTGCGTCACGTAATTCACCTAAGTCTAGTATTCGTTGTGCACTCTCATAGGCAAGCGCGATATGCGGTAGTGCGGCACCGGTGGCTTCTGACGCTCGTTGTGCAAACGTGGCACCACAAGTATTCACCATATTGTTTGCCATACGCGTTGCGATGATTTCACGTCGCAATCGGTGGTTCACAAGGGGACCGGTAAATTTATGAAGTTGCTCTGGGAAGTAACCGAACAGCTCTGTTTCAAGTGCAGGGTCGTCTGGTGTCGATGAATCAACAAGGACATCAAACAATTGCATTTTTGCGTAGGCGAGAAGAACTGACAGTTCCGGACGTGTTAGCCCTTGGTTCGCCGCCTTCATCGCGTTCAGTCGTTTTTCGTCGGGTAGGTCCTCTAGCGCACGATCAAGCCGTCCTTCCGTCTCAAGAGCGCCTATAATCCGAGCATGCGCATCGAGGTCGCGCGGCGCACTACTCTGCATTTGTGTGAGTGCCCGCGTTTGTTCGTAATTGTGTTTAAGGACATAGGTAGCCACGTCTTCTGTCATCTCTTCCAAGAGACTATTCCGTGCATCTTCTTTTAGCGCCCCTTTTTCGATCGCTGCTGACAACAGAATCTTGATATTGACTTCGTGATCAGATGAATCAACACCGGCTGAGTTATCAATAGCGTCAGTATTTACGCGTCCCCCCATGCGCGCAAATGCAATCCGCGCTTTCTGTGTCAGTCCAAGATTAGCCCCCTCGCCAATGACAGACATTTTCATGTCTTTTGCGTCTATACGGATGGTATCATTGTTTCTATCGCCAACCCGCCAGTTTTCTTCTGTCGTGTCCTTAAAGTATGTGCCAATGCCTCCGAGCCAAAATAATTCCACGTCCATTTTAAGGATTGCTTGAATTAACTCGTTCGGTGTTAGCGTTTTTGCATCAACGTTCAGAAGCTTTTTCATTTGCGCTGATATAGGAATTGATTTTGAACTTCTTGAAAACACGCCACCACCTTTCGAAATAAGTGTCGTGTCATAGTCCTGCCAGGAGGACCGTGGTTTTTCGAAAAGACGCTTGCGTTCAGTCCATGTTTCAGAGTCTTTTGGTGTGGGATCAATAAAAATATCACGATGGTCAAAGGCGGCGACAAGCTTTATCTTTTTGGATAGAAGCATGCCATTGCCAAAGACGTCCCCCGACATGTCGCCGACGCCAGCAACGGTGAATGCTTGTTTTTGAATGTCTTTACCAATTTCTCGGAAATGGCGTTTAACCGCCTCCCATCCACCGCGCGCTGTGATGCCCATGACTTTGTGATCATAACCAGCAGACCCACCAGAGGCGAATGCATCACCCAACCAGAAGCTATATTCTTCTGAGACGCTATTTGCCGTATCGGAAAATGCAGCTGTTCCTTTGTCGGCCGCTACCACAAGATAGGGGTCGAGTTCATCCCAGCGGACGATCTTGTCTGGTGTTACTGTCTCATCATTAACGATATTATCAGTAACATCGAGGAGTCCACGGATGAATTCGATATAAGCGGCGCGACCTTCTTCATAAACCTCATTTCTATTTCCACTAGTGGGAAGTTGTTTTGGATAGAAACCACCCTTTGAACCAGACGGCACGATAACCGCGTTTTTGACTCGCTGTGCTTTCACAAGGCCTAAGACTTCGGTTCGGAAGTCCTCACGCCGATCGGACCACCGCAGTCCACCGCGGGCAACCGGACCGAATCGCAAATGCACTCCATCCACGCGAGGACCGGAAACAAAGATCTCGCGAAAAGGCTTAGGGTCGGGGATTTCATCTAAGTCACCCGACCTAATTTTAAACGAGATGTGGCTCTTCGGTTCGCCTTTGGCGGTAACCTGGAAATAGTTCGTGCGCGTTATTGCATTAAATAGATTGAGATAGCGTCGAATAATTCGATCTTCGTCAAGGCTCGCAACATCTTGCAAAAGATCAGTCACTTTTGCCACGGCACTTGCCGCCTCTTTTTCCCGAGCATCGGGCTGTGACGGACCGGCGGGATTAAAGCGCGTGTGGAAGACCGCAATTAAAGAGCGCGCGATCTCAGGGTGCTTCGCCAATGTCTCTTCAATGTAAGCTTGTGAAACCGGCGATTTGGTTTGAAGGGCATAGCGTGCGCCGGCCCTGAGCACGGCAGCCTCGCGCCATGATAACCCTGCAAGAAGAACGAGGGCGTTGAACCCATCATCCTCGGCGCGTCCGTCAAGTATTGCTTCGAGAGCGTCCTCGAAATTGTTTTTGATTGCTGCAACGTTGATTTCGCGACGCGATTTTTCCTCTGTTTTGAAATCATTAATCCAAACTGTTTTATCAGGAGCGGCATCTGCTGGCCGGACGCGATAGCCTGCTTCGCTGAGAACATATAAACCAAGATTTTCAAAAGTGGGGATAAGATCAGAAAGGCGGTAGGGGGCTGCTCTTCCATAAAGCTTGATGCCAATGGTTGATGTTGTGTCGGTTGTATTTCCATAGACGGAAAGGGCACGGCGTTGATCGCCCATGCCTTCCATAATTGCGATATCCTCCAGTGCCGTCTGAGCACCATTATTTTCTCGGTAACCTGCATCGAACGCATTTTCATAACGCGAGAACAGCCCTCGCGGTGTTATGCAGTCGTTTCTCTCTCTCATTTCTTCTAGAAGGTCATCCGCCCAGCTACGCGTGATTTCACGAATTTGTTTTGTCAGCTCACTGATGGGACGTCCTTCAGGTGCGCCAGGGTCAAGACCGATAATATAATGCACACGAACAAGCGCAGCATCGCCGAAATAAGGACTAAACGCTGAGATACGCCCGTTATATGTTTCACAAAGGAGAGCGCCAATGCGTTCCCTTGTAGAAGATGAGAAACGATCACGCGGTATAAAGACTAAAGCGGAGATAAAACGATCAAATCGGTCACGGCGCAGGAACAGTTGCGCGCGTGGTCGTTTGTATAAACGTAATATGCCAAGTGCGGTAGCGCGCAGTGAATCGGTATCACTTTGAAATATCTCATCGCGAGGAAAAGTCTCCAGTATATTAAGAAGGGCCTTCTCATTATGCCCACCAGGAACAAAACCAGCCGATTCGGCGATGCGACGCACTTTGGCACTGAGAAGCGGGATATCAGAAGCGGGACGATTGTAAGCTTCAGAAGTAAAAAGCCCTACAAAGCGCGTTTCGCCCGTTGGCCGTCCATCGACAGAGTATGACTTTACGCCGAGGTAATCCATATGCACTCGTCGATGAACGAGCGAACGGATATTGGCCTTTGCCACGAGTAGTGGCTCCCCGGATTGCATAAAGTCGAGTACGGCTTCTGACGGGCGTCCGTCTTCGGTATATGTTGATCTTAAAATGAGTCGATCGGTCTCTTTTGCGATCCCTAGGTCTTCTGTTTGCTGTCGTTCAAATGAGGCAATGCCGTCACTTTCTTTAAATTCATAATGGCGTACACCAAGGAACGCAAAACGGTTGTCCCATAGCCACTTTAGGAATTCAATTGACTCTCGAAGGTCTTCGCGCTCAACGCCCTTAGGTCGGGCGCGTTCGAGTTGGGCAATGCAAGATGCAAGGCGCGCACGCATTGGCTCCCAATCGGCAACAGCAAGTGCAACATCATTGAGCACTTTTGAAATCTCAGTGTGAAGATCACCGATTTCCGTGTCATCAACCGGTGGATCCATTTCGGCGCGAATAATCGATTCGCGAATGGGATGACCGTCTTCGCTCGCCGTCCTTACACCGTCTTGATCCCTATAGACATCAATGACTGCATTCAAAAAGAATGAAACGGGCTTGCCCGCGTCGCTGAGCGCTGCAGTGATCGAATCGACGATAAACGGTTTATCATCGGTCACAATATCTAAAACAAGGCGAGGGCGTGGTGCCGTTTCGAGCTGGCTCAGCGCTAGTTTGACAATCGGTTGACCGGATTTGCGTTTGTCTCCAGCGTTCCATAGGTCGATTGCGCGAATAAGAAGGGATTCCGGATTTTCCCAACTTTTTTCATCGCCTGTTGCGTAGAATACAATCTGATGAAGCAAATTCTCAAATGCTGGAAGAAGCTTGTTCTTTGCAGCTCTTGGTGATTTTTCATGTTTCGCTGCAAGGGCGACTACACTTTGTAAAATCTTTTCATCTTCGACGGCTTTAAAACCTTCTGGCATTACATTTTTCTTTTCAAGTAAGCAGGTTGATGTCCTATTTAGAGGTCATGGAATTCATTTAAACAGTTAAGCTATTTCTGGTTACAAAAATACGAATTTTCGCCCTAAAGCGTCGACACTTCAATTGGAATTGGGACGACGCTTTAAGTCTTTGTTTGTGCGCATTTCCTTAACGCCAACCGCACACACTTGGCTTGTAAATGCTTTGGGAGCGATATGCTCTTCGATTATTTACTCGGAAGGCGACGTCTTTTTCCAAGTTTCGCGGAAGTCTCGCTTGTTCGCCGATTAGCAAGTGCAAAAAGTCCAAATGATTGATGAGATTGTAAAACTTCGTATGCGCTATTAAAAATACGTAAAATGCCGGTGCGTTTTTCGTAAGGACATTGCTAATCACAAACTAAGCTAAGCCAGGTGAGATTTTAGCTCGTTTAGATGTGGTCTCTCGGCACCATCATCCGTTGTTGCAATGACATCTTCGCTTATTCGACGCGTTGTTGGGGGGAATTGATTGAGCGATTTTGTGATTCGACGGTCTGCTACGGTTCCGAGTACGACGGTCAAAAGCGTTGACACTAACGGAACCACCAATCCGGCCAATGACAGTCCAAATAATTTCAAAGCTGTAACCGAGCACAATAAGCAGCCAGGCCCGAGAAGAGCCAATGCCGCCAGCCGATGTGATGTATGACTCATCCCGGCCAAGAACAGCGAACAGACACAAACGAGCATCATTATTGTTGGATTAATGAACACATTCACGTTGGCATCGCTGGTGGGTAAAAAAAGGATAATCCCACTACCAATGCTGGTACTTATGGCGGCAAGTGTGGCGCAATAATCTGAACGCCAACGGAAGGGGCGTGCTGCGCTCGCACCGCCACTGCGAAAGTCTCGTCGAAGCCTTTCGCTGACAAAAAGCGGTAAGCCAAACAACATAACCCACACCGCCGTGCGCGCTGGGTCGGAGGCGCTAAGCATTACTGCGGCAAAAACCACAAGGCCAGTCAGCAATCCTACGCCAGATGCGCTATTGCGAGATAGCTCATCAATTAACTGAAGTTCAGCTGCGCGAGAAAAAGTGCCTCTTTTCTTACTAAAAGCTCGAGGTGCGAGATTTTGAAGTGTATCTTGTAATTCCGTAACCGATTTGTCAGCAAACTTGCTGTTTTCATTGTGCGTTAGGATATTTTTTTGGTCTTCAGCTTGACCTTGAGTGTCATTTTTTGAAGTAGAAACGGACACAAGCACTCCTAAATTACCGACGAACAAAGACGTGATGGGAACCGATAAAGTCTTTACAAACACTTACTACATCTAAATGCCTGCTCTGATTTGTATCGCTTTTGCAAGTTATTGATTGATCACCAAGAACTCATATTTCTGAATTGCAAGACGCGAGAGCTAATGATTTAAGACTTGCCTCGCGCAATTGGACCACTTTTCGGGGACGGAGCCCAATTGGGCTCCGCCATTTCAAAGTGTTTAAAGTCAAAAGCTGGGGCCACGGTACATCCAACAAGTGACCAACGACCGAGTGATTCTGCCGTTTGCCATGAGTTTGCCGGGACTACAGCTTGCGGGCGTTCGCCAGCTGAAATATTCTTTCCTAGCCGAAAACCTTGCGCATCGATTCCGTTATCTGAAATCGTCAGCGCCATCGGCCCCCCGGCATAATGGTGCCAAATCTCAGCAGCATCAATACGGTGCCAATGGGAATATTCGCCTGCGGCGAGCAGGTAGTATATCGCCGTTGACGCGCCACGGGTCGTTCCCGCAGGTGCTGTATCGCGAAAAGTCTCCAGAAAATGTCCGCCTTCTGGATGGGGATTAAGGCCAAGCAGTCGTATTACTTCTTGTGCGGAAAGACTATCGACTGTTGGCACTGTATTCAGAGGGTCCCGTTCGCCCATTTAAAGTACAAAAAATTAGAAATGGCATGTATGCAGATGAAGCATTGTCAAAATTAATCCGTGAGCCCTCAGTCAATTAGGTGTATCAACTTGTTCGTATCGAGCGCGTATCTCAATCCCCCCTTGAATTAGTTCACCTCGGATCACAAGCGCATCAAGGTTTTCTGGTTCCCGCTTCAAGGCTTGGACAATATCTTCGGCTGCCTGACGATTTTTTCCTAGCGCCCGATGTGCAGTGGCGCGAAGAATAAAACCTTCTGTATTGATAAGACCGGCTTCGATTGATTTACCGACCGCGTTGACAACAGCTTCCCATTGTTCGTTTGCGGCATAAACTTTTGCAGCGACAAGATGTAGGTCGCTAAGGTCTGGAGAGATGTTTAATGCACTTTTAAGTGATAAAAGTGCTTCCTTTGCTTTATTCGCATCAAGAAAGGAAAGAGCGGCGGATGCATAAACGCGCGATTTTGTCTCGTCGCTTCCGGCATTTGGCATTTCTGCAAGTTCGGTAAAGCGCACGGCTGCCAGTTTTGGAAACCCAGCGGCAAAGTCACCGATTGCGAGGCAGTATTGTGCGGGAGGACCGCCGCCGTCATTAAGCCATTGGCGTGCTGATCGCCGACCCGTTTCGACGTCTGCGCTTATGCCTGAAACACATGCGGTAAACTCCGGATCGATACCGCTATAAGCGGCACGACCGAGAGAATTGATCCGTTGATTGACGAGTTCTGTGACAGCGGGAAGGGTCTCTGGCGCTAAAACAGATATTGTCGCTAGAATAATTGAAACCATCGAAAAGACCTGACGTCAGTTGAAAGCGTCAAGCGCGAACAACGCTTCAACACAGCCAGACTCTAGCGTAAATTCGGGTAACATCAATTCCTAAAGCTTCGTCACGTCAACTAGAATTGGAACGATGTTTTAAATGTTTGTTCTCATGGGGTTGTGCCAGTACCAAACAAGCGGCCAACTGCACAAACTTGGCATGAAAACGCTTTTAAGCCGCATAGATTCAAAACTACGAAGTCTTTTCTGATAAGCATTTCCAGCTCGAGCGGGCTACTCTGCGGCTCTTGCCTTGCGTTTTAGTCGGGTGGGAACCGTATCGCCTTTGGTGTTTTTCTCGCCTGGGTCCGTGTTGCCTATTTTCGCCGTGGATAATGATCGAGCATTTGGTTTTAGGATTGATAGGGCTGTATTATTCTTTTCGCTATCCTGTGGCGCTTCGGGACTTGAAGTGGCATTGTTGAATGCCTCATTCTCGGGGGTGGTCGACGTGGCTATTGATGCAGGCAGGAAGCACGTAACGCGTGTACCCTTTCCTGGCATTGACTCCATATGCACCCAACCCCCATGCAAGCTGATAAAGCGCTGCACCAAGGCAAGGCCAAGACCTGCGCCGGATGATGGGCCGCTAGATTCAAATGGATCAAAGGCCTTTGCCTGATCTTCTGTCGATACGCCTCTGCCAGAGTCTTCTACGGTGATCCGCATCAAATCTTGAACCCGCTCTGCATTAATGTTGACCGTTCCACCAGCGCCAGTATACGCGAACGCATTGGAGAGAAGGTTAAATAGAACTTGCTTCAATCGTCGCTCATCTGCCGAGATTGAACCAATATCCCTCGGGCAATTAACCTTCAATTCTACCTGCGTGTCTTCGGCCTTGAGCGCCGCATAGGCTGCTGCATTGGTAAGGAGGTTCTTGATATCAACAGACTGGCGTTCAAGCGTCATCTTGCCAGCGTCAATGGCTGCTAAATCCATGATATCCGCGATCAGATCCTTTAATGAGTAAGCAGCCGTTAGTACACTCGATACATAGTCTTTCTGACGCTCGTTCAGGACGCCAAACATTTGTCCATCGATCATCTCTGAAAAACCAATGATCGTATTTAAGGGCGTGCGTAATTGATAAGAAACATGGTCTACAAACTTCGATTTTTGCCGGTCGATTTCCTCAAGGAATGCATTTCTTTCCTGCAGTTCCTTTTCCCGTTCCCGGCTATCAGTGACGTCTAAAAAGTGGATGAGTGTTGCCCCATCAGGGAGTGGTTCGGTGCCGAATGCAAAAGTGCGACCGTCGCCAAGCGAGAGGAATGCCTCTTTGAGAGACGTACGATCTTCACTGCGCATCGACGTTATCCGGTTTCTTACCATTGATAAGGTCTCACGACCATCAGTGATTCGTGCACCGATCGTACCTAAGATTTTCTCGATATGAGGGTGATTTTCAAGAAGCGCCTTATCGAGGCTCCAAAGTTCTTTGAAGGCATCATTGTACAGCTTTAAACGCCCATCGGCCCCAAATGTTGCGACCCCCTCCGATAAATTATTCAATGTTGCTCTTTGTACTTTGATTTGTGTGTTGTGCAGGGTCTCAAATTTTAGTCGCTCAGTAATGTCTTCAAACACTAAGACAACGCCGCCTAGCGGGTGATGCGCCCTTGCGACACGCATCGTTCGTCCATTTGGTAGGGCCCATACGTCGTCTGGCGCTGCACCCGTTCTTGAGTTGCCGGCGGTCTGTACTTCATCAGTGTAGAGGGCAAGTTGTTCCGATCGCCATAGCCGATAGTTTGGGTGCTCTGGTAGGCGGCCTGAATTGCGGAGTTTATCCAGTATTTCACCGTGACTTGGACGGGCATCTAATTCAGCTGTCTCAAAGCCCCATAGGGATCGGAATGCCGAATTGTAGTAGGATAATTCTTGATTAACCCCAAAGATAGCGACCGCTGTTGGAATTTGATCAAGCGTTCTCTTATTCGATTCTAAATGTCGACCGAGGTCACTTTTGGTTTTTTCAAGCTCAGTAACGTCAATCGCAAAGCCAGAAACACCAGCACCCGCACCGTCATGTGCTGGAGTTTCCGTAATCTCCATAATCCGGCGGTCGCCGCGCACATTTACCGCAATTCTGGCTGTTTGCGGTTTCTTTTCTTTAGCGGCTTTTGTTGCAAGGCGTCGTGCGGCAGAATCTAATTCAATTTGATCCTTATACACTAACGCTGCAGTCGTTGCTTCGACAGTCTCAACATAAGACGGGTTTGCCCAAACAATTTTAAGGTCAGGGCCACGGCGCCATGCCGGAACGGGTGCGGTTTCTAGTTGGACGAATGCGCTATGGAGGTCGGCAGCGTCATGGCGCACACGATTCACCATGCCGCCGTCTTCGGTCATTGCGGCAATTGGATCCGTTAGCCATAGAGCAGCTTGGCCACCGGCTATTCGACCTTCTACGTCAATCGTTCGGCCTTCGAATGTTACAACGGCACCGGAAAAAGCCAGACCATGCATGCGCAAATCCGCAACACATTCCTTCAAGGTTGTTGGGGTCGCCTCAGCGTTTTCGTCTTTAAGTGTCAAATTGCCTAGGGCATTGAGCAGGCGATCGACCGGTGTTTCTGGATTTGAGGGGCTCCCATTGTTGCCTTCTAATGCGTCATCGCTTTTGGAATTTTTGTCCGCAGACCCCGGCTCTTTATGCACGGCAGAGGCGAACGACATGAGGGAGGCGAGTGCTGCCGGGCCACCGAGAATGCGTGGTTTGCCCCAACCTTTACGAGCGTCGGTTTCACTTTCGTCCCACACCAAAATAAGCCCGCGATGGGCAGAGAGAACGGCTTCAGATTTCTCCAATCGCGCTTCCATATCGGCTAAACGCTTGGTCCATGAAAGCGCTGCTTTGTTTCGCGCGCTAACCGCATGAAGTCCCCACGCAATTGCGGCAATAGAAAGCGCGCCTGCGCATCCCGTGCCGATAACGAAGGGATCACCTAGAGCCTGCAACAGTGTTAACCCTTCTGGCAATTGACTGACGGACGATGAAATGGCTGGGTCCTGCATCGCAGCGACCGGACGAGTTGCCAACAGGAGGGGTAATATTAAAAATCTAAATGGCAATGATTTGAATGACTTGTGATTGTCTTTTGGCGCTTTTGTTAAAGATAGAGAAACGTAAAGTAAGGCCCGGTGCAGATTGCGGTCATCAACGAATAGACATCCGCGCCGCCATTCCCGAAAATTACGAGAGCGTCGTCTTCTAAAACCCATCGGTTCCAACCTATTCGCACAATTTTTTTCTTGTACGATCCCAAATTGTTCACGCCGACGTTGTCGGTTAGAACACCAAATTATTTAGGTGATGAACGAAAATTCCGTTGCAAATTAATGGGCTAACAGAAAACTCAATAAAACTGCTTGAACTTTTTATACGCGAAAACACCACCTATGCTTTATATATTCTGGTGCTTCGCGCATTAGCGCCATAGCTGTGAAGACTTTTTAATTCGGGTTTTTCATCAATGGCGTACTAATTCTTGCCTTCGTCATTTTCTTTTTTGACAGCTCGGTCAAAAAGCCCCCTGACGATTGCGCCTGCTTGTTCTTTTGTGCTTGAGGCATTTTCAATCCCTTCGTCTTGGTTGTTCGTGTTGTCACCCAAAACGCGATCCAGAAGTTTTCGTCCTCTGTTTTCGATTTCTCCCCTCAACAGGCTCTCATAATCGACAGCAACCGTCGGACTGGAGAATGTCCCTCCAACTTTAACAGGGACGCTGAATCTTTGCTTTTGGCGATCCAAGCTGGTGGCGACAACGGGCGCAAGGTTTATTGCGATTTCCTGACCAGGAAGATTGACATTTCCTCGGCCTGACATTTCAAAAAAGGGACCTTCCATTGAGATTGTTGGGGCTGAGACGGCGCCATTATTAATCGTAAAGTTCGATAAGAACTTGGAGAAATCGGTTTGTTCCGCAGGGCGCCGTGCTTCGTTGATGGCAGAAGAAAGAGCTGCTGGATTTCCTCCACCCTCGTAAACTGTTCGCGCGGCGTTGACGAGTTTAACGATATTAAATCCCTTGATTGCCCCATCACTTAAGTCAAAGCCGCCTTTACCATCGAGCGATCGCATTATTGCCGCTTGGGATACGCCAGACGCTGAAAACTCAAAACGCATTGCACCAAGACCTAGCAGCTTGTCGTGTTTGAGAAAGTCTCTTGAAAAAGGCTGCGCTTGGACGGACCGGAAATCAAAATAACCCGCGAAAGACGGAATGTTCTTTCGAGCATTCACAACAAGGCGGCCGGATCCGCCTCCACCATATACCTGTAATTGCGGAATATCCGCCGAGAGACGTCCATTCTGAATGACTAGTTTAAGTCGGGCTTCGTCAGTGGAGATATCATTGAGAAGAATTTCCTTCGCACTCAGGTCAATGTCAGCGTCAATATTCCGTAGGCTTGCGAGATCCAATTTTTCTTCAGACCATGCCGGAAAACCTTCTGGGTTCTCCTCTGGCGCCGGCAAGTAAGGGCGAAGATCCAAAGACGGAGACGAAAGAGCGCCTGTCGCTTTGGGTTTTTCTCCGGCCCAATCCAAATTTAAGTCCCCTGCCGCTTCTATTGCATCAAACTTAATTTCCGCTTGTTGAAGGCGGATGGTAGTTTCGTTGCCGTCAACTTTGCCTTTTGCGCTGAAAGAATCGAAACCGGGTGCGTCCTGCATTTCCGTTCCCATAAGACCGGCAAGCCGCTTCAGGTCTGGCGCATCAAATGAGATGGGCCCTGAGTACTTTAAAGCGTCCGCCATGGTGACCGATAGATCGGCCCCAAGCGATGCATTGTCGAGTTCGGCCTCTAATTTTAAATCCGCAGGTTCTGATTTTCTTAGGGCATCAATCGTTGTCAGGATTAAGGATAAGCGCGTTGGGGCGCCCTGGAATAACATTGTTCCGTTGGCTTCAAGCGGCTCTGAAAACCGTTCCAATTTCAAATCAAGATTGATCTGTTCGACGTTAAACTCTGATCCTGCGATGGCATCCGAGTAGCGGGCAGACCCATTGACAATCCGAACATCCCCTAATCGAACATCTGATACGATGTCCCCATTGGTGCCCGAAGCCTCGGAGGCTGGGGAATCAGAAGAGTTGGTGTTATCGTTTGATGGTGTGCCGTTATTTGTTGTTGACGCCCAGTTCGCAATTCCGTCCGCTCGCCGCTGCAGATTGATTTTTGGTTCTTCGATAACAAACTTTTGTATTTCAACGCGGCGCGCTAACAACGGGAAGGCTTTTACGCCGATCTCAGCTTTTTTCGCGGATAGAAGGGGCCCTCCGTCAAACCCTTCAGCGTTCTCGACCATAATATCAGAGATAGAGAATGCTGTTGTCGGCAAGAATCGTATTTTAATATCATTTCCAAACCGAATAGGTCTCCCGGCGGCCTCGCTTGCTTGAGTTTCAAGTGCTGGCTTATAGGCATCAATCGGAACGACCATCGGAGCGAGGATGGCGATTAAAAGAACAAGTCCTATTAAAGCGACGACGGCGGCGAGAAAACGTGCCATTGAGATCTCCCAAGTTGAGGTGAAGTCTTCTGATTAAGGGCTGTTCAAGTGGTATTGCAAATACGATGTTTTAAAAATCAAATATAATTCATCAATCATCGGTGGGGGGCAATCGACGTCATCTTCGTGGGGAGAGGAAATATGGTGCCGCTGCGTTAGGGTGCGTTTGGATACAAAAATAGAACAAATGTGATAAATTAAATAAAATCATCGCTCTATATGGTTTGCAAAATTAGAACATTAGTGGTACATATCATTTTTACAGCATAACGTGCTTTAAATATTGACGGCCACTGACCGTTTAGTGCAACCGAAATTAAGAGGAAAAGATGACCAGCTTAAAATTAGTGGAGACTGGCGGCGTGGATAAAAGAAAAGCTCTTGATGCAGCGATCGGACAAATCGACAAAGCATTTGGCAAAGGTTCATTAATGCGTCTTGGTGACAGAGACGTTGTTGATATTGAAGCGATTTCTACTGGTTCCTTAGGGTTAGATATCGCGCTTGGTATCGGGGGGTTACCCAAGGGGCGGATCATAGAGATATATGGTCCGGAAAGTTCTGGGAAGACAACGCTTGCGCTCCATTGTGTTGCTGAAGCGCAGAAGGGGAGCGGGGTAGCTGCTTTTGTCGATGCTGAACATGCGCTTGATCCGGTTTATGCTCAGAAATTAGGTGTTGATCTTGACGAACTGCTTATCTCCCAGCCGGATACCGGTGAACAGGCACTTGAAATTGCTGACACATTGGTTCGATCTGGAGCAGTCGACGTTTTGGTGATTGATTCTGTTGCTGCGCTAACGCCGCGCGCGGAATTGGAAGGGGACATGGGGGATAGCCTGCCAGGTTTACAGGCCCGTTTGATGAGCCAGGCGTTACGGAAACTTACGGGGTCTATCTCTAAGTCGAACTGTTTGGTCATTTTTATAAATCAGATCCGCATGAAGATTGGTGTTATGTTCGGTTCTCCGGAAACTACGACGGGCGGAAATGCTTTAAAGTTCTATGCCTCGGTTCGGCTCGATATCCGTCGTATTGGAGCAATTAAAAACCGTGACGAGGTCGTGGGAAATGCGACCCGCGTGAAGGTCGTTAAGAACAAGGTCGCGCCGCCGTTTAAACAAGTCGAATTCGACATAATGTACGGCGAGGGCGTTTCTTATGTGGGCGAACTTGTTGATCTTGGCGTGCGTGCCGGTGTGATTGAAAAGTCTGGCTCTTGGTTTTCTTACGGAAGCGATCGCATTGGTCAGGGTCGGGAGAACGCTAAGCAATTTTTGAAGGATAACCCAGAAATTGCCGCTGAAATCGATCACGCGGTTCGCGCTAATGCTGGGCTTGTTGCTTCTGAAATGCTGACCGGCGAAAATGAAGAGGATGACGCTGACGAAGCAACAGGTTGATAGAGCACTGTTTTGAGACCAACGCAGCTTTAGATACGCGCAGCAGTTTTCTTCGATAAAGGGGTCAGCTTTGCTATGGAGGCTTTACGCCATATCAATTGGCTATTCAGTAAGAAAAAGCGTCGTTACGTATTTCCCGTCAAAATGGTCACTGAATATAGTCGACAAAAATATGGTTGGCTTATTTAAATTATAGGCAACAGGGTCGAAGTTCGAGGTTTGTGGATTTCCTGATCAAGTGTTTTGAACTTATACTTGGCGTCGTATGAGGCTCTGAGATGGATCTCACTTTTTGTTCTTGGTTGGATTAATCTTGTATCGCGACGAACGGCATCTACAACAATAATATCCCCGATGCTGAAGCGTCGCCACTTGAGTTTGAATAGAGGCGACGCTTTAACCGTTTATTTTTGCGTGTTTGCGCCAATAACTCAACGAGTGGCTAACGCCGCACACGTGGCCTGAAAACGCTGGTCTAATGTTCTTCTGTCACAGTTGAACCGCTGGTAAGGCGTTAGCGCACCTTTCATAGCAGCGAAACGTTCATACTTCGCGTGGAAGCGCTTTAATATTTGATTGAATAGTTTTCGGCACTTCTTATTAACTTGAATCGATCGATTTATTTCAAAACGATGCGATTCACCGGCTTAAGATGTAAAAGTCTGGGAAAGCGTTGCGTATCGAAGTGAATAGACGGCTTTTGTGGTTGGGTAATTTGAATGACAGCACTGAAAGAAATTCGACAAACGTTTTTGGAGTTTTTTGCGGCGCGGGGGCACGAAGTTGTACCATCGGCGCCTTTGGTCCCTGACAATGATCCGACCTTGTTGTTCGTCAATGCCGGAATGGTTCCGTTCAAGAATGTTTTCACCGGCGCTGAAACGCGGGGCTATTCGCGCGCGGCGTCTTCGCAAAAATGCGTCCGTGCAGGCGGCAAGCATAATGACCTTGATAATGTAGGATATACGGCACGACACCATACATTTTTCGAAATGCTCGGGAATTTTTCTTTTGGTGACTATTTTAAAGACGAGGCCATTGATGCCTCTTGGTCACTTGTAACGGATGTTTTTGGCCTTGATCCAGAAAAGCTCCTGGTCACAGTATATCATACCGATGATGAGGCAGTAGCACTTTGGAAAAAGATTGCCGGCCTTCCGGATGGACGTATAATACGTATTCCGACAAATGATAACTTTTGGTCGATGGGCGATGTAGGCCCATGTGGTCCGTGCTCGGAAATTTTTTATGATCATGGCGATAATATACCTGGCGGCCCACCCGGCTCACCAGATGAAGACGGCGACCGATTTATCGAAATCTGGAACCTTGTCTTTATGCAGTATGAGCGTTTCAAAGGTGGCGAGGAAAAACCGCTTCCAAAACCATCAATAGATACAGGAATGGGCTTAGAACGCATCGCGGCTGTTCTTCAGGGCGTTCACGATAACTATGATGTCGATTTATTCCGCGCGATTATTGCGGAGTCGGAGGCAATGACCAGGCGTAAAGCGCAAGGTGCTGATGCCCCGGCGCATCGTGTGATTGCAGATCACCTACGGTCATCGAGTTTTTTAATCGCAGACGGTGTCACGCCTTCGAACGAGGGGCGGGGATATGTTCTAAGACGAATTATGCGGCGCGCGATGCGATATGCCCATGGCCTCGGTGCTAAAGAGCCTTTGTTAGCGCCGTTGTCGGCCTCTCTTATTTCAGAGATGGGGCAAGCTTTTCCAGAGCTTCAAAGGGCTTCGGCGTTGATTGCAGAGACATTGCGCGGGGAAGAAGAGAAATTCCGTACCCTTCTTGATCGTGGTATGAAGTTGCTTGAAGTGGAAACGGAAAAATTGAATGATGGTGAAGCGCTGCCTGGGGGGGCCGCATTCAAACTTTATGACACCTATGGCTTTCCTCTCGATTTGACCCAAGATGCTCTACGCCGACAAGGAATTGATGTTGATACGGATGGCTTTGCTGAGGCGATGGCTGCTCAAAAGACCGCTGCCCGCGCCGCTTGGTCTGGCTCCGGTGATGCCGCCGATGAACGAATTTGGTTTGAAATTCGTGATGCGTTCGGCGCGAGCGAATTTCTTGGATATCTTCATGATACGACCGAAGGAATTGTCCAAGCCATCGTAAAAGATGGGACACGTGTCGAGCAAGCCTGCGCCGGAGACACTGTCGAAATTGTTTTCAATCAGACGCCATTTTACGCTGAATCCGGCGGGCAGATTGGTGATTCCGGAAGGATAGAAGGCGAGGACGACCTTAAAGTTAGCATTCACGATGTAAAGAAACGAAGCGGTGCTTTGCATGGCCATATTGGACAGATAGAGTCAGGAACAATCAGTGTCGGTACGGTCGCTAGGCTTATGATTGATACTGAAAGGCGCGCGTTAATTCGTTCTAATCACTCCGCAACACATCTTTTGCATCAGGCATTGAAAGACGTATTAGGGCCGCATGTGGCGCAGAAAGGTTCTCTTGTTGCGCCAGATCGATTGCGCTTTGACTTTTCACATTCAAAGGGCGTCAGTGCCGAAGAGATTGCACAAATAGAGCGGCGTGCCAACGCAGTGCTTCGCCAAAATGGTTCAGTTGAAACAAAAGTGATGCCCTATGATGACGCTATTGCGTTAGGGGCTGTGGCGCTTTTTGGCGAAAAGTATGGTGATGACGTCCGTGTGCTAACGATGGGTGAACGCTTGGACGAAAACATAGGCCCTTATTCTGTCGAACTATGTGGTGGTACCCATGTGAAGCGTCTTGGCGATATATCCTTGATAAAAATCGTTTCTGAAAGCGCCGTGTCATCCGGGGTAAGGCGAATTGAGGCATTCACGAACGAGACGGCTCGGCTCTTTTTCGAGAAACAAAAATCCATATTGGATGGCGCTGCTGGCATGCTTAAAACCACGCCGCAAGATCTACCGGCACGCCTCGAGGCCTTGCTTGCGGAAAGAAAGAAGTTAGAGAAATCCCTGTCAGATGCCAAAAAACAGCTTGCGCTTTCAGGGATGTCAGGGGGGGGCGGCGCGCCTAACGCCCTTTCCGGGCAGAAGAGTGCAGCTGAGTCTCCTGGCTCAAATTCTCCTGGCAGTGGTGCCAACGGTTCGTCGGAAATCGATGGGATAAAGTTTATTGGTCGTGTTGTCGAAGGCGTGGCACCAAAGGATCTTCGCGGTCTTGTTGATCAAGCGAAGGCGACTTTGGGCACTGGGATCGCGGCATTTGTAAGCGTCAATGACGGCAAAGCAGCTTTGACGGTCGGTGTAACCGATGATTTGAAAGAGCGCTTATCGGCTGTTGATCTCGTGCGAGCTGGTGCTGGTGCGATCGGTGGCAAAGGCGGTGGCGGCCGCCCCGATATGGCGCAGGCGGGTGGGCCAGATGGGCATCAGGCCGCTGATGCGATCAAATCAATAGAACAGAAAATACGCGATACCGCGCTTTGACACTAGAGCCTGTTGCAGCAAAAGTGGATCACCGGTTTTGCGCTTCGCAACAGGCTCCAACGAGAATCTAGAGTCGTTCTGCTTCAAATCATATCGCTAACCGGCTTAAGAGCGCCATCGATTAAATTGGAATGGGAACGATGCTCCAAGTCTTTGTTTGGTCGGTCGAACAATTGTTCGACCTATTGCCGGGTTGATCGAAGGGAACCATCAACCAATCACACTTGTCCGCGAAGCGCTCTGACCTGCATTTTTTACCGGATAGAAATATTTCCGCCCGAGGAAACCCGCTTATGAATTTTTTCGGGTTTACCATTCACAACAATTGATCCGCCTGAAGATGCTTTCGCGGAAACACTTTCACTTGCTGAAAGCTCAGCGGAGCCTCCGGACGATGCATCGGCCCTAGCGTCTGCGCAGTCTAATTTTGTAGCGTCAATCCGTCCGCCACTTGAGACGTCGAGGTCCAACGCATCGCATGATCCGTCTGCGTTCAAAAACCCTCCGCTCGAAACACTGATACCAAAGTCGCTCGCATCAATTTTGTTGGCTACCACCTGCGCGCCTGACGAAACAGAAACGCCTTCTAACATCGGTAGACTGATAGAAACATTGACTCGATCGCGTTGCCCCCAAGTAATACTTGGTGTCTTCCGACTAACGACGAGTGTCTCTCCCTTTACGCTAACCAATAATCGTTCCATTTCTTCTTCGGTGGTTTCAGCGACCACTGAATATTCTTCAGCAAGAAGAATTTCTGCCTCAATGCCAGCGGCGATAGACACCTCATCAAAACCAGAAAAATCAAATGATTTGGTTTCTGCAAAAGCCGTTGTTGTAGACACGGATAAAAAGCCAGCGATACCAATCGACCGACTATATTTCACAACGTCAATATACTGCATCGCATTAAACCCATTGTTCAGCGCCTAACGCGTTTGCAGCCGAAGTGCGCTTAATTCGGCGCTTCTTTCGTTATTGACGCAAACGCGCGAAAACAAAGACTAACAGCGGCGCTCTGATTCCATTTGAAGTTGCGCTGCGGTAAAGTCTCCACACCTAAGTTATTAGGGCAAAAGTATAGAAATAGAAAGGATATCATTGCGATTGGGTTGTGAATTCTTGGATGATTGACAAAAACGTTGCTGCAAACTCCTGCCTTTTAGCAGCACCTACGCCGAAAACTTGTCCAAACTCTTCCTCCGTTCGCGGCTTTTGCAACGTCATATCAACAAGCGTTCGATCGCTAAAAATAACAAAAGCCGGAGCGTTTTTTTTCACGGCCAATTCAAGCCGTCGTTTTTTAAGAGCATCCAAAAGGGTATTATCGTTGTTCGATAACGCCGACACGTCAGTTGATCGTGACTTCTTTGTGGGTGAGGGCGCAGTATTCGGTAGACGAAACTGAAATGCCTTGACCGCCGTTTCCGAACAAGCCTGATGGGAAAGAGTGATGCCACCATGGTCATAGTCAACGTTCAAAAAACCGGACGCCGCTAATTGACGGAACAGTCCGCGCCAGAAGTTTGCTGTCTGCGATTTTCCGAGACCAAAAATATCCAATTTTGATGCTTGTCTTTTGCGGGTATTTACTGTGTCGGCACCTCTCAATACTTCAACGAGATAAGACGGTCCGTATATTTCCCCTGTTTCCCTTACAGCACGAAGCGCAAGTGTTGCCTCATTGCCGACCCCATAGGTTTTTGGTGGGTTTCGACAGATGTCGCAATTTCCGCAAGCTTCTATGGTCTCGCCAAAATGCTGCAGCAAGTGTTGACGCCGACAGCTGGACGACTCACAAAAGGCAATCACATCGTCGAGCCGTGCATGTTCTGCCCGTGATTTATTCCCTGTACCAATCTCAACCATACGACGTCGCCGACCAATATCGCTTGAGCTATAGAGCATAATGGCGCGTGATGGAAAGCCATCGCGTCCAGCGCGTCCAATCTCTTGATAGTAGGCCTCCAGTGAGGAAGGCACCGCATGATGAATAACAAATCGAATATCAGGCTTATCGATGCCCATACCGAATGCAATTGTTGCAACAATGACAAGATCAGATCCGTTTAAGAAATCATTGAGCGTTGCTGTACGTTGCTCTGGTGATAGGCCCGCATGGTAAGCTGCTGCATTAATGCCTGATGCATTGAGCTGTGAAGCAACGGTCTCTGTCTCTTTTCGCGAAAGACAGTAAACAACGCCGGAGCCACGTCCCAGTTCCGTTACCAATTCAATGATCTGGCGGTCATTTGTTGTTTTGTCTATCACGGTAATATCAATATTGGGACGATCGAAGCTATGTATGCGAATAAAAGGGTCTTTCCTTAAAAGGCATTTCTTTATTTCATTTTGAGTTTTGGCGTTTGCGGTTGCCGTAAAGGCAGACACTGGTGTTTTCGGCAGATGATCTCTTAATTTTGCGAGAGCCAGATAGTCCGGACGAAAGTCGTGTCCCCACTGGCTAACGCAATGGGCTTCGTCGATTATGATCCGTGCTATTTCTAGTTTGCGAAGCGCATTTATCATCCGATCTGTCATCAATCGTTCGGGCGCCATATATAATAGATTTAGATCGCCGCTTACCGCGCGCTTCCAATCATCGATATTTTCAGTTCTTGGACGGTTGGAGTGAATTGCACCAGCGGCAATACCCAGAGTGTTCAATTGCAGGAGTTGATTTTCCATCAACGCAATAAGGGGGGAGACAACTATCGTCAGACCAGGTTGCATAATTGCTGGCAACTGATAGCAGAGGCTTTTGCCTGCGCCCGTCGGCATTACGGCGAAAACATCTTTTCCCGCGAGTGCAGCTTCAACAATTTCTTCCTGACCCGGACGAAATTCATCAAAGCCAAAAATTGATTTAAGTGAGTTTGATGATGTCACCGGCGCGTCTTCTCATCAAATTTAAGCTAGCGTCACACGAGCCATAGCGGTGTTTGGTGTTTCATCCAATGCCCGGCGCTTCAAAATAGAAAGAGCGTCGTTTCTAATTTTAGCTGATAGTTAAATAGTGGAGCGTTGATCGTTACGGCCTCGTGAATGAGCAATCGATACTGCCACCGAATTCGCCGCGAGATTTGCACCTTATCGGATCCGTCTGTCCGATGCAGTCAAACCCAGCCTTTTTAAATGATACGTCCTAACACCAGATTTTTTCCCCACCGACCGGTATGGAGTTCTCGTGCGGTCGTCGTTCTTTTAACGAAGTTGACAAACGCGACGCGTAATTCCGTTGCGAACCCCTGTCCCGAGGAGGACTTTTTAAACAAATATCCAATGGAAAATTTGATCCTTTGGTCGTCGATAAAACCGGCACCTATGGTCCCGATAAACTCCTGACCATAAAGATAACACTGTTAATTGCATTTTGATTCACAGACCAATTCGACAAGAGGCTGTTTCGCACATGCCCCTCATCTCTCATGTGGTCAGTGCCAGCTGCCAGGGCCAAATGAACGTCATTGGCAAGACATCCAACTCATTTAACGCGCGGAAGACCGGCAGCACATCCCTAGAACATCATCTTCTTAAATGGAGCCGCCGGGTTCTGAGGCTATGGGGCACTCGTTAAATCTGACCTGTTAAGCGTCCATAACCTTTTGGAAGTTCTCATCGACTTTTTCGATGAAACCGCTCGTGGTGAGCCATTTCTGTTCGGCACCGATAAGGAGCGCGAGGTCTTTGGTCATTTGGCCGCTTTCAACGGTTTTAATGATGGTTTGCTCAAGCTTTTGAGCAAAATCAACCAGTGGCTCATTGCCATCAATTTTGCCGCGATAGGTAAGGCCACGCGTCCAAGCAAAAATAGAGGCAATCGAATTCGTTGATGTATCTTCGCCCTTTTGGTGCTGCCGATAATGACGGGTGACCGTGCCGTGGGCTGCTTCGGCTTCAATCGTTTTGCCGTCAGGTGTCATCAAAACCGATGTCATGAGACCAAGCGAGCCGAAGCCTTGAGCAACCGTGTCCGATTGCACATCACCATCATAGTTTTTGCAGGCCCAGACATATCCGCCCGCCCATTTCATGCAGGCTGCGACCATGTCGTCAATAAGGCGATGCTCATAGGTGCCGCCAAACGCCTCAAATTTGTCTTTGAACTCTGTCTCAAAGACTTCGGCAAATAAGTCTTTGAACCGACCATCGTACTTTTTTAGGATTGTGTTTTTGGTTGAAAGATAGACCGGATATTGACGCTGGAGCCCATAATTGAAGCACGCTCTGGCAAAATCCCTAATTGATGCATCAAGATTATACATTCCCATATAAATGCCCGATGACGGGGCATCGAATACTTCTTCTTCGATCACTTCACCATCGTCGCCGGTCCATTTGAGAGTCAATTTTCCTTTGTTTGGAAAGAGAAAGTCGGTTGCTCTATATTGGTCGCCAAAGGCATGTCGACCGATGATTATTGGCTGCGTCCAACCCGGCACCAGGCGTGGCACATTTCTGATAATAATGGGCTCGCGAAAAACGACGCCACCCAGAATATTACGGATCGTGCCGTTGGGGGAGCGCCACATTTTTTTTAGGTCGAATTCTTTAACGCGTGCTTCATCTGGCGTGATGGTGGCGCATTTGACCGCAACACCATGCTCCTTGGTCGCGTTTGCTGCGTCGATGGTTATCTGATCGTCGGTACGATCGCGCGCTTCGATTCCAAGATCAAAGTACTTGAGATCGATGTCTAGATAGGGGTGGATGAATTTGTCTTTAATCATTTGCCAGATGATCCGGGTCATTTCGTCCCCGTCCATCTCCACAATCGGATTGTCGACCTTTATCTTCGGCATGAGTGTACGCTCGCAGTAAGTAATTGGTGATGGTGTCGGCTATACCAATTCAAGTTCAAAGGTGCAAAAGCGATTGCAGTTCTTTTCGATCGCTTTTGCGTCTAAAGCCGGATTTGTAATATTTCCCCGCTGCAATAACACGCGTTTTTTGTTTGCTTGCAAGCCATTTATTGATTGGCGTATGAGCGAAGTCATGGAAAAGGATAAAACACCCGGGTCTCGCGGAAATATTGATGCCCTGCCGAAGGGGCCAAGGATAATTCTCGTGCAGCCGCAATTAGGAGAAAATATTGGCGCGGCAGCGCGGGCGATGCTTAATTTTGGCCTATCTGATATGAGCATCGTTGATCCGCGCGACGGTTGGCCAAACGAGCGCGCCATCGCAATGGCGTCCGGCGCGCGCGCTGTTTTAGACGGCGCATCAGTTCATTCAATGCTGGATGATGCCCTAATTGAGCAAAATTACGTTCTAGCCACAACGGCGCGACCACGTGAGTTGCTTTTGCCTGTGCTTTCGCCAAAAGCTGCCATAGAACAGATCAAGGATCGTCTATTGGATGGTCAGAATTGCAGCATTCTTTTCGGTGCCGAACGTCGAGGTCTTGAAAATGCCGACCTCCTGAAAACGGATGGCATCATTTCAATCCCCGTTAATCCAGCTTTTCCATCGCTCAACCTAGCGCAAGCTGTTTTAGTCTGTGGCTATGAGTGGGCACTGGCAGCGGGGCGAAAGCCGACAGAGAGTGACCTTGAAAGAGTACCGCCCGCTTCGAAAGCTGATTTCGATCGATTGATAGAACATCTGACAGAAAAGCTCGACGAAGCTCAGTATTTCTATCCGCCAGAAAAAAAGCCTGCAAAGCTGCGAAACCTAACTGTTGCCCTGGCGCGCGCCCAGTTGACCGAAGGGGAGGTGCGAACCCTGCGCGGTGTGATTAAGGCCCTCGCTCAGTAGGTCATCGCTAACACGGTTTTTCACCCCAGATAAACGCTAAAGGTAAGTGGCTCTTGTCCATCGATAATTCAGAAATTCCGCAAAAAACAGACGCAACCGATTTGCGAGATCATTCTTTTCGATATTATGATTTTATGATGGCAGCGACATGTGTCCTGATCGTCTGTTCAAATATCATTGGTGCAGGGAAGGTTGCAACGATCGGCGGTCTATCATTTGGAGCGGGCGTCCTATTTTTTCCGTTATCATACGTTTTAGGCGACGTGATGACGGAAGTCTATGGATATGCACGGGCAAGACGCGTGATTTGGGCGGGTTTCTTCGCTGCCGGGTTTGCAGCGGCAATGGCTGCATTTATTACCGCTATGCCTCCAGATAGCGCTTGGAATATCCTTGTTGGGGGCGACATAACACGTCAGCGTGCTTTTGAACTGAACTTCGGTCAGGCCCCAAGAATTGTGCTAGCATCGGTTATTGCCCTTTGGGCCGGAGAATTTGTGAATGCCTTTGTCATGGCACGGATGAAGGTCTGGTCAAACGGAAAAGCTTTGTGGCAACGAACGATTGGCTCAACAGCTGCCGGGCAGGCTGTCGATTCAGTTATTTTTTACCCCCTTGCGTTTGCTGGCATTTGGAGCTGGAAATTGATTTTGACCGTTCTAGTAACCAACTATGCACTTAAGGTTGCGTGGGAAGCGTTACTGACGCCCGTAACGTATCGAATTATCGGCGGATTAAAGCGTGCCGAAGGGGTGGACATATACGACAAGAAGACCGAATTCACGCCCTTTTCGGTAAGGTCTTAGAAATCCTATGTAAATACGATCCATATCGGGTCTTAAAGATTTTTGAAATATTGATACGGACGCGTATCTATGCGGCGAAGCGCAGATATTGTAACGAACCATTTACCACAAATAATCAAGTCGATGCGACCGGAAGACGCATTTCGATTTGGCTAAGGCTTACTATTTCTGTACTGGTTATATAGTGAGGTGTTGCAATGGCGTTCGATCCGATAGACACTCCCTCGTTAGATTATCATACCCAAACAGATGGCCACTACAAGCCACGCGGTTTGAGCGATAATATCGCTTTTCGCTTTGTGAAGCTGCTGAGATTTGTGGCAGATACGTTTTTTGCCAAAAGATACGGACATCGCGCTGTCGTTTTAGAAACAGTTGCTGCTGTACCCGGAATGGTCGGCGGGCTCTTACAGCATTTGAGTGCCATACGTCATATCAGGGATGATAACGGATGGATTCGCACGCTGCTCGATGAGGCGGAAAACGAACGCATGCACCTCATGACGTTCATCAAGATTGCCCAGCCAAGCCGGTTCGAGCGGCTCGTCGTAATGCTGACGCAAGCGATTTTCTACAATGCATATTTTTTCCTCTATTTATTCGCGCCGCGAACGGCACATCGAGTTGTGGGGTATTTTGAGGAAGAGGCGGTTACAAGCTACACTCAGTATCTCGAAGAGATTGACGCCGGTCGCCATGAAAATATTCCGGCACCGCAAATTGCAATCGACTATTGGAAATTGTCGCCAGACGCGCGTCTGCGCGATGTGGTTATCGCGGTAAGAGCTGACGAAGCGGGGCATCGGGACGTCAACCACGCTTTCGCGGATGCGTATGACGATGGCAGGGTCGGGAATAAAAGAATTGTAGACCCTCGACATCAGCACAAACCTGGAAGTTCGCCGGGACGTCACGCGGCGGTGCTGAATGACGGTCCTAACCAGGTAAGCGGCTGAGAATCCCCCGATCAAAGAGGGTGAGCGTAAGTGGTCGTTAGCCACGAAAAGTAGGTAAGCGAAACAACCTAAGCCTTCGCACTTTTAACCTATTTCATGCGCCATGCTCAAGGAGCGCTGACACTCAATATTCATGAGCTTTATTTCTGTTGACAGATTGCTGTGCAATACGTATTCCCGGCGCAATGAACGGGAGGTGCGGGTACCGCCGTTGAAATTACGCGGGAGATTGGCTCCAGCGTCGGACCGCGCCAGATATAGAGGTCAACATGTCAAAGCGCATAAGCGCTAAGTACAAACTCGACCGTCGCGTTGGTGAAAACGTGTGGGGTCGTCCAAAATCTCCCTTCAACAAGCGCGAATATGGTCCGGGGATGCACGGGCAACGCCGCAAAAGCAAATTGTCAGATTTCGGCATGCAGCTTATGGCAAAACAAAAGCTCAAGGGCTATTACGGATCGATTTCGGAAAAACAATTTTCCAAGACGTATGACGAAGCTGTTCGGCGGAAAGGAAACACCGCTGAAAACTTGATAGGGCTTCTTGAAAGTCGTCTTGATGCGATTGTGTACCGTTCAAAGTTTGTTCCGACGGTTTTTGCGGCACGACAGTTCGTCAATCACGGACATGTAAAAGTGAATGGTATTCGGACGAACATTCCTTCGTTTCGTTGCAAACCAGGTGACGTTGTCGAGGTCAAAGAAAAATCTCGTAATATGGCTCTCGTGCTTGAGGCGCTGCAGAGCCCTGAGCGCGATATCCCTGAATATATTGATGTTGACCCAAAGAAAATGACGGCGACCTATATCCGGATTCCAGAGTTCGCAGAAGTTCCGTATCCGTGTACGATGGAACCAAACCTCGTGATCGAATACTACTCTAGTTAAGATACAGAGTATTTTTCAAAATCGGATATCTTGTATTAAAGCCGCCAGCGATGGCGGCTTTTTTCATTCTTGATAAATCGATTGAAGCGCCTTGCGTATAGCCGATCACACTTATCGGCGAAGCGCTCTAAAATCGCTCATCGACTCAATTTAAAATAGAAAACATTTAAAAAGGACGGCATTAAAACACGCTATGATGAACTTAAACTGTTCGAGTAAAATTTTCCCGTTAACGTTGGTTGCGCTGCAATAAAAATCTGATCTGGGTGTGAGCTGTCGTCGATAAAACTTATGCATTCTGCAAGAAGTTACGGTTTTAACGAGATTGATCGGCGTGACGGTCGAAGTGCATTGCTAAATGCGGCGACGCACTATTTAGAAAAGTTAAGGGTTTTGCACTATTTTTACCTGGTGGCGGGTCTGGTTGCTTATAAAAAGATCGCTATGGGTTCTTAGCCAGCTTTTATTTTGAGGATGGCATCTGCAATGGGTTTTGTCTTCGATAGCGACATCTTGCGCGAGCGCTGGTCCACTGTCTCCTCATGGATCGGCATTGAAGGCATTTTGAGGTTTGGCCTGTGGCTTCGGCGTAATGTGTTCCTTTCCGTGGGGCTTTTGCTGTTGTTCAAGCTTTTGGTGCTACCGGCATCCGCTTCGGATACTGCACTTCTAACGGCGCTTGACGAGGAAATCGCGGATATAATTAGCACAACAAAAACGCCTGGCGTTGCAATTACTGTTTTGGAAGACGGCCGGAACATTCTTGAGAAAGGCTATGGTTTTGCCGACCTCGGTGCCAAAACCCCGATGCGTACCGACACAATCCTTGCGGCAGGCTCCTTGTCAAAAAATCTTACCTCTCTCGGTCTGTTGCGTTTGGTTGAGTTAGGGAAATTGGATTTAAAAGACAAGATTACGGATGTCGCTCCAGAAGTGCGCATTGATAATCCGTGGGCGTCTCAGCATCCAATTCTACTTGAACATTTGTTGGAACACACTGCCGGAATTGAGGGGTCTACTTATTTTGAATACGGATATAATTCATTAAACACCAAACCAAAAGACTATGCACAGCTTATGGCTGGCAAATTAAAAGTTCGCTGGCCCCCTGGTTATTTTCATTCATATGCAAATCCTGGCCATACGCTTGCCGCCGTCGCGCTTGAAAATGCGTGCTCATGTGATTTTGATGAATTTATGGAGAAAGAAATTTTCTCTGCCATCGGCATGTCTTCGGCTTCGTTTAGGTCGATCGATTCAACTCAAATGCGACTTGCCAAAAGTTATCGTCAAAACGGCACGACACCTATCGTTCCCTGGAGGATGGCAATTCGTCCCTCAGGATCGCTATTGGTCTCTATTGAGGATTTAGGAGCGCTTGTTGCTTTCTATGCGAACCGAGGTGGTGAGACGGGACTGGTTTCGGAGCACTGGCTTGATCGAATGGAAAAAGCAAAAACATCGGCAACCTTCCGTGCGGGGATTGTTGAAACAGGCTATGGGCTCGGTAATTTTGCGTTTTTTGCCGAAAAGGGCATTACCTTTCATGGGCATACGGGGGCAACAGACGGTTTTCGGACTTGGTTGGGGTATCAGTCGGGTCTTCGGTCTGGTTTTGCTATTGTAACAAATGGCGGCGATGAAAACATGCGTTATCGTCTAATGCGCCTTATCAGTCAGTATTTGACGCGGAATGAGGGTGAGGTCGCGCCTTTACCTGCAGAGGAAGGTGCTGAAGATTTTGTTGATGACGGTTGGTATGCCCCCGTTACACACAGCATGATTTTGAGGACCTGGCTTTTGCGCTCATTTCAGACGGTTAAACTAACCGCTAAGGGTAATCGACTGACGATTGATCCTGTATTCCCTTTTGGAACAAAGAATGAAATGATCCACGTGGGAACAGGACTTTTCCGTGAAGAATGGAATCCAACCCCGACAGCGGCATTTATAGATGGTCCCAACACGGACCCCGTAACGATAAAAGGAATAGATGGGCGCGTATTTGTAAAGAAGGATGCTTTTGTTCGTATCTCACTCTTTCAGGCTTATGTGAGTTTTTTCCTGTTAGTAGGAGGCCTGTTTTTTGGGGCTTTGGTTTCAATCGGCGTTATCTTAAAACTCAGTTTGAATTCGATTAGTAATCAGAGTAACGCTCACACCGGGCGTCTATGGCTTTGTTTAGCAGGCGCCGGCGGAAGTCTTGTTATTCTTTTTGCAACGGTCGTTGTATTTGGAATGCTTAGTGACCTTGATGTTGCTGCTCAGTATGGTCGGATCAGTCCGATGTCATTGTCCGCCTTCGCAATGAGTATTGTTGGCCCAATTTTTAGTGTATTGGCGATGATTACTGTATTCAAACAACAACCCTCAAGCAGATTTTCTAAAATTGCCGTAGGCCTTTGTCTTTTCTTCGTGGGCGGATCATGGATGATGGTTGGAATCAATGGTTGGGTTCCTTTGGTGACGTGGCTTGCGTAAATCTCTAATAACCCGCACGGAATTCAAATTGAAAGCGGCGCTGCGTGGCTCTTTCTTGAAGATAGGATCGTTCTTTGATTGGTAAAATCCTTAACAAGCTTAACTTTCCAAGGGACAGTGCGTCCTGGAAAACATTCGGTGTTATTTTCTCACTACAAGCCGCCCACGAACTACCCAATGCTCTTACATCAACAATGGCGCCAACGCTTTTCGTAAAGCAGTATGACATGCCATTGGGGATGATCGGTCTGTTCTTTTTGCCATTTGTTGTGACGGCGTTGAAATGGACATGGGCACCCCTTGTAGATAATCGTGGGTCTGTTGAATTTGGGCGCAGAAAGTCTTGGATTGCCCCTCTCACAATTCTTGTTGCTCTTAGCTATTTTTCAATTGCGTTGATCAAGCCTGGTCTTGATACACTTACGCTGATTGTTGGATTTTTGATCGTAAAGCAAGTATTTTATTCGACGCAGGAGATTGCGGCTGATGCCTATGTCGTTGAAAACCTTAAGGCTGAGCAGCGTGGTCTTGGTTCTAGTATTGTTTGGATGGGGAAGGAGGCAGGTCAAATAATCGGCTTTGCCGGTCTATTATTTGTGGCGGATCGATTTGGTTGGACGCCTGCCTTTTTTCTCGCTGGCATCCTGTTTATTGCGTTTAATATCCCAGCTATTCTGCGAAAGGAACGGCCAGTCATTGAGCCGAAGCCCAGCAGTCGTGCAGGGTTAAGAGACTTTTTCAAACGAAAGGTCAATTACCGCATTGTTGCGATTGTATTTGCGATTTCTTTTACCGTTCAAATGCCTGTCACAGTCATCGGCCCATTTTTAAATAGTAAGGGTCTTTCACTTTCGCAGATAGGCGTGAGTTTGGGGGTTGCCGCTAGTATCGGGGCTCTTATTTCACTTTCAATAGCATCGGTTGTTATTTCAAAGTTTGGGCCCAAGCGCACGGCTATATTTCTCATGTTTGTTGCGCCGTTGGCCGCGCCGGCTTTCATCTGGTTGGCGATGCAAGAGACAGTCAGCACTCAGATGGTGATCCTGATATTGCTATGGGCAACGCTATGTACAGCGCCCATTCGTATGGCGGTTTACGCCGCAAGGATTGGTTGGACCTCAGAAGACCAGGTTGGTACTGACATCACGATCCAACAGTCGACTTGGTTTTTGGGATACGCAGCAGCGGGTGCTGTCGCTGGGCTGGTTGCGGAGCAGATGGGGTGGGTGTTCTTCTTTGTTGTTAATGTTTTGTTGATCGCTGCCGCGCTGTTATTCTTCATTCATTCTCATGATCAGGTGGAAGAGGATATTAAGGCGTGGCGCAAAAATCACGCTGCTCCATGAATTGCTCCATAAGCCTTCACGTAAGATGGTAACAGGTTTAGATTTATTGATGGTATAATTCAGGTCGCCGTGCTTGGGAGGGTCAGTTGAAAAAATACAAGTTATTAGGGTCATCTTGCGTCGTTTTGGCGTTGGCCAACCCAACCATTGCTGCAGCGCAACCGCAACCCGATGACGAGATCATCGTGACCGGTGAAAAGCGCGGTAAATCCGTTCAGGAAACAGCAACGAGTGCGGAGATTGTAACGCGTACTGATATTGAACAACTAAATGTCGTCGATCTTGAGGACGCACTCAGGCGAATTGGCAACGCTGGATTTGCAACGGTAGGGTCCGGCAGAAATGATCAGTTCGTTTTGCGCGGTGTATCATCCCAAGGGGTCACGCAAGGGGGGTCGACACCGGTATCGACGTTAATTGTTGACGGTGCATTCATACCAAACCAGGCCGCTGGTGCATCAATTGCGAATGGGTGGGATGTTACGCAAATAGAAGTGTTGCGCGGTGCCCAATCGACTATTCAGGGGCGGAATTCCTTAATTGGTTCGATAATCGTAAGCACTCAAGATCCTACATATGAGTGGGATCTTAGGGGACGGGCGACATATGCCACGGCTGATACGTTTGAGACATCTATCGCTGTTGGTGGACCGATTATTGACGATGAGCTCGCGTTTCGTATTGCTGCGCAGCGTCTTGAAAGTGATGGCTTTGTAACAAGGGAAGATGGCAGCCTTGGGGACGAGGAAACAAGCACTCTGATCCGTGGTAAGTTACTTGTAGAGCCAGCGAGCCTACCAGGACTACGATGGGACCTAACGGCAACCTATACAGATGAACTTGACGGAAGTGTCCTTGTCGATGGCACTGATCCTGAAGAGCGATTACAGACGTTTAATACACCAACAACGACTGAGCGCGAAATCCTTATCCTAGGCAGTGAGCTTTCTTACGACTTAAGCGATAATATCACGCTGACGTCAGTTAGCAGTTTCGCAAACCTCAAAACTGATGAGGTATCTGATTTCGACGGGTTACCTGCTGGGTCTTCGATCGTTGAAGAAATTCGTTTTGACGACCGCGACAGTACTGATTGGCTTCAAGAAGTTCGCTTGCTTTATGATAACAATGACGATTTGAGCGTGCTTTTCGGTGCGCTGTATGCTCGGCGGTTTCGAGACGATTTAAATCAGGTGCAGCTTTCGCTACCGGCCGGCGTACCGGCATTTCCACTCAGTTCGCCACTAGACCGATCACTTGAGACTGCTTTTTTAACAGCAACAAGTGCGGCAACAGGGGGGGTGGCGAGTATCGGTATTCCAGCCGGTGTTCCGAACCTTTTGAATGATCCACTGATTTTTGGTCCAGATGCCGCTGTTGCTGCAGACTTTAATTTTGCCCCTGAGTTTACGACCTTCGCCGTTTTCGGTGAAGCGGCCTATGATATCACTGATGATTTCAACTTTACCTTTGGCTTCCGTTATGAGCGCGAAGACGGAACGGTCAACATTACTCAGATAACGAACCTTGTGGATGAACCTGACCAGCAAGCGATTACACCACAAGGGCAACCTGGTCTTGCACCTGTTGTCGAACAAGCTGTGAGCGCTGGTTTGTTAGGGACCGGATTAGTGACGCCAGCTGAGGCGGCAAACGCTGCTCGCGTTGCGACACCAAATATTCTTCCAGCTTTTGCTGACGCAGCGGTTGGTCCTTTGCTTGCGCTAAATGGCGGCGATGCAAATGTATTTGTTCCTGTTTCGCAACAAGGCGACTTCGTTACAAACGTATTTCTTCCGAAGTTCGTTTTGACCTACGATGTTGCTGATAATGTTTCAGTTGCGGCCAGTGCCCAGCGAGCCTATCGACCTGGTGGGGCGGGGCTTAATCCTGTATCGGCAACAGTCTTTACTTTTGATCCTGAGTTTTCGTGGAATTACGAACTGGCTTTCCGTTCGGTAACGATGGACGGGCGATTACTCTTTAATGCCAATGCTTTTTATATCGATTGGTCGGACCAGCAAGTACAGGTCACGCTTTCTGGAACAAACCAAGACGAGGAAGTCCGCAATGTTGGATCGAGCAGGCTTTTCGGAATCGAGGTAGACGTTGGATATGACATCACCGACAATCTCCAGTTCTTTGGTTCTGTTGGTATTCTTGACACTGAAATCACAGGGTTGGACGAAGTTGATACACAGTCTGATGTTGCAAACTTGCTCGGTGGTTCGTTTCCTTTTGCACCAAGATATTCTGGATCAGCGGGATTCAATTACGACCATCCAAGTGGGTTCAACGGAACCGTCGATGTGAATTTCGAGGGCGAATCTGAACCAATCCTTCCTAACAATTCAGGCCCAAATCCGATTGCCGGATCTACCGGGTTAAGGAATGACTCTCGTGCTCTTTTAAATGCTCGTATTGGTAAAAGATTTGATCAGTTTGAGTTCTTTATTTTTGGATCAAACTTATTGGATGAGGTCTACTTGGCTAACGCTGATGCACTTGCAGGTCGCGTTATCGTTGGTGAACCGCGCATTGTGGGCTTTGGGCTAACCTTTGATTATTAAGTTAACGAACAGAGCCTCATTGGACGATCCTTCTCTGTGCGGACATGAAACTGTCCGTACTAAAGGATGATGAGTAGATAGTTTAGAATGCTTTGCCGATAAGTCTAAGAGATTGATGGTTTCATCCATTAACTCGACAATAGGTCGAACAATTGTTCGACCGACAAATCAAAGACTTAGAGCCGAATTCCGATTCCATCGGAACGCAAAAAGCTCTAGTGATTCTATTTAAAACTGAGCGGCTTTAGGCAAAGCACAACGTTGAGAGGATACGGCAGAATAGAAAAGCAGTTGGCTTATCAATCCCGTCTTGCCGTCATGCAGACGCCAGCTTTACGACCACTTCATTCAAGGTCTGCTCGAGACCAAAAACTATACCAGCCATATGGCCAAGGCGAATAATAACCATTTCTTTTGATGGAATAATCAGTGTTCGTTGTAAGCCACCACCACTTGCCCAATAGGCGTCCGAGGGCGCGTCTTTTATGATGTTCGTCGCGTTCGTGGGAAAGAATCCGCCATAATATGGATTGTGTGCCCATGCTTCTTTTGCAGGTGTCTGGACAAAGTCCACAAAAGACTCGTTCAGAATTTGATCGGCACCCCATGCGCCTCTTTGCAGATATAATTGGCCGAAGCGTGCCCAATCGCGCGCACGTCCATAGTCGTGTCCAGAAATCAAAAAGTTTCCATAGGGATCTGTTTCAAGAACCATCCCGTCACTTCCGATCCGGTCGTACAGGTTTGCCTGTGGCCAATTCAGATAAGCTTGCACATCACCATTAAGGCAACGATTGCGGACAAGCGCTGTTGCTAAGAGCGGGTCACAGTTTCGATATCGACCGGCAGTTCCTGGGGCATCAGCCAGGGGTTTCTCAAGGCAAAAAGAATGGGAGTTGACGCCGCCGCCATAAACATAAATATGATCGAGAAATTTGCCATTCTCTGATTTTACTGAATGATCTTCCTCTTTCCCAAAACTACCGGTGAATGCCAAGCCGCTCGCCATATTCAAAATATCCCTAATACGGATTTTTGATCTCGGATCGTCTTTGGATGACCATTCATCGAAAAGTGTATCGTCATCGAGGTGAAGTTTTCCGGCACGTTCGGCAATACCTACAAGCGTCGCGGCGATGCTCTTTCCCATTGACCAAGATTCAAATTGCGTCGAAGGGCCAAAGGGTTCGCGATAGCGTTCGGCAATCACTTTGCCTTTGTGAAGGACAACCATCGCGTTTGTAAACTGCATGTCGTTTTCGAAGGCCAAATCAACGGCCTCACGAATTTTTCCTGCATTTAATCCGGTGGCACCTTCTTCTCCGGTAACGATCTCGTTGTCCGGAAATAGACTGTCTGTTATTGGCGTGCGGATAACCGGTGTCGGCATGAATTGAAGTGGCGTATCCGGTGCATCGAGGATGACGCAACCTTGATCACCTGTATATCTTGCATATGCTGTCTCGCCATTCATCGAAAGCCGAACCGTCTTGTTGTCCTGGTCGACATCAATCTCGACAGGTAAACTCATCAGCAGGCGAGCATTTTTTGTTTCAAGGACCTCTCTCATGAGGTCATCCGGCGCCGCCATCCATGAACAGTTCAGCGTAAAGATTTCGTGTGGGTCGCGGCCGGTGATGAAGATACCCGAGGCAACGACTTTTGCTGCCCACGCAAGGCCACAACGGGCGGGGTTTGATTGATCAATTGCCATCAGTGGTCGACGCAAATGCGTTGAGGAAACGCACCGACACGTTCGATCGCATGGATGGTTTCTAAGCTTGCTAGATCAATGACCCGCAATTCACACGACGCTCGGCAAGTTATGTAGCAATACCGAGAGTCTGAGGACACAGTGAGGTAGCTGGGCTGCTTTCCGGTTTCTATTTTCTTGATAAATTTTAAGTCCGGAAAAGAATAAACGGCAGCAAACCCACCGGTCGTCGCCAGAAAAATGATATATTTTTGATCTGGTGTTATTTCAATACCATGGTCAACCGTAAACGGATACTTATCTTCACACGGTGGTTCGGAACCATCGTCCAGTCCTGGCATTTTTACCGTGTCCCGCAATTTCCACTCGTTTAGATCGAAGACATGAAATCCGTGCATGCGCGAGAGTTGAATATATGCGGTTGTGCCGTCATGGCTTAACGCAAAAGGTCGAACATTGTGCTCGAATGTGAAATGCCTGGTCCACTGATCCGTTGTTGCATCAATTTCGTCAAACGAGCCCCAGATAATTGAGCCAACATAGACGCGGGACCCGTCTTTTGAGACGCGTACTTTATGACCGCCCAAATTCGCAATTTGGATTGGGGTTACTTCTTGTGTTTGTGTATCGACCTTAGAGACCAATTTTCGGTCATTATGCGCATTATAGACAAAACGTTTATCGGGTGATGCTGCAAAATGCTCGATCGAGCCGAGTAGGGGAACGCGCCATTTCTCCTCGAGTGTAATCGCATCAAATGCCGCAAAAACACTGCGCGCTTCTTTGGTTGGTTCCCGCCAGAATTCCCAGCGGTTGGTGCCATTGGTATATAGAGTCTTTTTATCCGCAGAAAGAACAACACTGTCAGGTGTTAGCTCATCACCAAGGGTGATTATTCCTTTAGGTTCGAATTCATTTTTCTCGTCATATACACGAATATCCGACCCTATCGTATTTTGTACGTAGATCATTCCCTAATGCCTTTAGTCTTTAGCGGCCAAGAATTTCAGTGAGGCGCACGCCAGTAATCATATCGCCACTAATCCGGAGTTTGCCCATTGCGAAGGCAAGGTCTCCCGGTAACTCTTTTGCAAGGATCGCTGAGAAATCCTTGAGTGAGACACGCACTAAGGTATCCGTCTCGCCATCTTCGTTACTAACCTCAGCAGGCGATTTTGTAGCGTCCAGTAAGATCACGCCATCCGGTCCAAAATCAAATTTGAGACGCGCACCAATAGAGGATGCGCGTGGCGCAATCATTTTAAAAAATTGAGTGAGTTCTTCTAATGTCACGCGTTCGTTTCACCCCTCGGCAATACCAATTTTCAGCAATAGACCGGAAACCGATATTCGTTGCAAGGGGGCGCGCTAATTCCCTTACTGTTGCGTGGATGGTTAGCATGTCGCTAACATCTTTGTTCACAACGCATTGTCTACAAATGGATGGCGCGATCGACTTGTTATTTCTGTTTTTAGAGGGGGCACGTCCAATTTCGACGTGATTTCAAAGTGGAATGCGTAGGCTATAAAGGCCTACGCTTATTGCTCAGAATTGTCTTGCCGAGGCTTTACTTGGGTATGTGGCTATTCGTAGGGGGAATAGGGGATATCAATAGCCTCGGAAACGGCAGCATTTGTAAGTTTCCCATGAGCAACGTTCACACCGTTTTTAAGGTGCTTGTCCGCTTCGATAGCGGCTTTGGGCCCTTTATTCGCCAAATTCAGTACATAGGGTAATGTCGCATTGTTCAACGCAAAAGTTGATGTTTTTGGGACGCCCCCCGGCATATTTGCAACGCAATAATGAATCACACCGTCAATAATAAAGGTAGGATTATCATGGGTCGTTGGTTTTGATGTTTCGAAACAGCCTCCTTGATCGATTGCGATATCAACCAAAGCTGAGCCATCTTTCATATTTTTCAGCATATCTTTCGTGACAAGTTTCGGTGCCGCTGCTCCAGGAATGAGAACAGCACCAATTACAAGGTCAGCGTCTAGTACTGCTTGTTCAACAGCGCCTTTCGTCGAATAGGCGATCGTTGCCTGCCCGCCATAGTGACGCTCTAGTTCGGCTATTCTTGGCAGAGAACGTTCGAATAGCGTTATGTCTGCGCGTGCACCAATTGCCATTTGAAGTGCATTTTCACCGGCTGCTCCGCCGCCAAGAATAACGACTTTAGCCGCGGGGACACCGGGAACACCGCCGAGCAGAAGGCCAGCACCACCACTACTTTTTTCTAATGCTTTTGCACCGACTTGCACCGCCATACGTCCAGCGACTTCGCTCATGGGACGGAGTAACGGCAGATCGCCGCGATCACTGGTTATCGTTTCGTAAGCGATTGCGAGGCAGCCGGACGTCATCAAGGCTTCAGTTTGTGGCTTATCAGCAGCAAGGTGAAGATAAGTGAATAGCGTTTGATCGGCGCTCAACATGGCGCATTCGTTCAGTTGTGGTTCTTTAACTTTGACAATAAGTTCAGCGTCTTGAAAAATTCCTTCAGGCCCGCCAAGAATGCGTGCCCCGGCCCGCTCATAGTCCTCATTGCTAAATCCAACACCAGAGCCTGCGTTCGTCTCTACAATGACTTCGTGTCCATTTGATATGACTTCTTGGACGCTATCGGGGGTCAGGCCGACGCGAAATTCTTTTGTCTTTATCTCTTTTGGAACCCCAATGCGCATATCCACAACCTCCCTATACATTCTAAGGAATATGATAGGGTGAAAGCCAATGGAAATATTCTCGAATATTTTGTCGTTTTTACTTTTTGTCGAAATTTATTCTGTTATATTATCTAATATGAAAAAAATTTCTATGGATCAAGCAGACAGGCGAATTCTCGATGCCGTGCAAAAAGACGGTCGGGCCAGCTATCAGGAGCTCGGTGAGGCCGTTGGTCTTTCTCTATCAGCATGCCACAAACGCGTTAAATCACTCGAAGCCAATGGTGTTATTGCGAGATATGCAGCAATTGTTGATGAGCGTAAGGCCGGTTTTCCATTAAGCGCATTTGTAAGTGTGACGTTGCGTGATCAAAAGAAAACGACGTTAGCCACATTTGAAAAGAGCGTTGTGGCGCGCCCAGAAATAATGGACTGCGTTCTGATGTCGGGCGATAGTGATTACTTGTTACGCGTCATTTGCAGCGACCTCGACAGTTTCGAATATTTGCACAAAGAAGTTTTGACCGCATTGCCTGGCGTGGAGCGAATAAAATCTGCCTTTGCAATGAGAACTGTATGTCGTCGAACTGCGGTGCCGGTTTCAATGGCTACGAAAGCATTTCCAGGTCAAGTGGCTACCGACCCACGCACCAGAAAAAGCGTAAAAACAAAAACCTAAAGCCGCCCATCAATTCTATTTGAAACGCGGCTCTAAATCTTTGTTTTTACGCGTTTCCCCAGTGACCAAACAGGCGGCTAACCGCACACACCTGGACTGAATATGCTGTAACTTTTTGTTTTATGTCGGTAAATCAACACTTTCACAATAGTAGTCAAGAAGCTGAACGGCTGCTTTGAAACTATTCGTTGTGTTTGATTTTACAATATATCCGGCTACGTTATAATTATAGGCTTTAATTTTGTCGTCTTGGGAATTTGAAGTTGTCAATACAAAGACGATCGAGGAACGAAGCTGATCATCGTTGCGAATGACGTCAAGAAACTCGATACCATTCATCCGTGGCATATTTAGGTCGAGTAGAATAACGAACGGCGGTGAAACTTTTGTTTTTCCGTTGTCCCCCCTTAAAAAATCGAGCGCTTCCTGACCGTCATGTGCAATCATGAGTGGGTTCGTCACGTCTAGTTCGACAAGTGCCCGTTTTATTCCCATGACGTCGACATCGTCATCTTCGACGAGAAGGAATGTCACAGCTGATCCAGTGGTCATTGCTTATGCCCTGTATCGACTAAAGTGAGACTATGAGACGTGCGATCAAGACGCAATCTCCAATCGTTCAGGTTTTGGAAATGTAAAGTGTACTGATGATCCTCTTTGATGGGGGGGCGAGCTGATCCATACCATGCCACCAGAAGCCTCGATCATTTTCTTTACGATAGCCAATCCGATACCACTTCCCTCGACTTCATCTCGGCGGCGCAGCGTCTGGAACATTTTGAAGACACGATCATGAAATTCAGGGGAAATACCTGGTCCGTCATCCGTTACAACAAATTCATGGAAGTCAGACGTTTCGGCGTAGGCGATTGAGATTGTGCCGCGGCTCTGGTCATGGTGTTTGACGGCATTCGAAATGAGGTTCGTTAGTACTTGCTCAAATAAGCTTGTTGAGACCATGATTGTTGGAAGCGCCATTGTCGCTTTAATCGTGAAACCTTCAGGGGCGGCGACCCATTCAATAACATCGGCTAATACGGACTGTGTATTGGTGGCTTGAGGAGGCTCTGATCGTTGTCCGGCACGGGAATATTCCAAAATATCTCGTAACAGCTTATCCATGCGGTCAATCCGATTACGCATCAAATACAGCTTCTTTTGGACGCCTGCAGGAACGGCATCTCCAAGATCTTCTTCGATCCATTGCGCGACGTTGTCCATTCCCCTCAAAGGTGCACGAAGATCGTGAGAGGCAATATAGGCGAAGTTTTGTAGATCTTCGTTTGTGCGCTCGAGTGTTGTGGTTCGTTCCTGAAGTTGCTCTTGTGTGGTTTTTAGGTCATTGATATCCATCACGGTACCAACCATACGTTGGGGTTTTCCGTTTTGGTCCCAAATGGCTTGCCCAGAGCTTAGAAACCATCGGTAGCCCCCATCGCCATGCTTTATCCGGACCTCTATGTGAAAGGGCTCGCGGTTCCTAAAATGGCGATCTAACATGTCCTGGGCGGCCGCTTGATCGTCTGGGTGTATCAGTTTTTTAAAATTTCTTAATGATGCTGGCACGAATGTTGGGTCGAGGCCAAACAGTTCGTATAGGATTTTAGACCACCATTGCTCATCCTCTTCAACGTTTGACCAGTCCCAAATTCCGACGCTTGCGCCGCTAGCAGCGAGAGCAAATCTATTTTCGCTTGCTCGCAATTTCTCTTCGGTAAGCCGCTGTTTGGTGACATCCGTTGATACAGCCAAGATAAAACGTTTGCCTGTTTCACTATCAGTATAAGGTATTTTATCGGTTTGAACCCAGCCTCGTTCACCTTCTTCCGATCTAAATTCTTCTATGATACCGAGTTTTGGCATTCCAGAATTTATAACTGATAGATCATCGTCATGGTACTTGTTAGCAATTTCTGGAAACAGATCGTTTATGCACGCGCCTTCTGCTTCATCGACCGTTAGCCCCATGGCCGCTGCGGCTCGTTGATTCAAACGGACGAAGCGGTTTTCGTCGTCCTTGTATGAAATGCGTGCTGGAACATTATCGAATATTAATTGTAATTCTGCTCTTTGACTTTCTAATTCTTCGCGCATAGCAACCGCTATGGAAATATCTTGAACGGAACCAGCCATTCGGATCGCTGATCCATCTGCGTCCCAGACCGCTTGACCCGATACGTGAAGCCAAACAAATGTATCGTCTTCGCGCTTCATTCTAAATTCTATATCTAACGGGGTGTCGTCAGCGAGGTGCCCGTCAATAGCGGCAACAACGCGTTTACGGTCATGCATATGAATACGGTCTTCGAAGTCTGCATACGACGGTTTGAAATCCGTAATCGTAATGCCGAGAAAATGCTGGAAACGCGGGGACCAATAAAGGTCTCCAGAAGCTATGTCCCAATCCCAAAGGCCAACGCTTGACCCATTGACGGCGCGTTCAAAGCGTTCTTCGCTTTGTTTCAGTTTGAGGTCGGCTTCGCGTTTTTCAGTGATGTCTTGAAATACGCCGAAGATCGCTCCAACGCGTCCAACGGCATTGATCTGACACTCTGCCCGCGCATGAACAAATCGAATTTCTCTACTCCGGCGCACGATTCGCAAGACGAATTCAAAAGGCCCTGGTTTCTTCAGTGCTTTTTCGATTGCCAGATGGACATCGTCACGATCTTCCGGGTGATAAAACTCAACGGCTGTTTTTACATCTGGTGTATAGCAATCACGGTCGACACCATGGATGTTAAAAATTTCATCTGACCAAAATAATTCTTTGTTATCAAAATCGATACGCCAATGGCCTATGCGAGCAACTTTTTCAGCCAGCTTAAGATACGAGAGCGCTTGAGATTCTGGGGTCTTTTCATGGGGGTGAGAAAAAGACATCCCTAGCCGTTTTTGCCTTTGTGTTTGTTTCTTTGGGGACGTCAAGATTGGTTTCTTTCTATGGGGAGTCTTTTGTTGCAAAGAAAGTTTGAAACATCTCGGTATAACCTGACTTTTCAGAATTTAGTCAGCTTACCGCTAATTTTGGGCTTGGACCACGTCTTCCGCACACTACCGCCTTTTCAATCGTGCTTATAAGAGCATCAGGGTCAATTGGCTTTGAAACAAAATCATCCATATCCGCTTCGTAGCACGCGTCGATATCATGCTGCATGGCTGAGGCCGTCAAGGCGATTATCGGTGTTCTGACCCTTCCCGAGCTTTCCTCAAGGGCTCTTATTTCTGCCGTTGCAGATAACCCATCACGTTCGGGCATTTGCAAATCCATTAATATCGCGTCGTATGCGCAATCTCTGACAGCAGCAACAGCATCTATTCCATTGTTCACAATTGTTAGGTCGATACCGGTGGTTTCAAAAAGAACGCGCAATACATGTTGGTTCAGTTGATTATCTTCTGCAGCCAGAACGCGTAAGCTTTGATCGGTAAAACCTTTAAGTTGGATATCGGATTGGTTTACGTCGACCTTTTGTTCCAATCGATCTGGGCGTGTTAGAGGAATTTGTGCTGAAAAGGTTGAGCCCTCGCTGAGGATTGTTTCAACAGAGATTTTGCCGCCCATCATCGATACCAATTCTTTGGTAATGGCGAGGCCGAGACCAGTGCCACCATATTCGCGTGTTGTTGAAGCATCTGCTTGCATGAAGGGTTGAAATAGTTCGTTAACAACGTCGTCAGAGATACCAATTCCCGTGTCGGAGACACTCAAATTGAGACTTTCGGCTGCATTATATTGATCTTCAGAGATGTGAACACTGAGAACAACTCCGCCTTTTGCGGTAAACTTTACCGCATTGGAAAGCAAGTTTTCAAAAATTTGCCGTAGGCGCGCCGGGTCACCTAAGAAACGGTCGTTGTCGATTGGATCCAAATGAACTTGGAAGTCTAACGATTTTTGCGCAGCTAGTGGTTGATAGATTGATGTGATGGACTTTACTAGCTTCTCAATTGAAAACTCAATCGTTTCCAAATTGAATTGCCCAGCCTCAATTTTAGAAAGGTCGAGTAAATCATTGATGACGATCAGAAGTGCTTCACCACTGTCATTGATTGTTTCAACGATTTCTCGCTGATTATCGTCAAGAGGAGTTCTTGCAAGGAGTGAGCTCATGCCAAGTACGCCGTTGAGCGGCGTTCGCAATTCGTGACTGATATTGGCAAGAAATTCTGACTTCGTCTTATTTGCCTTTTCCGCTTGCTCTTTTGCTAAGGTAAGCTCTTGCATAATTGAAAATTGGTGTAGAGCATACCGTATTGTGCGTTGTAAGAGATCCGTCGTAAGTGAGCCTTTGCTAATATAATCAGTAGCACCACTATCAAGAGCCGCTCGATCTAAATCCGGAGAATCGAAACCTGTTAGGAGGATCGCAGGGAATGACGCCGTTTTTCCTGCGATGGCTGAAATAAACTGAAGCCCGTTTTTACCTCCCAAATTATGATCGACTAAAGCGATGTCGAATTTGGTGCTTTCTGTAAGTGCTATCGCCTCTTCGACACTCCCAGCACGAAAAAGCCTGAACTTTTCTTTCGGCCCTGGACGTAGATGTCCTTCAATAACGGCGTAATCGAAATCATCATCCTCAATAATGAGTACACTTATCTCTATTTTACTGCCTCGGATCATGGTTTTCTACCGATACAAAGGCCAGCGCGGAAATGCTGCCTCGAAAACTATAGGTTGTATGTGATTATTGTTAACGCCGGTTAAACTCCCTCATTCCTTAATTTTGCTTTGCCCTATGCGAGCAGCGCATAGATCTATTGGTCATTATCATCCAACTGGAGTAGGGAGGATTCTCGGAACTTTTCGACAAAATTAATTAATTTTTTACTCTAATCTCTAGCGCTAATTCGGCAGTTGTCAGTAGCTAACGCCTCAAAGCCCCTTTGTTTTTTTGCAACACGAAATTACTGGCGCTGTCCATCGCCCCCTTCCGTCTCATGATAATATTTGGGGGCGATTATATTGGCGATCGATTTTTCAACTAAGGCCGTGCCGTTCGAAATAGAAACGCTGAACGGCTTTAGGCGTTTGATTTTACGCATTTGGTTTTATGCGTTTCCTGGCGCGTGGGCCATTAGCAATCTATGTCGCCACGTGCGTTGGAATTGCTTTCATTACCTACTTTATTGTTGCGCACCATTGGTTCCGTTTGGTCGTGTCGCAACGAAAAGAGCGGATGCGCCAAGGACAAATATTTGTATAAAAATGATTAAGGGTGGAGCGCCGAGAGCAATGGAGATAATAGGCGTTGCTGCCATAACAATGTATGCTGAACGCTTTGCTTTCGGACTAATAGCCCCATGTCGTCGCCAATTTTCGATGAGTGGTCCAAAATGCTTGTGGTCGAGCAACCAAGCGTGAAGTCGCGGTGATGAACGCGCAAAACAAAAGGCAGCCAATAGTAAAAACGGTGTCGTTGGCAGAAGAGGGAGGGCAGCTCCCGCAAAGCCTAAGGCGACGCAAATCATCCCTGCACTTAAATACGCGAGTTTATAGAGTCGAGACGCTTTCTTCGAAGCCGATTTATCTGACTGTCTTGATTGGTCGATCGTCATTGCATGTTCTGAATTGTCTTCAGTGGAAACTTACCAGACGCTTTAGCGATATTGCACTGCAAATTAAACGTTAGTCCATTGGTTGGATCGGTCAAATTCACGGTTGAATGTTCTGGAAGAATATAACCAATGCATGCATTTCTTTTTATCGAAATAGATAGAATGCGTGTAATTCTCCGATGAATCAGCTCAGAGTTGAATAATGACCATTTTATCAACGGACACCAAAAAACAATTAACACAAAATCAAGTGGGGGCCCGTCAGAAAAACTTAGCTTCACGCGCTCGGCATGATTTATTGCAGCCGTTAGCGGCAATGAGGATGCTTTTGGCTCGTGTCGGCGATGAAATTTCTGAGGCTGAGCGGAACACGCTTTTGGAAACGTTTAGTGCAGCTCTCACGGGTCTTGAAGGGTCTCTTGAGAGTATCGTTCAGCATTTATTCCTTCAACACAGTGTAATGGGTTTTACCCCCGCACAGGTCAATTTGGACGAATGGCTTGAGGCGTTATGTTCACAGTATGTTGGTAAGTTTGATGCCGAAGATATTGCTTTTCACCTGAATACCCAAGTCGGCGAGGTGCGTTGCGACGAAGAATTACTGAAAATCGTTATAGAGAGTGCCTTGGATAATGCATTCGATTTTACGAAGAGTGGAAGCGTCACTCTAACGACCGACCGTCGCGGCGAAACCGTTTTGATAATGATCAAAGATACCGGGATTGGCGTTTATGCAAACAGCCTGCCACGATTATGTGAACCGTTTTATGTGGAGAATGCCGCTGCGTCACGATCAATGGCGCGATTAGGGCTTGGTCTTGCGAATGCTAGTGATGCGGCTCAGTTAATGTCTGCAGATATTCGTCTATCACCCAATGATGATTATGGCAGTACCTTCGAAATTGCTATTTGATCGGTGATTGGGGAATTCATCGAGTGCGCTTAAAAGAGCATTGCTCCCAATGCGATTAGAATGGAACAGGGTTTAGTGTATTTCCAGCTCGGTTATCTGCTTAGGTGGTGACTAGCCCAGGCGTCAATAACTGCATAAATTCAAATTACTAAAATGAAAGACCTAAAGCCATTCAGCGATTCCATGGGAAGCGGAGTGCCTTTGAAGCATTTCCAAGCCAAGTGTGTGCGGTTGGCGTTAAGGAAATGCGTAAAATCAAATACTTAAAGCGCCTTTCTGATTCCAATTGAAACGAAGGCGCTTTAGAGTCTGTTGCAGCAAAAGTGGATCACCGGTTTTGCGGTTCGCAACAGGCTCCAACGAGAATCTAGAGCCGTTTTCTGAATCAGCTTGAATGCAAACGGCTCTAGTGTGCGGCGCATCGATCTTTCCAACGAGATGCATAAAGAACGAGCTGAGACCTGTCACGTGCTGGAAGTCTTGAGGAAATGGCCTGCAAATGAACCCGTACAGTGTTCACTGACAACTGTAGTTTTTCGGCTATCTCCTTGTTTTGTGAACCATCTGCGAGGAGTGCAAAAATCTCTTGTTGCCTTGGGGTTAGTGCTTCAAACGCTCTAAAGATCTGTGTTAGCTGGTCATCATCATTGATGACCGGGCTTTCTTGACTCTCCTTAACAAGTAGCCGCTGGGGTAGCGCTACTTCTCCATTTAGGACCCGGCGGATCGTGCTCAAAATGACGTCAGGTTCCGCTGTTTTTGGAATATAACCAACCGCTCCACATTCCAAGCACTGAAGAACATCAGAGCGATTTTCGCTCACAGAGATCATTATAACTTTCATTTGATCGCGCATGCTGCGCAGTTTTGAAATAGCGTTCAGGCTGCTGCTGCCGGGCATTTGTAGGTCTAAGAGTACAAGGTCTAGGTCTTCGTTTTTTTCAGCAATTGAAATTGCCTCATCAGCACTTTCTGCCTCGTGTACCTTCACGTCTCCTAACCGACGCAAAAGGTGCCCAATTGCGGCGCGAACAACCCAGTGATCATCAGCAATAAGAATATTTATTGTTTTCGTTAGAGTATCCATTTTTCTCCCACCTTTAGTTCGGCTTTCAAACGCTTGCATTAGCGAGTGACTTCTCGGCCAGTGTGTATGCTTCCCAAAATAACAACGCCGGCAGCCGATCTTAGATCGTCTGATTCATTTCAATTAAAGAATGAGATTTGGTTAACAAAATATGTCGGCTGGATATTGGGCCAGACCCCAACAATCTCTCTTGCATTCGGTCGAAGATGTAAGTGCTAGATAACTGTTCTTTAAATGGAAACAGAAAGTTCTTTGAAGGCGGCATTGTCTATTTAAGGGGAGGTAATATGTTTCCGAAAACGCTAAAGTAAAAGCAGGAAGGAGATCTAAAATGTTGTCGATCAGACGTTCCGAAGACCGTGGAAAAGCAGATTTTGGTTGGCTCCAATCACGCCACACATTTTCATTTGGTCAATATCACGATCCAGAGCATGAAGGGTTTGGCCCTCTTCGTGTCATCAATGATGATCACGTCGCGCCTGGCGGTGGATTTGCGCCACATGGACACCGCGATATGGAGATCATCTCATACGTTCTTGATGGTGCTCTTGCGCATTCCGATTCGACGGGTGGCGGTTCGGTCATTCGTCCCGGCGACGTGCAACGTATGACAGCTGGCTCAGGTGTCCGCCACAGCGAGTTCAACGATTCAAAATCGGACCCTGTCCATTTTCTACAAATCTGGATTGAACCAGCCGACAAAGGCCTTGAGCCCAGCTATGAACAGGTTTCAATCCCACAATCGGAAAAGCGCGGGCATCTTCGTATTATTGGGACTAATCAGCCAGAAAAGTTTCCATACGAAGAAATCGTCAAGATACATCAAGATGTAAACCTTTACGCGGGTTTTTTTGATGAAAAAGAGGAGGTGACTTTTGAAATTGGAAAAGATAGGGCGATCTGGCTTCATCTTGCCCAAGGACAAGTCAATGTTGCCGGGGAAACGCTGTATTCAGGTGATGCGATTGCCATCACCGACATAGAGCGCGTTGAAATCAAAAATGGCCGGGATGCTGAAGTCCTTTTATTTGATTTACCGCGTTAAAGCATTTCCAAGCCAAGTGTGTGCGGTTGGCGTGAAGGAAATGCGTAAAATCAAAAACTTAAAGCGCCGTATTGCTTCCAATTGAAACGGAGGCGCTTTAAGTAGCTGCTGGCAGTAGCGGCGGGAAATGCCTAAGGCGAAAAATCAAATTTCGTTGATAAATTCCGTTGGAGATGGAAGGGCTTTTCGTCACACATGGCGTCATGAACCAAGGGCCGTTTGCGGCACTGAAATGCGTCGCGAACGGTCCTGCATGTAGGCTTGAGCGGCCAAACGCCCTGACATTGTTGCCATGGGGACACCAGCACCCGGATGGACTGATCCGCCGGCGAGATAGAGACCGGCGACTGGCGTTCGGGCACCTGCACGTTCCATTGTTGCCATCATGCCATGGCATGTTTGACCATAAAGTGCTCCGCCTGATGCCGGAAAACGGTTGTGAAAGTCACTAGGCTGAGCAATTTTTGTAGAGGATTCATCAAAATTTATTTCAAGGCCGCAGCGTTGCAAAAGGCGATCGACATTTTGCGTTAGCTGTTCAATATTGATTTTTTTGCGGCAGTCATTGAGGTCGCCATCTGCAGGCGCGTTTATGAGAAGAAACAACCGTTCTTTATCGGTATCACTTCGATTGGTATCGTTTTCCGCGCCTCGATCTTGGGCGCAAAGGTAGACTGTGGGGTTATCAGTAATGCGGCGTTCATCGAAAATAGCTTGAAACTCTTTTGCATAATCGTCGGCAAAAAATACATTATGATGGGCTAGGGGAAATCCGTTAGCGGGCGAATGCATGCAGTAGGTGACAGCCGACAAAGACCTTTGCTTTGGTGATACGGCGCGCGCTGCCCGTTTTATGTCATCGCCCAACATGCCCATGGCTAAAGCTGAACTATCGCCATTAAAAACTATAATGTCCGCGCGGTGTTCATCACCATTTTCAAGGTGCACACCGGTGACGCTTGAATTCTTTGTAATGATATTTTTGACGGGGGTGTTGAAATGAAATTCAGCGCCGAGTTTCTCACCGAGATTTTGCATTGCGATGGCGACCGACTTCATCCCACCATCTACAGCCCAAACGCCTTCCTGTTCCACATGGGCCACTAACATAATGGTTGCAGGAGTGTGATACGGGGAGGATCCAACATATGTCGCATATCGGCCAAACAGTTGGCGCAAACGGTCATCTTTAAAATGGCGACTAAGCGCCTTCCAAAGGGTCTGCATGGGCTTAATATTTTGAATAAAACTCGGCATATTCAGTAAGCCCACCCGTGAAATGACCTCTAGAGGCGAGGGGCGTTGACCTTGGATAAAGGGACCACGGAGCTTTTCGTATATATTTGCACTCTCTTGACAAAATTTTAGATAGCCATCTGCTTCATCAGGTCCAGCGAAGTCTCTGATAGCGTCGGCCGATTTTTGGCGGTTCGCAAAAAGATCAAGCGTGCCGCCGTCTTGCCACGCATGCCGTGCTAAGAGGTTGGCAGATTGAAGGCTGAGGGTATCTTGAAGATCGGCGCCGGCGTCATCAAAGAGTTGTTCAAAAACCCACCGCATTGTGAAAACTGTCGGGCCTGCATCCATCGGTTGGCCATCAGGAAAGGCTTGGTGAATCTTCCCGCCTGACTCCGCGGCGGCTTCAAAGACATCGACCTTTATGCCCGTACGAGCAAGATCAATAGCCGCTGCTAAACCACCTGCACCCGCTCCAATTATGATCGCTTTTTCTTCGCCCACAGGGTCGACTTTCTATTTTGTCGTCTCACGAAAAAATGTTTGTGTGAATATGCGCCAACAGGGTCGGTGTTCTAATGCGAGCTTGCCGTTTTTGGTGGTGGTGCATTTCGTTGGTTTTGGCTTATCGTGTTTTTCTTTAGAAAGGGAAGTTTCCTCAAAAAGAAAGGATCGTCAGATGGTGTTGGCTTCTTAATTCCTTTTTTTACATCGTGTTGGTGAAATAATATCAGACCAAGGCCGACAATAAGCGGCGCGGACCATAAGGCAGGCGTCAGGGCCCAGGCCGGCGCGATACGTACCGCCCCAAAGGCAAAAAAAGCAGTGTATACGGAAATACCTGTGCCAACGATTGCTTTGATATGTTCGAGTAACCAATCAACCGGTCCCGGTGTTTCCTTCATCATAAACCAAAGATTTGTACCAACCGTTGCAAACCCAATGATTGAAACGCCAGCCATCAAAGGTTGTCCGATGAGGAAACTCTGTACTGCGCAATTAATAGCCGCAATAAATAGTATGACCTGCGAGGCAAAGTTTATTGGTTTGCGATTAAGGTGGTGGTGCCGTTTATTTGCAGCGCAACGCCATCCGTACCAGGCCAGATTTACCGTCAAAATGGCGAGAAATAACATCATCCAACCAAAAACAGCGCGCACCAAAGCAGGATCCGAGAAGTCGGGGTGTTGACGAAGATGAGGGTGCGTTTCCATGGGCGCGATCAGTGTCAATGTTGCCATGCAAATTGCACTGGCGCCGGTTGCAAGCATTGCAATAGAAAATGCTCTCCCAGAGAGACGGTGGCGTGGCCCTCCCTTTTTCGAGATGACCGGTAGCCAAAAGCCTATTAGCCCAGGCGCGCCCGTTGTTATATGCATCGCGACGAGCAGCAAGAAAACATCATGAAACGTCATAAGTCAGTCTTTGAATGTTTTTATGAAAGTTGAATAGGTGTACCGTAGGCAGAAGAAAATAAATTGATTTGTAAAAACCGATAAATCCTTTCCGCTTATTGGGTGAGCTCTGCGTTTGATTTTGCAAAAGAGAGGCGGCATAAGCACTGTTATGGCAGATAAGTCCCAAGCGTCGCATATTAAAGAAGGTTTTGCGCCACCAAGCCCAAAACGATTGCCGCCAATGGCGGCTTTGGCGCGCACGATAATGCAGGGCGATGGTGATTTGTTGAGCTTGTTGCCGGCGGATGCTTACAAGATGGATGCGGGCGAGCTCGGATATTCTCGTCGTTCCATCAAAATATTCAATGACGCCGACCTTGTCAGCGAAATCATGCAAGATAAAGACGAAATTTTTCCGAAAAGCGATCTCATGGTCGGTGCCCTTGAGCCGTTGATCGGCAACTCGGTCTTTGTCTCTGATGGTGCTGTTTGGCGGCGCCAACGTGCGATGATTGATGCCGCTTTCTCTTTGATGCGCCTCAATCTTGCCTTTGCATCGATGCGATCGGCTGTTGACGAGCATGAAAAGCGTCTCTTGAGGGCCGCCGACACCGGAGACGTTATTTCTCTCGATCTTGCAATGAGTCACCTGACAGCAGACATTATCTGCAGAACAGTTTTTTCCGTACCATTGCAGTCTAAGACTGCGAAAGACGTTTTTGATGACTTCACAGTTTTTGAGCGCGGCGTTGCCCAAGTTAAAATATGGCGTTTGATCACTGATCGTGCATTTGCAAAGCCGCGTCAGGACCCAGAAGTAATGCGGGCATGCAAACGAATTCGCCGGCATCTTGGTGAACTGGTTGATACACACCTTAGCGATGGAATGGGGCGATTTAATGATATTGCAAGCGCCGTCATTGCGGCGCGTGATAGGGACACTGGTGAAGGGTTTACACGAGAAGAATTGATTGATCAGCTTGGTGTATTCTTCCTTGCCGGACATGAAACGACTGCGAGCGTGCTGACATGGGTCTTTTATATATTGGCGCTGCGTCCGGAAATACTGGCTCTCGTTCGCGCTGAAGTTGATCAGGTTGTTGGGGATGGTGAGGTGACGCTCGAACACGTCAAAAAACTTCCCTACATAAAGAGTGTTTTCAAAGAGACGTTGCGTCTTTACCCTCCGATCACCTTTATGCCACGGGTCGCGATGCGTTCGGGGCAGATTGGAAAGTACAAAGTTCGCCGGGGGGCACTCATCATGATCGCCCCCTGGACAATTCATCGGCGTGCAGAATATTGGCCGCGGCCTGATGTTTTTGACCCCCAACGTTTTAGTGTGTCGCGAGAAAAAGATATTCCGTCTGGTGCGTATATTCCATTTGGCTTGGGGCCGCATATCTGTGTAGGAGCAGGCTTTGCGGTGATGGAAAGTGCTTTGATTATTGCGCGGCTCGCGCGCCGCTTTGACCTCTCTTTTGAGGGAAACGTTAAGGCTGTCCGTCCCGTCGCCCGGCTGACGACACGTCCGGCGAGCCAGGTTATGATTCGAGTGCGGTTGCATAAGTCTTAGGTCTCTCTTCAGTCTCCGAATGCTGCTCATCAGCAGGAGAACCCGCCCGGGTTATCCATTTATGCCTAGGGGCAGGTGTCCATGCGATATCCTGCGTTGCAGCCTGACCAAACGTTTCGCCCTTGAAAAGAACACCAAGTAGGATTTCAATTGACATTGGCGTCATGAGAATAAACGGCAAACGATCGCCCGGCGTCCAGAGTACATCACGTGACCCCAAGATGATCCGTAGGCGCCTTAAAAATTCGCGCCGTTTAAAAATTTGGCTATAGGCTAGGGCTAATGTCGTATGTCCTTCTTGAAATGTTCTATTGGCTTTGAACGCAATGGGCTGTGAATGATTTAGAATTGATGCTGCGAGGCTTCTCTGTTCAAAGAAATGAATGCCGCTGGTGAGCCTGGGGTTACACTCCAATGGCCAAACGGCGCCGTCGTCGTCGATTATAAAGTCAAAAGCGATGAAACCGCTATAGTTTTCATTGGCAACAAAGTTCGCAATCCACCGTCGGACATCATGGGCACCATCAAGTCTTCGAAAGGCCGTCGCCACCGTTCCAGCGAATGCTAGCCCGCGATAGAGAACCGTTTGTTCGATGTGACCAGAACGACAAAAGCTGAGTGAACTTATTTCTCGTCCACTCATGCGCTCTTGTATAATGAATTCTGACGAAAGGCGGTCTTTGCTAATTGGTTCGCCTGGTTTGTGAAAGCAAATGCCGCCTCCAGAGCAGCCGAAGCGTGGTTTTGAAATTGTTTTTACCTGTTCGGCTAACGTGCTAGCCTCGAGCGTGTCTGCGCGGTAGGTTTGTGGTACGTTCAGTCTAGCGGATTTCGAAGTTTCTATGAAGGTAAGTTTGTCGTGAACTCGAATGAGGTCAGAGCCTGTTGCGCCTAATATTTCAGTATACGGTGGTAAAGCCGTAGCGATGCCTGATACCGCGATCGCTTCTTCTGATATCGGTATAACTAAATCAATTTGCTCACGTTTGATTATCGATAAAAGCTCGTTTTGAAACGCAACAATATCCTTTGCAGGAGAGGGAACGTGATAACTCTTTGCGACGGCACGAGAGGCTCGGCAGAGATGAAACCGGAATGGATCGGCGATAATGACCCTGCATCCTGCGGTGTTTAGAGCACGTGCAATTTCAAGAGCTTTTGGAAGTCTACCGAGGGTCAGGAGGACGTTCTTGCGCGCCATTGCCATTATGTCGAAACTGCGAAATGTCCGACCTATTCGGACTTAAATGTCATAGTAATGGTGTGACGTTGAGGTGGGCGACACACACAATTCTGTATTTTTTATTCCAAGAGGCAGCGGAATAGTGTTAACTACAATTGACACTAGAGCGTGTAGTTTTCAAGTGGTATTGGTGATTTGGCCTGTAGAAAGCATCCGCGACTATCCACTGGAGTCGTCGCAAATATTTATATAATTGATTGATATATCAGGATTTTTATGAAGACCGATATTGCGATTGTTGGCGGTGGATTATCCGGTGGGTTGATAGCCCTTAAATTGCTGGAGAAACGCCGCGATATTTCTATTCTGTTGATCGAGCGGTCAAGTCACCTTGGTGGAAACCACACATGGTCTTTTCATCACAGTGATCTTCCGCCTCAGCTCATGCAATTCGTAAAACCAATGATTGCCAGTTCGTGGTCCCGACAGCAGGTTCGCTTTCCAGCCTTTCAAAGGACGCTGAATACTGGATACGCGTCAATGACGTCTGAGCAGTTGCACAAACGGCTTGAACCCTTACTGGGCGAAAATGTCATTTTCAACGCTGACGTATATGCGGTTGAGCCAAATGCGGTTGTACTGAGCGATGGAAGACGCATTGAGGCTGGTGCTGTTATTGATGCGCGCGGTCAGAGAAATGCCGATGCTTTGACCATTGGTTTCCAAAAGTTTTTAGGTCAGGAAATCAGATTTGCAAAGCCGCATGGTCTTACGGCACCGATCATAATGGATGCCAATATTCCGCAATCAGATGGGTATCGATTTATTTATGTTCTTCCGTTTTCGGAGGATACAGCGTTGGTCGAAGATACATATTATGCTGACGGTTCGGATTTGGAAACGGAGACCACACGCGCAGAAATAGCTTCCTATTGTGAGCGTGCTGGGTGGCCAATCGCTGAAATCCTTCGAGAAGAAAACGGCGTCTTACCTATTGCGCTTGCTGGTGATATTAAGGCTCATTTAGATTCTGCAACACCAGGTGTTAGTCTCGCCGGTTTGGGGGCTGGTTTGTTTCACCCTCTTACCGGTTATTCTTTGCCAGACGCAGCGCGCCTTGCCGAGCGTGTGGCCAATGCGCATGATTTGAGCGGGCCAGCCTTATACAATCTTACCCGTTCTTACGCGGAGAAGCGTTGGCGAGAGAGAGGGTTTTATCGCTTACTCTCAAGATTTTTGTATTATGCCGCTCGTCCAAGCGAACGACATTTGGTTCTTGGTCGGTTCTATCGGCTTTCCGGCGAACTTATTGAACGTTTCTATGCTAGCGAATCATCACGGGCCGATAAGATGAGGGTCCTCGTTGGAAAGCCACCAGTGAATTTCCTGAAAGCAGTGGAATGCATGGATGAAGATCGTTGGCTTAGTCATTGCTGGAAGCCAAGACTGGTTGCCAATGCTGCGTAAAGTAAATCTTCCTTAAAGCGCCTCCATTTCAATTGGAATCAGAACGGCGCTTTAAGTCGTTGATTTTACGCATTTCCTTAACGCCAACCGCACACACTTGGCTTGGAAATGCTTTAGACTGCATACGCTTTAATCAGTGGTCCACTCAGGTCGAATGAAGTGGCAGGTATAACCAGTCGGATAGCGCTCTAAATAGTCCTGATGGGAATCTTCTGCTGGAGTGAATGCGCCCGCAGAAACGACCTCTGTGACAATAGGGCCAGGCCATTTCCCAGATGCGTCAAGTTTGACAATGAGTTTTTCGGCGATGTTTTTTTGTTCGTCGTTTAAGTAAAATATAGCTGAGCGGTATTGTGACCCCATGTCATTACCTTGACGGTCCTTTGTCGTTGGATCATGCAGTTGAAAAAAGAACTTTAGAATGTCTTCATAGCCCGTAACCGATGGATCATATGTTAGTTTAATCGCTTCCGCATGGCCCGTCTGTCCGGTTTTTACGTCATTGTACGTAGGGTTTTCGAGATCGCCTCCTGTGTAACCAACTTCCGTATCAGTAACCCCACGTTGCTTTCGAAATAGGTCTTCCATACCCCAAAAGCATCCGCCGGCTAGGATTGCTGTTTCGTTTTTCATATTTACCCCATCAATCGCTCAATCTAAATTGGCCAAATGACCTAGCTGTAAAAAAACACGTTCCGTTCTTGGCTTAGGCGCCAAAATCCCTACCAGCTAGGTATCGTTCGGCTTCCAATGCCGCCATACATCCCATGCCAGCGGCTGTAACGGCTTGTCGGTAGACGTCATCTGTGACGTCGCCTGCCGCATAAACCCCTTCAATTTCAGTGGCAGTGGAATCTGTATGAGTTACTAGATATCCATGATCTTTCATCGGCAGTTTACCGTCAAACAAGGCGGTTGCGGGTTGGTGACCGATTGCTACAAATACGCCGTCGACTGCGATATTTTGTGTTTTGCCTGTTTTTGCATGTTTCAGGCAAACGCCAGTTACGCCCATAGGGTTTTCATCGCCGAGAACTTCTTCCACCTGGTGGTCCCAGATCACGGTCACATTGTCTTTGGCAAGAAGGCGATCTTGCAATATTTTTTCAGCGCGAAGAGTATCTCGGCGATGCACGAGTGTTACGGACTTCGCAAGGCCAGCTAAAAACAGTGCTTCTTCAACCGCGGTGTTACCGCCACCGACAACGGCAACATCTTTATTTTTATAGAAAAAACCGTCACACGTTGCGCACGCAGAGACACCAAACCCCTGAAATTTGTCTTCTGACGGAAGGCCAAGCCACTTGGCCTGTGCGCCAGTGGCAATGATAAGGGCGTCCGTTTCATAGATATCGCCGCTATCACCAATAAGCTTGAACGGGCGACGGGATAGGTCAACCTCCTTAATGAGATCGCTGACGAAGACAGTCCCCACATGTTCGGCCTGTTTTTGCATTTGCTCCATAAGCCATGGCCCTTGGATTACATCTGCAAACCCCGGATAGTTTTCCACCTCTGTTGTAATTGTCATTTGTCCACCGGGCTGAAGGCCATGGACAACCACTGGTTCAAGACCGGCGCGCGCTGTATAAATTGCAGCGGTGAGACCCGCAGCGCCTGAACCAAGAATGAGCACTTTTGTCTTCATGAAATATTTTCCTAGCGGCTGATACGATTGCGTTGTGATCTGAATTGCGTTGCCACGTGAAAAATCGATATGGACGTTTCCACTTGTGCAAGCAAGATGATGTAGCCTTTGATCACGCCTCTTTGAGCGATAAGGGCGCAATCCGTTGGGCTTGGGTCACGCTTTCAGTATTTCCAGTCGACTTGAGGGTGGTTCGGGGCAGAAATGGTCAAAGTGCAAGACCCGTAAACGCAACACAATATAATTGACACAGAACGGCTTTCCAAGCGGATGAGATAAAATGATCTCCATGAAAAAAGGAGACAGAAGGGTTCTGTCTCCACTGGTCCGTTGGCATCTTTGAGGATCGCTCTTACAATCAATGATGTTTGTCTGTGAGCGTTGCGTAGACCTATCGGCCACGCCTTCTAAAGCGTCCATCTTCCCAATAGCTGTCGCCAGAATAAGGGTCTTCATAGTAATATCGATCGGAGTGGCCGTCATAACGTCTACGACCTTGATCCCTTGCGCGACCGAAACAGGTGCCGGAATTCGAACAACCTTTTGCGGCACCGACGGCAGCACCAATTAATGCGCCCGCTGCGGCCCCAGTGCCTGGTCGACCTGCAAAAACTTCACCTGCCGCAGCGCCACCCGCCGCGCCAAGCGCTGCACCATAGAGTGCGCCTTGTCCTGTGGTTTGACATCCTGTTGCTGCCAATGCCAGTGAAGCTGCCCCTAACGCCATCAATTTCACGTCGCTCTCCTAAGTTGTGTGTCTTCGACACCAGTTAATTCGTATTTCACGAACAGGTTTGAGAAAGCTTCTTCAATGGCCTCAACTATCGCTTTCTCGCTTTCTGTTGAGGTAGCATTTGCGGCAGGCGATATTAGGGCAGGCCTCGCCCCATTCCTGCCCAGTTCGGCAAAATTTTGCCATGAAAGCCGAAGTATGAAGGAAATCTTGATGAAACGATCTTTCATTTTTTCCTGATGAGCCGAACTTGTCTTTCAAATTAATTGAAGTGATGATAAAACTCTTTGTACAGAGTGATCGATTGTTGTTGCAATCGATAACGGGTTATTCGAGCATTATCTGTTCAGCGAAGACCTGGCACTCAAAATCCGTTGTGTTAACGGTTGATCGTGGCTGCGTATCACGTAGAAACCCAGCGATCATCCTTCAACGATTGTTCCGAGGAGCATCACTGTGTTGTTTTGGGGGATGAATAGGGCAAGACCGCCTATTTTGAGTGGACAAAATTGCCCTCAGCTCGTAATACCGATGCTTTCGCGGGTATAGCACAATGGTAGTGCAGCAGCCTTCCAAGCTGAGGATGCCGGTTCGATCCCGGCTACCCGCTCCATCGGTCTTCCTCACAACCATATCTCAATCGCTCATCACTTTATCTCGTTGACCCTCATCCCGGTGATCGTCACTTGCCGCCTCTGGTCATTTTAATGCGTTTTTAGTGCGTTTGCTATTCCCGCGCTGCAGCAGAGATTTTTTTGAAAAAAATAGCAGGAGATCAAATAACGCGATCATCGTCTAATTTTTTTAGAATTTTGATATTTTATCGGCTCGACCCTTCGCGTGAGATTGTAATGAACGCATAATGTTGCGTGCCGATCGGTTAAATATCTAGAAATCTCGGCCCCAAACAACCTTCATTTTGGAGGTTCGCATTGCCAGATTTGTTGAGCACGCTTTAATACCCATGAATGCTTCGAAAGGTATTAGCGGTATGGTTCATCCGGAGACGAAAAGGCTTGATCAACCGGGGCCTGAAACCGACACAACGGTTAATGCGTCAAAAAAGAAAGTTCCGCACGAAGTGGTATCAGGCAACGACGTGGAAGCTTCATCAGGTTATGCTCAGCCTGGAAAAGATGATGGACAAACCGTTACAAAACAGCGTCCGGGAAGCCCTCTCAGTCTTTATGTACCCGAGCCCGAGTTTCGTCCTGGCGACACGCCGAACTTTGATAACGTGCCGATCCCGCGTGCCGGCGCTGTTCGAAAACCGCCAGTTGATGTCAAAGCTGAAGAGATCCATGACCTTGCTTATTCAATCGTCCGTGTCTTGAATAAAGAAGGTGATGCTGTTGGTCCATGGGCTCAAAGCCTTGATGATCAGGCGCTTCTTGCGGGTTTAAAAGATATGCTCATGGTCCGTGCATTTGATGCTCGGATGCTGGCGGCGCAAAGACAAGGCAAGACAAGTTTCTATGTGCAATGCTTGGGCGAAGAGGCCGTTGCAACTGCGTTCCAACGTACATTGCGTCCGGGCGATATGAACTTTCCGACCTACCGTCAACATGGTCTTTTGATCGCAAGTGGCTATCCCATCGTTGATATGATGAATCAGATCTACTCAAATAGCGCTGATCCAATGGGAGGTCGGCAACTCCCGGTGCTTTATTCTTCAAAAGGCTATGGCTTCTTCACAATTTCGGGCAACTTGGCGACGCAATTCGTGCAGGCTGTGGGATGGGCGATGGCATCGGCCATCAAAGGCGACACCAAGATAGCGGCAGGATGGATCGGCGATGGATCAACAGCAGAGAATGACTTCCACTCGGCGCTTGTTTTTGCCTCAACATACCGTCCTCCAGTCGTTTTAAATATTGTCAATAACCAATGGGCGATTTCAACATATCAAGGGATTGCAAAAGGCCGGGGCGCGACGTTCGCGGCACGGGGGTTAGGGTTTGGTATTCCTGCACTACGGGTCGATGGTAATGATTTTTTAGCGGTCCATGCTGTTTCTGCGTGGGCTGCAGAACGCGCCAGATCAAACCTTGGACCAACCTTAATAGAACATGTAACCTATAGGGCAGGTGCCCATTCTACCTCGGACGACCCGTCAGCTTACAGGCCAAAGGGTGAATCAAAAGAATGGCCCCTTGGTGATCCCATTGATCGATTAGAACAACATTTAATTCGTAAGGGCGTTATTACAAAAACTGATTTTGTAGATATGCAGGACGAAGCGATGGAAAAAGTTGTGTCTGCACAAAAAGAGGCCGAACGATACGGCACTCTACTGACCAATCAAAAATCACCGGTCGGCGAAATGTTTGAAGGGCTCTTCTCTGAGGTGCCTTCACACTTGGTTCGTCAACGCAAAGAAGCGGAGCGCGGATAATGCCAAACATGACCATGATTGAAGCCATCAGAGACGCGATGGATGTGACGATGGAGCGAGATTCTAATGTCGTTGTTTTTGGGGAAGACGTCGGATACTTCGGCGGTGTTTTTCGTTGCACGCATGGTCTCCAAGAAAAGTATGGCAAAAGCCGGTGTTTCGATTCCCCAATTAGTGAGAGCGGTATAATCGGCGCCGCTGTTGGCATGGCCGCTTATGGTTTAAAGCCATGTGTTGAAATTCAGTTTGCTGATTATATTTACCCTGGGTACGAACAGTTAAGTCAAGAAGCGTCGAGAATTCGATACCGGTCAAACGGAGATTTTACGACGCCGTTGACGGTTCGGATGCCAACTGGCGGTGGAATTTTTGGTGGGCAGACCCATTCACAGAGCCCAGAAGCACTGTTCGCGCATGTGGCAGGGTTAAAAACCGTTATTCCGTCTAACCCCTATGACGCGAAGGGTCTCCTTATTGCTGCAATCGAAGATGACGACCCTGTGGTGTTTCTTGAGCCTAAACGTCTTTATAATGGACCTTTTGATGGGCGCCATGAAGGGGCCATTCGTCCATGGAAAGGTCATGAATTGGCGGACGTACCAGACGGATATTACAACGTTCCTTTAGGCAAAGCGCACGTTCGCCGGTCCGGTAACGCGGTGACGGTTTTGACCTATGGAACGATGGTTCATGTCGCCCTTGCTGCCGCTGAAGACGCCGGTATCGATGCTGAAATTATTGATTTAAGAACCATTCTACCGCTCGACTTTGATGCGATTGAGGCGTCGGTGAAAAAAACAGGGCGATGTATTGTTGTCAATGAAGCGACGAAGACTTGTGGGTTTTCGGCCGAACTAATGGCTGTTGTGATGGAAAGCTGTTTTTACCAATTAGAAGTGCCCATTGCCCGTGTGACGGGCTGGGATACGCCGTACCCACACCGCCAAGAGTGGGACTATTTTCCGGGGCCAAAGCGTGTTGGTGACGCGATGCGCCATGCATTGGAGGCTGCTTAGATGGGAGAGCATCTCATTAAATTACCGGACGTGGGTGAGGGCGTTGCCGAAGCTGAGATCGTTGAGTGGCTTGTTGACGAGGGGGCTGAGGTCAAAGAGGACGATACCCTTGCCTCGGTGATGACAGATAAGGCGACTGTTGAAATACCAGCCCCTGTTTCGGGGGTTGTCGTTTGGCGCGGCGGCGAGATTGGTGAGACCATCGCTGTCGGGTCTCCATTAATTCGTATTGAGACCAAGGACGATGGGAGTGAGGTATCGAACTCTGATGCTGACGCCCTGTCACAACATGACACTTCTGGTGAGACACTCGATCACGCTAAAAAAGAGTTTTCGTCTCCCGATCGCGAGGGCGACGCACTTCAAACGCACTCGGACAATGCATCCTTTAAGGTATTGGCGGCGCCGGCCGTTCGCGCTCGCGCAAAAGCGCTTGGTATCGATCTTTCTGCCATTCAACCCACGGGCCCCGAAGGCCAAGTAACGCACGCTGATCTCGACGCGTCGGTAACGCTAAATGCCAAAGCGGCCCGGACGGGCACTATGTCTCGAGATGTGGTCGAAGAGATCCCGATTATTGGTCTTCGCCGAAAAATTTCCGAGAATATTGCAATGGCGTCGTCAAAAATTCCTCATATCACCTATGTGGAAGAGGTCGATGTGACTGACCTTGAGGCGCTTCGTACAACTTTGAACGATGGACGCAAAACGTTACAACAGAAACTTACGCTGCTACCGTTTCTCATGAAAGCAATGGCAATCGCCATTCATGAGCAGCCACAGTTTAATGCTCTCTATGATGACGATGAAGGGATCCTGTCCAAACATGCCAGTCTGCATTTGGGCGTTGCCACACAAACGGAACAGGGATTAGTGGTGCCTGTTATACGCCACGTTGAGGCGCGCTCTATTTGGGATTGCGCTAGTGAGGTAACGCGCCTTGCCGAAGCGGCCCGTACAGGCGAGATCGCGCGTCAGGACCTTACCGGCTCGACAATAACAATTACGTCACTTGGCAAATTAGGAGGTATCGCAACCACGCCGGTCATCAATCGACCGGAAGTTGCGGTTATTGGTGTCAATAGGATTCGAACCCTTCCGCAGTGGGACGGAACTGCTTTTCGTCCGCGGAAAATGATGAATTTATCATCCAGTGTTGATCATAGAATTATTGATGGTTGGGACGTTGCCATCTTTATACAGAAAATAAAGTCACTATTGGAAACGCCTGCACTTATTTTCGCCGACCGAACCTGAGGGTAGTGGAGCGCTTGGCGGATAAGTTTGCTCGGTTGATGATTTCCGTCTATCAACGACGCAGAGCAAGCGCGACGACACAAAAAACTTTAAGCATCGTCCCCATTACAATTGACTTGGCGATGCTTTAAATATGTGCTTCTAGAGCTTTTTGCGTTCCGATGGAATCGGAACGCCGCTTTAAGTCTTTGTTTGGTCGCGCTTCTTTTGCCGATAACCGATCACACTTATCGGCGAAGCGCTCTAGAACTTTAAAGCGCCTCCGTTTCAATTGGAATCAGAACGGCGCTTTACGTTTTTGATTTTACGCATTTCCTTAACGCCAACCGCACACACTTGGCTTGGAAATGCTTGAAGCTCAACCGATATCCATACGAGCTGTGAATAGCTGAGTAACTTTAGTTGTACTTTAACCTCAACCATCAGGTTACGATCTCGGGAAGGAGATCTGGGATCTTCTTCTTTAATCCAAAAAAACCTTTGGTGGCATGTGGCCAAACAAGCCTGTCATAAGGCCGCTTTAGCTGAATTAGTTCAGTATTTGTTTCCTGAAGCGTTTGTTTGATCTTTTTCATAGCGCGTCTTGTGGGGCCAACAGGTGCATATGGCATCACAACGCAATCAAGATCCTGATCGCTGATCCAGTCTTTTATCACATTCTCAAGTTCAACTTCCTTCAGCTCCGTTGGGCGAACGCTAATCGGTTCCGCCATTCTACCCGCCGCATCACGCAGGATTCCTTGCGTGAAGGATTTTTGTGCGTCGCCTACTGATTTTCCAGCAAAATCAGGTCCCGGAATGAGGTGCGCAATTGATTGGATGTCGTGCTTTATCTCAGGTGTCTTAGCCGTGATTGCGTGCAAGGCCTGATCCAAACAACAATCATCTAGTGTTATGAGTAAGCCAGTCCGGCCCGATATCATTGGCTCATTGCAATCCGACAACGCGTGTCGTGTGGGCCGATCACGTTCATACAGTGCGTCGGCGTTTGTGTTCAGGCGCTGCGGATTGAACCGGCCATTTGTATATTTTGCTATATTATCGGGACGGGCGAGATAGTTCTTTCCGACAGTATGAAGACCAGCGACCCACCGCCATGACAGTGTATTCGATGCCGGATCGCCATCAATTAAGTGTCTGAAAAACAGGTCCGCGCCCAATTGCCAGGGTAATTGTAACGTAAAAATCCAGATCGACGCAAACCACATGCGTGAATGGTTGTGAAGATAACCCGTGTCATAAAGTTCGCGGACCCACTCATCAAAGCCATCTATACCCGTTCGTCCATCAATTGCTTGTTCATATCGACCACGCAAGGCACTGTCGTCCCTAAGAGTAACAGCGAGCTTATTGAGGGCATCGAGATAATCAACCCACACGGACGGGTGATGCTCAAGCCATCCTTTGAAGTAGCCTCGCCAGAATACTTCCTGTAGAAACTTTTCTGCTTTATGGGGCGATTGGTGGCAAAGGGTCGCTTCAATCACTTCAGATTCTAGTAAGGCGCGATGGCGAATCCACGGTGACAGACAGGAGATATTGCTTCGGTTCTCTGGGCCATAATCAAAGTTTCTGAGACGGGCATAAGCGGCGCCTGCTACGGGCACAAATGATTGAAGTCTCGATAGACCAGCCTCTCGACGAGGAGCAAAATCAATCTTTTCGAGGTTTCTGACGCAATTTTGTTCGGACATAAAATCGAAACTGGTTTGCTGCGTTACGTATCTATGATCGCTCATTGACAGCCAATTTCACGAACCACTAGGCAATTTCACGAACCAGGGACCAATTTTTCTAAAAAGTGGCCAATTTTTAAAACTTGGATTGGTCTGATCAAATTACTTTGTAACGGACACACCCTTCCAGAAAGCGAAATGATCTTTGATATTCGACGCCTTTTCTAGCGGTGCTTCATAAACCCAGGCCGCGTTCTCGTTGGTCTCTCCATTAACGACGAGGGAGTAATAAGACGCGTTACCCTTCCATGGGCAATTTGTGGTGTGCGTTGTTTTGGTGAAAAACTCTTTTTTGATGCTCGAAGGCGGGAAATAAATATTCCCCTCGACCGTCTCATATGTGTCTGTCTCTGCGATCACCGCGCCATTCCATTCAGCTTTTGGCATGTTTGAGATCTCCTTTGCGTTGCTTTGTTAAAGGGGGCGACGGGAGAGGGAAGTGTTATATCGCCGGGTTATTCGAACAAACTGGAGACAGACTCCTCATTTGCAATGCGTCGAATTGCTTCTGCCAGGAGCCCTCCAATGGAAACACGGGAAATTTTGGGACAGGCTTCCACTGTGGGTCCATTATAAATGCTATCTGTAACCACCAATTGATGAAGCGCGTCTTCTGCCATCACCCGCTCTTCCGCCTTACTCGAAAGGACGCCATGGGTGACATATGCTGAAACGCTCTTTGCCCCTTGGTCCTTGAGAGCGCGCGCCGCATTGCAAAGCGTACCGCCCGAGTCGACAATGTCGTCAAAAATTAGGCAGTGTTGACCGGCGACATCACCAATGATGTTCATCACTTCTGAATGCCCCGCGTGCTCACGGCGTTTATCCACAATTGCAAGTGGTCTGTCGTCAAGCCGCTTTGCAAGGCTTCGCGCGCGAACCACGCCACCAACATCGGGCGACACAATTGTAATATCCTTGATATCGCCATTGTGTGTTTCGCGAATTCTATGTTCGAATTCTCTAACAGCATAAAGATTATCTGTCGGAATATCAAAAAAGCCTTGGATCTGCCCAGCGTGCAAATCCACCGTCAATACCCTATCGGCGCCGGCTGTGGTGATCAGGTTTGCCACAAGTTTAGCCGAAATTGGTGTTCTGGGGCCAGCTTTACGATCTTGTCTCGCGTATCCGAAATAGGGGATTACGGCTGTTACACGACTTGCAGAAGCACGGGTCAGCGCATCAATGACAATGAGCAGTTCCATCAAGTTGTCATTGGCCGGTTGTGATGTTGATTGAATAACAAAGACATCTTCACCCCGCACATTTTCGCGCACTTCAACGAAAACCTCCCCGTCGTTAAAGCGCTTTATTTCCGCCGTTGCGATCGATGTGGCAAGCCGTCTGGAAATATCCTTGCAAAGCCCTTGATTTGAATTACCAGCAATAAGTTTCATCGTGTTCGCTGTCGCCCCTACTTGCTTTCGAACTCGTTACACAAAACTGAGATACATCGATCGCCGAAGCATTTCTAGATCAAATGATCGTTCCTCCAGTTGCGTTGAAATGCATAAAAAAAAGAAAAAGGCACTGTTCAACACCAAAAGCGACGTGACGCCGCTTTAAATCATCCCGTGTTAAAATGGATATCGCACGCTTGCCCATAAGTATAAAAACACGCGCTTAAGGTCGTTCTATTTTTGAATGCCATAGCAAAGATGATCCGGGTGTTTTTGCGCTTAATCAGTCAGCGTCGATCAATGCAATTGCGGATATATTGCGACCATAGTCAGTCTGGTTTGCTCGTTGAGAGGCACGGTAGCTGAAATAGTTCTGCGGCATAGCAAGGGTACAATGATCGATTGCGTCGATCATCTTGACGCCGGCGCTTTTCAAACGCCACTGCCCATATCCCACAAGGTCCAACAGTCGCTTGTCCGTTTGCGGAGCGGGGGCAAAAAAACGTTCAGCCTCGGCGTATTTAAGGGAGAATGCCTTTACTAATTCTAGGCCAACCTCAAAATTATTTTGTCGGAGGCTAGGCCCAAAAACCGCTCTAATACGCGCTGGCTTTGCGCCCAAGTCGCTCATTTTGGAAACTGTTTCTTCGAGAACACCAGCGAGCGCGCCGCGCCATCCAGCGTGTGCGGCACCGATCACGCCAGCGTCAAAATCGGCGAACAGAACTGGCATACAGTCAGCGGCGAGGGCGCCAAGCGCCAGGCCTTTGGTTCGTGTCACCAAGCCATCTGCCTTTGGAACAATCGGGTTATGTTTATCATCAAGTAACCAGGGGCCCTCTACCGGTTCAACGTTGGAAGAATGCACTTGGTAGACCGTTAGTAGATGATTTTCCTTTACACCCAACGCTAATGCACAACGCCGACGATTCTCTACGACATTTTTCGACGAATCGTTTGAGCCAGGACCAGTGTTGAGCGTGCTATAGGGACCTTCTGAAACGCCGTCAGCTCGACCAAAAAATCCGTGTGCAATGTTTTTATTTTGTAAGATCAACGATTTCTGAAAGGCGGGAAGCGTCATATGGGGTGCCGTATTGTTGTCTACGGAACGTGAAATCCGGCAGGCGCTTTTAGGCCCGGCGAGGATAGGCAAAAGGCTTTAAATATTTCACCCATCTCCGATGTTGCTGCAATCCTGAATGCGCCAGATCGAATCTCATCCGCTGTTGCTTCTGATTTACCGGCGCAGAGCCTTTCTACTCTTATTGCTAATCCCAAGCGGTCTAGAAAAACGCCTTGCGAGATGGGGCCAAAGACTGCGGTACCTGTTTCAAAGCCAATTTTTGAAAGCCGGTCGAAATTAACATGTGATGTGATATCGGCTTCTCCGGGGGCCGCCAAGATCGGCCATGAAGCGTGCTTCCGCACGGCCTGCAGTGTATCGCCAATCCCCGATTGTATGTGGCCATAATCAATGATCAGCGCAGAGCCTTTTTCCGTATGAAGGCGTGCCGTAAGTTGTCTTATGGCAAATTCCTGTGCTTCGCTCCATTCAAAAATCTCGCCGACAGCGACCTCATCTTTATCAGGAAGGGGGATTGTCGATAATGGTGGAGTTGCACTTAATTCGAAGCAAAGTTCATTTTTATTCTCGTGCACACCGACTAGTCTCTCCCGCCACCCAATATCGGTACGGACAAATTGTCGAATAGGAAGGCAGTCGAGGAATTCGTTAGCGATAATCAGGCTAGGCCCTGCATCGATGTCGTCTATCGTGTCAGACCATTGGACAGCGGGTTGAAAGTCGGACAATCCCGTAATCTTTTTTAGCCGCTTTTGCTGTTCATGGCGTAAGCGTCCTGATAACTCGACGAGATGTATTTGCGCAGCGTTCAGGAAGTCGGGCCGTAATGCCGCTGCTCTTAAGATGTCAGCCATTAATACGCCGCGGCCGGGCCCAAGTTCGATGAGATGAAATGGTTTGGGCGCGCCTAACTCAATCCAAGACTGTACAAGCCAGAGGCCAATAAGTTCGCCGAAGATCTGACTGATTTCTGGTGCCGTCGTGAAATCACCACGCGCCCCAATAGGCGCCTTAGACGTGTAATAACCATCATGTGGATGCAGCAACGCATCCGCCATAAAATCAGCAATGCTTATAGGGGCATTTGCCTGAATAAGGCTGATGAGACGTTCTTCCAGCGCCGATTTGTGGTTGCTTGTTGCTGTTGCGTTCACGCCGACCGCGTTGATTTGTTGGTAATGGTATTAGGGTGTCGAAGATGTAGAAACTGATTTGCGCGCCCGGTAAATCAACCACGCCCCCAAACCGGCCATTGGTGTTGAAAGCATCATGCCCATGGTCAAACCGAATGGAAAGTCTGGTAATTGCGTATCTGGTTGACGAAAATTCTCAACAAAGATACGTGCCGATGAATAGCCAACTAAGAAAACGCCAATCGTTGCGCCAGGTGTCTTAAGTAATTTGATCCCATGCGTGGCGAAGCGCAAAATGGCGAATAGAACGAGGCCTTCGAGTGCCGCTTCGTAAAGTTGGCTCGGATGACGCGGAATTGACAGGGGGTCTTGTGGAAACACCATGGCCCAAGGGCCATTCCAAGGGCGTCCATACAACTCGCCATTGATGAAATTTGCGACACGTCCAAGGAATAATCCGATAGGAATAACGGCGGCAAACATATCCCCGATCTCAAGCGGGTTCAGCGCATGTTTCCGACAGAACAAGTAACCTGCCGTCGTGACGCCGATTAGACCGCCATGAAACGACATGCCACCACCCCATATTCTGAGGGCTGGTGGAATAGGAACCCATCCAACGAGGGTCTTTATTAGGCCGGGCTGCATATTCGCACCCAAGGCGACCCATGGATCAGTGAGAAGCTGTGGCTCGTAGAATACAACGTAACCAATTCGACCGCCCGCAAGAACACCAATGGCAACCCAAAATACAATATCTTCCAATTGAACTTTGTTCAGTGCTGGTCCTGTGTTCGGCCAGATCGCGACATTCGACATGATCTTCTGTAAATAGTACCAGCCGAGCCCCAACCCGAAAATGTAACTTAGTGCATACCAGCGAATGGGTAGTCCAAATACAGAAAAAGCGACGGGGTCAATATTCGGGTAGGCAATCGTCATATTTTCTCTGCGCGTTGTGTGTCACGCGGACTAGGCGAATGATGCTAAACCGCTCCACGCGATTTACCGATCTTTTTGTAAGATGTCGCCCCTTGATTTAACTTTTGCAAATCTGTCTGCGACACCCAATGGCCATTGATAAAGGAGGCTAGACTATTGCGGTGGCGTTCGATGTGCATATTTAAAGACATAATGGATTACTTTTGGTCTAGGCTGCTCGCATTCGTGGAGGGAATTTATGCAATCTCAAAATCCGTTTCTTGATCAAATGGCAAAGGCGATGTCGGATGCGGCTGGTGCTGCGGACGGCGTGCGGAAAGAAGCTGAAACGGTGATGCGAAGCCAATTACAGCGCCTTTTGTCCGATATGGATCTTGTTTCTCGAGATGAATTCGAGACGGTGCGGGCAATGGCCGAGACGGCCAGGAACGAAAATGACGCGTTACGCGATAAAATCGCTGAATTAGAAGCCAAAATCGAAAAATAAGGGGCCACCTGTTTTCGATTTTATTGGGGCAGGCTTTTTTAGATTAAAAACCAAGGAGTTTTCCAGAGGCGGTTGGCGAATCATTGCGGCTCAGCGCGACTCGGCACGCAATTAGCGTGTGAGCAGCAAGAGGATCAACATGTCCATTAATCTCCTGGAACGGCCCGCCCAAATGACTCAAGACCCCTTGGAGTCAATTGAAACTGTCGCTGTGATACTCGAATTGGAATCAGAACGCATTGACGATGCTGAACTTCACCTTGCGATGCCTGGGGCATGGCGCGACGCAGGGGTTTGGTTCACGTGGCGACCTGAGGTATCGACGATTCAGATGGGCGCCCCATTAGATATAAAAGTCCCTGAAACCCGCCGGGCTGATGCGGCAAGGCTTGTCACAATGGTAAATGAGCGTCTTTGGTTAGGGCATTTCGACCTCTGGTCTGAAGACCTGACTATTGTCTATCGCAATGCGATGGTTGTTCCTGACGAAACTGGGTTGGAGATGACGCAAGCGCAAGCCGTCATTCGGGCAACAGCTGAAGCAATCGATCGATTTTTCCCAGCGTTCAATTATTTGATTTGGGGCGGTAAGTCCCCGGAAGAAGCGCTTAAGGCATCGTTGTTTGATACCGTTGGAAGCGCCTAACCACATCCACGACCTGACATCGTTTTTTGCAAATAGAAAAACAATATCTCAGTCGATGAAACCTTGTCGGGGTCGATAATATTTAAGATTTGCAGTTTTTGTCGGCTGCTGTACAGCCATTAGATGGCTCCATGAAATAAGTCGCCTTGATCATCGGGCGAAAGTAAGCAGATTGAGGGGCGTTATGCGCATTGCACTCATCGGAGCGGGCTCAATGGGACAGGCCATGCTCGCTTCGTGGTTAAAGTCAAAAACGGCTCAACCCGAAGAGATATCGGTTTTTGAACCAAATCCAACGTCTGATCTTTTGATAGAAGCCAATCAAAAGGGCGTACACATAAATCCGGCCCTTACCGATATTGATCCCGATATTTTCGTGCTGGCGATTAAGCCACAAATGGCACATGAGGTTTTGCCGTCTTTTGCAAAATTGGCATCTAAATCACTGACGCTATCAATTATGGCGGGGATATCGTGCGATACAATTTCAACCCTCTTGGGCGGCGGAACAATTGTCCGTGGCATGCCGAACCTTGCCGTGCAGGTAGGTGAGGGGGTAACTGGTCTTTACACCAATCAGGAATTGAATGATGCCCAAAAGGAAATGGTGACGAGTCTCGTTCAAACAACGGGACGCACCATATGGGTCTCGAAAGAATCAGCGCTCGATATCGTGACCGCAATTTCTGGTTCTGGACCCGCCTATTTCTTTTTGCTTGCCGAGGCATTGAGCGAAGCCGCCGTCGCGCATGGCTTTAGTGAAAATGATGCGCGTATCCTTGCTGAGGGAACACTCCGCGGCGCCGGTGCGTTGTTGGCGAGCGATGTTAGAACTGCAGGGGAGTGGAGAGCGGCAGTCACCTCTCCGGGTGGGGTTACAGCTGCCGCATTGTCGGCGCTGGATTATCCACAGGCAGGCATTCGTCCGTTGGCGCTTGATGCCGTTAAGACCGGTGCTGCCAGAGCCGCAGCCCTTTCGAAGTGATATACAGTGAGTGGTTTCAGTTTGTTAGCGTATAAACCAAAGCTAGAGCGCTTCGCGGATAGATGTGTGTGGTTATCCGCAAAAGAAGCGCGACAGAACAAAGACTTAAGGCCGCGTTCCGATTCTATTGGAACGCGAACGGCTCTGGTGCAAACGACGCGCAGCATACTACTTGCTTTTGGGGGAGTATTATCATCCGTCAATGTTTCGTTGGCTGAAAACGATCTAGTAGGATTGACGGACCTACCAGACAAGATTGTTGTTGTTGAACGTCGACCCAGTGCGATCGTCAACGCGCCATTGAGCGTGGCACGCATATCCTCCTCTGAAATAGATTTGGTTGGAGCTGACCATGCAAATGAAATTCTATCTCGTGTTCCGGGCGTTTTTATTCATCGCGGAAGCGGGCAAGAACACCTAACGGCGATCCGCTCACCGGTGTTAACGGGGGGCGCAGGGGCCGGCTCGTTTTTGTTCTTGCAAGATGGCGTGCCGTTGCGCTCCGCTGGTTTTGCTAACGTCAATGCGCTGTTTGAGGCGCATACGGAGATTGCGTCGGCAATTGATGTGGTAAGAGGCCCATCAGGTGCAGTATACGGCTCGAATGCTATTCACGGTGCCATTGATGTTCGCACACCGGATCCATCTGCTTTTACTGGCGGCGGGGTCTTTTCCTTGAGTGGGGACACGATTGGTCGGATCAAAGGCGCTGCAGAAATTGGATGGAGCGGAAGCGGCGCTTTACGCGACGGCTATGCCGCGGTCTCCATTCTCGATGACCCGGGGTTTCGTGCCGATAGTGGTGTTGATCAACAAAAGATAACGTTCCGTCAACGTCATACGCTTGGGTCTGCGACCGCAACAACAAGTGTATATTTCAATAATCTGAACCAGGAGACCGCTGGGTTTATCGAGGGCGATGACGTTTATCTCGATCCGATTATTCGTCGAACGAACCCTAATCCGGAAGCGTTTCGCGACGCGCGCGCATTTCGATTGGCATCAACGATTGATGCACCATTATCGGAGAATACAAACCTTATCGTTACGCCATATTTCCGTTGGACGGATATGGATTTCTTACTCTTCTTTTTGCCCTCACAAGCACTTGAAGAAAATCGCCATTGGAGTTTTGGTGTACAGTCCGCCGTTTATCATGATCGGGATAACTTTTCTTTTTTTGCTGGACTGGATTTAGAACGAACAACCGGTTTCTTAACGGAGTTTCAGTCGATCCCAACGACGTTTTCTTTCACACAAGGTTTGCATTACGACTATGAAGTCGACGCGTTGAGTGCGTCGCCTTTTGCTGGGATTGACTGGCGATTAAATAATCGACTGACCGCACGATTGGCCGTCCGTGGTGACTATACGCGATATAATTATGACAATCGAACGGATAGTGGGGTTGTCGGACGGTTTTTAAGGCCTGATGATCGCGTTGATGATTTTTTTACGGCGAGCCCCAAAGCGAGCTTAACCTATAATGTAGATGATACATCATTATACGTGGCATTTGCCATAGGCGCGCGTCCTCCGCAAACAACAGATTTATATCGCCTGCAGATCAATCAGACCACTGATCCCGCTGAGCCAGAAACAATTACATCAGTTGAAGGAGGAATTCGAAGCCGTATTGGGCCAGCGACGTTTAACTTGGTTGGATTTGCCATGGAGAAAGACAATTTCTTTTTCCGTGATGCCGATGGCTTTAATGTACCTGATGGTGTTACCCGGCATATAGGCGGCGAGGCTGACATAAATATAGAGATTATGCCGTCCCTTATTCTTAACGCTGACATAGCCTACGGTCGGCATACGTATCGTTTTTCTCGTGACGTGGAGCGTGACACAGAAGTGATCGTTTTTGGTAATGTCGTTGATACGAGCCCGCGTTGGCTTGTTGGTACCAGGCTATTGTGGACCCCCGAAAACACACCGTTTACCGCGGAGGCGAGTTGGCGATATGTGAGTGAGTATTTCACAGATGCTGCGAATGATAATTCCTACCCTGGGCACGACATTATCGATCTCAGAGCGGGTTGGCGCTTTTCTGACCGAGTGGAGATTTTTGGGGCTCTCAGAAATGTTGCAAATACGTTTTACGCCGAACGGGCTGATTTCGCATTTGGCAGCGCGCGCTTTTTCCCTGGAGAGGGACGGGTGCTTACAATGGGCGTTCGTGTCACGCGATAAGTCGTCAATTGCCGTGCGATAAAATTCGCTATTGTTGTTGAAGATTGTTCATCGGCTAATTAAGTCAGCTATTATTAACGAGAATGAATATCATGAACGCAAATTCTGTGATTGTCCCCCCAGACTTTGGCGAAGAGACAGATGCTTTTCGTCAATCGCCTGAAACCATTGAACTCCTCGTCAAGCGGCGGTCTCTTCAGGCTGATTTTCTTGCGGAGCCCGGCCCATCGGAAGAAGAGCTTAGCCAGATTCTGCGTATTGCCGCGCGGGCGCCCGACCACGGGCGGGTCGTCCCCTTTCGGTTTCTTGTGTTCAGAAATGAGATGCGGAAACGCGCTGGCGATATCCTCGCGGATGCCTTTTTGAAGGTTGAGCCTCAGGCTTCCGAAGAGAGAGTCGACAAAGAGCGACATCGTTTTCTGCGCGCGCCTATCGTTGTCGCGCTTATTTCTAAGCTTCAGCCAAAGCACAAAATACCGGTTTGGGAACAAACACTCACGATCGGCGCCGTCGGCCAGAATATGCTAATTGCCGCAAACGCACATGGCTTTGCTGCTCAGTGGCTGACAGAATGGTATGCCTATGATGACACAATCAAAAGAGGTTTCCGCTTAACTGAAGGCGAGGATTTTGCGGGCTTTGTTTACATTGGTGCCGCTGCGCAAAAGCCAAAAGAACGCGCAAGACCGGAAATGGATGCAATAACACGTTATTTTGAATAGCGATTTGGACAATGTTCGTCTGAAACCGAGATGAACATTGATTGGAGTTTACCTAGTGATTTTTTGTTTGGCATGACGAATAATGCCATTGTTTGAATTCACTTATCCTGGTTATCATGTTGCGCTTAATACAGATCTGTAAAATTGACCTTATGGGATAACGTTTCGAAAGAGGACTTTAGAAATGAGAAACCTCGTCATTGCCGCCGTTGGGGCTAGTTTCTTAACAACGATGTCTGCTATCGCAGCTGATCATTCTGTCGATGTCTCAGCTGCTGAATCCGGGACGTACGCTTCAGATCCGGGGCACGCATATATCACATTTAGCTATCTGCATCAGGGGTATTCTAAGCCCTTTTTGCGTTGGCGAAAATGGGATGCGACCCTTGATTGGGATGCTGATGATCCTTCGAAGTCTACAGTAAGCGTAGAGATCGATGCGTCATCGATCGATTCTGGAGTTGATAAGTTTGACGCTCATTTGCGGAGCGCCGACTTTTTCGAAGTCGATAAGTATCCTAAAATTACATTTGTCAGTACATCCCTTGAGAAAACCGGAAATGCCACGGGTGTCATGACAGGCGATTTAATCGTTAAGGGAAAAACGACGCCTGTGACGTTAGATGTTACGCTCAATAAAGCCGCCGATGATGCCTTCGCAAAAGGACACAAACTTGGCTTTTCGGCGAGGGGTAAAGTCAAGCGTTCTGACTTGGGAGTCGGAAAATATGCGCCAGCGGTGGGAGACGATGTTGACCTCGTAATTGAGGTGGAATTCGTAAAACCCAAGGCGTAAAGAACGCGCATTCTTTTCTGTTGGCATCAGCAAGACGGTTTAGGTACTTGCTTCTCCGCATTTCAGCTGAAGCGGCTAACGGCCTGCGTGTCAGTAAATGCCCAGAGTTAAAGAACGAAAGCCGTTCAGCGAATTTATTTGAGACAGATTAGCTTTAGAGCGCTTCGCCGATAAGTGTTATCGGTTATTGGCAAAAGAAGCGCGACCAAACAAAGACTTAGAGCCGCGTTCCGATTCCGTCGGAACGCGATTAGCTCTAGCGTGCTGAGTAGGCTTAATGTCAGAGGAAACAGCAAGATATACGAGTGTCGCGATTGGCTTGCATTGGCTCATCGCCGTGTTGATCCTTGGGCAAATTGCAGGTGGCCTTTATATGGCTGATTTGCCATTTGGTCAGGAGAAATTTGCTCTGTATCAGACCCATAAGTCTTTTGGCATCACGATTTTGTTTCTGTCTGTTATTCGGTTGGGGTGGCGTTTGACGCATCAACCGCCAGCTCTTCCAGAAAAAATGAAAAATTGGGAACGGATTGCCGCGCGCGCGACCCATTTGGGTTTTTATGGATTGATGATCGGAATACCTCTTGGCGGGTGGGCGGTCGTTTCGGCATCCCCTCTCGCTGAAAGTGTTCCAACCCTTCTTTTTGGTTTTATTCCCTGGCCGCATTTACCGTTTTTTGCCGACTTGCAAAATCGGCAAGAAGTTACTGACGCATTGTCGCAGATGCATAGTGCTGCCGCCTATGGGGTGCTTTTCTTACTCGTGCTTCATTTGGGGGCGGCGTTACAGCACCAATTCATAAAACGTGATCAGATACTGCTTCGTATGCTTCCGGGATTTGGGCGAAAATCTTAATCAATGCGGACAGTTTGAATTGTGCACATTGCTATCTTTTTATCGATTACTGGCGATTTCCAAATACTACATGACCTCAAAATGCGATCTTCTAAAAGACATTTGAATAATAATGCTCAATTTATAAACATTTTCCTTGCTCATGCGTGTCGTTTGTTGCAACCATCGAGAAGGTAGCGTCAACTTTTAACCTTAAAAAGGGAGTCACATAGGTGGACAACGTTTCTACACTGAAAAAGCGCGAAGATATTGCCGAGGTGGATTTGACCGACGAGCAGATGTGTCTCGTGGGGGCCGAAACCGCAGCGGCCGATTCCTTGCATCAGTATTTTACGGCCGGTGCAGCTTTGATGCGCTTTATGAAAGAATTGAAGGTTCGTCCGAGCGATCCACGGGCCGTTCGGATGCTAGAAGGAATGCAAACGCATCTTTCTAATTCTGTAAAAACCATGTTATTTATTGAGCGTTGTCACGGTTACACAAATGAAATGATGGACGAACGGTCGGATCTTGAGATTAAACTTGTCGGTGGTATCCCAAAGAACAAGCCATAGATCGTTAACCTAAAATTGAACCTGGGCCCCATGAGTTATTTGACGTTTGCTTATTTTGGATTAGCGGTGTTGATGGGAATAGTTGCGTCTCTTTGGGGGAGTCCGCGAAACATAACATGTGCGTTCGTTTTGATCGCATCTGTTCTTTTTGCAACGTTTGGGGCTTCAGGTTTTATGAGCGGGTGGTGGTCTCTATCAACCACGTTAACCGGTTTCATTGTTTTGGACATTTCCATTGCAGCTTGGTTTGCCTTAATCGCGTTTAATCCCGAACCTTTTGCGCGCACTTCTGCCCTCAAAGTTCTTGTGGTTATTGAGCTTGCAATGGTGGGCTTACACCTTTGGTTAATTTCAAACCATTTTGACTGGTTCCCAATTATTACGCGGTTTCAATTAATTCGCTCTTCATATTGGCAATGCTGTGTAGCTTGTATATGGTCATGCCGAGATCGTCAAAGGAAGCAAAGGCGGTGTTATGGGCCAAATTAAACCGTCTTAATGCAGAATGGTTCAAGTAGGTAGGTTTGTTAGGATCATTTGGGTAAGGATGACCAAGACTAAAATTAACTCAGAAACGTCGCAATTAAATACCTTAATTGGTCATCGTTTGCGTCAGGCGAGAAATTATCGAGAACAGTCCCAAGAGATGGCAGCAAGAGGATTGGCGATATCAAGGCAGCAGTTGCAACGTTTCGAATCGGGTGCAACGCATATTCCTGCTGTAGCGTTATTCAAATTAGCGGAATATTACGGCGTAGAAATGAGCTTCTTGATGCAAGACCTTCAAGAGACGGAACAAACAAAACCGCATTTCGAGCCGAAACGAATTATCTAAAGCTGTTCTGTGTCAACTGGGATCGAACGGCGGTTTTGATCTTGAGTATACGCTTCTTCTAATGCATTCAAGCTCAAGAGATTACGCATTAATCGACTGGAAATGCGTCGCTATTTCAATTCGAACTGGGGCGACGCTTTGAGTCTTACTTTTACGAGTTTGCGCCAACAATCAAACGGGCAGCGAACTACATATACTTCGCCAGAAAATGCATCATCTCGCGATCTAATTTAAACTTTTGAAAACCTTCGCGATTTTCCTAATCACTGTGCACCGACGGGCGAACCGCCTCTAAAATTTCACCAAAAATAGTGTCTGGGTCAGTTGCTTCAGAGTTACCGTGGTAAATGCGTCCAAGATGAACAATGACAAGATCAAGGCTCGGAATAGTTACGACGAGTTGTCCAAAGGCCCCCCAAAACATGAGGGCGTCTTCCGGGACATTGGGCAATAAAGGCTGACGCTCATCCTTACCGGAATTATTAAGCCATATCTGAAAGCCATAGCTGCGGTCGGATTGGTCGGCTGGCGTCGTCGCGGACTGCACCCAATTTGTATGCAGAATTTGCTCACCATCCCATCGGCCGTCTTGTAAATAAAGTTGACCAAGCTTTGCCCAGTCTCTCGCCGTCGCGTATGCCACCGAACCGCCGATGAAATCGCCAACGCTGTCGGTGAGAAATATAAAGCTCTCCATGCCGAGCGGACCAAAAATTTGCTCGTTACCAAAGCGGTGGTAATCGACGCCCTGCGCTTCAAGCGCATTGCGTAGCGCGCGTTGTAAAATATTGCTTGTCCCTGTTGCGTAAGCGAACTCTGTTCCCGGCTCGTGAATGAGCGGTTTATCGATTGCATATTCAGCCGCTGAGCGTTTGAGGACGTTCATAATCGACCGATCTTTGAACGGTCCCATGCCACCTTCATCAAACTCTAAACCGGTCTGCATTTGGAGAAGATGTATCCATGTGATGGAAGATCGAGGATCGTCAGGGTCCGCCCAGCCAGAAATTGGCGCCCGATCAGTTATATCGATCAACCCCTCATGAACAGCGGCGCCAATCATGGTGGCGGTAACACTTTTCGCCATCGAAGCGCTCATCATAATGGTATTGGCATCGTATCCAGGTGCATACCTCTCAGCGGCAATCTGCCCATTCCGCATCACCAAGACAGCCCGGTGATAAGGGAACGGTTGATCAAACGCATTGTCCAAAGCAGCTTTTAGAGCATCCGGATCGAAACCTAGTGCAGCGGGATCACCTTCAGGCAAGGGGGCATCCGTGACAGAAGCGAGGTCCGGCATGTCAGGTAATGACCCTCGCTCGACAACACAGCCATAGCCTTCGTAAAACACCGCATGTGAGCGACGAAATGGTCCAAGCCCAGACGATACCGTCTTTGCCTCAAGATCGGCGTCCGATCTGATGAACTTCGAGAACGCATTAATATTGCTGAAATTTGCAGCCTGGGCATCTTTTACATCTTTGTCATTGTAAAATACTTCGACACAAAGGTCTCTTGCGACGTAGCCACCCACAACCACTGATGTCCGATTAAGATAGAAAAGGCCTGAGGAGCTTAAGACAACCAAAATTACCATGATCGCGATAAAAGAGCGTCGCCGCAAAATACTCATCAGTTGAATCCTTTGTCGAGGCTTAGCACGAATCGGTGATTTTGGTCGAAACCAACACGGTTCTGCTACAGCACTAATCGCTGTTTCAAGGGGTAAATTTTGATAATAAGACTGTCAATCTAGTTTACGAAAAATCACTAAAAGCTCAATCTTTAGAGCGGCTTAGATTACGTTGAGTACTCTTTATCCGAGGTGATTTTGCACCGACTTCCGCCAGTAATAAAACGCCATATGAACCGGTGAATGACCGAGTACATTTTGCACTTTGGTTTTTTAGCGCGCAGCCAACGCATTTGAATTTTCCAGCCAAACAAACGCAGGGCTCCGTTCGTGAGTGCCAAAAGAGTAGCTTTTGGGAGTCGTTTGTTTCCCAATGAGGAGGGCGCTCGGTTCGGGCCTTTTCAGATTCCGAACCGCCTCTATTTAATCATTAACGGCTCTAGCAATGCGCTAGCCGGCTTTCTTTGCATTTTTAATCGCCTCACGAACGGCCTCTGGTTGAAACCCTCCGATAAACTTAACGAATGATCCATCTACATTAGCAACGATAAAACCGGGTGTGCCATCAACACCGATCTCTTTAGCGATGTCACTTATCTCGCTGAGCTCTTCATCAAGTTTTGGTGACGCAACAGCACTTTTCAGCTTAGCGACGTCTAGTCCTTCGCGGCTCGCGATATCGAGAATCCTTTCTTCATTCAGCGTGCCAGAGGCGTCTAAGAACGCAAAATGTAAATCCAGGTATTTTCCCTGATCTCGCGCCGCGAGGGCATATCGCGCAGCGGTTTCCGATTCAGGGCGTAAAATGGGCAGCTCCCTGAAAACAACCTTAACAGCCGGATCATCTTTACTCAGATCTGCAATAAGCCCCTTGGCCTTTTTGCAAAACCCGCAGTGATAATCAAAGAACTCGATCACCGCGATATTTGCATTATCAACATCAGCACCGGCGGCAAATGCGCCGTTGTTCGACGCGAGATAGGGAACGGCGTCTTCTAAAGCAGCGCTTCTGCGTGCGTCATCTTCAGCACGCTGATCTTTCTCGAAAGCGTACAGAGAATCCAAAATAACTTTCGGATTGTCTTTTATATAATCTTCGACAAGTTTGTTGATTTCATTTCTTTGTTTATTGTCAAAAGCGCCACTAGCGTTGTTCTGCGGTTCGCCGGCTGTTCCGCGCGTAAAGCCGGAAAATGCAAGAGCAGCAATTCCTACACTTGCACAGAGTGCTCCGATGGCGAGCAATTTGTTCATTCTATTTATCTTTCTTTCTAACAAGCCTTCATCGCGGCATCAGACACCGTCTGATACAGCAATGTAGCAGAATTAAAGCTTACTTCGTGAATTTTTAACGTGAACAAGGGGCCATTGGCTACCGAGTCCGTCGGCGACCTCTCATGTTTTGCGCTGCTTGAATGATATCAGCAGCCTGGCGGTATTCCGGTGTGCCTTTCGAAAGCCCTGCTATTGCACGTTGTGCAAATACAGCGGCTTCACCTGGAGCGCCTCCATGATACTTACTTTCAGCCGTCGCTAGATGAGCCATTGGCAAGTTACCTTCAAAACCATAGGCCCGAGAAAGAAAGAACCAGGCATAAGCATTATCCGGCTCAATAAGCACGGCCGCGCGTAACTCCTTTATAGCGTTTTCGATTTGCGTCGGGTCCTCGGAAGAAACAAGGGCACGACCGAGATTCAACCGTAACAACGCTTCGTCGGGATCCAACTCGACGGAATCGCGATGGGGAGCAATCGAGTCGCGGACACGGCCAAACTCAAAAAGCATTTGGCCCTTTAGCTCGTGGAAATATTGATTGTCTGGGTGAGCCTCAATCAGTGAATCAATTTCTACTAGGGCCTTATCAATCTGTGCGTCTCGATAGTAGGCGACGGCTCTCGCATAGCGAGCAGGCTCAGATGTATCACTCTCGGGATACTGACGAAGGGCCATTTGTGGCGTCTCTAAAAAACCGATGATCTTTGCCTGAATCATATGCAGGCGATGCATATCCTCTGGGCTGTCTTTTACATCATAATATGGTGACGCTTCCACACGTTCTTGTAGGGCAGCCGCCCGTTCGATGGCCATGGGGTGCGTTTGACGATAAGGGTTGATTTTGAATCCACGAATAATCTGCGCATTTCGCATCCTATTCCAAATATCGATGGCGCCCTTTCCAGATCGCTTCGTTTTTTCAAGATAGGTGAGCGAGGCTTGGTCAGCAGCGGCCTCCTGGCCTCGGCTATATTTTGTTACTTCTGCAAAACCGATATTTTGTCCGAGGCCCAACAAACCAATACTGGCTTCCGGTGCGCCGGCAACAGCCGCACCAGCTGCGAGGACAAGACTCAAAAGCATTGGCCTGGACGCTTTTGCCATGACCTCGTCCGACCGTGCAGTGTGGCCACCGGCAATATGCCCAACCTCGTGGGCAATAACGGCTTCAATCTCATTGGGGGTTTGGGACTGCGTGAGGAGCCCGGTGTGAAACCCCATAATCCTGCCACCCGCAAAAGCATTTAGAGTCGGGTCTCCGATCAGCAGAATATTGATGCTACTCGGTTCAATACCGGCGGCGGCAATTAACGGGTCGGAATAGTCACGAAGCCATTCTTCGATTTCGGCATCACGTAACAGCGTTTGTGCAATCGCCGGTTGCCATAATATTGGTGCCAGCGTTGCAGCTAAGCAAAGCGATACAGATCGGCACAAAGCGACAAGCGTTGTCCGACGAAAAACTAGTTTAGAAGGGTCGTAGTACTTCTGCCTCATTCGTTCTAAAAACAGAAATGTGATTCGAATCATCGCAATCGAACCATTTTGACAACGGACCTTAGGATTTGCGGTACCGAGGTTAGGAATAATGCGAATAGGGGTTCTGGGATTCCTCATACGCCACACCACATTCGATCTTTAAAAGCCAGCGCGGATAAATCCCCGTACTTGTCCGAAAACTCATTCTCACTCGATTTATAAACCGCTGTTGCAGAGCGGTCTATTTCTACCAATGCAATCATACCGAAATAATCGCGCCAATCAGCCACTGCGGCTTAACTTAGTGAGTTTTTTGGTATTTTCGATATTTACATGGTCAAGATCTGTTGAAATTATCGTGAGATGCGACAGCTGTAGCCCATCAAATCGTTGCGCTTGCTGGTCTTAACCTGTTGATTTTACGCATTTCCTTAACGCCAACGCACACACTTGGCTTAGCATGCTTGAGTCAGGGACAAAATTTGAACCCTGATCCAAGCGTCCCGCCTGACGCGGCCGGGCAGAGCGCCCCATCGGAGGCGAAAGCAAAGCGATTTGCCGTTAGATAAATAAACGGTGCCTTAACATAGAATTGTACAGGTTAGCCGCCCAGCGCTCTTTGCCACCATCCTTTGCGAGGAGGTTGCTTGCGAGCTTCATCCTGGTCGCCCGTTTGTTCAGTTTTTTCCATTTTTTCCGTGACAGCCTTCGCCTTCGAGCGCGATCTGGTCTTTGGCTTTGGTGTGGGGTTTTCTGCTAATTTGGAAGCCGCACCTTCGTTTGATGGTGTGTCTGGATCGGCAACCATGCTTTGAGGCGTGTCATCACCATCATCAGTATTTGGCCCTTTACTGTTATTTTGCATGCTGGAGGTTTCGTCTTTTGATTGTGACGTCAGGCTTGCGGGATCCGTTTCGGTTTCTGTGTTTACGGGGTAATCCGAAGCACTTGCGGCGTCAGATGTATCGCTGGCCTCATCGCTGGCGGCGCCGTCATCGTTTCTTCTTTGATTACGGCGTCCTCCGCGCCGTCCACGCCGACGACGTTTGCGCGGTTTGTTTTCGTCATCCTCCTCAGACGCAGAGGCACCATCGGTAGATAAGTTGTCATCCAAAATTTCTTCGTCAGAAGGGTTATCTCTGGCGCGTGCTTCGTCTGGTTGTGCTTCTTGATCCGAGGATTGCTCACCACCACGGCGCCGGCGTCTGCGTCGACCGCGCTTGCGTTTTACCTCACCATCCTCATCACTAGCGTCATCCTGACTTTTCGTCTTGTTGTCAGTGTCTAACTGTTCGTCCGTACTGGTGTCTGTTACATCTTCATCGCTTGTGTCCGGTGATCCACCATCAGAAAAGTCCGGCCGTACTGCCGCACTCTGAGTCGATTTAGCCGATCGTTTGCCGGACTTTTCGATTTCGTATTGATCGCCCGCTTTATCCGTATCAGCTGTAATCTCAACGCTAACGGAATAAGTGTTCTCAATACGACCAAGCCAATCCCTTTTGTAATTAAGGATGTACAAGACAACATCCATCGCAGCTTTGATTCTAAGGAGCGCTGCACGGCCATTGATCGCCTCGGCTTCGATGGCTCTTAAAATCCGTAAACCTGCCATTTCATTTGAGCGGACGACACCGGCACCAGAACACGTCGGACAAATAATCGTGGTCCCATCAACAATTCCCGAACGCCGCCGTTGACGCGACATTTCCAAAAGGCCAAAACTTGAGATCCGACCAATTTGTATTCGTGCACGGTCCGTTTTCAAGGCATCTTTAAATTTCTTTTCAACGGCGCGATTGTTGCGGTGTTCTTCCATGTCGATGAAGTCAACAACAATTAAGCCTGCAAGGTCTCGCAAACGACACTGTCTAGCGAGCTCTTTTGCGGCTTCTAAGTTTGTTTTGAGTGCCGTCTGTTCGATATTGCGCTCACGTGTTGCACGGCCCGAGTTAACGTCAACGGCGATCAAGGCTTCAGTTTGGTTGATAACAAGATATCCACCAGACTTTAATCGAACGGTTGGCTGATACATACCATCAAGTTGTCCGTCGACGTCATGTCGAAGGAAAAGAGGCGTATCACCGCGATAGGGTTGAACATTCTTAGCATGGGACGGCATGAGCATTTTCATGAAGTCTTTTGCTTCACGATATCCGTCCTCACCATCGACCAATACTTGATCAATATCTTTGTCGTAAAGGTCTCGAATTGCGCGCTTTATGAGGCTCGCTTCCTCGTAAATGAGACAAGGAGCGATTGATTCCAGCGTCATTGAGCGGATGTTTTCCCAAAGTCTTGAGAGATAATCATAGTCCCGCTTAATTTCGGGTTTTGTACGCTTTGCGCCAGCGGTGCGAATAATGAGCCCCATGCCTGTTGGCACATCGAGACCATCAACAATTTTTCTCAATCGCTTCCGATCTGATGCATTCGGAATTTTTCTCGAAATTCCGCCGCCGCGGGCGGTGTTTGGCATGAGGACGCAATATCGTCCTGCCAGAGATAAATAGGACGTAAGCGCAGCACCTTTATTGCCTCGTTCTTCTTTAACAACTTGGATCAACAAAATCTGTCGACGCTTAATAACTTCCTGAATCTTATAGTTTCTCAGGAGCTTTTGTCTTTGCCTTTTGGCCTCTCGGTATTGCTCTAAGAGTTCATGGCGTGTCTCTTTATCTAAATCATCTGTATCTGTATCATCTTCTGATAGCGCTGCATCATCCTCTCCCTCAATATCTGTTTCGAGTTCGTCTGCATCGTCATTTATATCATCAGTGTCCTCTGGGATATCGGCTTCTTCGGCCATTGTTTCCGGACTGTCGGTCTCTCCAGTTGGATCTGTCTCATCATCTAAAGTACTGGTATCTTCTCTAAGTGAAGGCGCTTCAGTAATTGTAAGCGCCTTCGCAGGCTTTTGTTCTTCGTCAGACGGTATTTCGTCGTTTTCAACTGGGTCTTTGATGGCTTGATCATCGTTAATAGAAGAGGCGTCGTTTTCGTCGTCCGCAGCAATATAAGGTTGTTCACCGGCTCCGTCGTCGGTGTTTTCGAGGATATCCTCATTGCTTTCGGGATCGTCTTGTTCGTTTCCTTCGTCTTCATCCTGAATAATGTTGAGCTTCGCAGCGAGTTCCGCTTCCTCAGCTTCAGCCGCTTGCAAAGCTTCGCGATCCGAAACGGGGATCTGATAATAGTCAGGATGGATTTCGTTAAAGGCCAAGAAGCCGTGGCGATTGCCGCCATATTCAACAAATGCCGCCTGGAGGGAGGGCTCAACGCGTGTTACGCGCGCTAGATAGATGTTTCCGCGTAACGGTTTTTTGGTCGCCGATTCAAAATCAAATTCTTCAACTTTGCCATTTTCCAAGACGCAGACGCGAACTTCTTCTTCGTTCGCGGCATCGATAAGCATTTTTTTTGTCATTTAGATAAGCTCCGAAGCTTGCGCGACGGCTCTCCGGGGAGCGGCGCAAGCGGTAAATCAATTTACTTTGAAAGTGATGTTGCCAAGAAGCCGCCAATGACCAACTGCGCGCGAATTGAAACCACGCTAACGCGTTTCGCAGAAGGAGTTGGTTGAAGTGGCGATCAATACTAAGCGTCATCAGACTAATGTTTTTTGGCTCTGCGCTGCGGTTCCCTGCTAAAAGAGTTCGACTACAGCCAGGCCGCGTTAACTTTCGATACGACCTCGCTGGCACACCAATAAACTTGTATTGCCAGTTGGACCGTGTTCTGCGTCCCTTATCGCCATTTTTTGAAACAATGACGGTGACCATACAGGGACACTGGCCACAATTGAAAACTTTCAAAGCGCTCTACCAGGGGTTGTTTTCCGCTTTAGGCGGTAGCAAAATTGGTAAACGCTGAGTCTGCGCTCATCACACGTGAGGTAATTGTTTGATATCCTCGCGTTTAATAAGATAACCTGTTGAAAATCCAATCATATTCTTTAGAGCACATTCACGAGTTGAATTACCAATCTCTCGAACAATGCCCCGTTCGTCCGACATGTTATTACGAACGCTTAGCTAAAGAAATGGGTATTCACGAGAACTAAGCAATTTAGTTTTGCAAAGTGGCAAAGCCCATCTGCTGCTTTGCGCTAAACAAGGCGATTACGCAGCATCTAGCTGAAAACATGTATTTTGCTAGTATCAGGAAGAAAGATGGAAATTTCCTTAATGGCTCATTAATATTGGACCGATAATTCGAGTAAAAACGGCGAAAGACTTGCATATTTCAGGTATTAAAGCGGTGTGGGTGTCTTCGATTAGGGAGCATAAAATAGTATAACAGGAACGTGGCTTAACCTGGCAATTTGCATTGCTTTCATAGGATTTAAGTCGACGTGCTGCTCGCCCAAAAATCGTATTTTTTGTCCGTCGATTAATTAGGTAATGAGTAAATCGGTGTCGAACGAAAACAAATATTTTAAGATTTTCGGCGAATGCGGTCGCACCAGTCGGGCACTGCTTTGTACATGCTTGTTTTTATCTTTTGTCATGGTCCTTCCAGGGCAGGCGATCGCATCTTCAGGGATAACGAAGCTTAAAAATGTGCGTTTTGGCGTTACGTCGACGACGAAAACGCGGATTGTTGTCGACCTTCAAGGACGGCCAGAATACGTTTTGAAGGGTGTTCCCAAGGGACAAGGCGAACTCATAATTGAATTTACCAATTTAGGAAAAAGCAACTTCACGCAAAACAAGATCGATGGTCGGGGAATTGTTGCTGATGCGCGTTATAGAACGGATGGAACACCGCAATTATTTGTATCCCTCGAAAAAAGCGCAAGGGTTGCAAAGTCTTTTATCATTGGACCCAGCGATAAAAATCCAAATCACCGTTTGGTTATTGATTTGGAGCGGTCTTCGAAAGAAGCCTTTTTGAAAAGTGTAAAGCCATTTAATCCTAACAAATCAAAGAGGACCCTAGCAAAGGCCAAAGATCCGGTTCCTTCAGTCCCCACGAAAAAAGCGCCAAATAATAAGTCGGGCACTAAAGCAAGCAGGACGGCTCCAAAAAAGAAACCAGATACCATTGCGAGCAACACCAAATCCTCTTTGGTTCAAGCGCGTGATCAAATCACAAAAGCGTTCGGGAACATTCCCAAAATTGACGTTCCACGAAAATCAGCAACGCCAAACCGGGCCTCGCAAAAGGGCCGTGGAACCAGTAAATATGTTGTTGCGATTGATGCAGGCCACGGCGGTCGGGATCCCGGTGCAATTGGTCCGAGTGGTTTGAAGGAGAAAAACGTTACGATTTCCGCAGCGCGTGTTTTAAAGGCGAAACTTGAAAAGACCGGGCGGTATGTCGTGATACTAACACGACCAGAGGACAAGAAGGTCGCTTATGCCAATCGCATTAAGATCGCGCGAGAAGCAGGCGCCGAGCTGTTCATCTCTCTGCACGCTGACGCGATTGGTCGGAAAGATGTCCGGGGGGCCTCTGTTTATACATTGTCTGAAGCAGGCACAGCGCGATCCGCGTTAGAGGCGAGAGAACAAGGCGATCTCGTTGTTTTTGATACGAATGTTGGACAGGATCAGGATGTTCAAAACATCCTATTTGATCTTGCGCAGGCTCACACAGTGAACGAGTCGGACCGTCTCGCAGAAACGCTTGTACGGCGGTTAAACGGTGTTGCTCCCCTTTTGAACAATTCTCACCGCGAAGGAAATTTGGCGGTGCTGTTGGCTCCCGATGTACCAGCCGTTCTGTTGGAATTGGGTTTTATTTCAAATGCGAGTGATGAGAGAAACTTAAATTCACCAGCGTGGCGTGACAAAACAATGACGGCAGTAGCGCAAGCAATTGACGAATATTTTGCTCGGGATGGGCTGGAGCGGCAAGCTCTCTCCAGGTGAGACAATAAACTCCTTTGTAAATGTCACGCCGATAAATCCTATTTCATGCCTGATACTTTCGACCGGACTTTGGACCGGCGTTTTTCTTAAGTGTTACACGTCTAATTTCATGGTGTTGCCCTGGAATCGCCCCATCAACAGATCAACGAAGGCAAGGTGTTTGCTAGATTGGGTGATATCGATGCAGATGTGGTCCCATCAAATGCTGGAAATCGCAATCGATTAAAGAGGAAAACAGGGTTTTCATTAACAGTGCTTGGGATAAACTGGCTGATAGTGTGAGATCGACCTCTGGGGAAAATCTTGAGCGTCGTGAATAGTTCTTTTTCGAATGGCTACTTTGCTTGTGGTTCCTTTTAGCTTTTGAAGGAAATCGTTGATTTTGAGACTTTTGGGGTTGTCGTAATTCACTTGACCACAAGTTTAGGTCAAAGCGGGATGGTATGGCTAAAGATAATTTTCGTGATGACAAACGGCGCAACCTAAATCGAGGACGCCGCCGTGACGAAGGGACCGGGGCGGGCAATGCTCGTTTTGACCACGGTGATGAAACCTTCAGCGACGACGATGATTATATTGATCTTGCCGATGAGGAGAGAGACGACTTCGACGACTATCTGGATGATGATGAGTATGATGATGAAGACTCCTCCTATGAAGATGACCCTTATGATGACGATTTTGCTGATCTCTCCGATAAAAAATCTCTAGACAGATCAAACAGAAATCGTGAGCGTTTTGGCGATGACGGTAAACTCATGGCGGCACCAATTGCTGCTGCTCGTCGTTCTGATGCTTCTATGGGGCGTGGTCCGAGAGAAGAGAGCAGTCGTCGAAATGATAGTCAAAGTGGGTTTGTTGTCGCTCTCAATGTCGTCGGCATGGTTTTTGGTGCCGCAGTTTTAGGCGTAATTGGGGTTAGCGCTTTTGCAGCCCTATACTTTCATAAACTCGGAGAAGATCTCCCTGACTATGATCGGCTAGCGGATTATGAGCCACCGGTAACGACCCGTGTTTACGCCGGTGACGGTTCTCTTGTCGCCGAATTTGCGCGAGAACGTCGGATTTTTGTCCCGATAGAAGCAATACCGGATTCCTTAAAACAGGCTTTCATCTCAGCTGAAGACAAGAATTTTTACAACCACAGCGGGGTTGATCTAAAAGGGATCATCCGTGCTCAGATCGCCAATGTTAGTAATGTTTTGAATGATCGGCGACTTGAAGGTGGCTCAACGATTACGCAGCAGGTTGCAAAAAACTTTTTGCTGTCTAGTGAGCAAAAGATAGAACGCAAGCTCCGCGAGTGGATTATTTCACGGCGGATAGAGAAAGCCTTCACCAAAGAACAGATCCTAGAACTTTATTTGAACGAGATATATCTTGGCAATCGATCTTATGGTGTTGCAGCGGCCGCACTAAATTATTTTGATAAGTCTTTGGACGAGCTTGATGTTGAAGAAGCCGCCTATCTCGCTGCAATACCAAAGGGACCCAGTAATTATCACCCGGTACGGCATCGCGAGCGCGCCATTGAGCGTCGAAATTGGGTTCTTGGCAGATTGCGTGACGACGGCGTCATTACGCCGGAAGAAGCCTTAGAGGCGCAAGAGACCGATCTTGGGGCCGTTATCGCGCCGCCCCTTGGAGCAAGAGATTGGGCGTCGGAATATTTTGCTGAGGAGGTCCGTAAACAGATCGCGGATCGCTACGGCGTTGAAGCACTTTACGAACGTGGGTTATCTGTAAGAACAACATTGAACCCTGACTTGCAAAAGGCAGCTGGCCGAATTTTACGTCGATGGCTCGTGGACTATGACAGGCGCCATGGATGGCGAGGGCCAGTGATGACGATCGACGTGTTAGACAAAGATACCGGTGATTGGCCAGACCGATTTAGTGCTCTCTTCGAGGACAGTGCCATCGCGCAAAAATTTGCCGAGGACTTAAGTCCATGGCGCCCAGCGGTGGTGCTTGAGGTGACAGACCAACACGCCCTTATTGGATTTGATAAAGAAAACCGCGGCGAGATTCCTCTCGCTGAATTGAAGTGGGCCAGAAAATACGTAAACGCCGATACCCGAGGGGCAGAAGTAAAAAGTCCGCGTGACGTCCTAAATGTTGGTGACGTTGTTTTTGCAGAAGCCATCACCGAAGCAATGATGGCGGCCAGGAAACAAGAGAAAGAAACGGGCTCCCCGAATGCGAGGACGCCAATTGATGATAATACGTCAGCGCCGATCCTATCGGACGCAGGTATTGCGCAATTTATGTTGCGGCAAGTGCCGGCGATTAATGGAGGCTTTGTCGCGATTGATCCGCATACCGGGCGCGTTCTTGCAATGGTGGGCGGTTTCTCGTTCCAACTTTCGGAATTCAATCGCGTCGTTCAAGCGCGTCGTCAGCCAGGGTCGACCTTTAAGCCTTTTGTTTATGCTGCGGCGTTAGATAATGGCTATTCTCCCTCCAGTATTGTGTTAGATGCCCCATTTGTTGCCCCCGGGGTAGACAGCTGGTGGAAGCCTGGAAACTATGTTGCAGGACGTTTTTATGGCGAAAGTACCTTACGTCTGGGGATTGAGCAATCGCGCAACACCATGACGGCAAGACTTGCGAACCAACTGGGGATTGGACGTATTGTCGATTACGCAAACCGCTTTCAACTATCGGATAGTTTACCGCGTGAGCTTGCGATTTCTCTAGGGTCCGGCGAAACAACCCTTATGCGCATCACCGCTGCGTATGCGTCATTCGTCAATGGTGGAAAGATTGTATCGCCGTTTACAATTGATCGGGTACAAGATCGCCGTGGAAAAACCGTTTTCAAACAAGACCAGAGGGTTTGTGCAACTTGCCAATATGATGAATGGCGTGGGCAGTATGAGCCGTCGCTGTCAGATGCCAGAGAGCAAATCATAGATCCGCGTACCGCTTATCAAATGGTTTCTATGCTTGAAGGCGTTGTGTTGAGGGGGACGGGACGGCGTGTACGCCGTGTTGTCGAAAAACCGCTAGCCGGGAAGACGGGTACAACCAACGAGTATAAAGATGCATGGTTTGTAGGATTTGCGCCGGACCTTGCCGCAGGTGTTTATGTTGGTTTTGACCTTCCGAAAACGCTGGGGCAAGGGGAGGCTGGCGGCCGGGTTGCTGCGCCAATATTCGCTGATTTCATGGCGGAGGCGTTAGCAAATGAGCCAGGTATTCCGTTCCGCGTTCCCTCTGGTATTCGGCTCGTTCGTGTCAATGCCAAAACAGGAAGGCCGGCCAGGGCAGGCGGCGGAAACGTTATTCTTGAAGCGTTCAAAGCGGAGGATGTCATTGGCACTGGTAGTCTTGATGATGCGCTTGCGTTGGACCCACTCAGCGCCGGCCCTGGTAACAAACCTTCTGCTAGACAAGATGAGCCTAGCGACGGGGATTTGAGCGGAATCTACTAACCTTCCACATTGATCAATTACTTGACCGCTCCGGCATAACTGTGAACAACGCTCACATGTGTTAATCGCAAAAATGGGTTTGTAACAATGCGAGCAGACTTTGCGCATCTATTTGATCAAATTGAGCGGTCCGTTGGGCTGCTGAGGAGGCGTCTTTGACTGGGACGTTGCTGAAAAAAGACTAGCGGAACTTAATCAGCAGGCGGAGGCACCTGATCTCTGGAATGACCCTGACGAAGCACAAAAGCTTATGCAGGAACGAACCAGCCTAACGTCTCAGATGGATGCCGTTTCTGAGATTTCCGATGAGGTTGCCGATTTAAAGGAGCTTTCTGAACTTGCCGAGGAGGAAGGCGATGAGGCGAGCCTTGAGGAACTGATCGGGCTTTTAAAAGCGCTTGCTGGGCGCGCTGCAAAATCAGAAACTGAGGCGCTACTATCTGGTGAAGCGGATCGTAATAACTGCTTTCTTGAAATCCATCCTGGGGCAGGGGGCACAGAGTCGAACGATTGGGCCGCTATGTTATTGCGTATGTATGTCCGATGGGCACAAAAATCAGGTTACAAAGTCGATGTTATAGACGAGCAACCGGGCGAGGAGGCCGGCGTTAAGTCGGCAACCCTTCAGGTCAAGGGCCATAACGCTTATGGTTGGCTTAAGACAGAATCCGGCGTACACCGACTAGTGAGAATTTCTCCCTATGATTCAAACGCACGGCGGCATACGTCGTTTGCATCTGTCTGGGTCTATCCTGTTATTGATGATCGTATCGAAATTGAGGTCAATGAAAGTGACTGTCGGATCGACACATTTCGAGCATCGGGCGCCGGCGGGCAACATGTGAATACGACCGATTCAGCAGTTAGAATCACGCATTTGCCGACTAACATTGTTGTTCAATGCCAGAATGAGCGGTCGCAACATAAGAACCGTGCGACAGCATGGAATATGCTCCGTGCACGCCTCTATGAAGTGGAGTTGCAGAAGCGAGAGGAGGAGGCGCAAGCGGCGGCGTCGTCAAAAACCGACATCGGATGGGGGCATCAGATACGAAGTTATGTTTTGCAACCGTATCAGATGGTGAAGGACTTAAGAACACAAGTCGAAAGTCCCAGTCCTGACGATGTCCTCGACGGTGATATTGAACGGTTCATAACAGCTGCGTTGGCCCAACGGGTCGGCGGCGACGCCTAGAGCGACAGCTATTCCATTGGAATCGCTGCGACGCTTTAGAGCGCCGAGCAAAAAGTGTGCAACGGTTTTTGCGTTAAACGGCGCGACAACCATAGCTTAGAGCGGAGCGCAATAGTGCAAAATTATTGCATTCCGCTTTAAGTCTTTGTTTTTGCGCGTTTGCGCGAATATCCAAACGGGCTGCCAACGGCGTACACTTGGCCTGGAAACGCCTTAATCTAACGAAGAGGCGACCTGTTTGGGTTCAAAAAAGAGGGGGTTGAATCGTCGAGATCGTCATCTCCGTCGTCAACGGCTTCGGCGCTTGCGACGATCGTTGGCCGCGGAGCTGCCCCGCCCGGACGGGATTTGCGGAAGTCTTTCGCTGAAGAATCTGAGAGAGGGTCGTCGGAATGACGACAGTTCCCTTCGAAATGGGCACCACTTTCAACAGCGAGCGACGAATGCAAAATGTCACCAAGGATATGAGCCGTCGACGCTAAGGTCACCTGCTTTGCTCGGATACCCCCTTCGACGCGTCCGCGTACCGTTACATTTTCACAAACGATTTCGCCTTTAACCGTCGCTTTTTCCCCGACAATGAGAACAGCGGATTTGATATCGCCTTCAAGTTCACCATCGAGTTGAACTTCGCCGACCGAGTTAATATTGCCCTTAACAACGACGTCAGCTGAGAAAATAGAGGGAACGCCAGCCGATTTCATCGAACTTGATCGTTTCGAAGCCGCTGGTGCCGAGTTATTTGGCACGGCCGCCTCACTAGCACTATTCATCGTTTTTATCGATTTCGTTGTTCGGCGCTCGTCAGACGCCTGTTTTGGTTTAGCTTTCGAAAACATATCTACCTGCCTCAATGAACTTCTCAGGGTCTTTGGGTTTGCCGCGGTAAAGAATTTCATAGTGCAGGTGAGGACCTGTGCTACGCCCGCTATTTCCGAGTTCCCCTACTTTCTGGTGCAGGGTAACCTTTTGTCCTTTACGGACCCTTATCTTATTCATATGCGCGTATCGGGTTATGAAACCGTTGCCATGATCGATTTCGACGGTTCGGCCGAACCCAGCGCGCCGTCCTGCAAAGCGAACGGTGCCAGGTGCGGTCGCCACAATCGGTGATCCCCAGGCAGCACCAAAGTCCAACCCATGATGGCTTGCCGCCCGACCATTAAATGGATCGCGTCGAATACCGAACCCGCTGGTCTGACGACGACTTACCGTAAGAGGGGAAGACAACGGGATATTGTCAAGAATATCAGTCAATTGGCTAAGCTCATCAATTAGAACGCCAGCCCGATTGGTCCGTCGAAAAAATTTCGTCGATGCGTTTGAAAGGTTTGATGGATCGATATAAGGCCCACCCTGGGCAAGCACGCGATTGGCTATTTTAGGAGATGTTCCTAAAACGTTAGCCGGAACGCCGGTCGTCTTGAGAATACCACGCAACTCCTGAATTCGTCGTTCGGCCGTTTCCTCAACTTTCGCGAGTAGCATCATTTGTTCGACGTAAAGTTCCCCGGCTGCCGCCTCGATTTTTTCCATTGAGCGCGCAACAATCTCGTTTCTTGAAACTCCGCGGCGGTGGTTTGCCGCCTCGCGTCTGGCGTCCAACTCAATCGATGAAATCCGAGATTCCCGAGGCGTGGGCTCGGCGGGCTCAAGATCAATCATGATTCTATTGGAATTATTGGGACGTTGCCCGTTTGGAAATCCGGCTTCAGAAAGGCTGGTGGTGAGGTTATCGATGACTTTATCAACAGCGGACTTGCGTTCCACCATTAGTCGTAATGTCTGATGACGACTTGATATTTCGTTCATCGACTCAGCGAATTGCTGTTCCAGAACAACATTTAAGGTATTGATATCATTGTAAGCACGGTGTGCTTTCTCAAGGCGACGCTCGTAAAGATCCCGCTGAACCCGTTCATTGCGGTCTCTCTCAACGATGATTTGTTCTTTAAAGACAACGTTAACCGATGCGTAGGCGACCCAGAGGAGGGCTGCCACGATAACCGTGGCAAGCGCAATCTGTGTCCGTGTGGACATCGATATAAAGTGAACGACGCCGTCGCTTCTATGGTAAATCTGCCGCTCTTTGAAAAAGCGACTGATGATACGACTAGCTCTACTGGACTTTCGTCCCATTAAATAACGCCCTTTACAAACCCAATACCGCCTAAACGGCCCCTCAAATTACCCCTCGGATCTTATGCCCGACTTAGGTTTACAGCGTAGCTCTTAAAAGATTGCACCCGAAATCCGCACATTTCGCAACTCTTATGTTATGTAATCACGACTTTTTTTTAACGGATTGTCATCTTTCTGCGCTCAACCAGTATTATTTTATTTTTAATGCGAAACGAGACAATATTTGCAAAGAGCTGTTGACAGCGCCTCATTGTCTATACGTCGATTTTCATATGAGAGATCCAAAGTTTATGCCAAGTCGAACGCCATATAGTAGGTTTTGAGGAGCCCTGCCTGCGTTCTTGCTTCGTCGTTAAAAGGAGGTTTGAGGGCACCATTGAAGCGAGACCTAACCAAATCCGAGAATTCTTGGGATGGTTCTACAGCCTTTTGGGCGCAAAGAGCGTTGAACCATTTGACCCCTTTTCGAACATGGTCAATTTCTTCGGTATAGATGACCTCTAAGCAATCCGCGCTTGTTTTATCGGCGACAGAACGCAGTTTCTCTATCATAGAGGGGGTGACGTCGAGGCCTCTTGCCTCCAGCACCATTGGGGCAATTGCGAGTCTTGCCAAAACCGAATCGGAGGTGTCTTCAGCAGCCTGCCATAGTCCATCATGGGCGGGAAGAGCGCCGTAACTGGCCCCCATCTCTTGCAGCCGTGTTTCTATCATTTGAAAGTGACGCGCCTCATCGACGCCCACCTCGACCCAATCGCGAATAAAATCTACTGGGTTTAGCCCTGCAGCACGAACGTCATCGGTGAAGCGCGACACCATATCGAATGCTAAATCAATAGCGTTCAACTCAATATGAGCGACAGCGTGCAATAGAGCGATCCGACCTGTTTTTGTTCCTATCCTCCGCCTTGGCACCGCCGCAGGCGGCCGCAATTCTGGATATTTTGGCCTGGCTGGTCGCTGTGGGGGAGGGAGCCCTTCGGCCCCAAAGCTGGCGTCATCAAGGTCACCACTTGCATCTTCCAATAACGCCGATGTTTTTAGTTCCGGCTTAGCTGCGACCGTCGTCTCAGAGGAAAAGAATTTACCGAACGCGCGTGCCGCCTGACATTTTTCCGTTGGAGCAGCAGCGTTGAGAACGCTGTTTGCCAGTGCTCGGTATGGAGGAAGCTCACCGTCCATTATCACAAGGCTCCAATTGCTTTTACCCGATCGCTATCATTTTATTGCCTTGCTTCAATTGCGGTTAATCAAGTTCCTTGACGGCTTCCAGAACCTCCTCAACATGACCCGGAACTTTCACCTTTCGCCAAACCTTGGCGATTTTGCCAGTACCATCAATGAGAAATGTCGATCTCTCGATCCCCATATATTTTTTGCCGTACATATTCTTTTCTTTCCAGACGCCATAAGCCTCTAGGGTTTTGCCATCCTCATCAGAACCGAGCGTAATTGTGAGACCGTGTTTTGCTTTGAACTTGTCATGTTTCGCGACGGTATCTTTAGAAACCCCGAGGATCGCAGCACCGGCCTTTTCAAAGGCATCTATATTTTCCGTGAATGCAATTGCTTGTTTGGTGCAGCCAGGCGTGTCGTCTTTTGGGTAAAAGTAAAGAACGAGTTTTCGCCCCTTAAAGTCCTTGAGCGATGTTTTGTCCTCACCATCCGTCAACATCGTGAATGCAGGCGCTTTTGCGCCTTCAATGACTTCTTTTGCCATTATAAAACTATCCTATTCTTCAGCAGCGGCTCACAATAATCCCGTGGAAAAATTGAAAGATTTGCCGCTAGCGCGCGATGCTTGTTATATTTAGCTCCTTTTATGTTTACAGCGAGTGGTTTCCATCAATCATATATATTTTTGTCAATGGGCCGCGACTCATTGCGTCTTAAAACGACGTCAATGCAAGGAAAAATTCGATTGTACGGCACGATAATCGATCACCTCTGTCGCACAAATCTTGTATGGTGTTCGATCGTAAGGAAGCGTAGGCTTGTGAGCATGGTATGGCTAGGGCAGCGCGTAACCAGGTTATCGTCACGATGACTTGTCATGGAAACCTATGCTTCGAAAAGCAATAGTCTCTCGAGCGCTTGTCTTAAGCTCTTTCGCTTTCGTGGCTATGCTTGTCGTCGCTTTCGGTGCGATGAGTGCGATTGTTGTCAGAATTAACATTGGGCCTATGAATGCCCAAGCGTTAAGGCCATTTGTTGAAAACGCAATCCTTCGCGCTTTTCCCCAGGCCGTAATCGTCGACATCGGCTCCATTGAAATCTCCAAGGACGATCCGCAAGACCTTGTCATCTTAACTCTGGGTGATCTCGAAATAGGGGGGCAAAAGAGCGCTGGTGCTACTGTCAAAAGCGTCAAATTCGGTTTCGATTTAAGAGATATTCTCCGTCTGCGCATAGGTCCGCAATCGGTTCTGGTTCAAGATGCAGGCCTTCGCATCGTCCGTCGGAAGAACGCCGTCTTAGGTCTTGACTACGGAGGCGCGGTCGACCTCGATCAAAACAGCGGTTCTTTGCAAGCTGATGATACACCGTTTCAAGCATTGAGTGATGCACCGCATCTGCCAATCGCTTTTCAGCATATCGCAATACTTGGCCTTCAGGTGTCTTTTCTTGATGAGGCAACCGGGCGTGCTTGGACCGCCACGGATGCTTCATTAGATGTCAAACAAAAGCCAACGGGATATATTGCAGAGCTTCAAGGTAATTTTTTGACCAGTCAAAACCAACTGGATGCAGCCCTCAAATTGGTCGCTGATTATAATGCCGATGCCGGATTAATTTCCTCAGAGCTCTCTCTTCAACATGCACCAGTTGGAGATATCTTGAGTGTTTATTTGGGGGCACCAGAAAGCATCGTCACTGGCCTTGTGTCCGGTGAAGCTGCCATTACTCTTACGCGTGGTGGGCGCGTTTTGAATTCTTTCATTGACGCCGAGGCTATTGGTGGTGAGCTCAATTTGGGTTCTAAGGCCACCAATGTCCAACGTATTTCTTTGGACATGAACTTTGACGCTGAAAATACTGAGTTCCTCATTAATACATTAGATTTGAAGAGTGATGCTCTTTCTACACGGATCGATGGCGTTATAGCGGCTCGTCCGGGGCGTGATGACAACGGTTATGAAAGCGTCTCATTCGGGCTCAACGCAAATGATACCAAAGTGACGGCCGGCACAGCCCTCGAACGTGACGTTGTGCTGGATAAAATCGAAATTTCCGGTGCCTATAATTTCCAGGGACGACGCGGTCACCTCAATGATATTCTCATTGAGTTGTATGGTGCGCGGGGGACAGGTGAATTGCATTTTGCGGCTTTTGACGATGATACACCTGAATTAATTGGTGAAATTGCCTTTGACAAAGAACTGACGAGAGATGAAGTCTTGTCTATTTGGCCAAAAGATGCCGCATTTGCGGCAAGAAAGTTTGTAAACGAACGGGTTACACGGGCGAAATTTTCAAAACTAAAAGCGGTGCTAAACCTTCAAGGCGGAATGTTGAATAATGGCGCCATAATGCCCGAGGAGGCCATGGCCTTAAGCTTTCAAGTATCAGACGCAAAAGTATTCTATGCACCAACAAAGAGTCCCATAACCGACCTTGCTGGTCGCGGTGTTTTGGCTGGAAACAGCTTCACCCTCGATGCTGACAGGGGGCGCGTTGGTAAGGTTGTTTTAAATGAGGGGCGCGTGGTTATCCCAAGACTGCGGCCAAAGGGAGCCATGGCAACATTCACCTTCGTTGCCGAAGGCGACAGCGGTGATATGTTAGGGATCTTAGACCAAGAGCCGCTGAAAGTTTTACAGAACACGTCATTCGTACCAGAAGATTTTCGGGGTGATGGTGTCGTGTCAGCTGAAATCCAGCGTCCAAACCAAAAAGATGCACCACCGGAATCCTATCGATATAAAGCAAAGGCCTCCGTTACAGATATAACAGTACATAATTTTTTTGAAGATACGCCGCTTACAAATACCTCAGCGAACATTGATCTTGAGACTGAGGGGATGACCGTCACCGGGAATGCAAAGCTTGCAGAATCGCCGGTTCAATTTACGTGGAAGCAGAAATTTCGCGGTACAGAAAATACGACACGGATTGATCTAAAGGGTCGATTGGATCCTCAACTTGGGGATCTATTTGGCTTGCCCGTCCGGCAGTTTATTCGAGGAGAACCAGCGTTTTCTGCCCGCGCTAAGGGCACACTGACCGCATTGGAAAAGGTAAGCTTGGACGCTGACTTCACTGATCACCTTATTGTGCTTGAAGCCTTTTCATGGAGAAAGCCAAGCGGCACGCCCGCAGACGGGACACTCAGTATTTCCTTTGGGCAGAATGCGCCCAATGCCTTTGCGTTGCAGCTTGCTGGTGAAGATGTTGATATTGATGGAGAGATCAAGCTTTCTGATGTGGGTGCAATGGAGGCTCTTTCAGTAAAGCGATTGCACTTGGGAGACTTAATCGACGTTTCGCTTAAGGCGTCGCGCACAAGCGGCCCTCTCGATTTGACAGTCGACGGAAAAATGCTCGATCTAAGCGGCGCCATCCATCAATTGGGGTCTTTAGGCAATACTGGTTCAGCAAACACAAACGATGACGTGGCTCAAAGCGGCCCGAATTTTTCGAGGTTGCTTTCTAATACGATCGGCAACATTTCTCTAGACGCCATAAAACTGAAATCTGGTGTTGTACTGAGCAACTCAGAGCTTCAGTTTACCAACGGTCCGGATCGCTTAAAGGCGTTTTCGCTAACGGCGTCGCCAGGGGGCACGGGGGAACTGAAGGCGTTTTTAGAAACCGATGGCGATGACGACACTGATCGAAGAATTGTCGCACAAACGTCAGATCTCGGCGCGCTTTTTTCAGGCCTTTTAGGGATGCAATCCATTCGAGGAGGGAGAGGACGGTTTTCATTTATATTAGAAAGTCCGATACCTTTGCATGAGGATCCTTATGCGACGGACGAGGTAAATAGCTTTGGATCTCCTCCGGCAACTGGGGTCATCACTGCGAGTGATATAAGGGTTGTCGGTGCACCACTCCTCGCGCGGATCTTTTCGGCAGGCTCTCTAACGGGCCTCGGTGATTTACTGTCTGGCGAAGGAATTGAAATTGCTAATGCGTCTGTTGGTTTTGCCTTGAAAGATAGAAAAGTTGAATTGCTTGACGCTCGGGTAAATGGACCGTCGGTAGGATTGACAGCGCAAGGGGAGTTTATGCTTGGTGATACAGGAAATATTGATATCACCGGTGCCGTAGCACCGGCATATCAAATCAACTCTATCCTCGGATCAGCGCCATTGATTGGTGATCTGCTGATCAATCGAACGGGCGAGGGCGTCGTTGCAGTGTCCTATGCTGTCAGTGGTACCCCTCAAAACCCTACTATCGCGGTTAATCCGCTTTCCGCTTTGACCCCGGGTTTTCTCAGGCGAATTTTCGAAGCTGACGGCGCTGTGGCGCGCGCCACGTCAAGCACGATTAAAATAGAGCCAACACTGAAGAACCGGCCGACGGATATTGGGCCAGAAAACATATCCCCCGAATAAATTCCCAGAATAAAAGCCAGAATAAAAGCCCCAATAGATTCCCAGAATAAATCCCCGGATTACCCCTCCCGAAACCGATCCCTCCAAACGGAGAATGGCAACGCCGTGTCTGACTAGAGCATTTCGCGTTTCCAAAAAACGGAACGGCTATAGTGGCACCTCGTTGGAGACCGATGCGTACGGATTACATGGCATCTGTTAACTCACCCGGACCAATGCGTGTTTCTTTTTCCCAATAGAGATTTTCACAACGCCATCGCACAGATCAGTCTTTGCGATAGTCCGTTCTTCCGCTAACGGCGTATCATTCACTTTCAGGGCGCCTGCTTTAATGTGTCGGCGTCCTTCGCCCTTTGACGCAATAAGCCCAGCACTTTGAAAAGTTGATAACAAGTCTATACCTGCTTCTAGGTCTGATAGCGTCGCCTCGACGCTTGGTAGATCAGCATTAAGATTACCTTCCTCAAAGGTTTTACGCGCGGTGTCGGCAGCAGCCTCAGCAGCTGTGCGACCGTGTAAAAGTGCTGTCGCTTCCGTTGCTAGGATTTTCTTCGCTTCGTTGATTTCAGAGCCGTCTAGTGTCGCCAATCGATTGACTTCTTGCATGGGCATTGTCGTGAAGCGGGCGAGCATTAGCCCGACGTCCGCATCAGCCGTATTCCGCCAGTATTGCCAGTAATCATATGGGCTTAGCATGTCCGCGTTGAGCCAAATTGCACCGCCAGCGGTTTTGCCCATTTTGGTTCCAGCAGCTGTCGTCAAAAGCGGTGTCGTCAGGCCGAATACTTCTGCCCCGTCTTTGCGGCGGCAAAGCTCGACGCCATTCACGATGTTCCCCCATTGGTCTGATCCGCCTAATTGGAGGGTGCATCCCGTACGATTGTATAGTGCATGAAAATCATAGGCCTGCATAAGCATATAATTGAACTCGAGAAACGTCATCGGGCTTTCGCGCTCTAGCCGTAATTTGACGCTGTCAAAAGTCAGCATACGATTAATAGTGAAATGGGTTCCATAATCGCGCAGGAACTCAAGATAGTTCAGTTCAGAAAGCCAGTCGTCGTTATTCACGAGTAGGGCATCATTGGGACCATCACCGAAATCCAGAAAACTCGAAAAAACGGTTTTGATCGAAGCAATATTTTCGTCGATTTCATCTGAAGTCAGCAGCTTGCGTTGATCATCGCGACCCGTTGGGTCGCCCACTTTCGTGGTTCCACCGCCCATGAGAGTGATGGGGCGATGCCCCGTTTGCTGGAGCCAATAAAGCAACATAATTTGAATGAGACTACCAGCATGGAGCGACCTCGCTGTCGCGTCAAAACCGATATAGCCGGTAATCGTCCCATTTCTGGCCTTTTCATCCAGGGCGTCCAGGTTTGTTCCCTGGTGAATGAAGCCTCGCTCACTGAGCGTGTTGAGAAAGTCTGAACGAAACGCTGGCATATTATCATCCCGGTAAGCTTTTCCGTTGTCAGGCTGTTCTTGTGAGACTGATCAGCGGCAACGCGTTAGTTTTCGAAAACGGGCTATAGCGGATTTGTAGTGAAAAGATCAAAGCATCATGTATCAATTTACAAAAAGCGCTTCGACCTTTTTAGGATTCGTTCGATAATTAAGAAGAAGTTTGCACCTCAAAAGGAACCATCGTCTTGGCAATTCGGACAGCCATCGGTCTCATGAGCGGTACGTCCCTCGATGGGATTGATGCCGCGCTTCTCAAAACAGACGGCGAAGATGTCGTCGAACTCGGCCCAGCACTTAGCCAGCCTTATTCGAGGGCCGTAAAGGTCTTTATCCGACGCGCAATTAAAGCGGCGCTGGAACGACGCGATACGGCAAAAGACGTGGCCGATGCAGAACTTGCGGTAACAAAGGCACATATCGAAGCGGTGAGAACGCTGCTGGAGCGGGCTGATTTGGCGGCACAAGATATCGATGTGATTGGGTTCCATGGACAGACAATTCTGCACCGTCCCGCCAGTTTGACGGGAGAAATTGGTCGGACTTGGCAAATTGGTGACGGTCCCTTGCTTGCTCAAGAAACTGGCATCGATGTCGTTAGCGATTTTCGTTCGGCAGACGTCGCCGCCGGGGGGGAGGGTGCGCCTTTTGCACCAATTTATCACCGAGCCCTTGCCCAAGGGTATGCCGCGACGGAGAACATCACCGGGCCGGTCGCCATTTTGAACCTAGGCGGTGTTGCCAATATTACGTTCGCGCCGTCAAGTGGTTGTAATCTCGACCTCGTTGCATTCGATTGCGGCCCCGGAAATGGTCTAATTGACGAGTGGATGGAACAAAAGACGGGTGACCCGATCGACAAGGATGGGAAGGCTGCAGCGTGTGGGCACGTGAATGACGAAGCTTTGCGATTGTTGCTGCTCAATCCATTTCTTAAAAGGCCCGCGCCGAAGTCGCTTGATCGGTATGATTTTAAACTTGAGCCCGTAAAAGCGCTTTCACTGACCGACGGTGCAGCGACCCTGACGGCATTTACCGCAGCCTGTATTGCTCGGGCACAAGACCTGCTTCCAGAGCCACCGGCCGTATGGGTCGTGGCTGGCGGTGGCAGGAGAAACCCCAGCTTAATGGCGTCCCTTCGCCAAGCGCTGGACGCGCCAGTTTACGGGGCCGACGACGTGGGGTGGCGCGGCGATGATCTTGAGGCTGAATGCTTTGCCTATCTTGCTGTTCGCAGTCTCGATCGCAAACCCTTAAGCTTCCCAAAAACCACTGGGGTGCCCCACGCGATGACGGGTGGTGTTTTGAATAAAACAGTATCGAGATAGAATTTGTTCAAACGGGGAAGATGACCTAGCGAATCCGGCGACCCCGATAGCGACCTTTTGTTGGTGCATAAAAATGCGGATCTTTTTTCCCGACCCACTCGACAAATGCCGCGATGCGCGGGTGACCACGCAGCGCAGAAATTGTATTATAGTTTTGGGCTAACTCGGTTTCTGTTAGATGGGCATGTATTGCTGCATGACATATCTGGTGTAATCGGACGGTCGGACCATTTCGACCCCCTTTCAACTTTGGTATGAGGTGGTGAACGCTCTGCTTTGCGGTCGCGGGAATAGGTCGCAGACAAAGCGGGCAGGTCGGTATTTCATTGGGAGAGACGTGCTTTTTTTGCATCATACGATCTAAGCTCTTTCAGACCGTTTTTGCAAAAGTTTCATATTTGCGCAAACACAATATTCTGTACATCTGTTGCACGTCTTCTGTAGGCTCATGCAATGAAACGGCGATCCAACGAACTCTTTCGAACCATTTTAAATGGGATAATGGCACAATGCGCATTGCTAGGTGCGTTAAATGGTGGAACGTCGGCGCAAGAGCTGCCGCCGAATGAAACGCGTCACCCAATCGTCATCATTGGCGACACGCCTTACTCGTCACAAGATGAGGCAATGCTTGCTAAAGCACTGCCCATTATTGCCGATGGTAGTTTTCCTTTCGTTTTGCATATCGGAGATTATAAAGCAGGAAAAGCAGATTGCATTGATGCTCATGATGAGGGTTTTTCCAACCTAGTTAAAAGCCTTCAGCCGAAACCAGTTTTCTATACGCCGGGTGATAATGAGTGGACGGATTGTGACCGTAATACCAATCCGAAGACGAATAAGCCTTACTCAGATCTTTCACGGCTTGACCGCGTTCTTTCATTATTTGCCCAGGGAACACCTAGCGGGGCGGAGGCGTTTGCCCATCGTCGCCAAGACCGCCAAACCGAGAATGCGACATGGACCCATGCGGGGATACGGTATTTGACCATTCATGTTACGGGCACCAATAACGGACGGGACTGGGTGACAGGCGATCCACTGGAAGCAGCCTTAAAAGCCGTTGAAGCGCGAGATGAAGCGAATAAAGACTGGTTGGAAGATGTATTTGCACTCGCCGCACGAGAGAAAGCTAATGCTATCGTTTTAGCGACACACGGTGACATGACCGATGTGGGCAAAAAACCAGTCGGCATTATGTGTAACGATGTGGCGCTATCGGATCAACATCCGTGTGATGCATTTGTCGAATTGAGAAATATAATCCGTAAGCTAACAATAGATTTTGGTAAACCAGTATTGTTGATACATGGCGATACGGAGCCCTTCACGCTTGGCCAGTCGTTCGCTGGGGACGAAGCGCCAAATCTGTGGCGTTTAAATGCGACCGGCGACGCTGGTCGAACGCCGTTTGGCATTCCGTTTGGGGTCCGGGATATCACGATATTGGAGTTTCAACTGGATAAGGAAATCCCATTTCGGGCAAGAGGTCTCCTCACAGGCAAAAAGCCTGCTCGACGCTAACTGCTATCCCTTCGGGTCTGTGTCGATAATCTGCGTCGCATATCCTAGAGCCGTTTGCATTCAAGCTGATTCAGAACACGGCTCTAAAGCATTTCCAAGCCAAGTGTGTGCGGTTGGCGTTAAGGAAATGCGTAAAATCAAAAACTTAAAGCGCCGTTCTGATTCTAATTGAAACGGAGGCGCTTTAGAGTCTCGTTGGAGCCTGTTGCGAACCGCAAAACCGGTGATCCACTTTTGCTGCAACAGGCTCTAGCTATCCGTGTCATATCCATTTGGGTTTTGCTGTTGCCATCGCCAATGGTCTTGGCACATATCTTCCAGCGTCTTTTCCGTTTTCCAATTCAATAGCGCTGCGGCTTTTCCAGCATTCGCTACGATTTCAGCAACATCGCCTGGGCGTCGCGATGCAATTTCAAATGCGATCTCACGGTTCGCAGCGTTTCTAAACGCTTCAATGGCTTGAAGCACAGAAACCCCTTTACCGCAGCCAAGGTTAATGTCGACAGTGTTATTGGCTCCATCATTTGGAACATTTTCGTCAAGATAATGAATAGCTGCCATATGCCCTTTTGCTAAGTCATCGACGTGAATGTAGTCCCTTACGCCTGTGCCGTCAGGGGTCGGATAGTCATTTCCATAGACGTTTACTTTAGGGCGTCGACCAACGGCGACTTGTGCGATGAATGGGAACAAGTTGTTGGGAACACCGGTTGGGTCTTCACCAATTTTACCCGATGCGTGGGCACCGACCGGATTGAAATACCGCAAATTGCAAATGCGCCAGTCACTGTCTGAGTGCGCAAGATCCTTTAGCATCTCCTCAATGAACAGCTTTGTGCGGCCATACGGATTGGTTGGACCTGTTGCGCCGTCTTCTTGCACAGGATTTTGATTCAAGTCGCCATAGACCGTAGCCGATGAGGAGAAGACGAGGCGTTTTGCATCTGCTTGCTCGAGGGCTTCAAGCAGCGTCCAGGTTGCTTCAATATTGTTACGATAATATCGCATCGGTTGCGCCACCGAGTCGCCAACGGCTTTCAATCCCGCAAGGTGGATCGCTCCTGTGGGTTTGAACGCTTTCACGGCGTCTAGAATTTGACCCTTGCAAGAAGGATCGGAAAGATCGGCTCTCAGTAAGGGTGCAGTCTTTCCTGTAATTTGTTCGATGCGTTCAATGGCCTGCGCGGAGGAATTATCGAGATTATCGATCACGAGAACCTCATTGCCAGCTTCTAATAGCGTGACGCAAACATGAGAGCCGATATAGCCGGCACCTCCCGTGACAATTAACCGTTTCGACATGCTGACCTTCTGTTCGAATGCTTGGCTGTTACCCTAGGGCAGTCATTTATTTAATACTATTTAGTTCGGCACAGGGATAAGTTGGTCGATTGTTATGCTAAATTCTGGCAAATTAAGTGATGCCTTCGCCTCTAAATACTGATCCTCTGTGAGCGGACCGATAGTTATTTCGTCAGCATTCTTATACATATCGTCAACGGTCATATCTAAGTGATAGTAGTGTATGTCCGGATTTTGGATTGAACCCGAGTTAACTTTTGCAACGAGGTAAGTATGGCCATAGCCTACAGAAAAAGTCGTCGCCGGAATCTTACCTAAGCAACCACCATTTCCTAAATCGTAGCAAACGTGCAATTGGTCAATTCGGTCTGCGGCGATGAGTCGATAAGGTCCGGTGATAGGCTCGTCGTATACTGGAGAACTGCATCCAGTTAATGAAAATATCGTCAACACAAAAAATCCGAATGAAGTCAACTTTTGGCGTCTAGATAAATTCATAACATCTCCCCCACCATGCTTTGTTTTACCTTTGTTAGATTATGCTGCATCCGACAGTGTTTGCGTTAATAAGGTGAGCAAGGTTAATGCCAGCTAAGCATCATCTTATCCGTTTATCTTAATCGGTCGAAACTTGTCGCGGGTTGCGTTGCTTGCTCGAACGGCATCGTGCTCGAGTATTCAAGATCTTCGTCGCTAAGCTCGCCATTATGCCGTTTGCTCCGGAAGAGGGCAGCCGGCTTCGATGGATCTCGCACCGACCGGCGTTGGCGTTTTCGTTTTGGGGTCGGTCTTTTGTTGCCATCATCGTCAAAGAGCACGGGATCACGCTTGAAAGCAAAGCGTTCGTTGGAGTTGGCTCCGGCTAAACTGTGTGATCCATCAAAACCGCGCCCCGATGAGTTTTCTGCAAAACGACTTTCGAAAGCGTCAGCAGCTATTCCATTATCGGTGGAAATTGAGGGTTCGTTTGTCTTGTTCTTATCATCAAAAAAGGCGCGTTTCTTTTTCTTCTGCCTCTTATTTGCGTTTGTTATCGCTTCGGCCTCTCGCTCACGCGCGGTTCGCAGGCCTGTCGCGCGCCCCAAATTAAATCCGGCGAGATAGGCCGCTAACCAAGGGGCAAACCGTGACGCAATATCAAATAAACGATCGTCAATTTCACGAACGGCATCATCGATATTCCACCCCAGAAAGGATTGTGTGACCATTGCGGCTGTAAACAGCACGATGAGTAAATGCGAATAAATAAAGTTGAGGCTGCGCGCGAAGGCCTTTCCGAGCCAAAACGGCGATGTTGGCGCTTCATATCGCCACTTCCCTGCGATAAAGCCGAAGACTGGCATGGTGAGCAAATAGGTGATTGTCGTAACGGGAAGGACGGCACCAAACACCGGCATGGTGCCATAGAAATCGTCGCCACGAACGACAAAAGCCCATAGCGCGGTTATTGCGCCAAAAGCAAAAAAGCTTGCGACATAACCGGCAAGCCTATCGTCGAGGCGACTTTCCAAGCTTTTTTCTTCCATAAGAAGAAACCCCGGTGTCAAAGAATTACGTTCATGAAAGATAGCAATTTACGGGCCCGATAGAAAGCCGCGCCTTTTTCGCTATGAATTGCGGGCATAGACCCCATTCATTTAGCGCTAACGGTCTTGCGCGTTAGTAGGGTTTCCCCTATAGCGCGGTTTTGAAATCCATTCGTTCAGTTGCCCTTCCCCCCGAATTTTATGAGGGATGTGACGTATTTGGCCTGATTTCGATAGTGGTAACAGATTGAGGATCAGCAAATGGCTGAAACAGACGTATTTTATTGTGAACTTCGCGACGGCGTGGGAACCGGGCATGCCCGAGCAGCTCGGCGCGAGGGTTGGGTTCCTGGTGTGCTGTATGGCGGTGGTGGATCGCCGGTGGCGATAAAACTCCGGAAAAATGAAGTTAATAAAGCCTACAATGCGGGTCGTATGCGAGCGCAACTGGCGAAAATCGACGTAAAGGGCGAGGATGGTATTCAAGACGTCATTGCCCGGGATGTGCAGACTGACCCGGTAAAGGACTTTCCAATCCATGTTGACCTTTTGCGCGTCGATGAAAGCACCCGGATTGACGTCGAAGTGCCCGTTCGCTTTTTGAATGAAGAAGCGTCCCCCGGATTGAAACGAGGCGGCGTTCTCAATGTGGTTCGTTACACCGTCGAGATCTACGCGCCTGCCACAGCCATCCCAGAATTTCTCGAAGCAGACATCGGATCATTAGATATTGGCGACGTACTGCACATCTCTGCATTCGCCCTCCCGAAAGGTGTGTCGCCCGTGATCTCCGATCGTGATTTTACCGTTGCAACGATTGCAGCACCTTCGTCAGTGCGTTCGGCGGAAGGATCGGGTGATGACGACGGTGAAGGTGCTGAGGGAGATGCCACCGGCGGCGACGCGGACGCGTCGAGCGACTAAAAAAGTAGGAAGAGCTGGTGTGTTGGCCATCCAGTGTCCTAAACCGTGTGGGGGACCGGTCTCCGCTGCCCCCGTTTTAACTTTACGCACTGCTTTGGAGCCTTTGGTCTGCCATGATGTTACTTGTCGGTCTTGGAAATCCCGGCGGCAAGTATGAGGCAAACCGGCATAATATCGGTTTCTTAGCGATTGATGCCATTGCCGATCGGTTTGGTTTTTCTTCGTTTCGGAAAAAGTTTCAAGGGGACCTTTCCGAAGGCACGCTACCTGGTTGCGGCAAGGTTCTTTTGCTGAAGCCAACCACATTCATGAATGACTCAGGACAGTCGGTTGGGGAGGCAACGCGTTTTTACAAAATTGATGTCGGGGATGTAATCGTGTTTCACGATGAGCTTGATCTTGCGCCGGGTAAGGTAAAGGCGAAGACAGGTGGCGGCGTCGCTGGACACAATGGTTTACGGTCTATAACAGCCCATTTGGGAAACGATTATCGCCGTGTACGGATTGGTATTGGCCATCCTGGCGATAAAGCAAAGGTTCATGGGTATGTTCTTGGCGATTTTAGCAAGGCCGATCGAGATTGGTTAGACACTCTTATAGACGCCTTGGCAGCATCAGCCCCAAGTCTCATCGATGGTGATGCATCTTTCACAAGCGAACTGGGACGGCAACTAAAGCCAAACCGCAAAACAGTGAAACAATCGGCGACAAAGCAGAGCATGGCACCGACGTCCAAAAATCATCCAAAGACTAATTTGAATACTGACGGCTCTGACGCACACTTTGCTAAAAAGATGAAGACCAGCAACAAACGATCATCACCTTTCATTGATGTTCTAAAAGGTTTGACCCCCAAAAAATAATTTTAAACAGTATGAATAGGTATCTCCTATGGGTTTTAAATGTGGAATAGTCGGTCTTCCTAATGTTGGAAAGTCAACACTGTTTAATGCACTGACCAAAACAGCAGCAGCGCAAGCCGAAAATTATCCCTTTTGTACAATCGAACCGAATGTGGGTGATGTTGCCGTCCCAGAAACGCGCTTGTTTGCGCTTGCAGAAATTGCAAAGTCGGCCGAAGTCGTTCCTGCACGGATGCAATTTGTTGATATTGCGGGTCTCGTCAAAGGTGCTGCGCAGGGAGAGGGGTTAGGCAACCAGTTTCTTGCAAATATACGCGAAGTCGATGCCGTTGTTTATGTTCTTCGCTGTTTTGATGATGACGATATCACGCATGTTGCCGGAACAATTGATCCAATAGCGGATTTTGAAACCGTTGAAACTGAGCTCATGCTGGCTGATCTCGAAAGCTTAGAAAAGCGCCGTTCAAACCTCCACAAAAAAGCAACAGGACAGGATAAGGAAGCCAAAGCGTTATTACCGCTTGTGGACACGGCGCTTGATCTCCTCCGTGATGGTAAACCGGCCCGTCGAGCAGAAATTGATAAAGATGATGAAAAGGCTTGGCGTGGCTTACAACTGCTGACCCAAAAGCCCGTGCTTTTTGTGGCAAATGTTGACGAAGCATCTTCGGCACAAGGAAACGACTATGCCACCTTAGTTGTCGAGCGTGCGGCGCGAGAGGGTGCACGTGCCGTCATAATCTCTGCACGTATTGAAGCGGAGCTCGCACAATTGGATGACGATGAACAGGGCGAGTATTTAGAGACACTGGGACTTGAAGAACCTGGGTTGAACAGACTTATACGCGCTGGATTTGACTTATTAGGTCTGCAGACTTTTTTTACAGCGGGCCCTAAAGAGGCGCGTGCTTGGACCGTTAAAATTGGAGCAACCGCACCGCAAGCCGCAGGCGTCATCCACACCGACTTTGAGCGTGGTTTCATTCGTGCTGAGACGATTAGCTTTGACGACTATCTCAAAAGCAATGGGGAGGTGGGGGCAAAGGAAGCCGGGAAAATGCATTTAGAAGGAAAGGACTATCTGGTTAAGGACGGTGATGTGATGCTTTTCCGTTTTAATGCGTAGGTATACGAATAGTCTGTGAGAAGCCCTTCGAACAAAGTCTAGTATAGTAGAAGTTTTGTCGTGGCATTAACACCGCTAGGGTAATGCAAGCTGGATCTATTGATAAGATGGATAATCTGCAAATAGAACAATGGAATAGTATTGCGCCAAAAATTGATTTTACGCTAGAGCCCGACTTTCCAACATTTATGGAGCTTGTCTCTAAGGATGCCACTATCTTGGATTATGGATGTGGCTATGGGCGGATCTCTAACAAACTTCAAGATGTTGGGTATCAGGACATAGTTGGATATGACACGTCCCTTGAAATGATTAACCGGGGAAAGCGGAGCTTCCCAAACCTTCAGCTACACTCATATAAATTCCCAAACTTGCCTTGTGCTGATGATACTTTTGACGCGGCCATATGTTGTGCTGTTTTAACCTGTATCCCCTGCGCTATGGATCGCGTTAAGGTATTAAGAGAACTTAAAAGAGTTTTGAAGCCGTCGGGTATACTTTGCATTTGCGATTTTGCAATGAATCAGCATCTTGAATACGACGATAGCGGCGTATTTAGGACAGCGTTTGGCGTGGAAATTAAGCACTTCTGTCAAGAAGAATTCTTGAGCCTATTGAAAACGTTCAAGTGCGGATCTTTTAGCAAAATTTCTTCAAAGTCCATATCAGGTGGCGATCATGAGAGCTTTCACTATATTGGATACAATGATCACTCATAGGCAAATTTTAATATCGAGCAATTGCCCTTTGCCTTATTCGCTATGATTAGGGAAGATTGTTAATCCGTATAAATGAAAATTACCGATCTTTCCAAATCAGGCCATTACTCCACCGTTACGGATTTCGCGAGGTTTCGCGGTTGATCGACGTCAGTTCCTTTGGTGGTTGCCGTAAAATACGCAAGCAATTGCACAGGAGCAGCGTAGACAATTGGTGAAAGTTGAGGGTGTATATCTGGAACGGGAATAGAGGCCCACAAATCGTCTTTGACTTTGTCGATGGCTGTTTCACTAGAGATGAATAGCGCTCGCCCTTCACGTGAAATGACTTCGTGCATATTTGACACGGTTTTGTCAAAATGCTTGTCGGGTGGCGCAATAACAATAACAGGTGTTTCTTTATCTATAAGGGCAATAGGACCATGCTTTAATTCACCTGCAGCGTAACCTTCCGCATGGATATAGGAAATTTCCTTCAGTTTTAATGCGCCTTCCATGGCAATAGGAAATGAAAGTCCGCGTCCCACGTAAATAATATCACGTGCTTTCGCGATTGATTTTGCAATCTTTTCGATCTCTGGTGCAACGGCTATTGCCTCACTGATTAATCTCGGTGTTGCCAAAAGCGATTTTATAAGATCTTCCTCGTCCGCTTTTGTTAGAACACCCCGTGCGCGACCAGCGGCGACAGCGATACAGGCGAGTGTGGCGAGTTGGCATGTAAAGGCTTTGGTTGATGCCACACCGATTTCAGGCCCTGCAGCCATTGGGAAAACAACATCGGATTCGCGCGCGATGGACGATTCTGGAACGTTCACAACAGAACAGATCTTTTGGCCATTGCTTTTTGCATTCCGAAGAGCCGCGAGTGTGTCTGCCGTCTCACCCGATTGAGAGATGAATATTGCGGCACCATTTTTTGTGTAGGGCACATCGCGATACCGAAGTTCCGATGCGATATCGATCTCAACGGGTAATTTGGCCCAAGATTCAAACCAGTATTTTGCCGTCAGACCGGCATAGAAAGCTGTTCCGCATGCAGAAATTAAGAGTTTATCGAGGGACTTAAAATCAATACTATTCTTGCCAAGTATAGCGGAATTCGTCTCGACATCTATATAGTTTGAAAGGGTGTGCGCAATAACATCTGGTTGTTCATGTATTTCTTTTGCCATAAAATGGCGATGACCGTCTTTTCCGACGACATTATTGGTAACCGATGAAACACTAAATGAACGATCAACAAGTGCCCCAGCCGCATCAAATATATCGATTTTGCTGCGTCTCATTGAGACAAGGTCACCGTCTTCTAAATAGGCAATACGGTTGGTGAAGGGAGCCAACGCATAGGCATCTGAACCGACGTAAGCAGCGTTGCCTTCTGTTTCGCTTGTGCTAACGCCTATTGCGAGCGGGCTTCCCTGCCGTGCCGCGATCATCAAATCATCATCATCGGCGAAGACCACTGCAATGGCAAAAGCGCCGTGCAGCTGACTTAGCGTTTGTCTCACAGCGTCGTAGGGTGCTTTTCTCTCTTGTGTCAGATAGTAATCGATTAATCGCGCAATCACCTCTGAATCCGTTTGTGAACGGAAAGAAACACCGCGTTCTGAGAGCATCGAACGAAGTTCGGCGAAATTTTCGATAATCCCGTTGTGGACAAGCGCAAGTTTTTCCGTGACATGGGGGTGGGCGTTATCTTGGGTCGGTGCCCCATGCGTGGCCCAACGCGTATGACCGATGCCAATGCGGCCACTTAGCGCTTGTGTCGCGATAAGGTTTGATAGTTCTGATAATTTGCCTGGGGCCCGTCGCTCATGGATCGTTGCACTTTCAACTGTTGCGATACCTGCGGAATCATACCCACGGTATTCAAGTCTTTTGAGGCCATCCAATATTGAAGTAACGACATCGTCTTCCCCAAGAACGCCAATAATCCCGCACATATTCAGACCTTTAGAACAAAGCAACATAAGACAAGTAAGTATCGCTTTATATATAGTGTCTTATCCCAGCTGAAGATACTTAATTCGCGGTATCGCATATTAAAATCGGAACAAGGCGTCTTTCGGCAAAAGGGCGATAGGGATTGAGTTGAGAACAGTATTTTTATTTTCCAAGTGATGACGAGATTGCTCAACAAGAATGGGCAGCAAATTATACCAGAATGCTATTATACCATAAGTATACGTCGTAAATATGGGCGCCAAAAATAAGATGCAGCGCTTTAAACCAACGATAACTTTTGTGTTGCGCCAAGAAATACATGGATTGACCAGGTTGATTACTTTTGGGCGTGTCGCTCATTAGAGCGCTTCGCCGATAAGTATGATCGGTTGATGGTTCCCGTCCACTGACTGCGCGAAAGACGTGCCTGAAAACAAAGACTTACAGTATGGCGCATGTATCTTATTTCATGTGCCATGTACCATGCGCTAAAGCATTTCCAGCTCAAATGGCTATCGGCCCATGCGCCGGGAAATGCAGAAAATTAATGACTTAAAATCGTTCAGTGATTCCATTTCAAACGGAAGGGCTTAAGAGCCTGTGGCCCTATGCTATCGATCGAAATATACCGTCACGGGCCCGCGGAGACCGACGGGCACAAGCGCATTTTCGTATTTGCTCATTTGACCAACTTTAGGGTCACCCGATAGGGCGCGGCCGACAAATGCATTTCGTTCGGGAGGATAAACCGTAACTGCCAGGGTATTGTCACCTGCCTTCACCAGGCCCGTCAGATCAAATACGGCAGGGGCAACAGAAACTAGTTTGGCACTCTGCCCGTTGACTAAAACGTCAGCAGCGCCATCCACAAGGCCGAGGTCGATGATCGCGTTTCCTTGTTCAATGGAGGAAAACCACTCGAGATCCGTCGTATAGTTGAAAGGTCCGGCGGCATATCTCAAGGCCTCGTCGTTTCGAGTGTCGAATGCGATAGTTGACAAGTCTCTCGTTATGTCTCCAATTTTAAGTTGCCAGCTGTTCTTGGTTAGAGACACTGAGGACACAGCTTCGCGCATGGAATAAAGCGTTGCGCCGTCTCCTATTAGCTCTTTTTGAGAAAGAAGAAGGAAACGAGATTCGAGCGGTGCGAAGGTAACTGTCATATCCTCTTGAGCACGCGTTTCAACACGCCAAACCATTCCCGCGGCAGGATCAAACCAGTAGGGAATGGTTGTGTTGTTGAACTCATTCTTTTTGATAGTAACTGTCGCACCTTCTAGGGATTGGTTGGCAAAGAAATGAATCTCTTCGCCATCATCACCCGCACGGGATACCCGGCGCACTGAGCCAGCATTCTCTATAATGAGGGAGCCATCCAGTGTTTCCGCGACTTCCGTATTTCCACTGAACTTCCGTCCCTTCGAAATTTCAGCGAGTATCGTGGTGAGGCGCTCCTCGCGTTCTTCATATTCATAGAACCCGCGTTGTTTGGACGGTAAATCTCCGACAAATAGAACCTCTGTTCCCTCCTTGATATAATCTCGAAGAGCTTCTGCTGTCTCAACTTCCATTGTAGGCGTATGCGCGACGATGATAGAATTGATGTCTGCTTGCGCCTCGCTGCCGGCTGACGCTTGGCGGTTCTGAAGGGCGTGATCATTGATCCACGCCCAGGTGACGCCTTTGGCGTCCAGCGTCTCGATTAATTCTGCGATTTTTCGGCGGGCGATGTCGTCTGCATTGTCTGGCAAATGGTCCCTAAACCTCAATACACTAGAAATGAGTGGTGGGGCATAACTTCCGCTTACACCATCATTGGCAGTCTCTTCCATAACGCCATCATAAAGAAACTCGTTATCATCAAGCAATCCAACATCTGGTGTTCCGAGCCAAGGATAGTAGATAAAAACGTCGATGTTTGGCTTGCCACTTTGTAGAAGGTTCTGTGTACGGCTTATATAGTTGTTAAGGTCGCTGAGGTTTCTCGCAATTGATTTTCCTTCATTAAAGTTTCCGGAAAAATGAAAAGGCAAGTCAGGCGCTGACCAGGGGTACCAGGCGCCCTTATCAAAAACGGCTTGATAAGGCTCTGATGAGGTGGTGTAGGACGCACCATGATAAATAATTTGATTAACACCAGATAGGAACAATTTATCGGCCGCCGCTTTTATTTTTTGCGGCGTAAGCGTGTAGTCAGCGTTCTCCCAAACGAATGATTCCGATGATACGACGGGTCGACCGTAAAGACTTGCGGCTGAATGGGCCATTTTCAGGAACACACTCGATCCGCCCGCGTAAAGCTGTTCGACCTCAGGAATATGACTAGCTCCAAGCGCTCGCAGGACGTCAATTTCGCTACCGTAAGCTTGACCACGTGAATAAAGTGAGCGGCTCTGCGCCCAATTAAAAGACGAGATGACAAATCGTTCGACCATCAAATCAGAAATTGTTTGGCGATAATCATGCCGTATGCGCTTGTCATCAAGCGATAAGTTGTACTGCGGCGCAATCCCTCTTGGGTTTGGCATAAACCAATTGTCTGCGGCATCCAGGGTTATTGCAGGAAGATAGGGCCTTAAATCATATCGGCGTCGCTTTTGAAATTCTGAAAGAATATCATCAGTTGCCATCCTATTGATTTTAAATTCAAGGCTGTCATTGAAAATGCCTTGAAAGGCCTCTCCGTAAAATCGATTAAGGCCAGTGCGTTCACCAAACGCGTAATTGTAATGTCCTTCGACGTGTTCTTTACTCAAATGATCGAGAACATATCCGGGTCGCGGCGCAGCATTCAACGTTGGCGCTTCGCCAGAAGGCATGACAAATGTCGATATGATCGCCCATTTACCGTCAGGAGCCTCCCATTTTAAGGTTCCATCGACAATAAATTCATCTAAAACAATCGTAGTCTCACCGTTAAGATTTAGGGTATCGGTGAGGTCGAAAGGATTCATACTCCTGTTGCCTCCGGTGACTTGAATAGCGACAACGGAGAGCAAATGTGCATACCCCTCGGCAAATGTTGTATCTAAAAGGCCAAGCACTCCTTCACCTATTGCGAGGACATAATTATTGAAACTTGGTTTTGGTTCTGGAAGTCGCAGGGAGACGCTCTTACCTCCTTTTACGATAACCTCTGACCACGCTAAAGACTTCATGCCGTCTTCTAAGAGAACCTGAGGCCCGCCTGCAGGCCAGCCGCTTAAGTGGTTGAGGGAAACGCCAATGCCCAGATCTTGCGCGCATGCCATAACGTCACCCAGGACATCGTAATACTCAGGCGTATCGAAACTTCGTATACGCTTTATTGTTTCGGTGTCGCTAATAGCATCTGTGCCTTGTGCAAAAGGCTGTAATTCAACGGCACCAAAACCTTGCCGGGCAAATGTGGTGAGTTGTTCGCAAGCGACGTCCGCTTCCACATCAGCTCCAGGCCACCACCATCTGACCCACGGCCGTGCATCAGGGTTTAAATCTCGTACTGTTGCTAGATTGATCGGGCGTGGTGTTGTATAGGGCGGGGGAGAGCTTGGTTGTTTTGGCTGTTCATCGCTATACGATGAAATACTAACAGCATTGGAGGGCTGTTCCTGAGGGCGGAAAACTTCAGCGAGTTCGGCACGCAGCCAGAGATAACCAAGACCGCTTGTCACTATTAAGATAGCGATTATCCCAATAAAGCCGTATACAACATATTTTGATAAAGACGACATATTTTATTCTGGTATCCTTGGGCGCTGAGATTTGAATACAACTTATATCAAGTTACAATACAATGTCAGGCAAATAAGTGAATTGATCAGCGTCCAAAAAGGCCGCGCCATGTTTTATAGTCACGTCTAACGTAATGAGTGAAGCAACTTCACGTTTTTCAGTGGTAGAAAAACCACTTATGTTGTAATTTAAGGCGTTATGGTATTCTTAAACAACTCCGAAAGTGTTCTTCGTCTCGGTGCTTTTATAAGTGTGCTGGCGTTGATGGCTCTCTTTGAAGCAGTTTTTCCTCGTCGGGGACGCGGGCAAAAAAGACGTATGCGCTGGGCGACTAATCTGTTGCTCGTTGTCATTGATACAATCGCGCTGCGGTTGGCGTTACCGATTGTTGCTATGGGGATGGCGGTGATCGCAGAAACGCGCGGCTGGGGGCTTCTCAATCAAATTGTTTGGCCGCCATGGCTTGAGATGCTCATTGCTATTATCGTCCTCGATTTTTTGATATACTGGCAGCATGTGGCTTCTCACCGAATTCCGGTATTTTGGCGAATCCATAAAGTCCATCATGCCGATCGCGATATTGATGTAACGACCGGCGTTCGATTTCACCCGGTCGAAATTATTTTATCGATGACCTATAAAATCATCAGCATCTGTTTGTTGGGACCGACGGTGGTCACTGTCTTTATCTTTGAAGTTATGCTCAATACGTGCGCCATGTTTAATCATGCTAACCTACGGTTACCGTTATGGCTTGATAAGACGATACGCCTTCTTGTCGTCACGCCCGATATGCACCGTGTGCATCATTCTGCAGTGGTTCAAGAAACAAATAGTAATTACGGGTTTTCACTATCGATATGGGATCGCGTCTTTGGAAGCTATATCGCACAGCCGCGAGACGGTCATAGCGCTATGACGATAGGTTTATCGGACTATCAGAGCGAAGCGCCAAACAGTTTGATTTGGACCCTCACTATTCCATTTCGTCGAAAATAATTCTGGTAAAAATGGAGAACGAACAATTATGATTAAGTCTATCCTTAGCGTTATTGCTCTCTCGTTTCTCGCTTTAGGGTGTGCGGAACAAGCCTCTTCTAAGAATGGTACTGAAATTACGGATCAAAATATTCGTACTGTATCCGTGTCGGAAGCTGCGGCCATGGTGACAGAGGATGAAACACTTGTCGTTCTCGATGTTCGGACCCCTGAAGAATTTGCGCAAGGCCATATCGAAGGGGCGCTGAACATCGATTATAATGGTGATGACTTTGAAAGCCGCATCGCCGCATTGGATAAATCAAAAACCTATCTTTTTCACTGCAATAGTGGAGGGCGCAGCGGTAAAACCGAAAAAATGCTCAAGTCCCTCGGCTTTACGGATGCTCTGCATCTAAAAAGCGGAATGTCCGGATGGCGTGAAGCTGGCTTGCCTGAAGTCGCAGAGTAAGAAACCGAACCGATAGCTCGATCAAGTCGATCCATCGGAGATAATCATGAAGCTATCTATCGTGCCTTATAAATTGGCGGAGAACGATGGACTGGCTTTAAACTCTCTTGCCGACGACCGCGACTGCGGTCCGAGCGGCTAGCCCGCCCCGCTGGAGGGCGCTTGGCCCGCGAGGCAAATAGTGGCGGAGACGATGGGATTCGAACCCACGATACGCGGTTAACGTATACTCCCTTAGCAGGGGAGCGCCTTCAGCCACTCGGCCACGTCTCCACTTCCGAAAATGTCGGCTTTCCCACCGATATGCAAGCGGCTTCGTGGACTTTTTTTCTGCTCAAAGCGTGTCCAGGCCAAACGTGCGCGGTTTGCCTTAAGGAATGGCGTAAAATCAACAACTTAAAGCGCCGTTCTAATTCCAATTGAAACAACGGCGCTTCAATTGCAGATAGGACCGCCAGTTTTAAGCTCAGCCAGCGATCCGGCGTTTAGATCAGCCGCTTCAACCGCTTCCGGGTCGGTCGATGCGATATAGCGCGTATAGCTGAGGCATTTTTCATCCGCTGTATTTTCTTGTGACGGATCGTCAGAACCGTTGCCGCCGGCACGCACCCCAATATCGTTATCGAGGGTTTTTACGGCATCTTCGTTATAACCTGTGTTTAATGCGTCTGCCGAGAAACCTGGTTGCTCCATGACGCTAGAGCTATTTGGCCGAGACGGGGCGGCGTTGCTATTGATCGCATTTGCCGCCGGTACATTCAAATCAGAATCGTCACCGTCACTTGATATCGGTGCCATTGACAGAGGCCGTCTAAATTCTTTGATAGGCGCGGTCTCTTTGCCCGTCGTGTTCTCTTGGCTAGAGCCTTTGGCTAAATCGGTGGCAGTTGTGGCCTCAGTCTTGCCAACGAAATTCGTTGGGTCGAATTCATTTGAAGCCACCTTTGCCTTCTCGGCATCTGTGTTTGCGTTCAGTGTTGGCGAGGACTTGGGCTCTTGAACCTGGTTTAAATGGTCTTCAATATGACCGGCCGTGTCGTTTGTTTGGGTTTGACGACTTTGTTGATCGTCAGCTTGTTGGTCTAAAGATGTCGTCGGTGTTTCCGTTGGTTTTGAGGCTGTGACAGCCTTTTTTCCATCCCGCTTATCTGTGGATTCGTTTGTGTGCGCATCGATCGACGTTTCATCCGGTTTTCCAATAACAGCGGCCCCCATTCCTATCGTTGTATGGGAGGCAACGCTTGTGTCATTGACCTCTGAGTCTAATACCGGCGCTGCAATTGCGATGATCCGTGCTGACAATGCCGGCGTCGGTCCTCTTGAGGTCAGGGCTGGTAATTTCGCGACCCGCCCTGAAGGCCCGCCCCGCTCAAGTGCCTTTGTTAAGCCTTCGGCAAGCGGCGCGCCCTTTAAAACACTTTTATAGACTTGGATATTCTCCATGACACGCTGTACATAATTTCTTGTCTCGGCGAATGGTATTTGCTCTACCCAATCAATTGGATCAATATCGGGCGCACGCGGATCTCCATAAGTCCCGATCCACTGTCTCGCCCGAGATTTTCCAGCATTATATCCGGAGAACACCAGTGGGTAGTAACCATTCAAATCAGCTAAAAGATGAGAGAGATGTGCTGACCCTATGGTCATATTATAGTTGGCATCATTCAGTAACGCGGCCCGGCGATACGATAGACCTTCTTTGCGGGCGGTGATTTCCGCTGTAGACGGAATAAGTTGCATAACCCCGCGCGCACCAGCGCGCGAGTAAGCACGAGGATTAAATTCGCTTTCCTGGCGCGATAACCCCAGAATAACCTCAGCGGGCACAAAACGTGTGGCTTCAAAAGGGACGGTGATCGTCGGATATACCACTTGTGGCGCAAAAATCCCTCGGCGCACGCCGGCTTTCCCAGCACGCACCGTAACATGCGGTGATTGGATACGCGCTGCTGTATCAGCGAGTTCAAGGAACTCCCCGGTGCTTTCAAGTTGATCATCGAGGTGATAGCTGAAAATCAGAAATGCACGAGGATCGTTGACCTCTGTTAACATTCGCAAGGCAATCGCGGCAGGTCGACTTGCAAAGCGTGCTTTGTCTTCTGCGGTGGCTGGGGGGGCCGGCGTAAAGGACAAAGTGGTGAAACTTTCTTCGCCAAAGCGTGTGCCAAGCTCTTCAATCGCTAATTGTCCGTAATAAGAGTAAGGATAATTTGCGGCCTCTTTATATCGTTTAATAGCCTCAGTTTCGTCGCCTGCAGCGAGTGCTGCGCGCCCAAGCCAGTAAAAGCCTCTCGACAATGAAATTGGTGTACCAACGCTTGCGGTTAATGCAGCAAAGTGGGTTTCCGCCCGCTTTGGTTCATTTAAGTATCTGAGGGCAATCCAACCGGCATTGAATTCTGCTTCTGAGAACAGTGTCGATCCGGGCTCTAAGCCATGGCCAGCCGCCATTGTGTAGGCATCGGCATAAAGCAAATTTTTAAGGGCCCATCGCATTAATAACTGACGTTCCGTCCAATGTGCAGCACCATTTCTGACGTAATCTGGATCGCTCGGCATCGCATTGGCAATTTGTATAGCCCGCATTTCTTCGCCCGACCGTCGAAAATATCTTATCGCGGCATGTGCCACACCAGAGTCATAGCGATCGGCCTCGTTGAGGCTCTCGTAGAGAGCAACCGCGTTTTTAGCGCGCATGAGTAATGCTGCTCGCGTATCGGCTTTGCGTCTTTCGTCAGATGGAAGATAAGAGAAAACCCTGCGGGCGTTCGTCACCTGTTTGGCCCAAAGTAAGCGATCGGTCCTGGCCACGTGATCTTCAGTACGCAAAACGGTTGAATAGTTTTGAAGAACTGAACGCTCGTCGCTTCCCGTGAAGTTATCATTTGCCCATGCATCGCGAATTCTGATTATGCCCGCTTCTCTTTCCCCTGTCGCGAACTGAGCCCGGGCGAGGGCGATTTTCCCCGCACCTGTCAATGGATCGCGTTGTTCGAAAAGGGAAAGTATTGTGCTAGTGCTCGTTGTGCTGATGATCCTGCTTTCGATATGCCGTTGTATGCGCTCTTGCATTGGCCAATCGACGTGAGCATTTAAGAAAATCATCGCATCGGTAATGTCGACTTTTGGGTCTTGCGCGTAGAAATAATACCATTGGGCCAGGCTCGCGGCGATTGGGTCGTCCATCGTATTGGCAATCGTGCGCGCTGTTTTAAAGTTTCTTTTTCTGACCGCATCGCGCAGTACTTTGATCCGCGCGAGATCGTTGGCGGAAATGAAAGGTCCACTTGTAGACGGTACGGTGGCGCCGGTGTTTGACGGCTGCGCAGCCTGTTGCCTGGGCAGTTGCTCGGCCAATTGTGTCGCCAGTGCTTTACTTGAAATAGCTGGCACGAGATTTATGAAGATAGCCGCCCCCGCAGTCAGAGCGAGCAGAAATTTTCTCGTATTCTGCGTTCGTTTGCCTAGATTGAAGGACTTCTTCGTTGTCCTGTAGGGAGCCATCATCATCTCATCACCAAAGCTCATTGAGTTTTCATGGGACAAAAACTCACTCAAAAATAATCCCAGTCGATGAGCTTAATCAAAAACAAGCTTGAATGCACGGTTCGTCCCGTCAAAGTCATACATTAAAAAAGAACAAGCTTGCAGGTTGGGTATACTCCGGAGTATCGAAGCGGCTTCGTTGTAGGAACTTAGAAATATGGCCGCCTTTAAAGGATCGATACCCGCTCTCATTACACCATTCAAAAATGGTAACATTGATGATGACACGTATCAGAAACTGGTCGATCGCCAAATTAATGCTGGGGCAGGGGCCATTGTTCCTGCCGGAACAACCGGTGAATCGGCCACGCTTTCTCACGATGAGCATCGCCGCGTTATCAAGTTGTCGGTCGATGCCGCAGCGGGCCGGGTGCCTGTCATTGCCGGCGCTGGGTCTAATGCAACAGCTGAAGCAATAGCCCTCGCCAAATACGCGGAGCAAGCAGGCGCAGACGCGCTTTTGACGGTTGCTGGCTACTATAATAAGCCGATCCAGGCTGGACTCATCGCGCATTTTTCTGCACTTCATGACGCTGTTGGCCTGCCGATAATCGTATATAATGTTCCGGCAAGAACCGTCGTTGAGTTGACCGTTGAGACCGTCGCGGCCCTTTCTAAACTGCCGCGAATTGTGGGGACAAAAGACGCCACTGGTGATCTTGCCCGCGTGGCTTTGCAGCGGTTAGCGAGCGGCCCTGAATTTATTCAACTCTCAGGCGAGGACATGACGGCCGTGGGGTTCAACGCCATGGGCGGAACGGGCTGTATTGGCGTCACCGCAAATGTTGCCCCTGAGCTTTGTGTTGAAATGCAACATGCAAGCCTCTCAGGAGATTACGAAAAAGCGCTTTCCCTTCAAGACCGTTTAGCGCCGCTTCACGATGTATTGTTCGTTGAAACAAGTCCCTCGCCAGTGAAATATGCAATGTCGGTACTTGGCCTTTGTGAGAGCGATGTTCGATTGCCATTGGTGCAACCCAGTGCAGCCTTGAGGTCAAAAATTGAGGCTGTTTTGAGTGACCTTTCTCTTTGATTAAGACGCCCAATCTTATGTATTGGGTGCGGTTCTTGCTTTTCCAAATCCTTAAGAATATCTTATAAGTCATTGAAATATTGTTTGTAATAGAATTTAAGCGACGCTCCTGTCACATATTCGGAAGTTGATGCAGATGGCCAAAAAAAAAGATGATGGCCGTAAAACCGTTGCTGAAAACCGTCGTGCGCGTCGTGATTTTCAAATTGAGGATGTTTTTGAGGCGGGGCTCGTTCTGACCGGCACCGAGGTTAAAGCCTTGCGTGAAGGCCAGGCGACGATCAAGGAGGCATATGCAGCGCCGGAACGAGACGGCATATGGCTCATCAATGCCAATATCCCAGAGTATTCAGCTGGAAACCGACAAAACCACGAACCAAAGCGACCGCGTCGGCTTCTTTTAAACAAAAGGGAGATTGCCAAGCTGTCTCAGGCAGTTGAGAGAAAAGGGTATACGATTGCACCCCTCAAGCTGTATTTTAATCAAAGAGGGGTTGCAAAATTAGAGATCGGTCTCGCCATAGGTAAAAAAGATCACGATAAGCGTGCAACAATTAAGGATCGTGACTGGTCTCGTCAGCAGCAGAGAATACTCAGAAATCGTGGATAAAGGCGTTTTCGTTGAATAATCATATGCGAATGAAATCAATTCGTTAGAATCGTTCGCGTTCCTATAGAATCGGAAATTAGCTCTAAGTCTCTGTTTTGTCGGTTGAACAATTGTTCGACCTATTGCGGAGTTGATGGACGGGAACCACCAACCGCACACCCTTATCCGCGACGCACGCTAGTTGGCGTTATTCATCAGACGCGTTGGGGACGAACGCGAGGACTGTGTGGAAGGCCGCTGCAGCAGCAGCCCCTCCAGCGGTACATAGAAGTAACCCGCTGATGACAGGACTGGCAACGACCTGCGTCAGACGCGCCAATGCCATGACGGAAATAAGAACAACGGCCGCTCGCGCGTAAAAATATAACAACGCCGAAAAACCATCGCCCCCGGCAAACATTGCCGCAAATCGCTGCCAGGAGAGAAAAATATAGAGCCAACAGCCAATGCCTGCTGCAACCACGGCAAATGCTAATGACGGTCCGCGAAAAAGGCCCTCGAGCAAAGAAGTTGCCCCGGTAAAACTTAAAGAAGCGATCCCGACGCCAATAATGCCATAAGCGGCGGAAACTAAGAGTGACAGGGCTGGGCGTCCTTTACGCGCGTCGCGAAAGTTAAACGACTTTGGAGATATGCCCCAATTTCTCGACAAGTTTGTACCACCAATCAAATGTAATCTAAAAACTCAGTGTTCTACTGGGTCTTCGATATAACTTTTTATATCGGTGAATACGCTGAAAAACATCTCGCGGGTCAATCGTCCAGTATTCGTGTTGTATCTTGAGCAGTGATAACTATCGAAAAGCACGGCTTTGCTCTTGGGAAGGGCATGTTTTGCGCCATGCGCGAACTTATACTGCGAAAGTTTGCCACTAAATGCCCGAATAACCGCGTCATGAGCGATTTTGCCGAGCGCTAAAATAACTTTTAAATGATCGAGAGATTGAATCCGCGAAACCAGGAATGGACGACAGTTGTTTGCTTCAGGTCCCGTCGGCTTGTTTTGAGGGGGAACGCAGCGAACAGCATTTGTAATCATCGCATTCACCAGAGATAAACCATCATCGGCGCGACTAAGATAAGTCCCTTTTGAAAACTCAAATTGTGACAATGTCTCGTATAAAAGATCACCGGCATAATCTCCGGTGAAAGGTCGCCCGGTTTTATTGGCGCCTTGAAGGCCTGGGGCAAGCCCAACAATTAGAAACTGAGCGTCGTTGTTCCCGAATGACGGAACGGGTGCGTTGAACCAGTCGGGATGCTGATCAGCGTTGCTATCGCGAAAATCTACCAGCCTGGGGCAGAGACGACAATCAGTGGGAGGTTCCGGCGGGAACGCTCCGGACGGGCCGAGCCCTACCACTAATAGTCTTCCTCCTCAAATTCATATTCTTCTTCGAATTCACCAATGGCGGGTTCATCAGAATCTGACATTGCCTTTGTTTTCACTGGTGTGCTGCCCGCCCGTCCAATTTCTTTTTGAAGGTCAGCCAAATCAAAAAATGCGTCTGCCTGTCGACGCAGCTCGTCACTTGCCATAGGGGGCTGCGACTTAATTGTTGAAATGGCAGTAACGCGAGCGCCAGCCAGTTGAGCTGCCTCCATCGCACGCCGAAAATCACCGTTTCCACTAAAAAGTATAATGTGATCAAGCTTCGGTGCGAGAACGATCATGTCTGTAGCGAGTTCTACGTCAATGGAGCCGCGAAACCGTTTTCGTCCTTGCGGGTCAAGATATTCACGGGCAATTTTAGTTACCATTGAATACCCGTTATAATCCAACCAATCGACCAACGGGCGCAGGGGGGAATAGTCTTGATCTTTATCTTCTTGCATCGCTGTGTAGTAGAATGCGCGAACAAGTTGACTATTGTTGCGTGCCTTGTTCAACAGGTTCTTATAATCCATATCGAACCCGAGGCTACGGGCGGCTTTGTAGAGATTAGCACCGTCAATAAAAATAGCAGTCTTTTCCGATGACCGCATTCCCAAAAATTGAGACATCTGTCTCTCCTAATTACATAAATTATTTCAATGGAATGCCTCGCCCGATAGTCAAACCATATAATAGTCTTATACGCACATGATTCTGGTTGGTATCGGTTCAAACCTGCCATTTTGTCGCGCCAACAAGGAAATGGTGGTCGCGCGAGCAATTTCTACTCTTGATCGACTATTTGGTGTATCCGCGTCCTCCAGCCTTTATGAAAGTCCGGCGTGGCCAAATCCAAGTGACCCGGACTATGTGAATGCTGTTGTGCGCCTAGAATCCGCGCCGGTTCCGGAGGAATTGCTAAAGTCATTGAACAAAATAGAAGCCGCCTTTGGGCGCCAAAGAACCACGCGAAATGCGCCGCGGTCCCTTGATCTGGATCTTTTAGCTTACAATTCGGAAATAATTGAGAGTGAACGATTAACGTTGCCGCATAAACGTCTTCACGCGCGTTCGTTTGTGTTAATGCCGATCGCTGAAATAGCGCCATTTTGGAAACATCCAACGTTAAATAAATCGCCCGATGAGCTATTGAGCGATTTAGGACACTGTAAGATCCAGCGTATTATGCAAAAGAAATCGGACCGCTGGCTCAATTTGACGAAATAGACGCCGAATTTTGTGAGCTGACGTTACTTGAAATCAGGACATTTAAGTGTTTTCGCGCCAAGTGTTTACAATTGACCGCCAGCTTTGTTACTCGGCCAAACGGGTAAAATCAGAGAGTAAAAGTTGTCCAGCAGGTCTATTTGTGACGGAGTTGCTTTGGTGGCTTGAATTGTAAAAAGATGCTCTTTAATGGATAGGCGAGAAATATTAGAAATATATAGCTATAGATGTACGGGCTAAACGAGGAGAAACAATGGCACGTGTTACTGTTGAAGATTGTGTGCAGAAAGTGCCAAATCGGTTCAATCTTGTTTTGTTGGCTGCCCATCGTGCCCGTGTTTTGTCGTCTGGCGCACCAATGTTGGTGGATCGGGACAACGACAAAAATCCTGTTGTGGCTCTTCGTGAAATTGCCGATGAAGAACTTCAGCCCAGTGCCGTTCAAGAGGATTTAGTCGTTTCCCTACAGCGCCAATTCGATGTCGAAGAAGGCGAGGACATCACCGAAGATGGGGAGCAGGCTGATGTGCCTGAATTCGATCAAACGGATCAGGAAAAGTACCTAGAAGCGATAAAAGCCGCTGGGATGACAACGCCTCAGTCGCTGCCGAAAAGCTAGATCGTCTTCTCAAATTAGTTCTGATCGTGAAATAGCGCTGTTGTTGCTAAACAGGGTTCAAACACCGACCTGTCCGTAACTTTGCCCTTGTAGTTATGGGCAAGCAATCTCATTGTCAGTTGATGAAGGTTAGACCGTGACCTTTGACGGGCATGGGTTAGGTAAAAACGAAGCTTTTGAAAACCACGTCGGATCAAAAAACCTTCCTTGTTGTGTAAAACTGCTGATCAGAAGGAACGGATGACTAAGGAACAGTCAAATGCGCAAAACGCGGTTGAACCAGTTTCGAAAATTGCGCCGTCGCTTGGCGCGCGGTCAACGCAAGGTCATGCTAACGCGAGGCCGAAACCGGCAAAGGACGCGCGTCCGGTTGAGGACCCTGTCGCGTCGACGTCCGAAGTTGCGTCGCTAGAAATCGCTCAAAATAGCGAAATATCCAAGGGAACATCAGCGCTAGAGCGCTTCGCCGATAAGTGTAATCGGTTATCGGCAAAAGAAGCGCGACAAATCAAAGACCTAGAGCCGCGTTCCGATTCCATCGGAACGCGAAAAGCTCTAGCAGATAAGGACGCAGAGCAAGTTGATATATCTTCAGAGCGTATTGTATCTGACCAAAACCAAAAGGCGGAAAAGCCTATCCGCGCTGTGACTCAAACGACAACGACGCGTTTAAGCTCTAAGGAAAGTAACGCGTCTCAGCCCAAACAGCCCGTTGGGTTCATTCGGCAAGTCGAGCTTATCGATCGGGTCCGTGAATATGATCCAGAGGTTGATGAGGATCTTCTAAACAAGGCTTATGTGTTTTCAATGCGGGCACACGGCGGTCAAACGCGGAAGTCGGGCGATCCTTATTTTACGCATCCGTTGGCTGTTGCAGGTATACTGACAGAGTTAAAAGCAGACCCCGCAACTGTTGCAACAGCATTGCTGCATGATGTCGTTGAGGATACCGATACAACGGTACAAGACATCGAGAAAGTGTTCGGTTCAGAGATTGCCACCTTGGTAGATGGTGTCACGAAACTCTCAAAAATTGAATTGCGGTCTGAAGCATCAAAGCAAGCGGAAAATTTTCGTAAGCTTGTTGTGGCGATGGCGGACGATGTTCGGGTCTTATTGGTCAAGCTTGCGGATCGCTTGCATAATATGCGGACGCTGCATTTTTTCGATGATCCTGAAAAACGACGCAGGATTGCCTTGGAAACGATGGAAATCTATGCGCCACTTGCAGGGCGTATTGGAGTCCAACGGTTTCGTGAAGAACTGGAAGAAATATCCTTTCGCGTGCTGAATCCCGAGGCCGCTGAAATGATTAGTACACGCCTCGACGCGCTTCAAAGAACTGTCGTGCACTCAATTGTAGGCCTTGCGCAAACACTTCGGCAAAAACTTGAAGATGCTGAAATTAATGCTGAAGTCCACAGCAGAGAAAAACGGCCTTTCTCAATTTGGCGTAAGATGTCGACCAAAAATGTTTCCTTTGACGAATTGGCCGACATCTATGCATTTCGAATTATCGTTGAGACGGTTGAGGATTGCTACCGTGCGCTCGGGGTAATTCATACGACTTGGCGCATGATACCGTCGGAGTTTGATGACTATATTTCCGCATCAAAACCAAATAATTATCGTTCGATACATACCGCAGTGATTGGGCCTCCTTTGTCGGACGAACAAGAAACGTCGACACAATCGAAAAACAAAGGAAAGGCGAAACCTCAAAGTGTTTCAGCTGACCCAGAAGGGGGGCGTCAGCGTATCGAAATCCAAATCCGTACCCGGGAGATGCATGAAAGTGCTGAGCGCGGCGTGGCGGCACACTGGCGCTATAAAGACACTACGACAGCGCAATCTGAAAGCGTCGATGGTCGCCGGAGTGTCGAAATCGTTTCCCCAGACAATTTTGACCCCTATGAAACACCTCGTCGCTTAGTTGAGATGTTTCAACACGGGGATGATCTCAATGAAGCCCTTCAGTATGCGAAGCTTGAGTTGTTTCAAGATCAGGTATTTTGTTTGTCGCCAAAAGGCCGTGTGATTGCCTTGCCACGTGGGGCGACAGGGTTGGATTTCGCTTATGCTGTGCATACTGATATTGGTGACACATGTATTGGTGTTAAAGTAAATGGTATCTCACGACCACTTCGAACGCCATTGAATAACGGTGATGTGGTGCTTGTTTTGAGGTCCGATAACGCGCCACCCCCACCTGATTGGGAAACAATGGCCCTTACGGGTCGGGCGCGTTCTGCGATCCGGCGTCGTATTAAAAGAATGAAGCATGAGGAACATATCACGCTGGGTCGCGCTGTTGCTGAGAATGTTTTTACAGGGGTTCAGCTGGAATTATCGTCCAAGGCGGTTCGCGGTGCTTTGAAACGACTAGGCGAAGAGAGCGTTGACGCCGTCTTTGCACGGGTGGGGCGCGGCGATCTCGATGCAACGGACCTTGTTGAAGCGGTTTACCCTGGCGCCGCGCTGGAAACAGATGGGCAAATGAATGCCCCTCAACTGTTCGCACCGGCTCAGCCGCGACGCGCAATTGTTGGTTTACCTGTAAAATCTGTTGCTACGATGGGAACCTGTTGTACGCCTGTACCCGGCGAGCGCATCGTCGGAATCAAAGGACCCGACAACGCGGTCACAGTTCATACGATCTATTGCGATTATTTGGCAAAAATCGATCCGCCGCAATCCGATTGGATCGACCTTAGTTGGCGGTCTGGTCCGGATATCCTGGCGGAATGTTCTGTCCGTGTGAGTATTCGAAACGAAGTGGGGGCATTAAGCGAAGTTGCGAGCATAATGGCTCGCTATAATGTGTCGATCGAAAATATTCGTTTCACAACAAGGGACCATGACTTTATAGAAATGGACGTTGATGTAATCATAAAAGACTCAAAGCAACTAGAGCAGATGTTAGCAGGCGTTAGAGCCTCCGCCTATGTTGTTGGTGCGGATCGCGCTGAAGGATATGCCCATGACGCCTGATATGGTGCTAAAAGAGTTTGAGGAAGCGGGGGCGTTGTTGACGGGGCACTTTGTTCTTTCATCCGGTTTGCATAGCGATACCTACCTCAATAAATCAATTGTTTCGATGTACCCAGAGCGAACTGCGCGTTTATGCGCAGCCTTAGCGAACAGTGCCCGGCAAGCCTTTGGCCGTGAAATTGACTATGTTGTTTCCCCAGCCATGGGGGCTATAATTTATGGGTATGAAACGGCGAGGCATCTTGAGGTGCCGTTTATTTTTGTCGAACGCGTTGATGGTGTATTTCAGTTCCGTCGCGGCTTTCAGCTTCCAAGCGGCGCATCCGTCGTGGTCGTAGAAGATATCGTTTCAACAGGTCTCTCGGCCCGTGAGTGTCTTGCATGCGTTTCGGAAGCAGGCGGGAATGTTGTTGGATTGGCTTGCCTTATTGATCGCTCCAATGGTCGCGCGGCGGAAGACGATGGCTTTGGTGTTCCGTTCATGGCTCTCGCGACGATGGATGTAAAAGCATATGAACCGGATAGTCTTCCCCCAGAGCTTCAATCAATACCTGCGATCAAGCCAGGCAGTCGCGGTGTGAGTCAATAGTCGATATAAAGGACCTATTGACTCATAAAAGACGTGAAACGGATCGTCATTAGATGTTTCTATTAAATTTCTATACGGATAAATATTAATTCAGGTTTTGTCTTATGGTAGAAAATGCGAGTCTTCGCCTCGGTGTGAATATCGATCATGTTGCGACACTCCGTAACGCGCGTGGAGGCCTTTTGCCCGATCCCGTTCGTGCAGCAAACTTAGCGTTAAGCGCTGGTGCCGATGGGATAACAGCGCATTTGCGCGAGGATCGGCGTCATATTCGTGACGATGATATGCGCGCACTAAAGGACGCCATCGATGCGCCATTAAATTTTGAAATGGCGGCAACGGCCGAGATGCATAAAATCGTCGGCGAGGTGCGGCCGCACGCGTGTTGTCTCGTGCCCGAGAATAGAAACGAGCGGACGACAGAAGGCGGTCTTGATGTTGTTGGTCAATTCGCCTTTTTGAAACCGTTTGTTGCCGACTTAACGGCCCTCGGCGCACGCGTTTCGTTGTTTATCGATCCAGTGATCGAGCAGATAGATGCCGCAATTGAGACCGGGGCGCCAGTCATCGAGCTGCATACGGGCACTTATTATGAGGCATGCGCCGCAACACGGCCAGATTCAATTAAGGCCACGTTGAATGAAATTCGTGAAGGTGCGCAGCATGCCGCAAAGAGTGGTTTGGAGGTGCATGCAGGTCACGGTCTGACCTTTCAAAATGTGCAGCCCATCGCAGCCATTCCAGAAATTGTCGAATTGAATATCGGGCATTTTTTGATTGGTGAGGCCGTATTCATGGGGCTTCCTGAGGCGGTCAAGGAAATGAAACGTCTGATGTCTGATGCTCGAACCGGCAGCTTATATTGAGGTTTCTGAAAGGCTGGAAGAGGGCGGGCAATCCATGATTATTGGCATTGGCAATGATCTTATCGACATTCGGCGCATCGAGAAAACCTTAAGCCGCCACGGGGATCGTTTCACCCATCGGTTGTTTACACCATTAGAACGCGCCAAATCAGACGCGCGGCATAATCGAGCGGCGTCCTATGCAAAAAGGTTTGCCGCAAAAGAGGCTTGCTCTAAGGCCCTGGGCACAGGGCTATCGCGTGGTGTGTTCTGGAGGGATATGGGGGTCGTGAACTTGCCTAGTGGTCAACCCAGTATGAAATTGACAGGAGGGGCGTTAGAGCGCCTTAATGAAATTGTCCCAGACGACCGAATAGCCAAAATTCATCTCACGATTACAGATGATTATCCGCTGGCGCAGGCATTTGTGATAATAAGCGCCGACGGATAAATGGTGGTTGGGCGTATCAAATTCTGGTAATCAGCGTCGAAAAGATAATATGCTGTCATAAATTTTGTTGAGTATCCCTTGGAAAGAGTGAATTAAAGGTATGGTGGTGTTTCAACGACGAGCGTTTTTGGTGTTACTTGCCTTGCCTCGCGAGCATTCAACTGGGGCGAGGCCGATCCTGTAATGCCAGACGAAAAAACAGATCTTGGAACAAATTCAAACAAGCCTCCCATGGGACAGGACATTGCCGAAGTCTCAATGGTTGATGAGGCCGCAGATTTGGTTAAGACCGTGCTTTGGGCGGTGGCGATTGCTCTTGTTTTAAGAATTTTTATCTTCCAGCCATTCAACATTCCTTCTGGTTCGATGAAACCAAACCTTTTGGTCGGCGATTTTCTATTTGTCTCGAAGCCTTCTTACGGTTACTCGCGCGCGTCATTAGTCTGGCCGCTGACGCGGGTTAACGGGCTTGAGGGGCGTTTTTTAGGATCTGAGCCGGAACGGGGCGATGTGCTCGTGTTCAAAAACCGCAAGGATGGCAATAAGGATTATATCAAACGGCTGATCGGCATGCCGGGCGATGCGGTGCAAATGCGTGATGGTGTTTTACACATCAATGGTTCTCCGGTGCGCAAAGAATTTCTAAGGTACGAGACCGCGATTTGTGATGGGAGTCCGACCCAAAAAGTCCCCATCTTCCAAGAAACACTGCCAAATGGTGTGCAATACACAGTGCAGGAATGCTACGGCGACCGTGGTCATCTTGATAATACAAGCGTTTACCGCGTGCCCGCCGGTCGGTATTTTATGATGGGCGATAATCGTGATCAAAGTCAGGATAGCCGGGTAACAAGCCAGGTTGGCTATGTGGCTTATGATGACATTGTTGGTCGGGCCGAACGGTTGTTCTTTTCTTTTGACGTGGAGAACACATCTTTTTGGCAGTTCTGGAAATGGCCCACATCTATTCGATATGGCCGTTTGCTTGATCCCATCGATTAGCTCCTTGAACTTCAGTATACTAATTTACGCGCGAAGACCCTGAATAAGAAATGCATGTCTGAACGAGATCAGCTGGTCGTAGAGCTGGAAGAACGGGTTGGTCACCGATTTTCGGATCGGAAGCTCCTCGAACGTGCGCTTACCCATTCCAGTGTTTCCAATAGATCGACAACCGGAGATCTTGAGCGCCTGGAGTTTCTAGGCGACCGCGTGCTTGGGTTATTAACTGCAGAAGCGCTTTGGCGGCGGCATCCCGATTTAAACGAAGGTGAATTAGCGCCGCGGCTAAACGCATTAGTGCGTAAAGAGACCTGCGCCAAAGCTGCTGAGGAATATGGTCTTAATCAGTTACTTCGTCTTTCTCCGCATGAAGAGGAATCGGGCGGCCGACGAAAGAAAACCATTCTTGGTGATGCTTGTGAGGCGTTTCTTGGGGCGCTTTATATTGATGGAGGTTTAGAGGCAGCCCGTGGCGCCTATGACGTGTTCTGGACGAAAAGGTTGGACGAACTTTACAGAAGTCACCGTGATGCAAAAACAGCGTTACAAGAGTGGAGCCAAAACAAAGGTCTTGGTACCCCCAACTATCTGGTTGAAACCGCTGATGGTCCGGCGCACGCCCCCGCGTTTGAAGTCAGCGTATCAATAAAAAAATACAAGCCCGCACGCGGTTCTGGGCGGTCTAAGCGGGCAGCTCAAATGAATGCGGCGTCGGCCTTTCTTGTCCGAGAAGGTATCTGGAGTGATGACGATGTCTGATTCAAAAACAGGCCATAACACCGTATCCGAACCGACTAAATGCGGCTTTGTCGCTATCATTGGCGCCCCAAATGCTGGCAAGTCGACGCTGGTCAACCGTCTCGTTGGTGCAAAGGTTTCAATTGTCACGCATAAAGTTCAAACAACGCGTGCCCGTATAAGAGGGGTGTTCGTCCGAAACAATGCGCAACTCGTCTTTATCGATACTCCTGGAATTTTTAAACCGCGTCGGAAGCTTGATCGAGCAATGGTGGCCGCCGCTTGGGAGGGGCTCGATGGTGCGGATGCGACTGTTTTACTGGTGGATGCGAATGCCTTATTTCAAGTCCTCGATGAAGAAGCCGGAAAGGGTAAGGCGAGCGCATCAGCCAGACGGGCTGTCGAGGATACGAGGGCGATATTGATGCGTCTAGCGGAAAGAAAAATGCCAGTGACCTTAGCGCTGAATAAGATTGATCAGTTACGGCGGGAAAAACTTCTGATGGCCGTGGACGCGTTAAAAGACGAAGCATCTATCAAAAGTGTCTTCTTAATTTCGGCTGAAAATGGTGATGGGGTAAGTGATCTTTTGGAACGTCTTATCGCAGATGTGCCATCCGGGCCGTTTATGTATCCCGAAGATCAGTTATCTGATATTTCGGATCGTCTCCTTGCTGCTGAAATCACGCGTGAGAAACTCTTTTTGAGGTTGCATCAAGAGCTTCCTTACGAGTTGTCCGTTGAAACGACCGATTGGCATAGGAACAAAAAGGGGGAGCTTAGAATTGAGCAGACTATCTTCCTTGGGCGTGACAGTCATAAGTCAATCATTCTTGGTAAAGGCGGGCAGACCATTAAGACAATTGGTGCTGCCTCCCGCGCAGAGCTTACCGCCTTGTTGGGCGAGCCAGTCCATCTCTTCTTGCATGCAAAAGTGAGAGAGAATTGGAGCGAAGAAAATGCTCGCCTTCGGGAAATAGGACTGGCGCCGCCGACTGTATAGTCATCGGCATCTTAAAGTATTTCCAAGCCAAGTGCGTGCGGTTGGTGTTAAGGAAATACTTTAGAATAAAAAACGCTAAAGCCACGGAATGACAGTATTAAATGGAGTTCACCGACGCAGGTATTCTTCTGGCAGCGCGCGCCCATGGTGAAAATCACGCCGTCGCCAACATCTTTACGGCTCAACATGGACGCTGGGCGGGACTCGTTTATGGCGGACAGGGGGCGCGAAAAAAGTCGTTGTTGCAGCCCGGCAATGTCTTTTCTTTGCAGTGGAAGGGAAAGACGGATGCGAGTCTTGGCCATTTTGACCTAGAGTTAGAGCAAGCACGAGCGGCGCAATATATGCACGACCGGCTCTCGCTTGCTGCACTGTCAGCGCTTTGCGCTGTAGCGGCATCATGCCTTCCTGAACGTGAAAACCAAGAAGGGGTTTATGGCGGCATGGCCGTTGTTCTTGATCATTTATACGATCATGATCTTTGGCCAAGCCTGTTTGCGCGCTGGGAAGCAGGTCTCTTAGCCGCATCAGGTTTTGGGCTGACCCTCGATCGTTGTGCTGCAACAGGAACACAACGAGATTTGATCTATGTTTCGCCGAAGTCAGCGCAAGCAGTTTGCGCCCAGGCAGGCGAACCCTATAAAGATAAGTTGTTGGCGCTACCACGGTTTTTACGGACCGGTGAAGCCGCACAGTTACCCGATAATGGTGCCCCTGATGAGCACGATGATGCAATCAATGGCTTGCGACTGACCGGTTATTTTCTCGAACATCGGATTCTTGCGGCGGCCAATCAAGGGATGCCTGAAGCACGCCGCCGACTGTTTGAATTGCTTTCAAATTAGAGCGCTTCGCCGATAAGTGTGATCGGTTGATGGTTCCCGTCCATCAACTCGGCAATAGGTCGAACAATTGTTCGTCCGACCAAACAAGGACTTAGAGCCGCGTTCCGATTATATCGGAACGCGAAAAGCTCTAGAGCCGTGTGCATTCAAGCTGATTCAGAAAACAGCTCTAGATTCTAGTTGGAGCCTGTTGCGAACCGCAAAACCGGTGATCC
>JBCCOS010000007.1:0-234241 GCA_039025235.1 Pseudomonadota bacterium
CATCTCAGGCGGATTGCTGCACGAACCTATGAAGACCTCTGGCGGGCCATCGGGGACGTTTGCAACTTTTTCAAGCCAGACGAATGTTGGAACTTCTTCAAGGCTCAAAACTATGTTGCAGATTAATTGCTCGATGCTCTAAAGGGTTTCCAAGTTTCAGTCTATCAGTCCCAAGGCTCTTTGGGCAATCGAATTGCTTACGGTCTTAGTTTAAGGTTTAGTCCCGCAGTGCGATGATACTATGATAATTGATTCTCCATCATTCAGGAGGCTTTACTGGCCAAATTCTACACAGGTGCGCCACGACCACTTACGCCGTCCGAGCGGCAATACAGCGATCGAAAGCTTCGGTCGCGGAATATGCCGACCAGTATGGCGTAAACCAGAGTTAGAAAGACCGTTCGCGAAGCGGACGCAGCCCGAAGAACGGTTCGGAAGTGGCGATCTCGCAAGGGTGTGAAAGATGCGTCGAGGGGACCGAAAGGGGTTCGCTCGACAGTGCTCACAAGCGAGGAAGAAGCAGCCTGTGTCGCTTTTTGCAAGAATACGCTCTTGCCACTGAATGATTGTCTCTATGCGTTGTAGGCGAAAATCCCGCATCTACCACGTTCAAGCCTGCACCGCGTGTTTCAGCGTCACGACATATCCCGGCTGCCGGATGTTGATGACGAGAAGAGGCCGAAAAAGAAATTCAAAAAGTATCCCATAGGTTACTTTCACATTGATATTGCGTAGGTGCGTACCGAAGAAGGCAAGCTGCACATGTTTGTCGCCATTGATCGCACATCAAAGTTCGCCCATGTCGAATTACATGCGCGTGCGACGCGCAGGGTTGTAGGCAATTTCCTGCGTAAGCTGTTCGACGTCGTTCCTTACAAAGTTCATATGGTTCTGACGAACAATGGAACCCATTTTACCGATCCTAAGGGCGAACGTTGGATGGTCTTGGAGATCAAGAACATGCTGGCCCGCAAAGAGATCTTCCGCTGTCATTTATTCTATTTGGCATGCGCCCAAAACGATATCGAGCATCGCCTAACCAAGCGAAATCATTCTTGGACAAATGGCCAGGTCAAACGAATAAACCGAACCCTGAAAGAAGCAACGGTTAAACGATACTACTATTCATCGCATGACCAGTTGCGCGAACACCACGCCACCTTCGTCAACGCTTACAATTACGCCAAGCGACTGAAAACCTTGAAGGGCCTCACCCCTCACGAGATCATCGTCAAATGCTGGACCGAAGAACCAAACAGGTTTACCGGTTATTCAATCCATCACTCTGCGGGACTGAACATCTAGCTGCTCCTGTGTGCACCCAAAATCTTGCATTGCCCTTTTCGCGGCATCGAAAAATAACGCTCTATTTGCCAGAAAATCGTCGGAGTTGGCGATCGCCGCTTCAATAATTTTAGGATCAATCAGACCGGAAGACTTAGCACCAGCGCTTTGGGGTACAACCCTGATCTCTGGGCCAGCGGTATTATCGGTACGAGCCTCAGAAACGCTGACCGAATGAATGATAAGTCCAATACAAACAAATGCAAATTTCATTGCATAACTCCATTTGATTAGTGTTATTGACACTTAAATGAGGCTGTTAATCTGATGTTACTCATCGTCTGTAGATTGATAGAATACATACAGCGCTCCATGACCCCATGGAAATTGGCGTTCTTATTGGTGAAAATGTGCGGGCGATCCGCCAGAAAAGGCAATGGTCTCAAGAAGACCTGGCGTTCGAGAGCGGATTACACCGAACTTATGTGAGCGGCATCGAACGGGGGGCACGCAATCCTACCGCCGAGGTTATCGAAGTCTTGGCAATTGTGTTATCTGTCAATCCGGCAGCTCTGTTTGCTGGGTGGCAAAAACCAGAGGAGTAGTATTCCAAACAATATGCCAATCTTACACATTGACCATATTGAGCCCTTTGCCGCTATTTTAGGCGTTATGCTCTATCCTGAAATAACGGGGGAAGATCCAAAGAAAGCGCGCGCCTTTACCAGCCAATATCTTGCGCAACCATTAAAGGAATACCGTTCCTCCGGGGATGAACTCTCCAAACAAGCACTATTTGAAATAGAAACGTGCTCTGACTATCCGCTAACAGATATAGACAAGCGGTGGTGGTATGCGCAGATGGCCAGCGAACAATTTAAGATCTACTTTGCTTTATATCACACAGACGAGGCCCTGGCGCCTTGGGGGAATGCAACCAAAATACTCGAAAGCCAACTGGCTAAAAACAGACTCAAAGGCTTAGAAACAACGATAAAGAGCGCACAGAGACAGTTTTCTCGCATCGCGCATTTGTGGGCTGCTTTTTCATTGCGTGAGTGGAAATTTAGTACTTTACCTGACACGTCTTATGGCGCAGCGATGAGCTTTCTGTTCTTCTTGTTCGAAGCAGAAAAATTGAGAGACTGGGAGCAACATCGGCGACTAATAGCCGATAAGTCTAAGCCGCCCTTGGGGGACGATGTTTGGCGCATGCCGCCTGGGTGGCGTCCTCCAGAAAAAGAGCTAGGGTGGCCAGATGCAGCAGGCGAATTGCCAATCGTCAAATTATCTAAAGAACAAAACGCTGACCTTGCCTCGCCAACAAGCGCCGAGCGGCTCATTCAGAATGATGGCACCAATCAGCGAAACGAAGCGCTGATCAAAGCTGTTTTCCTCGCCCATGATTGGCGATCACGACTCGAAACGGGGGCTTACCCATCCGCTAAAAAACTTGGGCAAGCCACGGGCTATTCTGAACGATATGTGCAGAAAATCATCCGATTAGGTTTCTTGTCCTCCGCTATCGTTGAGGCAATCCTTGAAGGCCGTCAGCCCTCGAACCTTACCCTTCATGACCTCAACAAAACCCCACTCACCGGAGACTGGGGTTCGCAAAGAGAAACACTCGGATTTACTAATTCATTTTAAGGGGTCTCTGGCAAAACACCCGAACGCCTTAAATGCCGCCAGAGATTTTTGGGTTCTAAGCCACAAAACTGGCCAAACCTCGCCCGTCTCTCGGATCCGCTTTGCCAAAAATGCCCCATGTAAAGTATTGAAATAACAAAGCTTCTCTAAGGTCCGTTCGCGAACCGCGAGTTTACTCGGGAGCAGATGGCGGACAGAGAGGGATTCGAACCCTCGAGACGGTTACCCGCCTACACGCGTTCCAGGCGTGCGCCTTCAACCACTCGGCCACCTGTCCACATAGTTGATTATATGCAAATGTCGCGGGACTATACCGAGCTTCCCTCACCATGCAAGCTTATCGATCAATCGGGATATCGCTTGCCGTAAATAACAGCAAAGGACGATGTGGCGCGTTTAATCTCACAATTCAGACGCGATCCATCACCATTGTTGCAAAGGATTAATAACCAATGTCGGCCAAAATATCGCCTTAACCATGATTGACCGCTAACCCTGTTTTACGACTGTGGGCGAAAAGAAACAGCCTTAGGAAACAAGACCCAGTATGATTGCCCAACGATGATTGACACGATATTTTAGGACAGCTGTAGGTTTTGCGTATTTTGAGGTGTGGTTAACATGGTTCTGTTCAGACTTTTTGCGTGGATTTTAGTGGCCTTTGGCATCGCTTTGCTCGGCGCGGATGCTGTATCGTCTTTAGAAAAGGGCGAACCGGTTATTCGGACGACAGCAGAGATCTTTGAATTTGGAGGCATTGACCTCATCAGCCTCACAAGTTCTGCACCGGAAGGGGTTGAAACGGCTTTGGGTACGGTTTTGCGATTGCCATTTTGGTCGGTTGTTGGGTTGATCGGTATTGTCCTTACACTTATTTTCCGTCCTTTAGACTGACCATGTTGTTTTCATGAAAATTAGCGTGGCATCGGCATAAATACTGATTGCTACCCTAACCCTCTTGCTCACTTTCTTATCGTCGATTCTTCGGTGGTTCTTATGCCCGCCTGGCAACGGCCTATGGCACAAAAAATATCTGCTCGGAGTTTTTCCTTGCAAAGCGTCCATTGCAGGAAAATGTTACTAGAGCGCCGAGCAAAAAGTGTGCAACGGTTTTTGCGTTAAACGGCGCGACAACCATAGCTTATAGCGGAGCGCAATAGTGCAGAATTATTGCATTCCGCTATAACGACTTGGCACCAGTAAACCCCGTCTTTTCGTTAACGACGACAAAGATCGATCAGCAATGAAATAGCCTTGCTTTTCTCTCTTTGATTTTTTGAAAGACGATTGCCTCATATAAACCGCAATACGGGTGTACACTGAATATTGATACACACCCACGAGTTGACCGCCACTTTCCGGCCAAACCGTAAAGCCAATCGGCAATCGCGTCGCCATGGTTTTCAATTCGTCTGACGGCGCCGTCAGACGAATTGAAAACATTCAGAAAATGCTTAGAAACGTCGCTTCCGACATAAACAAAGGGTATAGTCATCTTGTCTGTTCCTGTGGTGCGAGGTCCGATGCTACCGGCCTCATGCAACTGTTCAGATTAGCTATGATAAGCAGGAAGGGGCCTGGCCCATCCACGGTCTCAATCGACCAGGAACCAAACGGCCTCCTTCCTGCAAACGTAAGCTAACACAGGAACCAGCAACCGATCACACTTATCGGCGAAGCGCTATAGGGAAAGTTTAGTCAGCTTTATTTGCAAAATGGCATATGGAACGGCGAGCGCATTTTACCTGAAGGATCGGTTAAATTCGGGCGTTCGCCAACTGACGCGTCTGATCATCAATATGGATGACAATTCTAGCTAAATCGGGGTAGCGCCTCGGACTGATAACTGACGGCAAACCGATCAGTGTTGCTGGTGACCTATTCAAAATAGCTTTTGACGCGCTACCAACCGCATACGACGCATAAATATGAATTACCCGGTCAACGCGATCAAAAAATTGTTTGCTACAATGATCGAGTTCCCCGCCACCGTCGCGGCAAACAGTAAAAGCACATATCGGTGCGGAAACCATAAAACCATGGCGCTTATCATAAACTGTAACGTCAGCTTTACCGCTACCCAACCGACACCGATTTCCTCCATCAGATAGCGCATGAGTGGGTTTGCCTCCTCAGCGACACCCGTTTCAATAGCAAGAACAGTAGAAAAAATATCCAACAAGCCCACAACGTTATAAAAGACCACCAAGCAGAGAGCGACCAGTCTTAGGACATCATTTGCCCGTGACGACATGGCATCACTGATCAATTGTTGTCTTTTTCGGCGGGAGAAAATGAATTTTACCAAGAGACGCACTCACGAGATGAACTCTAGCCCAAATTGCCGACATTGCCCGACAATCAAGCCAACGAATTATTAAGGCTAACGATGTCCAATTTTGAAATTTAGCATCGACGAACCAGGCTTTGCTGAGATAGACTGCAAAAATTATGTCGAAATGGCAGGCTTTGTTAGGTCTTAAAGATAGAAAACACCGACGTTCGGTTTCATTGCGCCAACGTATATTTGTTGGACGGTTAACCTTGCTATGGGAACGGGCTTGGCCAGTACTGCTTGCGACGCTCGCTCCTGCTCTTATATTCATCACACTGACACTTTGTGGCTTTTGGTTAATCGTCCCGGCGATGGTCCACTGGGCTTCGATTGTCGCATTAGTAATTGGAACCGCATCGGCGAACCTATGGTCACGCGAACGTGTGGGGCAACTGTGGCCGCCTCGAAGCACTGTGTTAGCGCGCATGGAACGGGATAGCGGCATTAAACACGATGCGTTGCAGATCCTGACCGATCGACCATTCGATTTTTCCCAGAATACCCATCACAAAAATAAAGCGGCGTCTACAGCATCAGGACAGTCCCAAAATACTCTGTGGCAAGCGCATTTCGCGGATATGGCCGGCGCCGGTGAACAAGCAAAAGTCGAGTTGACCTCCGATGTAGCCGATGCCATTGATCCTTTCGGGCTACGATTTGGCACTATCTCACTACTCGCCTTCGGGTTCGTTGTCGCGAATAATGACGTTGCCGAGCGATTGGCATCTGCCTTTCTACCGACTAACCCTAGTTTACGGGCAGCCGGCGTTGCTGATGTATGGCTTGAGCCACCAACCTATACAGGTCGCCCACCATTATACCTTCTAAACGTAACAGAAGAAGTTGACGGCTTAAGGGGTACACAGACAATCCCAAGCGGCACACGGCTGGTTTCTCGTTTCCATACAAGACCAACCCTTCGCCTAACATACCGGACTGCAGACGGGGATACATTTATTGCAGAAAACAATACTGATGACCCAAACGAATACACGCTTGTTTTGAGTGAGCCGGGAGTTGTGACGTTGCGCTCTGCCGGCGTCAAAGGGGAATGGCCAATTGATGTCACGCCCGATGCGCCGCCAGGTATAAAGCGTCTGACGCAGCCGGCGTTATCCACTGAAACGGGTTTTACCTTCTCTGCTTATTTTGAAGATGATTACGGAATTGCGACTGGCAACCTTCATCTTAAACTAGATCCGAAGCAAACGAGGCCTGTAGACGCGCCTACCCCAGGCGCAGTTGCTCAATCTGAAACACGCATCATTACCCTTGATGGTGCCGCAGGACCGAGCGGTCAGCGGCTATTCTCACTGGACCTATCCGAGGACCCGTGGGCGGGTTTAAAGGTTATAGGGCATCTTCAAATCACTGACGGTGCTGGTCAGATTGCAACGAGTATTCCATTTGTGTTCACGCTGCCAAAACGGAGGTTTGTAAATCCTCTTGCCCGCTCTGTCATTGAACAGCGTCAACGACTCGCTCTTCAACCGAAAGAATGGCGCAAAGCAGAAATGGCGTTTAGTGGTTTAACGCTGGCACCGCAATTTTTTTTCGAAGATGCATCCGATTACTTGCTTCTTCGAAATGCACTCTGGACATTGCGGGGCCGCGGACAATCACTTGCGAGTGCCGAGGTGGCGCATGACGTCGTCTCAGCGTTATGGCCGCTTGCACTTCAGCTCGAAGACAAGCGATTTGAAGATGCGCGCGCACGACTTGAGGCCGCCCGCGATGCATTACGGGCGGCTTTGTCAGAAGGGGCTTCATCAAAAGAAATTGAACGCCTGACCGAAGCATTGCGCCGCGCGATGCAGCAGTATCTTGCCGCCGCTGCACAATCACCAACCCGCGACCAACAACCAGCAAACGGTCAAGAACAAAACCTCGACCTTGAGGACCTCAATAGTCTTGTGGACTCCATTAAAGATCTCGCTGCCAATGGCGCTCAAAGTGCGGCGGAAAGGGCCTTGAGCGAACTGGAGTCAATTCTTGAGAACCTTAACTTTGCTGGTGCATCGGGGGCGCAAGGGACATCGGGGCAAGGAACAGGCGGCCAGCAGAGTGCTCAACAAGGGGGACAGCCGTCGGGACGGAGTAGTCAAAGCGGACAAGCCGGAGGCGCGGGCGCACCCGCCAGTGGAAGCCCTGCTGAAGCGGCCGATCTGATTCGACGACAGCGTGAACTTTCGGATCGCACCTATACACTATCTGAGAACCCTTACGAGGACGGCTCATCGGGGGTGGGCCGTACTGCGAGCGAAACTATAAAATCGCTTACGGATGAGCAGAGCGCCCTTAATACAGCACTGCAAGACGTGCTTAGTGCACTTGGTCAAAATTCTGAGAATGTCGGTTCAGGAGGCGAGAACGGTCAGAGTACAGACTCTACCATCACAAAAAATCTGGAAAGCGCTTCGCGCGCCCTAAGAGACGCTCAGCGAGAAATGCAAAGTGCGGAGAATTCATTGAAGGCAGGTGCCCTCGAGGCTGCAAGAACGGCCATGGATTCAGCCGTTACAAGTCTAAGAGAAGGCGCTGGTCAACTTTCTGACGCAGCCCAAGCCGCCCTGGAAGCTCAGGCAGGCAATCAAAATAGTGAGAACGGTGACGGGACCAGGCGTGACCCTCTGGGCCGCGCAGTTGGCGGCGCTATCGCCGGTGATGGCGTCGACGTACCAGGTATTGGGGATGCTGAGCGCGCAAGAATAATACTTGAAGAATTATGGCGCCGGCTCTCAACGGGTGAACGAACAGAAGAAGAAATTGAGTATCTAGAACGACTTCTCGAACGTTTTTAAAACACTTCCAAGCCAAGTGTATGTGGTTGGCGTTAAGGAAATGCGTACAATCAAAAACTTAAAGTGCCCTTCTGATTACAATTGAAACGGAGGCGCTTCTTTTGCCGATAACCGATCACACTTATCGGCGAAGCGCTCTAGATACTCTTAACATAGAACGTGTTTGGCGTCTGTGTATTTGGGATTATCGACGCCCAAAGAGTTTCTCAATATCCGACAGTTTGAGTGAAACATAGGTTGGACGTCCGTGATTACACTGACCAGAATGGGGCGTTGCCTCCATTTCCCGCAATAAAGCGTTCATTTCTTCAGCCTGCATACGGCGCCCAGCTCGAATAGAACCATGACATGCCATAGAAGAGGCGACCTCTTCTAATCGCTCCTTCAATGCAAAGCCTTCTCCAAACGCCGACACATCATCGGCAATTCGAAACACAAGCGCCTTTACATCGATATCACCTAATAAAGCCGGCACCTCACGGACAATCACAGCGCCGTCGCCAAACGCCTCAAAGACAAGGCCGAGATCCGAAAACTCATCTTTATGGGCACAAATGCGAAGAGCATCGTCCTTATCTAACTCCACGACCTCAGGAAGCAAAAGAACCTGACTCGTAACACGTCCATTGGACAAGGCCTTTTTAAGACCTTCGTACACGAGACGCTCGTGCGCCGCATGCTGATCAACAATCACTAACCCATCTTCCGTTTGCGCAACAATATAGGTTTCGTGTATTTGGGCCCTTGCTGCACCAAGGGGTTTCTTGACAGCCTCCGGGTTTACTAAACCATTTTCAACACGAGCCGATGGCATATCAACATCACCACTTGGTGAAAAATAGTTGCGTCCACGCTCCTCATATCCGTGCGTTGTACCAACATCCTGTTGATTGTGATTTGCCAGGCGAAAGGGATTCACCGATGAAATTGAGGCATTTCGATCGGATAGCGATGACTGGTACGCCGCAGACGTATCGTTTTGCGATGTTGGCGGGGCCGATAAGCGACCAAGAGCAAAATTGCTGGTTGTTGTTGAGGCCCTATGCCCAGCCTCGGCAAGCGCATGGCGCAGAGCGCTCACAATAAGGCCACGTACCATTCCGGCATCACGAAATCGGACCTCTGTTTTCGCGGGGTGCACATTTATGTCGACGTCCGATGGATCAAGACTAATAAAAAGTGCTGCTGCTGGATGCCGATCTCGAGCCAGGAAATCTGCATATGCCGCCCTTACCGCTCCAACAATAAGCTTATCACGTACAGGTCGTCCGTTTACGAATAAGAATTGCTTATCGGGCAGGCCGCGATTATAGGTCGGCACCCCGGCAAATCCCTTGAGGCAGTAAGCGCCACGCTCAGCATTCAAAGGCAGAGCATTCGCCTCAAAGTCTCGTCCCATCACAGCGCTGACGCGCTTTAACCAACCCGCTTCTCCATCAGATTCTGCTGCGACCTGAAATAATTTGCGCCCATTGGATGAAAGTAAAAAAGCGACGCTCGGATGCGCCATCGCGAGACGTTTGACAACGTCAGAGATCGCCGTTGTTTCCGCTTGATCAGACTTCAAGAATTTCAATCTTGCTGGTGTCGCATAGAAAAGGTCACGGACCTCAATTCGGGTCCCTTGCCCAGCAAAAGCCGACGGCTTTGCCTCACCTACATGACCACCATGTACCGACAAAGAATAGGCCGAGGGTGCTCCGCCGACACGCGAGCGAATATCGAGCCGCGCGGCTGCACCAATAGATGGAAGGGCTTCGCCGCGAAAACCAAGGCTCGCGATCCGCGTTAAATCGTAATTACCTTCCGGTCCTGGGGTAAGCTTTGATGTGGCGTGGCGCTCAACAGCGACGAGAAGCTCGTCCGCTCCCATGCCACAGCCGTCATCGGTGACCGACAAAGAGACCTTTCCACCATTTCTAATCTCAACGGAAATGCGGCGGGCGCCCGCATCGAGACTATTCTCCACAAGCTCTTTGACGGCAGCTGCAGGACGTTCAATCACTTCACCAGCAGCGATCCGGTTTACGGCCGCTATGGGCAAACGCTTTATTGAAGGACGACTCGTTTCGACGACGATTTCACTTTTTTCGTTATCGATTGGTTTTGCCATATCGGTATTATGGCAATGACAGGATCGATTCGCACGACCCGTCGGCCATCTCAAGGTCAATCATCATTGATCGAAAAGCAAAGGACTTTTGCCGACAACCCATCCTCACCTGATATCGAGACGAAGAACTTGACGGCTCTCACTTAAATTAGGGCGGCGCATTAGAAAACGCCAGGCAACACCAAAACGTCACTATTGTCGATTTCAACAGACCCTTTTTCGCCGGTAACGGCCTTTATTGCTTTCTCCCGAGCCGCAAACCACTCTTCAGGATCTTCGACGCGCAACGGCGCTTTTGAGTCATCAATGCTACCGTCGCTCAAAAAATCCCAAAACATGAGCTGATTGGCTAAGCCTCCGTCTTTTTTGGCCCTTCCGCCATTTTCAGAGGCGAGAATATTACGAATATCTTGGTTTGCCGAAAGGGCACCTGCTTTTTGCAGAAGGACTTGTTCCCCCATACTCGGTGGCGCAGCACTTTCATCCCCCAAAAGCACTTTTCGGGCCCGGTCTGATGGCGATAACTCCTGGGGACGTTTTTCGCCAGGTCGTGGCGGCGTCAAAGAATAATCCGGAGGAACAACAAGCGGTGCCTTTGTCGTTATCGCGAATTCGTCGGGCGGATTTTTTCCGCCTCCGATAGCGCTACAAGCGCTGATCATCAAAAGCATAGAGCCGACTAAAGCATGCCGCCAGAGAGAGTGCGAATTTGAGGGGAGACACTCATTACTAATCGAAACTGATTTAATCACACCCGATACTCCGTTTCTTTACCAACACCCCGCCAGATGGTCAGTTTGCTAAAATATCTGGCCACCAACCGTCTTGCAAGTCGCAATCCGTGGCCAACCGAGATTTGATTAATCTTCCTAAGGAAAGGCCAAACATATTATGTTGCGATAGTCCCATCACGATTGACAAAGGCATCCAAAAACAAAAAAGCAATGCCAATATTGATCGCAACATCGGCAACATTGAAAACCCACGGGAAGTACGCCCCACTGAAGTCCAAAAAATCTACGACATATCCATAAGAAATACGGTCATAGAGATTTCCGACGGCGCCGCCAATGATGAAAGCAGCGCCAATGACGGCATAGCCTCGCTGCAACCGTCCCAACCAAGCAATCAGTCCACATACAACGGTAGAAACCAATATGGAGAGTATTATCCGCGAGGCGCTCGACCCCGCTCCTAACCCAAAACTTGCACCAGTATTTTTTACAAATGTCAGGTCAAAAATTGGTGCGACGGGAATCTGTGCGCATAGCGCGCTAGGGTTCTTCGCGCACGGTCCGACACGCTCGGGAAGCTTTACGACATCGACGATCCAAAATTTGGATAACTGGTCCAAAAGAAAAACAACGAACGCGCCTGCAAGTGCTGGACCGAAAAAAGGATTTTCAGCCGCAGCCGTGCGCCAATCAGAAAATAATTGAAGCGCACTTTTAGTGCGTTCACCAATTGTCATCGCGCCCGTGATCCCGCCGATAACTCAGCACAAACATCGGCGCATCGCTTACACACCGTCGGGTAGGCTGACACAGCCCCAACATCGGGAAGATAGCGCCAGCAACGTTCACACTTTGTATGTGCTGATTTCGTCGTCTTCACCGCGATACCATCAACATCCGCAAAATGAAAAGCATCGGACGGTGCCGGGCCTCGCTCAATCGTCACATCCGATGTAATAAACAGTTCAGCAAGATCGTGGCTTTCTAGTGCGTTCGCCAAGTCGTCTGAAGCAATATAAATAACCGGCGACGCTTCCAAACTGGCACCGATTTCTTTTTCCCGACGTGCTTGCTCTAACGCGCCATTCACAACGCGTCGCACACGACGCAATTGCCCCCAACGTTCAGCAAGCGTCGGGTCAAGCCAAGTTGCCGGTGTTTCAGGAAATTGACGGAGGTGCACTGATGACGCGTCATCCCCATAACGCGCCTTCCATGCCTCTTCCATCGTAAAAACGCATATGGGCGCCAACCAAGCGGTAAGTCGATCAAACGCCAACGCCATAACCGTACGCGCGGAACGCCTTTTCATGTTGGTTGGCAAATCGCAATAAAGTGTATCTTTTCGAATATCGAGAAAAAATGCTGACAAATCCACCGATGAAAATTCGAATACACGCCGCCAGACCGATTTGAAATCAAAGACGGTATAACTTTCTCGTATGGCACGATCTGCTTCCGCCAACTGATGGAGGACATATCTTTCCAAAGACGGCATTTCATCAACATTTACAGACTCTTCCTCTGTATACCCATCGAGCGCACCAAGAAGATATCGGAGTGTATTCCTGAGCTTTCGGTAAGAATCGACGGCGGTATCGATGATTTCTTTGCCGATCCGCATATCCTCGGTATAGTCAGAGCCCGCCACCCAAATTCTGATAACTTCAGCCCCATAAGACTTGATCACTTGTTCGGGCGCCATGACATTACCCAACGACTTGGACATTTTGCGGCCATCTTCGTCAACGACAAATCCGTTGGTTATGATGTGGTTATAAGGCGCTCGCCCGCGTGTCCCGCAGCTCTCTAAGAGTGAGGATTGAAACCACCCTCGATGCTGGTCAGAACCCTCACAATAGACGTCAGCAGGCCAAGTGAGGTCATCGCGATCCTCCATAACAAAGGCATGGGTCGTCCCTGCATCAAACCACACATCGAGAATGTCTTCGACCTTCTCATAGTCTTTAGCATTATACTCTTTCCCAAGAAGATCTTGCGTTGGTGTATCAAACCAAGCGTCAGCACCGCCCTCAGAAATTGCAGTAAGGATCCTTTTGTCGACATCAGGATCGCGCAATATCTCGCCAGAATCGTTATGGACAAAAATTGTGAGAGGCACACCCCAAGCCCGCTGCCGCGAGATTAGCCAGTCCGGCCGAGTTTCCACCATAGCCCGCAATCTGTTGCGCGCCTGGGGCGGGGTAAAGCCTGTCGCATCAATGGCAGCAAGTGCATTCTGTCTTAAAGACTTGCCATTTGCCGTAGGTTTATCAAGAGAAATAAACCATTGCGGCGTATTGCGGAAGATAACAGGTGCCTTTGAACGCCATGAGTGGGGATAAGAGTGCGTGAGGCGTCCGCGCGCGAGAAGCGTCTTGTGTTGGATCAATTCAGCGATGACAGACCGGTTCGCCTCACCATCCTTACCCTTCTTCTTGCCTTCGATAACAAGGACTTTCTTTCCTTCGAATCCGGGCGCTTCCTTTGTATAAGCCCCGAAAGCATCCACCGTATGAGGAATATCCTCCATCGAGCGACCGTGGGCAAGCCAAGCCTCAAAGTCTTCCTGTCCATGACTTGGGGCTGTGTGGACGAAACCGGTTCCCGCCTCATCGGTAACGTGCTCACCCGCTAACAAGGGAATATCAAATTCATATCCGCCATTAAAGCCGCGCAAAGGATGGTCACAAATCATCTCACCTAATTGATCCGCTGACACACTTTCCTGCCGAGACCACGCATCAATAAGACCTGCTTCTCGAACACTTTCTGCTAACGCATCGGCAATGATAAATTTATCACCCGGTTTTGACCATGGCTCAAAATCAAGTCCTTCTCGCATCGCCTCCACCTGGTAAAGGCCATAGGAAAGGCTGGAGCCAAAACAAATCGCGCGGTTACCAGGAATCGTCCACGGAGTCGTTGTCCATATGACGACGGATGCCTCACGAAGCGCACTATTACTCGGCATACCTGACTTGGATGAAACAGGAAACTTCACCCAAATTGTTGTAGACTGATGATCGTGATATTCAATTTCCGCTTCAGCAAGCGCTGTTTGTTCGACCGGCGACCACATCACAGGCTTTGACCCCCGGTAAAGCAGCCCAAGATCTGCAAACTTCAGCAATTCGGCTGCAATGGTTGCTTCAGACGCAAACGCCATTGTCGTGTAAGGCGTCTCCCAGTCGCCCTCACCACCAAGCCGTTTGAATTCATCGGACTGTATCGTCACCCATTTTGACGCATAGTCCCTGCATGCGGCGCGAAACTCTGATGAAGGAACATCACGTTTTGCGCGACCTTTCGCGCGAAAGTCCTCCTCAACCTTCCATTCAATCGGGAGGCCATGACAGTCCCACCCAGGAACAAAATTGGCATTGAAACCCGTCATTTGACGTGAACGGACGATCATGTCTTTCAATACCTTCGTCAACGCGGTCCCCATATGAATATGGCCGTTGGCATAGGGCGGCCCATCATGCAAAACGAATGAAGGGCGGTTCTGCGCATCCTGACGCAAGGCACGATAAAGCTTTTTCTGCTCCCATTCTTTTAGAAACAGCGGTTCTTTTTTCGGAAGGCCAGCCCGCATAGGGAAATCTGTTTGCGGAAGGAACAACGTATCTTTGTACTCTGCTTCGCCGCCTTGCTCGCCGCTTTGTTTTGTATCTCTTTGATCACTATCTGGCATCGTCGCGCTTTGTCCTTTTGCGCTTTTCAGTCTTCAGTATCGCCCCATGGCGTGATTGGTTTTTGTCGGTTGTAAAATCCATTTTAAAGCGGGGTTCTACTCTTTATGCTCGCTCAGTTGGAGCAGATCCTCATAAAAATTTTGCATTGGTCTTTAAATCCGCAGACCTGAATTTTAATAAGGTGCTAAAAGACCTTTCGGCAAAACGCACCTTTTTGCTCCGAAAGTTTGCCTTGACGTTTCCAGCCACGGTTAAAATCCTTACACGCGGCTTTTAAGCCTCCGCCCGGTGTGTCAATCAAGCCACCTTTTGCCTGTGGCAATGACTAGAAATCATGTTGAAGATCGACGTGGGGTTCGAATAACAGCTCATGAAGAGGCCGTCACCCGATAATCGGTGAGTAACAGGAAATATCTGATGGTCAAATAATTTCGAGAAACGCCACACCGGCATCGTCCGCTGCGCATCGCATTGTTTTTCGATAGCTTTGCCCGGTGCCATTATCGGCCGTGAAAGAGGCTTCCAAGCGATAGACCCCCTCACCGTCGACATCCGCGACCGCAGGCGCGCTCGGCATCGCGACAAGCAAGCCACTTGATGCGGCGGCTTTGCGCATTTCGCCAGAGCACGCATCAAACGCTGCCGCCACCAACCGATTATTTTGTACCGCAACCGTTCGGCGTTCACTGATGCCGAGTAAATCGTCATCTAAATCGTCGATATCGCTCTCAGGAGAGAGCCCTTCCCTCGGCTGAAAACGCCCTGGTGGACCATCAGACTGTGGCAAAGGAAAATCCGGCGTCGAATCTGGAGATGCATTACCCGGAGCACGTCGCCGGTTTAAACGATCTTCAAAGGCCCGTCGTTCATTTTCAAAGGCACGGCGCTCTGCCTCAAGCTGCCGTTGCCTTTCCTCAAGACGGTTACGATCCCGTTCTAGAGCGTACTCACGTCGTTCAAGCGTTTCGAAATCCCGTTGGGTTAGCCCGTTCGCGCTGCGGCGCTCTCCGTCAAACCGCCCGCGTTGCCTGTCTAACGGTTCACCAATAGATCGACCGTCGAATTCATCATCACGGAAAAGCCGGTACCCACGGCTCTCGTAGAAACGGCGGCGGGCAAGCTCGCGCGCGCGCGCATCGGCATAAAGAAGCGCTTGTCTCTCCTGCCATTCGCGCTCTAAAGCGCGGTCGATAAGAACCACGCCACCGAGTATACCAGCGGCAATTAACGCCGTATCACCACGAAAATGTCCGCCGTAAAAATATCGAGGATATCCGTAAAAGCCGCCATAGCCGAAGCCAGCTCTGAAACCGGGACGGTAGAAACCATGCCGGTAAAATCCACGCCTGCGATAACCACCGCGATAAAAACTTCTCTTATAAGGGCGCCCGTAACCGAAACCGGAGTGCCTGAAACCGGAGTGCCTGAAACCAGCGCGCTTAAATCCTTTGTCGCGATACACTTTATTATAAGGGCGACCATAACCGTAGGAACGATAGCCGTCAGCTGCCTCGGCGCGCGTCGGCGTTGCGGTCATTGCGGCTATGAGCATCAAACTCCCAAGCAAAAGACTCTGACATGTGAGATTAAATGGCGTACAACAGCGCGACTTGACTTGCTGATGACCATAAGCCTTTTGCGCATTCGCCCGTCGTATTGTGTTAACCATGACGCCAATCCATAGAAAGAAGTGTTTCCGCCGTCTTTCGTCCAAGCAAGTTAGAACTTATCGTCCGAAAATTCAAATTCCTTATTTTTTTCATACACTTACAGAAAATATCCCGAACCTAAATTGTCTTTTATCAAAACCCCGAGAGCATTAGACCAGCAAACCTCTCAATTATTTCAACCCAAAAGTGAGTAAACGGGTGCTGGACGTTGTTCATTAGGGTATTATGCGGGCGTTTAACATGTTCGGTATGATCGAAATCCATAAGTTAGGCGATTTTTTGGCACGCAGCGCATCCCTCTCTGGATACACTCGACGATCGGGCACAGTGGTGACATTCAAGTTTTGGACCGGTCTCAAGAGTGTCAGCGCCTGGGTTTTAAATGAGCTGGATTAAAGCAATGACATTTAGAGGTATTTGCATTCCCACGATTGTCTGCATGTTGCTAAGTGCGTGCGCCAACCATAGTGGCCGGCTGGCTTGCGAGACCGGTAATTGGTCGGCATGGGGTTATGAAGACGGTGCCGCTGGTCTCGACCGTAGTGCTTTCAAAAAAAGAAAAGACCCCTGCAAGTCTGAGCAGATAGACGAATCCGCTTATGTCGCAGGTTGGAACCGCGGGATTGTTTACTATTGCAAACCTGAGAAAGGTTTTGAGGCCGGGCTCTCGGACGAAAAATATCGTGACGTCTGCCAAGGCAAGGCCGAAGAAGTCTTTTTAGCCGAATACAGGCTTGGACAGAGATACTTGAAAATGGCCGAAACGCGAGACCTTCTCACCGAACAAGCATCGGAAGCTCGCAGCAGCCTTTCGCGACATCGCAATGGCATTCGAATGGCGCGCAAAAGGTATGAAAATCCTAATCTGTCAGGGGACGAACGCTATAGTGCAAGACTAAACCTTGATTACCATCAACGCGAAATCGATGGATTGCTCGTCCGAATGCCAAAGCTTCAAGCAAAAAGAAAAGAAACGATTGAAGCGCTGGAAGCGATGGAAGCTGACCTCGTTTCTTCTGGGCGTATCAATTCCGAAACAAAAATACCCAGCCGTAAATGATCAGCCTATTGCAACAAGGCAACGCTGTTGTTTTGTCATAAATGACGAGCTTTCAAACTGTCTTGATGAATTTGCACTTTGAGCGCGTCAATATTTTCGAATTTAATTTCATCTCTGATGAATGACTTAAAAGAAACAGTGATCTCCTCCCCGTAAAGATCCCCTTCAAAGTCGAAAATATGTACTTCTAGAAGCGGCCCGGGTGCACCAACAGTGGGTCGGCGCCCGAAATTGGCAATCCCTTTCCTCACTTCTACACCGCCAGAGCGCCGCGCAGATATGTGTATACGGTTGTCCGCAAGAGAAACGCGACGAGACGAAGACCGAGAACCGCGTTCCGATTCTGTTGGTACACGAAGAGCTGTTGGACCCGTATCGCCTACTTCCTCACGGCTCTGCTCAGACGTTGCGCCAATGACGACGTCCACCGCATAGACACCGCGTCTTGGTTCAATCAGCTCACCGAGAACCAAGTTCGCCGTTGGAAACCCGATTTGACGACCAAGCTTTTGCCCAGACGTCACGAAACCTGATATCGTCCATGGACGCCCCAAAAGTTTTGTCGCGATAGCCATTTCACCATGGTGGATTGCTTCGCGCACACCACTTGAGCTAACCTTCTCCTGTTGCGGGTCATCAATTAGCAGCTTGCCCACACGAGCGACCGCACCGCGGTGTTCACAAAATTCGGCAAGGACACCAATATCCCCCGAGCGACCTGCACCGAAACGAAATTCCGATCCTGTCATAACGCCAACTAACCCAAACTGATCGAGCAACACACGGTTTACGAAATCCTTTGCTGACATCGAAGCGGTCGCAGCATTGAATTCAATTGTTAAAACATGTGCTGCACCCGCAGCGCGAATAAGGTTAGCGCGTGTACTGGGTGTCGTTAAAAGAAATGGAGGGTCATCGGGGCGAAAATGGCGTCGCGGATGCGGATCAAAAACAACGACACCTGGCTCGGCCCCAAGTTCATGGGCGAAGGCGATGACTTGTTCGATAAGGAAAAGATGCCCCCGGTGTACACCATCAAAATTGCCAATTGCAGCTGCAATTTTTGATTTCTTCACTGATTTTTATCCTACCATTTGAGGGTTTCCATCGACGCGATTGCTGTAACGCCAGCGCGATCCAAGGCTGACGCCACATCATTTTCAGCTGCGCCACCTCGGTAGATTCCACCAGCACCAGATATAAAAATTGCGTCAATTCCTTTTGAATTTGCGCCCTTTATATCAGTCTCGACCCCGTCCCCAATGGCAAGGACCCGTGAATTGGGTATCGCTTTACCAGAGACTTCAGCAATAAGTCGTAAAGCAAGGTCGTAAACTGCAGCATAAGGTTTGCCAGCATATATCACCGAGCCCCCCAGACTTTCATAAACCCGCGCAATAGCACCCGCACACCACATAATGTCACCGCGCCAATTCACCACGATATCTGGATTGCCGCAAATCATCGGCTTTCCTGCCTCTGCCGCAGATTCTAAAATTGGCCGGTATTCATCAGGTTCTGCTGGGCCGTTTTCCGCGATCCCGGTACAGACAATAAACCCCGCTTCGTTCAGGCCAGAAAACTCAATAGGAATGCCATCAAATAAGACGCTGTCCGATAGCCATCCAATATGGTAAGCTTTCGACGGCAGTCTTTTTAAAATTTCTTGGCGTGTCGCCTCTCCTGAGGTCACAACATGATCATAGGCTTCACGCGATAAGCCGAGGTGATCAAGCTGCCCAGGAATAACAGACGAAGGCTTAGGGGCATTGGTGAGAATAATTACAGGGCCGCGCTTTTTGCGAAAATTCACCAGTGCCGACTCAACGCCATCAAATAGGGTTCGCCCGTTGTGGATAACACCCCATGCATCGCAAAGAAGCGCGTCATACTGATGAGCAATATCTGATAAGTTGGTAAGCTTGGTTGGTGCAGCCATAACTATTGGCGTAAGCTTTCTGCAATGTCACCGTCAAGCACTGAGCTCAGGAAATCTGAGACAAGAATAGAATTTCAATCGGATCACAGACCGCCATTTGAGACCGCATGCCTAACAGCTCTACGCGATATCGGTAGAGCGTCTATATTTTTCAGCGCCCGAAACTATTTTGTCACGATCTTACCTTGAACCAATGTGATCGTCCGGCGCTCTAGGAGGCAGCGTTACCGCTCTCCAAATAGACCTCAGCACGCCGCGGTGCCCCAAATAGGTGACCTTGCCCATAATCTAACCCAATCGACAAAATCTCAGGCATGTCGCTTTCGCGTTCAATTTTCTCAGCGATTAAATCCACACCAACATTGGCGAGACGCGTCCTGAAACTTCTCAGCTTTTCCATTGCATCGGTCTGACCCAATCCGTCCCCACCAGCGGCACCAAAGCGAGAAACACCTAATAAGGTCTGTACAGAAGCCTTCACGAAACGGAAGTTTCTTTCGCGCAGGCCTTCCCAATCCAAATCAATTGAATGCACGTGGTCTACTGAAAATGCAAAACCGCGCTGGGCTATCTCAGCGAGATTACTTTCCACACGAGGATGCATCATATGAATTGATGGATAGGTGAATTCGAAAATTAATCGCGACGCTAAATCCTCGTTCTCTTCCAAATAGCTTGTGAAGCGTGAGAAAAACTCAGAGTCAAAGAGCGTCGCCGGTGACACATTACAGAACACCATCAGATGCGGATCAAAGTCCTCAAAGCGACGAACCGCTTCGATGCATCTTGTCAAAATTAGGTTGTCGATAACACCAATACGCCCTGTACGCTCCGCGGCCTCTAGGTATACGCCAGGCCTTAGCACCCGCCCCTCTTCATCACGAAGCCGAGAAAAGGCCTCATAATATCGGACTTTCCTTTGAGGCAGGCTCACAACGGGTTGCAAATAAAGATCAATCCGTTCAGCAACTATTGCTTCTTTTACCCGCTCTAAGACTTCAAAGTCGGGCCCCGCTGCCGCATCGCCCTTGGCGGGGCTTAACGCTTCGTTAAGGTCAGAGAATGGTGCAGCTGTCTCGGCTGAAGTGTTTTCTGGTAAGCGAACCATGTCATTCACGGCACAAATCCTTCCGGCATTCTGCTTGTTCAACCACTTTTTTCGAATTGTTTTAATGGCGCAACAAAGCAGGTAATGGCGCACATCGCCAACGAAGAGATTTAAGGTATTTATGTTGCCAATCGATTAAGTACGATTAATCAAATTTGATTTCGAATCCGGAATAAGGGGGCGCTATACTTCACCCGAAAATGCTAATTACAGTATCAAGGCTTTTGCAGCCGAAGGGTGTGCGGTTGGGCGCCCATTTGGTTATTGGCGCAAACGCTTTAACCTAAAGAACTAGAACGTCACGCTGGTTCCAATTGAGGTAGCAAGGCTTTATTCCGAACTATGGTAACGGCTACCGCATCTCCGATCTCGGCTTGGCCTTTGATCGTCGGCACCGTTCGGAACAATAACGCACCTCGTCCCAAACACGTTCCCACTTTTTCCGCCATGTGAAAGGTCGACCACACACGACGCATGTTTTCTGCGGCAGCGATCTATTGCGTTTTCGATCTGGCATCACCAATACTCAAAAATGGATTTTAATCAATAGTTCTGTGGGCGTCATAACTCAGCTATATCCCACGAAACACAGTTTACGGCTTACAATACTGCCGTGTTTATACACTTAAACTTCTGCAGAATAGGGTTCAGCAAATGTCCCAAAGGATACCTTGGCCGTGTTACTGCTTTGGCCATCCCCTTCGGCGATAATCATAATTTTGTGTGGTGTGTCGAACCAAGGGCTCGCCAGCGTGTCGCGGTGCGACGCGCTGGTTCAGACAGTGATCAAATTGACGATTAACTCGAGAACTGCGAATCTATTGGATCAATCACAATTTCAACACGACGATTGGCGGCGCGGCCTGCGTCCGTTGAATTATCGGCAATAGGTCTCGTCTCGCCAAACCCAATAGCGCGCAGACGCTGCCGCGAAACACCTTGGCCCGCTAAATAATTCGACACCGATAACGCTCTGCGTTCAGACAATTGTTGGTTGTATGAGTCCGAGCCCGTGGAATCGGCATGGCCATAAACGCTTATGCTTGTCTTATCAAATTCCTGAAGAACAATCGCGACTGAGTTTAACGTCTCATAGAAATCCGAACGAATTGCTGATTGGTTTACACTAAACGTCACATCGGATGGCATATTTAAGAAAATGTTGTCGCCGTCCCGCGTTACAGATACGCCGGAACGGGCTAGCCGTTCGCGTAACTTAGCTTGTTGTCGGTCTTGATAAACGCCAATACCAACGCCTGTCGCTGCGCCGACAGCTGCCCCAATGGCAGCGCCTTTTCCCGCGCGGCCACCAATAACTTGCCCGAGAACCGCTCCTGCTGCAGCCCCAGCGGCCGCACCACCGGCGCCCGATGTTACCGTGCGGCTTGCCCGACGCTCACCCGTATAGGGATTAGTTGTACAAGCAGCCGTAAAAGCTGCTATTAGTCCGAGTATCAATAATTTACGCATTATTTTCTCCTAATCCTTGTTAGCGGCATGAGACAACCTTAGCTCACATCCCGGTTCCGATAGCACTACGCAATATTCCCGAAAACCTCAATAAACTGTCCGTTCGCGATGATTCTGTTAAACGTCATTCCTTATGGCCGTTTTAAAACGATCCGCTGGCATAACATTACTAAAAGCCCCTTCAGCATTAAACGTTTGCAACATATTTTAGACGTTGAGTGATCGTGTGATCAATTAAGGCAAATTTAAGGCGATATCGCCGTTGTCATTCCCACCAAGTTCACGTTGATCGTCGATGTCTTTACTGATCCCCAAGATACGTTTTGGATATCCATATAACTGCCGCGTCCATCGCCCAACAACAGACGGGTTATAGGCTGCAAAGCAATCAAGGACCAATCGCAAACCAAGACCGGTGGGGCTATCTTCCCGTCGGCCCATTAACATCCGCAAGTTATCGATTAATAATACGTCTTGGCGTAAAAGCGTTAATTCGATTGCAAGTGTAGAAGACGCGAGGTCGATCGCGCGACGCAACGCAAGAACGGCATCGTAAGAAGCTCTATCGGCATCCGGTCGGGGCCAGACGCGACCGGCGTCAAACGCCATGATGACATCGGAATCGTCTGCCCCGGTTGCGATTATGGCTTTGCCCAAAGGTTCTGACGACTCATATTGATACCGGTCGGCCCTTGCGGAGTGTTTTGCAAATTTACCGACTTGTAAAAGCTCAAATGCCCGTTCGCCATCAATCGACAAACCTTCATATATCCGAAGCTGTTGCTCTTCGGATATCGCATCGTGGCAGCAGCGTAAGACATCAATAACATCTCGCACACGCAATAGATATAAAGGGCGACGGCGAAAATTGCTGATGCACGCATATGTTTTATAGGTCGAAACGTCACCTGGTCGTTGTTTCGGAGGAAAATCGGCTTCAACTGTGCTTTGATGGTAATGCAAAAAGACGTCATTGAAGCCCGTATCGTTAAGCTCTTGGCCGTCTGCTCGCCAATAACGGTCCGTTGCTAGCGGTTTATCTGTATCCTCGCTGTAGCGAAGCTGCGGCCTTGCCCCAATAAGGCCTAATACGCCAGCACAGAGCGCATCGGTAATATCAATAACTTTGCGATAGGTCCTATACGCATCAGTGTTTACAGACAATTGAGGTCCGAGATACGCGCGAGGCCGACGGAAAAAGAGTGGTCCAATAGGAAGAAAATTTTTAATGACCCGATACGGCGCTTCGCGGTCATCAACGATTGCCTCAATTCTTCCGATTTGTTCCGCAGATAAACAATTATCAAGCACTTTTGCAACGCGGTCGGTAACCTTTTCGGCCTGTTTGAAATTCAGTGAAAGAGTGTCACTTCCTGGCCTCTTATCATCCTTATGCCCAAAGCTGCTGCGAATATGGTGCGTTAATGCGGCTGAAAACACACGCGTCAGGACAGCAGTGCCTCCAACAAAGGCCGTTAACTGCAACAGCGTAAAATCAAAGTCGTTTACCGATTGACCGTCACTCACATTCGCTAAAACCACCAAACTTGCTATAGCGAGCCCTATGACAACTGCCGGCAACGGCGTTGGAAATAAAAGCGATATAACAATCAATAAGCCAATAATTGGCGTTAGAATAGAACTTCCCGGTGCGCTTTTGACCGCAACAATAAGATCAATCGGCTGCGCCAAGACGATAGACAACGCTATTATCGCTGCAACGAGCGATGATCCGATCGAAATAACGGCTTCGGTACGAAATATTTCTGCCAGCGTACTGGCGTATTTCAGGTAAAGACCAACGTCCACGCCCGCTCGCCATCTCCGGTATGGTGATATGAGCATTTTCGCATGCCGATGAACCGGACGCACCGATGACGCAACCACATACCGGACATCATTGATCGGCGGTTTCTTTTTAAAAAACATCACGGGACATGCTCCCCCAAGCTATGTTGCGGTGCATAACAAACTTGGTTTGTGTTTTCTAGCGGCAAATGTCGAAGCAAGCACTTGACGCTCCGCCACATCAACAATAAATGCTTTAGCACTCAATGGCGAAGACTGCTGATGATGCCAGATTGGTTATTTCGGAAACTTAAGCCATTGATAATATTGGAAAATTTCAATTAGGAGAAAAAATATGGCGTTTCGTCCATTGCACGATCGCGTGCTCGTCCGCCGCATAGAAGAAGACGAAAAGGTCGGATCGATCATCATTCCGGACTCGGCAAAAGAAAAGCCACAACAGGGAGAAGTGATTTCCGTTGGCGCTGGCGCAAAGTCGGAAGACGGCAAAGTAACCGCGTTGGACGTTAAGTCTGGCGACAAAATTTTGTTCGGCAAATGGTCCGGTACGGAAGTGAAGGTCGATGGTGAGGACCTCCTCATTATGAAAGAGTCCGACATCCTCGGAATCGTCGAATAAAAACCCAAAACAGTTTAGCTACATATATCATTTGGAGACCGAAACATGGCTGCAAAAGAAGTAAAATTCGAAGCAGAAGCGCGTGAAAAAATGCTTCGTGGCGTCGATATCCTCGCCAATGCGGTGAAGGTGACTCTTGGTCCTAAAGGCCGGAACGTTGTCATCGACAAATCATTTGGCGCACCACGCACAACCAAAGACGGCGTCACTGTCGCAAAAGAAATCGAACTTGAAGATAAATTTGAAAATATGGGCGCACAAATGGTGCGCGAAGTTGCTTCAAAAACGAATGACGAAGCAGGTGACGGAACGACAACAGCAACAGTTCTTGCACAAGCAATCGTTAAAGAGGGGGCAAAGTCAGTTGCTGCTGGCATGAACCCGATGGATCTGAAACGCGGCGTTGACCTTGCCGTCAGCAAAGTTATCGAGGACATCCAATCTCGCTCGACCAAAATTGCAGCGTCTTCTGAGATTGCTCAAGTCGGAACAATTTCGTCCAACGGCGAAAAAGAAATTGGCGACATGATTGCGCAAGCAATGGAAAAAGTCGGCAATGAAGGCGTCATCACGGTCGAAGAAGCGAAATCACTCGAAACCGAACTTGATGTCGTTGAAGGCATGCAATTCGACCGCGGTTACCTTTCTCCATACTTCATTACGAATGCGGACAAAATGGTGGCGGAACTCGAAGATCCATACATCCTCCTTCATGAGAAAAAGCTTTCCAACCTCCAGTCCATGTTGCCACTTCTCGAAGCCGTTGTTCAGTCGGGTAGACCCTTGCTGATTATTGCTGAGGATGTGGAAGGTGAAGCGCTTGCAACGCTCGTTGTAAACAAACTGCGCGGCGGTCTTAAAATCGCTGCGGTTAAAGCGCCAGGCTTCGGTGATCGCCGCAAAGCGATGCTTGAAGATATCGCTGTGCTCACAGGTGGCGAGGTGATTTCTGAAGACCTCGGTATCAAGCTCGAGAACGTCACGCTCGAACAGCTTGGCACATCCAAGAAGGTCACCATCAACAAAGACGATACAACAATCGTCGACGGCGCTGGTGCAAAGAATGAAATCGATGCGCGTACAAGCCAAATTCGTAAGCAAATCGAGGACACAACGTCCGATTATGATCGGGAAAAACTTCAAGAGCGCCTTGCGAAACTCGCCGGCGGCGTTGCCGTTATCAAAGTCGGCGGTGCGACGGAAGTCGAAGTGAAAGAACGCAAAGACCGCGTTGATGATGCATTAAATGCAACGCGCGCTGCCGTTGAGGAAGGCATTGTTCCTGGTGGTGGATCCGCGTTGTTATATGCTTCGAAAGCATTAGACGGTCTAACGGGTGAGAACTCAGATCAAAATGCTGGCATACAAATTGTTCGCCGTGCACTTGAAGCGCCAATTCGTCAGATTGTAACAAATGCTGGTGGAGAAGGCTCGATTGTAGTTGGTAAACTTCTCGAACAGTCAGACACCAAATTTGGCTACAATGCTCAGACTGAAGAGTATGTTGATCTCATCAGCACTGGCATCATTGACCCAGCCAAAGTGGTTCGCACAGCGCTCCAAGATGCTGCGTCTGTTGCAGGCCTGCTGATTACAACGGAAGCGATGGTTGCTGAAGCGCCGAAAAAAGATGCACCGGCAGCACCAGCAATGCCTGATATGGGTGGCATGGGCGGCATGATGTAAGCGCCTAGCGCTTGTTGCTATTCCCGACCCTGATTGAGGTCCTCATTATCGAAGAGAGGCGGCTCTTAAGTCGCCTCTTTTTTTACTTAAAGCGTTTTCAGGTCAAGAGTTCGCGGTTGGCATCCTGGTTGGTGAATGGCGCAACCACTATAAATGTTAACGTGCCGCGAATATGCGTGCGTCTATTTTATGAGGCGAATGGAATCCCCAATAATGCCCAGCTTCAGATTGTCAAACGCATCATTGATTTCGCTTAAAGAGTTCACACTATAAAATAAATCGGTTGAGGCGCAGTTTTCCATATAGGGCGCCCCACGACTGATACCGTTGACGTAAAGAACAAAGACTTCAATGCCGTCGTTTTTCATCTTATTGCAAGTATGTTCGATATGCGCAAACCCTTCGTCTGAGATCTCATTCTTACACCAAGAAAACTCTGGGGGCAGCGCGGGGGCATAGGAGTTTACTTCTTTGCAATACATCACGGACCGTCCATCAGTAATAAAAATTGCAATTTTTCGGCGGTCTCCGTGGGCAGATGGATAATCAGACATGCCCCAATACCCTGACCATTTTGGCGATAATAACCGCCAACCCCAGATGAGTCCCAAATCGATTCGTCCTGTTCCACTCTTCATATAGTTATTGAGGATATTGTCGATATCGGCACGCTCGTGCGTTGGGCCTACGATCGCATCCAAACATTTATACACCTCATTATACGCATCAATTTCCGTCATCGCCGTAGGATCGGTCGGTGTAAACGACAAAGTGGCTGGATTTTCATCGCTTAAAGCAAATGGAAATCCGGGTTCAGGCTCATATCTCGGCTCTATACAACCGCCCCACTGCGGTGGCGGTGCGCCGTCTAACCAGTCAATTCTATGCGTGCCAACATTTATTCTGTCTGAGTAAGGAACAAAAGAGACAAAAACGTTCTCATTTGAGGAATCGCCAGCATACATAGCTTCCAATAAATCGGATATCGCTTGTTCCGCCGTTTCTCGCGCTCCGCCAAACCCCATGGAATTTGTTACATCCAGCATGAATGTTAATTCAATCGGCTCAACTCCTCCGAACGCAGCTTCCGATTCTGCAGACAAATTAAGGTTTGGAAATGAAGCAACCTGCATAAATATTGGTTTCATTTTTGAAGTCGCTTTGATCTCAACGATACCACCAGTTTTTTCTGCAACGGTGATATTTAGATCTTGTAATTCGTTTTTAATTATCGCGTTTGCATCAAATGCCGCCATTGCCGCCGTTTTTACCGACGCACCGGTATTAAAGGCCATTGCGCCGCGCAAAGCAGCCGCGTCAGCCGCTTCTTGAAGCGCCGATCCGTAATATAAAACGCGCGATGTATCGACTGCCAAGCCAATAGCGGTTACGAGAGGGATCAACAGTAAGCCAAAAAGCATCGCAATATTTCCGTTATACTCATTACGGAAACGAACGCCGTTTTTAATAATTTTAGCGAACACAATGAACTCCACGCCAATCTTTTAGGATATGCAGAAGTTATGATACGAAAACAGCATTAATAAATCATAAGCTGTGGGGCTGATAAGAACCGTTAAGTAACTGTAACCGATCGTCCTTAAGAGCAATAAACAACCGTATAAATACATCACCACGACAAGCCGAAGACAGTTTATTCGTTAACGAAGTATTATTTGAACCAATAATTTTATCAGCTCTCGCCAATCGATTAGCTTGCATAGGGTTGACCCGCGGTTAACGCAGGAACTCATGCTTATCCTTAGGAACCGATGTTAGAATTAGAATGCTTTGGCGAGCCGACAATTGTTTTCGGTTGATCTGCAAATGCTTTAGCGTGCAATTGAACTCTTTATACACTCAGCGATCGTGCGCGCTTCGTCACCGCGCCCTGAACCGCGGCGCCACGCAATCCCAACCTTACGTGACGGTACCGGCGGCCCAATTGGGGCAACTTCCAAACCAGATGTTTTCGCAAAACCAGCATCCACTGCAATTTTTGGCAAAAGCGTGGCGCCAATTCCGGACTGCACCATCTGTGCTAAAGTAAACAGGCTTGTTGCACCATAAGCATTAGCAACGCTCGGGTCCTGTATTTTACAGGCATCAATTGCGTGATCACGCAAACAATGACCATCTTCCAGTAACAATAAATCCGTACTCGTAAGATCCTGTAGATTTACTGCTTCGATTGACAACAACGGATGGCCGGGAGCGGCTGCAAAGAAAAATGGATCTTCAAATATCTCTTCCATATCCATGCCGGGAAGATCATATGGAAGGGCGAGCAAAATGGCATCGAGCTGCCCAGCGGCTAGGCGTTCACCTAATTTAGCGGTCAAATCCTCGCGCAAATAGAGCGACAAAGATGGATAGGCTTTTCGCAGTTTCGGCGCCGCTGTTGGCAAAACAAATGGGGCGATCGTTGGTATCACGCCAAGACGAAAGGCCCCCTCGAGGGGGCCGCGATCCACTGCAGAGAGCGCGAGATCTTCTGTTAAAGCCAAAATCTGCTGCGCCCGGTCGGCCACCTCATTGCCAGCAGGGGTCAATCCAAAAGAGCGACTGGAGCGGTCAACCAATTGACGGCCCAACAAATTTTCAAGTTCTTTAATGGCAGAAGAGAGCGTCGATTGTGAAACCAAACAGTCCTCAGCCGCTTTCGAGAACGATCGCCGCCGCACAAGGGCAACAAAGAACTGTAATTGCCTAACCGTTGGTAATGGAATGATCTTGTTCATGTTTATCTTCATCTCGGTGCAGGTAAGGTCACAACGCCCGCCATGTAAACGCAGCCAGCTACCCGACCATTATGCGTGTGCGGGTGCCTTGATCCGTGTTGTTGAGAACAAGCCAGATGTCACCAAGAATGCCCAATATAAAGCAGCAATATATTAAATCGATTTTTCCGATTTAACACTGCATCATAATCTATTTGATTAATCGCAAACGATCGTGCAAGAGCAGACTGTGGTTGGCATAATGCATTGGACGGATGGACAAAACCTTGATCTTAAAAAGAGTTTGTCTGTTCGATCAGTTCAGTCGACTGCTTGATCATAAGTCAAAATTTCATTCAACAAAAATATTTGAGGAGATACAAATGCTCGGCGTTGGCGATAAGTTACCTGATTTTGAAGTGGTTGGCGTGAAGCCCGGATTCAACCAACATGAGGAAGGTGGTGCTTCGGCATTTGAACCAGTCACGCAAGAGAGCTTTCCTGGGAAATGGAAAGTCATTTATTTTTATCCAAAAGACTTCACCTTCGTATGCCCAACCGAGATCGCCGAATTTGGCCGCCTATCGCGCGAATTCGATGATCGCGATGCTGTCGTTCTAGGCGGATCGTCAGATAATGAATTCGTAAAATTAGCCTGGCGCCGCGACCATCCGGACCTCGACAAGCACCCAGCATGGCAGTTTGCCGATACAACTGGCGCCTTGATCGACGGATTAGGGATCCGCTCGCCAGAAGGTGTCGCCTATCGCGCTACATTCATTGTCGACCCGCACAATGTAATTCAACACGTTTATATCAACAATCTGAACGTTGGTCGTAATCCTCAAGATACTCTACGTGTCCTTGATGGTCTGCAAACGGATGAACTTTGCCCATGCAATCGTCCAGTGGGTGGTGACACGCTCTAAGATGACCTTACAGATCCGGAATGGTCCAGCAGGATCATTCCGGATTCTAGTTTTTTTCCGGCTGAAGCTTTTCGATTTAAAACTAAGGGGCCTGAAAAAACCACATCCCCACTGTTTTATACATGAGCTCAGCATACCGTGGTATCAACATGATGTTTCATCAACAGCGATGCCACCGTTGAAACAATTTTTAGTCAAAGAAATATTAGGAGTAAGCCATGGGTATTGAATCATTACGAGACCTCATTCCGGACTACGCAAAAGACATTCGTCTAAACCTCGGAACGCTGTCATCCGATGAAACGCTCAGCAGCCAACAAAAATGGGGAGCATTTCTAGCCTCTGCGCTCGCGTCACGGAACGCCACCGTTATGAAGGCTGTGGCCGAAGATGCTCAAGCGAACCTATCCGATGAGGCGGTGACCGGGGCGAAAGCCGCTGCTGCGATTATGGGGATGAACAATGTTTATTACCGTGCAATTCATCTGATGGAAGCAAAAGAATACAGTACACTTCCGGCTAAACTAAGGATGAATATTATTGGAAATCCAGGCGTTGACAAAGTCGACTTTGAACTTTGGTCACTGGCCGTGTCCGCTGTAAACGGCTGTGGTATGTGCCTCGACGCCCATGAAAAGGTTGTAAAAAAGGGCGGGCTCTCAACTGAACAGGTGCAAACGGCTCTCCGAATTGCTTCGGTCGTTCACGCTGCGGCTGCGGTAATGTCGGCTGAGGAAGGCCTTTCATCTTAATTGCAAGAAAGCCCTTGCGGAGAAAGCAACTTGAGGTGTCACGCGCATGAATGACATCATTCCGTACAGCGAAGTTAAATGGCAGACCCGTGACGGCTTAATCTGCCACGCATCACTCTTCCGCCCTGACGGCGAAGATGCCAATAAAGGACAGAGACCGGGATCAGCGAAGAATATTGTTTGCATCCCCGGTCTCACTCGCAACGGCGCTGATTTTTTCGATATCGCTACATTGCTTGCCTCAGAAGGTTTTACGACCCATGCCCTTACCTTACGCGGGCGTGGATCATCTGATCGTGACACGAACTATCGAAATTACCATCCTGCCCAATACTGCGATGACGTGTTGAAGGCGCTTGATTTCTTTGAACTTGAGACGGCTATTTTCATCGGGACATCTCTTGGTGGCATTACGACGATGCTGTTGGCCGAACAGTCTGGCCATCGGATAGAAAAAGCAATTATCAATGATGTCGGCCCCCGTCTTGCCCCGGGCGGCCTAGAACGAATTGGGATGATGCTTGCTGGAAGCACAGGAAAAACGGCGGGCTTAAGCAATGAGCCGACGGACAAAGCGTTTAGTCAAGCGCTTGCAACGACAAAAGAATACAATCAACAAGCGTTTCCCAACGAAGACGAAGAATTTTGGCAATGCTTTGTGAAAAGAACCTACACAGAAGTCGCCGACGGACAATGGATTCCAAACTACGACCCCAACATCGTGCAATCGATTGCAGAATTAGGCCCAGGACCCGATCTATGGCCCGGATTTAGAGCGCTAAAGTCGATCCCTACGCTTCTTATACATGGCGCTTTAAGCGATCTTTTGACCCGTGATATCGTCGATGAAATGACTTCAGTACACCCACAGCTTCAAACTGTAACAGTCAACAATGTTGGCCATGCGCCGATGCTAACAGAACCGCAAGCATGGAAAGCGATTACGAAATTCATTACCTAAAGCGCCGCCGTCTCAGTTGGAATCAAAACGGCGCTTTAAGTTGTTGATTTTTCGCATTTCCTTAACGCCAACCGCACACACTTGGCTTGGAAATGCTTTAAAACCGTAACCTTAGATCTTTTTTTAGCGTGTCTTCAGCGCAGTTAATGGACAGGAACCATTAACCGGTACCCACTGATGGGCGACACGTGCTATCGAAAGAATGGCTCATCAAAGCTTCGCAGTTTACGTGAATGGAGCGTGCCGGCATTCGCCTCCTTTTTGACAAGCTCCACGGCACGAAGTCCAATCTCTAAATGCTGGCTCACTCGTGCCTCATAAAATGCATCTGCCATGCCTGGTAGCTTTAGTTCGCCATGCAGAGGACGGTCAGACACACAAAGCAATGTGCCGTACGGCACCCGATAACGGTAGCCATTTGCAGCTATCGTTGCGGATTCCATATCAATTGCAATCGCTCGTGATTGATTGAGTCTTACCGCGGTCTCATTGAACCGAAGTTCCCAGTTGCGATCTGCCGTTGTTACAACCGTTCCCGTACGGAGATGAGTCTTCAAATCCGCTGCCGGACTTTTTGTTACATCGGCAACGGCCTTGGTGAGAGCTAATTGCACTTCTGCAAGTGTTGGAAGCGGTATCGATGGATCTAATGCATCATCCAATACGCAATCATCCCTTAAGTAGGCATGGGCCAATACATAGTCACCCAGTCGTTGAGTCCGGCGCAAACCGCCGCAATGACCAATCATCAACCAAACATGGGGCCTGAGGACAGCAAGATGGTCGGTAATAGTTTTTGCATTCGATGGCCCAACACCGATATTAACCAGCGTAACGCCTTGCCGACCTTCCTTGACAAGATGATAGGCTGGCATTTGTGGGAGTTTACGCGGCGCCGCAGCGACACTTCCAGTATGAGCGCCGTGATGCTTTTGGCGCTGACCACCAGGCTCGATTAACTCTAGCGCGTTGCCCTGCCCAACCTCCCGTTTGGCAAATTCGACAAATTCATCCACATAGCGTTGATAATTTGTGAATAGAATATATTCCTGAAAGTCCTCAGGCCGTGTCGCAGTATAATGTTGAATTCTATGCAGAGAATAGTCGATACGCTCGGCGCTGAATAAACCAAGTGGCAAGGGTCCATCACGATTTAGGACCAATCGACCGTCAACGATATCGTCATTTGTCGAAGACAGATTCGGTGTATTAAAATGAAACTGCAACCGATGACGTTGTTCGTCGCTGAGGGTTGCCGCCGCGGCCTCCAACGCAAATGTAAGAGGGATCGGCGTATGAGATCGACCAACCTGAATTTTCGCGTCGTAATTCTCAATCAAATTTTGCAGTTGGTCTCGTAGATAATAATGAAACAACGCAGGCCGCGTTACTGTGGCAGCGTAAACATTTTGGCCCGCAACGCGGCCTAATGCTAAATTGCTCGTTTGAATGGAACGATCAGCCGGGACCGTTACTTGAAGATACGGGTACGTTCCAATACCTGTGGTGCCATCCAAACAAGGTTGAATAGTTACATTGGCAGGGTTGATGCTTGACGCGAAGGCCTCAAAACGCGCTGAAACTCCTTCAATCGCCGTCGCGTAAAGAGACTGTAACCGAGCAACAGCGTCTTCGGATGTCTTGCAATGCACAAGATCAAAAGCTGACTGAGCCAACGGATCTCCAGATTGACCGTTTGTAAAAGCATCAGACATAAAACTTCCCGTTCACACTCAACGTCATTTGAAGGGCTCAAATAGGCTTAAAAGTGTAGGAGTGATTGGTAAACCGAGGTTTACTAGAGCTTTTTGCGTTCCGATGCTATCGGAACGCCGCTCTAAGTCCTTGTTTGGTCGGTCGAACAATTGTTCGACCTATTGCCGAGTTGATGGACGGGAACCATCAACCGATCACACTTATCGGCGAAGCGCCCTAAAGCGTCGCGACGTCAATTGGAATTGAGGCAACATTTTACAGCGGCGCAACTTCAATTGAAATCAAAGTGCCGCGATAAGTCTTTGTCTTTAACACATATCTTCAGCATTTCCGGTAGCCACTTATCGCACGACACACAACAGGACCGTGCGGCGTCATAAGTTTAAGAGAACTAAAGAATTTCCAAGCCAAGTGCGCGCAGTTGGCGTCAAGGAAATGCGTAAAATCAACAACTTAAAGCGCCTCCGTTTTTATTCCAATAAAAACGGAGGCGCTTTAGTAGCCGATTTCTTCTGCGGCAATCATCGCGATGGTTTTCGACCTGGCCGCATCATGTAAGGCATATGCGCATCAACGATATCTGTCCGGTCCTCTTCTTCTGGTTCCGGTTCAGGCGCATAGCCCACCCAACTTGAAGAGGCTGTATCATCAGATTGGTAGGACGGCGTACTTGATACCGTTGCGACCGGTGTGGCAGCTGCATTGCTTGGCAAACGCACCGGCTCCCCAGACAACACATCGCGCGCAAAAAATTGAGGGTTCAACGCTTTCACGTCTGTCGCGGAGACATTGTACCGCACCGCAATGTTTTCAACGGTGTCACCAGGAACCGCTGTCACCTGACTAAACGACACCGCATTAGCAATACCAGAAGCACCACTCGATAAGTCAGCAGCCCCTGGAATCCGGAGAAACGCCCCCTCTTCAACATCATAAGAGACGCCGAGATATTCGTTATGCCTGACTAAGGCTTTAACTGGAATATCGCAATAATCAGCCACATCCGCGATCTTTTCATTCGCCGCAACTCGAATGGCACTTTCGCAATTTCCATCAAGTCGTTCGGCAACATCTTGGGGATACATCTTATGGACCCGCCGGGCACCAGCGATGCCTTCAAACCGCTCTGGCAACAAAGCAACGCGCTCATTGCCCTTTTTAACCGTCTCATAGGGAAGCTGTTTGGGGGCTAACCGGTCTGGCTCATATACGCGACGCGCACCGGCGTACTCGACACTGCCATAGGGATTTCTCATCACCGTTTGTTCCGTGGCACAGGCTCCTGCTGTTAACAGCCCGCACCCCACGAGCATAATCCGCGCCGTTGTGCTTATCCGAATATTTAAAGCCATGAGGGTATCCCCAACCTATTGCACGAGACGCAGTCGGTATTTCCAAACGGACTTCCCCAAACCTACGTCACCACTCGCTCACGATGTTAACCAAATAATAGAGGTGAAGGACCGAAAAGTCGATTGCCGTTCGACATCTTCAAATACTACCATAAAAAAGCGACGCTGAGATATTTTTCCCAATTTATTCAGCACCTTATGGGGCTTCACCCGTTAGACCGCGCGTTTCTGATATAATAGATTTTCCAGGTTTAACCGTGAACACGATCTCACCTGCCGGATTCGGACGTCTTTTTATAGGCTTTTCTTTCCAATAAGCCGCCCTAACGGATGCACCTGGGTCAGCGTGTCGATCAGCTGTTAATCGGCCAATAGGTGCTTAATGTCACGCTGCGGAACGGGCGCCAAATCGTGGTTTTATTACACCACGGAAGCCTAAGAGTATTGGACGACCTTGTCGCTTCCCGCCTGCCCATCAACTTTTATGGATCACTTTTAACGTGTCTAGCCTCGATATCATGCGCTCGTTTTAGAACGATCTAAAGCGGCTCGCACAGTTTTTACCAATTCAGTACGCGGCACAGTCAATTGCGCCGGTTGACCGGCACGCCATTCACTATTGTCCTCAATCGTCTTTGACAATTCAGCACCTAATCTTAAGTCTTTGACGGTTACTTCACCGGCTGATCGTTCATCCTCCCCCTGGATAACTGCAACCGGTGCGGAACGTTTATCGGCGTATTTAAGTTGCGCGCGCATACCCGATCCCCCGAGATAAACCTCAGCACGCAAACCGGCTTCACGTAACTCCACAGCCATTGCCTGATATGACGGCATTTCGTCCGCCTCTAGAGCAATAATCACCACAGGCCCTTCAGTCTGCTGAACAAGCTTATTTTCAAGAGAAAGCGCCGCCAGTAATCTTGAAACACCGACAGAAACCCCAACAGCGGGCACCTCTACGCCTTTAAAGCGTTTGACAAGCCCGTCATAACGACCACCCGACGCAACGGAGCCGAAACGTACAACGCGCCCCTTCTCGTCTTCTATATCTTTTAGAAGTTCAGCTTCAAAGACGGGACCAGTATAATATTCAAGCCCTCTTATCACCGATAGGTCAATCTTAGCTTTCGTTTCATCAGCTCCCTGCTGATCCAATGAGCGGGTCATGGCCGCAAGATTTTCAACACCCTTGGCACCAGCTGCTGAATTTCCGATAAGATTAGACAAACGATCACAAGTCTCACTATTTGTTGGCGCCGTTGCTTCCATAAACTGCATGACACGTTCGATTTTATCATCAGAAAGGCCCGCGCCTTCAGTAAAATCGCCCGATTCATCCTTACGACCGGGCCCCAGCAGCAGCCGCACGCCCTCATTGCCCAGGCGATCGAGTTTGTCCATGGCACGCAGCACACCGAGCTTTAACGCAGCATCGCGCGCCTCATCAATGTCGATAGTTTCCAGAAGACCGGTCAGAACGTTTCGATCATTTATTCTTATAAGGACATTTGACGTATCCAGCCCGACCGCTTCAAGGGCTTGCGATAGCATAATAACGCATTCAACATCAGCATGGGGTGCGGGCGCACCAACCGTATCCGCATCGCATTGAGTAAATTGCCGAAAGCGACCAGGGCCAGGCTTTTCGTTGCGCCAAACTGGTCCGACAGCATACCGACGAAATGGTTTAGGAAGACGATCATAATTTGCTGCAACATAACGTGCGAGCGGCGCTGTTAAATCATAGCGCAAGCTGAGCCATTCATCGTCATCATCTTGCAATGAAAAAACGCCAGCGTTGGGGCGATCGACGTCCGGTAAGAATTTACCGAGCGCATCCGTGTATTCAAAAGCTGGTGTCTCTAAAGGATCAAAGCCGAACTGCTCATAAACCTTACAGATAGAGGAAAGCATCTCGCGTTCTTGTAAAACGTCCTTTCCGTAACGATCTACAAACCCTTTTGGATTTCGCGCCTTGGGCCGATATGTTTTTGGCTTCTTTGACATAGATTAATAGATGGACTCACTTGCAAAAGGTAGGCAGACTGAACATGCATCAAACAAAAGACTGCGACACAATTAGACTAAAGCGCCTCCGTTTCAATTGGAATCAGAACGGCGCTTTAAGTTGTTGATTTTTCGCATTTCCTTAACGCCAACCGAACACACTCGACTTAGAAATGCTTTAGGTCGCGGCCTGAATGCGAAACGTCGTATAGTAAGCTCTATTCTCTGGAACCGATTGGCCAGTCCACGAGCTCGACGGTGTTTATAATAACCGGTTCCAGCGGGACATCACGCGGAAAGGGACCCCCCGGCCCCGTGCTTACACTGGCAATGGCATCCACCGTTTCAATGCCTTCGACGACATTTCCGAAGACAGTATATCCATAAATGGGGCCCAGATCATTTTCGCGGTGGTCTAGATTTTCATTGTCCTTTAGATTGACATACCATTGGGCGCGCGCGCTTTGTGGATCACGCGTTCGCGCCATCGCCACGGTGCCGCGGGTATTTTTTAATCCGTTGCCGCCTTCATAAGGGACGGGATCGCGTGTTGGCCGTTCATTAAAATACTGACTATAGCCGCCGCCTTGGATCACAAAGCCAGGAACAACCCGGTGAATAATCGTTCGATCATAGTGGCCGGACTGCACATATTCCATAAAATTCTGGACAGTGGCTGGTGATGCCTCTGGCGTGAGCGCAATAACAAAGTCACCCTTTGATGTTTGAACCTTGACATATTTGCTCGCATCATCCGCGGCCATAGCCGTTGCTGAGAACGACAAAATGAAAGCAAGCATCAATAAAAAACGGATCATTGTTTTCTCCAGGACCATAATATCTTTTTTTCTAGAGCCTTTCGCGTTCCAATAGAATCGAAACGCGGCTTTAAGTCTTCGTTTTATAGCGCTTCTTTTGCGGAGTTGATGGATCGGAACCATTAACCGCATACACTTATCCGCAAAGCGCTCTCAGCCTTTTCATAGCGGAATGCACTCTGGAAAACCACTGGAACACTGTCGGCCGTCGCTGACAAAATTCATTTAGAAATGCTGCGTTAAGGCGTTGAGCCGCCACGCGCTCGAAAAGCATTAAGCCGGTCAATCAGTTGGTTTGTTGACGGGTCATGATCCGTCACGGCGGGCCGCTCTTCACCCATCGCTGAAATTTGCGGCAAGATCTTTTTCGCCAGTGCTTTTCCAAGTTCGACGCCCCACTGGTCAAAAGAATTTATTTGCCAGATAACACCTTGGCAAAATATCTTGTGCTCATAAAGCGCAATGAGCGCACCAAGGCGTTCCGGGCTCAAACAATCGAAAATAATGGAATTTGTGGGGCGATCACCTGGGAATACCTTATGGGGTGTCAACATCTCGACAATATTCACGGGATGACCTTCGGCCTCTAGCTCTTTAAAGGCTTCAAGGAACGGCTTGCCACGCATAAGCGCTTCAGGTTGAGCCAAAAAGTTTGCGAGCAGCTTCTCATGATGATCTTCAAGCGGTGATGCGCTTTGTGCCGCAGCGATGAAGTCTGAGGATATGACGTCCGTTCCCTGATGGATTAGCTGATAAAACGCATGCTGACCGTTAGTTCCAGGCTCGCCGAAGATGACGGGCCCCGTTCCGTAGGAGGCTGGCCGACCATCTTTCATGACTGATTTACCATTTGACTCCATATCTGCTTGTTGCAAATAGGCGGGTAGGCGATGCAAATGTTGATCATAGGGAAGGACTGCATGGGCAGCACATCCCATAAAGTTCCGATTCCACACGCCAACCAAAGCCAGCAAAACGGGCATATTTTGACCGAGCGGTGCGTCTCTAAAATGCTCGTCCATCAGGTGAGCCCCACGCAGGAGCCTTTCATACACATCCCATCCCGTCTGCAAGGCGATCGACAAACCTATCGCTGACCATAGCGAGTACCGACCGCCAACCCAATTCCAAAAGACAAACATGTTTTGGGGTTCAATGCCAAAATCCACGACAGCCCGTTCGTTCGATGACAGAGCAATAAAGTGTTTTGCAACGGCGGCCTCATCGGCGCCAGCGGCGCACAGCCAATCTCGCGCACTATGCGCATTTGTCATCGTCTCTTGTGTCGTAAAAGTCTTCGACGCGATCAGAAATAACGTTCGTGCAGGATCTAAGTCACGTAACGTATCGTCAAGATGTTGACCGTCAACGTTCGAAACGAAATGCACTTTCCGCCCCGGAAGCCAGTAGGGCCTTAATGCTTCGCTCGCCATATGGGGTCCAAGATCCGAGCCCCCAATGCCGATATTCACAGCGGTATCAATCACCTCTCCCGTGAAGCCCCGGAGCTCTCCATTCGCAAAACGATTAGCAAATCGTTTTTGCTTCTCTCTTTCTGCCCTGGCGGCTTGCCCTGCATCCTCATCACCGACGAAATACGACCGAAGTGCGAAATCTCTCAAAGCGATATGGAGAACGGCTCGATCTTCCGTATTGTTAATCTTTTCGCCCGAAACCATGCTTTTAATCGCACCGATCAAATCACGCTCAGATGCGAGCTCTAGCAGAAGCGCCCGTGCGTTATGATCAATTTTATTTTTAGAATAATCGAGAAAAAGGCCGGCAGCCTCGATGGAAAAATCCTGCGCCCGTTTGGGATCATCGGAAAATAGGTCTATGGCTCGCTTGGCCCGCAGACGCTCCGCCGATTTGGCAACGGCCTTCCAGGCTTCAGTTTGCTTTATCTGCGCCATCGCCAATTAAACTCTTTCTTCAGATTGACCAAACGATATTGCCTTAGAGCCAACGAAATACAGCAATCAAAGATGCTAATAAGGATTTTATCGATTGGGCTCAACGGTTCTTAAATAGAAAGCGTTTTAGTGGGCCGGATGAGTAAGGGTATGTGTAACAAGATCTGTCGCCAAACGCTTTTGAAGCGTTGGCTATTGAACGTCGCGGTCATTACGCTGGTATCTGGTATCTTCGTCATGAAGGTTCCCAGCTCAAGCGACCGGAACGGAGGAAAGGCGCCACTTCTGGCTAATGCGGTCAGCCCTGGGCCGGCCGAAGAGCCTGACGAGTATCAAAGCCCATAGAAATGAGAGAGATGAGAGAGATGAGAGAGATGAAGGATTTTTCATCTTGTCGTTAGCAACGCCAACTTAAACAAAAGACCGCGTATTCGCTGACGCATACCAATAGAAGCGTCTCACCTCTCAAGGCTCTCGGATACCCGGGCGCGCTTCAATCGCCTTAACGATAGACTGCTCGGTCAAAGGCAAACCTAATACCTCAGGAGCGCCCTTCGGCGGAAAATAGACATAAAAAGGTACGCCGCTCGCGCCAAATCCTTCTAACGCTGCGCTTATTTGTGGGTCGCGACGAGTCCAGTCGGCCGCGAAAAGAGAAACATTGTTTTGGCGAAACCGATCGGCAAGTGAAGGTCGCGATAGAATCGTCACCTTATTAAACTGACACGTCACGCACCATGCTGCGGTGAAATCGACAAAGACACCCCTGCCCTTCGCCCTTTCGGCCTCAATCGCCGCCTCGCTCCATGGTGACGATTCAATACGGCCATATCCATTGACGGTTTGCGCACCATGATGGATCCGCAATCCCGCTATCGATGCGAGTGATAGGCCAAAAGCGACAAGCGCTAGGGATGAAAGAAGCATTTTTTGAGTACCGCCATTTTGTGACAAACCAAAAAGCCAAGCGGCAATACTCGCGGTCAGCAATCCTAAAAGTGTTCGCCCAAGACCAGCGGTTCCCGTTTGCTCGGCAAGAACCCAGACAAAATAAGCCGCTGCCCCCAATACTGGAAAAGCAAGACCCTGCTTAAATATGCCCATCCACTTGCCGGGTTTTGGAAGCCGACGCGCAACGGCAGGCGTTGTTGTGATTATCGCGTATGGCGCCGCAAGCCCCAAGGCAATCAGCGTAAATATCAATAATCCAAGACTGGGCGGTAGAAAAACAGCGGCACCCATTGGTGCACTGAGAAGTGGTCCAATACAGGGCGCTGCAACAAACACCGTTAAGACCCCTGTAAAGAAAGAGCCGGCGAGCCCCGTCTTCTTCGCAAGACTTGACCCTATATTTTGAGCGCTTGTACCAACCTCGAATACACCGAAAAGATTAAGCCCTATGAGCAATAACACGTATACCGATAGTGCGACTGCTATGGGGTTCTGCAAATGAAATCCCCATCCAATCGCAGCGCCACCAGCACGAAGAAGCAAAAGCGCCCCCCCAAGCGTTAGAAACATCACAACAACGCCCAAAACATAAAACGCTGCATGGCGACGCGCGGTGGTGATATTGATGCTATTCTGAGCCCCGTTTTCTAACTCAACAAAATGAGCTGCTTTAATAAACAGTATGGGGAAAACACACGGCATAATATTAAGGAGCATACCACCGAAAAATGCCGCCATCGCGAGGAACAAAAATCCATTGCCCGCTGAAAAACCTTGAACCGTCTGGGTCCTTGACGTTTCTGCGGCCGTTCCAAAATCCGGTGGCGCAGCCATTTCGACGAGACCGCTAGGAGCCAAAGCATCACTCACCTCAGCAGTGATCGCGACATATCGCGACCGTTTGCCGTCATCAATTTGAACAACGCCGCCGACAGGTTGACCGGGTTGTAGTGGTTCTGCGTCATCTAATCGCTTGATCGAGAGGACGACTTTGTCACTGATAAAACCCGCACTTTGTGGTGATGATGGAGAAAATACCCCTTCTTTATAGGGAAAGAAAAACGCTGTGGGATTATGCGTTTCGGCCGCCTTATCCAAAGTGCCAAGCGCGTCGACAACCAGTACGTTCCTATTAGCCCTATTTTCGTAAATCACTGCACTGGCAGAATGCGGTTTTGGCGCAGCACTTTGGGCCATCTCCGCCAAGACCATCTCTTCATGATCTAACCCTGGGTATTGTGTAATTGGGAGCGAAACATCAAACGTTGCGGTTTCAGGAACGCAAACCTGTTCACATATGAGCCAAGTTGCCAGCAACTTTGCTGTTACTGTGTCCCCCACGGTTGCCGCTGCGGGCACATGAACCGGAGAAAGAAAGACTGGCGCTCCATGGTGTCCAAAATTGACGAAATCGCCAACGGGGATCCGCTCCGGCGGCGGGTTAACAGTCTCTCCGGCCCTAAAGCCCGTGGGCAAATCCCATTTTAACTCCAATGGCAAACCGGAATCGCCTGGGTTGCGCCAATATACATGCCACCCGTCTTCCAGCTGCTGCCGAAAAACAAACCAGATGGTTTCGCCCGGGACAAATCCTTTTTGCGTTGGGGCTAGGGTGGTAACCGCGTGTTCGGTGGTTGCCGTCAATTTGGATCCAACGGTCACCGCTTCAACAGGCTGAAAAAGTTGAGCGCGGGCGAACGAGAAGCAGCTCGTTGCAAGAATAACCAATAAAGCGAAAATAGCCGACTTTAATTGCATGGCGCACTATGTATTACGACGTTCAAAACGCGCCAACGGAGTTTTGATATGTATTGGTCACTTCCCTAAAATGTGAACCGCAGTCACCCGAAACACTGAATTAGAATAATTACCATCGGCTTTCGGGTCTCAATGCAAGTTCGCCCCTCAAGACACGGGCAGCGGTTGAAAAATCTTATCTTCTGTTAGTTGAAACTTCATGGCACGACGTGTGACCAACGTGCGCCAATGCCCCATCGACATTAGCTGCGCATAGAGAAGCGGAAGAATGCCATTATCGCGCAAAGCGATTGTTTTATCGGCATCAAGATTTTTCAACTTGCTCTCGTCCGTTCCGATATATTGCGCAAACGAAACAGGAGACGTTTCGCCAGTCGGCGTATATTGCGCGGTCTGTCCATTAATAAGCTCAAGCTTTTTAACTTCGTCAACGAAGCGCTGTGTCATCTGGCGATCTTGTTCATACTTCTGCGTGAAATCGACGGCATCCTTTGTGAATTGACTGGGCTCACTGTCTTCAAAAAGCTTGATGTCGCCATCGGATGAAAAGCCGGAATACTCTGCGTCAACGACCACAGCATACCGGTCAGATCCGGTCTCGTATGCAGCACCAAACGGATAACGCCGCAGGTACCCCGGGACATAGCGGAACTCTTCCCACTGACCATCGTCATTCACAAAAAGGTTATTGTCATCAATAATACCAACAACAGCCATCGGAAGGGGATTTTCGGAAGAGGCAAAGATCACCGGGTAATCTCGTGCGGCTGCCGGTATTTCAGACACGGTCAATGGTGCAGCGCGAACACCCGCGGCAAAACCAAAAGGCTTTTCGGTACGTTTGACACTCAACGCGCCATGCTGTTGGGGATTAAGCAGCTCAGGCCGCCCAAAAAGAAACATTTTTCCGGTGATTTCCGGTGCGGCTGGGGTTTCGCTCATGAATTCATTTCCTGCATTGGGTGGGCACTAAAACGAGATGACGTCTACTCATTAATTCATCGTTCATTTCGGTGTTAAGCCCAGCTTTAGGCGCGTTTTGGAATTTGAGATCGTTCTATGACCAGTCTGTATCGACTTTTTCCACCTCTCGCTTAGCAAATACTCTCAATTGCTCCAAGTGCCTGAATCAATTTCCCGACCGAATTCTAAGCGGCTATCCCTGATCGGCGTCTTCTTGTGTGACGTTAAGCTTGTTTGGCTGGAACCTGGACCTTGGAACCTTGGGAAATTTCGACCTTGGTCAGTATTACAATATCAAGGCATCGACAGCGTCAGAAATGCCTCATCATCAAAACTGGAGGCCGCGGGCTATCTCAAACAAGTTACGCAGATAGGCAGCATCTGGGCCGGCACGATGCCGCCGATTGCCGAATCCTGAAACAGCTTTATTGAACTCTTCATCCCGCTTGCCTATGAACCTTTTCATCAACAAGCCGAAATCATTTAATTTGAATTTAGGTCGCATCCCGCCAGCGTCGAACAAGCGCATGAGCCAAAAGCCGTCCCAGCTCTGTGCATCGCTATAAACGTCAAACTGTCCCAATGCCGCATTCAGAGACGCACAAACCTTGGTCACGTGCTCGCCGTTGTTTTTAAGGTCATTGAGGTCAATGCGATGTAGCTCACTCGCGCGCGCATCCCAGGCCTCCATACTCCATTCTCTATACGGACTTATTAGCATAGATTTTGGGGGTGGAAGCATCACGACATCATCCAGCGATTTTATTTTTGTCTTAGCGGGATACGCCCATCCAACCTCTATGGGCCATGAGCGGGCGCTCAACCCTGAGGCTTCGAAGTCTAAAAATGCTATGGTTTTTGATAGCATCGTCACTGTTCACTTAATTGCCGAACAGACATCCGACAATGCAATTAAAGCATTTCCAAGCCATGTGTGTGCGGTTGGCGTTAAGGAAATGCGTAAGATCAAAAACTAAAAGCGCCCTTCTGATTTCAATTCAAACGAAGGCGCTTTAAACCCTGTTAACCCTAAGAACCAATGTTGTGGATCTTTAACGATGATGGGACAAGGAATTATTAAACGATTGCGAAATTTTATTAAACGGCAATAACTTTATTAAGCTGCGCGCGCTTTAAGGGAAAATCATCTACCAATTTAATAGGTGATACTCCGTACAAGACCATACCGCACCGCACAAGCGGCATACAAACCGAAATTTATTATGCGTGTTCAGCGATTATGGATTGTCGGTCCGTCAATTTTTTCGACGGTAGATTCCGTCATCGTCGCGTTTATAATCAATCACGGTCTTGCTTTCTTTAAGATCGACATGCCCAGAGGCGGCATCTTCAGCTTTTCGTTTTAATCGATCAAGTGTCTCTTGAACTGATGTACCACTTTTCGCTAACCGATATATGGCTAGCGCTCCGCCGAGTGTTGCGGCACCCGCTAAAAATCCAACAACTGGTCCCATCGTCAGCTCCCTTTGAATATCGGCCGATCAAGCTGTGACCCGCCGAGTTGCAAGATTTTGCCTACTATCGTTAACAGCCCATGAGGCGCCAACTCGCCGAAATAATAGCCATTCAACATTGGATGCCTTGGGCTTGTTTTGAACCGGGTCAATAGGCGGTCATAATCCAATTCTTGCCCAAAACGAGCGTTCTTCCAGTTCATTCATCAAGCCATGCACCATTTCAGTTCCCAAACCCTGGGATGATATTAAATCGGATACATCGCTGTTCGTCCGATCGTCCTTTCTAGGATCGTTACTCTTTCTTATTAAACCCGGCACAAATGAACCAAGTAACCTCTTCAGTGGGCTTTCACGAGAAGAGATTTTTTGAACGATAACGTCCTCGCCAAACCGCGTCTCTAACAATTCGTCAAGCCGAGCAATATCATCGATAAGGCCACGCTCCTTAGCTGGACCAGCTGTCCAAAAGGCGCCTGTAAAGATATCATCAAACGCCAGATTTAACGAATTGCCGCGTCGCTCTTTTACGATACCGATAAAGTGTTCATGGGTGGTGCCTAGAATCTCAGTCAGTCGAGCAAGATCATCCTCATTTGAAGGGCGAAAGGGGTCAAGCTGGCTCTTGCTTTTCCCCGCTGTGTAGACGCGTCGTTCGATACCAAGTCGCTCAATTGCACCAACAAAGCCAAATCCCGAAGAAATTACCCCGATTGATCCGACAATCGAGGATTCATCAGCAAATATTTCATCTCCAGCGCAAGCAAGCATATAACCGCCGGACGCCCCCGCATCCTCGATAAAGGCCAGAACCGGTTTTTCAGTTTTTTTCGCCTGGCGCCGAATGGCTCGCATAATAAGATGCGACTGAACTGGCGACCCTCCCGGAGAATTTATGGAAAGTGCCACGGCAGTCAGATTTGACGGCTTGAAAGCGGCCGCAATCTGTTTTTCAACTTTTGCGAAGCTCAAAGATCGGGAATTGATACCGCCCATACCAATGACCCCCGATAGCTCTAATACGGTCACTAGGGGTTTATCATCAGTCACAAAAGGCAGGAAAGATAGCAGACGGCGCCACTTTGGTTGTTTTTTTGTCATCGGCGGGATCTAGAGTGCCAGGACATAGATTTCAATTCCGTAAGCATGAAACACCGTCATATTTTTCTACAATTTGCAGCAGAGCGGAATTTGAGAACCTCGCGTGATTTGGCAAATTCATGATTAAAAGATGATGATAGCGGCGTACATCTGCACGCGCTTGTTGCAGCGCTTCATTAAAGGAATGCATTGCATCTGAGACATTTCGCCGTCAAATAGGTCGCAAGACATCGTGCTTGACCATGCCGAGGCACACTATCAAATTATCAATCGCAACGCTAAGGAGCAATTTTTTGAGTTTGGCGATCGATACGGACGCCGCCTTAAGCGCATTACGCAAAAGGCAAGGCAGCGGTGCGTTTGCACCGGCGGTTAAAACCTTGCGTGATTTATGCGCCGATGATCTTAACCATGTCGACAATGAATTGATCGATTGTCTTGCATCGCCAGTCTCGATGATCCCGCAACTTGGGGGACATCTTGTCAAGGCCGGAGGCAAGCGACTACGCCCGCTCCTCACGTTAGGGGTCGCAGCGATGCACGGATATGACGGTCATAATCATATCCGTCTTGCCGCCGCAGTTGAGCTCATTCACGGGGCAACACTGTTACACGACGATGTCGTCGATAAATCGTCTCTACGACGCGGCACTTCGACCGCCAATGTTCTTTGGGGGAATAAAGAAAGCGTTCTCGTTGGCGACTTTATCTTTTCACGGTCGTTTGAGTTGATGGTGGCGACGGGCGACCTTGAGGTTCTCAAAATTCTTGCGCACGCCGCTGGCGTAATTGCAGAAGGGGAAGTTTTACAACTCGGGACACAGAAGAATATTGATACCGATTTTGATACTTACTTAGCAGTGATCGACGCCAAAACAGCAGCACTATTCGCAGCGGCAGCCGAAGTTGGGGCAGTCATCTCAAAGGCAGAAACGTCCGTCATCAAAGCAATGCGTAACTATGGACGAAACCTAGGGATTGCCTATCAATTAGTTGATGATGCTTTAGACTATGCGGGCGATGAACAGGCACTTGGAAAATCTGTCGGCGATGACTTTCGCGAAGGCAAAATGACGCTGCCGATTGTCTATGCAATAAGCGAAGCGTCACGGAACGAAAAAGACTTTTGGAAACGAACAATTGCGAACGGCAATAGAAGTAACGAAGACTTCAATACAGCGCGTGAGATTATTTCACGTCACGGCATAATTGATAAAACCTTGGGAACAGCGCGCACCTATGCAGAGATCGCACTCGAAAATCTAGAACGCGCTCCGCAAGGACCCTATTCAGACGCTTTCGCAGAGATCGCTCGCCAGTCCGTTGAAAGGGCTTTTTAAAGCCTTTCTCGCTCAAGTGGGGGCGCTTTAAAGCCGCTTGCGATGGTCAATTGAGACGTGGCAGGCTCAGCAGAATACGAACGATCCAGTGTCATTTAAGAAGCTTACCGCGAAGCGCACGCCTGAAGATCAAAACAGATGGGAACAAGAAGATGATGGCGAGGGCAATCGCCGCAATCCATTGATATTGAAAGGGCAAATTCTCCATGCAAAGAGCGACCCCGCAGCACAACAAGGTCATGACAACATATAGACTTGTCACCCCAACATGGCTTACCCCCAAATCAGTGAGCAGCTGATAGATATGTTCGCGATGGGCATCAAAAACGGTCTGACCGCGCATACTTCGATGAACGAGCGTGAATGCGACGTCAAAAAGAAACGGCATAAAGGCAATCGGCACAAACAGTGCTGAAATACGTTTTTCCGTAGCAAATATTTCCTGTGCGTTCGTCGCGAGCAACGCCAGGATTGCGATAACAAAAGCAATGAACAACGAGCCGCCATCGCCTAGGAAAATTTTTCCTTTCGGAAAGTTCGACCAGGCAAAGCCTGTAATCGCAAAACACAAACCACCAGAAACCATCGCCAGGGCAAAGGCTCCAATCCCAGCACAGACGATCGCCAGGCTGGCCAGGACCAAAATGGCAGCGATACCCGCAATACCATTTAAGCCGTCCATGAAGTTAAAGGCATTCATGAGAGCCACGATCCAAAAAATACCGATTGCAATTCCAAAAGCACCAAGTTCTGTCGCGCCTATTAGGGGAAGTGTAATGTGCTTAAGGCCACCGAAGAGAACGACAAATATCGCGGCAGCAAAGACCTGAAGAACCAGCTTATAGCGTGCTGGCAGGGTGTATCGATCATCAAAAACACCCAGCGCAAACGCCAGTGAAGACGAAAGCAATAAGGCTATAAATCCATTCGGAAACACAAAGCTGTCCGCATACGAAAAGAATGGATAGGTCACACTACAGATTAATAGAAGTAACGCCCAGGCAATAAATATAGCGATACCGCCGGAACGAGGCGTGGCTTCCACATGGCTTGAACGCATATTGGGCGTATCGATCAGGATGTTTGTTGTCGACAATCGCCTTGAAAGCCAAAACGATAATAGACTAGTGGCAATGAACCCGGCAGAAGAGATCATCAAGATCGCGTTCATTATCCAAAACACCTCTCGTCTAAAGCATTTCCAAGCCAAGTGTGTGCAGTTGGCGTTAAGGAAATGCGAAAAATCAACAACGTAAAGCGCCCTTCTGATTCCAATTGAAACGGCGGCGCTTTAAGGCTGTGCCCTTCACTGCCCTACCTCGAGTGATAACTCATGTAAAAGACGGCGATCTATCGAAGTATTGGTGCAGCGATGGCCCACCAACCCTTTGAAACGCATACTCTAGCAGCGCGCCTGGCCGCCTCTAAAGACGTGAACAAGCCAAATACGCTTGCACCACTGCCTGACATTCTTACAGAAATGCAGCCTGGTTCACTCCCCAAGCAATCAAGCGTATCAGCGATCACCGGTTGCATCACGACAGCAATGGGCTGCAGATCATTTTTGGTTTGCGCCATGAACTCTTCAACGGCGTGAACTCCTGACAACCCGACGCGTTTCTTCAAGACTGGCGGATCGGGATTTAGATTTGCGCGATCGAAGCTACGAAAGACCGGCCCAGTAGGCGTTGCCACAAGTGGGTTAACCACCGCTACCCATAGCGGGGGAAGCGTATTGGCGCGAACAACCTTTTCTCCGGCGCCACTCACAAAAACAGAGCTACCGGTTAAACAGGCGGGCACGTCAGCCCCGAGTGAAAATGCCAAGCTTTCAAGCTGTTCGATTGAAGCACGAATTTCCCACAGACGCACTAATGCGCGAATTGCGGCAGCTGCGTCAGCAGAACCACCGCCAATGCCAGATGCTATCGGTAGACGCTTATCCAGGATTAGGTGTGCACCGCAATCGATAGAAAAGGCTTTTCGTAAAGTATGCGCGGCTTGCATAACAAGATTTGACTGCGGATCAAATTCGCTCAAGGCGTTGGAAAATGGTCCCGTTATATCAAAGCTCAATTCGCGTGATCGAGGCTCCACGGTTATAACATCGCCGGCATCGACAAAAACAAATAGGCTTGCAAGATCATGCAATCCATCTGGGCGCAATCCGCCGACATGCAGGTACAAATTAATTTTTGCTGGTGCTTGTTCTGAAATTAGCTGCGGATCAACCATTCTTCAACCTCAAGAAATGACGGGCAATAATGGCGATTGAACAGTTGCGAACGGGTATTCAAATGCCACTTGACGATTTCTTTGGTGACCGTTTTTTGGGAGCCAATGATTTTTCTGGAGCCAGTGATTTTTCGGCAGGAAGTGGCGGGAGACCCTTTTCAATTTTTTCTTTGATTTTTTCCGCTTGGTCCGGTGACGGCTCCAGTTCAAGCACGCGTTTCCATTCATACATTGCCTCTCGGAAACGCCCCAATCGCCAATAGGTGTCACCCAGATGTTCTGTGACTGTTGGATCAGCAGGCTCTAACGCTGCAGCACGCTCTAAATGGCCAACGGCTGTTTCGAAATCACCCGTCTGAAAAAAGGCCCATCCCAAACTATCGACAATAGCGCCAGAGGTCGGTTGTAAGGCGACGGCTTTTTCAATGAGTGGAAAGGCCTCGTCAAGATTCACGCCGCGCTCCGCCCAGACATACCCGAGATAGTTAAGCGTCGTCGCTTCTTCCGGCGCTATTTCTACGGCCTTTTTCAGATCGGCTTCAGCCTCTTCCCACGCACCTGTCTTTAAGTATGAATCCCCACGAACAATATAGTATCGCCAAGATTCAGCAGATGGTTTGGGGGGCAATGATTGTATCACCGCGGATACAGCGGCAATTGCTTCGATATGCTTTTCCATTGCAGCATAGGCGTTCGCTAATGCAAACTGGGCCTCAAATGGTTCATCGATTTTTGCGATCGTATCTTTTAAAACACGGGCGGCACGATCACGCTGTTCAAGCGCCATATAGTTTGATGCAATCTCAACACGAGCCTGCTCATAGTTTGGTGAAGCAACAGGAATTTCACTGAGAGTGCGAATTGCTGCTTCATGGTCTCCATAGAGACCAAATATAATTCCGGCGAGACGTCGTGGCTCAGAAAAGTTTGGATCAAGATAAATAGCGAGTTGGGCCAGGGCGAGGGGTAAATTGTACCGCGGTGGCCCTACATTCATCCCAACTTTGCGCGCCTCTTCTCGTTGTTCCGAAAATTGCTCCAACATAAAGGCCGCAAATGAATATAAAGCGATTGCAGCGCCCTCAAATGGCGCAACATCAGCATATGCCTCACTCGGTTTATTGTTTTGAAGCCGACGCAATCCCGCTAGGGCATTACGTCGATCCGGACCAGGCTGTTGCGCAATCAAAGTATAATAAGACTGTGCTTCCTTATCGTTGCCAGCGCGTTCGAGAAACGCCCCATAGGCAGCGCGCCCTACAGGCCCACCAAGACCGAATGCGGAACTCTGATAAGCATCAGCAGCAAGGCCGATCTGTCCCGTTTGCTCTGCAAGAAAGGCGCGGTGCACGGGGTGAAAACCTCTGAAAAGCTCGTTACCACCAGTTCTCAGAGACGCCAAACCAGCAAGAGGCCCAGCCTGTCCGGTTGTTGCCCAGACGTTCACTAAAGAAGCAACTGATGCGATCAAAGCGTCATCGTGCTCAATATCGAGGCGCGCCATCGCCTCGCGATAGTCATTTGCCTTGATTGCTTCTACGGCCAGTGCAAGGCCCGCAAGACCGCCAGGGTCGCCAAGGGGGGCGCTATCTATGTCAACGGCCTGTTCTTGTTCATCATTGGCGGGTTCAGCTTGCCCCATCCTTTGGGAGGAAGGTCCTTCTAATTTTCGCGCAAGAGAGAGAGCGTTTTCCACTTGTCCAGCGGCCAGGAAGTAAAAGAAAGAACGGCGCAGAGCGGTGAAACCTGGACGGACCTGACTGGCGCTTTTTCGTCCTGCCGACTTTGGTTTTACCAAGGGTGTATCGCGATCCGATTTGAAAGTCAGCGCCGCCTCGTTCGTTTTGGCCAACGCCATGCCCATTAGAGCAACATCTCGAAATGCCTCGCCAGCTGTGGCAACATCGTTGGAACGCGCTGCAAACCGGCCACGCAAGTAAGAGCCGGCGAACGAACGATTGACAGTTGCCTCCCCCCGTCCGGACAGGTTTCCTGTATCGAGAAAGTGCCCGGAACTTTTATGGGAACCATCGAAATACCGGCTGTTCCCATCATTTGGCGCCGAACGAAAATCGGTGGCGCATCCTGTTGCTAAGACGAATACGGCAAGCGAAAGCGCTTGCCGAAAACCAGTAAAAATTGCCAAAAAACGTATCCTTCCGGAACGATCACATATTTGGGTAGTTCGGGCCGCCGCCGCCTTCTGGCGTCGCCCAAATAATATTTTGAGAAGGATCTTTAATATCACAAGTCTTACAGTGCACGCAGTTTTGTGCATTTATTTGAAACCGAGGGTTTGAGCCGTCATCGTCACGGAGAATCTCATAAACCCCCGCCGGGCAATAGCGTTGAGCCGGTTCGTCGTATTTTGGAAGATTTATTGAGACTGGAAGTTCGTCCTGAACGAGCTTTAGATGAACGGGTTGATCCTCTTCGTGGTTCGTCGCGGAAAATGACACATTTGTGAGCCGGTCAAATGTTATAACGCCGTCGGGTTTTGGATAGTGAGGAGGCTTATGTTTGTCGGCTGGCTCCGTTGCCGCGGCATCCGTTTTTCCATGGCCAAGTGTTCCAAAAAATGAAAAGCCAGATTTTATGGCATTCGTCCACATTTCCACACTACCGAGCGCCATTGCACCAATATAGGTGCCATAGCGCGACCATAGAGGCTTAAAATTCCGAGCGTTATAAAGTTCCCGCTTCACTGGCGATGTATCATAAGCATTTTGGTAGTCATCTAGAATGTCGCCAGCTCGGCCATCGGTAAGCGCCGCAATAACCGCATCGGCCGCCATAATTCCAGTGAGCATCGCATTATGATTTCCCTTGATCCGCGGGACATTTACGAGACCTGCCGAACAACCAATTAATGCGCCCCCCGGAAACGCCAACTTAGGAACGGATTGATAACCGCCTTCAGTAATCGCCCGAGCCCCGTATGCAATCCTCTTTCCTCCTTCTAGAAGTTTGGCAACATCGGGGTGTGTCTTGAACTTCTGAAATTCTCCATAAGGATAAAGATGGGGATTCTTATAATTCAAATGGACCACAAACCCGACAGAAACGGTATTATCATTATAGTGATAAATGAACGAACCACCGCCCGTTGCGTTATCGAGTGGCCATCCGAAGGTATGCTGCACGTGGCCTGGTTTGGAATTTTCCGGCTTGATCTCCCAAAGCTCTTTAATTCCGATACCGTATTTTTGGGGCTCACGGTTCGCATCAAGATCATATTTTGCAATGAGCTGCTTAGACAAAGACCCGCGGACGCCCTCAGCAATAAATACATATTTGCCAAGGATTTCGATGCCGGGCTCATATGACGGTTTTTGCTTTCCATCTCGACCGATCCCAACTTCTCCGACCACAACACCTCTGAGGGATCCGTCTTCTCGATAAAGCGGTTTTGACGCAGCCATGCCAGGGTAAATCTCAACACCAAGCGTCTCCGCTTGCTCTGCAAGCCAGCGGCACACATTTCCCATAGAAACGATATAATTTCCATGGTTTTGCAAAATTTCTGGGAGAGCAAATGTCGGCAAACTGATTCCGCCAGCAGGTCCCAAAACTTTAATGCCCTCTGTTTTCACGGGCGTATCGAGAGGCGCGCCACGTTCTTTCCAGTCTGGTATCAGTTCATTAATACCGACTGGATCAAGAACGGCCCCCGATAAAATATGAGCACCAACTTCAGAACCCTTTTCGATAACAACAACACTAACGTCATCACCGTTTTCGGCCGTTTTCTGTTTGATCCGAATAGCAGCGGAAAGACCTGCAGGTCCAGCGCCCACGATGACAACGTCAAATTCCATTGCCTCGCGCTCTATAGCATTTTCTAAGGTTTCATCGTTAGGCGCGCTACTCATGGCGTCTGGCTCCATAATTTCAAAGTCGACGGCAATTAGGCCATCTTCTTTTCATATCTATGCCAAGGCAAAATTGCTCGGCTTGCGTTTTGCAGTTTTACTTGCTTTGAATCGAGTAAGAGCGCTTTCATCAACGCTTCTAATCTTTATTATTTGCCAAGACCGCGCGAAAAATTCCATAGCACGTGACGCCGCGGCTGCACTATCAGCAAAAATACAACGCATACGCTGGAAAGAGACGCATTTTCATTATCAATTACTCGGATAGAATTATAAATCTTGGGACTGTTCAGACCGACCATAAAGTGCGTTCCTTATCCCGGCTCGATTGCAGATTTTCCAACCGTCAACTAGTTAAGAAGGCTAATATCACCTCAAGCTTAAGGCTTCAAAAAGCTTGAATATACGAGTGAATTACTATGAATGATGGGAATTGTGAAAACCAGCAAAATGCTCCCGCCCCTTCACCGGAGCTTGATTTGTTGGACGCCGTAAGGGCGCTGCTTATATGGCATACAGAAGCTGGCGCTGACGAAACAGTTTCTATCAGCCCAACAGATTTTAAGGAATTTAAAGACCCTCGCAATCTGCTAGCGCGGCGTTCCACCGCAGTGGGGAACCAAAGCGCGTTGGCGCCGCCCTCAAATTCCACGAATTTACGCCGTAAAAATACAACCACAGGTGGATCGCGTGCACCAAAAACAACGGTGCAACCAAATGACCGCGCGGATAATAGACAGGGGGGCATTGACAAACCGGTTCCGGCTGACGAAGCCGTGCGCCAAGCGGAATTGCTTTCCCAGCGATGTGAAACGATCGAGGCGCTTTCAAGCGCCGTCGAAGGCTTTGAAGGATGCGCATTAAAATCCGGGGCACGTTCAACTGTTTTTATTGATGGATCACCTCAAGGATCGCTGCTGGTTATCGGCGAAGCGCCAGGCCGTGAAGAAGATCGTATCGGCAAACCATTTGTAGGCCGCGCCGGCCAGCTGTTGGAGCGCATGCTTCATGCTATAGGCCGATCGCGAGACACAAACACCCTCGTTTCAAATGTGATCTTCTGGCGACCGCCAGGGAACCGCACCCCAACCCAAGCCGAAGTCATGGTTTGTCGGCCTTTTGTCGACCGCTTGATAGAACTGCAACGTCCCCGAGCCATTGTACTCGCCGGCGGTGCTCCAACACAGGCCTTACTCGGTCTTACTGGTATCATGAGATCCAGAGGTAAATGGCACACTTATGAAACGAGCAATGGCGAACGAATTCCAGCTTTGCCGATTTTTCACCCAGCCTTTTTGTTGCGACAACCAGCGCAAAAGCGGCTTGCATGGGCTGATCTAAAAAAATTGTCAGAAAAGCTCTGCGAAAATTAAGAAGCCAAAAACGTTGCTTAATGAAAAATTAAGGACCAATCCGGTCAAACACTAACGACAAATAACGACGTAATGGTCCCGTTAGAAACGTCACTGAATACCAAAGTACTGGTGTTTAATTTCAAATAGACCATAACTTGAGTGATCGATCATCGTGGAGACTGTTTTGACAATGGTTTTGGTTTCGCGTCGCCTCTGTCGCTTTTTGCTTTTCGTTATTTCGGTCGCACTGGCACCGATGCAAACCGGGCTCGCAAACCAAACAGCCAATGATCGAGCAACCGCTAAAGTAGAGTCAATAAGCTTTGAACCTTCAGAGCTTTCGCAAAATGATATCGATCTCTACAAAGAGGTTTTCATGCTCCAAGCGAAAGGGCGCTGGAGCGAGGCTGACCGGCTCATTGCTAAAGTCTCTGATCGCGTCCTCCTAGGGCATGTTCAGCATCAACGGTTAATGCACCCAACCGCCTATCGCTCAAAATACGTCGAGTTAAAACGTTGGATGGCGCAATACGCTGATCACCCGCAAGCAGCGGATATCTATCGGCTTGCGCTTAAGCGTCGACCACGAAAAGCATCACCCCCCGTAAGGCCTATTCCGCGAAAATGGCGATCGGCAGAGAGTTGGTCCCTCCATCCGAACACACAAAAAGACTATGAAAAGACCGGGAAAGGTCGCTTGTCGCGTATCGAGGGCCGCGTTCGATATCTATCACGCAAAGAAGAGGCCATTCGGGCCTTAAAAGAAATTGAAGGCCATTTGAAGGCTCGGCGTATCACCATACGGCAGTTCGATAGAATGCGTTCTTGGATTGCCGCAAGCCTTTATTATCAAGGCTATTTGAGCCGCGCAAAATCGATATCTAATGACGTAGCGAAGCGGAATGGGGAGACCGCGGTTCTGTCCTATTGGATAGCGGGCTTGATTGCGTTCCGTGAAGGTGAGATGAGTCGCGCCCATCAATTCTTTTATAAAATGGCAAATAATCCCTATCAGGACGATGATTTGCGAGCAGCAGCGGCTTTTTGGGCTGCGCGTTCAGCACTTTTCATTGGCGACCATGGAAATGCACAAAAGTTATTTCCAGCCCTCGAAATTGCAGCGCAACACCCCTTCACATTCTACGGTCAGCTTGCGCTTGCTCAGCTGGGTCGCGATCCAGCCTTCAATTGGACGCCGCCACAGATCGACAAACAACGCTACAGATCATTAGTGAAAAAATATCCAGCAGTAAAACGTGCTGTTGCCCTTACTCAAATCGGACGGCATGGGGATGCTGATTTAGAGTTGAGGCGGGTGAGTGGATACCTTGAAGAAAATGACGATTACGCAGCCTTAGCTGTTGCATCAGCATTAAACTTGCCGGCTGCACAATTAGACATCGCGCTGGCCGGCAATGACGAACGCTTTCATGCAGGTCTTTATCCATTGCCCACCTTTGAGCCAGCAAACGGATTTCAAGCAGATCGCGCAGTGCTGTATGGATTAGTGCGAAAAGAATCCAAATTTCGACCTGACGCCCAAAGCCGCGCTGGCGCACGTGGCTTAATGCAGCTAATGCCTAAAACCGCTTCATACATCTCAAAGGATAAAAGACTGAAGGGACGAAAAGGACGTGACCGCCTTTTCGAACCCTCTTTCAACTTGCAAGTCGGCCAGGCGTACGTGAACTATCTTGTCAACACGACCGACGACGGTGACTTATTTGATGTTGCAGCGGCTTATAATGGAGGGCCAGGCAATTTACGGCGGTGGAAAGAACAATTAGACATCGATGATCCCCTACTCTTTATAGAAAGCATCCCGAACCCAGAGAGCCGCGATTTCGTCGAAAAAGTGTTGACCAATATTTGGATTTACAGAGCACGCCTTGGTCAACCTGTCCCATCGCGTGATTTAGTGGCCTCGGGAAAACTTCCACTGTATGAGGCCTTAGATAGCATGGTCGACGCCGAATAAACTTTGTAGCATTTCAAGAGTGCTTTGCCGATCAGTGTAATCGGTTGATGGCTCCCGTCCATCAACTCGGCGAAAAAAGCTGAACAAATCAAAGACCTAGAGCCGCTTTACGATTCCATTCCCATCAGACTGAGTATCGCTGGTCCAAGGATAACGGCAAAAAGAACTGGTAAGAAGAAACCAATCATCGGAACCGTCAGCTTTGGTGGTAATGCAGCAGCTTTCTTCTCTGCCTCTTGCATGCGCTCTTCTCGGCTTTCGGACGCCAAAACCCTTAATGATTGCCCGAGCGGCGTTCCATATTTTTCCGACTGTATAAGTGCCGTCGTAACGGCCTTCACCGAATCTATTCCGGTCCGGTCGCCAAGGTTTTGATAAGCGGCACGTCGTTCTTGGAGATAGGAAAGTTCCGCAACCGTAAGCCCAAACTCTTCAGCGAGCTCAGGGCAACCGCTGCCCACTTCAATCCCAACCTTTTGGAGCGCAAGTTCGATAGACATCCCTGATTCAACGCAAATGAGCAAAAGGTCGAGTCCATCGGGCCATGCCAATTGAATCGATTTCTGACGTTTCTGCCGGATATTCTGAATATAAATATTGGGAAGATAGAACCCTGCGCCAAACCCAAAAAGGGTGGCCATCAACTTTCCAAAGTTATCGAGCTCGAAAGCGCCCAAGCCATAAACATAAATCCCAACGCCAATCGCTGACACAAAAGGCATCCCTATTCTTGCGGTCATAAAAATTGCAAGGGGACGTTCACCACGAAAGCCTGCTTGCATCAGCGTTTTACGAGACTCATTGGCATCAAACACCTCAAAGAGCCGAAGGCTTTCAATTATATTTTTAAGGGCACCCTGCGGCGTGTTACGCAGACTGTTGGCACGCTTACTAAAGCTTTCGCGTTGTGACTGCCTCAGTCTTTCGCGGTAATCAGCAACACTTTCCATTCGCTCCGATAAGCGATCTTTAACCAAGAAAGGCTCGATAAACGTATAAACACTGGCGATCGCCGCTAAGGCAACGAGAAGTGCGATTTGGAATTGCCGGTCTGTGACCAAGTCTACAAAAGCATCCATTAGCCCCTCCTAAACCTTGATCTTGGTCATGTTTCGCATAACCACAACCCCAAGGCAGAACCAAAAGCCGGCTCCCATAAGAACCAAATTACCACTTTTGGTGATGAACAGAACATCGAGATAATCTGGCGAAGAAAGCTTAACTGCACCCATCACCAAAAATGGTAGTGCACCAATGATCATCGCAGATGCTTTAGCTTCCGCAGACAGAGCTTTGATCTTTCCATCCATCAGCTTACGCCCACGAAGAACACCTGCAAGGTTACCGAGAGCCTCAGCAAGATTACCCCCCGTCTGTTGTTGAATGAGCAAAACAATACTAAAGAAACGCACCTCTGGAAGGGGCATGCGTTCTTGCATACGTTCAAGAGCTTGCTCAAGGGATAGACCAACTTTTATCCCCTCAGTAAGCTGATGAAACTCCTCACAGACCGGAGCCGGTGCTTCTTTTGATATAATCTTCAAACACTCATTTACAGGGAGACCCGACTTCACACCCCGGACGATCACATCGATCGCATTTGAAAATTCTTCTGTAAACTTTTTCTGTCGTCGCTTTACGGAAAACGTGATGAACCACCGAGGAAGTCCAATACCACCAATAAGGGCGAGGCCAGCAGTCACTGCAATCTTTTGACCTGAGATAAGGCCTACGAGAGCAAGTATAATGGAACAAACAACAGAACCGATGTAGAATTGGCTTGGGGTGAATGAAAGACCCGCTTGATCAAACTGTTGCTGAAGCGAATAACGCTTTTTCTTCTTCGCTGCTTTGGAGCCTTCCTCAACACGCGACAGGGCCTCGGCAACCTTTTTGCGTTTCTCTTTTTGCGCCGCTTCATTGGCTGCGGCTACCGTGGCGCGACCAGCATTATTGCGGGTTTCAAGTGATGCAACGCGCTTCTTAGATTTTTCCGATTGGGTTGGCGACAGTAAAACAGCCGCAACAGCCCCAATACAGATGAGAGCGAGAACTCCAACAATGATCGTTTGTTGATCCATGAGCGACCCCGCCTATTCAGCCGCCTCATCAAGTGCTTCAGCTAAGTCCTGATCGCGCCCATAATACCTGGCTCGATCCCAGAAAGCCGGCCTCGCGATCCCCGTTGACTTATGGCGCCCGATGAGTTTGCCGTCGGCGTCTTCGCCGGTCATATCGTAAATAAATAAGTCTTGCGTTATGATGGTTTCACCTTCCGTCCCTAGCACTTCGGTAATGTGTGTAATCCGACGCGAACCATCACGCAGTCGTGCTGCTTGAATGATAATATCGATTGACCCAACAATCATTTCACGGATTGTTTTGGATGGAAGATTGTACCCACCCATCGTAATCATCGACTCGACGCGCTGTAACGCCTCTCGAGGTGAGTTGGCGTGTAACGTGCCCATTGACCCATCGTGGCCTGTATTCATAGCTTGCAAAAGGTCAAATGCTTCAGGGCCCCTAACCTCACCCACAATGATACGCTCCGGACGCATACGAAGACAGTTTTTAACAAGGTCACGCATCGTCACCTCACCCTGCCCTTCCAGATTGGGCGGACGTGTTTCGAGACGAACCACATGGGGTTGCTGTAACTGAAGCTCGGCAGCGTCTTCACATGTGATAACACGCTCATCATGCTCAATGAAGCCGGTCATACAATTGAGAAGCGTGGTCTTACCCGAACCCGTACCGCCAGAAATCAACGTGTTGATCCGACAGGCACCAACAATTTCAAGTACTTTGGCGCCTTCTGGAGAAATTGAGGCGAAACTGACGAGGTCATCCATCGTCAGCTTGTCTTTTTTAAACTTCCGAATTGTAAGAGCCGCACCGTCAATCGAAAGAGGGGGGGCAATAACGTTTACACGAGAGCCATCAGGCAAACGCGCATCACAAATGGGGCTTGCTTCATCAACACGCCGACCAACCTGACTAACAATCCGCTGACAGATGTTCATCAGCTGGGCATTATCGCGAAACCGAACATTTGTAAGTTGAATTTTGCCGCCTACTTCGATGAAGACGCGGTTTGCCCCATTCACCATAATATCAGCGATATCATCGCGGGCTAGGAGCGGTTCAAGAGGACCATATCCCAGCACATCATTACAGATGTCTTGTAACAGTGACTCCTGTTCAGCGATGGACATCTGAACGTTTTTAATCGTGATAATTTCATTAATAATGTCACGTATCTCTTCGGCGGCGGCGTCGGTATCGAGTTGCGCCAATTGAGATAAATCAATCGTATCGATCAATGCATTGAATATCACCGATTTCGTATTGAAGTATTCATCCGATCGCCCACCAATTTCCATAGGTTCGCCATCAGCTGCGTGTGGTGGCTGTTCCGGAGGGGGGGCAGGCTTTGCTGTTCGTGGCTCGGCTTGTGCTGGTTTCGGTTTACTAGATTTTGCCTTCGGCGCAGGCTTCGGTTTTTCCGCAGCCGGCCTCGTTGAGGTTTCATCTGATCGACGTCCAAAACTTCCCATGGATTACTTCCTGAAGAATTTCATGATATCGAAACTATTTTTGTTCGATAGCGTTTGACGTCTACCCAGCAGATGTTCCGACAACGCGATTAGGCTTTGAGCTGTTTTGGTTTTTTCACCAACTTCAATAATTGGTGCAGCATTTGTTGCCGCCGTATGGAAAAGCTGTGGCTCCCAACCAAAGACTTCTGATGGCTCTAGCCCGACATGCTCGGTATATTGGTCCGGCTGAACTGATGAAGTTTTAGCATCAAACTGGTTAACGATAAGCGTTGGTTCAGAATCGTTGGGCCGCGCAGAGGAAATGACATCGATCAGGTTCTTTGTGTTCCTAAAAGCAGCGAGATCTGGTGTCGTGGTAATAACAATCTCATCAGCGGTTTGAAGAATTCTCTTTGACCAATTCGTCCACAAGTGGGGTACATCAATGACAATTGTTGGTGCGGCACCCCGCACGACATCAACAACTGTTTCGAATGCCTGATCATCCAGATCATAATCACGGTCCAGAAGGTTGGGCGCCGTAAATAGGCTCAAACGATCAGTATGCTTTTGAAGTAATCGGTCAAGGAGGACATCATCAAGGCGCTCAGGAGAGGCCAATGCTTCAAGTAGACCAGATGTCGGATCCTGCTCGAAGTCCAAACTTGCCGTTCCAAATGGTAAGTCAAGATCGAGGATAACCGTATCACTCTCAAGGAGTTCAGCGGCACACCAGGCAACATTGTGGGCAATGGTTGACGAACCAACACCGCCGCGCGCACCAACAAATGCTAACGTTTTTCCTATTGGCGGTGCGGATGGATCAACGTAAAGGGATGCAATTGACTTGATAATTTGAAGCGGTGTTTTCGGATTAACGACATAATCACTAATCCCTTCACGGATGAGGGCACGGTAAAGCGCAATATCATTGACCCGCCCAACAATAATAACTTTTGTAGAAGGGTCGCAAACCTCAGCAAGGCCCGATAATTTTTCGAGAAGCTCCTCACCACGTCCCGCCGCTTCCAAAATAATGAGATTTGGCGTTGAAGCAGTCTGAAAATGATCGACGGCTTTCGTTACCCCGCCCATATGCATTGTCAAATGCGTTTTTGCTAAACGACGGTCGATCGCCGCTTGCTCTAACAGTGCGGTTGTTTCAGGGGTTTCACAGAAAGCATGAATTGAAATTCGAGGAACAGGGAGATAACTGTCTTCCGCGGCATACGCCTCGATCTCCGCATTCTCTCCATAGTCGCCGAGCTCCTCGCCAACCATTGTTGTAGTGTTGTCAGAGGCCATCACGCCGTCATTTTCAGACCGTGGTGAAACGCGGGGAGCGTCGTCGAGTTCATCTTTATTGGCCGCAACGTCATCAGATCCATAACGCGTTGGTTCAGTCGTGCGGCGGTTTTGGATTGTTGACTTTGATACCGTCTGGAGCGGTGACGCATGATCAGTAATAATCCCACCGAATTCATCCGTATCTATATTTTCTTCCAAAAGAGATTCATCTAACAAATCTTCGTCAAGAAAGTCCTCGCCAAAATCCTCTTCACTCAGTGCGGCCAATTCCTCGTCGGATAACTCCTCACCGAGCCATGAGTCATTAGGAAGCGTTTGATCTGCGTGGGCGGGCAAGTCTTCAGAGAAATCAGGCGCAAATTCCGCTGCACCAGTAGCAGGCAAGGGGCCACCATCTGCCCCTAACGACGCTGCGGCATCGGCAGATCCGATATCATCTTCCTGAACATTCACACTGCTTTTAGAAGCGTTGGCCATCTTTTTCTCCCTAACCTCTCAAACGCACATATCCACTGTTTGTAAGAGAAGCGATCTTTCTAATCCTAGTTGGAAACTTCCACTTCGATTTCGCTATCGGTTTCCGAAGATGGCGCCATACCTTCACGAAACGCCTGAACACCTCTGATGCGGAACTCTGCATCCGGCGGCGACCCATTAGCGGCACGCACAAGATCTAGTGGGTCTGATATCATTGCAGCTAAATTGCTTTGCGAGGCACAGCCAAAGTTTGGAGAACGTAAATTCTTTCGATCTCTATCTTTTAAGCCTTTCCAAACGCCGCACGCGCTTGGTGTCGCTACATAGTGCGTATAGGAAAGAATGACAGCATTCGCTCCCTCTTGGGTGGCAACAAACTCGCTATCTAGCATCGCACTCTTTGCGACGCCGGCATCATAAAGAAGTTTTTTTGCTTCGACGACAACACCAGAACCGGTCCGATCAGAAGGCGTACTAAAAGTGATCGGGCCATGGCCCTTAATGAGGTAGGACTGACCAAAGGCCCGCAGGCGCGCTGTGTCCAATGAGGATATACCAAACTCAGCGTCAGAGGGATCCAAGGTGAGTGTTACAACCTGTGAATCAACAGCGATCGGATGCTCTTCCTGGATCGTCAACGCCTGATCTGGCCCATTTGTGACTGAGCTGCATGCTGATAATATAAACATGGTCGCGCCAAACAAAGCTGTGTTCCTGGCTCTTGACATGATATTTTTCACCTTAATCCAGAATAAAACCAATCGGACCTTCAAGGGCTTTCTCTTCCACCCCTTGACCGGCCAGGCCATATGTCGAAGTCATTTTCCCAAGAAGGATTGCTTCTGCGTCTGTCGTTGAAACAAACCCTTTTGACGGATCTGTAAGAGCATTTGCGTCGGTCGGCTTCACAATGAAAGGGGTCGCGATGATCACAAGCTCTGTTTCAGAATTTTGATAATCACGACTACGGAATAGCTGGCCGAGCAGCGGCACATCCTTCAGTGCAGGGATACCAGTGACGGTCTCACGCATATTTTCCTGGAGAAGACCGGCCATCACCAAGCTCCCTCCGGACGGCAATTCAACGGTCGTTTTCGCGCGACGAACGGTGAAGGCTGGTATATTTAAACCCGTGCTGGTACTGACAGTTGGCGCGGTACCTTGTGGCCTTGGCGCAGGCGCTCCAAGCAAACCTGCACCTGGAACTTCACCGGCAGCGATTGATGTGAGGTTAATCACCGTATCTTCGATGCCGTCTCCATCGGTGTCCGTCAGACGAATATCATCGGGTGGCGGCGGCGAACCCGGAATAGTGACTGAGGAACCAGAAAGAGCGAAGTTATCTTCAGTGGTTATTTCACTGACTTCAGTTGATACCTTTAGATTGATATTCCCCTTGTCCAACACTAACGGTGTAAACCCAAGGCCAATACCGAATTGCTTGAATTCAAGGGTGACGACATTATCAATTTGAGCGACGGGGATCGGAAATTCACCCCCGGCGAGGAAATTTGCCGACTCACCAGAAACAGCCGTCAGCGTCGGTTCGGCTAAGGTTTTCAAAACGCCGATCCGTTCAAGGGCCTGAAACGTTGCGCCTATATTTGACCCATTTGAGCCAATGTCCTGTAGGAATTCCAGGGTAGCGCCCGATGCAACAGCGCCCGCCGTTGTCGTCGAGGCGGCAGCATTAATCGCAGCGTTCGATAATGCCGCAATCCCGTTAACGTCAAATCCAAGTTGCTTGACAATCGAACGCTGCATTTCAACAACGCGCACACGGAGCATGACTTGTTCACGCTGCCTTACCGATACAAGGGAGATAACATTCTCCGGCGATCCTACAAATCGCCCAGCAATGTCTGATGCATTTGCGGCTTCAACACTTGATTTAACCGATCCACGAAGAATAATGTGATCGTTTACCGCTTCAGCCGTAATACGACTATTCGGCATCAGCCGTGCTAATAACTCTGTAAGCGCATCAACGTCTCTTTCAACCCGAATTTCCAGATTGAGAATTTGGTTGCCACTCTTATCAAAAAAGAAGGCGTTCGCTTGACCAACCTGTAGGCCGAGCAAATAAACGCGTTGAGGTGAGCGAACCACCGCATCGACAACACTCGGTTGGGAAACCAAGACGTCAACAGCAGCGCGCGGTAATTGAACAATCGCTGCCTTATCAACGGGCAAAATAATGCTTTTGGAAACGCTACTGTCGCCACCTAAATCAATCGTTGCAGATCTCTGAGCAGAAGCTGAGGTCGTAGAAACAATCGTAACGATCGCGACAGCGATACATCCAAACACTGCAGCGGCATTTTGGTTCATGAAACCAAGAGCAACCCTTGAAAATTTCTTCTTCACTTTCTTCCCCTGGCATCGTGCCTGATAACGGTTCTTTCCGCGCTTAAATTCGCCCATAACGAACGACCCTCAACGAGCGTTGTTCCTTCAGATTCGTACCCCCTTCAGGAGCAAAAATACTTCTGAGTGCGAGTGACAATTGTCCTCTGGAATTTTGCGCGACACTGAAAGTTTCCGCTTCGCTCAATGACAGCTCAAGCGTGGCGGTCGACCCTTCTATAAAAGATGTTTCATCACTAGCATTGTAGAAGGAGTTAATCGCCAGAACCTTCACGTTTTCTAACAATAATTCGAATACGATCTCACCAGTGCGTTCTTCAGGTTGCGTATAAAATACATCGACGTGATCACCTGGCAAAATGAATCCACCTGACGCCGATTCAGCTGTGATGCGCGTCGTAACTGCGCGCTTACCAGGCTCCAAAAGCGCCGCCAGCATACTACCGCTTCCCGCTCGTACGATCTTCTCTTCAATAACCGGCTCACCCTCGACAATCAGTGTTCGGACAACAGCTGATTCTAAATCCTCTGCTGTAATCGAGCCTTCGGTGAGATATCTCGGCGAAATTGACTTTTCTGGCCAGTCGACCCACCGGAAGCTATCGACGGTAAGGCGATCACCACGCTGTAGATCAGCGGTCGCAACAAGAACACGAATTGTCTTCTCTTCAATTTTTTGAATAACTTCTACGGGTGCTTCTTCGCGTTTTCCCAGAGCCATTACAAATGCAACGACACCAGCAACTAACGCTATCCCTAACCCTATAAGACGCGGAGCACTCATGTTAGACCCATTTCTCTAAGCACCAGTCGAATAACTTTCCACATTGATTAACTACATCTGATGAACAATTTTCGACCAGTAGATTACGCTACAGTCCTACTCTCGATGAAAGTTCTCAAAATCACGTTAACCGAACTATTATCCGCCGAAAGCAATCTGAAAGTATGGTGTGGAATCGAATGTTAATAATCCACCTGCGGCTATCGCGACCCCATACGGAAGATCTTTTCGGTTTTCATGCATACGCAGGATCCAATTCGCATGCGCATAAACCGGTAGAATCGGCATCTTCCTAAAAAGTAACAGAAAAAGCGTTAGGACGCCGCCGGCAATAACCATTGTAAATGCAAAGTTAAAGAATTCGGCGAGGCCAATCCATGGCGCCGTGGCTGCAAGAAGTTTTGCATCGCCGCCCCCAAGCAACTTTGCTGCGAACAAACCGAAACCAACAGCAAGAACAGCGCATCCAAGAAGAATTCCCTCAACCATCGATGCAAGCGGTGCGCCCAATACTATGCCGGCAAGCGCATAGGAGACGATCAGTGCAAGGGAAATCCAATTTGGAATTTTGAAATCATAAAGATCGTTTGCTGCGGCAACCATCAACGCAGCAGGAAAAACAGCCAAGAAAATCAATGATGGCATAGGTCAGGGTCTCTCATTTACAGAACGAATACTTAATAGATCTTCAGCTTTAAGAATAAGTTAGCTCTAAGCGGTCGAGCGCTTTCGGACTAATAATGGCCGAAATAGGAACAAAATCCGTATCGATTGAGGGCAGCATTTTATATTGTTTACTGATATCGATCCGTATCAACATAGCCTAACCCCTTGACATCTGTTTGAGTGTTCAAGGTCGGCACCTGGAGCCCCAGCGCTTCAATTGAGATCGCTGAGCGGCTTTAGGTCTTTGTTTTTGCCCATTTGATTTTAATGATTTCCGGGTGCGTAGGCCAATAATCGCTTGTACAACCACCAAGCGGGAAATGATGCTTTTAGCCACAAAAAAGGAGCCACTAAGTGGCTCCTTTTCTATTATTTTATTTGTGCTGATCTTCAAGATTACGATCAGCAAACATGTCATTAAGGGGCTGCAGGTGCAAGACCGTCATCAGCGGCATCAAGCGCGCCTTCAATTTCTACAAAGGTTTCGTTCAGCTGATCACCGAGCTGAGTGATACCTGTGATGATTGCGATACCGACGAGAGCGGCGATCAAACCATACTCAATAGCGGTTGCGCCATCTTCGTCGTTCAAAAATTCTTTAAATAATGCTTTCATGGAACTGACTCCTTACTAAATTGCTTTCCTTGCTTGCAAACCTGGATGGGTCAGAGCCCAACGCAGACACCGCGAACATCGCCGAAACTTCTTAATTCGGATTAAAGGAATATGGTTACCGCATACGGAAATTTTTATTTATTTCTCACGTGGCAAGCCGCTTCATCGCTTCGATGTCATTTACGATAAGTGAAGGATAGTCACGTGATGCAACACCATCTCTTATGAGCTTTGCGACAGCGGCCGCTGCTTCCTCCTCAGAAACTTGCGCCAACTCCGCCAAATCTCGGTGTTTTGGCATGGGGCTGATCCGCCAATGACCGTCCAGATAGTCTACTTGCTCACATAAGATGGCGAATATCCGTTGATCGCTCGCCACTTGAGGGTCTATTGTGCGCGGGCGACGCGCAAGCCGACGAGCAAATGACTTCATCAACGAATAAGACAGGCAGGGTTCTTCCTTAACTAAATCAAGAAATGAACTCACCTCGATAGCGGCAACGGTCACTTCACTGCTGGCAGTCAACGTCAGACCAGTTTCGTTATCTGCTGACAGACTATCAGCGATTGATTGCGCGAGGCCAATGGTGTCCGGTGCTACAATTTGGTCCAAAAACATTGCGCCAGTGTGAAGATCGAGAGTAGCAACATCAATGTTTCCGCAAAGCAGTAATAGAAATTCGGAGCCGTCAAACTGATCTGCGGCAGCAATAGTCTCCCCAGCGTTATAACTACGCAGAGACGCAAGCTCTTTTAAATTCTGAATACAGTCCTCATCAATATCGGAAAAGAAATCCAGGTCTTTTATCCTATCTAATACGGACGTTATTGTGCTGGATTCGGATGAGACACCATCGTTCTCAGAACTATAACCTTTATTAGACGTCACCGCACTATGTTGCATGGCTAACTCCAAACTCGAATGAAGCGATGAATCAATAATTGCTTTGTTAGCAGATGTTTTTACGCTGCCAGTAAAGGTTTAAATGGTCGTAAAATGCCAATTGTAGTATTTAAGTATTCTTTTGTATTTCCCCCCTAGAACAGGCGATGAAGGCTAGACCACTATACTATAGCCAATTGTAGGGTACCGAAAATGTTCCGTTCACTTTTAAAATTTGGTTTAATCGCCGTTACAACTGCTATGCCAACGATCGCTAATGCAGGCGAACTCTGGTTGAATATGGACTATGTTCGTCCGTATAAACTTCGTGAAGATGCAAGTAGAGTTATCGTTGGAAACCCCGCAATCGCCGATGTAAAAGTAGAGACACCGAACGAGCTCCTCTTATATGCGATCGGTCCCGGAACAACGAACATGTTTATTGTGAACGAAGAAGGTGAGAAAATAGAAGAGCTCACCATTCGTGTAAGAGCAATCAATGAAAATATGTTGATTATTCAGACCGGCCAGCAGCGGACGACGTTCAACTGTATGAATAATTGTGAACCGACCGTCACAATTGGCGATGGCGACAGCTTCAACCGCGTATCACAACAAGTACTTCAAAAAGCTCAGCAAGCGTTGCAAGTCGGCGGTAATTAACGTCATACCGGCTTCTTTGAGACGGTGTAGAACACTATCGGAGAAGGCACATCCAGCTTAAAGCATTTCCACGCCAAGTGTGTGCGGTTGGCGTTAAGGAAATGCGAAAAATCAATAACTTAAAGCGCCCTTCTGATTCTAATTGAAACGGAGGCGCTTTAAGTGATGGCTTTAGAGTGCTTCTCCACTCATTGTTTGCGGTTGATGGTTCCCGTGCATAGACTCAGTAATAGAAGCACGAGGTATTCACATTTTAAAACAACATATGAATACTACGAATCTGCCGGCATTTCCTCGTGAAAGCGATAGATACGCGGCCGCTCATTTGGACGCAAAACATCCCGACAATGACGATCAATAGAACGCGCCACAGACTCATTGAGGTCTAACGAATTCTTCAGTACGATATGAGCAATCAGTCTTTGGAACCCTGTTTCTTGTTGTCCTGTGGTAACGCGGCACGCTGATACTTTCTCATGGTCGGTGATCGCATCGGCAATGCGTTCAGGGAAAACATTGACGCCACCGATTTGAACCGCACCATCGCGTCGCTTAATCAATCGAAAACAACGCGCACTTTCCCAGCTGATGATATCCATGGGCATCACTGAAGCGGAGCGCATCTCTAAACGATCGCCGCTTTTACGCAACAAAGGGTCTTCCCTTCTTATTTGATCGCCGTCTCTAAAAAGGACATCGAACAATCGAAAAGCATCTCCAGGGGAATCTCTCCAACCGATAAGACTTGTTTCAGTTGACCCATAAATCTCACGTTGTGCGCCAAAACCAGCCTGTCGCATAAGCGCAGCGAGATCTGGCGACATCCTTTCACCAAAATAAAGTCCCATGGCATTATCAGGTGCGCACAGACCTTGGTCCATTAGAAAACGCCAAAGCGAAGGCGTTGCAACAAGGGCGTCACCGAAGGATAGGAGGTCATTCAATTCCTCTGGTGAGACACCGCGCGCATCGATTCGTGGTATCTGCTGCAAATTGGGTGTTAGTATCGTCAGTATAAACCCAATAAGACTGTGCGGCGCAATTAGAGAAATAATACGGCGCCGTCCATAGAGCAAATTTGATGTCGCCGCTGCATCAGCGTAAATGTGATCTGCTCGATGGAAGGTGGACTGTGTTTCACTATCCCGTCCCGCAGCGGTAAACTGAAACCCCAATAGCTGATGCTTTATCGCATCATGAAGTCTTTCAGACCAATCTTGTATCGTTACGGTTGGTGCGATCGAAAGAATATCAGTTGAGGCACCAAAAAATGCCGAAGCGCGCCGAGCACACGCAAGTCGTTGCTCTTCATCGAGGGCTAATCCTTGCTCACCAAGGATCATTTCTGGCGCTAACGAAGCTACTGTTAAGCTGTCCATATGTTTGCGAAAACGCCAGCTTAACTCGTCGGCAACCAGGGAACCAACAATTGCGGCAATCTGCTCAGTGGTAAAGTCAAATATTCTCATGTGTCACGACTTCGCGTCAATTTTAGGATCGGCTCAAGCTTGCGACCAAGCCAATAACTCCTAGCCTTATTCGAATCGATTGGGATCAGTTCTTAGGCACCGCTTGAGCTCGTTCACGATGTCTTGTTGCCGTTGATGGTATTCCATATTTAGATCCTCATACGTATTTAAATTGCCATCGAAATTTGTGGGAGTAGCAATGAGCTCACCTTCGACGATGCCAACAACGCTATTCGATAAAAGAATTATTGCACTTTTAAGTTCTCCAACAGCCAAAGACTTTTCTTGAACATGTTTCGACCTTTGCAAAAGAACTTTTCGAATTACACCAGGCAGCGCACCATCACACTCAGGGGGTGTAAAAACATTACCCGATGGTTGGACAATATAAACATTAGCAGATGTGGCACAAACCAGTTTTCCATCTGGGCTTAAAAGCAATGCGTCTGTGGCACCCTGCGATTTAGCCTCGGCAAGAGCACCGATATTTTGCCCGTACCCACCGATAAATTTGAATGATTCAAACCCATCACGATACCGATTATATTTTTTACTAATGAAGAGGGAGCGTTTACCTTGGGCCGGTGTTGCAAGAGCTTTTAAAACAACAGAAATTGATGGGCTTGATGATTGGCCTGGGTTTAATCCTTGACCGCCACGACCACGGGAAATTGTGATACGCACAACAGAACGCCGTTGAGTCTGATTCCGGTCCCAAAGCTCCTTTGCTATTTCCGGGACAAGAGCTAATTCCTTAGGTGGTGTAATATCAAGGCATCGCAAACCTTTTAGGAGACGCTCCCTATGGTCGGGCCAATACTCAAGATGACCGTCTGAGATCGCAATTGTTTCAAAAACTCCGTCCCCAAGGGTAAAGCCACGGTCATCCGCGGCGATGACCGCTTGCCCGTCACTATACTGTCCTGAGCACCAAACAATCATGCTGTTTTTGTTCCATGAATATCCGCTGACTGTTTTCCCACTGACTTTTCACCCGTTGAACAAATATCAACAAAATTTTGGATCATGACGATACCGTCTTTTGTCAGCAACGACTCTGGGTGAAATTGGACACCGTGCCAAGGACTATCATAGCGCCGGACGGCCATGACCTCGTCATCATCACTCCACGCACAAACCTCGAGGTTAGTACAACTTGCCGGTAATTCTCCAATAAGGGAGTGATATCTTCCAACCGATAAGGGCGACGATAAGCCCCTGAAAATTCCAGCGCCATCGTGTTTAATCGCACTCGCTTCACCATGAAGTGGTCTTTTGGCGCGCAAGACATGACCATTCTCATGGGCAATCATCGCCTGATGACCGAGACATACGCCGAAAACTGGTATTTGACTTGACGAGCGGATAAGATGTTCAAGGAGCGACAGACAAATCCCCGCGTTTTCGGGCGTCCCTGGGCCCGGGGATAGCACGATACCTGACGGTTTAAGCGCTAATACGTCGGTAGGCGTGATTTGATCGTTTCGAATAAGTGTCGTCTCACCGCTGCATTCACGCACATACCGAGCCAGCGTCTCCACAAAGGAATCATAATTATCAATGACGACGATCATAATAATTGCTTATCAAATTTTGGGCTCAACGCTATATCGCTATGATAAGCCGAATGCTGAGGCGGGAAAGGAACCTCTAACAGGTCGAATACTGAGCGCGCTTTAATCAAGGTCTCAAGATATTCTTTTTGTGGATCAGATCGCAGCGTAATGCCGCTTCCAACCGGTGCAACAAACTTTCTGTTTTCCTCATCAGCGATCAATATTCGAATGGCGACAGAAAGGTCTGCAGTGCCACGATCATCAATATAGCCTATCGCACCACAGTACGGCCCCCTTCCAACTGCTTCAATGTCACCGATCGACTTCATAGCAGCAATTTTCGGCGCACCCGTTATCGATCCACAGGGGAATAATGCTTGCAAAGCCGTGACAGCATTTACCTGGTCTTGTAGCTTTCCCGAGATTCGAGAGACGAGGTGATGAACGTTTTTGTAACTGAATAATCGACAAATAAAGTCTTCTTGGATGGAATGATCCTTACAAATTGCCGATAGATCATTCCTAAGCAAATCAGCAATCATGGTATTCTCTGCGCGCTCTTTAGGATCTAAACGCAAATTATCAGCAAGCTTTTTGTCTAAATCCGGATCCGTACTTCGCGGTGCCGTTCCCTTAATGGGTTCGGCACGGATAACCATATTATTTTTGTGCCGATTAACTTGAAAAAAGCGTTCTGGCGAATTTGAAATTATTTTACCATTGGGATATGAAAGATAAGCACCGTAGTCGGAATGGCTTGTTTCAATTAAGCGTGAAAAATATCGGTAAGCATCAAATGGCGCGTTAGACGCAAATTCCAATTGGTGCGAAATATTTGCCTGGTAGTATTCCCCATCGAGAATATTATTCTGCGCCAGTAAAATTGCCTCTTCAAAGGTATCTTCAGAAAAATTAGACCCTTTGAATTCAAATGAAGGCATGATATCGCCGATACTTCCACTATTATGATGTATACTGCTAATAGCGTCGCTCAAGTCGTCAACACGCCGCTGATCACGACCAACAATCGAAAGCCGTTGAGATGCAAAGTTAAAGACTGCAACGGCATCATAAACACCGAATGCCATATCAGGAAGCAAAAATGGCGACGCCGGCCCTGCACCACGAGGCTCTAATCCGCCACCCAACTCATAACCCGCAAAACCCACCAGCCCACTACAGAAGGGCACAGCGGAAAGCCTTTCATCCCTAAGCCGATCATTTTCTTGAGATCGACTGCTATGAATTATGTTTAGCACCTCAAAAGGGCTAAGATGACGATAGGCCTCGCCCTCTAAATCTCCTAGACACCTCACACGGCCATTTTTTGCTATGATGACAGACGAGGGGTTTCTAACGAAAAATGCCCAGCCCGATCCGTTTGCCTGCCGTCCAGGGCATAAGAGAGCAGCGTATGGCTCATTCGAGAAAGGTTCAAATGCAACAACTGGATCAAGCCAGGCTACGTCATTAATAATCATCTGTATTGACTTAATCCCAATGCGCACCGAGTCAAAGCATAGTCTTTGATGGTAACTCTCAGCACCAATCGGCACGAATTTCCTGTCAACAAATAATGCATTCGATCGGTGACTATTGGAGTATGCAAGGATGAATGGGATAACCGCAAGACGGTTTTCCGCGAGAGAAGAAGGTTTGAAAAATGGATGCGAAATCAGAGCTGGTTGGCACAAAAATTGGCGGTACTGGACGGGTCTTTTTCACGGTTGCCACTGGGTTCTTACTCGTGTCCTCTGCTTATGTCGCCCGCGGCGTTATTATTCCATTGGTTGTCGCCGGCTTCACATGTTTTCTGATTTTCACACTAAAACAGGCGATTAATAAAATACCACTGGTCGGAAAGTACTTACCAGGGTGGCTTGCATATGGGCTCGCCTTTTCAGTGATTGTGTTCGTTACAATCCTGTTGGTCGAGATTATCCGTGACAATGCCGAAGCCTTAATCGGCACTTGGCCCCAGTACGAAAAACGACTAACAACTTTGACGGGACAGGGGATTGAGTATCTTCAAAATTTAGGCGCACTACCGGAAGACTTTATTGATGGAATGGATGAGCTGCGGTCTGCCGGTCTTTCCATCATAAATCCTATCTTGCGAGATTTTGGGACCGCGATGCGCTCACTGACAGCCAATCTTGTAACCATATTTCTCTATACGGTCTTTATGCTGATTGAAAGAGGCCGCTTTTTCAAAAAGTTGCAAAAACTGAGCACAAATGAAAGCCAGCGAGCAGCTGTTGATCAAACCGTATCGGAGATTGGGAGCATGGTACGCCAATATATCACTGTAAAAACGAGTACGAACCTTATCACCGCTATGGTGAGTTACACGCTCATGCGAATTTTAGGGATCGATTTTGCGGGTTTTTGGGCGCTTTTAATTTTTATACTCAACTATATTCCAATAGTAGGCGCTGTAAGCGCCATAACACTTCCCGTGCTTTTGGCCTTGGTGCAACCGGACGGCGGTGGGTTCCGCCTGGCGTTTCTTACCCTGGGTCTTCTCGTGGGCGCCGAGCAAACGATGAGTTCAGTCATCGAACCAAGACTCATTGGTAGAAGCCTCAATCTCAGCCCCGTTATAATCTTATTGTCGCTTGCCATTTGGTCTACAATCTGGGGTTTTGCAGGAGCCCTTCTCGCTGTTCCCATGACCGTTACAGTTATGATTATTTTCACCCAATTCCAGACAACACGGCCGATCGCAATAATGATGTCCGACAATGGTGATATTGCACCACTCAAACCGGTCGCAGCATGATGACCTGATACGCCGCGGCGTCACAGAGCGTGCTTAAAGCGCCTCCGTCTCAATCGGAATCAGAACGGCGCTTTAAGTTGTTGATTTTACGCATTTCCTTAACGCCAACCGCACACACTTGGCTTGGACATGCTTTAGGTCCCCTTTTGAATAAGTCAGCGCAGCATGTGCATGTCGATTAATCGCAGGCAACATAGAGTGCAACCGAACGACCGCAACGGACTTTTTGATTTTTCTGGGCTAAGCAGCGTCTTCACCGACAAGAATCTCTCTCTTGCCAGCATGATTGGCAGGCGAGACAACGCCCTCTTCTTCCATGCGCTCTATCAATGTCGCAGCGCGATTATAGCCTATTTGTAGACGGCGCTGAATATAAGAGGTTGAAGCCTTCCGGTCCCGAAGGACAACGGCGATCGCTTTATCATAGAGGGCATCACCGGAATTCGTGTTTCCTCCGATGTCTAATCCAGCGATCGCGCCATCGTCGTCGTCGCGCATTTCGGTCACTTCTTGGATATAATCAGGCTTGCCTTGTTTCTTCAGAAACTTAACAACCTTCTCGACCTCGTCATCAGAAACAAACGCACCATGGACACGTCGGATACGCCCACCGCCTGCCATGTGGAGCATATCCCCCTGTCCTAGCAATTGTTCCGCGCCTTGTTCTCCTAATATGGTCCGACTATCGATTTTCGATGTGACCTGGAAGCTGATCCGTGTAGGGAAATTGGCTTTAATTGTACCGGTAATAACATCGACCGATGGCCGCTGGGTCGCCATGATCAAATGAATGCCGGCGGCTCGGGCCATTTGGGCAAGGCGTTGAACCATTGCCTCAATCTCTTTTCCGGCGACCATCATGAGGTCGGCAACCTCATCAATGACCACGACGATGAAAGGCATCGGCTCATATTCGAGCTCTTCTGTCTCATAGATGGGCTCGCCACTATCTTCGTCGTATCCAGAATGAACTGTACGAGAGAGCACCTCGCCACTCTCTTCCGCTTCGATCACCCGTTGATTAAAGCCAGCGATATTACGAACCCCCACTTTTGACATCCGACGGTAGCGTTCTTCCATTTCCTTCACGGTCCATTTCAATGCAACAACCGCTTTTCTGGGGTCCGTAACGACAGGGGAAAGAAGATGGGGTATTCCTTCGTAAACAGATAATTCAAGCATCTTTGGATCGATCATGATCATTTTACACTGATCAGGCGGCAGTCGATAAAGCAATGATAAGATCATGGCGTTGATCCCAACTGACTTACCCGAACCGGTTGTTCCAGCGATCAACAAGTGAGGCATCCTAGCAAGGTCGGCAAAAACCGGCTCACCGCCAATTGATTTACCGAGAGACAGCGTTAAATCACCGCTAGACCCTTCAAACTCGGCGGCGCCGATCATCTCCCGAATATAGACGGTTTCCCGATTAAGATTCGGAAGCTCAATCCCAATGGCGTTCCGGCCCGGGATCACGGCAACCCGCGCCGCCACGGCGCTCATCGAACGAGCGATGTCATCCGCCAAACCGATCACCCGTGATGATTTAACGCCAGCAGCAGGCTCAAGCTCATACAAGGTGACAACAGGGCCTGGCCGCACATTAATGATCGCCCCCCTCACGCCGAAGTCGGCAAGCACTGTCTCTAGCATGCGCGCATTCTCCTCGAGCGCTTCATCCGAGACAGACGCCTCGCGCCGAACGGGCGGCTTCGCGAAGAGATTTAGGGCCGGAAGCTCATAGTCGGTCGCTGAAAAGACCGGCAAATCCGGCTGCATTTCTCTGACTTCACGCTTGCTTGCTTTTCTCTTACCGGTATTGCGGATGATGTTCCGTTCAGCGCGCAGAATGGTGCCATCACCACTTTCTGCATGATCGGTATCGACATCATCCAAGTCATCGACTTCATCATCATGAGCCTTAAGTAAATCTTGCTCTTGAATATCACCGCCGAACACCGGCGGTTCATCCCTAGCAAGACGCTCGGCAAATTGTTCAGCGAAACCTTTGCTATCTGTTACACTGTCACTGACACGATCAAATAAGGGCAGCGACGCGTTTAATCCTGCTTCCGCCCACCGCTGAGCCAATCGAGCCGCAGCTCTTGCGCGAGCACGCGTTACGCCAGCAGTAAAACCGAACATGCCGACAGTTACCCCAAAAAGTACGGCTCCCAGTAAAACACCAGTCAATCGAGGCGGCAGGAAGCTAAGGAATGAACGGGGCAGGCTTACCAACGCGTCACCAGCGATTCCCCCAACGCCAGCAGAAAAAGGCCATGTCACCGGTTCAGGAAGGAGCCCACAAAACGCAGCCGCAAGGATGAGCATTAAAGGTGTTGCCGCAACACGCAGCCAGACGATAAACGGTGTCGAGCCGTCTTCTTCCTCGGTCATCACTGGGATGACGCTGCCACCAACGATAAAGGCAAAGCCTCCCCATATTAGCAATAATGGGGGCAAAAGCAGGCTCGCCCCCCCAATCGTTTGCAACATAAGATCAACAATATAAGCGCCGATTGGACCAGCTTTGTTTACAACATTGGCACCGCTCGCATTGTTGAACGTGGGGTCACTGACGGAAAAAGTTGCCAAAGCCAATGCTAACCATAGACCTATGACGACCATTGCCGCGCCCCCACAACGCGCAATTAACGACCGTCGGAGCCGTTCGAGCATTTCTGGCATTGTTACAGCATCCATCTCATAATCAACGTCATGGGAGCGGCGTACTGTTTTCCGGGCGGCTTTTTTAGTGCTGCGGGGCATTGGCGGTTCTCAAAACTGAACAATAAACATGCGAAAAGCGCTCACACGCAGGGTATAAGCTTTTTGATGCTCGTGAGACTGCCATGGGTATAAACAAAAAGGGTTAACGAGTATTAAGAAGTAGCGGTATTTTCATGCAATCGCCCTACGCACCGCGAGCGAAAATCACATCTGGAACATCAACGCGGCGAAAGATTAACAAGCCGAAAGATTAACGACCTGAAAACTCTGGATAAGCCTCCAGCCCCAACTCAGCCTTATCGAGACCAGAACGCTCGTCGATTGGATTGGTTCGAATACCAATAGAGTATCGTAGCATGATCCATATGCCGAGGCTCGTCGAGAAGACAAATGCCGCATTCATGGCCACGCCGACAAATTGCCCAACCAGACTTGCGTCAGCATTGGTCCATGGCACAACCATTGTTCCCCATACACCACATATGAGATGGGCTGGTATGGCACCAACCACGTCATCTATTTCCAACCGGTCGAGTAACGGGATTGCAATCGTTACGAGCACCCCTCCAACCGCGCCGACGACAATAGACTGCCAAATAGCAGGGGCTAATGGTTCCGCGGTGATCGCAACAAGCCCCCCAATCGCCCCGTTAAGGACAATCGTGAGGTCAATCTTCTTGTAAATGAATGACGTCATGAAAATCGCTGAGAGGACACCGCCGCATGCCGCCATATTCGTATTCACTATCACATTGGCAACGGCGACAGCGTCCTCGACCGTTCCAAGTGCCAATTGTGAACCACCATTGAAGCCAAACCAACCCAGCCAGAGAATAAATGTTCCAAGCGTTGCGAGCGGTAAGTTAGAACCTGGCATCGGAACGGGGCGGCCGGCATCAAACCGTCCCTCCCGGGAGCCTAACACTAAAGCACCAGCAAGCGCCGCCCAGCCACCCGTAGAATGAACCAGCGTTGAGCCGGCAAAATCAGAGAAGCCCCATCGTGCATCAAGGTAGCCGCCCCCCCATTCCCAAGAGGCCTGTATCGGGTAGATCAATCCCGTCAATAACGCCGTGAAGATCAAAAACGGCCAAAGTTTAATTCGTTCCGCCAAGGTTCCCGACACGATTGATGCAGCGGTTGCGACAAACACCATTTGGAAATACCAGTCGGAAGACGCTGAATATCCGGTTTCCAAAATTTTCGTATCATCGGCGGACCAAGCACCAAACCGACCCAACAAACCGCCCGCTTCAACGCCATAAATTAAGTTATAGCCCGTGAACCAAACCATCACCCCGGCGACAGAAAAAAGAGCCACATTCTTTAGGCAGATAGTCGCAGCATTTTTCGAGCGGACCAACCCGGTCTCCAGCATACAAAACCCGGCGGCCATAAACATGACCACCATGCCGCAAATGAGAAATAACATCGTGTTAAAAACAATACGGGCGGAATCACTCGCAGGAGCAATTTCCTGCGCCGGGTCTTGAGCGAATGCCGTTCCCCACAGCATGGAAACAATCAGTAAAAAACTCGCGCCTATTGCGATCGACTTTGATAATCGCGTCATTTGGGTAACTTCCGTTAATTGAAAATATCTGGAGATTGCGTTTTGTTAAATCGCATCGTTCTTTTCTTCGCCGGTACGAACCCGAACGACATTCTCAAGATCGAGAACAAAGATTTTACCGTCACCAATCGTTCCGGTATTCGCCGTTTCACGAATGAGCGCCACAATATCAGCGGCAATATCATCAGCAACGGCGATCTCCATTTTTATTTTAGGAATAAAATCGACATTATACTCAGCGCCGCGATAGACTTCGCTCTGACCTTTTTGACGGCCATACCCACGGACTTCGCTTACCGTCATGCCAGAAACGCCCAGCTCCGCGACCGCAGACCGGACCGCGTCAAGTTTTTGAGGCTGAATGACGGCAATGATATATTTCATTTAAGTGATCCCGATAAACCTAAATTGTGGTCGACTGGACGATGTAAGACCTTGTGGCAAAATATCAGCCCGATTTTTTTATAGAAGCACGGTTGGTCCTTGTAACGCGGGCTAGCGCGTAGTTTTAGCAGTTCGATAAATCGAAACAACTAAATTCGATACACTCCTCGTTTTCAAAGCGTTCCCGGCATCATCCTTCGCTTACTGAAGACGTGCGTATGAGCGATTGGTCTGAAAGATAGTATAGAGAAAGCGTCTGTTGGCCGCGGCATTGCAAAATACCCTTGAATTTGGACCTGTTAAGTCGGATCTTCAGATCATGTTACGTTCTAAAACAGAAAAAGAAATAACGGTCGATGTGTCGATCGTCGGCGGTGGTCTATCAGGTGGTATGCTCGCGGCGGCATTGGACCAGGCCGGGGTTTCAACCGCTTTAATCGACGCCCATCCGACCGACGCCTTGCTTTCCGATAGCTATGACGGGCGAACAACCGCGATCGCTTTCGCCTGCGGGCGCCTTTTTAAACGCTTGAACCTGTGGGCCCCGCTTGCCCCCTTTGCGTCGCCTATAAGAGAAATCTTGATTACAGATGGAAATATCGCGACACCATCCCGTTCTGGTGGGGCTTCGGATCATTTCCTTCGTTTCAGCGCTGAAACGCTCGATGGAGATGAGCCCCTTGGCTGGATCATAGAAAATCAACGGATGCGGCGCACCATCATAGAACGGATCGAAGCCTCGACGTCCACCCATATTTTGGCGCCAACACGTCGCTTAAAAACCAGCACGCTTGGCGGGTTCAGCGTAACAGAGTTAGACGATGGTCGCCGCGTGAAATCTTACCTTACGGTCGCAGCTGACGGAAAAAACTCACAACTCGCATCGGAAGCCGGCATTCGGTCTTTTTCGTGGCCCTATGACCAACATGCAATCATTGCAACAATCGCCCATACACGCTCCCACCATGGGATCGCTCAGGAATTTTTTCTTCCGTCTGGACCATTCGCTGTTCTTCCGTTAACGGAACAACGCTCTTCAATTGTTTGGACCGAAAAAGCATCGAAGGCGCAGAGATTTTTATCACTAAGCGATAAAGATTTCTTGAGAGCATTAAAAGCACGGCTGGGCGACCACCTCGGAGATATTTCACTCGTCGGCCCAAAAGGGTCGTATCCGGTTGGTCTTTCTTTCGCTTACCGTTTTTATAGCAACCGACTTGCATTAGTCGGTGATGCGGCAAGGGCAATTCACCCAATTGCGGGGCAAGGATATAATCTTGGCCTTAAAGACATCGCAGCGCTTACTGACGTTATTTCAAATGCGCGATCTTTGGGACAAGACATCGGAGCGATTGATGTTTTACAAAAGTATGACCGTTGGCGCCGATTTGATTCTACTGGCCTTGCACTTGGGACTGACGCTCTTAATCGGTTATTCTCAAATTCCTTCCCGCCTATTCGTGCAGCGCGTCGTTTGGGCCTTTCTGTCGTAAACAGATTACCGTCGATGAAAGAATTTTTTATGCGGGAATCCGGTGCTGACCTGGGTGATGTGCCCACCCTTTTGCAGCGGGTTTAACTTGATTGTCATCCGTTAAACAGAGCGCAGTAAAATAACGAAGTATTGGGTTTTGTCGCATTCCACGCTCAAGCGATTTCGGATCAATTGCAAGCCTTCAGACGACAAAGATTGTTACTTACTCAGTATGGTGATCTACTTGCGACGGCTCAACCAGGAAAAGGTTGGCAAGAGGCTTTAGCCAAATTGCCTTATAAGTGAGAAGCATCGCAACCGAAAAGGCGCCTGATGCCAAGACCAGAGGCCAAGTAAGCCCAGCAAAACTACAGCCATCACGGAATATACTTAAGACAAGCGACAGGCCAATACATAACCAACCAAGTGTTCGCGTCATTGGTTTTCGCGATGGCCCTTCTTGCCCTGAGACCGTTCGCCAGTGCTTGTCTTGGCTAAGGGCCAATAAACAACAACCGAAAAACGCCATCATCCAGGCAGCAAAAAACCAGAGACCCGCCACAACAAAACTCATTCGGCCGCTACTGCTTGAGCACGGGACGATTTCATTCTGCGCGGTGGTGTGTTCTCGGATAGCAACGCCTGCTTTAATCGTTTAGCGGCGAAAAATGCGGCAGCCGCACTTGAGATTAAGACGATATCAATCATCGCAATTGACCAAAGCCCGCCGTTTATTGTCGAAACAATATTATCTCCGGTTGTGATCCAGTTTAAAAATACTGCAAGAATGCAAACAAAAGTAATAGCAAGACACTGCTCCGCCCACGCATTTTTATTCCGTAAAGAAGCATGAACAAAAGAGCCGATCCACACAAAAGCAAAAGCGCCCACCTCTAGAAACTCTCTTTCAACGCCAAAAAGAACGGAGTCGTTGGTCAACATCCTGTTGGCCGCCATAAAAGAAATACTTGCCAGCATCATACCTGTGACAGTGCCAATGCTCGTCGCACGTATGACACGAACACTCGTTGGCTCAGCACCCTTTTTGATCCGTGCTCGCATCCAAAATACGAGACCCGTTGCAATCATTGCGCAACTCGATAGCCCGCCCAAGAAAAGCAGCCATCGTAATGGCCAATGGTCAAAGAGCATAAAGTGGGCACCCGTTAACCAGTTTGACGCCTTTGAGATTGGCTTCGGCGTGAAGTCGAAAAGGACTTCTCTGCTTTGCGCATCGAAAGCAATATACCCTTGGTTTGAGCCAACACGGCGCTTGGGAAAGGAATGCTGGACAATCACATAAGTGTTTTTATCGCCAATATTTTCCACGCGAATATAGTCCGCATGCGCAGGCATTCCGTCTCGTTGTGTCCAAATATCTTCCGCACGTGTTATGAAGGTATCAATTGATGTTGGAAGAGGCGCTTCAACGCCAGTTAGCGCTCTGGCGTAATGACCACGTTTCTCCGCAAAATATGCATCTCTATCCCCTGCAAATGGCGTTTTTAAGGCACCAGGAAAATAAACAAATATAAATATCAGAAGGCCAGAAAGGGGAAACAATACGTGAAATGGAAGTGCGATCAGCGACGTTATATTATGCATATCTAATAATGATCGCCGTGCCTGCTTTTTGGGGCGGAATGTGAAAAAGTCTTGGATGATCTTTCGATGGATAAATATTCCGGAGACAAGCAAAGACAGCATTCCCATAGATGCAAGGCCGACAATCCAATATCCCAATCCGGCCCAACTGATATGCAGCATATAATGGAAGGGGTAGAAGAATCTGCCTGCGCCAAGAGACTTTGTGAGCGTTACCTCCTCACCTGAATTACTGTCGTAATAGGCATTCTCACGGCCATCATCCTTTAGAATAAATGTTCTTGTAAGCGGTGCCCGTTGTTTCGGGCGCGCGAGGAAAATACTCTTCGCGTCTGATAGATCCTTCTCCTGGATTATCGGCCAAACCTTTTCATCAAAGCTTGTGTCAACAGCCTGAGCGATACGTTTTTCTGGCATCATCCATTTGTCGATCTCGTAATGAAATATCGTCAGGGTACCCATCCAGAAAATAGCGAACAGGACACCAGACAGCGCAATGCCCACCCATGTATGAAACCAACTCATGGACTTCCGGAAATCATCGGAGATTTGCATTTTTCTTCCTTAAGCCGAAACCAATATTGGTGCACTGAAGATCATCGCAGCTGATGCGCAAATAATGACAATTGTCGTTCTCACGAAAAATTTTGTCGACGCCGACCAAATGATAACGGCCGTGAAGGCCAGAATACCTGTTACGGAGGAAAAGCTGACGGCCTCGCTTCGTGCAAGCCCCAACAGCGCAAGAAAGGAAGCGACGAAAGCGATATATCCATACGCAAATGCGTAACCGCCTACCGCACCGACAAATAGCCTGAATGTGCGACTGGTATTTGGCCCAAAATGAACTGTCATCCGCTCTTAAAAATGCCACTAAATTGCAATCGCAACTGGTATAGCCGAATAGGGCCCGTTGGCAAAGTGCATTCGCGAGTCGAAAACTTATAAATTGTCGCATCTGGGCGACAGGCAGCGTCGAAAGCATTTCCAGCGCAAGTAGTCACCGGCCGATGCTTAAGAAATTGAGAAAAAACAATGATCTAGAGCTATTTGCGTTCCAATGGAATCGGAACGCCGCTCTAAGTCTTTGTTTGGTCGGTCGAACAATTGTTCGACCTATTGCCGAGTTGATAGACGGGACCCATTAACCGGTAACCACTTAAGCGGAACACGCTCTAGAGAAATTTTGACAATTCGGATCGGAGCACCGCTTTGAGTCTTTATTTTTTACGCATTTGCGCCAATTACCAATCGGGCAGCCAACCGCACACACTTGACGTGGAAATGCTTCAAGGAAATACCAAAGCTAGTTTCCGTTTTGCCCCATGAAGTCGTCAAATCGCTGTTGCAAGGAGCCCAACGTTTCCAGATGTCCTTCAAGCTCCGTGTTCAATTTTTCAAAGACGATTTCCTGTGCTTTTGTTGGCGCGGAAGCCCCTTCAGACAGGAACCCTTGTATCGCGGCTAATCGATCGTTCAGTTGGATAGGATACGCGATTTTGTCTTTCGGGCTTGAATTCCTGATTTGGTAGAGCTGCGATTGAAGCGATATCAAGTCATCGTCGATGCGCTTACTTTCTTCGGATTTTGGAATACCGCTCTGTTGCCCGAGACGGTCGGCAAGGGCTGTACGCATCGCGCTAATCCGAACAACGGCACGATTGGCTTGAGTAACGGCGTCCCGAGCGCGCAACGCTAATGCCTCTTGCTGTTTCATGTCTTTTACCGACACGTCCACCAGTCGCGGATCTTTCGCTACATTAATAGAAGCACTTGTTTCGTATGACTCACCAATTGTCAGCCTTACCGTATAATCACCCGGTGCGACCAACGGACCAACAGTCGGATTAGGTGCTTCAAGAATAATCCCATCAAACACAAACGCTCCGTCGTGCCGCATATCCCAAGAGAGCCGCCGAGGGCCACGTCTTCGTCGACGCCCATCGATCAAGACACGAATAACTTTGCTCGATGGATCCAGAATTTCTACGGTCAGGTCTTTTGCGTCCTCCGGTAGGTAATAGTCAATATACGCCGGCTTAACGCCCCGAATGCCCTGAGCGGGCACATAAAGAATGGGCCGGGTCAAGGAGTCATTGGAAAGCGCCTGACGTAGCGTCGTCAATCCCGTCAAAACGTAGAACGACCGTCCGTGTGTCGCTATGACAAGATCGTTATCGCGCACTTCCACACCCATCACAGGTGTACTCGGAAGATTAAGCGAAAGATCCCTCCAGCTGGCGCCCGCATCAACACTAACAAATACGCCACGTTCCGTCCCCACATACAAAGCCCCCGGCACCACAGGGTCTACCGCAAGACTGTGAATATGATTGTTGAAGACCAAACCTTGATCAATACGCGCCCATGTTTTTCCGGAATCGCGTGTTACCCAGAGATAAGGCTGCCGATCTCCCAATTCATATCGTTTGGCAGCGACAAATGCGGTATCTTCCGAATGCGGAGAGGCACCGATCGCTGTTATTTTGCTATTCACCGGAAGATCTGGAGGTGTGACATCCACCCATTTATTCCCACCATCTTTCGTGAGGTAAACGAGCCCATCATCAGAGCCCGTCCAGAGGACTGACTTACGAAGTGGTGAAGGTTCTATGACAAATAGGGTCGCGTAAACTTCAGGTCCGTCCTGATCAAATCGAATAGGACCGCCCGTATCACCGAGCGTCTTTGGATCAGCACGTGTCAAGTCGGGACTAATTTTCTTCCATGTCAGCCCCTCATCATCAGATCGCCATACATATTGCGAACCAATAAAAAGTGGGTGTGGTTTAAGTGGAGAGAACACAATGGGGTAGGTCCAATTCCAGCGTTGTGCCATGGTTGACGCCGATTGACCCATAACAATTTCCGGTGTGGGCTGGCGGTCCACATGGTGCCCCGTTTGTCGATCGAAACGATCCAATTCGTTGGTACCACCAGAAAAGAAAATATTAGGATTACTAGGATGGCTCGCCACATAACCACTCTCACCGCCGCCAACGACATAAAAATCCATTGGCGAATCGATATGTTTTGAACGATAGGACCGTTCATCGATCAAACTTGGTACACAGATTGTGGTATTATCCTGCTGAGCACCGCAAACATGGTACGGAAAATCATTTGTTGTTTCCAATCGATATATCTGTGCCGTTGGAAAGTCTTGCTCTGTCCAAGAACGCCCACCATTTACCGATACACTGGCCCCCCCATCATCGGCAACAATCATTCGTTTGGGGTCATTAGGATCAATCCACAGATCATGCACATCCGCATGCCGTGTCGGGATAGGGCCAAAGTTTTTTCCACCGTTCTTCGACTTTTCGAGTCTAAAGCTGAGAACGTAAAGCGTATCGAGTTCTTTTGGATCGGCCCGTAACTGCATGAAGTAAAACGATCGCTGCCAGAGTTTGCGTGCGGAATTTACGTATTCCCACGTACGCCCAGCGTCATCCGAGCGATAAATTCCACCATTCTCTGCCTCGATATTGGCATAGACCCGCCGTGAGTCCACCGGCGACACAACGACCGTCATCTTTCCCAAAACACCCTTTGGAAGGCCAGGACGGTCCGTAATATTTTGCCAGGTATCACCGCCATCGGTTGACTTAAAGATGGCCGAGTCCGGACCGCCGCTCCAAAGCTTCCAGGGTTTGCGATAGACTTCCCAAAGTGTAGCATAAAGCACGTCAGGGTTATTAGGGTCCATTGCAAGATCAATAGCGCCTGCCTTCTCAGAGCGAAAAAGGATCTTTTCCCAAGTCACCCCCCCATTCCGTGAACGGTAGACGCCACGTTCAGGGGTCTCCATAAAAGGATCGCCAAGCGCGGTAGCGTAAACAATCTGCGGGTTTTTTGGGTTAATCCGTATTGTGGTGATCGTTCGGGTCTTCTCTAAACCGACATGGACCCATGACCGTCCACCATTTGTTGATTTATAAATACCATCCCCTTGCAGAACATTACTACGCAATTGCCCCTCGCCCATACCAACATAAATTGTATCTGGCGTAGTTTGGTCGATTGCAATAGCACCGACCGAAGCGCTCTTAAAGAAACGGTCCCCTGTTGGGCGCCATGTTGTCCCCCCATCTGTTGTTTTCCAGAGCCCACCACCTGTCGCCCCGAAGAAATAAACATTGGAGTCTTGCGTAACACCGGCGGCCGCAATTGATCTCCCGCCTCTGGCCGGACCAATATTGCGCCATTTCATCATTCCGTATAGGTCGCTGGCGCTTGGATTTCCTGTCTCGGCCAAAACTTGAGAGGAAACAGCGCTGAATAGGCAAAGCATATAAAGTATAAAGAGCATGAATGATTTGGCAGCAGTGATTTCCATACTCTTCTTCATAAAACGTCTCATTATCCAGCCCACTCCCGTCGGCAATAACCGTGCATAAAACCAGATATACTTCACCACAAAGCTCAAGCGCTTGCTGAGAATAACAACCTATATGCCAGCATATATAAACGTCTAGAAAGGCGTGATGGTAAGTTTAAGTGATTACTCAACTCGCGCCCAGTAACGCATCCGCAAGGGGCCCAACACCGGTTCGAATAGGATCAACGCATGGCAGTCCGAGCGATTGTTGTATGTCGTCTATTGCTCTGAGGGCATCATCTTCGCTCATATCATGCGTATTAAGACAGATACCCGCCACACGCGTATTTTTTGAGGTCAACTTTGCCGCATCTACATAGGTTTCAATTGCCGTGGGAAGAGTTGGTAAAGGATAGTCATTAAACCCTTCTATGGATCTCCGTGTTGGCTGGTGACATAAAATCATAGCGTCAGGTTGTGAACCATGAATAAGCCCCAGAGTAACAGCGGCGAAGGAAGGGTGAAACAACGAGCCCTGGCCTTCAATGATATCCCAGTGATTTTCGTCAGCGGCCGGGGACAGCGTTTCTGCAGCGCCTGATAAAAAATCACTTATCACCGCATCAATTGGAATCCCTGAACCGGAAATCATGATGCCGGTTTGCCCCGTAGCGCGAAAATCGCAATCCACCCCGCGGTTTAAAAATTCCCTTGCAAGCGCTAAAGACGTATATTTCTTCCCTATAGCACAATCCGTCCCCACCGTAAGAACGCGCTTTCCCGAACGCGGCGCACCGGTACCGCAGGGAAGTGCTTCAGGCGGTGTACGGACATCAATTAATTGTGTCCCACATTTTGTGGCGGCTGAAACTAAAGCATCAATTCCGTTCAATTTATCATGCAGACCACTCACGATGTCGAGGCCTGATTCAATGGCTTCAAGAAAAACCGGAATCCAGGCATCAGGTATGCGCCCACCAACGGGTGCAATGCCAACAACCAAAGACTTCGCGCCAGCGTCCACGGCTTCTTTGATGGTGTAATCGTTCAGTTCAAACCCCAAGGCATCGGGGTGAAGACGAAGCTGACCAACACATTTGTCTGCAGCCCACTGTGCGAGGCCAAGACCCGTTTTAATCAAGAAATATTGTGTCTCATCGGCCGCAAATAATAGATAAGGTGTTTTAATTTTCAGCATGCTGCAAACGCTTCTTCTACCGGTTGATTGAGGAGCTCTGACACTTGTGAATGCGCCATTAAACGTCATTAGTTGCAATCAGAACGCGTCAATGCTTATTGGCAAAAGCTAACGATCACAAGATAAAACCGTTGTCGCGTTCCTATAAAAGGCAAGATTTATGACGTTTTCAGGCACAACGCCAATTCCGCTCGTACGCAAGATGGCAAAGCAGCAAAGCCCGTTTTCACAAGACGAGTATTTAAGCCGAATTCAAGCAGTAAAGGCAAAAATGGACGAAAACGCCGTCGACTGCTTCCTTGTCAATGAAGGGGGAAATATTTGTTATCTCTCGGGCTATGCCGCTGAATCCGATTATGTTGCCCAGGGGCTTATTCTTTATGGAGATGAAACATTTCCATCGCTCGTGCTGCGTAAGCAGGATGGACCAGCGGGCATGTTTACGAGCTTTATGCCGAATGAATATGTTATCGATTATCCGGAAGAATATATCGGTAGTTATACCTCTTCTGGTTTTGATTTCATGCTCGAGAGGATAACGTCTCAGAAAAAGATGAAACGAATTGGTTTAGAGTTTGACTCAATTTCTGCCGCCACGCTTGCCTCGCTGCAACGGCGCCATCCCAATATAGAATTTGTCGATATGAGCGGCACAATCATTTGGATTAGGATTGTAAAATCCCCGGCCGAAATACAAGTCCAGCGCGAAGCAATGGCGATTACGGATAGGGCTTTTATGGAGATGCCGAAGCTTTTTCGCATCGGGCGCCGGGAAAATGAAGTTGCCGCCGACATCACTGCTCATTTAATCGCAGGAACCCCCGAGCTCGCTGGTAGCGTGCCCGATACGGTCCTAATCCCAGGAGGGAATCTTTCAGGGACATCCCATGTGCCATGGACGGATCGAGAGATCGTTGCTGGCCGCCACTATAATCCTGAGTATGGCGCATCACGCTACAGTTATTCCGTTGGCCTCATGCGTTCTCTATCAATGGGTAAGCCATCGGATCGATTAGCTGATCTATACAAATACATGATCGAGGGCTGTAACGAAGCTTTGTCAGTGTTTAAACCCGGTACGCCCTGTAGCGCTGTCGCTCAACGATATTGCGCCGTCTTGAATAAAGGCGGTTATTCAAAAGACAGCCGGTGTGGCTATCCCATTGGCATCAACTGGCTCGAGGATAGCTGCAGCCTGAGAGTCGATGACCCAACGATTATGCAAGAAAATATGGTTTTTCACCTGATGTTGGGTACCTGGATCGACGAAGATTTTGGCGCGGTGATCAGCGAAACAATTGCACTGACAAAAGACGGCTGCGAAGTCTTGAGCAACGTTCCTAGAGAATTGATGATCGTGGACTAAAGCTGTTCGGTGTGAAATGGGACCGATGAATGGCTTTAGGTCCTCAGGTTTACGCGTTTGATTTGATGGATTTTCTGGCGCGTGGGCCAGTTACCACTTACGCATCCACTTCAGCGAAAAATGCCTTACGATCGTCGAGTCGCATTGACATTCGTCTGATGCCTTACGGCAGCTCAACTTCAAATGGAATTAGAGCGCCGCTGTGGGTCTTTGTTTTTGCGCGTTTACACCAACAACCAAACGGGCGCCGAACCGCACGCACTCAGGCTGCAAACGCTTGAAACGCACATCGCGGCCTTGCGATCTCATTAATTCTCTCATCGCTCGAACCCAATCTTATTCCGCATAAATACGACTGTTTTTAATGCGCAAACAGCCTCGTCCCGTCTCAAAAGAACGAGTTGACGCTCATCCTCTATCGCGACATATACCTTAAGGATTTGTGCTATCAGCTTTGAAAACGGGGCGGCTAGCGCTAATCAAAGACGAATTTATAAAAAAACACTTTGTCTGCCCGCTTCTCAAACAGAGTGCCGGAAAGAGGATCCCTGTCATGGCGATCGAGAATAAGACCGAAACCCCTGGGGGCCACCTTTCAATGCTGACCGCATTGCCACCCGACCCGCTTCTCGGGCTCATGGCGGCATTTCGCGCCGATGAACGGGTGCATAAACTAGACCTAGGAGTGGGCGTCTACCGCGACGAAAACGGTGATACGCCAATAATGACTGCTGTGGAAAAGGCAGAGCAGAAGCTTCTGAGCCTTGTATCGACAAAAGCCTATGAGGGTCCCCGTGGGAACGCCGAATTTTGTCAGGTGGTATGTCAGAAAATTTTGGGCGAGGACGCACTGACCAAAACGCGCCGTGAGACGCTCGACGCATTTGCCACGCCCGGCGGCTGCGGTGCATTAGGATTAGGCGTAGGCTTCCTCAAGCGTCTACGACCAAATGCGAAGGTTTGGGTCAGCAATCCGTCTTGGCCGAACCACCAGAAAATCGTTGATGTCGCCGGTCTAACGCCTGCGAAATATACCTATCACCGGAACGAAAATAACGACGTTGACTTTGAACAGCTGGAACATGATTTGGTGGCATCAACAGCTGGAGACGCTGTTATCATTCAAGGCCCCTGCCATAACCCAACTGGCCTGGATCTTTCGGTGGCACAGTGGAAATCACTTGCAAAAGTGATAAAAGACAAAAACCTTTTTCCATTCATTGACATTGCCTATCAAGGCTTTGGCGCTGGATTAGACGAGGACATGCTGGGGATCAGAGCTTTTCTAGACGAGGTCGACGAAGCTTTAGTATCTTATTCATGCTCGAAAAATTTTGGCCTATACCGCGATCGGTGTGGTTGCCTCATTCTTCAGGCCGCCACCCAAGAGGTGCGTGATGCGGCAGGTACCCATATTGCCGACATTGCGCGAGCGACCTATTCGATGCCCCCGGCTCACGGACCAGCGATTGTCGCAACGATCCTCGCAGATAAAGATCTTACTACTGAATGGTTAGAAGAGCTCACAATGATGCGTGAGCGAATGATCACGCTCAGGTCACAATTTGCGAGAGAACTTGAAAAATGCGGTAAGCCCAAAACGGCGGCAACCATTCGATCAGAAAAAGGCATGTTCTCACTGTTGCCAATAAAAGAGGGCGCTGCGGCTCGTCTACGGCGTGATCACGGTATATATCTTCCGGCATCGGGGCGCATTAATATTGCTGGAATGACCGAAGAGAAGATTTCGGAAGCGGCATCAGTGCTCGCATCTGAAGTTGACGAATAAATACGTAGAGTTCTCAATCCGAAAGCCGTTCCGTGATTCCAATTGAGACGGCGGCGCTTTAGACAGCAATTTTTTGAGGTGTACGGTCAACGAGCGCCTCAAGCATCTGCCGCTTTTCTTCAAATATTTTTTCCGAAGCATAGGTGCGAAGAATTGTGTCACGCGCTGCCTCGCGCCTGTGCGTCTGTTTATCTGGACTTTCCAGAGCATCAAATAATTTTCGTGAAATGTCAGCGGGATCGTTAAAATTCACGAGGATCGCGTTCTCGTTATTCGCGACTTCTCTGACTGGTGACGTATTCGACGCCGCAAGCAAGCAGCCCGTGCTCATTGCTTCCATCATTGACCATGAGAGGACAAATGGCACCGTCAGATAAACATGAATTGCTGAGGCGCGTAATACATCTCGATATTCAGATCGGCTAAGGTATCCAGTGAAATGGGTTCGCTTCATATCAAGAGGCAATCGATCCAATGCCTGTTTCAGATGAGAATCACCATCCTCTAACTTTTTTCCGTATGCCACGCGGTCTTCACCGACGATCACACCATGGATATTTGGTCGACGCGCTTGAAGGCGCGCGAGGGCTTCCATGAACTGCGGAAAGCCTCGATAGGGCTCCATCCCTCGCGCCACATAGGTCACAATTTCCGCATCATCAGGGAGGTGAGTATCTCTAACATTAAGGCCGTTAGTTTTTTTCGGAGAGAAATAAGACGTGTCAACACCATCATGGTGCACGACAAGTTTATGTTTAAACTCGACAGGGAATTGCGATTTCTGCCAGTTTGTCGGACAAAACCCAAGGTCTACCGACGTTAAATCCAGTAAAATCGGGGCATTTCGGCACCGCGAACGGGCCCGTTGGTCTGGCTTTGGGGTTGATGGATCAAGAAACGCGACATCGGGTCCTGGTGAATTGTAATACCATTCAAAATACCCGACCGTGCGCGCGTTCGGCCATACATCTTTTGCGAACAGCCCATTACCCCATCCAGAATGAGAGACAACAATATCGGGAGAAAGCATTTTCTCTCCGATTTTGAGAGCGGCACGGGCCATTGACTGGCCGTTAATTACGGCGCGTTCCCAACTATTGGAATAGGGATGAATCCCTTCGGTAAGTTCACGATGAGGCTCATAAACAAATACGTTTACCGTTGGCGAACTTGACCCTTTCCTCTGGGTGCCAAACCAAACCTGCCATCCGTTATCGGCAAGATAGGCGGCAAGACCACCGAATTGCGCTGGGAAATTGTTATGAAGAAATAAAATTTGCATCGTGAAAGGACGTTCCTGATTAGCAAATATTGTCAGTATTCATCTTGCTGATACTTCGACAGTGTCGATACGCTCTGGCGTGTTTGCCTCGCGGACGTGAACTCTAACACGGGAGGCCTCCACACCAGCTGCCGTCATTGCATTGCGTGCGGATAATACACGATAATATCCAACGCGCCGCGCTTTGGTGTACGCAACATTTGGATTGAAAAACGCCGTAATTTCTACAGTACGCCCGGCGAACGTTTCAGCGTTTCCATCAAGATACGCCTTTAGTTTCTCTTGCGAGAGCTGATCGACTTCAATGGTTGATGGCGTAAACTCTAATCGAAGGATTTTATCAAACTCGGTGACGGCTGTAACGGTTGCATCCTTGTCTCGAACGACTGGATTATCTGCGACTACGATTGTCTGTTCTTCGCGCACATTTGTGGATAATTGCGATGCTGCCGATTCCCCTTCAACCATCCCACTTTGTTCAGCAATCGACAAAGACATGACGAATATAGCAATCGCCAATATGATGAGAAGAAAAGTGACGACCATAACGATCGTCGACAAGGCATCAACGAAGCCAGGCCAATGATTTTCTTCTTGTTGTGCTTCGGCCACGACCCGGATGCCTCACTATTAACCAGCCAACGCTTGTTGGAATATTATTCTTAATCTGGTCTTAATCGGTATATTTTGAGTAAACGATCGAAACGAGCAGTCTTAATCATAAATTAAGCCTGCCATATTTTTATGGTGTCGGTTTAATTAGAGCTGACGTCGTAATTTTATGCATACCGTACAGATTCAATTCATACGGATTTGTTTAACCGTGGCCATCCTTCTCGGTGTAGGGCTATGGCAATTCGACTTCGTTCTCGGGGCCGTTAGAGCAAATCCGGCACTCAACCTAATCATTTTCGGAACATGCCTTTTTGGATTTTCACTGGTCTTTAGTGCAATCAATTCCCTAAAGAATGAGTATCGCGCTCTATACGCAATTGAAGAATTATACGAAGACGTAAAATATGCCGATGATGCTGTCCGAGCGGACCCCCTTTGGAAGTACTATCGCGCGAATACGGTAGGGATCATCTACAAAAAGCCACAGATCCTGGGGCAATGCCATCAGCTCATTTGCGGGCAGCTCTATCGGGAAAAAGAACTACAGATCTCGCCATCAACGCTGCAAACGCTGCTCGACGGCATCGATGAACGCCTTGCTGAAGTGAAATCACTGATTTCCTACGTAGCCGGTATTCTTATTTTTCTTGGCCTGATCGGTACTTTTTTGGGCCTGATGATAACGCTAGCCTCGGTCGGTGACATCTTGGGCACGCTCGACCTAACGAGTAGCGATCCAACGGCAACGATTACCAATTTAATGGATAACCTACAAACGCCATTGGCGGGGATGGCGACAGGGTTTTCCTCTTCACTCTTTGGACTCGTCACATCGCTCGCAACGAGCTTGATGATCCAATTGCTTTCAAGGGCGGGAAGCACCCTAAAGTCTGACATGGCAAACTGGCTCTCCAACGTTGTTGATCTCACCGGCGCCGCGCCAGCAACCGATGAAAAAACAATTGACGGGTTCCCTCTTTCGGAATGGGTAAAACATCAAGAGCGAACGGCGAAGATCGGACCGGATGGTCAGTATCAGCAAATTACGTCACGCGAGTTTGAAGAGCGGCGCCTGGCGCTGCTTATGCGGGCAGCCCGGCATTCTGTTGTTTCAACCAATCGACATTCAAGAGAGTTCGCCAAACTGACACGCAATATCGATACATTGGTTACCGATGCTCAAGAAACCAAGGAAGTATTACTTGATCTGGGGGATGCGCTTCGGGTTATCGGTGAACAGAATAAAGTAATCCACCTCACCTTAGCACGGACGGTGGATGCGTTCGACACGATATCAAGAAACGTGAATACGCGCGCGGAAATAGCAGAGTTAACGGCACTTATGTCATCACAATTGGAAACACGTGATGCGCGCCTTACGAGTATCTTGCGCCAAACCTTAAAGAAAGTGTCGGAACTCTCCGCGCCGCTTGCTATTGAGACACAAACAATCGAGAAGCCCGGCGCTCACCTTGCCGAAGCGCTGGGGGCGGAATTGACGGACGTTAATGTTCAACAATTGAAAAAACTATTGATGCTGGCAAACCGTCTCGACGCGGTTGCCGCAAACAAGGGAAACATGCGTAAAACTCAAAACCAACAATCAGCAACAGCAAGGAGGGCTTCGTGAAGACTCTCTATTCAAGCCTGTCATCATTGTTGAAAAAATTTGGCAGCGGATCTTCGTCAACTGCTGTTGGTTCAAATGCCCGCAACTTTGCGAAAAAGACTGCAGAGAAAATCGCTGACAAGGAAAAAGCGGCGCTTTCAAAAGATGCCGAAAAGAATAAACATAAAAGAAAAGAAGCACGCACAGATATAAGTGCAATCGCGGAACTTGCTTTTCCGGATCGGGGGTTTAGCCTCGACGGTGTTATTGTTGAAGCATCAACGGGTGGTCTGACCTTTCGCCCCGCGGCCCACTACATCGAAGAACGCGTAGGCGAGCAAATTCAAGTCCGCGTTATTGGTGTTCAGAAGAACGGAATCATCCGTGCAACCCGTGTTACGGGATATGGTATCCAATTGTTTGATTCTTTTTCCGAGCTTGAGTTATCTTCCATGCGGGCCAAAAGTGTTGACCTTTCGCTCGTCAATCCAAACGCGAATGCTGCAGCTTAACCAATCATTTGTTCTCTACCAGTCGGAAACCCAGGCGATTGAGTAAATTCAATTGATGCGAACTCGCTTAAAGCGCCTCAGTTTCAATTCGAATCAGAACGGCGCTTTAAGTTTTTGATTTGACGCATTTCCTTAACGCCAACCGCACACACTTGGCTTGGAAATACTTTAAGCGAGAGATGCGGTTCGTCTCTACACAATTACGCAATACAACTTCTTGTATTTGAAGACTTCGCCTTTAAATGCTGGGGGAAGGTTAGACAATTGTAACCGCCAATTCCGTTCCATCATTATAGGTATATGTCGTTGTCCCTCCACCAGATATCACTGTATCAATATCTGATAGATCAACATTAATACCATCGCCGGAACTATTGATCAGTATTTCCAACCTATTGCCACTATCCGTGACGCTGTCGATCATCGCTTCATTAATATCTACATCAGCATTGACATCAGTATCCGTGAAATCGATGGTCTCGATATCCGTCAGCACATCAAATAGCCCAACTTCGTCTACGGTTACCAGTGAACTTGAGTCTAGGACAACCGTATCGCTGTTACCGCCCCCCTCAATCGATGCCGAGCTATAATTGATAGCACCATCATCAATAATGAACGTGTCGTCTCCCGCGCCGCCGACAAGTGTGTCGCCACCCCCTGCGCCGCCATCAAGGGTATCATTTCCACCAAGACCTTCAATGTAATCCGATCCGGAAGACCCAGTAATGTTGTCGCCTGACGCCCCACCGCGGATGGTGTCAATATTGGTTAGAGTGACGCCGGAAAAATTAAAGTTTGCGACACCACCAGCCGTTTGCAGAACATTGCCCGCGGCGCTGGATCCATCGATTTCCTCAACACCGGTTGCCGAAGAGAAATTGGACTGTAACTCGAATGTACCGTCAGCGGACGAGGATAGGATAACTTGGTCAGTGCCTGATACACCGGTATCATTGAAGGTGTTCACACCGCCGCTCGAAACATCACTGATGTGGAACGCGTCAGAGCCCGCCCCACCATCAAAGGTGTTGTTACCAGAACCGCCAAACAACGTGTCGTTGCCGCCGCCGCCATTGAGCGTATCATTGCCAACGCCGCCGCTTAAAATATTGCCATTGCTGTCGCCCGTAAGAAGATCATTACCAGAACCGCCTGTCACATTTTCAAACAAGGATAAAGTATCCGTCCCCGTACCATCGCTCGCGGTTCCCGTATCAAGGTTTACGTCGAGATCAGACGATGATGCGCTGTAATCAAGAAGATCAGTACCGCCGCCGCCGGAGAGATCATCGCCGCCGCTACCGCCACTAATGGTGTCATTCTCCGCACCACCGTCAATGGTGTCGCTACCACCGCCACCACTTAAAACGTCCTGACCGGCGCCACCGGTCAAGCTGTCGGCCGTCGCAGCACCGGTAAGCGTGTCCGCGCCGTCACCGCCATCAGCATAAACGAGACCGCCACCCAAAGTAATTGCATCGTCATTCGACGAGCCGATAACGCGTTCAATGCTGTCAAATGAGTCGCCAGCAGCGGCACCAGCGTAAGAACCAGACGCGACGTTGATTGTGATCGCTGCACCGCCGGCATAGGTCGCCGTATCCGTGCCCGAACCACCCTCCAACGTATCAGCGCCAGAACCACCAATGAACAAGTCATCGCCGCCGTCACCAACCAAGCTATCTGCACCAGCATCACCGATCAGTGTGTCGTTCTCCGATCCACCGATAAGCGTGTCGTTATCAGCGCCGCCATCAAGACTATCTGCACCCGCATCACCAACAAGACGATCGTTACCACCAGCGCCAAGGAGGGTATCACCACCGCCGCCGCCCTGCAGTGTTTCTTCTGCGGTGCTACCGGTGATATTGTCGCCCAGAGTCGTACCAATGATATTCTCGATACTGACCAGAGTATCATTCAGCGCATCACCACTGGTCCCTGCCCCCGATGCAAGATTGATCGTGACAGCTCCAGAGGATGCAGCGTAATCGACAGTATCGATGTCTGCTCCACCATCGAGGCGATCAGCTGTTGTTCCCGATACCAGTGTATCATTACCAGCATCGCCGAAGAGACTATCGGTCCCCGCGCCGCCGTCGAGCTGGTCTGCGCCGCCGCCACCTTCAAGTCGGTTGCCCCCACCATCGCCAATAAGCGTATCGTTATCTGAGGACCCTATGACATTCTCAATAGCATTGAATTCATCACCCGCCGCATCGCCCAGCGTTCCGCCATTGATGAGATCGACCGCAACGCTTGATGATGCCCCCGAATAATCCACGACGTCGGTGTTGGCGCCACCATCGATTGTGTCCGCGCCAGCACCACCAACGAGCGTATCGGCACCATCACCACCCACCAGGCTATCAGACCCACCACCGGCTGAAATTTCATCAGCACCAGCGCCACCAAGCAAGGTTTCTGCAACACCAGATCCAACCAACGTATCAGCGCTGTCGCCACCATCAACATAAGTCACACCGCCGCCGAGTGTTACCGCGTCGCTATTCGATGTTGCGATCACCTGCTCAACCTCAGTGAATGTGTCACCCGAGGCATCGCCCGTCCCCACACCGGTTCCAGTGTTAATGGTAATAGCGCCTGAGCCTGCATAAGACGCAGTGTCCGTACCGGCACCACCCTGATGCTCATCGGCCCCCGCGCCACCAATCAAAAGATCATCCTCGGTGCCGCCAATCAGAGTGTCACTGCCAGAGCCGCCCTCTAGTGTGTCACTGTCCGTACCACCATCAAGACGGTCAGCATCAGCGCCGCCTTGCAAGCGATCAGTACCCGCACCACCCACAAGCGTATCATTACCGCCGGCCCCCACAAGCGTATCACCGCCGCCAGCGCCGGTCAGTTCATTGGCAATGCCATCCCCTGTCAGCATATCATTGTTCGCTGTACCGATAACATTCTCAATGCCGACAAGGGTATCACCTGCCGCCTCACCACCGGACTGTGCGCCCAAGTTCGTGAGATCAATCGTGACGGCTGCAGAACCAGTGTAATCAACAGTGTCGATATCCGCACCACCAATAAGGCTGTCACCACCGGTACCACCGATTAGAGTGTCATCACCGCCGGCGCCATCCAACGTATCGGCACCGCCGGCGCCCGATAAGGTATCATTTGCAGTACCGCCCGTAAGCGTGTTTGACCCACCATCACCGGTTAACGCATTTGCCCCTGTTGATGAACCGATAATCGCCTCAACGTTACTAAGAATATCACCGGCCGCATCGCCGCCCGAGCCAGCGCCGCCGCCGATGGTAACAGTGACACCACCCGAGGAGGTTGAATAATCAACCGTATCGGTATTATTGCCACCGTCGATCTCATCAGATCCCGCGCCACCGATGAGCGTATCATCGCCATCGCCGCCTTCAAGCGTATCATTGCCAGCATCACCAATGAGACGGTCGTTCTGAAGTCCGCCAATCAGACTATCGGCGCCAGTGCCACCATCGAGGGTATCGGCCCCATCTTCGCCAAAGAGTGTATCGGCATTGGCGCCACCGGAAATGTCATCGGCATCATCACCGCCAGTCAATACGTTCGATGCCGATGAACCAACAATCGTATCAGCGCCTGTTGTGCCGACGACGTTTTCGATATCGATGAAGGTGTCACCGGCTGCATCGCCGCCAGCACCAACACCGGATCCGAGGTTAACGTTCACCGCGTCACCCGAACCAGAATAGTCAATCGTGTCGATGTCCGTTCCACCGTCTAACCGGTCGGCGCTTGCCCCCGACGTAAGCGTATCATTGCCCGCACCGCCTTCGACGGTATCAGTACCGCCTCCGCCATCCAACCGGTCTGCTCCACCGGCGCCCGAAATTACATTAGACGATCCGTCGCCCGAAAGGGTATCTGCATTTGACGATCCGGTCAGGTTTTCAATGTCGGTATAGGAATCACCACTCGCGTCACCTCCGGTGCCGCCCGTTTGAAGACTTGCCACAACGCTGCTCGATGCGCTTGAGTAGTCGGCTGTGTCAATGCCAGCGCCGCCATCAAGCGAATCACCGCTACCGCCACCGTCGAGCGTATCGGCATTATCGCCACCTATGAGAGTCTCGGCAATCGCCGTACCGACGATTCGGTCATTCCCTTGGCCGCCGTCGACGTAATCGATACCGCCGCCGAGCGTTATGCTATCACCATTGCCCGAGCCCACCAGTTGCTCAATGCTGGCGAAGGTATCACCAGCCGCATCGCCGGTATTAACGCCCGTACCAAGATTAATTGTAACAGCCGCGGACCCAGCGTAACTTGCAGTATCGGTGCCGCTGCCACCTTGCAGGTCGTCAGCGCCCGCACCACCAATCAATAAATCGTCTTCAGTGCCACCGACCAGTGTATCGGCGCCACTGCCACCGATCAGCGTATCATTGCCAGCACCGCCATCAAGGCTATCGGCATTCGCTCCCCCGTCAATCGAGTCAGCGCCCGCGCCACCGCTAAGGGTATTTGCCGCGGCATCTCCAACAATCGTATCATCACCACCCGTACCGATAATGTTCTCGATCGATGTGAGAATATCACCCGCTGCCTCGCCGCCCGATTGCGCCCCGGTGTTGGTCAGGTCTACATCGATCGCTGCCGCAGAGGACGAGTAATCCACCGTGTCTGTATCAATACCGCCATCAATGTTATCCGCACCGACGCTCGACGTTATGGTGTCATTACCCGCTTGCCCAAACAAAGTGTCGGACCCGGTTCCCCCATCGAGGTCATCGGCGCCAGCACCGCCAGTAAGAATATTGTTGTTACCATCACCTTCAAGCGTATCATTGTTATCAGAGCCTGTGAGGTTTTCGATGCCGGAAAGGGTATCACCAGCGGCGTCACCGACAGTCCCAAGTGTCGTCAGCAAGCTGACAGCGACCGCAGCCGTTGCTAACGAATAATCGGCCGTATCATTATTATTGCCACCGACGAGACTATCAGCACCGGCACCGCCTGATAACGTATCGTCACCATCTTCACCTTCAAGCGTATCACTGTCGCCGCCGCCAAAGAGGCGGTCGCCACTAGCCCCGCCGGTAAGGATATTGGCACCGCCATCACCGGTTAGCGTATCCGCCGCGCCAGAACCGAGGACATTTTCAATCGACGCCAAGGTATCATCAGCAGCGTCACCACCAGAACCAGAACCCGTGGACAGATTAACGTCAACGCCACCGCCGGAGGCAGAATAGTCTGCGAGGTCAGTCCCGTCACCACCAACAAGGCTGTCACCAGCAGCGCCTCCGATTAGGGTGTCAGCCTGTGTACCACCGAGCAAGGTGTCAGCACCACCACCACCGGTTAAGGTATCAGATCCAGCGCCACCGTCTAATTGGTTCGCGCCACTATCCCCAGTTAGGTTATCAGCGCCGCCCGAACCAATAATGTTCTCGATACTATTCAGATCATCGCCCGTTGCGTCACCACCCGACGCAATATCGGTAGAAAGATTAATCGTTACAGCGCCGGACGAGCCAGCATAGCTCGCGGTATCAGTGCCGCTGCCACCGTCCAGAACATCTGCACCGGCACCACCTTCAAGTGTGTCGACACCAACACCGCCTTCGAGCGTATTGTCATTTGCATCGCCGCCAAGGAAATCATCATCGGCGCTACCAATAACGACCTCGACAGCTGTCAGCGTGTCACCCGCAGCATCGCCCCCGGACCCAGCGCCGCCGCCAATCGTAATGGTTACGCCACTTGATGACGCGGAATAATCAACAGTATCGGTATCGCCTTCACCGTCGAACAGGTCGCCATCAGCACCACCAATAAAGGTGTCGTCCCCAAGACCACCACGAACCGTGTCGCCAGCGCCGCCGCCGACAAATGTTTCGCTTGCTGCAGCCCCAATAAGGCTATCATTTTGATTGGAACCGATAAGGGTCTCGATACTGCTTAAGACATCGCCGGCAGCATCGCCGTCAACACCGGCTGTTCCGTCAAGATAAACCGTAACGCCAACCGCAGACCCAGAATAATCAGCCGTATCGTCTCCAGCTCCGCCGTCAATACTGTCAGCACCCGCATCAGAGAAAATGACGTCGTCTCCGTCATTGCCCAATAGGGTATCGGCGCCAACGCCACCGCGCAAGGTGTCAGCCAATAATCCGCCATCAATCAGATTGTCATTGCCATCACCGACAAGGCTATCGGACAGATCAGACCCGATGATGTTCTCAATACTGATGTAGGAATCGCCAGCTGCGAAGCCGTCAGTACCGCCAGTTAACAAGTTCACCGTAACAGACGATGTCGCATCGGAGTAATCGACCGTGTCGCGGTCACCACCACCATCGAGAGTGTCTGCGCCAGACCCACCAACAAGGGTATCTTCCCCAAGACCGCCGCTCAAGGATTGATTGCCAACGGTGCCGGTAAGGGCATCTGCTTGATTAGAGCCAATCACTGTCTCGATATTAGAAAGAACATCACCCGCAGCGTCACCATCGGCTGACACCCGCCCATCGAGAAAAACAGTAACCCCAGTGGCTGACCCGATGTAACTGACTGAATCAGTACCAGCACCGCCGTCTAGTGTATCTGCACCAACATCGCCAAATAGCGTATCGTCACCGCCGCGCGCATCAATGTCATTGTTTGCTGTATCACCACCAATTGTATCTGATTGGTCCGTACCAATAATGTTTTCAATCGCTATCAGCGTATCGCCGGCAGCGCCACCGGTGACAGTACCGCCACCAAGGCTGATGTTTACGCCGGTTGTTAACGCAGAATAGTCGGCGGTATCATCACCGGCGCCGCCATCTAAACGGTCATTGCCAGCGCCGCCAATAAAGACATCATCGCTATTTCCTCCATCAAGGCTATCGTCGCCAAGTCCGCCGATTAATGTATCCTGACCGATGCCGCCACGGAGCGTATCATTGTCGGCACCGCCATCCAGGAGATCATCGTCACTCCCGCCTTCGAGGGAATCGTCACCGGCGCCGCCCAACAGGGTGTCATCGCCGACACCGCCGATGAGGCGATCGTCATTGTCACCGCCGGAAAGTGAATCATTGTCATCGCCGCCGTCGAGGGTGTCTGCGCCAAGTCCACCGACTAGAGTGTCATTGCCGATATCACCTACAAATTCATTGTTTTCGTCATCACCCGTAACGCTGTCCGCAAATTCAGACCCTAAGACGCCCTCTATTTCAGTGAGCGTATCATTCGCTGCATCACCGCCAGTCGCGGTGCCTGCGGACAAATCGATGGTTACGCCACTGCCCGAATTGGAATAATCGACAAAGTCGACGCCAATGCCTCCAGCAAGGGCGTCGCCGGCGGCGCCAGTACCGCCATCGAGGGTATCGTTGCCGTCACCACCGGACAACTCATTACTCAACGTATCACCAATCAACGTATCGTTGTTCGATGATCCAATAACGTTCTCGATGCTTACCAGGACATCGCCAGCAGCATCACTGTTTGACCCTGTTCCAGTTTGCAGATTGACAGTTACACCGCCGCCCGACCCGGCATATGAAGCGGTATCAGTGCCAGCACCACCATCGAGCCGGTCGGCGCCGCCACGCCCGCGCAAGAAATCGTCTGAGTTACCTCCCTGAAGCGTATTTTGACCGTTCGAGCCGATCAGTGTATCTTCCTGGTTTGTGCCAATAACCCGTTCGATATTGGCGTAGGTATCACCCTCGGCGTCACCGCCCTGGCCGGTGCCATTTTCGAAGTCGATAACAACGCCTACGGACTGGTCTGAGAAGTCGATCAGGTCGAAACCAGCGCCGCCGTTTATGCTGTCAGCACCCGCACCACCAGATAGGGTCTCATTGTTATTGCCCCCTATTAAGGTGTCATTGCCAAGCTCACCGTTTAAGACGTTCGCACCACCGTTCCCCTCTATCGAGTCGGCACCTTCACCGCCGAAGATCGTGTCGTTGTTGTTGCCACCGAGTATCGTATCATTCCCGATGCCACCGAGAATGCTATCATTTCCATCGCCGCCAGTGATGCTGTCGGCGCCCTCCGAGCCTTCGATCGTGTCGCTACCGCGACCCCCAGAAAGCACGTCGTCTCCATCCGCGCCATCAATAGAGTCGTCGCCGTCAAAACCTGCAAGATTGTTTATGCCGTCCGATCCAATGAGCGTATCGCCAACGAGCGACCCCAAAACGTCTTCAACCGATAGATAGACGTCACCAAGGGCATCGCCGACCGTCCCCGTACCGAGAGACAGATCAACAACGACAGATTGATTTGACGTGTTAAAGACTACACGGTCGGTTCCTTCTCCACCATCAATGCTATCAGCGCCCCCGCCGCCATCGAGATTGCGATCATCACCTTGCCCACCAAACAAGGTTTCATCTGCCAGGGTACCGGTGAGCGTATCATTAAAGTTGGAGCCGATGAGGACTTCTATACTTTGGAGAATATCGCCTGCAGCGTGGCCACCACTACTCACGCTTCCGCCTAGATTGGCATTTACAGCAGCGTTTGAGCCCGTGTAGTCTGCGGCATCGTCACCACTGCCACCGAAAAGGCTATCAGCGTCGAGGCCACCGGCGAGCGTATCGTTATTGTCGCCACCGCGTAGCGTATCCGCGCCGCTGCCACCTTCCAGACTGTCCGCGCCGTCTTCTCCATCGATCTCGTTATTGTCGGCATTGCCCGTTAGCGTATCGTTTTGATCGGTTCCCTGAAGGTTTTCAATTTCAATATAAACGTCGCCAGCGGCGTCATTGGTATTGCCCGCTGTATTAGCTAAATTCGCAACGACCCCTGTTCCAGCGCCAAGGTAAGAAGCGGTGTCTGTGCCGGCCGCGCCGTCCAGCGTGTCAGCGCCACCAAAGCCCGTGAGCACGTCATCGCCGCCGTCCGCCTCAATGAGATTGTCTTCATTGTCACCAGCAATTGTATCATTTTGTGTGGTACCGATGACATTCTCAATGTTCGACAAAACGTCTCCTGCCGCATCTCCAGCGCCTCCACCGCCCAGCAATAGACTGACATTTACGCCAAACAGAGATGCAGAGTAATCTGCCGTATCGATATCAACGCCGCCATCAAGCGTATCGCCGCCCGCACCACCAATGAGGGTATCGTTCTCAAGCCCACCAACAAGACTGTTATTCTGAGCATCGCCAGTGATTTGGTCGGCCAGATCCGTGCCAATGATCGCTTCGACATTCGTAAGTGTGTCATCCGCAGCATCGCCACCGGTATTAACGTTGGTTGACAGATTGATGACCACTGCTCCGGTGGACGCTGAGTAATCGACCGTGTCAAAACCTGTATCGCCGTCAACCGTATCAGCATCTGCGCTACCGAGAATTAGATCATCGCCCGCACCACCGATGATGGTGTCAATACCAATGCCACCGTCGATGGTATCATTATCGTCGTCACCATCGATAAAGTCAGCGCCCTCTCCGCCGAGTAATGAATCGTTTCCGGCACCGCCATCTAAGGTATCAGCACCATCATCACCGCGGAGGGTATCCTCGCCGTCCTCAGCATCGATCTGCGAGCCTGCAGCCGCGGCGGCGATATCATCGTCAAAGTCAGAACCAATGACACTTTCTATATCGGTGAAGGTGTCGCCATTGGCATCTCCGTCCGTACCCACACCAGTCGCAAGGGAAAGCGTTACGCCTTCGCCTGCGTTGGCGTAAGAGACCGTGTCCGTTCCATCACCCCCATCGAACGCATCAGCCCCGCCCAGACCTTCTAGTGTATCGTCACCATCAGAGCCCGAAAGCGTATTTGCATTGTTGTCGCCCGTCAGGTTATCACCCAATGTTGAGCCAAAGAGGTTTTCGATCTCAACAAGAATATCGTTGACCGCATCGCCGCCTGAGTTCGCGCCGGTAAGCAGATTGACTGTAACGCCTTGTGTTGATCCAGCGTAACTCGCAGTGTCGTTACCGGCACCGCCAACAATTGAATCAACGCCGCCGGCGCCTTCGAGCGTATCATCAAGATCGCCCCCAAAGAGAGTATTGGACGCGCCATCACCAACGATTGTGTCGCTGAAATTCGATCCCTGAACATTTTCCACGCCAGACAATGAATCACCTGCAGCATGCCCGCCAGTATTCACATTGGTCGCGAGATTAACAGAAACACCTGTGTTTGAAACAGAATAGTCAGCGATATCATCCGTACCAGCACCGCCAATAAGAGTATCAGCACCTAAGCCGCCAATGAGCGTATCTCTGTTATTCCCTCCGGCGAGACTATCGGCACCCGTACCGCCGGTCAGTACGTCGTCACCAGCATTGCCGAGGAGTGTTGATCCTGTGTTTGCGGCGTTGAGCGTATCATCAAGGTTTGATCCATCAATGGTCTCGATACTAATGAATTCGTCACCAGCAGCATCGCCTGCGGTACCAACACCCGCTTCGAGATCAGCGGCAACACCGGCAACGGCGCTTAAATAGCTGGCTGTATCATCACCTGTCCCACCATCAAGTGTATCGGGCCCACCACCGCCACTCAGTAGATCGTCCAGCAGTCCACCAGCGAGACTGTTCGCTGCGCCGTCACCAACCAGGGTATCGTTAAAATCAGAACCGATGAGGTTTTCAACACCGGACAAACGATCACCAGCGGCATCGCCGCCAACACCCAGATTACCCGTTGTCAATTGCGCGTTTACGCCAGAGCCAGAGGCAGCATATGTGACGGTATCATTGCCGGTACCGCCCTCTATCGTGTCAGCACCACCAAGTCCGGCAAGGAGATCATCTCCATTCAATCCATCGAGTTCATTCCCTAACGTGTCACCGATGAGGGTATCGGTGTTTTCCGATCCCTGAATATTTTCAATGCCAGCGAGCGTGTCGCCAACGGCGTCACCACCAGAATGCGTGTTCGTATCAAGATTGATGCTAACGCCTGATGCGGATGTTTGATAGGTGACCCAATCGGTTCCAGCCTCTCCACTGATGCTGTCTGCACCAGCGCCGCCATTCAGCGTATCATTGTTGGCGCCACCGAGCAGCGTGTCGGCATCGCCTTCACCAAGGAGCGAGTCGTTACCGTCACCCCCGGTGATGACATTCTGATCGTTGGAGCCACGTATTGTATCATCACCCGCCGAGCCAAGGACGTTTTCGACATTACTGATCGTGTCAAAAGCAGCATCGCCACCGATCCCGACACCCGTCAATAGATTAATATCGACCGGCGCCGCCGACGCTGAGTAATCTATAACATCGATATCAGCGCCGCCGTCCAACGTGTCGCCGCCGCCAAGGCCAATTAGGGTATCATTACCGATCCCGCCGAAAAGGCCGTTATTTTCGTCATCACCAGTCAGCGCGTCGGCGTTATTTGAGCCGACCAACACCTCAATATTCGTCAGTGTATCACCAGCAGCGTCACCACCTGATGCCGTACCGGCTTCGAGACTGATGGTCACGGCATCAGCTGAGTCCGAATAATCAGCACGGTCAATATTGGCACCACCGTCGAGACTGTCAGCACCAGCACCACCAATTAGTGTGTCGTCGCCGCCGCCGCCTTCGAGCGTATTCTCATTCGTATCGCCGGTGAGTTGGTCTGAATTTCCAGAGCCGCGTAGATTTTCAATGTCGAAGAAATCGTCGCCGGCAGCATCACCACCGGAGTTGAGGGCGTCATTCGCAAGGTTTGCGACAACACCGTCAATAGACGTTGTATAGTCAGCAGTATCATCTCCAGCGCCACCCTGTAAGATATCACCGTCAGCGCCACCGATCAGAACATCGTTTTCATCGCCGCCAATCAAAACGTCAGCACCCGCAAGACCAATAAGCGTGTCTTCGCCAGCAAGACCCGTCAACACATTCGCTAATGCGTCACCGCGTAATTGGTCGTCACCGCCATCTGAACCAATGACATTCTCAACCCCAGTGAGCGTATCGCCGTCAGCGTCGCCACCAATACCAAGTCCAGTGTCAAGAAACACAGAAACGGCACCAGCGGAGGCCTCATAATCAGCGGTATCTATTTCTGAACCACCGGAAAGACTATCAGAACCAGCCCCACCGATCAGGGTGTCGGCGCCTGCATCGCCAAGCAACGTATCATCGTTACCGGCGCCATCAAGCACATCAGCACCGATACCACCATCAATGACATTGCTCGCGCCATCAGCGGTTAAAGTATCGGCATTATCAGATCCGAGAAGGTTTTCAATATTGCGCAGATCATCGCCAGCCGCATCGCCGCCGGTATTTACATTCGTAGCAAGATTTACATTTACACCTGCAAGAGAGCCTGCGTAACTCGCTGTGTCGTTATTATCACCGCCCTCTAGTGTATCGGCACCAACGCCGCCTTCTAGTGTATCGTCGCCGAGACCGCCATCAATGTCATCCTGGCCCTCAAGGCCGCGGACAATATCTGAACCATCCCCACCAGTGAGGATGTTATCACCGCCCGCACCAACAATTGTGTCATTACCATCAGAACCGATGACATCTTCGATGCCAATAAGCGTATCCCCACTCGCATCGCCACCAACACCTCGTTCGGTGTCAAGCCTTACTTCGACTGCGGATGAAGACGCCGAATAATCGACGAGGTCCTGATCGGCGCCACCCACCAAACTATCGGCGCCAGCAAGACCAATTAGAGTGTCATTTCCTGCACCGCCGTCAAGGATGTTCGCTGAACCATCCCCAATAAGACTATCGTTGCTGGAAGAGCCAATTAAGTTATCGATATCCGATAGGACATCGCCCGCGGCGTCACCGTCCGCGCCGCTGCCCGTTGTGAGATTAACAGTAACGCCAGCGCCTGAGCTCGAATAATCGGCTGTGTTGATGCCGGCGCCACCACGCAGCGTATCGGCACCAGCACCGCCAATCAGAATATCATCCGCACCACCGCCAGACAGGCTATCATCACCGCTACGACCATCGAGCGTATCGGCACCAGCACCACCAAAAATATCATTACCGGCCGCAGCATTGTCGCCCAACAAACTATCATCATTAGCTGAACCAATAAGATTTTCGATAGCAACGAGGGTGTCGCCAGCCGCATCACCGCCCGTACCAGCCCCAGAAATGAGGTCAATTGTTACCGCTGCGGACGACGCCGAATAATCAGCGGTATCTTCATCATCACCACCGTCAAGGCTATCGGCCTGTTCGCCGCCAATAAGCGTATCATTGTTCTGCCCACCGATAAGTGTATCTGAACCACCAAATCCGACAAGACTGTCATTGCCGGCCTGGCCGTCGAAAATATTATCATTGGCGTCGCCAAGGATCGTATCGGCTCCCGAACCGGTGGTGGCGTTTTCAATAGAATCAAGACTGTCAGTGCCGATGTCCGCACCTGAAGCCGATCCGGTATTGAGGTTTACACTGATATCTGCGGCGGATGCACTATAGTCCGCTGTATCATCATTAGCGCCACCGATGAGAGTATCATCTCCACCAAGCCCAGCGAGAGTATCATTGCCATCGCCGCCAGTGAGCACGTTTGAACCCACGTCGCCGGTAAGCGCGTCCGCACCATCTGAGCCAATCAGATTTTCAATGCCGACGAGGGTATCTCCAGCGGCATCGCCATCAGCCGCAGTGTTCGCATCGAGGTTGACCGTTACACCAACAGTCGAGCCCGCATATGTCGCCGTATCATCATCGCCCCCACCAACGATACTATCAGCACCCGCACCACCACTTAGTGTATCAAAGCCGTCACCGCCAAGAAGGGTATCAGCGCTTGCAAGACCTGAAAGAATGTCATTTCCTTCGGCCCCTGTGAGGACATTGCTATTGCCATCGCCCGTTAGCGTGTCACTTTCAGCAGACCCCGTGAGGTTCTCTATCTCTGTTAAACTATCACCTTGCGCATGCCCACCAGCCCCTGTTCCCGTCGAAAGGTCAACATTTACCGCCGCGTTTGAGCCTGTGTAATCTGCCGTATCGGTATCAGCACCACCAATCAGGGTATCGGCACCCGCCAAGCCGCGAAGGGTGTCATTTCCGGCACCGCCATCCAGTTCGTTTGGATTACTATCACCAATCAAAAAATCGTTGCCGGATGAGGCTATAACCCCTTCAATGCTGATGAGAGTGTCGCCATCGGCATCGCCACCCGACGCAGTCTGTGTCGAGAGATCAACCGTGACCCCTGTCGCAGATGCCGAATAATCAACGATGTCATCCTCAAGACCACCATCGAGAAGGTCAGCACCCGCACCACCCTCAAGCGTGTCATTGCCCGCGCCGCCCGTCAGATCATTGTCACCGCTATCACCAGATAGACTATCGGCGGCATTCGAGCCGATAAGGTTCTCGATATTAGTCAGTGTGTCGCCTTGCGCATCGCCGCCAGCGCCCGGACCACCGTCGAGATCAACCGTGACACCACCGGATGAGCTGGAGTAATCGGCTGTATCGTCGTTGGCACCGCCATCGAGGCTATCCGCGCCAGTACCGCCAATGAGCGTATCATCTTCAGTTCCACCGAGCAGGGTATCGGCGCCAACGCCGCCGCTCAGAAGGTCACTACCGGCGCCGCCGCTCAACGTGTCAAGACCGTCACCACCCGTAATATCATCAGCTCCGTCGCCACCTTCGATATTGTTTGCATCGGTATTACCGGTGATGGTATCGTCGCTGTTTGATCCAATTGCATTCTCAATCGATGATAGGCTATCGGTCCCGACATCAGTACCTGTTGCATTGCCTGCTGCAAGATTAATAATCACGCTCGCCGATGAAGCACTATAGTCCACCGTATCAGACGCATTGCCACCCTGGAGCGTATCATTTCCGCCAAGACCGGCGAGGGTGTCGGCCCCTTCTCCGCCGGTAAGGACGTTTTCGCTCGCGCTGCCAATCAGGGTGTCAGCTTCTCCAGAACCGATGAGGTTCTCCACACTTACAAGGGTATCGCCTTGTGCATCACCGCCCGTTGCAGCGCCCGTTGTCAGGTTGACATTCACAGCGCTTCCCGACCCGGCATAACTCGCCGTATCATTGTCCGCACCACCGTCGAGGCGATCAGCACCCTGACCGCCGACAAGAAGGTCTGCATTGTCTCCGCCAACGAGCGTGTCGTTTTCGGCCATGCCTTCAAGCGTATCAGAGCCCGCGGCGCCTGTGAGCACGTTAGCCCCGCCATCTCCCGTTAGCGTGTCGTTATTGGCAGAGCCCAAAACACTTTCGATATCAAATAACTGATCACCCTGGGCATGACCGCCAGACCCGGTCCCTAAACCAAGGTCGATATCAACCCCAGCGTTAGAGCCCGTGTAATCAGCCGTATCGGTATCAGCGCCACCGCGAATACTATCAGCGCCAGCGCCGCCGCGAATAGTGTCATTCCCACCCTCACCACGCAGATCGTTAACCGCGCCGTTGCCGATGATAAGGTCTGCCCCCGATGAGCCAAAAACGCCTTCTATTGCGCTAAGAGAATCGCCTGCCGCGTCACCGCCCGAAGCCGCGCCCGTATCAAGATTGATTGAAACCGCTCCACCTGAACCGCGATAGTCGACATAATCAAAATCGGCGCCACCATCGAGGGTATCAGCCCCGCCGCGGCCTTGCAGCGTGTCGTTCCCACCAGCACCCGACAAAATGTTGGCCGCGCCATTACCTGACAGACTATCAGCGGCGTTCGACCCAATCAGATTTTCGACATTTGTCAGAGTATCCCCAGCCGCATCGCCGCCTGCGCCTGGACCACCGGCAAGATCGACGGTGACCCCTGCAAGAGATAATTGGTAGTCGGCGGTATCATTGCCCGCACCACCGTCCAGACTGTCGCCATCGGCGCCGCCAATCAGCGTGTCATCTTCTGTTCCGCCCAAAAGGATGTCAGCACCCGCGCCACCTGAGAGTGTATCCTCACCACCGTCACCTTCAAGAACGTCAAGCCCATCGCCGCCGGAAATCGTGTCCGCACCAGCGCCGCCAGCGAGACGGTTTCCACCCGTGTCACCGATTAAAGTATCATTGTTGCCTGAACCAATGGCATTCTCTATATCAATGAGTTGATCCGTGCCCGTTGCCGTCCCGGTTGCAGTACCAGCGCCAAGGTTCACGCTCACCGCCGCACCAGCACCACTGAAGTCGGCGGTATCGCTTTGAGCACCACCGTCCAGGGTATCATTACCGCCAGCGCCCACCAGCGTGTCAGCCCCATCGGCACCATCGATCCTGTTGGCACTACCGTCACCAGCGAGGGTATCGCTTTGGGCGGACCCAAGAAGGTTCTCGATTGACGTTAACGTGTCGCCCGCGGCATCGCCCCCTGTTGCCGTGCCTGCGCCAAGATCGACATTCACCCCGGCAGCGGAGCCCACATAGCTCGCTGTGTCGTTTTCACTACCGCCATCAAGGCTATCGGCCCCAGCACCACCAACGAGCGTATCAAGACCGGCGCCACCGGAGAGCGTGTCGTCATCGGCAAAACCCTCAAGAAGGTCTTCGCCATCGGCACCATCAAGCACATTCGCACCACCATCACCAGTCAGTGTATCATTGTTTGATGATCCGATAAGGTTCTCTATACTGAATAATTGATCGCCTTGCGCATGGCCACCGACCCCGGTTCCCGTTTGTAGGTCGACATTCACGCCGGCATTGGAACCTGTGTAGTCGGCTGTATCTGTATCGCCCCCACCGCGCAGGGTATCCGCCGAAGCAAGACCGCGGAGCGTGTCATTACCGGCCCCGCCGTCAAGTTCATTGACACCTGCATCACCGATGAGAAGGTCATTGCCGGATGATCCGATGACGCCCTCGATCGCTGTCAAAGTATCATCGGTCGCATCGCCGCCAGTTGCCGTACCGGCATCAAGATCGACCGTAACCGCTGTTCCAGATGCTGAATAATCGGCTGTATCAAAATCGCCGCCACCGTCTAAAAGGTCACCGTCGGCGCCACCGGCAAGCAAGTCGTTGCCTGCGCCACCTTCAAGCGTATTCTCGCCGCCATTGCCCGTTAGGGTATCAGCAAAGCTTGAGCCGAGAATATTTTCGATTTCGGAAAGGACATCGCCGGCAGCGTCACCGCCCGCACCCGTTCCTGTGGTGAGGTTGACGTCAACGGCGAGCAACGACAGTTGATAATCGGCTGTATCATTTCCGGTACCCCCGGTCAGGGTATCCGCACCTTCGCCTCCGATGAGACGATCGTCTTCGCCGCCACCGAATAACGCGTCATTTTCTGCCGCACCAGATAACGTATCGGCACCGCCCCCCCCTTCGAGACGGTTTGCACCGAGATCGCCAGTAAGCGTGTCATTGCCCGTTGAACCAATCAGGTTTTCGATATCATTGAGAACGTCGCCGGTTGCGTCGCCACCGTCGGTAAAGCCAGATGTGAGATTAACATTGACTGCGGCAGCAGACGATACATAAGTCGCGGTGTCTGAGTTAGCGCCACCTTCAAGGGTATCAGCGCCAACGCCTCCCTCCAGCAGGTCTGAACCAGCGGCGCCGTCAAGAATGTTCGCGCCTGCATCGCCAATAAGCGTGTCACTTTGATCGGAGCCCAGAACATTTTCGAAACCCGAGAGAGTATCATCCTGGGCATCCCCGCCAGATGCCGTACCCGCTTGAAGGTTAACATCAACACCTGCCGCTGAACCCGCATATGAAACCGTATCATTTTCAGTGCCGCCGTCCAGGCTATCAGCACCCGTGCCACCGCGTATGGTGTCGTCATTTGCCCCACCTGTAATGGTATCGCCGCCACCCGCACCGTCGAGACTGTCCGCACCCGCAGCACCCTCTAGAATGTTTTCAGCACTATCACCGATAAGCGTATCATCCTGACCCGTACCAATAAGGTTTTCAACATTCAGTAATTGATCGCCCGTCGCATCGCCGCCGAACCCAGTACCCGATGTCAGACTGACGTTTACGCCTTGCGTTGACCCGGTGTAATCGACGGTATCGGTGTCCGCGCCACCATCAAGTCGATCGCCACCCGCGCCCCCTGAAAGGGTATCATCGTTATCACCGCCCTCCAGCGTATCTGCGTCAGCACCGCCAGACAGTAGATCCGTACCCTGCCCACCAGAGAGCTCGTTTTCGCCTGCATCACCGGTAAGGGTATCATTCAAGTCAGAACCGATAAGGCTCTCGATAGACGTCAGCGTATCGCCAGTGGCATCGCCGCCTGTTGCTGTTCCCCCTTGAAGGTCGATGTTTACCGCAACAAGAGATGCGGAGTAGTCAGCGGTATCGTTATTCAAGCCACCATCAATACTGTCAGCACCACCGCCGCCAGCCAGGATATCATCACCGGACCCACCGGTAAGCGTGTTGGCGTCACCGTCACCCGTTAAGGTGTCAGCACTGCCCGATCCCGTGACGGCTTCAAACTCCGAAAAGGTGTCACCGGCCGCGTCACCACCAGCACCAATCCCCGTACCGAGATTTACATTAACGGCAGCGGACGATTGACTGTAGGAAAGTGTGTCAGAGCCAATGCCACCCTCTAGCGTATCGGCGCCTGCCAGACCTTCAACAATATCGTTGCCGTCGCCTGCGATAATAAGGTTCGCGGCACCATCACCAGTGAGCGTATCATTATTCGAGGACCCACGGAGGTTTTCAATCTCTTGGAGTATGTCACCAGCCGCATCACCGCCCGCGCCAAGACCCGTTGAAAGGTTGACCGCAACACCAGCCGCTGATGCAGAATAATCAGCTTCGTCCGTACCGATGCCACCATCGAGAAGGTCGGCCCCCACACCACCCGCGAGGGTATCATTGCCAAACTCGCCCTCAAGTGTATCAGCGCCATCGCCGCCCGCAACGCTATCATTTCCGGCACCGGCCAGGATCTCATTCGGCCCTGTGTCACCAACGAGAGTGTCGTTTAAACCCGATCCAATAACGTTCTCAACGTTCGACACACTATCCCCGGCTGCATCACCACCAGAGAATGTGTTCGTCCCAAGATTGACAGAAACCGCGTCTACGGAATTTGCGTAACTGACGGTATCGGTATTATTGCCGCCATCGATCGTATCCGCGCCGGCCCCCCCTTCGATGAGGTCGTTTCCAACGCCGCCAACGAGCGAGTCAGCGCCCCCGAGACCTTCAAGTGTGTCAGCGCCATCACCACCAGTAAGCGTGTTACCACTGCCAGAGCCGGTAATGCTGTCATTTGAATCCGACCCCAGGACATTTTCGATACCGCTATAGGTATCGCCTTGCGCATCACCACCGGACCCGCTTCCGGTGGATAGATTCACGTTAACAGCGCCTCCGGATGCCGAGTAATCCACAAGATCTATATCAGCACCACCAATAAGGGCATCGCTTCCCCCAAAGCCGATCAGGGTATCATTACCCTGCCCACCATCGAGCCTGTTGGCATTTCCATCACCGGTGAGCGTATCGTTGAAATCAGACCCTTGGATATTCTCGATACTAACAAACGTATCGCCGGCTGCCGTACTGTTGGCACCTGTATTAGCGGTAAGGTTTACATCGACGCCGGTTGTGGCATCGGTGTAGCTTGCCGTATCGGTTCCGCCGCCGCCCGATAGACTATCCGCCCCGGCGCCGCCGAGGAGTGTATCGGCTTCGCCGCCACCGAAGAGTGTGTCGTTATCACCAAGCCCACTTATGAAATCGGCCCCGGCAAGGCCAGAAAGAACGTTTTGACCGGCATCACCTTCGAGCGTGTCATCGTTTGACGAGCCGGTAAGGTTTTCAATGTTTGAAATGACGTCGTTTTCGGCATCACCCCCAGCGACTGCTCCCGTATCGAGGCTTACGTCGACGGCCGCGCTGGAGCTTGCATAACTCAGTGTGTCCGTATTCGCCCCACCATCGATCGTATCGGCGCCGGCACCACCCTCAATAAGGTCATTACCCTGACCGCCATCGAGATTATTGACATTATTGTCGCCAATTAACGTATCCGCTTCGTCACTACCGACGATATTTTCTATACTGACGAGCTGGTCCCCTTGAGCGAGACCTCCAAATCCCGACCCAACCTGCAAATCAACATTTACCCCAACGGTCGAAGCGGAATAATCAACCGTATCAAACGCAGCACCGCCATCGAGTAAGTCAGCACCCTCACTGCCTATTAGGGTATCGGCATTACCTTCGCCAAACAGGGTATCGGCCCCATCACCACCATCAATCGAGTCACCGCCATCGCCGCCCGTGAGGACGTTATCGTCTGTTGAACCGGTAATTGTATCAGCAAAGGATGAGCCCGTAGCATTCTCGATACTCGTAAAGCTGTCACCATCCGCATGCCCACCACTTGCCGTATTGCTCGTGAGGTTTATTTCAACCCCTGCATCGGAGCCTGCGTAACTGACAGTATCAATACCGTCACCACCCTGCATGTCGTCAGCGCCCGCGCCGCCAACCAGGCTGTCATCGTTTAGGCCACCGATGAGCGTGTCAGCACCACCCTCGCCAAAGAGCGTATCATTGCCCTGACGGCCGGTCAGTTCGTTATCGTCGCCATTACCGCGAATGATATCTGAAAGATCAGACCCTAGAACATTTTCGATATTCGAAAAAGTGTCGAACTGGGCATCGCCGCCAGCGCCAACACCGGTAAGGAGGTTTACATCAATCCCTGTGCTCGACGCAGTATAGTCGATCAGATCAACCCCTGCGCCGCCATCAAGCACATCACCGCCACCAAGACCGATTAACGTATCATCTTCGGCACCACCAGACAGAGCATTTGAGTCGCCATCCCCTGTAAGAGTATCTTGAAAATCCGATCCTTCGATATTTTCTATGCTGATATATGTGTCGCCAGCCGCTGTTCCGAACTGCCCAATACTGGTCGTGAGATTAACATCAACGGCGACGCCGCTATCGACGTAACTCGCTGTATCGGATCCGGATCCACCATCAAGCGTATCGGCATCAGCACCACCAGCGAGCGTGTCATCGTCAGCACCACCCCAGAGCACGTCAGCCCCACCACCTCCACTCAAGAGATCGTCTTCACTGCCACCACTCAAGGTATTTTCCAGCGTATCGCCGCGTAGGGTATCACCAAAGTCAGAACCGGTCAGGTTTCGAATACCATCGAGCGTATCGCCTGTCGCGTGTCCGCCCGTCGCTGTTCCCGCGGCAAGGTCAATCGCCACCGCCGCATCAGAAAAACGGTACTCAGCGGTATCTAAGCCGCCACCGCCAACAAGACTATCGCCACCGGCGGCTCCTTCGAGAAAATCGTTACCAAGCCCACCCGTCAGTGTATTGACCGCCCCCGTTCCCACGAGGGTGTCATCGAGGTTTGATCCAAATAGATTTTCAATTGACGATAATACATCACCATCAGCATCACCGCCCGTTCCGACACCCGTCAGCATATTGACGTTTACGGCAATTGCAGAACGCGAATAATCTGCGGTATCAGACCCAATACCGCCAAATAAAGTATCGGCCCCGAAGCCTCCGGATAGGGAATCATCACCGTCATTACCGATTAAGGCATTATTCCCCGTGTCTCCGATGAGCGTGTCGTTAAAGCTCGTGCCAATGACACTCTCAATGCTGTCAAACGTATCGCCGTTGGCTTCGCCACCCGTCGCCACTTGAAGTTCGAGGTCAACAGACACAGCAACGCCTGAATTTTCATAGGTGATAGCATCAAGTCCGGCCCCACCATCGAGAAAATCAGCGCCGGCGCCCCCCTCAAGAGTATCAGCGTTACCCCCGCCCTCAAGGGTGTCGTTACCGCCCTCACCAACAAGAAAGTCATCGCCGGAGGCGCCAGATAGAAGGTTGCCATCATTGTCGCCAGTAAGCGTATCGTCCTGACTCGAACCAATAAGATCCTCAATGCTACCGGTGAGACTATCGCCTGCGGCGTCGCCACCAGACGTTGCACCGGTCAACAGATTGACGTTAACGGCCTCATTCGACCCCGCGTAACTCGCCGCATCGCGATCCGCGCCGCCATCGAGAGTGTCAGCACCCGCACCACCAACCAGCGTATCATTCCCGGCGCCACCAGAAAGGAAGTCCGCCGATAGGCCCCCGCCCAAACTATCCGCGCCGTCGTTTCCGAAAAGCTGGTTCGCAGCGGCGTTGCCCAGGATAATATCATCGGCGTTACTGCCTTCGACGTCTTCAATGCCAAACAACCGATCACCGGCGGCGTCATTGTTCGCACCGAGCCCGGCAACAAGATCAATCGTGACACCGCCAACAGAAGCGGAGTAATCAGCAACATCTTGGCCGGCGCCACCATCGAGAGTGTCAGCCCCCTGAAGGCCAGCAAGACGATCATTGCCTCCGCTGCCTGACAGCGCATTACCGCCGCTAGAACCGATAATCGTATCATCTGAAACAGACCCAATAACATTTTCTATGCTTGAATATGTATCACCATTCGCATCACCGCCGGTTGCTGTTTGCGTTGTTAAATTAACATTCACTGCCAGTGCTGATGTCGCATAATCAATCGTATCGACACCCGATCCCCCGACAATAGAGTCGGCGCCGCCACCACCGGAAAGAATGTCGTTGCCTGAACCGCCGTCTAAGGTATCGTCGCCATCCGCCCCCAAAAGGCTATCGTTGCCTTCTCGGCCGAATAACTCGTTGTCCTCTGCATCACCGGTCAATTGATCGTTAAAAATCGACCCAATAAGGCCTTCTATATCGCTTAGATTGTCCCCTTGCGCTGCACCGCCAGCGCCGGTACCAGAACCCAAATTCACGAAAACACCGGATGCTGACGTTGCATAATCGGCAAAATCATACCCAGCGCCACCGAGCAAAACATCAGCGCCACCAGCGCCCTCAAGGGTATCATCGCCGCCGAGCCCAGAAAGGACGTTTACTGAATTATTGCCGACAAGGGTATCGTTGAAATTTGTTCCCTCAATATTTTCAATATTGGTAAAAACATCACCTTCAGCATCCCCGCCCGAGCCGGTGGAAAAGGTTAGGTTTACATTCACCGCCGCCGACGAAGACGTAAAGTCTATCGTGTCGGTACCAGAGCCCCCATCGATCGTGTCTGCACCTGCACCACCTTCGATTTCATCATTACCGCCATTACCAATAAGTTCATTATCGCCCGCAGTACCGATCAACGTATCATTGAAGTTCGATCCCCCAACGCCTTCGATGCTTATGAGCGTATCGCCATCCGCATCACCGCCGGTTGCTGATTGCGTAATAAGATTGACAGAAACAGCCGCCGAGGACGTGGAGTAGTCCGCCCGATCGATCCCAGCGCCGCCATCCAATAGGTCCGCTCCCGCAGCCCCTTCCAGCGCATCATTCCCTGCGCCGCCCTGGAGACTGTTTGAGCCACTGTTGCCTTTGAGCGTGTCGCCAAAGTCCGTTCCAATCAGGTCTTCGATCTGCGATAGGATATCTGTCTCCGCGGTACCGGATGACGCTAAACCACCAGTTAGATCAGCATTTACTGCCGTCGATAAATCCGCAAAGCTCGCCGTATCTCGCCCAGCCCCACCGATGAGCTGATCAGAACCGGTTCCACCGATGAGAGTATCGTTACCACCGCCGCCATTAAGGGTATCAACGCCACCCCGACCATTTAAAAGGTCGTTGCCATCTCCACCAAGAAGGTCGTTTGCACTGGCGTTACCGCCGAGCGTATCATCAAACTGTGTCCCGATCAGTCGCTCAATCCCTTCGAGAATATCCCCAGCAGCGTCACCGCCAGCACCGACACCGCCATCAAGGGAAACAGAGACACTCTGTGCAGAACTCGAATAGTCAGCGCTATCAAAGCCTGCGCCGCCGCTGAGCGTATCAGCCCCCCCGGCACCGGCAAGGATATCATTTCCTTCTGCGCCCTCTATCCGATTGTTTTGCCCATCACCACTGAGCGTATCACCAAGGCCAGACCCAATAAGGTTTTCTATATTGCTTAAGGTATCGCCCGTTGCATCGCCACCAACGAAAACGCCGCTACCGAGGTCGATTAGAACGCCCTCTGATGACCCTTGATAACTGGCCGTGTCGTTACCTGAACGTCCATCTAAATTGTCAGCACCAGCACCTCCGATAAACAAGTTATCAGCTGCATCACCGAGAAGCGTATCATTGAAGGCAGAACCGGCAAGGCCCTCGATATTCGTGACACTATCGCCCTCTGCGTAACCGCCAGCAGTCTGGCCCGATTGAAGATCAACCAACACCGCGCGATTTGAAATCTCGTACGATAATAGATCTTCGCCCGAACCACCATCAATACGATCGATCCCGATCCCAGCTAAAATCGTATCATCGCCGCCACCGGCATCAATGATGGTACCCGGAGGATTTATCGGAAGCACAACAATCTGATCACCGGTCAGCGCATCAGTCGCAATCATATCTTCGGGCGAATTGACAATTCGTTGGACGATCTGTGTACTTGCGGTTGTTATTGCGGTGTTACCAGCTGCATCAACCACATCATATTGTATGGTCAGTGTTGCCGAGGAAAATATGCCGTTGGCGTCGGGCTGGGAGTTAGGGTCGGCGACCACATAACGGACCTGCGCATTCAACAGAAACGGGTTGTCGGGATCCACCGAGACCCGGAAACCACTTCCTGAATCTTCAGCATTCAGGACCGACCACCCTTCGGGCAAACCGGTAATTGTTGCACCCGTCGGCGTGAAACCTTCGAACGGAATTTCCACCGAAATTTCAAAGAGTCGGGCTGTGGTGTTACTTGGGGCGATGGCGGTGCTGTCGGCAATGATTGTATCGGCAGCGTTGGTGCCGGTTATTGTCTCTGACCGGGATTGCGCGGCGAACGAGTCATCGATATCGGCAGGAGACGTTGAAGGCGCGCCTTCGATCAAGAGGCCCCCGAACGCATTTGCGGTCTGCGACTGCTCCGTTAAACCGAGTAGCCGGATCGTAATGTCAGAAATACCAAGGTCGAAAATTCCTGTGTTGTCGTTTTCTTCTGTTTGTGTTGCCGCTGCACTCTGATCTTCATCGGCCGTGCGGTTGCTCTTCGCAACAGCGAGGTTTTCTTCAACATTGATCTGACGCCGGGGCGCTTGAGAATCGCCGAGTTCAGTATCAATCAGGTCCAATAGCTCGGCCGTTCGCGGTGGCTCGATCACGATTTCGACCGGCACCTCGACAATTTCGACTTGCTTTTGTTCTTTTTCTTCGTCTGAGTTACCCGCCGTTTCATCTTGGGACGTAATATTTACTTCAACAATATCGGATGCAACAACATCACCGACGCGAGAGAGTAGCTCTTGTGCTGTTACTTCTAGTGCGTTGAACCAAACAGACTGGTCTTCTTCCAAAACAAGACTAAGGGCCGCCTCAAGCAGTATAAGCTCAGACCCGTCCGCAAACCGAATAACGAGATCAACATCGACAACATCGATCGTGACCTCATCCAGATCAAACTTAAACACGAGGGTCTTGCCGTCAGCATTGACAGCTTTCTTTTCGCCAGCGTCAGGTTTTTCGACGACAAGGGTATTCTCATCAGTAGGCGCAGTGGAATTGCCCGCCTGAGCGGCTGCTTCGGAAACAGCGATGCTGTCGGCTATATTTGCCGATTTTTCCGGATTATCTAACTTTGTCTCACTCATCACCAGGTACTCAGCAACAGTCCTCACATCAACGAATAGAAACGCGCGACAACGTTTTGTAAGGCTAAATTTATGGAACCTCTTCAAGGGGCCGTGGGCTCTTAGAACTCAGAATTTATAGCACTCAATTGTAAATTTTTGGATGAATGAGACGTTTCCACATTTTGGTAACGTTCGGCTTACGGTACAAATCGAAAGCGAGGGAAAAAATTAACGAAAGCGTAAGACATTAAACCGTTTACGGAGGGTTAACCATTGGGCTCAGCGACCGTTGGAAATTGTAATTGATCAGCAAGCGTTGGGGTTAACGTATTCTGGAAACGCATGCTCGCAAAGGATGCGGATAGGTTTTCAAACCGATTGGCAATGCTTTCCTCGCGTGCCTCCGCCAAGTCGGCCTGTGCATCGAGTAATTCTAGCAACGTACGACGACCGGCTTCAAATTGCTTAAAATAGAGATCGACAACCCTGGTGCTTGACTCAACTTGCTCGTCAAAGATGGATTTCTTGTCGTCCGTGGTACGCAATACGCTGATAATATTGCGTGCTTCCTGCTTTAATTCATTCCGAAGTTTAATAATTCTCTGTTCATTTTCAGATTTCCGGGCGCGCAATTGGCCGGTGCGGGCGCGCGCTGCGCCACCATCATAGAGGTTCCACCGCGCAGAAAGCAACGCCCGACCTTCGGTGGTGTAGTCGGTATTCCCCAGAACATTGTCTTGATACCGACCGGTTAACTCAATGTTTACCTCAGGCAAAAGAGCACGATTAGCGGCTTTAATTTGATGAGTCAGTGAGTTTCCGTCGCGGACAAAAGACTGGACAGCAAAATGAGAGGCAATAATGCTATCAATAGTGTCTCTGTTCAGTCGTTCAGCGCTCGATATATCAACCGTAGGCTCTACCAATTTTCCAGGTTCTAGCCCCGTAATCGCACGGAAATCGCCAATCACCTGTTCTAGTCTGTTTTCGAAATCGATCGCCGTTGTTCTTGCTCGGTCAAGTCGTGTGGTTGCCCGTTTTAATTCGGCTTCGGACGTGTTTCCACCCTTGTAACTCAGCTCTACAAGATTGACGATCGCCACATGCTCTTCAACATTTTGCACGGCATTTTCTAGAAGTTCACTCGTCGCAAGCAGGTCTAAATAGACAGACGTTGCTCTGAAAACCGTATCTTCCACAGAGTCATAATACGCGAGCTCGCGGGATTGATTTAAGGCCTTTGCGCGCTTTAATAGCTGCGACGAGCGTCCAAAGTCATATAGTCTTTGTACTAATCGAATTGATGCCTCCCGTCGATTCTGATTGTAAGTGCCAACACCGCTCTCGGAATAAACGCTTTCGAGGCCCGAGCGTCCTAACAATTCCACATTTGGCCGGAATGGCGCACGCGCGCCTTCAACAGCAAACCGACTATCTTCTGTCTGCCATCTTGCGATACCGATATCGGGATTATTCTTAAGTGTATAAATGACGACATCACGGAGTGTCAGCGTTTCATCGTCAGTGTCTGGTGGGTCAAAGAACAAATCGGTGGCCGCAACTTGCGGCTGCGTTGTCTTTACTTCCTTGCGGTTTAGGGCTGTGTCATATTGCTCTTCATTTCCATCAGTGAGTTTAGACTGCTTACGGACCGAGGCTTCGTCAACAAAGCTGGCGTAAACATTTTCTGGCGCTGTTCCCCGCGGATCATCGTCTAAAACCGACCGCGTATCCCAAATTGAGGACAAAGACAGATCATTGAATGCTGATGCAGTCGCACCAAGAGAAACAAGATTTATCCTTGTCGCACCTTGGGCATCACGCGATGGCGTTTTAAGCGTTGGCGTTTGCACCTCGTTGGGAATTTCATCGAGACCCACAAGGGCGTTTGACGGATCATCAAGTATAAGGCGATTATTTGATGGGAATAAAACACTAACGAGTTTTAGCGTTTCAAAGGGATCAAACTTGTCATCTGCTAATGCAAGCGGCGGCACAATGACAACAAACGCAGCCGTCAGTAGGAGCCCTATCAATTGTGCATAGGACAATGAGTGGCGACCGAAGGATACCACTTTTACAGGGCCAGTAGGGGCAAGATTTTGGCTAGGACAGAGCACCAATTTCTTCGGCAAATTCTTTCAATTCAAGAAAGTATACGCCATTATTGGTTAAGGTCTTATTAGTTATAGTACTGATGAGTTCGAAAAGATGTAGGAAAGTATTTACAGTTTGTTATTCTTTAAGAGCATTTTCCTTAACGTCCCTAATCGGTTTTAACAAATAATCAAGAATGGTTTGTTGTCCGGTAATGATATCAACTTCCGCTAACATACCAGGAACCACTGGCTTGTCTTGGCCAAGAGAATCGACGTCAGCTTTTATCCTGACGCGGAAATAAATATTGCCATTCTCGTCTTTCAGCGCATCTGGCGAAATTTCTATGACTTGCCCTTCTAGGCCACCATGGGTCGCAAAGTCATAAGCACTGACTTTTACCACTGATCGCAATCCGGGCCAAACTCTCGCGCGGTCTGCTGGCGATAACTTTGCTTCAATTTCAATTGGGGCGTCATCGGAGACAATTTCTGCGATTTTTTCGCCAGGCCGAACGACACCGTTAACGTTCGCTATAAAGAGTTTGTTAATAACTCCGGCCGTTGGCGCAGAAACATCAAAGCGTTGTTTGCGATCTTTTAAAGCCGAAATCGTTTTTTCTAACTTTGAGATCGTGAATTCAGTTTCCGTCAGCTCACGCTCTGCATCGGCACGAAAACTGAGTAGTGCTTCGCGCCGTCGGCCCTTGACCTCTTCAAGCGCCGATTCCGTTTGCGGTATTTGGTATTTTAGGTCGGATAACTGACTGACAACCTGCTGGTAAGCGGTTTCATTTTGAAGGAGCTCATTACGCGCAACGGCGCCCTGCTTACTTAAAGAACGTAGGCTTTCCAGCCGTTCGACCATCAGATTTTTTTCCCGTTGTTTATTCGTTAACCGAGAACGCTTTTCTGAAAGCTCGAATTCTTTTTGCGCAACCTGGTCATCAATAATACTTAGAGCTTCATCAAGCTCAGCAAGTCTGCGGTCGAAAAAACGCTGTTGCTGGGCAACCTGTTCGGCAAAGCGATCCACTAAATCACCGTTAAATTCAATGGTGCGCTGACCATTGGCTTCGGCCATCAACCGATCTTTTTTTAAGCGCTGGACATTCAAATCCAGCTGTGCTGCAGCCAAATCGGCACGGGCAAAGCTATTTTCGATGCGAAATAAGATTTCCCCCTTTTGAACGCGATCTCCCTCTGCGACGAGAATCTGCGTGATGATCCCACCCTCATAATGCTGAACAATGTTGTTGCGCTCCTGTGAAACAACGCGCCCACTGCCACGAGTGACGCGATCAAGCTTCGCCAAGGATGCCCAGGTTAGGAAACACACGGCCAATGCCGCAACAACATACACAAATTGAGCACTCGCGCGCGCCGCAACTTGTTCAGCCGCGGTTTCAACGAAATCGTCATCAATAATGCTTTTTTGGGAATGATCAGACTGAGGCATTTTGCTAGAAATCAACACCATTTACCAGTTAAACGAACCATTGTCTCTTCGTTTAAAACCTCGCCATTAACCGATCTTTACTCATTAGACCTTACCTCCGTTGAGGTATGGTTAATGAGGATAAACGTTTGGCGGTAATAGCGGAGAAAAAACGCCGAATTGCTTCAACTGGAACAACAGTTGAAGGCTCTGCCCATGTGCGCGGACGGACCAAAGACGCGTCGCCCGGGGATATCAATGGTCTCCCCCTCCCTGCCGCAATGAATCGACTCGCGCAGCACCATGGCCTTGGCGTCGACGCCGATGATGCAGCCTTAACCCGTGAATTCGGTGAGAAGCCCCACCGAGAGTCAATTCACATGCTGGCGGATGAGCTGGGAGCGGACTTTAAGTTCACCAAACGCGCCATTGAAACTTTTACAAAACCCGAACTCCCTGTTATTTTGCTGATACAAGATGGGTCGGCGATTATTTTATTAGAACGTGACACCGACCATGCGCTGATTGAGGACCGGCACGGTTGCCGAAGAGTTTCTTCAAGTGATTTGACCCGTCAAAGCACGGGAATTGCCCTCTTATTCGCGATAAATGAAAAGTCCACTGCTCGGCTAGCGGCAGCATCGGTCGGTGACGTCGCTGCGCATCAGTCAAAAGACTCTGATCCAGCGACACAAAAACCGCAACTAGATATGATGCACTGGCTGGTGCAGAGTATTTGGCGACTTAACAGACGGGAGATGATCCAGCTCTTAACTGCTAGCTTGTTAAGCAATCTGTTTCTTATTGCCCTACCGCTTTTCATCATGTCTGTCTATGACCGTGTTATTCCGCATACTGCTTTTGAGAGCCTCATAAGCCTAACACTAGGGGTGCTCATTATTTTGGGAGCCGACCTCGGAATACGATACGCAAAGCTCAAATTTACTGACGCGATTGGCCTTAAAGTGTCTCGTCGCCTTCAAACAACTCTTTACAGGCGACTTCTATTTATCGCCCTTCCACGCCGACCGAAGAGTGCGGCAACCATTAATAGCGTCGCGCAAGAGATTGAATCCATTTGTCTCATGACGCCAGAATTCATGATATCGGTCATTTCCGATAGCCTGCTTGCGTTTTTTATACTGAGCTTAATCGCTTTTATAGGCGGCGGTATCGTCATTGTGCCAATCATTGGGTTATTCTGCGTTGCTGGTGCTGTTTTTTATGGTGCATGGTCATCAAAGTCTCATGCCAAGCAAGCGATGGCTCTCCGCAGCGCAGGGTCAAATCAGGTCTCTGAAACCTTTGAGTGTCTAACGGCGGTAAAGGCAACAGGCGCCGAACATTCTTTGTTAAAACGATATGAAAGAATTGCGGGCGCCACGGGCCTTAAGGGACACCATGCACGTCAACGGAGCCGATTTGCCACACAAGCTGCAGGCGTGATCGTGCAAGCAACGGTGGTTGGCTCTTTGGTTTTAGGGGTCATTCGAATAGACGCCGGCCTTATGTCTATCGGGAGCCTTGCTGCAACGACAATATTGGTTGGCCGGGCCGTTATGCCGATCAGCCATTTGGTCGATCAGTTTTGTCGATTATGGACGTTGCGCGATCTCCTCAACGGCGCTGCAGAATTGTTGCGAGAGCCGGAAGAAACTGAAAATAATCGGTCTTCAGCATCCTATGGGAAGGCAACGACCTTCAAGGGAGCGATTAGTTTTCGCGCCGTGTCGTATCGCCATGAAAGTAGTGGTGTATCGGCCCTCAAAAACATCAGTTTGGATATCAATCCTGGCGAAAAAATCGGTCTAATCGGTAAGAACGGCAGCGGAAAAAGCACCTTTCTTCATCTATTGCCAAAACTCTACCACCCAACAGATGGTGTCCTATTATTTGACCATGCGGACTCTCGCCAGTATTCAACAGGGCGATTACGCCAATATATTTCATTGATGCCCCAAGAAACCGTTCTGTTTAACCAAACACTACAGGATAATATTCTCCTTGGCACTGAGGATTTTGATAGTGAGTCATTTATTCAAGCCAATAAAATTTCGGGGGTAGACCGGTTTGCGAAGCTGCACCCTAACGGGTATAGTATGGAAGTTGGTCCGCGTGGAGAGTATCTTTCTGCGGGTGAACGACAGGCGGTCGGTTTATCACGAGCGTTACTCAAGCAACGAGATATTTTATTACTCGATGAACCAACATCGCTCATGGATCACACAGCAGAAGCGCAGGTGATTACGGCGTTGCGTGACCATATCCGAAATAAAACTCTCATCGTTAGCACACACAGATTGCGGCTCCTTGAGCTGGTTGACAGAATAATTGTTCTAGACCGCGGAAGCGTCACCCATGACGGCCGCCGAGACGCGATATTAGCCGCACTTTCAGCGGGTAAAACGAAGGCTGCATCATAGATCCGATATTTCGCCCTGCGCTTTGAAAACGTTGATCCTAGTGGCGCGATGTCCCGTATGGTGTGCATGACTGATATTAAAGATTTAAGCAAGAATGCTCTGATCGTGGGTGCGAGTGGTGGAATTGGTTCGGCCATAGCAGACGAACTCCATCAGCGTAGTGATTATAAAAACGTCATTCGGGAAAGTCGATCACAAACGAATTTCGATATTACCGATGAAAACCAGGTTGCAGCCCGTGCCGAACAAATATGCGGTACGCTCAATGGGCAAAAACTTGACCTGGTCATCGTTGCCACAGGTATTTTAGCACCCAAAAAGCATGGGCCCGAAAAGTCGTTCGCTGCTATCTCGCCAGACATCATCGCAGAGACATTTGCCGTAAACGCCTTCGGCCCCGCTTTAGTCATTAAACACTTCAAATCTCTTTTGGCGACGAACCGACGCTGTGTGTTTGCAGCCTTGTCGGCACGCGTTGGCTCGATCGGTGATAACCGACTTGGCGGCTGGATGAGCTATCGGTCATCAAAAGCGGCCCTTAATCAAATTATCCGTTGTGCATCGGTAGAGTTCGGGCGTAGTCATAAAGAAAGTATTGTCGTTGCTCTTCATCCGGGTACAGTAGAAACGATGCTGACGCGTGATCATGCAAAAGGACGTTTTACAGCGCGTGCGGATGAAGCCGCTCAGCAAATGCTATCAGTTCTAGATAATCTCACCACAAAGGACACAGGCGGGTTTTTCGCTTATGATGGAAGCGAAATCGATTGGTGATCTCATCGGAAATTTTCCAAGCCAAAGCATTTGCCGCTCAAGCGATTACTTAAGTGGCTTCCGGCCCGTTAGCCCGGAGATGCATAAAAACCAAGAATTAAAACGCAAGTCGATAACCACCCGAGTCCGTTAGAAGGATCGATACATTCGATGGATCGGGCTCGATTTTTTGGCGTAAACGGTAAACATGAGTTTCAAGGGTATGTGTCGTTACGCCAGAATTATAACCCCATACCTCATCTAAGAGGATGTCGCGGGTAACGGGCTTGCCGCCGGCTCTAAATAGAAACTTCAAGATCGATGTTTCTTTCTCGGTCAATCGTATTTTTTTCTCGTCTGCGGTCACGAGCATTTTGACCGACGGCCGGAATTCATAAGGTCCGACTTTGAATACTGCGTCTTCACTTTGCTCATGGCTGCGCAAATGCGCCCTCACCCGCGCTAGAAGCACAGCAAACTTGAAAGGCTTCGTGACATAGTCATTCGCGCCGGAATTTAATCCAAGCACTTGATCAGCATCACTATCAGCACCGGTGAGCATAATAATTGGCGATTTAAAGCCATTCTTCCGCATCATTTGGCAGGCTTCACGCCCATCAATATCAGGCAAACCGACATCTAGAAGCACAAGATCAATATGCGCTTCGTCTTTCACCGCTGAAATTGCTGACCCCGCCGTGGCGTAGGGCTCAACGGCAAAGTCATCGTGCAAGGAAAACTGTTCTATTAGCGTATCCCGCAAAAGGTCATCATCATCCACTAGCAATATACGTTTTGCGCGCGACATATTTTTCTCCGCCTGACGAAAGTCATCCAGCATTGACATAACTCGTTGTCAGCGCAACGGAAATAGAAATTTCCAGCTAACAATGGCCCGTTACCAGATGAATGTATCGTTCGGCACCCAAATTACGCGTTTTTAACCGCTTTTTCGCGCAACCCTTGCGTCAAAATCGATTTAATTCAGTCTAAAGCGCCTCCGTTTCAATTGGAATCAAAAGGGCGCTTTAAGCTGTTGATGTTACGCATTTCCTTAACGCCAACCGCACACACTTGGCTTGGAAATGCTTTAAGTTGGCCGCGGTCCAAAAACCCCAGACCCGATTCGGAGATGGGTCGCCCCTAATTGGGCGCCGATCACATAGTCCTGGGTCATTCCCATGCTGACCATATTTAAGCCATTGTCATCGCAAAGTTTCTTTAAAAGGGCAAAATAAGGGGCGGGCGGATCGCTTGCTGGCGGAATGCACATAAGGCCTTCAATTGGGAGGTTGAACTCGTCTCGGCAGGATTTGATAAACGCATCCGTCTCTTTAGGAGGAATGCCTGACTTTTGTGGTTCTTCCCCAATATTTACTTGAACCAGAAGGCGCGGTTGCTTTCCTTGCCGATCGATTTCATTCGCTATTGCTTTGGCGATTTTCCGCCGGTCAATCGTTTCGATCACATCAAAAAAAGCAACGGCATCGGATGCCTTATTTGACTGAAGCGGGCCGATCAAATGAAGCGTAATATCACTAAACCGAGCGCGTAGTTCAGGCCATTTTGCCATTGCTTCTTGCACTCTATTTTCCCCAAAAATCCTGTGGCCCGCACGAAGGGCGGGTTCAATAGTCTGAACGCTATGCTTTTTCGATACGGCTACGATTTCAACAGAACGATCGGGTTTTCCAGCCTCCTTCAATGCCTCCGAGATTTTTTCTTTAATCTTAGCTAGATTTTCAGCTGGATTAACGGAACCATTGATTGCTTCGTTAGATGACATCGTTTGGACCACCATGACGTTGAATTTTATTGGATATAGAACTCGCGCTGCGAATCTCAACCATATTGCCGAACAGGTGGCCTCGAACACCAAACCTAGTGGTCCGTTTGATTTGGCCTTTTTCACAGATAAACGACGAATTGATCGTCCGGATCTTGTAATCCGCTGTCTGAGAAAACGAAGCGTGGTTGTGTACAGGGATTATACGTGCCCCAGCAGGGAACGACATGGACGCGCGTTAAGGGCGCTTTGCGCTAGTCGGAAGATTCCATTCTTAGTGGCTGGTGACGAACACCTTGCTAAGACGTTAAATGCGGATGGTGTTCATTGGCCATCTTTTCTTTTGTCCAAAGCCAAAACGACGGTTGGGATCACAACGGCGGCCTGCCACTCTTTGCGCGAACTGAAAGCTGCTGAAATATCAGGTATCGATGGCGTATTCCTATCTCCTATCTTTGAAACCCAGAGCCATTTGAATGGCCAATGGCTCGGCGTGAAAAAAGCGGCGACGCTTGCCGAAAAAACAAGTCTTCCCGTCTACGCCCTCGGAGGCATCAATCCAAATACCGCAGCTTTACTTAAGAACGGCGGTTTCAGCGGCATTGCGGCTATTGGTGCGTTTGCTCCGTAAACCATCATCCGATCAGTTGGCAAAAGTATTTCCAGCTCAACTGGCTCCCAAGTGGTGACTTACGTGGGTATTGGTCTACAGGCTAGAGCACTGCGCGGATAAGTGTGTGCGGTTGGCGTTAAGGAAATACGTAAAATCAACAACTTAAAGCGCCGTTCTGACTCCAATTGAAACGGAGGCGCTTTAGGTCGAACAATTGTTCGACCGACAAAACAAAGACTTAGAGCCGCATTCCGATTCCATCGGAATGCGAAAAGCTCTAGGAAATGCGCAAAATCATAAGCTTAAAGCTGTTCAGTGATTCCAAGTGAAACACAGCGGCGTTCGTGATTCACACACAAATGAAAAAGGGTGAGACACAAAGTGTCTCACCCTTTTCCTATCCCCTCAGTCGCCGCTGGCGCACAGAAACCGAGTATTTTCACTTTTCAAAACCGAAATAATTAAAATTTAATTGAACTTTCAATAACGACAGAAGCCGCTTCTCCATCGCGTCCCGTTGGTAATGGCTTTGTCGCCTCAACGAATTGAGCTGCCGCACCAATCGCGATGCCGCGTCCTAAATAATAAGTAACACCAGCTTGAGCCGATTGCGTATCCTGAAATAAGAGTTGATCTAAAATGGTCGGTCCGATGAGATCCGCTTCAGATCGACCATAACCGAGCATAAAACCCCAATCACCCTTTTCTTCGCCGGTTTTAAAAGTGACCCCAGCGTCAAATGCCAAATAATTGTCCTCACCGCCTTGGTTAAATCCAGCATTGGTTGTCTTCACAGATCCACCAAGGGTCACACCGCGGTAGCCCAAATTCAGACCAAGCGAAATCGCTTGATAATCTGAAAAGATTGGTTCTGTAACAAGAGCATTCTCTTCAGCGGTAACAAAACTGGCGCCAAAACCTAATAAAAGTCGGTCAGGCCCACCAAATTTCACGGATTTCTGATAATACGCCGCCGCCTCGACGACATCAGACCAGTTTGAAACATCACTTAATAACAATGCATCCGGAGAAAGGCCAAAACGATCCGACGGCGCGCACAAACGTTCGCCGCAATCAATCAGGCTTGGGCTGTAAGAAACGCCTAAACGGAGGCTTCCAATAGCACCACCTAATAAATTTGCGGGCGGCATATAACTGAATTTTGTTGCGTATCCGGAGAAATCATTGACCGTATGAATATCGTTCAATCCAGAGAGGTCCGTACGCCAATCATTAACATTGAACGACTGAAAAATGGTTGGCGCGGTAACGGCCAATGACCGTGCAACGCCTTGCTCACGGCCAATACTGAAACGACCGAAACCACCGCGCGCGAAGGCGTAAGCGCCTTGGAGATAAGCATCGCTGGTCAACGGACCAACCCCTCTTGGTCCACCGATACGCAAACCAGAATAGCGGCCCCCGGCGAAATATTGCCGAGGCTGCTGCCCGTCTAAACGGCCTTCCAGCACAGCGCCAATCTCAACGCCGCTATCAAGTACCGTCGATCCCTTAACGGTGATCTCGGCATCTGCATCAGCTTTTCCATCACCATCTGAAACACCGGCAACAATACTTGCCCGTCCAGATACATCGATATCAATGGGGTCGGCAGCATTTGCCGTTTCTGAGTGAGAAAAGAATGCGAGCGTGACTATCGCCGCCCCAACACAGAGCGACGCGATATTGACGTTGATACCACGCCAATTCGCCATTTTTCTCCTCGCAACAATATCAGATCACACACAACCAAACCGATTTACACGGAACGGTAATCAGCCGGGGCAACTAACGCAAAAGCGTTCGGTTGAGCTCACTCAACCAAAACAGCATAGCGGCTGTTAGAATAAATGAGCCCAACCGCACCGGTCAAGAACACGACACCCAGACAGTTGTCTAATCCTGATCTTGTGGTAGGAAAGTCACGCACAGGTTGAGTTTACGAGAGCTGATTTCGCTTTTATGAAAAAAACAAATCTTTTCAATACTTTAATCCTATCAACGTTGGTTTTGATGACGAGCGCTTGTTCGAGTAGTAACAAATCGGATGACCGTAATCTCGGCCTCGCAACGATCAATTTCGGCGATAAAGGCGGCCAGGCGGCTACTGTAAATCGCTACCTCTGGGCCGCATCACTAGAGACATTGGATTTTCTTCCAGTTTTTTCGGCAGATCCCATTGCTGGTCTTATCATCACCGATTGGTATGCGAATCCAGAAAGTCCGCAAGAGCAATTCAAAGTAACCGTCTATATATTGGATAGCGCTTTGAGGGCGGATGCCCTTCGAGTGGCGGTATTTCGCCAATTGCAAAATCCTGATGGAAAATGGATTGATGCAGCAACAAATCCTGCCACCGGACGAGAAATCGAGAATGCGATCCTGACAAGGGCTCGCGAACTTCGTCTGAATCGGTTTGATGATTAGTGTATTTTTACGCGTTCGCCTGTGACAAGCGGGCGAAATCTATGCCATTACTAATACGCAAAGCGTTGACCTGTTTTCGTGCCTAAAAATTGGCATGGTCAATTTGTTTGTACACACCCTTATCAGTTGGTCATTCTTAATTCATGTCACGATATAACCCTAAAGATGTAGAGCCAAGATGGCAGGCGCGCTGGGCAGAGGAAGATCTCTACCGCACGAGCACTGATCGCGAAAAACCCAAATATTATGTGCTGGAAATGTTCCCGTATCCATCGGGGCGAATTCATATCGGGCATATCCGCAACTACGCTATGGGTGACGTGATTGCGCGCTACAAGATTGCTTGCGGTTATAATGTTTTGCATCCCATGGGATGGGATGCTTTTGGCATGCCCGCCGAAAATGCTGCTATGCAAACAGGGCGTCATCCTGCTGAATGGACCTATGACAATATCGCGGCCATGCGCGATCAGTTAAAAGCCATCGGTCTGTCAATTGATTGGACTAGAGAATTTGCAACATGTGACCCCTCCTACTATCGCCATCAACAAAAGTTGTTTCTAGATTTTTGGCGCGCTGGCTTGGTCGAACGCCGAGAAAGCGCTGTAAACTGGGATCCTGTCGACCAAACTGTACTGGCGAATGAACAGGTCATCGACGGTAAGGGATGGCGCTCTGGTGCAACCGTTGAGCGACGCACCCTCTCACAGTGGTTCCTAAAAATCACCGAGAAAGCAGAAGACTTGTTGGGTGCGCTCGATGATGGACGTCTTGACGGATGGCCAGAAAATGTTCGCTTGATGCAGAGAAATTGGATTGGAAAATCTAAAGGCCTTACAATGACCTTTGATTTTGCTGACAATGAGACGGCGATAAACAATGCGTCGACCAACGGTGCGCCGATCACCGATGCATCCGGCATAGAAGTTTATACAACACGGCCAGACACACTTTTTGGTGCATCATTTATTGCGTTGTCACCCGATCATCCGATCTCCCTTGAATATAGTGAAAACGACCCCGGCATCGCGGAATTTCGAGCGGAATGCCAGAACATTGGAACGTCAGAAGAGGCAATCGAGAAAGCAGAAAAAAAAGGCGCACGCCTCCCACTCGACGTGATCCATCCGTTTGATGAAAATATCAAATTGCCCGTATACATCGCAAATTTTGTCCTCATGCAGTACGGGACCGGCGCTATATTTGGTTGCCCCGCACATGATCAACGCGACCTCGATTTTGCGCGCAAATATAACCTTGCCGTTCGACCCGTTGTTTTACCGCCCAATAAAGACCCAAACGAGGTGGTGGTCACCGATGAGGCTTATGTCGGGCCTGGACGGCTGTTCAATTCAGACTTCCTGGATGGCCTAAGCGTTGAAGAGGGTATCAAAACCGCCATTGAAAAGATTGAAGCGATCGACGCCGGAAAAGCGACAACAAATTACCGTCTGAGGGATTGGGGTGTTTCTCGTCAACGCTATTGGGGATGCCCAATCCCCGCCATTCATTGCGAGAAATGCGGTGTTGTGCCGGTCGACGAAAAAGACCTACCGATTGAATTACCAGATGTTCCGGCAGAAGCGTTCCAGATACCAGGAAACCCGCTCGATCGCGCCGATAACTGGCGAAATGTTACCTGCCCGCAATGCGGCGGCCCGGCGCAGCGTGAAACCGATACCTTCGATACTTTTGTTGATTCAAGTTGGTATTTTGCTCGGTTTGCCGCTGCTCGCGATGACAAGCCCGTCGACAAAGAAGACGCTGATTATTGGCTCCCAGTAGATCAATATATTGGCGGTATTGAACATGCAATTTTACATTTGCTTTATTCGCGTTTCTTCACCAGGGCCATGCATGACACTGATTGGCTCTGTGTAGACGAACCATTTGCAAATCTATTCACCCAAGGCATGGTCACACATGCAACTTATAAAGATGAAAAAGGGAATTGGATTTTGCCAGAAGATGTTATCTTCGAAGATGGCATGGCGCGACATGCGGACACGAAAGCGGCGTTGACGATCGGACCAATCGAAAAAATGTCCAAATCAAAAAAGAATGTGGTGTCGCCGGAAGAAATTGCCGGAACCTATGGCGCCGACGCGGCGCGGTGGTTCATGTTGTCTGACTCACCGCCGGAACGCGATGTGGAATGGACAGATTCTGGCGTTGCTGGCGCGTGGAAATTGATCAATCGGGTTTGGGAGACTATCGACCAGTACGCGGAAGACTGCTCTGTTACTCTCTTGAAAAAAGCACATCCGGGCGATCTCGATGACCAAAGCGTATCTTTACGTCGGGCAACACACAGCGCGATCGCGGCTGTTACTGGTGACATCGAAGGTTTTCGCTTTAACAAAGCGATTGCAAGACTGTACGAATTTGTTGGCACGATTAGAAAGTCAAAGGACGTGCATCCTTGGGCTAGGGCCGAGGCCCTTAGTGCACTGACGCGATTACTCGCGCCCTTTACACCTCATCTAGCAGAAGAGTGTTGGTCGCACATCGGAGGAAAGGATTTTATCTCTCGCTCGCCTTGGCCAAAAGCCGATGCCGACCTATTGAAGTCTGATCGTATTACAATAGGTGTACAGATTAATGGAAAGAAACGGTCAGCTGTTTCGATACCAACCGATGCAAAACGAGAGGAAATCGAAGCTATCGCCCTTCATGACTCAACCATCAAAAAGCACTTAGAAACTGTTACCGTCAGAAAAGTGATTGTTGTACCCGGCAAGATCGTGAATATTGTTGCCAATTAAAGCATTTTCAAGCCAAGTGTGTGCGGTTGGCGTGAAGGAAATGCGTGAAATCGACAATCTAAAGCGCCGTTCCGATTCCAATTGAAAAGGAGGCGCTTTAGGGGGCGTAAAGTCACTATGGGCGTCATGGTTAGTCAAATGGAAAAAAGGCCACGCCACCAAATGGGATCGGAATGGTTTCGTTTGATCGGTGTCATTCTTCTTGTCTTTTCACCTCTCTTTTTGACCGGTTGTGGGTTTAAACCTTTATATGCCGTCGATGGGGCAGATGGGACACAAAGTCTTGCCGATGTGAACTTGCAGAATGTTTTTGGAGACAGAAATGCTGTTACATCAGTTACAGAGGCGCTTCGTTACAGAACAGCAGTCGGAGCTGGTTCGGCAAAATATGATTTAGTCATCAAGACCGAAGAAGCAGCAGCGAGGCTCGGGATCCAGCTCGATGCATCGGTTACACGTTTTAATTATCGATTGATCGGTGAATACAAACTGACAGATCGCGAAACGGGACGGGTAATTTCGGGGTCATCTCGGGCAAATGCTTCATTTAATGTGGTGAATTCACAATATGCAACCCTTGCAGCAGAGCGAGATGCGCGTCGAAAAGCGGCGAATACCTTAGTCAACTTGCTCGAACGAAAAATTCTTTTAGAGCTCGGCAAACCGCTTCCGCAAACGGGCGAGACGGAAGACAATTCCAACGATAAGCCTTTAGATTTCGAAGATAACAATATCGAAGAAGGGTATTTTGAAAGCGATCCCCAAGGGGTAAGCGGTATCGATTATATTGATGGTTCTTTTGGCGACACCAATGATACCATCCAACCTCAGCCCATGGAATAATGGCCTGTTCTGTCAACAAAATTGGTTCGTGTGATGACTGCTCTTAAAGGCCGGGCCATCAATGCGTTTTTGAATAAACCCGACCCTTCTAAAGAAGCAGTGCTTTTGTATGGTCCCGATTCGGGTCTTGTTCGCGAAAGGGCGACACTTCTCGCAAAAAATATTGTTGCCGACCTAAAAGACCCTTTCAATTACATTGAACTCGCCGATGCCGATCTTAAGACAGACCCTACCCGTTTATATGATGAGGCAACGGCCCTGTCATTTTCAGGCGGCAAGAGAGTTATCCGCTTACGGACGGTTGGTGATGGGGCGACAAGTTCTGCAAAATCACTCATCAATGACCTTGATAATGGGATAATTAAGCCAAATGCTCTTATTCTTATAGAAGCGGGCGACCTTTCGAAAAACTCCAAGCTCCGAAAATTATTTGAAGGTGCGGAGAAAGCAACGACAATACCGTGCTATGAAGATGGGGCCGATGATGTACGCGCCCTTGCTCAACAAATGGCTGCTCATGAAGGGCTGCATTTTACGCAGGACGCTTTAGATCTTACGATTTCGCTTCTTGGCGAGGATAGAGGTATTACGCGGGCCGAGTTAGACAAACTCATTTTATTCGCGGGCCCCAAAGAAACGCGGCCGAACGACAGCAAATCAGAAATCACCATCGATACCGTTTCACACTGCCTCGTTGATACGATTAGTGACGCCATGGATTCCGTTGCCAACGCTGCGACGGATGGAAACTTAAAAGAGCTTGCGATTAATTTATATCGATCAAAAACTGCTGGCGGAAGCGCTATTGGCTTGTTGCGCGCACTGCAACGTAGCTTAGCAAGATTGCAAGCGGCGCAGCAGTCGATTTCGAAGGGGGCATCACCCGGCGACGCGATGAAACGGCTACGCCCTCCTATATTTTACAAAGAGCAAAAGGCTTTCGCGAACCGCCTGAGCCGTTGGCCCCTTTCTCAGCTTGAACACGCTCACGCAATCCTCGTTGAGACAGAACTCAAAGCAAAGACAACCGGCGCACCACAGCAGGAAATCATTGAGCGCGCTGCTTTTATGATTGCCAAATTGGGTGAGCGCAAAGCACTCTAAAGCGTCGACACTTCAATTGGAATCGGGACGACGCTTTAAGTTGTTGATTTTACGCATTTCCTTAACGCCAACCGCACACACTTGGCTTGGAACTGCTTTAAATCCGTTTCGCGGATAAGTGTGTGCGGTTATCCGCGAAGCGCTTTCGAGCCTGTTGCAGCAAAAGTGGATCACCGGTTTTGCGGTTCGCAACAGGCTCCAACGAGACTCTAGTGCCGTTTTCTGAATCAGCTTGAATGCAAACGGCTCTAGATGCTTGTACCCATCAGCCTACGACAGACTTCGTCGAGTTGTTCCAATGTCAGGTAATTGATATGAACGCACCCTGAGCCCTTTTTGGAATGGTCAATCGATACTTCTAACCCCAGAGCCGCCGCTAGATCATTTTCCAGAGCACGCGTATCAGCATCTTTAGCCGCAGATTTCTTTGCTTTATCGCCAATTGCGCTGTTATCAGTTGGGGTACTGATTTTTTTGGATAATTGCTCTGTTTCGCGTACGGATAAATTTTCTTTTTGAACGAGAACCAACGCGGCGTCCGGGTCGTCAGTCGCTAAAAGGGCCCTAGCATGCCCCATGGAAATATCGCCTAACCGAACGGCGTCGAGGCTTTTTTCAGGCAATGACAGCAACCGCATAATGTTGGCAATATGGCTGCGCGATTTTCCAACCGCCTTCGCGATCTGGTCTTGCGTCCGTCCATAATGGTCTGACAACCGTTGATACGCTTGCGCTTCCTCAACAGGGTTTAAGTCCACCCGCTGAACATTCTCTATCAGGGCAATTTCCGCTGCTTCATCATCAGAAAGTTGACGAATAATGACAGGAACTTCGTGCAAACGCGCTTTTTGAGCAGCGCGCCAACGCCGTTCTCCCGCCACAATTTCAAATTGATGTTGGCCCCGCGGCCGCACGAGGATTGGCTGCAATACCCCTTTTGAAGCAATTGAAGATGCTAATTCTTCTAGGGCATCCTCATTGAACAACCGTCTTGGCTGATGAGGGTCTGGTGATAAATATTCTATTGGCAACACTTGTGAGCCATCGCTCATCTCTGCTTTTGCAGTATTGTCAGTACCAGGGGTTTGTTTCGCCGTGTCTTTTTGTTTCGCCGTGTCTTTTTGTTTCGAACGAAATCTCGTCGGCGCTTCGGCCTCTGACCCCCCGTTGTCTGCACCTTGCCCCACAGGCCCCACAGGCTCCGCCGCGGGCACGTCACCGAGTAACGCATCGAGGCCCCGTCCGAGACCACGCCCGAGACCACGACCCGAACCCGCGTTCTTTCGCTTTTTTGCCGCCGATGCCATTTTTTATCCTTTGTTTTTCTCTGGGACGTTCATTGATTTCTAAGCGGCTTGTCGAGCCTCTTTCTCTCGCTCAATAACTTCGCTCGCGAGCTTCACATAAGCACGACTGCCAGCGCATTTGAGGTCATATAAAAGTGCTGGCTTTCCATGGGATGGCGCTTCGGAAACCCGTACATTTCGAGGTATAACCGTATTATATACTTTATCTTTGAGGTGGCTTCGCACATCTTCCTCAACCTGAATCGATAAGCGATTGCGCCGATCATGCATTGTAAGCACCACGCCTTGAAGGGTGAGGGTTGAGTTTATCCGTTCCCTGATTGTCTCGATCGTACGAAGTATTTGGCTAAGGCCTTCAAGGGCGAAAAACTCGCATTGCAATGGGATCATGACAGCATCAGAAGACGCCAATGCATTTATCGTCAGTAGGCTGAGTGATGGCGGACAGTCTATGAGAATATAGCTTGTACCGGTGAGATCACTTTCGGAAATTGCGTCCGCTAACCTAAAATGACGACGATCAGCACGTATGAGCTCTGCTTCTGCGCCAGAAAGGTCGACGCCAGCTGGCGCAATTGAGAGACCTGGTATTTCTGTTTCGATGGTTGCTGCATCCAAACGATACTCACCCATTAAAACGTCATATGTCGTGATGTCTCGCTCTTGCGGTGCGATCCCCAGTCCCGTGGATGCGTTTCCTTGCGGGTCAAGGTCAATCAACAGAACTTTTTCACCAACGGCGGCAAGAGCCGTGGCGAGATTAATAGCTGTTGTCGTTTTGCCAACGCCGCCTTTTTGGTTTGCAATGGACAGGATACGCGGCGATCGATCAGCCATGATTTTTTTGTCCTGCTATGGCGGCATTAGTCTCAGTGGCGCCGACGAAGATTTCGAACGGCCAGGATGCCTGATTCGCTCGCGGTAATACTCGGATATTGTTCCACAGTCATGTGCCAAGATTTGGTAGCTGCCGTCAACTCGTCCCCAACATGTTGTCCTTTCGGCAGTAAACAAACGGTGTTCGGCCCTACCACGTTTTGAATCATATCAAATAACTTGGGCAATGCCGCAACAGCACGGGCCGTGACCACATCTGGCGGTGACAGATCAAGGCTCTCACTTCGCCCATTAATGATTTCGGTCGATGGCAGGTCCATTGCGTTGCGCGCTTCACAAAGGAAAGTGGTCTTTTTTCTTATCGAGTCCACTAATTTTATATCAGACAGCTTCCCAACATTCATTGCTGCTAGCACCAATCCTGGAAAACCTGCACCACTACCAATATCGAGCAAACTGGTTGCGCCGTCTGGTAGAAGGGGGTTGAGTTGCGCGGAATCGCGATAATGGCGCTCCCATCGGGAGGCAAGCGTTGATTTCGAAATCAAATTAATTCGGGCTGTCCAGTCGAGAAGCACAGCATCATAAGCACAAAGACGCGCCATTGTTTCACGTGAAACATGGAATTCACGCGCGAATTCTTCAGGGCCATATTCTGTTGTCATGAGGCGTTTTTGACCGATCGGCCTTTTTTGATCCAAGCGAGAAGCACCGCCAGTGCCGCTGGCGTTACCCCTTCAATTCGTCCCGCTTGTCCCAAGGTTTCTGGACGTGAATCAATTAGCCTTTGGCGAACTTCGTTCGATAGCCCTTTGATCTCCTGATAGGGCATATTGTTTGGAATTCTTAAGGATTCGTCCTTCTTGAACGCTGTAATGTCTGCTTGTTGCCGATCTAGATACCCAGAGTACAAAGCTTCTATTTGGAGCTGTTCTTGGATATCCGCAGAAAACGTGCCGAGACGCGGCCATATAGCCACGAGATCTGAATAATCGACATTAGGAAGCGAGAGTAGATCAATGACCGATCGCCGACGTCCATCCTGATTGAGCTTAAGGCCGCGCTTAGAGGCTTGTGTCGGTGTTAACGCTGTTTCGCGCGCGAATTCCCGTGCCGTGGAGAGTTCTTCTTGTTTCACGTGAAACATTTGGGCACGCTCTTCACCCACAAGACCACGTGATAAGCCTTTAGGCGTTAGACGCTGATCAGCATTATCCGCTCGAAGCGTTAATCGATACTCTGCACGGCTCGTAAACATTCGATAGGGCTCGGTCACGCCTCGTGACGTCAAGTCATCGATCATAACGCCGATGTATCCCTCCGATCGATCAACAACAAAAGGATCGTATTCTGCCCCTTGGGCGCCTGCACGCATCGCTGCGTTGGCCCCTGCGATTAGCCCTTGCGCTCCTGCCTCCTCGTATCCAGTTGTGCCATTGATCTGGCCCGCCAAATATAGACGTTTAATCGTCTTTGTTTCCAAGCTCGATAACAAAGAGCGCGGGTCCACATAATCATATTCAATGGCATAGCCATGCCTAAGTATTTTCGCGCTCTCCAATCCCTTGATAGTGGATAGAAAAGCTGCCTGAACGGATTGCGGCAAAGACGTCGAAATACCATTTGGATAGACAGTATAATCATCAAGCCCTTCCGGTTCGAGGAAGATTTGATGCGCTTGCTTCTCGGCAAAACGGACCACTTTATCTTCAATCGATGGACAATATCGGGGGCCTTTGCCTGAAATACCGCCGCTGTAAACGGCTGATGATTGAATATTATCTTCAATAATTTTGTGGGTCCCAGCGTTCGTGTGGGTCAGCCCGCAAGCTATTTGTGGCACCTGAATGGTGTCCGTCAAAAAAGAGAAGGGTATTGGCTTATCATCAGCAGGTTGGGATTCTAAGATATCCCAGTTAATCGTGCGGCCGTCTAAACGCGCTGGCGTACCGGTTTTCAATCGACCAAGCTTGAAACCCGACGAATAAAGTCGTTCAGACAGACCTAAAGCCGGCGGCTCAACACCATTCGCGGCATTCGGTTTGTTGTTGTTACTTGTGGCGCGGCCTGCAGGGATGCGCTGATCCCCGATATGAATAATGCCCTTTAAAAATGTTCCCGCTGTTAGCACCACGGCACCGGCCGTATATTCTTCGCCAGCTTCCGTAATCACACCTTTTACTATTTCACGTGAAACAATAAGGTCACAAACTCCCGCTTCAATAATAGTCAAATTAGGCTGTGCCGCGATCGCCAATTGCATATGCTTGCGGTAGAGCGCCCGATCGGCTTGGGCACGCGGACCGCGCACGGCTGGTCCCTTTGAGCGATTAAGCATCCGAAACTGGATTCCCGACTGATCGATAACACGCCCCATCAAACCATCAAGAGCATCGATCTCTCTAACGAGGTGGCCCTTCCCAAGTCCACCGATCGCGGGATTGCATGACATCTCTCCAATGGTTTGTCGGTTATGCGTAATAAGTGCAGTTGTGGCGCCCATTCGTGCCGATGCGGCTGCTGCTTCACAGCCAGCATGCCCTCCACCGATAACAATAACATCATATTGAGTTGCAACAGGTTCCATGGGGTGTGGGTATAAAGATTAGACCGGGGGAACGAAACCAGCGCGATAAAGAAAATCAGTATTTAACCCGCGACACGGTTTCACGTGAAACATTTGTGCGAAGACGGTGTGTGAGACACAGTAATGAAAATAGTATTGGAACTATTGGCAACCGCCGGATATTCCTATTTTCCAATACAAAAGCTTGAGAATATCTCGCCAAGAATGTCCTCAACGTCCACATCCCCCGTAATTCGACTAAGCGCTCTAGACGCTAGTCGAAGATCTTCTGCAGCAAGTTCCGCATCACCCTGGATCCTACGCAATGCTGTTTGAAGATGGTCTGTCGCTGCGTTGACTGCACGAACATGGCGATCTCTTGTCAAGGGTGCGTCTGCCTCTGGAATGGCTAAGTCAGATGTCCGGCGCTTCAAACTTGCCAATAATTGGTCAAGCCCGTCTCCTTTATTGACTGAGATCGACAACACCAAAAATTCATCCTTGTCCTGATGGTGCCATAAACTGTCTTTTTCAACGTCCCCCAAATCATTCTTATTCAACAGAACAATATCGCCAGGCTTCAAAAGTAACCTTGTTTCACGTGGAACACTTCTTTCAGTGAACGGATCTACAACAAGAATGCGCAAATGAGCTTCTTGAGCCTTAGACCGCGCCAACCCCATTCCTTTTACTTCAATGGGATCATTGCTCTCGCCCCTCAGCCCAGCTGTATCGAATAGCGTGACAGGCACGCCGCAGATATTAATACGTGCCTCAACTATATCGCGTGTGGTCCCGGGAATTTCTGACACTATTGCCTTTTCAGCAACGGCAAGAGCATTAAGAAGTGATGATTTACCGGCATTTGGCGCTCCAATGATGGCAACCTTCAGACCGGAACGCAGTGTTTCTGCCCTCTCGGCATCCTGCGAATGGACACGCAAATCAGTTATGAGCTTTTCAATAATCGGCTTAGCAACTTCCTGAATTTCTTGGGGGACATCCTCTTCATCGGCGAAATCAATAGCCGACTCCAAGGGAGCTAATGCAGAAATCAGAGCGTTTTTCCATAGATCGGCTTTTCGAGAAATTGATCCATTATGCTGCTCTACCGCTTGTCGATGCTGTTCTTCAGTCTCCGCATCGAGAAGATCAGCAAGCCCTTCGATCTGGGTTAAATCAAACTTCCCATTTATCAGGCCACGTTTCGTGAATTCGCCTGCGTCGGCTGGACGACATTTATGGGCCGCTAGCGCTTTATAAAGAGCATTCTCAATTCCAAGCCCACCATGAAGATGAAATTCAACGACATCTTCTCCAGTAAAACTATTGGGTCCGTTAAAAAATATGACAATGCCATGATCAATGGTATGGCCAGTCATACTATCGCTTATTTTTCGGAGCAACGCTTTACGTGGTTTGACTTGACCGCCAATAAGTGCCTCACAAACAGCTTTCACTGCGGGTCCTGATAATCGGTATACGGCAATACCCGCTCTACCAACGCCACTCGCCTTTGCGTAAATCGTATCACTTTCAGTAGCAGCCATGGTGACAGGTTATTTCTTTTTGGATGATGAAGACGCAGAACCCGCCATTGCCGCGCCCATAAGCCCTTGAAAAGCATCCATTCCTTTGCCGCTCATCTCCATCCAGGTCTGCATAAATCGTTCTGGATCAGCAAGGTTGTCCATATTATCCTTGGCCCGACGGGTCATCTCGGAAACAATCATTTGATTTAAGGGTGAGACGTCAGGCATACCAAAAAAAGCGCGCGCCTCTTCTGGGGTACAATCAATATCAATGGTAAAGCGCATGGTTTTCCTTTCGATTTAATATCTCAATGAACCATCAAAACGACCAATACAATGAGCCATAGGCGAATGAGTAGAACCCAACAGAGTTTCCCAGATCAAAAATTTCAGCAACGATGTCTTAAGGCTATCGCCTATTTTTGTACGCTGCTCGCTCTAATCTCATGTGACGACAATCGTTCCACAGATCCGAAGAATGTTGCATTGCCAGGGACAATTGAAGCGGTTGGTTGGCAAATTGCTAAGGATTTCCCCGCAGACGGGCGTGATTTAAATGACTTCTTTGATTGTGTAGAAGAGGCAAATGCTACGCTCGTGTCAGCCCACCGCGGCGGACCGCAGCCCGGTTTTCCAGAAAACGCTATCGAGACCTTTGCCAATATACTGAAGAAAGTGCCAGTTCTCATAGAAATCGACGTTGCTATGTCGCGTGACGGCGTTGCTTTATTGATGCATGACGACGACCTTGATCGGACGACCACGGGACAGGGTAAAGTTCATGAACAATCTTGGCGCGACATTCAATCGCTTAATCTCGTTGATAAAGACGGGCGCAAAACCGCTTTTTCACCCCCGTCTTTTTCTCGCGCCCTTGCCTTTTTAAAGGACCGAACAATAACCCAGGTCGATTTTAAGCGCAGTGCAAAATATGAGACGGTTATTGATGAGATATATCATCTTGGTGCGGAGCACCGCGTCATACTAATCGCTTATAGTATCGGGCAAGCAAGAAAACTTCACCGCCTTGCCCCGGAGATGATGATCTCACTAGCCATTAAGGATATAGCAGTCTTATCACAGATTCAGGAAAATGGCTTACCTTTAGATAGCATCTTAGCGTTCACTGGCACGGATCAATCTGACGCTGATCTCAACGCCAGTTTAAATGACAAAAACATAGAAGTGATTTTTGGAACACTTGGCGGAAGGAATTCCATTGACCAAAAATTTGCACGAAACAAGGGCGATCTCGGCTACATTCAGTTGGCTGACCAGGGTGTTGATCTCATTGCGACCGACCGCCCACAAGCGGTTGCACGAACCCTCTTATCCGCTGGCCGGTTGCCAAAAAATTTATGTGGGATAGGCTCAAGCTAAAGCGCCTTTATTTTAATTGGAATCAGTACGGCGCTTTAAATTATTGGTATTACGCATTTCCTTAATGCCAACCGCACACACTTGACGTGAAAATACTCTTAAGCCGTTCAGCAATTCAATTTGAGACGAAAAGGCTTTACGCATTCATAGAGTCGAAGAAATCCTGGTTAGACTTCACTTGCTTCAATTTGTCGATCAGGAACTCGATGGCATCTGTTGTTCCCATTGGCGATAGGATCCGCCGCAATACATAGACCTTTTGCAACTCAAGTTTATCCACCAATAAGTCTTCTTTTCGTGTTCCAGACTTAGCAATATCGATTGCTGGATAGACGCGTTTATCGGCAACTTTCCGATCCAAGACGATTTCCGAGTTACCGGTGCCTTTAAATTCCTCGAAAATCACCTCATCCATTTTTGAACCAGTCTCTACGAGAGCTGTCGCTATAATCGTCAGAGAACCGCCCTCTTCAATATTTCGAGCGGCACCAAAGAATCTCTTTGGTCGTTGTAATGCATTAGCATCAACGCCCCCGGTCAAGACTTTCCCTGAAGAAGGGACCACGGTGTTGTAAGCCCGACCGAGACGGGTGATTGAATCTAAGAGAATGACCACATCCCGTCCATGTTCCACAAGGCGCTTTGCTTTTTCGATAACCATTTCTGCAACAGCGACATGCCGGGTTGCCGGTTCATCGAATGTCGAGGAAATAACTTCTCCTCGCACAGAGCGTTGCATATCTGTGACTTCCTCTGGGCGTTCATCAATAAGCAGAACAATGAGATAACACTCTGGATGATTGACAGCGATCGAATGGGCAATATTTTGCAGCATGACCGTTTTACCTGTCCGGGGCGGTGCCACCACCAGAGCACGCTGCCCTTTGCCCAGGGGCGCTACAAGATCAATAACGCGATTGGAAAGATCTTTCTTTTTCCCCTCTGCCACTTCAACTTCCATGCTGAGGCGCTCATCCGGATACAACGGTGTGAGATTGTCAAAATGAACCTTGTGACGGGCTTTTTCGGGATCTTCAAAATTTATTGTGCCGACGCGCAAGAGTGCGAAATACCGTTCGCCATCTTTCGGGCTGCGGATCTCACCGGTTACCGTGTCGCCTGTTCTCAAGGCAAAACGACGGATCTGCGATGGTGATATATAGATATCATCAGGACCAGGTAGGTAATTGGCTTCAGGAGAGCGTAAGAAACCGAACCCATCGGGCAAAACTTCAAGAACGCCTCCCCCGGATATCTCAACTTCGCGATCTGCCAGTTCTTTCAAGATCGCAAACAACATATCCTGTTTGCGCATTGTCGATGCATTCTCGACCTCAACCTCTTCGGCAAAAGCAAGTAGCTCAGCGGGTGTTTTTTCTTTGAGCTCATCGAGAGTCATTTTCTTGAGGCCCATGGGGGGTATTCTCTCTTAATGTTTGTGAAAAACGGACGGACGATCAGGGAGAGTCAAAAAGATAGAAGGCTCTATCAACCCATCACCTGTTATTGACTGGTTTTGATCTGGGATGACGGTGCCTGGGAAGGCTGCAAGGTGCATCTTGTCCAAGCATTACTGGTGATATAGGAGCTCATGGCCCCGCGTCAATCTGTTTTGACAAATGAAATCAACGGTCCAACCACTAAAATGGTTTGGTTACAGCTAAAACGACGATGCCGATTAAAAGAACAAACGGCACCTCATTCATGACGCGCCAAAATTTCTGTGTCCTCGGTCGTTCTCCTGTTGCAAATCGTTTCTGTGATGCCGCGTAAAAGCCATGCACGCCAGAGATGGCGATCACCAACAATAGTTTCGCGTGGAACCACGGCGTTTTGAGTAATAACGGGTTAGCAACGATCATGAGTATTGCGAGAAGCCAAACCGCGATCAACGCGCCGTTCATGATGCCCTTCAAAAGCCGACGTTCCATCACAATCAAATAGCTTTCTGCCTCTCCGCCTGGATCAGCTTGATGATGATAGATAAACAGCCTCGGCAAATACATCATACCCGCCATCCATGCGATAACCGCGATGATGTGAAGGGCTTTCAGAAAAGAGTAGTTGCTCGCGAGTAAGCCTGTCATGCGTTTCGACCCGGTTGGCCTCCAGCCTTAATTTTTTTGGCCTAAGTCTTTTGTTGGTGGATTTTATCACCTTAACTCTTGCCACGTACGATATCGACGAGTCGCGCCACGTTTTCTGGTGGTGTTTCCGGAACAAATCCATGCCCGAGATTAAAAACATAGGGAACGTCCCTAAAAGCGTTCACAAGTTCTCGCGCTGCTGCTTCCATTTCGGCGCCCCCCTGCACAACAAGTAACGGATCGAGACCACCTTGCACCGTTGCATGGGGGCTAATGGCGTCGCGCGCTTTCATCCACGGCGTTGCATAGTCGATTCCCATGGCGTCACAAGCGTCTAGGGTTGCATAGGTTTCAAGCTGTGCGCCAGCGCCTTTCGGAAAAAGTATGACCGGTATATCCGGATGCATCTTCTTAACGGCTTCAGCAATTCGCGCCATCGGCTCAACAGAGAGTTTCTTTGTCAGGTTTTCTGGTAAGCCGCCAGCCCAAGTGTCAAACAACTGGATAGCATCAGCACCGGCGAGAATCTGCCGATCCAAATAATCAATCGTTGCGTCTGAAATCTTTGTGATGAGCGCGGTCATAAATTCCGGATCGTCATAGAAAAATCTCCTAAGGGAAGCCGGATCTTTCATACCACCGCCCGCAAGGACATAAGTTGCAACTGTCCAAGGTGCGCCAGCAAACCCTATCAGTGCCACGTCGTCGGGGAGTTGTTTGCGCGTTAAGCTCACCGTCTCATAAACGGGTCCCAGAGTTTGATGGATATCCGGATCACCTAATTTGTGAAGGGCGTCTGAATTCGTTATCGGCGAGAGAACCGGGCCTTCTCCTGTTTCGAACCGCACATCAACGCCGAGTGCCTGGGGAACCAAAAGAATGTCTGCAAACAAGATTGCTGCATCCAAGCCATATCGCCTGATCGGTTGCACCGTAACTTCCGATGCGAGTTCGGGATTGTAACAAAGATCGAGAAACCCTCCAGCTTTGGCGCGCACTTCACGGTATTCAGGTAAATACCGCCCCGCTTGTCGCATGAACCAAATTGGAGGGGTTTCAAAGATATCGCCCTTTAAGGCGCGCACAAATTTTGTTGGGTGGTTGGTCATGCCCATTTTCTTTCTCAATAATAATTTAAATGCAAATGCCTTAGGTATTACAGGGCGGGGAAACCTTGGAAAAACCCTGTTATTTTTTTGTTGACGGAAACTATCGGGAATACTTTGGAAAAATACAGAGGAAAACCAGCGATAGATCGTTTTTCAAAATCTCAGAAAACAAGCACCTGAGAAACCAAAAAAACTTTGTTGTAAAATATTATCCCCGCTATTCCCAAAGCTCTGGAAAATATTGCGTCGAGATTTGAGAAGTTTGGTTTTACCCGCAGCCCTACCGAAGTGAATTGGAGTAAGACCAAGAGTTCACCCTTGACAGACCAAACCAATTAACGGTCCAAGGCCAATATCCACATGATGCACACGAGTTTGGGAAGTCTGGCCCAGTTCGGGAAGTTTGGCATGGATGATAAGATCCAAAGACCGTTTGGGAAACCGGGGAAATGTCGAAAACTAATTCTTCTCAGTCCCTTAAAGTTAGTGCCGGCTTGCAGGCTGCGCGCGGTAAACGTCAGGCGCGCGCCGCGGCTCTAAAACCGAAATCTTCAAATGAGATTTCTAGACCATCAGCCGACAAAAAAGAGAACGAGAGCAAAGAGCCGGCACCCTTAGCCAGCTATTTTCATGTTCATTTGGTTTCGGATTCCACCGGTGAAACGCTGAACTCCCTTTTAAAAGCGGTTACCTCGCAATTTTTACACGCCCAACCTTTTGAACATATTTATGCGCTTATCCGATCGCGCCAACAGATGGAGCGTGCCTTAGCTGAGATTGAAGCGGCGCCCGGCGTTGTCCTTTATACGATCGTTAATCCAGATCTCAGACGCATGCTTGAAGTGCGGTGCGCTGCTTTGCATGCGCCAGCGGTTTCCGTCTTGGATCCATTTGTGTCGGCATTCTCAAACTATCTCGGAATGGAGCAATCCCAACGCACTGGCGCTCAACATGCCCTTGATGAAAGTTATTTCAAAAGGATAGAAGCGCTCGATTATACGTTAGCCCATGATGACGGGCAGATGACTTGGGATCTAGAGCCTGCTGACGTTGTTCTTCTGGGTGTAAGCCGGACGTCGAAAACACCAACATGCATGTATTTGGCAAACCGAGGAATTAAAGCGGCGAATATCCCGCTCGTGGCAGGCCGCCCGCCGCCAGAAGAGTTATTTAAATTGAGGCATCCCTTGATCATAGGGCTTGTGGCAAGTCCGGATCGTTTGGCGCAAATTCGCGCCAATCGACTAAATGATCTCAATGCCGCTGATAAAGCAGAAACCTATAGTAATATAGATGAAATTCGTTCCGAAGTTGTTGCCGCGAAACGGTTGTTTGCAAAACACCGCTGGCCGACCATTGATGTCACGCGTCGGTCTGTTGAAGAAACGGCCGCCGGCATTATTACAAAGCTCTCTGCAAAACAGAATGCATCTGATCGAAAGCGTTAGGACCTAAAGTGACACCACCCATCATTTTAGCATCAGGGAGTGCAATCCGTCGCGCGATTTTAGACGGTGCTGCAATTCAATATTCAGTAATCAAGCCGAATGTCGATGAAACGATCATTAAAGAAGCGGGCGAGCGTTCAGGTCTCCCATTAATGGAAATAGCGGAACAACTTGCCGATGCAAAAGCGCTTGATGTGTCGGTTGACGACAATGCCCTCGTGATAGGCTCTGATCAAATACTAAGTTTTGAGGGGAAAGGCTTTGATAAGCCGCCCACCATGGAAGCGGCACGCGCGCGTTTAAAGTTATTAGAAGGAAAGACCCATCAACTTATCAATGCCGTTAGTGTCGCTGAAAACAAAAGAATTGTTTGGCGCAGTCTGGATACTGTTGAGCTGAAAATGCGGTCACTCACCAATGACGATGTTGAGCAATATTTAGATGAGGCTGGTGCCGAAATTCTCTCTAGTGTTGGCGCCTACCAACTGGAAAAACTGGGATCGCGCCTTTTTGAGAGCGTCAAGGGCGATTATTTTACTGTTCTTGGCATGTCTCTTTTTCCGTTGCTTGGGTTCTTACGAAGCAGAAATGCCATAAAATATTAGGCTTGCTGACTAAAATGGCCGTAAAAACATCACAATCTCAACCATTGCTTGCTGGCGTCATTGGAAGTCCGGTCGCGCATTCACTGTCACCAGTCATTCACGGCGAATGGGCAAGGCGAGAAAGAAAAGCGGCTTACTACATTCCAATGCATGTGGAGGACGATGATGAAGCCTTCAATGCCGCCATTCATTCTTTGATGAAACTAGGTTTTAGTGGGGTCAATATCACTCTTCCGCATAAGGAAAGAGCGATCAAATGTGCTACGCGAAAATCACAAGCAGCAGAAAAAATTGGCGCCGCCAATATGCTGACCTTTATCGCTGGTGACATTATTGCTGATAATTCTGATGCTGAAGGATTTAAGTCTTCCCTATTGGCTGAATTGGATAAAAACGCCGACAATAAAAAAGTTATGGTACTGGGAGCTGGCGGTTCGGCGAGGGCTGTACTTCACGGACTGTCTGATATCGTGGGTATTACTTCAGTTTTTATCACAAATCGAACGAAAGCGCGCGCACAAGAGCTTGCATCAAAATTTGGCGTAGCAACCGTCGCGTGGGACGATCGAGCCTCAGCACTTGAGGCGTTTGATATCATCATCAATACAACATCGCTGGGAATGACAGGCAAACCACCGCTTTCCTTACCAATTGATACCCTCAAACCAAGAGCCGTGGCGATGGACATTATTTATAGTCCGTTGGAAACAGCATTTCTGAAATCAGCGAAGCAGGCTGGCGCAAAAACGGTCAATGGCCTTGAAATGCTAATGCACCAAGCTGTTCCTGGATATAAATCATGGCTTGGGGACGAAGCCATTGTCGACGATGGCTTGCGGCAAAAACTACTATCCGTCTTAAGCCAACGAGACGTTACATGATTACGATTGGCCTTACGGGCTCTATTGGCATGGGCAAATCCACGGTCAGTGCGATGTTCGCTGAGTTTGGTGCTGCGATATGGGATGCTGATGCTGCGGTCCATCGTCTGTATGCGAAGAATGGTGCAGCGGTCGACCCCTTAAAAGAGCGCTTTCCCCAGGCTGTTGTCGATGCTGCGGTGGATCGAAACAAACTCTCAGAACTTGTCTTTGGTGACCCTGTGGCCATGCAAGCCTTAGAGAGTATCGTGCATCCGCTTGTGGCGGCCGATCGATTTTCAACCTGGCAAAAAGCTACCGAAGCGGCGTCACCCGCAATTGTCCTTGATATTCCTTTATTGTTTGAAACCGGGGGCGATCAATCATGTGATGTGACTGTTGTCGTCAGTGCGCCAACAGATGTGCAAAGAACACGCGTATTGGCGCGGCCAAATATGACAGTAGACAAGTTCGAAGCGATTTTAAAAAAGCAAATGCCGGATGAAGAGAAACAACAAAGAGCAGATTATGTCATCCCTACCGGTGGTAGTATAGACGAGACCCGTGATGCGGTTAAGCACGTATGGAATGATATCCTGAAAAAGATTGACACTTCAAACGACTAGAGCCGTTTGCATTCAAGCTGATTCAGAAAACAGCTCTAGATTCTAGTTGGAGCCTGTTGCGAACCGCAAAACCGGTGATCCACTTTTGCTGCAACAGGCTCTAAGTATTAGCGGCCTTTTAAGCTATCCATCAACAGACCATTCAGCATAGATATCATATGCTTGTCCCATTTCTCTAATGGCTCGTATTTTTTGCTCTAAGGGCTGCCAGTTGTCATTAGTCGCGATAGATGCCCAAATTGACTCCACTTCGTCAATGAGAATGGTTTCGGGGCCATCGGTCGCGAGATAGTCTTGCGCTCCACTTGGCAATTCGAGTGGTTTAAGATCACAAATTTGTTGTTTTATCTCTTTAAAGTTATCCTGCTTATAAGCCTCATCCCGCGCCATTGCGCGCTCTTCAGCCATTGGACCACCGAACCAGTCAAAAAAGAATTGTTCGAAAGGAATTCTCGATAAGGAGAGCCAACGTAGAATTTGGTTCGCCAATTCTGCGCCAGCTGTTGACTGGTGATTGTCAATTTCTGGATCAATACACCCTAGGCGTCGAAATAAAGCAGTCGCCAACTTGCGTAGAAATCGATCATGAAACAGGCCAAGCGATTGGTTTAGTCTTTCTTCCGGTGCGATCAGGGAAAGGGTGCCGCCAAACCGGGAAAGATTCCATGCGGCGGCTTCGGGTTGGCGGCCAAATGCGTAGAGTCCCGTTTGATCGAAATAAGCAGCGGTAAAGCCAAAATCCACGTGTGGCAAAAATCGCCATGGCCCGTAATCAAAACTCTCGCCCGTGACATTCATATTATCCGTATTAAGAACACCATGCACAAATCCAGCCATCGTCCACTGCGCGGCAAGACGAGCGGTGCGTGAAACAACACGGTCAAAAAAAGCAATAGCTTTGTCTGATTCAGAATGGTCTGTTAAATCTGGATCAAAAGCGTCGACGCAATAATCGATAAGTTTCTTAATCGCATTAGTATTGCCCTCCTGGGCCAGTCGTTGGAACGCACCAAATCTAATATGACTGTGCCCAAGTCGCACAAGGACGGCGGATCGTGTTGGGGATGGTTCGTCATCCCGGTGAAGAGACTCCCCGGTTTCAATGACACTGAACGTTTTTGATGTGTAGACGCCCAATGCCTCAAGCATTTCTGTTGCCAGAATTTCGCGAACCGAGCCTTTCAGTGTTAAACGTCCATCGCCTGACCTCGAATAGGGGGTCTGCCCGGACCCTTTGGTCCCTAAATCCAAAAGTCTGTTTTGGTCATCCCTGAGTTGTGCAAAAAGGAAACCACGGCCATCGCCGATATCAGGATTATAGTGCCGGAATTGGTGCCCATGGTATCGTAACGCCAATGGTTCTTTCAGATTGTCTGGTAACGGCTGAAACGCACCAAAGTGTTGGATCCATGCATGATCGCTTAAATGATTCAAACCGATGCGTTTTGCCCATCGGTCATTTCGAAACCGCACGATATGTTTCGGGAATGCGGCCGGTTCAACAGCATCGAAAAACGGCCCGGCCATACCATCTTTTTGGAGCGATTTGATCTGTGGCGCTGGTTGATACTGGGGTTCTTTTGGTTCTTCCAAGGGACATGATCCAATCTTAAGAGGAAAATCGTGTAGCATCGCCTTGCCAGGCTTTTCGTATTCTATCAAGAAAGCGCAGTTGTAGAATATTTCCGAACGCTCAAGCATAAGCCAGTTGAGCTGGAAATCTTTCGAAAACAAACAAGTTAAAGTCTCGGCGGGATTCAGTCTAATCGACCGATGCGCCAGTGGCCAAAGGAAAACAAAAATGAGTCGGCGAGACGCCAGTCCAAAAAACGCGTCAACATTAAAGTCCGTACAGCGTCCCGTTGGAAAGCCGTTTGCAGATGGGCAACACGAAAACATCGACAATGCGCCAACGCTCGATGACATTAAAGCCGCTGCTGGGCGTTTACAGGACCAAGTTATGCGCACGCCATTGGTGCGTGCTGACAAGCTGTCGGCCATGACGGGCGCGGATCTCTGGCTTAAGCTTGAAAATCTTCAATATACCGGTGCGTTCAAAGAACGTGGTGCTTACAATAAATTGATGACACTTTCGCCGGACGAGAAACAGGCTGGCGTTGTTGCGGCATCTGCTGGTAATCACGCCCAAGGGGTTGCGCTGGCCGCTAAGAAGCTGGGTATCAAGGCGAAGATTGTGATGCCTTTGACCACCCCAGAGGTCAAAGTTCGTCAGACTAAAGTTCTGGGTGCTGAAATTGTCTTATCGGGTGAAACTTATGATGACGCTCAAGCTGCGGCGGAGCGACTGAGAGTTGAAGAGTGTTTGACCCTTGTTCACCCCTTTGATGATCCAGCCGTCATTGCCGGGAATGGCACAATCACGCTTGAAATGCTTGAAGATGGGCCGAAATTTGATTGCCTTATTATTCCAATTGGTGGCGGAGGGCTTATTTCGGGAATGGCCCTTGCCGCAAAACGCTTGAACCCAGAATTACGGGTGCTTGGTGTACAGACCGAACACTACCCAAGCATGCTGAATGCATTGGATGGTGAGAATAGACCTATGGGTCAGGCCACCCTCGCAGAGGGTATTGCGGTAAAGGCTGCTGGCGACTTGACGCGCAAAATTGTAAAAGAAGTTGTCGATGATATCATTACGGTGGACGAGCCATCCTTGGAACGTTCTCTCAGTATATTGATGAATGAGCAAAAACTCCTTGTCGAAGGGGCTGGCGCGGCAGGTCTCGCTGCCGTTTTTGATAATCCGAAGCGGTTTGAAGGGCGCACTGTCGGACTTATTCTTTGCGGCGGAAATATCGATCAGCGTTTGATTTCAATGATTTTAATGCGTGATTTAGCAAGGTCCGGCCGATTGGCGCGGTTGCGTGTGCAATTGATTGATGCCCCAGGGCAACTCGTTCGTGTTGCAACAATTATCGCTGAGCAAGACGGCAACGTAATCGATGTTGGTCACCACCGGGTATATTCCGACCTTCCCGCGAAAATGACTTGCATGGATGTGACCATTGATACAGAAGGCCAGGCCCATCTCGACCGTATTATCGGCAATTTAGAGATGGCCGGTTATATTGTAGAGATCGCAGATTATTAGGTTGTCCACTCTTGGCTCAGTCCTATCTATAGATCTCGGCGATCGGTGATATCCAATCGTCCCAGCATTGCACCAGCATAGCCTAAGCATTGAACATGTTTGATTAATGCTTACACTCAAGGCGGGTGTTAGCGTGAACGTCTAATATGGAAGCAATTGGGGACTGGTGTATTTCATGAAGACTGGGCCGATTGATCATCGCCGGGGTACAATCTTGGCATTCCTTTTCACTGTTGGCGCGGCGTTATTTTGCTTCTCTGCGTGGGCGCAACAAGATGCCTTCAGCAATGGTGAGACCGCTGAGGGGGCACGTGTTGAGACGTCACGTAACGCCACGATTTTGACGCTGAATGGACCGGTTACCCCACCAACGGCCGATTACTTGGAGCGAGAAATAAAGGCGGCTTCCGACGCTGGCGATGAGCTTATTGTTCTAGAGATCGACACGCCCGGTGGGTTAGTGGACTCCATGAAGGTGATCATAAAAGCGATCTTGGCTTCGGAAACACCCGTGGCGAGCTATGTTTCACCGCAAGGCGCGCGCTCTGCCAGTGCCGGTCTTTATATCATGTATGCATCACATATTTCTGCAATGGCGCCCTTCACGAATACCGGTGCGGCAACGCCCGTTGAGGTGGGCGGTGGACCCTCCCGCGATAACCCTTTTGAAGGGGATCAACCATCGTTTCAGCCGGACCCGAAAATACAACCAGCGCCAAAGCCAGGCGACGTCGAAGAAACATCAAAGGATGTATCAACGGGTGAAGATAATTCCGAAGCAGAATTGCCCGAAGTCCCTGTGCGTGATGGGGAGCGCGTAGCGCCGATAAGCAATGAAGACGCGTTACGCGCCAAAATCATCAATGATTCTGTGGCTTACATTCGCGCTCTGGCGGAAGAGCGGGGCCGCAATGCCGATTGGGCTGAAGATGCTGTTCGGGAAGGTGTGTCCGTCACCCATAAAGAGGCCTTAGAGCTTGGTGTCATCGATTTCATAGCCGATGACTTGGATGACCTGTTTGAACAAATTAACGGTCAATCGATCGACACTGTGGTCGGCCCGAAAGAGCTTTTTACAAACAACCTCGTTTTGAAGCGCGTTGAGCCCACTTTTGTTGAGCGGCTGTTAGCGTTTATTGCTAATCCAAATGTCGCCGTGATCCTGATGTCCTTGGCGACAACGGGTATAGTCATAGAGATGTGGAACCCAGGGGCAATTTTCCCTGGCGCCATTGGCGTCTTGAGCTTTATGCTCGGCCTCTACTCGTTTTCTGTTTTGCCCTATACATGGCTTGGCTCGGGTCTCATGCTCCTCGGGGCGTTCTTAATTTTGATCGAAGCGTTCACCCCGCTTTTTGGACTTGCTGGCCTAACTGGCGTCGCAATACTAGGCGCCGGCATGTATACCGTTTTTCCAGATGAATTCCGGGTGTCCACAAGTCTCATCATGACTGTTCTCGCTGTGACGGGCGGCTTCTTATTGCTGATCCTTATTGCTCTTGTTGGTTCTCGCAATCATGGGCCTTTAATAGGCGCTGAAGCGATTAAGCGGCGTGAAGGTATTGTCGATGATTGGAACGGAAAAGAAGGTTGGGTAATCGTTGAGGGAGAACGCTGGCGCGCGCGCTCCGACAAACCCCTGTCGCCCGGTGATCGGGTGCGGGTTATTGAGATGGACGGCCTTGTTCTAGTGGTACGCCAGGCTAGAGCGTTGAACCTTTTGTCTGGTATAATGCCGGGTGAAGCGAATAAAGCCTAGTTGTTAGAATATTTTCAGACCGATCCAGGACACATTCATTCCGCAGGGAGACTAATATGCTAGACGGCTTCGGCGTTGGTATTTTTCTGATCTTCGCCCTTGTTGGGCTGATCGCGAATATCGTCAAAATTTTACGAGAATACGAGCGTGCGGTGATCTTCACACTTGGCCGTGTTGGCCGACGCGCCACAGGTCCTGGTATTGTTATCCTCATCCCCATTCTACAACAGATGCGCAAAGTGGATATGCGAACGCTTGTCCATGATGTTCCGACTCAGGACGTTATTTCACGCGACAATGTTTCGGTGAAAGTAAATGCTGTTCTTTACTATCGCGTGGTCGATGCGGTCCGTGCCGTCGTTCAAGTGGAGAATTTTCAGGCCGCGACGAGCCAACTTGCCCAGACAACACTCCGATCGGTCTTGGGCAAGCATGACCTCGACGAAATGCTGCAAGAGCGAGATAAACTCAATAAGGACATCCAAGAAATATTGGATCAGCAAACGGAAGCGTGGGGCATCAAAGTTTCAAATATCGAAATCAAACATGTTGACGTTGATCCATCCATGATCCGCGCCATTGCAAAACAGGCAGAGGCCGAGCGTGAGCGGCGGGCAAAGGTTATTCTTGCCGAAGGCGAGGAACAGGCTGCGGCGAAACTCGCGGAGGCTGCGAATATCCTGGCAAGTCAACAAGGCTCCATGGAACTGCGATATCTCAATTCACTCCAAGAGATCGCCAACGACCGAACCAATACGATCGTTTTTCCCTTTAGTGCCCAAGATGCGGCAGACTTTTTGAGACGATGAGATGATCTTGTCTGTTGTAAGTCCTTGATTTTTCCCCTTGCTTTGCCCTTGGCCTACCCTTGGCCTACCCTGGGCACCAGCGTTGGCCCACCCTGAGCATCGGCCTTTTTGCCTGACAAGTGGTGGTGATCGTCGACGATATTTTAGAAAAAGAGTGCTGATTGACAAAAGACCTTGATGCAACAGGATTACGTTGTCCCCTACCGGTCATAAGGATGGAGACGGCACTTAGAAGCATGAATTCAGGAGATAATCTGGAAATTACGGCCGATGATCCAATTGCAAGATTGGATATTCCGCACTTTTGTCGCGAAGCTGGACACGGGTGCATGCTGATTTTTGCTGACGAGGAAACAGGGAACTGTGTTTTCTTGGTAACAAAAGGCTGATCTTCAATTATTACTGCTTGCTCAATGCTTTAGATCGGGGCTTTAGATCGGGGCTTTAGATCGGGGCTTTAGATCGGGTTTCGAACGCCTTCCTCGGATGAATAGCGCGTTCCTATTCTAGCAGTGTGAATTTATGGCATGCTGAGCCACGGTATTGCTGGTCAATCCCTTCGTGACATGTTTAACTATAAATTGCTGGAAGCTGTCCTGAGTGGTTTCTACCGTTTGCGGGCAATGTTACCGGTAATTCGTGGGTTGGGATGTTGCGTATTCCCAACAGCCTGAAGTGTTTTGATTGAGAGCGAACCATCTAGGTGTTAGCGGCGAGGGGAGCCGGAGGGGTTATGGAACGTAAAAGCGTATTCGAATGGGCGCGGTCTTTACGAGGTGATCAAATATCCTCCGTCGAGGTGCCGACAACGACTGAAGGAAACGTCCGTAGTCGTCAGCCCAACATTTTGTCTGGCAAGAGACGATCCCTATTTGGTATGTCACTGATGTCGGCTTCAACGGCGGCAACAATGGTGCTGGGTTCATCGATGATAGCACCGGCCATTGCGGGAGATTCAGTTGGCCTTCAAGCCTACAAAATGGGAATTCAAGCCTATCAAAATGGTGAATATGGCGTCGCTCTCGATGTGTGGCGTCGGTATGCTTACGCCGGTGATGTCCGATCGATGAAAGCGTTGGGCGATTATTATTCAGGCACGCCCGTTATTAATACGAGCGGACGCCGCGTTGACCCGGCTAAACAAAATGATCCCAATAATATCCAGGCTCTTAAGTGGTACACCCTGGCCGCTTATCATGATTTTCAAGAAGAATTCCGTAAACCGACGGCTTACGAGAGAAACGCGCAGATCGAGGCGTCGGACCGCTTGCCTATAATTCGTGAGCGGATGACCGTTGCTGATGTTAGAAAAGCAGAAAGACTGGTTTCTGATACCTTTGAACGGGGTAGCCCAAGAGACATTTTTCACGCTGCTCAGATGTTTCAGCGAGGCGCCGGCGTGAAAAAAAGCAATGTTCGGGCTTACAAGCTTTATCTAGTTGCCTCCAAACGCGGCGTACAAGAAGCCGCGCCAGCTTTAGAAAACCTGCGCGCGAACAAGTTGATCACGAAAAAGGGTATTGAAATCGCAACCGAAGCCGCGAGGGTTTGGCAACCGCCACTGCCCGAAGAGCATACGGGCGATACGAAACAAATGGCCGAATTGAAGCGCCTTAAGAAAGAGCTTGAAGAGATTCAGATGCGTGATGCGCTCGACGCAGTTTCTGACATTGATGTAAAAGTTCTTCAACATGCCTTGAGGGCGCTTGGGTTTTACTTCGGTGCAATCGACAATAAAATGGGCCGGGAAACGGAAGATGCGATCAGACGGTTTCAATATTCGCGCGTTGTCGATGACAAAGAAATGACGGCAGAAGAGAAGCGCAATGTTGAGGTTGGTGTGCTTTCCGCAACGGATACCGTTGACTTGATTGCTACGGCTGCGGAAAAAGCAAATAATGATATTGCTCAGTACACTTATGGTATCATGCATTTCCGCGGTATTGGTGTCGGGCAAAATGGTGATGAGGCCGTCAAATGGTTACAAAAGGCGGCTGATCAAAATTTGGCGGAGGCGCATTATGCTCTTGGCGTCATTTTCAGAAATGGATCGACGGGGTTGAATTCGGTAAGTCCGAATAAGACGAAAGCGGCGCTTCACTTCGCTAAAGCCGCAGCACTCGGCTATAAGCCAGCTCAGCAAGCACTCGAATTATTAGAATTTGAGCCACGTAGCGTTGAGTAGTGGGGATTATAACTATGTATAATTTTAAAAAAGCCATCGGATCAGCGGCAAGTGCACTGGTCATTGCGATCGGGATAACGGGAGTCCAAACCACAGCCCATGCGCAAGATGGGAAAATTGGCGGTTTTGATATTCCCGGAAGTATAACGTCAAAAACGCGACCAAATACTGAACGGCGTAAGACGTTTAAGAAACGAAGCGAAGTTGTCGTTAGTCAATCGTCTGGCAGTAAGGTCCGAACAATCCAGCAGGCCATGCGCGTTGTTCAGCCTGGTGGGACAATCATTGTTCGCGGCGGCGTTTATACTGAAAATGTGGATGTAACCAAGCCCGTGGCAATTATCGGCGCCGTTGGTGATTATGGCCGAGAGCCCATTATTAGGCCTGTTTCTTCGGCGCCTTGTTTGTCGATTGCGCCTGGCACACCGGTGGCGCGCGTGTCAGTCGAAAAGATGTTATTTGAGTTTGACCACGAGAGAGCTTCAGGCCCTTGTATTGATGTTCAAGGGGGTTCGGTCGCTTTGCGTGACAGTGCGATACTCCCAATCGATGCCGATATCCCTATCCGCGCGGCTTACGGGCAACTACGGTCCGATCAGTATCGTCGAGAGCAAATCGCGCGCCCGCCGCGTGATAAAAGTGACGAGGCACTTAGACTATCTCGATTAGAATCCTATATATCGCGTCACGCCAGACCGGTGGGTGCTGATAACAAAAACTGGGATTTCATTACCGGAGGTTCGGATCTCGTTGGATACAGCCATGTCGCCAAGAACGCCATGGCCCGTTCGTTTTCTGGCCCCGTTGCCGGTGTCCGTGTTTCTGCCGGTGAGGTTGAACTCAATAATAATACGATTATTGGAACGCAAACCGCCGTCGAATTCGAAAGTTTGAACCGCGCTTTGGTCAATGGTTCACTGAGCAACAATATTATTGTTGGTAATGGTGATGGCATTAGCGCTGGCGGTCGACTTGATGATCTCCTCGTCACCCGCAACACAATCAAATTTAATAATGGTGCTGGCATCGCGGTTGATGCGCGTGATGGCTATGGCGAAGTAAAAATTCTCGCAAATCTCATCATGGGCAATGAAATGGGCGTCTATTTGTCCGAGAAAGTGCGTGCAGCAACGGTTAATTCAAACCTGATAGCGCAAAATATCGGCGACGCTATGCAGATGTCTTCCGGCTTTTTTGGCGCAATTGCAGGGAATACTTTTGCCGATAATGACGGCTGTACAGTTCAATTTTTCTCTGCAGAGCAAAAAGAGCTGAATGACGCTTATATCAAAGTGATTGCCGGTGAAGATTTTGACCCTCGTTTCAACTATGACGAGACGAACTATGCGATCGATAATATTGGCGATGCTGGCAAAAAGCGGAAAAAACGGCGGCGCAAGAAGCGCGATTATGGTATGGTAACACTGCCGGAATGTGCCGCGACGTTATAATACCAAGTTTCGTCCCATTTATTTGACCACAGATGGAAAATCCCCGAACGCTCGTCGGGGATTTTTTTCGTGCGCCTATCGAAGGTCTGTTGATACTGATCGTTTCCTGCTCATAGAATAGTCAGTATACGAAAGAATTTCTAAGCCAAGTGTGTGCGGTTGGCGTTAAGGAAATGCTTAAAAACAATGACTTAAAGCGTCGTCTCGATTCCAATTGAAGTGTCGACGCTTTAAGTCTTGCCGTTTCGGATGGTATCGATGAACGGCTCAAAGTCTTTGTTTTGTCGGTCGAACGATTGTTCGACCTATTGCAGAGTTGATGGACCAGAACCATCAATCACACACTCTTACCCGCGAAGCGCTTTAGAACAAAGTAGACCCCATAAAATACAGTAGGGATTGATTAAAACGTCAACACTATTGAAGTGTTGGTGCCCCGCGTCCGACTTGAACGGACACTCCTTGCGGAACCGGATTTTGAATCCGGCGCGTCTACCAATTCCGCCAGCGGGGCAATTTTGAAAAAAGAGTAGATCTGCGTAATCATAAACACCGACTTCTTTGGGTCAAGGCAATGCTGAAATTCTCGTGAGATTGAATTGGTGGCGTGTTTGCGTACCGATATTCGCATTTCAAAAGACGATATTGCCGAATTGAACTATTCAACACCCCGACGCAACGTCGCCACAAATGGAATTGAAATTTGGCTTAGATGCGCCTTATTTTCGTTGGGATTCGTATGGCGCTTTTAAGGTCCCACCTTTTTGGACGTTCGCCGATTACCGGAAAAGCTGCCAACCGCGCATGCTTGGCGTAGGAATGTATTTGGGTCTTTGTTTGATCTCTTAGCTTCCGCGATGTTTATAGGCGATACCTTGCCATAATACATATTCGATCATGATGCGTTTTTATGAATGCCTTCACCATTAACGGAGCCTTGGCCTTTATGCGCAAAGATGCCAGAACATCGCCGCAGTGAAGATGTTTTCCCTCCGTTTCAAACGGATAAAGGGCGATAACGCTGAGGCACAAACAAAAAATAACGGCATCACAGTTTAAGGAAGACCCATGGCTGATGGATTCACAGTCGAACAAAAAGATAAAAAACCGAATTCAGAGGCCCTTAGCACAATAGCGTTTCTCAAGACTGTGCTTGTCGATCTAGCAGCGGCGGAGATCTCCTCTAACAGTAGCGCCAGTCACCACAAAGACGTCGACGATCCAGCAAAAGACGCAAATGGTGCATCCTTAAGTTCGGATACCACATCGGAAAACAAAACCGTATCTCATCCAGCGGTGGTCGCCACTTTAGGCGCGGTTGTTGAGCGTCTCGATGAACGCGCTTTCGGTATGATGCTGCTTTTGTTCGCCCTCCCCTGTTGTTTACCTTTCGTGTATCTGCTGCCGCAAATCGTTGCCTTGCCAATGCTCGCCTTGGCGGCGCAAATGGCGTTCGGTCGAGAACAACCATGGCTGCCTGATCGGTTAAGCAATCGACGATTTGACGTCGACCAATTCAGCTCTGTGATTGAAAGAAGTGAGCGGTATGTGGGCTGGTTTGAGGCATTCGCACATCCAAGTCTGCTTTTTGTCACCAGCAGAACGGGTCTTCGGATCGTCGGCGCTCTTCTCCTCGTTCCATGCGCTTCAATTCTCATTCCCCTGCCCGCAACAAATACGACTCCCGGTATTGGCGTCGCGATAGCGGCCCTTGGGCTGATTGAGCGAGATGGACGTCTTGTCGCGCTTGGCCTTTTCATTGGCTTTGCCTGGATAGCATTTCTGCTAATTTTTGGGCTGGAAGCCGCGTCGATATTGAAGGAATGGCTTACCGCGCGTTTCTGACGCGTCGTTCAGCAAAATGTGATGGTTACATTAGGGGTTGTGCAAGAAACTACGCCAATGAGATCCGTTGTTGATCTGTCACTTCTCGCAGGGGCTGCGGTTAGCGCCGCCCTACTCGCCGGTGCGCATCTTTTCGAAGCAGCGGGCTATGCCCCTTGCGAACTATGCCTTGATCAACGTGAAGCCCATTGGGCTGGCTTTGCCATCACGGGCGCTGGGCTTCTGTCATCCTTGCTTTGGCGTGCCGAACTTGTGGCGGCTGCTGCGGTTGGCGCGGCCGCGTTAGTCTATGCCATTAGCGCGGGACTAGCATTTTATCATACTGGTGTTGAATTCGCTTACTGGCCAGGACCTGCAACCTGCAGTGGCGGAATCGAAGCGCTATCGGAGACGATTGATCTTTCCGCGGCACTTCTGGATGATAAGCCTCGACCGGCATGCAGCGATGCGGCGTGGCGCTTTCTAGGTGTTTCTATGGCTGGTTATAATTTTTTGTTCTCGGCAGGGCTTTTTGTCCTTTGTCTCGGTGCGGCCGCTGCCACAACCCGTCGTGTACGGCAAGATGCGACGAATGGAACGTCACATTAATTCTGACTATGTGAGCGTTTGAACCTAGGAATTATTCAATGTCACGAACGTTCGATACTGACCGCCCCGGACCGCGTGCGTCGCGGATTCGCGAAATGCTCCGGGTTGATCATGCCGGAGAATATGGAGCCGTGCAGATTTATCGAGGGCAGCGCGCTGTCTTTGATGCTTTACCGTCAAAAACAGAACTTTCGGCTCTTCTAAAGCACATGGAAGACGGCGAGCAGCATCATCTCTCAACATTTGATCGGCTCTTACCTGAGTATGGTGCGCGTCCCACCGTATTATCGCCTTTGTGGAATTTAGCGGGTTTTGCGCTCGGCGCTGGTACGGCGCTCATGGGCGAGAAAGCAGCGATGGCGTGCACCGCGGCTGTCGAAGATGTCATTGAAAAGCATTATGCTGAGCAAGCAGAAGCCTTGGATGGCGTTGATGATGCGCTTGCAGAAACGGTTCGCCAATTCAGGGATGAAGAGATCGAACACAAAGAGACTGCTGAGGCAGAAGGCGCCAGAGAAACGCCGGGGTATGATGTTTTGCGCGCTGTTATTCAGGCGGGATGTCGCGCAGCGATCAAGGTCTCTGAAAAGCTGTAAGGTGAGGCACTAAAAGTGAGGAATTCAAAATGATGTATTCAAAATGATGTTTTCACTGGCCGCGCCTCGCACCTTTCAAAAATTGCTGCGGCTCGTTTAGGGCGATGCACGATCATTGCCGTAAGACTCTCCGGCACCTTAAATGTCACTAGAGTATTTATTTTGAATGGAGATGGGTGTGATCCCTCCAGCTTTTCTATCGGTTGCTACCGAAAACTTATTCAGAACGTTAAGCCATATTTCCTGCCCAAGCCTTTTTCACTTCAGAGATTTACTGGAGCGCTTCGCGAATAAGGGTGTGCGGTTATCCGCAAAAGAGGCGCGACAAAACAGAGACCTAACGCCGCGTTCCGTTTCTATTGGAACGCAAACGGCCCTAGTGGCAGCGCTCGTGATTTCAGGCTGCGGCGGGGCTCCAGGTGTTGACAGTGGATCGGTTGACTATGCGGCAAGTGCTGATGAGAGCGTCGGTCTTGAGCAAGAAGAACCGTCTAAACCTCTCGATGATGGTGTTCCTTCATCAGCCGTAACCGTTTCAGATGCACAGGCATTCATCGAACGCGTCGAAAAATGGCTCGAGGAATATGGCGAGTTCTCCTCCCGAGCCGCCTGGCTTCAACAGACGAATATCAATTATGATTCTAATTGGTTACTCACAAAGATCGAGGCCGAAGGTACCGAGCAGAGGGTTGCTTTCGCGAACGAAGCAAAACGCTTCAATGCGCTGGAGCTTCCTGCTTCCATGAGACGAAAGATCGATGCTGTAAAGCTTGGTATCAATGTTCCGGCTCCAGAGCGTGCCGGTGCCGCGCGCGAACTCGCGGAACTTAATACCCGGATGGGCTCAGCCTATGCCACCGGCAAAATCATGTTGAACGGCGAAAGTGTAAACCGTAACGACCTTGAGGTTTTGATGGGAATGCTTCGGGATCCCGAAAAACTAAGAGAAATCTGGATAAAATGGCGTGAAATCCCGGTTACGCCAGATGCAAATAATAGGACGATGAAGCAGGATTATACTGCGATGGCGGACCTTGCGAACGCGGGTGCTCGCGAGTTAGGGTTCGATGATTTAGGTGCCATGTGGCGTTCGCGTTACGACCTTCCGCCTGCTGAATTTGCTAAGGAGACCGACCGTCTTTGGGCTGAGGTTAAGCCCCTTTACGATGCCCTCCATTGCCATGTTCGTGCCAAATTGAACGAGAATTATGGCGATGATGTTGTCCCGCTAGACGCGCCAATCCGCGCTGATTTGCTCGGCAACATGTGGGCACAATCCTGGGGCAATATCTATGATCTCGTCGCTCCAGAAAATGCTGACCCCGGTTATAACGTGACCGCGTTATTGACAGAGGCCGGTTATGATGCAGAAAAAATGGTGCGCGCGGGAGAAGCTTTCTTTTCGTCGCTAGGCTTTGATCCACTTCCAGGTACCTTTTGGGAGCGATCGCAAATCGTAAAGCCTGCCGATAGAGAAGTTGCTTGTCATGCGTCCGCATGGAACCTCGATGGTGAGGACGATATTCGCATAAAGATGTGTACCCGCGTTAACGCCGATGATTTCAACACGGTGCATCATGAGCTCGGTCACAATTATTATCAGCGCGCCTATAAAGATAAATCCATCCTTTTCAAGACGGGGGCAAATGGTGGGTTTCATGAGGCAATTGGAGATATGATCGCCCTTTCTATTACGCCTGAGTATTTAGAGAAAATTGGGCTACTGAAGGACGTGCCTGACCCTTCAAAGGATATTGGGCTTCTTATGCTACAAGCCCTTGATAAAATAGCATTTATGCCTTTTGGGCTTTTGATGGACAAATGGCGTTGGGATGTTTTTTCAGGCGCCGTCGACGAACAGTCCTACAATGACGCGTGGTGGCGTTTTCGCGCAGAATATCAAGGCGTGCGTCCTCCAATAAAAAGGGCGCCGAGTTACTTTGATCCTGGCGCAAAATACCACATACCAAACAATGTGTCGTATACCCGCTATTTTATCGCGCACATTTTACAGTTTCAGTTTCACGAGGCGGCTTGCCAGATCGCTGGCTGGGACGGCCCTTTACATCGTTGCTCAATATACGGCTCAAGGCAGGCCGGAGAAAAGTTCAACTCGATGTTGGCTTTAGGCTCTGAACGGCCCTGGCCGGATGCGTTAGAAGTCTTTACCGGTACGCGAGAAATGTCCGGCGAAGCCGTTATGACCTATTTTAAACCGCTCAAAGCATGGTTGGACGCGCAAAATGTCGAGCGGTCGTGTGGATGGTAGAAAAGAGATAGTCGGTAAATGCGTCGCCCCGATTTCAATTGATGTGGCGACGCTATGGCGGTTTTATTGGCTCGGAGCGTAACACTAAGCCTCTGATTTAAGACCGCTTATTTACCGCTTCTGTGTGGTACGACACCATCGTCATTCAGACAATTCTATCTTCATATTCAGATTTACGACGCGCAGCCCAAGGGGCTGTCCTTCAGTTTTGGTTAACCTCAAAAGCTGAACAGTTATTTATGTTTTCCCATTAAACCCTATCCGAGTAAGTGAGTTTTTTGCAGCGACGGGGTTGAAAAAAGTCCGGAAACGGACCAGTGTAATTGACGAGTGGCGTTGAGACTGTCCCGTTGGCAGGACGCTATAGAATATTGCCGCTTTGCAAGATGAATTCCTTTCTGGAGACAGGCGATGACAATGAATGCGGCTGAGGCGAGGGCTTTGGGCAAGCAAGCTTCTCTTGAGCAAAAGCTTTTTGATCAACCGACGACACAGTCAAAAAGTCATCAGACGGTAAAAAAATACCTGTGGGTTTTTTCAATTGTGTCCGCCTTAATTAGCCCATTAATGGTGCTTTTATTCGTGCTCACGGATGCAAATCCGTTAGCGACACTGCTGCCACTTTTTCACATTTACATTCTCATCCCCTCTTTGGACCTCCTTTTAGGAGAGGATCCATTTAATCCGAGTGAAGAGGACCTTGATGCAATGGAAAAAGACCCATTCTATCGGCGCCTTTTGCACGCAAGTGTTCCGGCTTATTACGCATCATTTATTTGCTGCATTTGGTTTGTGGGTGTGAACCAGTTGCCTCTGTGGTCGTTGGTTGCGCTGGCTTGGGGTTTTGGCAGTATGCATGGAATTGTACTGACCATCGGACATGAGCTCGGACACAAAACCAATAAAACGGATCGGGTTTTGGCACAGATCGTCAATGGCATGATCGGGTATGGCCACTTCTGCATCGAACACAACCGAGGCCATCATGTATCGGTCTCGACGCCAGAAGATCCTGCGAGCGCCAGAATGGGCGAGAGCCTTTACGCGTTTGCGCGCCGTGAGTTGCCGGGTACGTTTGTTCGCGGGTGGCAGCATGAAATTCAGAGATTGAAACGCAAGAATATTCCGGTATGGTCGCCTCACAATGAAATCTTGCAGAGTTATGCCCTGACGCTTGCTTTGGTCGCCGTCATCATTGCCCTATTTGGCTGGAAAATGGTGCCATTTCTCGCAGCACATCATTTTGTTGGGTGGTTCACACTGACACAAGCCAACTACATTGAACACTATGGATTGAAACGGGGCAAAAGATCGAACGGCAAATATGCCCCGGTTGAGCCGCGCCACTCCTGGAATACAAATCACATCGTATCAAATTTATTGTTGTTTCAACTTCAACGGCATTCGGACCACCACGCAAACCCATTGCGTCCCTATCAGATCCTTCGAAATTATGATGATCTACCCCGTTTGCCGAGCGGCTATCCCGGGTGTTTTGCATTGGCTTTGGTTCCGCCACTGTGGTTCCGTGTTATGGATCCAAAGGTTTTGAATTGGGCCGGGGGCGATCTTGAGAAGGCAAATGTTGCACCGCATGCTCGTGACGGCCTCTATCGGAAATACGGTATAACAAAACAGCCGTTATCCGCAGCAGCTTAATATTAAGATGATTGCGAGGTCTTTGCTGTCGCAGTGAATGCGATGCTGCTCACGCCTAAACTGCTTCGTTTTATAACGAGGTCACTGCAAGGAATTAGGTTCTTATTTTGAGCATTTTCTGGCGCTTGGCTCTGTAGAACTCAAGTAGCCATTAACGGATCTACTTGAGCTAGCGATGGTTTAGCGATTGGTCGCGCTCAGAATAGCGTAGAGACCGGCGATAGATAACAAACCAATAAGAAACAATATTAATGCGAACCCGGCAGGGTTATTTAACAAAGCCAGAAAAGCCATAACGGTAATGCCTCGCGTGCTATGCTAAAGATCGGCTTTTTGCGCTAATCGATTGCATCAAGTTTGTAACACTGAGCCGCATTCACCAGCCCCACTTCACCAAAACCCCGTGAAAAACGAGGAAACACTTCTTTCGCAAGTTACAGCGTTTCAAATTTCGCATTTTGCGGTTAACATTCTACCACTGTGACTTTAGCCAACAGAAATTTTGCAATAATTGTTAGATCGTCATCAAAAGCTATTCGTGCAAGACACGTATTCCAATCTGATGAAAAACTTTCTGGTTGTTTTTTGCAAATTTTCGGCCAAGTTTGAACGACGTGATCATTGTGTTTGGGGATCCGATGATCGTTTTGGTTAATACAATGAAGAGGGTGTTGCTTAGGGCAACATCTTACAGAAGCTGTATCGTGGGGGGGTTATGACCTCAGAAGTCGTTTTGATGAACCGCCAAGCGGCCGCAATGGCAGCTGATAGCGCCGTTACCATTTCCGGCCATCAATATCTGAAGACGTATCAGGAAGTGAATAAGCTATTTCCGCTTGTTGAAGGACAACCGGTGGCGGTGATGATCTATAACAACGCCGAGATCATGTCGACGCCTTGGGAAACCATCATATCGCTTTATCGTGACGCGGTGCGTGGACAGCCACTTGATCGGGTTGAGGACTATGCAGAAGATTTTATGAACTTCATTTCCGGCAACCCGGACTTGTTTCCACCAGATCATCAAGATACTGAATATTTTAAAATGGTCGCCGTGGTCTTTTCAGTGATCGCCGAGGACTTTGAGTTGCAGGTTCGTCGTTTTCAGGAAACGAATGGTGGCCGCCTTCGAGAGCACATATCGTCTATCTTTGAATATGTCGTTGGTCAGATGTATGAAGATTACCAGCGATATCCTGATGAATCGCAACGCGTCGACCTTGCTTGTTTTCCCAAAGGAATGGGGGAACAAGTAAAACGCCGTTATGGTAGTGAGATCGATCAACTGATTGAAAGCCTCGTTGCTGCAATTAAAAACGAATATGGCTCAGTTGCCGTATCGGATACAACAAAGACCAGACTTCGTGAGATTGCCGTATTCGCTGCGACAAGAGATGCATTTTTTGAAAACTACACCGGTGTTGTTTTTGCCGGGTTCGGCGCACGTGAAACATTTCCATCAATGCGCTCCTACTTAAGTTCTGGTGTTGTTCTGGGTGTTTTAAAGCGGAAAAATGACCGCTCTGCAAATATGACAGCTGATAGCGGCCCCGTCGTTCAGCCCTTTGCCCAAGATCGTATGATCAAAACATTCCTAACCGGAATGGATGAATACCAAAGGCGTTTTATCTATGGTGAAACCTTAAAACTGTCGATGAATATTACGTCTGATCTGATCAGCAATGCGCCAAATCTTAGTGATCAACAGCGCGACCAACTGTTTCAGAGTTATTCTGAAAATAATTTACGGCATGCCTTAATTGAGTTCTTTAAATCCGTTGACGGTTATCAGTACGCTGTTCATACCCGGCCGATCTATCGTGCAATAGGCTCTTTGCCCAAAAGGGAGCTTGGCGAAACCGCAGCGTCGCTGATTAAATTAAATAGCTTTCAGCAGAAAGTTATGCACTCTATTGAAACCGTTGGTGGGCCCATCGATGTGGCCGTCATTACGCGCAATGGCGGACTAGAATTAAAACGCGATAAGCCTGATCTTTAAGATAGATAGTGTTCAGTATTGGGAACATGAATTGGGTCGTGGTGGTGAAAATAAGGCCGGAGCATTGCGAGGGTTAGGAAAATGAGTGAACGCTTGAAACAGATTTGGCGTGGATTTGAACGCAAGACCGAAAGGCGTCTTACCGGCTCTGGCGTTGACGATATCGCCTTGCCACCGAGAACAGTGGAAGACGGCGGCGCTGATCAGTTTTTGCCCAATGATTTTACACCTCCATCACAAGCGGCCTTTTCAGCATTAAAGGCCGAAATCTTTGCCGCCGAGGGTAAAGCGCGTAAACGAGGCAACCGTCATGTCAGGGGGAAAAAGGATAAGACCGAAACCAAAGACTTTTCTATGCCTTCTGAGACAGCTGAAATGTTAAAGGGGCTTAGCGCAACTTCCGCGCGTGTTGATCGGCCACCATTGGATTATTCAGCGTTTCTTCAATCAAGTGCAAGCGCGAAACTCAACAGCCTTAAAACACGAAAAAAGTTTCTTGGGTTATTTTAGCGGCGCAGGAAAAACCGACCTAGTAAGCATTGTTCGGTTTTGCGTGTCCCCACCTCAACGGTAAGTCGTTTATTGAAATCATAATATTATTAGCAGGACTTTCATCTGCTTATTTGGGTCGTACGGTAGCCACCGAAAGCCGGTGCGTTCCAAACGGAATCGAGCCGATCAAACAAACACTTAGATCGCTTCGCCGATAAGTGTGATCGGTTATCGGCAAAAGAAGCGCGACCAAACAAGGACCTAGAGCGGCGTTCCGATTCCATCGGAACGCAAAAAGCTCTAGAGCCGCGGTCCAATTCTATCGGATGGTGAAAAGCTCTGGCATCCGGTCCCAAATCGGTTATTGCTTTTTGCGCATGGACCCACATTCCCGCGTTCGTGAGGGGTAAGGCTTTTTAATGAATAAAATACAGAATTCCCAGTCGATGAAGTTCATTCTGTATTCGCAGACGAATGAAAAGACGATCGCGCAAAACGCCGGCAAACCGGAATATAGCTATTATTACATCCTTAAATCCTATTTACCAATCTTGGAGACGTTGGGTGATGTCGAGATTGTCTATGAACCGACTCAAGACGTCGATCGCATTTATGATCAGTGCCAAACGCGTGGGCAACCATGCGTGTTTTTACACTTTACAGCACCGCAAAATCATATTCCTAGCATCCGTTGCCCAACGATCCACGTGATCGCATGGGAATATAGTACAATCCCATCTGAGACTTGGGATGATAATCCGTATAATGATTGGCGCCTGGGATTATCCAATAGCATTGGGGCGCTATCCATCAGCAGATATACGGTTGACACTGTAAAAAAAGCTTTGGGCGACGATTATGATGCCGCATTCGCCCCTTGCGCAATTTGGGATGGCATGGCTCGGTTGCGATCGTTGAGCCCTTTTGACACCCCAATAAAAGATGCAGAAATAAAGTTCGATGGTGTGCTGATCGATTCTCGTCATGTTGATCTATCCATCTCGTTACCCTCTGACGAAGAGATTGCCGATAAAAAGATGAAGGGCGACGTTCAAATGCTTCTCATGGAGCATAAAAACGCCTTCATCAACCAATCCGTAGAACGTGTGAAGCAATACGCAAATCTCCTTCAAGTAGACTTTCTTGACAAAGGGGCTCGGATTAAAGCTGGTCGCACTGCCATTCTGAAGGGCGCCGTTAAGGCCTTTATTTCTGATATTAAATTAGCATTTGACCAGGACCAACAAGCACGGTGTTTGGAAGCAACCAGGCCAGCGGAGGAGTTTCGTTTGGCCTATGGTTCGAACACGTCCGATTTACCGAAAGTAGAGGTTGGTCCAGAACGAGAGACTGTTCATTCGCTAAGTGACATTGCAAAGCAAGAATTTGATGACCCGCCAGTAATCGAAAGCGATCCGGAACTGGGTGAAGAACTCGTCAAGGATGCGACTGGTCAAAACTCTCTTCGATTAAAGGGTGTTGTCTACAGTGCGATCCTCAATCCATATGACGGGCGAAAAAATTGGCAAGAAATGGTCATAGCATTCTGCTGGGCATTTCGTGACATCAGTGATGCGACGTTGGTCATAAAGATTACGGCAGAACATATAGTGCAGTTCTCCGATGAATTGATTTTCTACTTCAAAAGGCTCGCGCCCTTTAAATGCCGCGTTGTTATTGTCCACGCTTATCTTGATGAGACGGCTTACGACCAATTTCTCCTTGCAACGACTTATTTTGTAAATACGTCTTACGGCGAGGGTCAGTCTATTCCGTTAACCGAGGCGATGTCCGCGGGAATACCAGCAGTTGCACCAAATCATACGGCAATGCAGGACTATGTCTTTGACGACGCCGCTTTTGTCTTTAAGACCGACAAGGAATGCACAAGCTGGCAACATGATCCAAGGCAGGCCTTTCGGTGTTATCAATACCGCCCTGATTGGGATGATCTTGTGGGTGCTTTTCGTAAAAGTTATGACGTGGCCAAACGTGAACCGGCAAAATATTCCGAAATGGGAAAACGCGCAATTACAAGGTTAGAGACGCATTGCTCGATATCCGCCACGACGAAACGGATGAGAGAGTATTTCGAACAGCCTTCAATTTTTCGCAAAGCGTCTGGCATTACGACGGCGGCGGCAGACACATAAGAGGTTTGATATGTTCATACTCTTTCAAGATAGAGACAATCTTGATGTTCTGCAGCAACAACATGCCTCCGTCGTCGCTAACCTTTTTAACGAGGTGTTCAGTGACGTGGACATGGTGACGAGGGCTACGTCGCTTGACGCTCTTGGTGCAGAATGCCAACTCGAACTTGACGATGAGGATAAACTCATCGTTGCCTTAGGTGTCCAATCGCTTTCTGAAACACCGGCTCCTACACTTCCATTTCTCATTTTAGGCGACAGCTTTTCTGATCGTGCGCTCGAAAAGTTTCAAGTTATCTGTAGTCCGAATAAGACGCTTTATAACACTGACCCACGACCCAAGGCCATACGTGAATTGGATTGGCCCTTATGGTCCCAACCCTATATTTCTAAACTGCGGACAATAGAAACCGGAGCATTTAAGGCTCGGCGTCAAATCCCAAACACAGTTTTATCAACCGGGACGATTGGGAGACACCTTCATCGCGCGAACGTGATGTCGGCCGGCCAAGATGGTGATGTTGTTTTCGCTGCTTCATTTGATACGTCTAAAGACGTTCAATCGGTCCAGCAGCTCATCAAAGACTTTTTTGAGGTGTTTAAGAGCAATAATCGCGCTCATCTTCGGATCCACCTTTTTCAAGCAAGCGCTAGGAATAGATCCTGTAGTGCCGTTATTAAAGAGCTTCGCCCAATCATTCGCGGGTCACAGCGCGCTAAATGCCGTATCTCGTTGATAGATGCCACCCATACGCGCGATCAGCTAGAAGACTATTTTTTTCCGGCAAGTTTTTTCATCATCCGGCCAGAATTAGACGATGATTTTACGGCAACGGGATATTTGTGTTCGTTAACACCGATGATTGTTGATGGGCCCGCCATAAGAAAGTTTGGAATCTCTCATGAATATCCACTCATCACAAAGGAAAAGGTAGACTTTTGCGATCTTCTGAAAAACGCATTTCATATCGCTGCGACATCTCCGAGTGGCTATCATAGCCTTCGCAAATCAGCAGCCGACAGTGCGCGTGAGCGATTTTCCGTCGCCGCATTATCATCGGTAATCCGCGATATTTTATGGGAGCAACCGTTTCTTGAATCCGTACCAAGAATAGATGCGCGCCGTGAGAGAGAACGACATCTCGTTCATATGGTCGGCCTCCATGATTACAAATTAAGTGGTTGGCTCGATTATGAAAAAGCAAGTGTATGTTCTGGTTTCGCCATCAATGAATCCGATACCGTCGTTGATGTCGGTTGCGGTACGGGCGGGTTTTCGGAATTTGTTGCTAAGTTTGCAGGTCAGCTGGTTTATTGCGACGTGAACGCTCATGCGCTTGCTGAGGCAACAAAGAAAATTAACGCTGTTGCACGGGGTGATACCAAGGCGCTGCAAACCACCGGTGAGGCGCTCGAGATTGAAGGTAATTTTGCTGATAAAGTAATCTGCACAGAAGTTCTTGAGCATGTCGACAATCCCAACAAAGTGATGGGGGAGTTGTTCAGGATCGGAAAGCCCGGTGCCCTTTATCTTATTTCTGTGCCCGATACCCTCAATGAAGTGATTCAAAAGCCAATCGCTCCGACAGAGTATTTTGAGAAGCCAAATCATATCAGGGTTTTTGAAAGAGAAGCTTTTGCTGAACTCGTCCGTTCTTCTGGGTTTGAATTGGTTGCTCATGAAACCATGGGGTTTTACTCTTCGATGGAATGGATACTTAAGTGGTTTGATGATTACCAACTTGACATCACCTGGGCGCGGCTTTGGAAGCGTCTTTTGGATCATGGCGCGCACGGATTGAAAACGAAAAAAACCCTCGACACCCATTTTGCGAAGTCACAAACAATACTGGCTAGGAAGCCACAGGGCTAATCCGACTTTCAATTCTGACCATACTTTCCCCGGCACTAAAGCCTTTTCAGCTCTAAAGCCGTGTCGGTTCAAATGGAACCGCTGAACGGCTTCATAGCGGAATGCAATAATTCTGCACTATTGCATTCCGCTATAGGTTATGGTGATCGCGCCGTTTAATGCAAAAACCGTTGCACACTTTTTGCTCGGCGCTTTAAAGCGTCGACACTTCAATTGGAATCGGGACGACGCTTTGAAGCATTTCCCAGCCAACCGCGCGCACTTGGCCTGCAAACACTTTAGGCGTGACGCGGATTAATTTCCGAGAAGCGTGCGACGTATTTGGCCGCGCAGCTTATTGGGTATGTATTGAAACCAGATTTGTGAGACATGGCGGTTCAGACGAATTCGCATCAACGTCTTTCTAATGAACCGCTCTGGGACGTTAGCAATGGGCATACGTTGTCTGATGACTTGACGCAGAGTTTCGGAATTAAGGTTATCTAAAAAGCTTAAGTCCTTGCTTGTTCTATTCGGTATGTAGGCTCCATGCTTGTAAAACGAGTCTGTTTTTGTCTGGTTTTTCCAAGGCAACTGGTCGTTGGGATTGGCTTCTAATTCCGACATGGCAGCGTATAGCTTTTCGAATTGCTCTTCGATACTTGCATCATGAGGATAGAGCCAGGTGTATGGTCTATTTCGTGTTCGGCTAACAAAAGCACCAATGGCAGCTGATATGATTGGGCGTCGCGCCTCCATCGCAGTACTCAGTGTATAACTATAGGTCTCAGGCCACCGACATGGAAACCAAATCAAATCGGGATCTATCTCCTTAATGATCGACGGAAGACTATTGTCTGTATATCGACCATATGTTTCCATCGATCGGGAAAGCCCGCGATAAGCATAGCCAACAAGATGAAATTTCCAATCTAAGCCTTTTTCCTTGACGAGCATTGCCATTTTATCCAACGTATCGGCGCCTTTCTCCTTGCTAAGTGCACCAATGACACAAATTGTTTTGTGCTGACCTTTAGGCTTTACTGTGACGCCTGAATACTCACCAAGAATCTCCTTATCGATATGAGGATGAATGCAAATATTGAGGTCGGGCCGGTATTTTTTATAGATCGCTGCGGCTTCCTCACTCGGTGCTATTAGTGTGCTTGCTGATGAAATGAGGTCATCGACCTTCGAAAAATGGGTTCCTAAGGGTTCCGTACCTTCAAAGTATCGTTCTGGAGCATACCAACCATTGTCATCAATAAGAGCAGGACTATCACCAAGGAAATAGTAGTCGTGAAGTGTGATCATTACCTCTGTTTTGAGTGTTTCGACAACTTCTTTTGCCAGCGCTTCAATTCCACGAATATGATTGATATGGACTTTGTCGAACCCTAATCCCAGAAGAATTTCTATTAGAAGACTTTTGTCAGTCTCCAAATTGAATTCAAGGTCATATGATGATGCCCATTGTGGAAATCGGAGATGAACCCATCCAGCTCGCGCTGGTTCCAAACAAAAAAAGTGAGCTTTCTCCGAAAAATACCGTTGCAATTCGTCAACATAGCGAGATGTACCCCCACCCTCGCCGTGCGATATAAGTAGTATTAAGGGGAGCGGGCTGTTTGCCAAGCACCCAAGTAGTATCCTTAGACGATCCCCATTAAGCGGATCATTACGGATAAATTTATAAATTATGGTATTATAATCTGGATGAAGACGATTGACTTCGGTCAAGGCTGACGCTGCAAGGGCAGTTTTTTCGGGTCCAAAACTCACAGCGCCTTCATGAAACACAAAAAGATCCTGCTGGTGAATATTTTTGTAACCGGCTTTTGCTATCCGTCGGGAGAAATCGTTCTCTTCCCCGTATCCGCGACCAAAAGACTCTTCATTGAAGTATCCAACTGCATCTAATGCTGAACGCGAGATATAAGTGCAAAACCCAACACAGGTCGGCACGTCAACGGGACTATCGGATCCAAACGTCGATGCCACATCATCAATGAACGGGACGGACATGCCTGGAGGGATTTTGTTGGCTTCACAAAAATTTGGAAAAGAGCATATCTCTCCGTTATTCGTTAGCGGAGTAATTGTTCCAATTGTTTCATCTTTGGCAGCGATCGCATGCATTCGGTCTAGCCATCTTTTGGTAACGTAAGTGTCGGCATTCAGAATGACGACATCAGTGCCGCCAGATACATCAAACCCTTTATTTACGCTTTTAACGAACCCGATATTTTGTTGGTTTTTGTAAAGACGTATGTGTTGACCTTCTGAAAGGGTATCGAGAAATGTTTCTACTCTCTTATCGGGGCCAGCGTCATAGATGACAATCACATCATGATCGGTATCGCATTCTGCTTTGAGTACGCTCTCAAGGCATTTTTTGACGGATAAGAGACCTCCGTATACGGGTATGATAACACTTAAGCGAGGCGAATGTGATTCTAATGCCTTATTCTTTCGAGCGCCCGTGATTGACGCTGTAACGCGAGGAATAAAAACCTCGTTTTCCGATTCCTGATTTGTGGCAAAGACCTTGGCGCGTTCAAATATATGTCTGCGATTATCTTCCAATTCGATAAGGAGGTCTGAATAATCAAACCGAAAGCGTTCAGTAAAAGACACACTTTTGGTGGAACCAATTTTTTTGTGTTTCGATTTCGCGTTTAGGATTTGTTCTGATACGGATTGGGGGCAGATAATATCACAAAAAAATTCTACAATTTTGGTTTTATCCGCTGCGGTTATGTCTTCATAATAGAGGAAATGAGGGTTGATGTTATAGATATCAAAATATCGTAACATCTGGTTTTCGTTTTCAACGATGTGCTGAAGACATTCATGAATCTTGACGCTGTCATAGGTGAAATTTTTATCCGCTTCTGCGTGATTTTTCTGCGTCGAATTGACGGTATCAAACAGCTTAGTCTGACGAAGTCGATAGATAGAAACCGCTTGTGCAGCAAGATCTTTTCTAAAGAGTGCAAATGCATGTGTGTCGTCTATGGGGAAGTGTTCAAAAAAGTTCGAGTTCGGATTTGTTAAAATATCCGGCCAAAGGCTTATAACGTCCCACCAAGATAACGTTACACCGTATACACCGTTTTTTGAATGGCCACGCCCGCGATTCAGTCGGGCGTAGTCTCTCAACGTATTCACATTTGCTGAGTCTGCATACGCTCGAATAAGGTGAGTATTGAACCATTCCTCGGGCCAACCAAGACAATAAGTTGATCGTAAAAGGTCGCGCAGCCAGGATGAACCAGTTCGCGGCGTCATATATATGGCATATTGCGCCTTTGGCACCTGAATCTGCGCAAGGCTATCGGCGAGTTTATCCGCGTCAACAAGGATTTCTGCGAGTATTTTGTTAAAGTCGGGCATACGGGACTTATCAACACATTTAAGTGTCGGTGCGTCAACACCTGGTTCGACGCTTACCGCCAGATCAAATATTGAGCAAAGAGCAGATAAGGGAAATTAACCATAACCCAAAAAATTTCACTCAATCATAATTCGATTATTTTTTTCGATCGCTATTAAGTTGTACTGAGTGCTGGTTTCTCGTTTTATGACCAATGAAATGACGGGGCCAATCCCTACCGCGTTAATTGCGATGGTCGTTTCTTTCGATATCCCTTTGGATCATCATCGAGCATAGAGTTTCGACACTTGTTTTGCTTTTCCAGCCCAAGGTTTTGTCGGCTTTTGACGCGTCACCGATGAGTAATTCAGTTTCTGTGGGACGATAAAAATTGGGGTTGATAACGATTAAGTCTCTTATACCGTCGCTGCCAACTTCGTTAAGACCCTCGCCTTTCCAAGAAATATCAATTCCTGCAGCTTTAAAGCACATCTCCACAAAGGAGCGTACGGTGGTTGTTTTATTGGTTGAGAGAACAAATGTATCTGGTTCGTCTGCCTGCAGCATTAACCACATCCCCTCAACATAATCTTCGGCATACCCCCAATCTCTGCGAGCATCGAGGTTGCCAAGCTCAAGGCGATCGAGCGTTCCAAGTTTTATTCGAGCAACGGCATCGGTAATCTTTCTGGTTACATATTCCTTACCCCGCAACGGCGATTCATGATTGTATAAAATACCGCTTGTTGCAAAAAGGCCATAGGTTTCTCTATGGTTGATCGTTGTCCAATGCGCAAAGACCTTTGCAACACCATAGGGATTTTTCGGAACAAACGGCGTGGTTTCTGTCTGCGGAACCGCGAGCGCTTTGCCAAACATCTCAGATGTTGATGCTTGAAAAAAGCGGATATTTTTATCAACGGTTCGAATTGCCTCAAGTATTTTAAGGACACTAATGCCAGTAACCTCCGCTGTCATCACTGGTTGTCCGAATGAAGCTTGAACAAAGCTCTGTGCCGCAAGGTTATAGACTTCTATTGGTTGATATTTCTGAAGTATACGGACGGTATTATCGAAGTCCGTGATATCATGTTCGAGGAGCGTAATGTCGTCATGGCGGTCTAGCCCAAGTTCCTTAAGCCGCCAAAAACCTGTTATGCTTTTTTGACGATAAGTACCAAATACGTGGTAGCCTTTTCGCAAAAGAAGAGCCGCCAGATAGGCACCGTCCTGGCCAGTAATCCCGGTTACCAAAGCTGACTTGCCCAAAGAATGTCCTCCTCAGAATTTCGTTAAAGTGGAGCAACGATAGGGTATTTGAAAGCAGCTTTCCCTCATTTCAACAAGCCCCCAAAAACGAAGATTCTTCGTATCTCGAGGTCGACTGTGCCGATCAAAATTCGAACCCATACTCCTTAGCCAACTCTCCACAAATACCACGAGCGATCGAAATATCCTCGGTTTCCAAAACTTTTGTGAATTTATTTTTTTCCCGATGGATGTCCCGCAGATGGAATGTCAATTGATCCGGATCTTCATCAATAAAATCAAATATTTCAGCAATACTCGACTGTGGATTTTCCGTAAATGTGTCATACCTGATTTCAAAAAATCGATCTGGTACTGAAGATTTCAATGCCTTCATCATCGTAAGTGATTCATACCAATAGTTTGCCGCTGGAATGGCTTTTTCAATATGCATAACTTTCTTTGAGGTTCGAAGGCTTGCAATAACATTGAGCGGATGCCGAACAATGTGAATGAACTGCGCTGTTGGAAATTGGTGGGCCAATAAAAACGCGCCAAAGGCATGTTGTGGCGTTTTATCAAACCATCTTGATCCAGGCGGCGCGTTTTGAGCTTTCAAATAGGCTTCGCCGTAACGCTCCATCAGCTCTCGACGCGTCTTTGCGCCGGGATAAATCTTCTGCCGAAACATTTCCTCACTAATGTTATCGAGTCGACGGTGCTCCTCAAACAATTTCGCGTTTAAAAACGGCCGAGCGTATGGCAGAGTACCAAAAGGGTCGGCATATCTGAAGAAATGGGTTTCATTTGGGCAGAATAACAATGGATGAGACGCAATCACATCACGCAGCATGGTTGTTCCGGAACGAACGCATCCCAGTATAAAAAAGGGCGGTTTGTCGGAACTTTTTTTACTTTCAGGGTTCTTAAAAAATGCGGTCAAGGAACAACTCTAAACAACTATCGGGCTAAACTTCGATTGGTGAACATACGGAATACCAATTCTTATGATGATTGGACTAGACGGCAAATGCGCTGTCAAGAAATCGCCGTAATTCTTGGCGGCCTGACTGGATTGAGGCATGGCTTTCCATCCGTATGCCTGCGGCATGTCCCATATCACGCCATTTATTGCTGTCGGTTTTTGCCAATCGATAGCTCTCTTCGAAGCCTTTAACCAAGTCCATCCAATCGATTCTGTACCGAAGGGCGCGGTACGACAATCGAGGATCGTGCTGCCATGTTGAGGGTTCAGCGTGGGATTTTATGACGAATGCGATATCGGCATTTATATAATCAGCAAGGGCCGTACTGTCTGGCGCGATAGCAGGAATCCCAGCCGATAAATATTCCATTAATGGTAAACATTGACCTTCACCATACGACGTATTGATATAATAGGTTGTTGCCTCCATCAGTGTGCGATATTCATCGTGGTTTAGAAATGCTTTGATGACAATCACCCTACAATCAAATGGAATAAATCGCTTCAGAAAATCAATCAGTGGATTGATAAAATCATCGACATCTAACTTGGGTGCTTTGATAATAAGTGTAGCATCTTTGTTTGATTTGTTCGCCCAGATGAATGCTGAAACCATGTCACGCCAGTTTTTTCGTCCATCGAGTGGATTAAAAATCGATGTGTAGATCACGCCGTCCAACCGAACTGCATTCGGGCGATCATCCTCATTGAATTCGGTTTGATGGTTGATGCTCTCCTTTTGGGAGGCAGCACTGGTCACCAATGCATTCTCCTCTTTCGTTTTTTGGCTTTGCTCTCGTATATGCGTTTGATAGAGTCGGCTGAGAGGCTGCCACAATATTGGGGGAGTGGCAGCCCTCAACAAGTCCTTCAACGGATTGTTTCGGTGTAGTCCGGGGTTGTCGCCTACCTTTGGTGTTGGTGGCAGGTCAGTCACTTCTATGCACTGCTGCGTTTTTTGAAAAGCGTCATATTCCATGAAGAGCTCTAATTGTTTTGTGTCAAAGAGTCGGCCATGAAAGTGTAGGTATGTTGATTTAATTGGTTCACGGTCAGATATTACGGCGCGTTCATCATCGAATTTGTTCCACACCGGTGACGGGATGACGGCGACGTTGAAGTCGAAACCCATCTCATCAGTGATCGCTTTTTTTGCATAATGCGAGTGTGTAATTGCGCAGGAATGCTTTGCTAATGCAGCGCGCCAGTCCTGCAGCCCATCCTCCAGCCATGTCTCTGTTGGGAGCGTGTTAAACTCCCAGGCGAAAACATGGGCCGTTGGACACTGAATGTCTGAAATGAGGTTTTGCGGGGCCGTGAAATTAAGAAATATACATTTTTCGCCAAGTTCCTGGCTGCTTTTATACAACGCATCGACTTCATTTTTGGCATCAGTAACCCTTGTCACTCGGCCCAGATCAGAAAGGAGTGGTATGAAATCTTCAAGAACAAAAAAATAGGAATATTCTGGGAAACCAATCCGATGTGCGATGAGTCCCGCGTCAATCGCGGTGGATACGATGAAGTGAAAAGTAGTTTGGGGCTGTGGCATATAAAAAGTGCATAAAGGTCGAACGATTGTCAGACGTTCTTATCATTTTTGTCAGCCAGGTCGAGCCCAACATAATGGACGTCGACGTTCGCCTATGGCGCTTTGCGGCGAAGCACTTCATGTTTTTAATCCTATATTTTAACTGAAGTGATAAAGCGAAGTCGCCGTGTCCCCACAATCGTCGAATCTAGCGTCTGTCGATGACCAGACTCAGTCGGTAGGAGCAGCAACGCGGCCCCCATCGAACGAAGATGTTATCGCCTTGATGGACGCTGAGGTGCAAGAGCTAGAAATAGAAGGAACCTCTTCTATAAACGATGATACTGTCGAAAACAGACTAGACGAGCGTGGTTGGCTTGAGCGTCAATCGGAAGACAGAAAAATTTTGTCTTCTTCGACCGATACATCCATCCAAGCGCTGACGCTTGGCGGTGCAGGCCTCGCCGCCTTGGGGTCTTCGTATCTTTTAATATTTCAAAGCTTACCGCCACTTGGATCGGCGTCGGCTTTTGCGGGTTTCTGTATTTCAACATTTCTTGCGCAGGCGGTTCTCAAGCGTCGTAGTCGTTCTCCCATAAGCCGCTGGTCCTTGAATGAAGTTGACTCTGGCGATGGATCACTTGCCGGTACAACGCTTTTGGCCTCGCTTGGTATTTCTCATCAAATTATTGACGCTGATCCTGACCCTCGGTTGATCACCACGCCGGACGGCGCGGTTGTCTATGCAAACGCGGCTTACAAAAACTTGGCAACGGTGATGGGGATCGGTGGTTCTTCAGCGCTGCCACCGCGGTTTGATCGGATTTTCGCGGCTGAGGGCAGTGATGCGAAAAAGCTTTTTTCACTGGCGAGGGCGGCTAAGGGCATGCAATCGGCTCGTGAAGAAATTTTTCTAAAAGGAGCCGCGTTGAGCGCATGGCCGACCGATGGCGCTAATGCCAATTCACGTCTAAGCGATGGCGTATCAGTACGACAAAGATTTGAGGTATCACTGACGCCCCATGCCGCGCCGCGAAGCCGTAGTGAAAATCTAGTGGGCTGGCGGATCCGTGAATTACCGATTGATGATGACGATGCTGCTGCACTTTCATTGCCCTATTCTCACCTTCCAATAGCTGTTTTTGCTCTCGATCGCTCTGGCGAAATTATCTGGGCTAATGACGTTTTTTATCGCAACACGGGGCTCGATCATCTCTCATTATTAACGCTTGATGATCTGATCCTTGGCGATACAGCCAGCATCGCCGACGCGCTTTGGCTTGCTGATGGAAAAGAGCAATCAGCGAAGATCAGGCCGGTGCGCACTGCCGGATCATCAAAAAACGCTGGCTCGGTGGATGTGCAGTTCAAGGCGTTCCGGCGTGCAGGAGCGGGTCAAGGCTTCGTCTACGTTACTTTAGATATGGAGGAGCCTGAAGCGCCGTTAGGTCCGGCCAAAATAGGTGGTGAATTATCAGAGTCACCTTTTGGCGTTGCGATCCTTGAGGGAGAAGTCGGTAAGGACGCTAAGATCGTTGAAGCAAATCAAGCATTCCTTGAACCGTTTGACGGCGCTAATAAAGGCTCCCAATTAGATACGGTTTTCGATCAGGACATTATCAGCGATATTTCTGCCGAGCTTAAAAGTAAGCCTGGTACAGCGCCTCGTAGCATTGAGGCGATTGTACCGCAGAAGCGGGACGGTCAGAATTCAGCTGTCAAATTAGTCCATCAAACAGGGTCAGCCTCTGATCGGACTTTCGCGCTTTATGTTAAAGGCTTACGCCGTAAGCGCGGTGCCTATGGAAAGCGTCGCGCTTTTCTTTATACCATCGAAATAACCGAGCAAAAGCGCATGCAAGAGGGGCATGTGCAAGATCAAAAGTTGAAAGCAATCGGCAACATTGCTGGCGAGGTTGCACACGATTTTAATAACATCCTGCAGGTCGTTCTTCACACATGCGAAGACCTCTTGATGTCCCATCCTGCAGGAGATCCTGCCTACCAGGATCTTTTACTGATCCGTGAAAATGCTCAGCGTGCGGCAAATCTTACCGCACAGTTGCTGGCGTATTCGCGCAAGCAGACGCTGACAAAGAAAACGCAGTCCATTACCGATCTGCTTGTTGATTTCTCACGATTTCTGGACCGGGCTGTTGGCGAAAAAGTTCGCATCGATTTGAGAAATGGCCGTTCGCTTCCACCGGTTCGTGTTGACCGCACCCAACTGGAAACGGCGCTCATGAACCTCGCTGTGAATGCGCGCGACGCGATGGCTCCCGATGGGGGACGCATTTCAATAGAGACGATGCTTGTATCTGCCGCAAATATTCCTGACGTCCTGCAGGCTCAATTACGCGACAGCGATCATGTTTTAATTCAAGTATCGGATAGCGGTCCAGGCGTACCTCAAGCAATCATTGATAAAATTTTTGACCCATTCTTCACAACAAAAGACCCCGGAAAGGGGACGGGGCTCGGTCTCTCCGCGGTCCAGGGCGTGATCGGACAAATGGGCGGTGCCATTACGGTTGAAAATGCTTCTAAGGCACGACAATCTGATTCAGAGAATTTTGATCGACTGGATGGGGCCATCTTTAGGATTTATTTGCCTGCTGATGAAGCAAGCCAATGTGATCCTCAGGATGGTCTCTCCCGTCCGGTTAGCGCGCCTATTGCTGCGACTGATTGTTCGGGGGCGGGCCGCATTCTTGTTGTTGAAGATGAACCGGGCGTTCGGCTCGTTGTTGTCAAAACCCTTGAAAAAGCTGGCTATGACGTCGCGATCGCAGACGATGGCGTTGATGCTTTAGAGATACTGAACGAAGATGCCGATTTTGACCTCGTCATCAGCGACATCATGATGCCAGAGATCGATGGCCCGACCATGATTGCAGAAGCCCGAGATCGATATGGTTTGCAAGCTGAAGTGATTTTTATGTCCGGCTATGCTGAGGCTGCCGTCCGCGACCAACTGGCGATGATTGATAACGCTCAGTTTATTCAAAAACCATTTCAAAAAGCTGACCTTGGCGTTATGGTGCGAGCGGCGATTTATGGACCTGAGGCAGATTAAAGCATTTCAATCTCAAGTGGCTCCTTAAATGGCTAATAGCCCACGCCCCAGGGAATGCGTAAAAAAAAAGACCTGAAGCCGCTCATCGATTCCATTTGAAACGGAGCGGCTTTGATTAAGATCTCTTCGCTTACTTGGACCATTATGTTCCCATTAACCTTCTTTTCTGACCATAAAATCGTAATTCAGAAAGATATCTTCCCTCAAGTGTCTGCCCGGCCGGACTCCTTATGGGTTTTTCGGTCGACCAGCTCATCTTCTGCAGTTCGCGCCTTTTTGATTTTAATTGAATTAACGACGCTTTTTTGTCTGCGAGGTCAACGCTTCTGACAATCACACCTGTGCGGTTTTGACCGCAACATCTCGCACATGGCAATTGGCTTATTGATCGAAACAGCTTTATCTATCCTTATGCGCCAGATTGTATTCGACTTAGAGACCACAGGGTTCCGCTTCGACGAGGGACATCGTGTCGTCGAGATTGGCGCTGTAGAACTTGTTCGTGGTGCTTTGACGGGTAAGACGTTTCATACCTATGTTGATCCTCAACGCGAAGTCCCCCAGGGTGCAGTTGATGTACACGGACTGACCTATGATTTTCTGCGTGGAAATCCGGTATTCAATGATGAAAAAGCAGGGCCGGCTTTTCAGAAATTCGTAGGCGAGGCCGAGCTTATCGCGCATAATGGAAAAGCGTTCGATCTTCCGTTTCTCAATGCCGAACTCGATGCCGCCGGATTAAAGGTCATCGATAATGATCTTGTTGATACCTTGCATTTGGCGAGGCGCAAATTTCCGGGTTCTCCTGCCAGTCTTGATGCGCTTTGCGCTCGATTTGGCGTGGATACAAAGCAGCGTGAACGCGATGGCCATGGCGCATTGTTGGACTCCCGTTTATTGGCTGAGGTCTATATTGAGTTAACCGGCGGCGTTCAGGCTGGCCTCGATCTTGATGATCAAGCTGCTGCGGTCGCCCGGCGAAAATCTCGTGGTCCGGCCCGGCAGCGCCCAACGCCGTTGCCAAGTCTGATCACAAAAAACGAAGCGGCTGCTCACACAGCCTTCATTGCGGAAATGGGTGAGGAGAGCGTTTGGGCAAGGCGCCCAGATTAATTGCTTTAGAGTGAAGGTTAACCGCTTCAGAGTAATGGTTTACGGGCCAAGCTAGGTACAGTTGACCGCCTATTTAAAGCATTTCCAAGCCAAGTGTGTGCGGTTGGCGTTAAGGAAATGCGAAAAACCAACAACTTAAAGCGCCGCTCTGATTCCAATTGAAACGGAGGCGCTTTAGATATTGGCGCAAAGGCGAAAAAACAAAGACTTAAAGCGTCGTCCCGACTCCAATTGAAGTGTCGACGCTTTAAGGCGGACCAGAGCCGTTTGCATTCAAGCTGATTCAGAAAACGGCTCTAGAGTCTCGTTGGAGCCTGTTGCGAACCGCAAAACCGGTGATCCACTTTTGCTGCAACAGGCACCAGGTTTAAGTGGTGAATTGCACGTTTTGCGGCGACTTATTGGCCTCGCGCTTCCGCTGCTCGTAGATGGAAAAGAAATCTATTGGGTCAAGCATGACCGGTGGGAAATTCCCAGCCTGGGTTGTTTCTGCAAGGACTTGCCGCAGAAATGGGAACAGCAGTCGCGGGCATTCGATAAGCAAAATCGGTTCTACCTGATCTTTTGGGACGCCAATGATTTCAAAAGCGCCAGCATAGGTCGTCTCAGCAACGAATATCGCATCGTCACCGCCCGTTGCTTTAGCCCCTACCGTGAGTTCAACTTCGTACTGTGTCTCTCCTATGGCGCGCGCATTTACGTCAACATTCACCGAAATATGCGGCGGGTTTTGCTGTTGAGCGAAAATATTTGGCGCGCGCGGGCTCTCAAACGATAAATCCTTTAGATATTGTGCGAGCACCCGTAGGCCGACACCTTGTTTCGGATCAGTACCGCCGGGTTTCGGATCAGTACCGCCGGCAGAAGAAGGCGAAGATCCATTGGCATCATTAGGGGACGGTGTGTCTGACATCGACAAATTCCTCACTTGGGGACATCACTTAGGATATGAACGCAAGCTGGGGATGTACACGAGTGCGTGGTATGACGGCAATGGCCGGCCGCGAGGATTAAGCAAAAATATGAGAGAACAACCGCCTCCACGGCACCAAGGCACGACCAAATAGGGCTTAAAGCGCCTCCGTTTCAATTAAAATCAGAACGGCGCTTTAAGTTTTTGATTTTACGCATTTCCTTAACGCCAACCGCACACACTTGGCTTGGAAATGCTTTAGTTTGATCTTCTTATCGTAATTGTCCGAGATTTCAGGTCGGCCTTTTTTGCAAGATAGGTTAGTGCTCGTTTCGCAAGCATTCTGCGAAAGGGGGGCACGAGCAGCAAAAATCCAAACCCATCCGTTAAAAATCCAGGGGTCATTAAAAAGGGCGCCGCAAGGATTAAAAATACCCCATCGGCTATTGGACCGGTAGGCGCCCGCCCTTGATTAAGGTCTTTTTGCAATGCTGCGATTGCTTGTATGCCTTGAATACGGAGAATAATACCGCCCAAAATAGCGGTGAATAAGCAAGCACCAATGACTGGAAGGGCGCCAAATGTGCCTCCGGCGGTGATTAAGACATAAATTTCCAGTATGGGTGCCACAAGGAAAATGAGGATTATTAACAAAGTCATCCCAAAAAGTGTCTTTCCTTTTTAACAAATTCGGTCGAAACGATCAGAGAACCTTCATTGTCATGGTGTATTCGGTAATCTCTGACTTATATAGATAACCTGCTGCAAGTTTAATGGGACTGGCGGTGTGCTAAAAGGTTAATGTGACTGGGCATCTAGCGGTGTTATTGAGAGACGTGGCAAATGACGCGGAACACTGTTTTCGGCCTTTATTACTTGATCGCAAACCCTAGAAACGGAAACCACCGGTAACGAAGGCGTATACTATTATGGATCCTGTCACTTTAATTTTTGCGGGAATAGCATTGTTTTCGGTGTTCAAGCTAATTTCAATGCTGGGCGCGCGAACGGGCCATGAGCAATCGCCCGATATTGAGGGACTGCAACGGGCCCGTAGTGCTGATCCTGACACGGCAGACAAGACACACGCTGACGATAACCAGGATTCCTATGATCAAACGCGAGAAGATGAAGCAACGAAACAGCGCCCTCAAATATCGGTTGCTGCAGCGCCGCTCATTGGTGTGGATCCGGATTTTGATGAGAAAGACTTCATCAATGGTGCCAAAGCGGCTTATGAAATGATCGTCCAGGGCTTTGCTGATGGAGACATAAAACCATTGAAACCCTATCTTGCGCGCGATGTCTATGACGCCTTTGACAAAGCGGCCTCTGAGCGAGAGGCCGCCGGGACGAAATATGAGTTGACATTCGTTGGTATTGAGAGCGCGAAAATCTCTGCCGCAGAAGTTCTTGCCGGGGAAATGCGGGCAACTGTTGCCTTCATGTCTAATCAAGTGCGATCTCAGTATGATAAAGCTGGTGACTTAATTGATGGTGATCCCTCGCGGGTTGATCTTGTGCGTGACGAATGGACCTTTTCCCGTTCAAGCACATCAACGGATCCCAACTGGACTTTGGTCGCGACTAGCGCTTAAAGTCTCATTGAGGCTGCCGAGCGATGCGCTGCTGCGATGCCCATAAATTTGTCGGTGTGCCCGCGGACAAACAGGTGTATCTACCCAACAGTATCAGCAATACCGGGAGCCAAACGCGACTATGGCGATGTTATCCGATAATCGCCTCATTCATCTCGTTCGATTGATTGTTGGCATTGTTCTTTGCGCTGTCATCGTAAGTATCACAAGAAGTGTACTGCAGCGTTCAGAGCCAACAACGACAGAAACGTCGCAATTTTCAGGCGCAGTATTTCAGATCACGACTTTTCGTGAGATCCCGCGTTGGCCTTCTGATACTCATGCCGAAGCACTTGGACCTTTTGTGCGGTCCTGCACAACGTTAGAGAAACGCGCAGACGATGAACCTTTTAATCGACAAGAAGGCCCCAATGCGCGCGCCTATGTAAATGAGCTTGATCGAATTTCTGGAACCGTCGCGGATTGGCGACCGATATGTCAGAAAGCGAAAATGATTGTCGACACGCGCTCAGCTGACAGTAAGTCATCGTCAGCAGAGAGAACATTTTTTGAACAGAATTTTACACCGGTTCTCATTAAATCCGGATACCGAAAGACCGAACAGCCTACGCTTTCCCCGCAACCAGATCGACTCGAAGTAATCGGCAAAACAACAGGCTATTTCGAACCCACTTATGAAGCCCGGTCTGAGCCCGATAGTGAATTTGCGGCGCCACTCCTTGCGCGGCCAGAAGACCTTATAAGCGTCGATCTTGGCGCATTTAGTGAAGATCTGAAGGGACGAAGACTTGCTGGCCGTCTAAAGGGATCGCGGCTTGTGCCCTTCCCCGCACGCAGTGACATCAATGCTGGAGCGCTCGCTACTACCGCTAAACCACTTGCGTATTTGCGACCGAACGATCTGTTTTTCCTACAAATACAGGGGTCGGGCAAGTTACTCTTTGAAAATGGCACTGAACAACGGGTTGGGTATGACGGACAGAATGGGCGCCCCTACTACGCCATTGGTCGGTCACTGTTGGCGCGCGGTGCACTAACACGCGAAACAGTTTCTATGCAATCCATTCGGGCTTGGCTAGAAAATGCACCACCTCGTGATGCGCAGCGTTTGAGAGAAGAAAATCAATCTTATGTCTTTTTTCGTACGCTCAATAATCTCTCGGACCCAAAGTTAGGACCTTTGGGAGCGCAAGGCGTGCAGCTATCAAGCCGCAGAAGTATAGCTGTCGATCGATCGTACCACGGGCTTGGCACGCCCGTTTGGCTTGAACTTCAAAACCAGGATGAAAGTGTACAACGCGCTGCGCTTTATATTGCCCAAGATGTCGGCGGTGCAATTAAGGGCCCTATCCGTGCAGACATTTTCGTTGGTTCAGGTGATGCGGCTGGCGAAATTGCTGGGCGGTTGAATGCTGAGATTACAATGACGGTACTTCTGCCTAAATCTGTCGTTGATCGGCTTTCAGAAGCTGGCATAGCAGGGTTTTAAGCCGTTCAGCGATTCTATTAAAACGGAGCGGCTTTCAGTGATCTCAATTGATCCGAAACCATGCTTTAGTAACGTGAAGCTGACCGGGGTCAACAATGTTTGGAATTTAAAGGTTTCGTTTCGCCATGAAAGATCGTCGCCTTAACGAAGATGAGGCCAAGCTTTGGCGCAGAGCCACAAAAGATGTGGCGCCTATAACAAAACCACAAAAGAATCCAACGATCGTGAGGGATCCTCGCGATGGAGAAACAAAACCGGCATCAGCTCGTCAGATTGCAGACAAAAAGCACATCTATGTCAGTGAACCCAATGACAAGACCAAGCTTCGTCCGGTTAAATCTAAACCAGGATCACAAGGGGCAAATTTACAAAAACGAAAAGCCAAAGGCGGTTCCTCGACCAAAGGCGTTTTAGGTGCAGGAGACCCCGGCTTAGACAAAAGAGTGGCCCGCAGACGTTTAGCGATTGATCGCGTTTTAGACTTGCATGGATTTACGCAAGTTGCCGCTCGTACGCGTCTTGAGGATTTTCTTCAGCGCGCTCATACAGATCGTTGCCGTTGCGTTTTGGTGATTACGGGAAAAGGGGGGCCGGCTTCTGCTGCGAATATGGCCCGTGCGAGAAAAGCACGACGTCACGATCCCGACACGGCGCCTCATTCAGAATTACAGCGGATGCCCGGTGGTATCTTGAGAGAGCGGGTTCCCCAATGGATCGACGGGTCTGCCTTACACAGTGTGGTATCGCGGGTCGCGCGGGCGCGCCCGAGGGATGGTGGCGATGGGGCGTATTATATTTTTCTCAAGGCGAAATGACGGTCTGCACGCGTTGACGAGTTAAATAAAGTCCTGACACGTGGGCCTGACACGTGGGCCTGACACGTGGGCCTGACACGTGGGTTGGTCGCCACTTGGCCTGGAAATGATTTAACCCAACAGTGAAGCAACAAATGCGACAGCGCTCGCAAACTGTGTTGGAAAGAAATACGCAAATCCAACCGTACCCAACATCGTCAAGGCAGCCGTGCCTTTTATTCGGTGACTGATCCATAGCGCGTTCAAACTTTGCGCGTAGTAACTTATCGCGCCTTCAACAAACCAACGTCTCTTACCGCTCTTCGGTAATCGCGCCTCCCGCATTGGCATCGCCGCTAGGACATGCGCGCCTCTTGTCTTCCATCGCGTGAAGGCAGGCTTCAAAACGGCTTTTAGCGTTTTTTTCGTCAAATGTTTCTCGTCAAACTCGATGTCGAACATGATCGGGCCAGCGGCATCATTGCTGCTTTCATCGCCCAACTTAACGGTGACATACCGAATGCCTTTCGACTTCAATGCGTCCTCCACATCACCTGTTGGGGACGCTTTTCCTGAGCGCCGAAACCGAATTAAAACGCGCACGCCTTCGCACGTGTTATCTTCATAGACAGCACGTAATCGCTTGGACCAATATTTGGTCCGCGCTTTTGTTAGGCTTAGTTTTTCATCGAGAAGAGTCTCGTCCATGATGCTGCGCACGACCATGAATGATGTTTGCAATGCTGGATCATCCGGGTCCGTATCTTCAACGTCATCATCAATAATGACAAAGTCTGACGACCGCGACGCGACTTCAAACGGCATAATAACGCCGTAGAGTTTGTTGTTGGCCGCTTCCGCAGACATTGACGAGACCATGTGCGTTTTTCCATCGCGCGGATCAAAAAACGTGTTGGTTTGCCGCGAATTGTTCAGTGTGCCCCGCGCGAGCCGCGCCATTTCCCTGTGAGGCTCCATTGATTTCAATGTTTCACTTACCTCAAGTCCGGCGCCACGCAATGAATCAAGTTTTGTTTTACAACGCCGTGCCGCCTCAGGCCCGGCAAAAACCGTATCAATGCGTTCACGAAGCATGTATTGCGCTGAGGCGTCCACTTTAATGCCAGCAGTAAACTGTTGGCTTTGCTCGCCTCCAGGGGCGAAAGGATCTGTAAACCGACGATTTTCGTTTGAATGCCAGCGTGAGCGCTGTTCGCGTAGAAGTGTTGAAAGTCCAGAGCCAGGATGCGCCGATTGCACAATATCTAGAAGTTGCGGTTCATATACCGCAAGACAGAGCCGATCGGTCGCCGAAATCTGATCAACACCGATCAGGGTAAGCAGGTTCGACATCGTTGATAGCGTTTCGACATCGTAACCAGAAAACGGCGCATGGAATGGGACGATCGCGACATCCGCTTTCTTATTACGCAGAGCAACCAGGGCTTGTTCTTTGGTGAATAGCGGTTGGCGATCAGGACGCGTCAGATCGAACCCTTGGTTGTCGATTGGCTGCCGGTCCGCCGCTCCTCCATCGGGCAGGCGTTGTGGTCGACCATCTTGATAGCTTCGAGCAAACCGAGCGACGGCTTGATAGCCATAGCCATACTCTTCCCCAGTAAAAGCAATTTTGGGTCGTTTGGATTTTATATTGAGTGAACCGTCGGCCATGTTGTCCCCACCATGCTATGGTTAAAGGCTAACACAGCAAGCACCGTTTTTGCAAAGACGAATGGATGCTTTTTATGTGGCGCCGCACACTCTTTAAATTCCGGCAAAACCCAAAATTCCGCTTCTTTTTTTGGAAACGCCCATCAAGGACCGTTTTTGCGTCAAATCCTCATAAGCACCAAGGGCGAAACGCGTAATCGGTGTTAGAGCGTTATGCCGGCGATCAATTTCCCTTGATGTCAAAAAGACTGGTTCGCCGCCTTTTACAGCCAGTTTTTTAAGGGCCTTCAGGTCTAAATCCTCAACAACATAAATATGGCCAAAGTTTCGAGCGCCAGCCTCGTTTTGGCTTTCAACGCGTGCTAGCATTTCGAGCTGATCTACACTGAGATCAAGCCCCGTTTCTTCCGCGAGCTCGCGGACGGCGCAACCCTCTGGTGTCTCACTATTTTCAATGCGGCCTCCAAAAAGGCAAATGCGGCCAGCGTATTCGATCTCATTGCTTCTCTCGCGCTTTTGGAGAAAAAAAGGCCCCTGACCTCTACTTTTCAGCAGGATAAGAGAGAAAGCTTCTGGGCTTGCATTGGCCGTCGTTGCGTCCAGTGCGGCACCTGCTTGATAGGAGTTTGTCAGCATGTTTTCCCCTTCGGTGATGCGACGCTTTCACGCCTTTTGGCTATATACCCCAAACAAAGCGGACGAACCATCGATCTTAAGCATTATAGCACGTATTTAGAAAGATCAGCATCCTTTGCGATTTCGGCAAGACGGTCATTCACATAGTCAGCGTCAATCGATACCGTTTCGCCGTCACGGTCGGCGGCGGAAAAGCTCAAGTCTTCCAATACCTTTTCCATTATTGTTGCGAGCCGCCGCGCACCGATATTCTCGACCTTGGTGTTGACTTCCGCCGCACCATCCGCGAGCGCATTGAGGCCATTTTCGGCAAATTCTAGGGTTACGCCTTCCGTTGCCATGAGCGCTTGATATTGCTTTACAAGACTGGCTTCAGGCTCGGTGAGAATTCGCATAAGGTCGTCACGCGTCAACGCGTCCAATTCAACGCGGATTGGTAACCGTCCTTGCAATTCTGGAAGGAGATCCGAAGGCTTTGACAGGTGAAAAGCCCCAGACGCTATGAATAATATATGATCAGTTTTTACCGATCCATGCTTTGTTGCAACGGTTGCCCCCTCAATGAGCGGTAACAGATCCCGTTGCACACCTTCTCGCGATACATCGGCGCCAGACCGACCGCCGGCATCGACGCCGCGGGCAATTTTATCGATTTCATCGATAAAGACGATTCCGTCATTTTGTGCCAGATCAAGCGCTTCTTGAACGATTGCTTCATCATCGAGGAGATTATCAGATTCTTCAGCGAGCAGTGGCGCGTAAGCGTCTTTGATCAAGACTTTTCGGCGCTTCGTAGGCTGATTAAAGCCTTTACCCATCAAATCCGATAAATTGATCATGCCAACCTGCGCACCTGGCATGCCCGGTATCTCGAAGCTGGGGCCTGCATTGGGGCTTTCCCGCAGGTCCAGTTCCACCTCGGTCTCATCGAGCTCCCCTGCCCTCAGGCGCGCGCGAAAGCTTTCGCGGGTTTTCTCACCTGCATTGTCACCCACAAGTGCTGAAAGTACCCGGTCTTCTGCCTTTTCGCGGGCGCGCGCTTCGACGTCGGCCCGTTTGTTATCGCGCACCAGACCGATAGAAATTTCGACAAGATCGCGGACAATCGAATCGACGTCTCGGCCCACATAACCGACTTCGGTGAATTTGGTTGCTTCAACTTTTAAAAACGGTGCGCCCGCAAGTTTCGCAAGTCTGCGCGAAATCTCCGTTTTACCAACGCCCGTTGGCCCGATCATGAGAATATTTTTAGGTGTAATTTCCTCTTGCAAAGCCCCCTCGACTTTGCGTCTTCGCCAGCGATTTCGAAGGGCGATTGCCACAGCTCTTTTGGCGGCCCCTTGCCCGATGATAAATCGGTCGAGTTCGGAGACAATTTCACGCGGAGAATAATCAGTCATTTATTATCAGTCATCCTTTAACGCGGAGGCATCAAGACCGTTCAGCGTTTTTGTTTGATTTGAATTTAGGCAGTGACAATTGTTTCGATCACCAGAGAATCATTTGTGTAGACACAGATCGACGCTGCAATTCCCATCGCCTTGCGAACAATCGTTTCCGCATCGAGGTCAGTTTCTTCTAAGAGTGCGCGCGCTGCAGAACGTGCATAATCCCCCCCCGATCCGATAGCGGTAATGCCATGCTCTGGTTCTAATACATCACCAGACCCCGTTAAAGTAAGGGTGATGTCCGCGTCTGCGACAATCATCATGGCTTCCAACCGTCGTAAATACCGATCGGTCCGCCAGTCTTTAGCAAGCTCCACAGATGCGCGCATCAGCTGCCCCGGGTGCTGCTCTAGTTTTGATTCTAAGCGTTCAAGCAAGGTGAACGCATCCGCGGTTGCGCCAGCAAATCCTGCGATAACGCCGCCCTTAGGAGCACCTGCCGGCATGGTCGTGCGGCCAGCGTTGCCAATCCTGCGCACTTTGCGAGCATCGCCTTTTACGATTGTTTGTCCAAGGCTTACCTGACCATCACCCCCAACACAGACCGTTCCGCCCCGACGAACGGCCAGTATTGTCGTTGCGTGCATTGTTGGATTTCCCGCAGTATTCGAATCCGATGCATAAAATGCGTTCATAATTCTTTGGTTCCTTTGCGATAGTCAAATAAAGCGCTGAAGTGACTTGTCGAACAAAAATCATATGTGAGTTTTGGTTTCGATTGGAAATCAGTTTGTTATTACCAGATATCTATTCTTAGGCGTGCATTGGCGGCGTGCATTGGCGGCGTGCATTGGCGGCGTGCATTGGCGACCCAATCCGTATAGGAGAGATAGTTGAATATGTAGGGCGGAAATGGAGACTTCAATGCGCACCGCCACAGTGGACAGAAAAACTCGAGAAACCGAAATATTTGTTGCGCTCGATCTTGATGGTCAAGGTGATTACGACATAGAGACCGGCATCGGCTTTTTTGATCACATGCTCGAAGCTTTTTCAAAGCATTCCATGATTGATCTCAAAATTCGTGCCGAAGGTGATCTGCATATCGACATGCACCACACGGTGGAGGATGTTGGCATCGTCATGGGATTGGCCTTTAAAAAGGCTATCGGTGATGCGGTCGGAATTCGTCGCTTTGGGAGTGCATATATTCCTATGGACGAAACACTGTCCCGTGCATCGATCGATGTTTCTATGCGGCCCTATTTGATTTGGCGGGTTGACTTTAACAAGCCGAAAATTGGTGAGATGGATACAGAGTTATTCAAAGAGTGGTTTCATGCATTTGCCATGAATTCAGGAATTTGTCTGCATATAGATAATCTTTATGGGGAGAATAATCACCATATTGTTGAGTCTTGCTTTAAGGCCTTAGCGCGCGCTCTGCGGGCTGCAATTGAAGATGACCCGCGTGCTGGCGATAGCCTTCCAACGACCAAAGGCCACCTCGGTGACTGATCGATTCCTTCGAACGGTTTTTCAAATCATCCAAGGCGGTCACTGTTCTGCGCGCATCACTGTTCTGGGTGCGCAGAATGCATTTACTGGCGTGAGTGCCGGGGGTGAGGCGCCACATATGCGTATTTCTCAAAGTGGTCGATTATTTAAGGTCATGTGACGTTGAAAGCATGTTCAGCTATGGCGGCCACGCCGTTTGATTTTAGTATTTGCAAAAACGTTGAGTACGAACGTCGAACCAGTTAAAACGACGAAATAAACCCCGCTCATTTTAAAACTATCGAAATTACTGCACTGCAAGATATAGCGAATTCAGCGAAAGGGGATTGGCGGTTTTTGCGCGTGATTTGGCGTAAAACCATGGGTTTCTTCAATTTAAGAAAATTATCGCCATCGGCTATGCAATAAATGCGATCCGAAAATACGATCAGATTTACCGGCGCCGATGATCACCATGAGCGCGTTCAAAAAGCCATCCGGGTTGTGACAGTTCGGTAAGCAATAAATTAGCCTCTTGCTAAGAACGAGAGCCCGTGCAAACGTCTCAGCCATGATGGTCGTGGCTCATCATCGACAGACATAGGCGTGTTATATGTGCGCGCTCATCGTCAAGCAATCTGCAAACTCTATTGGGACGAACGATACGAATTTTGATTGGCAGGTGCGTTTTTTGGGGGCGGAATGAAAAGGGAGAACACCTTGAAGAAGTTAATTATTGTCGGCATGCTGATGTCCAGTACGGGTGCATTCGCAAATGATGATCTTATTGCACAGTGTGAAGCAGCCTTGGAAGCGGAAGAGCGTGATGCTTCTGGATGCGCGTGCCTCGTTGAACAGGTCGGTGATGACCCGGCGTTGCTCGCTGAATTTGTTGAACTCGGCCAGATTAAAGATGAAGACGCACGCTATGAAGCGGCTTCTGATGAGGCCAAAGCGGCGATGGATGCGTGCACGCGGTAAATTTTATCGACTTGACGCATTGACTTTACATTCGTGACATCGAGCCATTTGGTTGGCAGAAGCGGTACTTATTTATTCGGTGCCGCTTCTTTTTGTTGAAAAATAAGCCGTCGGCATTTAACCGCTGGCGCATGAAACCATAATCCGATGGTAGCCCATGTGAGCGGATGACAGATACGATTACGATAGTTGATTACGGGTCCGGCAATCTGCGCTCAGTGCAGAAAGCCGTCGAGTTTGCGGCGCGCACTTCAGAAGCCGTTCCTCATGGAACCAAAGTGATTGTTTCCTCGGCCCCAGAAGAGGTAATGCAATCAGACCGATTGATCCTTCCGGGCGTGGGCGCCTTTAGAGCTTGTGCCGAAGGACTCGCCGCTCGTGATGGACTTTTCGAGGCCATCGAACACGTTGTTAGAAGAAAAGCGCAGCCGTTTCTTGGCGTTTGCGTGGGGATGCAGTTACTCGCTGATGTTGGATTGGAATTTGGCACGACAAAAGGATTCGGTTGGATCCCTGGCGAAGTGCGCGCCCTGCCCGTTGGCGATGGCATAAGTGGCGATGGCGTGAGTGGCGCCGGTGTAAGTGGTAAGGGCGTGCGTTCCCCTCATATGGGATGGAACACGGTTTCGTTTCGTCCCGGCCATCCACTTTTTGATGCCGTGCCCTCAGAAGCGGACTTCTATTTCGCCCATTCCTACCATTTTAATACCAAAATAGATGAGCATTCCATTGGCGTATGCCGAAATGGCGTTGAATTCAACGCTGCCGTTGGGCACGCCAATGTTGCTGCCTGCCAGTTTCACCCAGAAAAAAGCCAAGCAGCGGGGCTTGCCTTGATTGCTGCCTTTTTGCATTGGCGTCCTTAAATGAGTTTCGTTCAATGGCGATAGAGTCCCCCTCCCCCAAAAATTTGTCGCTTTATCCTGCCATTGATCTGAAGGCTGGTGAGTGCGTCCGGCTACTCCATGGCAAAATGAATGAAGCCACTGTCTATAATTCCGATCCTGCGGCTCAGGCCAGACTCTTTGCCGATGACGGGTTCACGCGTTTGCACATTGTTGACTTGGATGGTGCCTTCAGCGGGAATGCGGAAAACCACCGCGCGGTAAAAGCGATATTGGATACGGACCCGAAATGGTGTCAGCTCGGCGGGGGTATAAGAACGATGCAAGCCGTTGAAGGTTGGTTAAATGCTGGAATTGATCGCGTTATTTTGGGCACGGCCGCGGTAAAGGACCCAAGCTTTGTAAAAGCGGCAGCGAAAGCTTTTCCTGAGCAAGTTGCCGTTGGCATAGATGCGGAAAATGGGCGTGTCAAAATCGCCGGTTGGGCCGAAGATGGTAGCGCTGATGTGCTCGAAATCGCCAAGCGTTTCGAAGATGTGGGCGTTGGTGCAATGATATACACAGACATTACGCGCGATGGCGCGCTATCTGGGGTCAATGTTGACGCCACTGCGGCGCTGGCCGAATCGATTTCAATTCCCGTCATTGCGTCCGGCGGCGTGAGCGGCGTTGAGGACATCAAGAACTTGTCCGCTTCACCGTCCATTGAAGGGGTCATTATCGGACGGGCTCTATATGATGGACGCCTTTCGCCGATAGAGGCGGTTTCGGCGTCAAAACGCCTATGATATGCTGAGACCTGGAGTGTTTCACTGCCCTCACCGTTTGAGGTTTGCGGTGACAACTGAACCGAAACTTTTTGGTTTCAAAGACTAAAGCATTTCCAAGCCAAGGGTGAGCGGTTGGCGTTAAGGAAATGCGTAAAATCAAGAACGTAAAGCGCCGTTCTGATTTCAATTGAAACGAAGGCGCTTTAGGCGGGCCAACAAGAAGGCCTGAGGGAATCGGCAAAACTGTCGAATGGGGTGTGTTGTGACGGCTTATCTTGCGCCACAATTCAGTTTGGCCCTTGAAGGTCCGGCGCCAGATATTGCCACGATTGCGCGGCATCATATTCTGTGCGCGAAAACCCCTGTTCCAAATGAAACGAACCGCCATTGGCGTCGCGTTCGCGCCACATATTTCGATACCAGAATGTTTGACCTAACGCGCGTTGGAAGTTGTCTGTGGCAGGATGAAGATGGCGTTGGCTTATCATGTCGACAGCAACCGAATGACGCTTTTTCGATGGCCTCATTTTATCATCGTCTTGATGAAAAACGCCAGAGAGAAGATCTGCCGCGAATAATGTCTGACGACACCTCTGAATGGCAAGCGGCCCCTTTTGCCAATGCACCGCCGCCACAATCGGATATCGATCCTGACTTGCTTACACACATTTTAAATGATTCCAAGCTTCCAAAGGATGTTGGCGCGCTGATACGCGATACGTATACTGATTTCCATGCCATCGGCATTTTGGTATATGATCGTTTTTTGGCTGTTGTTTCACTCGATCAAGACATTGTGCGTATTGAGGTTAATATTGGTCGTGCGGAAGAAACTGATATTGATCAGTATCCACCACACCAAGCGATGGCCGGTATTACGCTGAGCCTTCTCAGTGGTGAAGGTTCAAATCTGTTCGACTTTGCAAGGAGGATTATTGAAGAGAGCTCAGGGCGAATTCGGATATCTGGCAGAGCCCCGTTCATACCACCATTTGTCCAGGTTTCTGCAATGGCACTTGAAAATCCGATCAAGGCCGGCGCGTCACCTGGAGAAACGGCCGGGGACGTTTTACGATCTGGGATCAAAGCGAGCGCCATAAATTTAGCGGCGGCTACAGCTGTATTATGCGCAGCGTCCCACGAGCCTTTTGATGATGATCTTGAAGACCAAAAAACGTCTAAACCAGAGGTCGGCAAGTCGCTGGTTCGAAAGTCTTTGGCGCACAATTCTTTGATGCGCAATTCTTTGTTGCGAAGTGATGCCGGACGCCGGGCGCGCGTGGCAATGCGTCGGTTCCGTGCGTTTGAAAAAGTCTATCGTAAAGCCATTAAAGATAAAGGGCTGCGGTCTCTTACGGACCAAGCCCGTGTCTACGCCCGTCTAATTGGCGCAGCGCGTGACTGGGATGTTTTTCTCCATGAAACGCTCAATGATCTTGCGCCGCTTTTGGACGAAGTTGATCCGCAGGGCAGGGGGCGGCTTGTTTTACAGCGTAGGGGCGCTGCGATCCGCCGCGCGCGTTGGCAAACGGCGTGTGCTGCTTTGAACGATATGAAATTCGCGCACTTCCTCCTTGATCTAGTTGAGGCCGGTTTGGTTTCGCCTTGGCGTGGTGACGCAAATGCTGACCTCATTTTGCCAGCAGAAGAGTTTTCATGTCTCGCGCTTGATCGTGCTTTTTTGAAGGCTGAAAAGGTGGGGGCGGCGGCCCACTTAGACGATATGGAAGCGATCCATGGGCTTCGTTTAGAGTTAAAGAAATTTCGTTATGCCGCTCAGATTTTTCGCGGTCTTTATGACAAAGAGGAGCGCAAGCCCTTTTTTGCAGCACTCGCCGATTTGCAGGAACGCCTGGGACAACTGAATGACTCTGTTGTTGCCCAGCGGCTGACAACCGAGGCGATTGGTGCCGCGGGGAGGGACGGCGTTGCGATCGCGGGATATCCTAGCGAGTCTGATGAGGCCGTATTGTTGCATGCTGCGGGGTTTGTTGCTGGCGCAAAGGCCGCTAAAGCGGATAGCGCCGCGCGCGCGGCTTTACCGTTATGGCATATGCTTGCCACCCGTCATCCCTATTGGCGACCGCAGCATCGCGATAACGTAACCCCGTTGCGCATCAATGACCGAGACGACCATGCTTAAGATCCGAATTATTCCTTGCCTGGACGTGAAAGATGGACGCGTCGTTAAAGGCGTTCAATTCGTCAGCCTTCGAGATGCAGGTGACCCGGTAGAAGCAGCGCTTGCATATAATGAAGCGGGTGCGGATGAACTTTGCTTTCTCGACATCTCTGCAAGCCACGAGGGCAGGCACATTATGCTCGACAAGGTCGCGGAGGTTGCCGAGCGTTGTTTTATGCCGCTAACCGTTGGCGGCGGTGTTCGTTCGACTGATGACTTTCGTCGCCTTCTTTTGGCGGGTGCCGATAAAGTTGCGGTCAATACGGCGGCGGTGAAGAATCCAAGCCTTTTGAATGAAGCGGCTAATCAATTTGGCGCACAGTGCGTGGTCGTTGCAATTGATGCCCGCAGAGTGGCTGATGACAAGTGGGAGATCTTTACCCATGGTGGGCGCGAGCCGACAGGGATTGATGCGATAGAATTTGCGAAATTAGCTGAAGAAAGTGGCGCTGGCGAAATACTCCTTACATCAATGGATGCTGATGGTGGCAAAACGGGCTATGATATTGCCTTGACGAAGAATATTGTCCAAGCCACATCACTGCCGGTCATTGCTTCTGGTGGGGCGGGCAATTTGCAACATCTCGTTGACGTGGTTCTTGAGGGCGGTGCCAATGCTGTTTTAGCAGCCTCAATATTTCATTTTGGCGAATACACAATTTTGCAGGCAAGAGAAGCCTTAAAACAGGCCGGTGTGCCGACACGCACACCGTTGGAAGCTATGAGTTAAACTGCATAGTTGATAGTACGGTGCGCGGTGCAACGTCTACAGGGTACCATGCACCAACACCAAGAAAACCTTATGATCGGAGATGAGGGTGACGGAAGAAACACTGGGTTCAGCATTAGATCGCTTGCTTGATGTTGCATCCAAGCGTCGTGGTGGTGATCCCGATACGTCCTACACGGCAAAGCTTCTGAATGACGGTACCGCTCGGTGTGCCAAGAAATTTGGCGAAGAGGCTGTCGAAGTCGTTATAGCGGCCGCGCAAGAAGATCATGGGCAGTTTTGTGACGAAGTTGCCGATGTGCTTTACCATCTTAGTGTTTTGATTATATCGTCGAATGTGGACCCGGCCGATATCGCGGGTGTCCTCAAGAAGCGTGAAGGCATCTCCGGGCTTGATGAAAAGGCTTCACGCTGATTTTTTGCGACGGTGGTTTGCCTACTGAAATGCACCCTAAAGCGCCTCCGTTTCAATTGGAATCAGAAGGGCGCTTTAAGTTGTTGATTTTACGCATTTCCTTAACGCCAACCGCACACACTTGGCTTGGAAATGCTTTAAAGCGCACTTCCAATTCTGATCCCAAGAGCCTTTCGTTACAAGAGCCGTTCGTTAACAGGGATCCGGGTTGGCGTTATATTAGTCCATGTTCTTCAGCAAGCGTCTTGAGGCTCATTTGCGGCCGTGCGCCGAAATGGCTAATAATTTCGCTTGCCGCTAAAGCACCAAGTTTGCCAGCTTTTTCCAGACTTTCGTCGCGGGCGAGGCCATATAAAACACCAGCGGCATAGGAATCGCCAGCACCGGTCGTATCTACAAGAGAGGTCGGCGTGACCGCATCAATAGGGACACTGTCACCATCGCGCGGCACGAGAACGGACCCTTTTTCGGATTTGGTAATAGCCGTAAGAGGGCAGGCGGCGCGTGCGGCTGCTTCAAGGTCCACATCTCCAAAGAGTGCGCGCGCTTCATCTTCATTCGCAAACAGAATATCCACATGGTCGCTGATGAAACTTTGAAAGGCCGCGTGGTTTCTTTCAACACAACCGGAATCTGAAAGAGTCAATGCCGTTTTTCGACCCGCTTCGCGGGCCATTTTACATGCTTTTACAAAAGCCGCGCGCGGTCCCTCTTGTTCAAAGAGATAACCCTCAAAATAGGTTATCGCCGCGCTCGTCACGAAATCTTCCTCAACGTCATCCGGGGCAACAAACCCAGCAGCACCCAGAAACGTGCTCATGGACCGTTGGGCATCGGCCGTAACATTCACCAAGCATCGTCCGGTGCCAGGACCATCGGATAGGGGCGCGGTTGCAAACGCAACGCCAAGGCTTTTGAGATCATGTGCAAATATCTTTCCAAGGGCATCATCGGCAACCTTTCCGATGAATCCCCCTCGTCCTCCTAATGATGCGAGACAGGCAATGGTGTTGGCCGCTGATCCTCCCGAAACTTCAACACCGGACGCCATGGCATCATAGATCGTTGACGCCTGGTCTTCTTCGATCAAGGTCATTCCACCTTTGATGATCCCGAACTTTTCCAGGAAGGCATCGTCTGCGTTCGCTAGAACATCAACAATTGCGTTTCCAACGCCAACGACGTCGATACTTGTTAGGGCCATGAGCGTTTATTTCCTTTGGGGTGAAAACGTATGATAAAAGTTTGTTATAGGGATCTAGACTTGCATGCGAAACGAAGCAAGGGCACAAGTTTGGGATGGACGAGCACTAGAGCAAATCCCATTCAACCCTATTTGGAAAATGCTCCAGGTCACTTTCTCGGGCCCCTTTCTCGGGTGCCTTGCAGATCCTGGTGACAAACCGATACAGCAGAGATTTGAGAGTTAGGATGAACCTGCATGCGATACCTCCACTCTTTATACGCCCTAAAATCGAATACGTGCCGGTTGAGGTGGGGTGTCGTCGTCTTAGGTGTTTCGTCGGTTTTGGGTTGCTCAACAATTGTCACTGATGATCCGACCCTGTCCGGGCGCCCGCGCACACAACCGCCCATAAATTCGACTACCGTGTCATATTCACCGCGTGATTTCGAGGGACGAACAGCGGCCGAAATTGATTCATTGATTGGCACTCCTGCACTGTCTCGGCGTGAGGGGAGGGGCGAGTTCCGACGGTATGATTTTGAGCGCTGCTCATTTATGATGGTTCTTGTTCCCGACGGTCGTGGTATCAACAGGGTCGGTACACTTTATGCTGGCGCCTTATCGGCTGATGCGGAAAATCCGAGCTTAAAGGAATGCCTTGCTGGCGGGCCAAAGCGTTGAGGCGAACAACGGTTTTAGAGCTTTTTGCGTTCCGATTCCATCGGAACGCCGCTCTAAGTCCTTGTTTGATCGCGTTTTACCCAATGTGATCGTCCGGCGTGACACGCGAGCGTTCCAAAGCCATCTGCCATAAGGCGTTATCCTGTTGCAGGCGTTTGCTTGTCCCGAAATTCCTGTTCAGCCCTGCGCAACAGGAAAATCATCCCCAAAGCGGGTAGCCCGACGAGCGCTGTTCCGACAAAAAACCAGGAGTAATCGACGGCCTCAACAATAAAGCCCGAAAATCCGCCTACAAACTTCCCTGGTATTGCATAAAATGAACTAAATAAGGCGTATTGCGTTGCCGTGAATGCCGTATTGGTCAGGCTCGACATGTAAGCAATTAAAATCGTACCGGCATATCCATAGGCGATATTGTCGATGATAACAGCTGTGGCGAGATTCAAAGGGTCAGCCGGTGCAACCGCTAACCAAGCATAGAGAAGGTTTGTCACTGACTGGACGATGACGCCAATAAATAACGACGTCAAAAAATTCAGCCTTAGCAGAATGACGCCGCCTAGGAAGACACCAAGCATTGTCGCAAATGTCCCAGCACCGCCTTTGATTGCTGCGATCTGATCTTTTGGGTAGCCGACATCAACATATAACGGCCCGGTCATAAAGCCCATTACAAAATCGGGTACACGATAAAGAGCAATGAATGCCAGGATCGTTATGGCCGCGAAGCCAAAGCGGTTAAAGAAATCCGCAAACGGCCCGATCACCGACGCCTGAAACGCCTGCAAAGGGGGCAGTCTTTTCGGCGGGGTATATGTTCCCGTTTCAACGCGAGGGGCAAACAGCGCAACGCAAAAGCCGATGCCCATGAGCGCCGCCATTGTTCTGTAGGCTGTTGGCCAATCCACATATTCGGCAATGAAAAGTGGGGCTGTTGTTGCGATCAAAATACCCGTGCGATAGCCATACTGATACATGGCCGCCATCATACCTTGTTCTGTGTCATCAGCCGCTTCGATCCGCCAAGCATCGACGGCGATATCCTGGGTTGCCGATGAAAAGGCAATCAGTATCGAGACGACAGCAACATAAAACAGATTTGCCGCTGGATTCGCAAACGACATGGCGAACAAAGCGGATGCGACGCCAATCTGAGCCGTGGCCATCCAGGCGCGTCGTCGACCGATCTTCTTTTCAAGGATTGGTATGGGAACCCGGTCAAGAGCCGGTGCCCAGAGAAACTTCAGGGTGAAGGCAAACCCGACGAAAGCAAAAAGCCCAATATCGCCTTTACTCACCCCCTCTTCGCGCAGCCATATCGATAAGGTCTGGAAAATGAGGAAAAACGGCAATCCTGCGGAAAAGCCGAACAACGACATAACAATGCCGCGTGGCGTAAAATAGGTCTTAAGCGCTTCGATCAATGACTTTTTTTCAAGCGTGTCATCGTTGTTTTGGTCCGATTGAATCGTTTTTTCTGAGGTTGTCTCTGTCATGAAAAGAACCCGTGACCACTGCAAGCAGCAGGAAAATAGAAGTGTGCAACAAGACTAAACCTGTTCGTGACAACAAAAAGGCCGTAGGAGCATCGTTTTGCCGCCTGACCATTGATTAATGGTTAGCCCGTGCGCTTCAAAGAGCTGCCGCGTTCGCTTGTCCATTTTTCTAACATTGATTTTAAGTCTGTTGCTTCAAATGGTTTTGAAAGGAAGTCATCCATGCCCGCATCCATGCATCGACGACGGTCCTGCGCCATGGCATTTGCTGTTAAGGCTATGATGGGGATGCGTTTCCCGTCAGCCTCTTTTGATCGAATTTGCCGTGTTGCTTCCAGACCGTCCATTTGAGGCATGTGCATATCCATGAAAATGAGATCATATTCTTTTCTATCAAATGCGCTGACGGCATCTTCGCCATTCATGGCCACGTCGACAATCGCGCCCGCGCGCTTGATCAGGGTGCTGGCAAGAACGGCATTAATCTGATTGTCCTCTGCAAGCAGGATCGAAATTGCCCGATGATTGACGGCGCTTTTGGGGGGCGTTGCCGCGGGGTGATTTCCGGATGTTGCTTCGGTTTTCATGTGCGGTTGGCCACTATTATCTATCAGCGCAGCGTTCTTAGGATTGGTGTTTCCCGTTTTTGTATGGCGTGGTTCTGCTTCTGATAAACGCGAGACTTCCCGCGCCAGCGACGACTGTCTGATCGGTTTAATGAGATAGCCCTCGTATCCTAACTTGCGCATTTCTCCCACGCGATCTCGATCCTGTTGCGGGGCAAGAATAATGGCGCGTGTCGCACGCCCAATAGCGTCGACGGAAACGCTCTTTGCAAAGGGTAAATCGCATAGGAACAAGACAGGCGATGTAATGTCCGCGTCGGACAGCGCTTTCTGTGCCGACAGAGGATCGTCAAAGATACAAATAGCATCTGCACCAAGCCATTGCATATGTATTTTAAGGGCATTCGCCAGAACCGCTGAATCCGTCAAGGCAACAACCCGAACGCCCATTGCCGGAGACTGCTTTATTGGATGCGGCGTTTTGGGGACGACAGATGCTTCGTTGGTCGTAAAGTTAAAGGTAAAAGAACTTCCCTCACCAACAGAACTCTCTACACGAATTGAACCGCTCATCGCGTGCGCCAGTCGACGGGTTATTGCAAGGCCAAGACCTGTGCCACCGCTTCGACGGGCGCCGTCTTCGGTTTGTTCAAATTCCTGAAATATTTTTTGCAGCGAGGCCTCATCGATCCCGACGCCTGTATCGCTTACAGTTATGGAAAAATTAATGTCACCATCGGTCTGTGTTGGTGCACCGTCATTCCGTGTGCCGCTATTCACCTTGGTGATTTCTGCCGATATAGTCACGCCGCCACGATCGGTGAACTTTACCGCATTTCCGATGAGATTTGTGAGGATCTGTCGGATCCTTTCTTCATCCCCCATAAGACGGGGGGGGATGTTCGGATCGATGACAGTCGTCACTTCCAAGCCCCGAGCGGCTGCCTGAGGAGCAACGAGTTCTGCGATGCCTTGGATGATGTTTTCTGGATTGAAGGGCGCTAACTCTAGCTCAACCTTTCCTGAGCGAAGTTTGGCATAATCGAGAATTTGGTTGATCAAATTGAGAAGGTTTGCCCCAGATGATCGAATGGCTTCGGCGTAGCTTCGTTGATGGGCCGTTAATTCCGAATCAAGAAGGAGCTTCGCCATGCCAATAACACCGTTCAGTGGCGTTCTCATTTCGTGGCTCATCGTCGCGACAAAGAGTGGTTGGTCATTCTCAATTTGTGGCGGTCTAATTAATTGTTCGGCGCGCCGCCGTTCACTGGCCACCCGCCCTTTATAAAGCTTTTCACCATAGATGAATTGGGTCATTTCCCAATCGATAAAGCTTTGCCCAAAGCGGGTTTGGGCGCCAGTTCTAAAGTTGATTGAACCGATAACATCGCTGCACTGATCGTTACTCTCTGATGGGGCGAATGATGTCGGCGCTTCATCGAAGGGTTTAAAAATGTTACCCTGCCAGTCTTCAGCGGTACAGCCAAAAAGGTTCACAAAGCTTCTGCTCACAAAGCGGATAACATGTTCTCCATCGCACAGAATGACTAACTCGCTTAAGCGGATATCGTCAGGAATATCATTGTATGGCTCGATGAGTGTTTCGAGGGGCGCTTGGGCGGTCTCGGCTTGTGAACTTAACGCACTCCTGTTCGACGGCGTTTCGTCCGTACGAGTTGGATGATCGATGGGGGTATTATCATGGCTTAAAGCGCCCGATGGTGTCGCTCTTACGCCGCCATGTGTTCTGGCGTCTTTGTCAACGCACTCTGGTTTTATAAAGTTTATGTCAGTGTTAACCATGGTTGGAAATATCCTCACGCCACGGAATACACTTAATGACATCGCCTTAAGAAATTGATTAGGTGCCGGCTGAAACGGATAAATTTTTATGGATCGACAATGATTAATCCAACACGTCAATTATCGCTGTGATAAAAAACCAATCTATCCACAGTGATTGATGGTCAAGGCATGACTTACCTTCTTAGTTATATTCTTGGTAAACGGACTGATAAAATCCGTCGTCTAATTTTTTATAGTCTTTCTATTGAGGCATCTCCTGCTGAAGTGGCACCGTTACAGCGACGCAATTTCAAATGGGACAAAAGTGCCGCTGTACGTCTTTGTTTTTGCGTGGTTGGGCCAATAACCAAACGGCCTCCTTCCTGCACACGTAAGCTAACACAGGACCAACACACAGGAACCATCAACTGATCACACTTATCGGCGAAGCGCTCTAAAGCGGCTAAGCGGTGCGAATTGAAACGTAGCGGCTTTGATCGTGAGTGCCTTAACTGACACGAAAGGCTTGAGCGGTATTGGGTTGAATGACGGATGGGGGTGCTGCTGATTGCTCATTACTCTGTCTATAACTGATGGCTTCTGCAACGTGCCGACGGCGTACCCCATCTGATCCGTCAAGGTCTGCAAGGGTGCGCGATAGTTTCAAAACACGGTGGTATGCGCGTGCCGAAAATCCAAGCGTTTCTGTTGCTCGTGCCAGTAACTGAATGCCTTCCGGGTCTGGCGTTGCGAAATCGGCGATGACCCCATCTGGTAGGGCTGAATTTAAAGCGTAGGCACCGGTTGATTGCGTCCTGCGCTCCCGGGCCGCTTGACGGGCCGAAGCAACCCGACTGGCGACATCTTGTGTTCGTTCACCTTGCGTTGCTGCGAGGAGATCAGCTGCTGTTACTGGAGCGAGATTGACCGTCATATCGATCCGATCCAGTAGGGGTCCGGAAATACGTGCTTGATATGATGCGCTGCATTTTGGTCCTCGTGAACATGTGCGGCCATCGCCATGACCATACCCACACCGGCACGGATTCATTGCCGCGATCAACTGAAATCTGGCGGGATATCTCACATGCATATTCGCGCGGGCAATCATCACGTCGCCGGTTTCTAGGGGCTGGCGAAGGCTATCGATGACTTGCGGGGAAAATTCTGGCAACTCATCCAAAAACAACACACCGTGATGGGCGAGCGATGCTTCACCCGGTTTCGCCTTTGTGCCGCCGCCAACCATTGCTGCCATCGATGCCGAATGGTGCGGCGCGCGAAATGGTCGTTCTTTTGCTATGGCGCCATTTTGCAAAAGTCCGGCTACAGACTGAATCATTGAAACGTCAAGCATTTCTTCGGGGCTAAGAGGGGGGAGTAGGTTAGGGAGGCGCGACGCGAGCATCGACTTGCCGGCTCCGGGCGGTCCGATCATCAATAAATTGTGTCCACCGGCGGCAGCGACTTCTAACGCGCGCTTGGCGGTTTCCTGCCCTTTAACATCGGAAAGATCTAGAAAGGGTTTGACGTCACCTGAATTTTCAAGCGGGCCCGTTATTCCACTTTTGTCGTCTGCACTTTTGTCATTGGTGGGGGCGATGTTATTGGGGCTTGATGCTTGCGGTCTTGTGAGTAATTGCGTCCCCTTAAAATGATTAATCAACTGGATGATTGATGCAGGGGCCAAAATCTTTAGTCCATTACCTGCCCACGTCGCCTCGGTTCCATTCGCGGCCGGGCAAATGAGACCAAGGTCTTGTGAATTCGCGGCAATGGCCGCTGGAAGCACACCATTTATTTTTCGGATTGATCCATCGAGGCCAAGCTCGCCCAGTACAGCAAAATCGGCGATGGCATCTTTCGGTGCTGCTCCGGCCTCCGCCATAAGAGCAAGGGCGATCGGCAAATCGAAATGAGCCCCTTCTTTGGGTAAATCGGCGGGGGCCAGATTTATCGTGACCCGCTTTGGCGGGAGGCCAATGCCAATTGCGCTAAGGGCGCCGCGGACGCGATCTCGCGCTTCTGAAACGGCTTTGTCAGGAAGACCTACGATTGAAAAAGCGTTTGCGCCGCCAGATATCTGGACTTGAACGTCGACGGGGCGGGCATCAATGCCCAAAAAGGCAAATGTTGCCAATTGCGCAACCATAGAGCTCTCCATTTAAAAATTGTGTATTTGCAAGAACCGTCGAAAAGGCGATTACGCAATCGAAACAATCACTAAAAAATAAACTGTTTGCCCAAATCGTTCATGTAGGCTGCTCGTAATACGAGCAATTTGACCTTAGCCGAATTTTGGAACATTACAAGAACAAAATTTTGAAATTGTTGTTTCGATGCTTTTCACCGGATTGCGTTGCACCATTACCGGCGATATTCGGGAAAATTTTTCGGTTCCCAAACAGGGGGCTTGCGTAATTGGGCCGAACCACCTGAGGATGATGAATAACTCGTATTCACACGCAGGGTTCGGCGGTTCTATCGAGCCAGCGGCTTTGACACTTTGGGAACATGGCGAAGGTTCGTTTACTCTTTAGGGGCGATGTCTTCCGGTTGGGCGAACGGGTGGCGTTTGCTTTGGAACGTTCTGGTCATGCGCTGGCCATTGGTCTGCATGACGACGGTGACTTCGATCCGCAGCCTGTTGTCGCGACGGTGGTGATCTGGTCAAGAGAACTTTGTGAAGCCGACGATTTCTTGGACGCTTGCAAAGAAGCAGCAAAGGTTCATCGCCTATTTCCCCTAACATTAGGGGCCAATGCACCGACAGAGATTGCGACCATCTCGGGAAATCTTGAATCCCAAAATATGACCGGTTGGGCGGGTGCCGCTGAGGACCCACGGTGGAAGCTCATTTTAAATGGTATTGAAGCTGCAGCAGGCCGCCCCCTTGAAAAAACATCCCGTCCTTATCTCGATGGGATTCCATTTGCCGCGAGCATTCGACGTTTTATTGACGGAATTGAGATAGACGCTCGCGCTGCATTTGTTGCATGCGCACTTCTGCTATTGAGCTTTACGGTTGTTCCACTCAAGAATGACGTCGATGCATCATATGAGCAAAATGGTCGGCAGACCATTGTCGACGCCAAGGGTCCGACGGCAATTAATAGCGATGGCTCATTAAAAGATCATGCCTTTTCGGGGCAAGACGGTGGTTACTCGGGTCCTGCTTTGTTGGCAATGTTGGATGCGCACCATGAGACAGCAGTGCAAGACGCTGGCCCAGAGCGAACCTCAGCATTGACCTTAGGGCAAACGTCACAAACAGGGGCAAAGCCGGTTCTTGGCGGTCTTTTGGTCAGCCAAAGTTTTAACGCGGATACGCAAGAGGGCGTCACAGATGCTTCGGCGTTGCACGAAACCGCTCATTTGGATTTTAAGATTGGTGAATTGGCGGCATCTCTAGATCGCTCAAGCGGTAGAGACCAATGGTCGGAGGGGTATCCCATTGCCGAGGGCGACACGGATCATGACACACTCGACGACGACCCGATCGCAAAACTCGCTTTGGCCTCAACTGGGGCCTCAACTGGGGCCTCAACTGGGGCCTCAACTGGGGCCTCCACTGGGGCCTCCACTGGGGCCTCAACGGGGGCCTCAACGGGGGCCTCAACGGGGGCGTCATCGGGTGTGTCGGCGGCGGTGTCGGGCTCTGGTGCAACTGGCTCGTCAAACTCGGTTCCGACACAGATGCGTAAAGGTCTTGCATTTGATGGTCCGTTCCGTGATTGCGCGGACTGCCCGTTAATGGTCAGCGCGCCGGCTGGTCAGTTTTCGATTGGATCGCCAGAAAAAGAAGTTGCCAGGACGCCGTTGGAAAGCCCGCTTACGCCGGTAGAAATCAACAAGCCCTTCGCCATCGGTGCCTATGAGGTCACTTTCGCTGAATGGGATGCGTGCGTTGTATCTGGTGGATGCAAATCTTATCGCCCTTCAGATGTTGGTTGGGGACGCGGAACCCGCCCGGTTTTAAACGTCTCCTATTTTGATGCGGTTGAATATGTGACGTGGTTGTCATCGGTTACTGGCGAGAAATACCGCCTGCCCAGCGAGGCGGAATGGGAATACGCTGCCCGTGCAGGGTCGGATGGCCCATTTTCATTTGGTGATGCGCCACTGAATGATCGGCGCGCAAATTACTACGCGACCTACGCTTATAACGGTCCTCGCGGGCGTTACCGAAAGCGCACCACAAAAGTCGGTCAATTTCCGAAGAATGCTTTTGGTCTCTATGATGTGCATGGCAACGTCTGGGAATGGACCGCAGATTGCTGGGCGAATAGCCATGCGGCGCAACCACAAGACGGTTCACCGAGACGGGCATCAGATAACGCCGATTGCGCCAAAAGAGTAACGAAGGGGGGCGCTTGGAATTCGGGAGGATGGCGGTTGCGCGCAGCACACCGCGAAGGCCGCCCAACAGAGCAGCGCAATTTTTCCGTTGGTTTCCGCGTCGTAAGAGAGATCGATGGCTAGAGCACTGGTTTAATCGCCCCCTCAGCCCGTTCTAAGTTTCAGTTCGTGAGCGACTGCGCACACAATCTTGTGTTGTAATTTGACAACAAGTAAAATTCCTCGCGTTGAATTAATGAAAGCGGTTGCACGGCTAAAATGCGGTTCTTATATCCCGCTCAAGCGGTGAAACCATTTTTGAGATTACCGTTCGAAGTTTAGAAGTCTTTATTTTTAATAGGGATCGGCAAAACTTGGCTAGCGTGCGGACTCTTTTGTTTTGTGCGTTGAACCATATGTTTGGTTTTAAGCTGGGTCAGCATGCTCATTATTAACCGGCTGTTAAGATAAGCGCATTGGTTATTTAGGTGTTCGTTCGGCAAGTGCTCGAATTGGTCGATCTGCTAAGGGAGAAATTGAGAAATGGCGAAAGTGATAGGGATCGACCTTGGGACAACAAACTCCTGCGTCGCAGTGATGGAGGGAAAAGAGCCGAAGGTTATTGAAAACGCAGAAGGCGCCAGAACAACCCCGTCGGTTGTCGCATTCGCAGAAGATAACGAGCGCCTCATTGGGCAACCTGCAAAACGCCAAGCGGTAACGAACCCTGAAAATACATTCTTCGCCATTAAGCGATTAATTGGGCGCCCATTCTCTGATCCTACTGTTGCGAAAGATAAGGGCATGGTGCCCTATGAAATTGTCAAGGCCGACAATGGCGATGCTTGGGTTGAAAGTCGCGGTGAGAAGTTCGCGCCGTCGCAGATTTCGGCTTTTATCCTGCAAAAAATGAAAGAGACAGCGGAAGCATATCTTGGTGAAGACGTCCTGCAGGCCGTCATTACTGTTCCGGCTTATTTTAACGACGCGCAACGCCAAGCCACTAAAGACGCCGGTAAAATAGCTGGCCTGGAAGTTCTCCGCATTATCAACGAGCCCACGGCAGCGGCATTGGCTTACGGTCTCGACAAAAAAGACGGTAAAAAAATTGCTGTGTATGACCTTGGCGGTGGTACTTTTGACCTCTCGATCCTGGAGATTGGCGACGGGGTTTTTGAGGTCTTGGCGACGAATGGTGATACATTCCTTGGTGGTGAAGATTTTGACCTTCGCCTTGTGGATTACCTTGCCGATGAGTTCAAAAAGGATCAAGGCATTGATTTGCGTACCGATAAACTTGCTCTGCAGCGGCTAAAAGAAGAGGCGGAGAAAGCGAAAAAAGAACTCTCCGCGACAACGTCCTATGAGGTGAACCTGCCTTTCATTACGGCCGATGCTTCGGGGCCAAAGCATTTGAATATGAAGTTGTCACGGGCGAAGTTGGAAAGCCTTGTTGATGACCTTGTAAAACGAACGGTTGATCCGTGTAAGGCTGCTTTAAAAGATGCTGGCCTTTCAGCTGGCGATATCGACGACGTTATTCTCGTTGGTGGGATGACCCGCATGCCTGCGGTTCAAGAGACCGTTAAAAAATTCTTCGGTCGTGATCCACACAAAGGCGTTAATCCCGATGAAGTTGTGGCACTTGGTGCCGCGATTCAAGCGGGTGTCCTTCAAGGTGATGTTAAAGACGTTCTTCTTCTCGATGTGACACCTTTATCGCTCGGTATCGAAACGCTTGGTGGTGTGTTCACGCGACTGATCGAGCGCAACACAACAATACCAACGAAAAAGTCACAGACATTTTCGACCGCTGAGGATAATCAGTCGGCCGTTACCATTCGCGTGTTCCAGGGGGAGCGGGAAATGGCGGCGGATAACAAGATGCTTGGGCAATTTGATTTAGTTGGTATTCCGCCAGCCCCACGCGGTGTGCCGCAAGTGGAAGTGACATTTGATATCGATGCCAATGGTATTGTTCATGTTTCGGCGAAAGACAAAGCAACGAACAAAGAGCAATCAATTCGCATTCAGGCATCGGGCGGCCTTTCCGATACCGACATTGATCAAATGGTGAAAGACGCTGAGGCGAACGCAGAAGCAGATAAAGAGCGCCGTGCCCTCGCTGAAGCGCGGAACCAGGCCGAAGCGACCGTCCATCAGACTGAAAAAGCGATGGAAGAGCATTCGGATAAAGTTTCAGACGAAGAACGCAAAGCGATAGAAGAGGCGCTTGCTTCAACAAAAGATGTGCTTGCCCAAGAGGATGCAAGTTCAGACGCCATTAATGAAGCGGCGCAAAATCTCCTCCAAGCGAGTATGAAGCTTGGTGAAGCCATGTACAAAGCAAACGCCGAGGCCGATGCGGCGGCGGATGCCGCTGCCGATGATGATATCAACACTGACGATGATGTTGTTGATGCAGACTTCGAGGAAGTCGATGGCGATAAAAAAGACTAAGGACCAACCTTAATCAAGGGGCGATGGGGTTTCTCCCCATCGCTACACGGGTCGTCTCATGTCGTTATAATAATACAGAGAGATTAGTGCGTTCATCATGGGATGATATTGAGACCAAGAAACTCTTCGTTTCAATTGAAATCAGAACGACCCGTTTGGTTTATGTTTTTATGAATTTCCAACTATGACCGCTTTGGCGTAGAGCCGTACATAATTCGCCTGGAAATGCTTTAAGGGCGCTTAGGGTAATATGACTGAAGATTACTACTCGACTCTTGGTGTAGACCGACAGGCTGATCAGTCCGCTTTAAAGTCGGCGTTTCGCAAAGCAGCGATGAAGTATCATCCGGATCGAAATCCCGATGATCCTGCCGCCGAGCAAAAGTTTAAAGAAGTCAACGAAGCGTACGAAGTTCTTTCTGATGATCAGAAGCGTGCTGCCTACGACCGTTTTGGTCATGAAGCTTTCAAAAATGGCGGTGGCAATGGGGCCGGTTTCGCCAATGGCGGCTTTGGGGGAGGCGCTGGCGCCTTCTCCGACGTCTTTGAAGATATCTTTAATGAGTTTATGGGCGGTAGCCGCGGTCGCGGTCCAGGTCGTGGCGCTGATCTTAAATATGCTCTTGAAATAACCCTAGCTGAAGCTTTTGCGGGCAAAAACGCAACCATCAAAATGCCCGGATCTGTAACGTGTGAAACATGTAATGGCACTGGCGCTAAGCCAGGATCGGGACCTGTTACGTGTCCGACTTGCGGCGGCGCGGGGCGTGTGAGGTTTCAGCAAGGCTTCTTTACGATGGAGCGCACATGCCCCGAATGCGGTGGCGAAGGGCGCGTTATAAAAGATCCCTGTACAGACTGTGGTGGTACTGGGCGCGTACAACGCGAGCGTACATTAGCGGTCGATATTCCTGCGGGTATAGAAAGTGGAACGCGGATTCGCCTTGCGGGTGAGGGCGAGCCCGGTCCGCGCGGCGGTCCTGAAGGCGATCTCTATATATTTGTGCAAGTTATTGATCATGAGATTTTTGAGCGTGATGGCGCCGATCTTTATTGCGCTGCGCCAATTCCGATGACAACCGCGGCGCTCGGTGGCGAATTTGAAGCCCCCACTATTGATGGGGGGCGCGTTAAGATAAAAGTTCCGGAAGGCGCTCAAACGGGACGGCGCTTTCGTGTGCGTGGAAAGGGCATGACACGTTTGAATCAAAAAGGGCGCGGCGACCTCTTCGTTGAAATTGGGGTCGAAACGCCTGTTGGCTTGAACCCAAAACAAAAGCAACTCCTGCAGGATTTCTGTGCCGCTGGGGGCGATGATGCATGTCCTGAATCAAAGGGATTTTTTGCGAAAGCCAAGACATTTTGGGACGGGCTTGGCGACGGTTAAGGCGCCGCGCCAATAAGTGTGAGCGGTTATCGGCGAAGCGCCCTAAGCAACAAAAAAGTATCCTTCCCGATATCCTTGAAGCGGTTAGCCTTTTGTTTAATCACCGTGCTGTTGCGCTGCAACGGAAGATCTTTTCTCCATACCAAACAGCACGCCATAATCGCCGGAGCCGTTTGGTCCACAAAAATGCTGTGTCCTAAAGGATTTCCAGCTCAAGTGGCTGCTAATTGGTCATTGGCCCACGCGCCAGGAAATGGGCAAAATCAAGGACTTGAAGCGCCGTTCCGATTCCAATTGAAATGGAGGCGCTTTAAAGCCCGTCCGGCCATTGGCGGAATGGTAATCGCCAGCTACGATCGCCTCAGGACGCCGGTGCCTTTTGGGGTGGCGTTTTTCTATCGTCTGCGTGATTTTTAATTTTCTGACCAGTAGGAGCGTCGACTATGACCCGTCTTGATTATGATGTCGATGATGACGAGCGCGATCGGAATTCCTGGCCGTTAATTTTGTCAATCATTCCGGTTTTAGGCATTATTATTTTTATTAGTTACCGCGGATATCAAGTATTTCAATCCCATAAATCACCTAAAGATGAAACGGCAATAATTGCTCTTTCTACCAATGAAAGTGAAGATTCGCAGGCTCAACCACTCGCGGGTGGGGCCACGCCAAACGCTGACGACCCGATAACACAAAGCGAAATAATCGAACCAAAAACTGTCGAGCCGGAGCCCGTGATTGAAGCAACGCCTATCGCCCCGCCTATCGCCCCTCCGGTCGAACCAGTGAAAGTTACGGTCTATTTTGATCTTATGAAAGCAACGCTGACTGATCGAGCAGCGAATGCTTTATCCGCTGAATTACGGAGCAATAGCGAAAACCAGATCGTTTCAATAAAGATTGACGGTTATACGGATACAGCGGGTACTGTTAATTATAATGCACCCTTGTCTATAGAACGTGCACGTGCCGTCCGCTCTTTTCTTATAAATGCTGGCATTGATGAAGATCGTATTTCTACCGAAGGACACGGCGAGCGAAGCCTTGCGGTTGTTACAGACGACGGCGTGCGTGAAGCGAGCAATCGCCGCGCCGTGGCTACTATTTATCGTCAGTAGGTATCAGGCTCTTTGCAAGAACAGTCCCATTGAAGAGTGTGCTAGCACAAATAGTGTCCGGATCACAATGAACACAAACACCGATCCTCAAAATTGTCTAAGAGCTCTTCTTTTGTCGGTGATCGTTCCATTGTTCACAATTGGCGCCTCGTCCTGTGAGCGTGACACGGTCAATGAGCCTATTGTGAACGATGCATTGGTGCAGATTGAAACCAGTAGGAGTAAATCATCTGACCACGAAGGTTTCAATCACCAGGAGGAGAGGACATCGATCTTCGATCCAGCACAAGCGGATCGGTTAGACAGCTTCACTTACGCGAATTATGAGTCCGTGGCGGTGACACATATGGACTTTGACTTATTGGTGGATTTTGACGCCAAGATTTTAAGTGGCAGTACCATCCTTACATTGACCAAGAAAAACGAGGCGGAAAAAGAACTTGTCCTCGACATTAATGGGCTTGAGATTTCGGGTGTTGACGTCCTCGATGAGCATCCAAGTGCAGAACCACGTTGGAAGCCGGTGGGTTATTTTGTCGGCCCCAGTCACGAACCGATGGGCGCGCCGCTTAAAGTGGAATTGCCAAGCGGCGCTCAAAAAGTCCGAATTGCCTATAAAACAAGTCCTTTGGCGGCAGGATTACAATGGCTCTCGCCTGAGCAAACGTCGGAAGATAGTGGGCCATTCGTTTACAGCCAAGCACAGGCCATAAATGCCCGATCAATAATGCCGCTTCAGGATACCCCTGCGTTGCGCATTACGTATTCGGGCAAGCTAAAGCTCAACGGGGGATCACCGGATGCGCTCGCATTGATGGCAGCAGGGCAAGATCCGGATCAAGCACGCGATGGCATGTTTGAGTTCAATATGCGCCAGCCCATACCGCCGTATTTGTTTGCGCTTGCGATTGGCGACTTATCGTTTAAAAAAATCAGTGATACGATTGGTATCTATGCTGAGAAACAACGTATTGAAGCGGCAGCCCTAGAATTCAGTGATGCCCCTCGGATGTCGAAGATCGCTGAAGAACTCTATGGACCATATCGATGGGGGCGGTACGACATGCTGGTTCTGCCGCCGAGTTTTCCTTATGGTGGCATGGAAAATCCGCGTCTGACCTTTTTGACACCGACGCTCATTGCTGGGGACGGGAGTCTCGTTGCTGTTATTGCCCATGAGATTGCTCATTCCTGGTCTGGCAATCTCGTGACCAATGCGACCTGGCGGGATACATGGCTGAATGAAGGTTTTACAAGCTATGTTGAAAACCGGATTATGGAAGAGTTGTTTGGCGAAGCGCGGGCAACAATGGAACGTGTGTTGGATTACCAAGCATTGGTTGCTGCGATTGATACTGTTGACCGCCCTGAACTGACACGATTGAAGCTGCCGCTCGATTTAAAAAGTCCGGATGAAGGGTTTAGTCGTGTAGCCTATATAAAGGGCATGTTTTTCCTTAAATTTCTGGAACAACGCTATGGGCGTGCGACTTTCGATGATTTCCTTCGAGACTATTTTGACGCGTTTGCTTTTAAGGCTGTTGTGACTGAGGATTTCGTTTGGTTTCTCAAGCAAAATCTGATGTCGGCTCATCCAAGCCGCGTGGCGGATGATGAGGTCATAGAGTGGGTTCTCGGTGAAGGGCTGCCCGATTCGCTAACCGTTCCCCAGTCGGATCTTTTTAGTGAGACCGCTCTTCAACAGGCGGAATGGATTAAGGGGTCGATAAAAGCTAGTGAGCTCAAGACGCGTGACTGGTCGGTGCAGGAATGGCTTTATTTTATCAATAGCCTTCCAGGCAGTCTTTCCATCAGTCACTATCAAGATCTTGATATAGCGTTCGGACTTAGTAAAAGCGGCAATGCCGAAATTGCTTTTGCCTGGTATCAGAAGACAATTCGCGCCGGATACCAACCTAGTTTTGAGCCTCTGCGGGAGTTCTTTCTGCTTGTCGGGCGCATGAAGTTTATTATACCCCTTTATGAGGCGCTCATTGATAATGGGCGGGCGGACTGGGCGGCGGAAGTCTATTCAGCGGCGCGCCCGGGGTATCATCCAATCGCTCAAAATCGCCTTGATGCAATACTGCTTCAATAATTTTTTCGAAGCCACTATCTATACGGAAAATAATATGACGGAAAACCGTTTTCTTATTGCTGGTGCTGGCGGACGCATGGGATGCGCTGTTATTCGTGCGGCAGTAGCAACCCCGGGTGTGACCTTAGCGGGTGGTATCGATCGCCCAGACGGGCCAGCAATTGGAAGTGACCTGGGGCCTCTTGCTGGGCTAGACGCCGTTGGACTGCGTGTAACGGAGATCGACAAGGCCGATTTCACCAATGTGAGTGCGATAATTGATTTTTCCACGCCATCTGCAAGTGCTGACCTTGCGCGGCGCGCCGCCTCCAACCAGACACCGATCGTTATTGGCTCTACCGGTTTTTCGGCGGACGAGGAGGCGATCATCAAGGAGGCGTCGAACGACGTCGCTATTGTAAAGTCTGGCAATATGAGCCTTGGCGTGAATTTGCTCGCCGCGCTTATTCAAGAGGCTGCAAAACGTCTCGATCCGGATGATTTTGATATCGAAATAATTGAGGCGCACCATAGGGCAAAGGTCGACGCGCCTTCGGGGACGGCATTGATGCTCGGCGAGGCGGCGGCTGTTGGGCGGCGCGTATCGTTGGACGATGTTGCCGCCCATGATCGTCGGGGGCAACGCAAGGTTGGTGATATCGGATTTGCCGTTGTGCGTGGTGGCGGGATTATAGGCGAACACGAAGCCGTATTCGCAAGCGACCAAGAGATCATAGAGCTTAAACATAAAGCTATTGATCGAAGTCTATTCGCAAAAGGCGCCATACGCGCGGCAATATGGTTATCCCAAAAATGGGTCACCGCTCGCCAGCCAGGAATGTATGATATGGGCCATGTTTTAGAATTTAAAAATTAACCATTATACTGACCGTACCGTGGTGCATCCAAGCCTACGTAAGCAATAGTGTTTTACGAAATCAATAAAAATAGAACGATGACTTAAGGGCTGCATTAAAATAAAAAACGCACTTTGCGAACGCTTCTGTGGGGTTGAGTATGCGTTCCGATTTCGTTTTTGCTATTTTGGTTGTTCTCGTTGCTGTTGGGGGCGTTGAATATCTTGAGCAGCGCAAGGACGCTGCTTTACCCGTTGAGGCACAAGCGCCAATTAGATCGCCTGCTATTGCTGCGGCGATGCCGTCAATTCAAAGCACGGCCTATCACAATGAATCAGAGGTGCGCATTTTAGGGGGCGCCCATGATCAGTTTTTTGTCACTGCTGCGATAAACCGAAACCCCGCTTCGTTTTTGATTGACACCGGCGCGAGTTATGTCGCGTTGCGTGAAAGTGATGCTCTTGCGTCGGGGATTTATACCAAAATTGATGACTATATTCACCCAGTCAGGACAGCGAATGGAGAAACAAGTGCTGCCCTTGTTACGCTGCGTACGGTTGAAATAGATAATTTGCGTGTGGACAATGTCAAAGCATTCATCTTGCCTGACGAGCAGTTATCGATGAATCTTTTGGGGATGAGCTTCCTGTCTCGTTTGGATAGTGTAGAGGCGCGCCGTGGTGAACTTGTCTTGCGTGGCTAGAGCATTTTTAGCTCAAATGGTAGCTTCAAGTGTTTGTTGGCCCATCCGTTAGAAAATTCGACAAAAGCAATAATCCAAAGCGTCGTCCCAGTTTAAATCGAAATGTTGATGCTTTGAGGCGGTTTTCGTTACTTCAAGGATTTGACAAAACCGAGCATAGCTTTCTCAATAAGGCATGCATGTCTGTAGCAGAAACACAGGAAAACTCTTGCTCTTGAGTAGCTTTTTCTCGACTTAAAGGTTTGTTTACGGAGGTTAATTACGCGGAAACGCGGAAATACAAAGACGATCTTTAAAGCGCCGAAATCATGTCTAAGCAGTCGTGAAATACTCGGCTAGTCAAAGCCTTTTTTAATCATATCGGCATAGTAATCGACACGTTAACCATGGAAGTTAGCGTGCCCGGAAACATTTACAATAAGTTGAGTATCGGGACCAAAATGTCGATTGCTAATCTGGCGACAGCTGGATTCGCACTGGCATTGGCGTCGTTTGCGCTCCTAATACATGAAAGCACTTCGTTCAAGAATAATCTGTTGCGAGAGCGGACAGATTTGGCGGCGATTACAGGTTTGAATGTATCTGCTGCGGTTTTGTTTGAAGATGTAAAGGTTGTTGAAGAAAACCTTATCTCTCTGTCAAAATTGCCGGACCTGAGCTTTGCGGCTGTTTGGAACATCGATGGTGATTTAATCGCGTCGGTTGGTTCAATACCAAAATCGCTAGAAGGTGAGATCAAGGCCATTAGGTTGCTCGACGATAACAGTGCTTTGGTCATTGACCCGATTGTCATCGATGATGAAACCATCGGATATGTTGGAATAAATTCATCATTCACCCGCCTGACAAAGAATATATCGGATTATCTTAGGATCCTGGGAGCGGTCTTGCTATTAAGCTTTGTTGCTTCTTTCTTACTCGCTCGATTTACCGCTAAAGGCCTAATCGGTCCGATCACATCAGTCATTCAAACAATGGACCGTGTTCGTAAGCATAACGATTATTCAATTCAAGTTCAAACGACGGCTGAAGACGAAGCTGGCAGATTGGCAGACGGCTTCAATGCAATGCTAGCAGAAATTCGGAAGCGCGATCGAATTCTTGAAGAGACGGTTCAGGAAAGAACCGCTGATCTTGCGCACGCATTGGATGAGGCTGAGGCGGCGAGCAAAGCGAAATCTGCTTTTCTAGCGAATATGAGCCATGAGATCCGAACACCAATGAACGGCGTTCTCGGCATGGCAGAGCTTTTGTTAGATACGGATTTGGATTCACGACAGGAGGAATTAGCGGACATTATCATGTCATCTGGTTCGAGCCTTGTCGCAATCATTAATGACATTCTAGACTTTTCAAAAATTGAAGCGGGTAAGTTTAAACTATCACCGGCTCCGATGAACTTTCGGACTGCTCTTGAAGACGTCGCAGCGTTAATGGCTGGGCGGGCAACGGAAAAAAATCTCGAACTACTCGTTCGATACGACCCCAGTTTACCTGAAGGCGTAATCGCTGATGCTGGCCGCGTTCGTCAGGTTCTCACAAATTTAATCAGTAACGCCATTAAATTTACAGAAACAGGCCATGTTCTTGCGCATGCCTATGGTGAGCAACATGGACGCGTCATAGACCTTGTCATAGATATCATTGATACGGGTATTGGCATACCTGAAGACCGACTGAATGCTGTTTTTGAAAAATTCGAACAGGCCGACACAACGAGCTCGCGGAGCTATGAAGGTACTGGTCTTGGCCTGACCATTTGTAAGTCAATTGTTGAATTGTCTGGTGGATCGATAAGTGCAAGCAGCGAAGTCGGAAAAGGATCGACGTTCCGGATCAAACTCCGTTTGTTGATCGATGAACATTGCCAAAACCAACACAACCCAAATCATGCTGAACTACGCGACAAGCGAATAGCGATTGTTGAGCATTATGAATTGGCCCGCGATATACTTAGCGAGCAGGTGGAAAACTGGGGCGGCGTCCCGATTAAGTTTAGTTCTTGTCGAGATGCGCTCAACTGGTTAGATGGCCTCGCTTCTGATGCCGCTGATTTGCCTGACATTATTCTGTGCGATTATGAAATGCCAAAAATGAGCGGCGATGAGTTTGCTCTCGCTGCGAGAACGCGAACCGCATTCGCAAAAATACCAATCATCATGTTTTCGTCTTTATCAGTACATCAAACAAAAGAGCAGGAGAGTGCGCTTTCCTGTTCAGCATGGTTGATAAAACCAATAAGGGGGGCAGCGCTTGCCAAGTTGATGGTCGATGGCCTTCATGGCAGAGGAGCGTTTGCTGATGAATTCAAACAAACGAAACTAGATATTGAAGAGTCCAATACCGTACGTGTTTCGCCTAGAGCCGAATTTACGGATCGATTACGGATTTTAATTGCAGAGGATAATGTCGTAAACCAGTTGGTGATAACAAATATGTTGAAGGATCTGCCTTTGGACATTGATCTTGCCGAAAACGGGCAAATCGCTTTTGACAAATACACAACAACGCGCCCTGACATTGTTATAATGGATGTGTCGATGCCTGTGATGGATGGGCTGAGTGCGACGCGCGCAATCAGAAAATGGGAAGAGGAGAATCGAGAAGAGCAGACACCCATTATCGGAGCGACAGCCCATGTGATGGAGGAAGATCGTCAGAAGTGTCGTGATGCAGGCATGGATGATTATCTCAGTAAACCGATTAGAAAAGACATCATTGTTGGTCGGCTGAAGAAATGGTCGCGAGAGGCCTCTGCAGTATCTCAGGGAAATACGGCATGACCATATCTTTCCAGTGTTCTTTTAGCCCCTTATCCGTAGGGTCACGCATCGTCGGGAAGAGAACCTTACGGTTATTGGGGCGAAGCGACACACTCATATCATCGGTTCTGGCTGCATTACGGCCGTTGGTGATCTTATTTGCAGTGCTTGCATGGGAGTCAGAAGTTGTTGCTGCGACAACGGACGATAACGAAGATCTCTTTAGCATGAGTCTTGAAGAGCTCATGAATATTGATATCGCATCGGTATCTAAGAAGTCGGAATCGCTTGGGGATGTGGCTGCTGCGGCTTATGTCATCACCAATGAGGATATCAGGCGGTCTGGCGCTCGCTCGCTTCCTGAGGCCTTGAAGCTTGCCCCTGGCGTTGATGTTGCTCGCATAAATGGTGGTACGTGGTCAATCGCAATAAGAGGCTTTAATAGTCGTCTTGCCAACAAACTGCTCGTCCTTATCGATGGACGGTCGGTTTATAACCCAATTTATGCGGGCGTCTTTTGGGATACGCAGCAGGTTTTAGTCGAGGATATTGATCGTATTGAAGTCATTCGAGGTCCTGGCGCTGCGATTTGGGGGCCGAATGCGGTTAATGGTGTGATTAATGTTATTACACGGAAGGCCGATGACGCTGATGGCATTGTCGCAGTGTCTGATGTGTCCACAGAAGGTGACTGGCGCGGCGGTGGATCGATTGGTCATAAGATCAATGATAAACTCTCTCTAAAGTTAACGGCCTTTACTCAACAAAATGCTGAGTTAAGCATTGATATGAGCGACCGTGCCTTTGGTCGACCGGCTTCGGACGAATATGCGTCCTCCACAATTTCCTTTCGTTCCGACTATAAGGCTTCGTCAAATGATGATCTTTCGATTATCACGCAATTTACGGATGGCGAACGACAAGAGCTTGTCTTTACACAGTTAGAGCCGTTCGAGCCTGAGACCTTTTTTGTCGATAATGGTGATATTGGAGTATGGAGTGTTCAAGGACTTTGGACTCATCGCTTCAATGAGCAACTAAGCCTTAAAAGTCTGGCCGCCTACGAACACTTCGAGCGGACTGAGCTAGGCGCAGAAGCAGACATCGAAAATATTGATATTGCTGTTGATCTGCATGCGAGCCTCAAGCAAGGACATGCGTTGAGCGCCGGTTTGTATTACCAATTTGATGACACAAATATTGATCAGGGAATCACCATAAACTTTACGCCATCGCAACGCACGACCGAAAATTATGGTGGTTTTGTGCACTCCGAGTGGAACTTGTTTGATGGCAAAAGTCGATTGATTTTCGGGTCAACCTTCGAAGATAACGATTTCACGGGGTTTGAGTTTCAACCAACGGCGAGGGCCCTTTGGAAGCCATCAGAAAACCAATCTGTATGGGTTGGTTTATCGCGCAGCGTTAGAACGCCGTCACGCTTGGATCGTGATCTTGATTTTACGTTAGGCCTGAGGGCGCCTGGTGAATTGGGTAACGATCTTCCATTCCCAGCATTGGTTCTCGCTCAAGGAAATCCGGAACAAGACTCTGAAGTCCTTTGGTCTTACGAAGCTGGTTATCGTTTAGCCCTTTCGAATAGGTTCTCGATTGATCTGACCGCTTTCTATAACGATTACGCGGGTTTGCAAACGGGTGTTCCTCAACTGCCGACACTTGACCTACTCAATGGTGAACCAATTTTTGTTGTCCCCATCGTTAACACAAATGGTAGCGATGCCCGAGGGCTCGGTTTTGAACTGACAACACGATGGACTCCTTTCAAAGATGTGAGAGTTGATGCGAATTACGCCTTTCTTGATTTAGATACGGAGCTTCTTCCGGTAGCGGCCTCCGGCGGCGTTGTGCTGGGGGCAGGGCAAACACCAAAGCACCAGGCCTCGATACAAACATTCGTGAATGTTACAGATAATCTAGAGGTCGACGTTCGGGGCAGTTATCGCTCAAGCACGTTTGGTGAAACCGTTAACATCGATGGGTTTTTTGACCTGAGCGGACGGATCGGTTGGCGGCCTATTGAAAACGTTGAATTGTCGCTGGTCGGCCAGCAATTGGCAGATAATCGTCGTCTTGAGTTTGAAGAAACACTTGCCGTGATTCCTATCACAGAGGCTGAACGGCGCGTCTATGTGCGTATACGGCTGGACTATTGAGGTTCATTTATCGCTTCAAGGTTTAGCGGGTCGTGATGCCATCTCTCTTGCAGCCGAAATCGTTCGACCACTGCCCCACGTACTGCCCCATGTACCGGGACAGGCTTTAAAGCGTCGACACTTCAATTGGAATCGGGACGACGCTTTAAGTCTTTGTGTTTACGCATTTCCTTCACGCCAACCGCACACACTTGGCTTGGAAATGCTTTAATTTCCAAATGAAGTGGCGACGCGTCAGATCGTCTGAATCTAAGACCTGGACCTGCCAAGTGGTGTCAGGCGCTTGACATTCGCTGTTTACCCCTAATTCTATTGCTACGGTATCTGTGGAGAGAGGGGTGAATTCGTTATGAAACTGAAATTTATATTACTTGCGATCCTATCCCTTATCGTAATCGCTCGTGCTGCCCACTTATTTGTCTTTGCTGACGATAAAAAACAAACGTCTGTTGATTGGACGTCGGTTTCATTCCGCGGCATGGAACTCGAAAGTCGCACGGTACTGACCGACGATGGGACTGAGCTGACACTGGCGCGAGGGACCATTAAGGTACCGGAAGTCCGTGTAAAGAACAATAGCCGCAAAATAAATATTGGCTTTATGGTTGCGCCACGACTTGAGGGTGCTGGCGATATCCCAGTCTTCATGGTTGCCGGTGGACCCGGCGGCAGCCATATCCGCAATATTGAAAAACCTTGGGTGCACCAATTAATTACCATGTATCGGCAAGTGGGTGATGTGGTTATGGTCGATTTACGTGGTATCGAAACGTCGACGCCGAACTTTGACCTCAAAGGCCCCGAGAACAAGATTCGTATCATCAATTCAAGGGCAGACCTTCACCAACTGCAACGTGACGCCGGTCGTGCTGGGCGTCTCAGGCTCATCGAAAAAGGGTTCGATCTTGATGGTTATGTTGTGACGGAAGCGGCGGCAGATGTCATAAGCGTTGCTGATGCGCTCGGCTATGACACGATCAATATGTACGGTACCAGCTTTGGTTCGCATTATACTTTCGTAACAGTCAGGGAATTCCCTAATCGGATCAATCGATTCGTCGTTACTGGTCTTGAGGGGTATGACCATACCTATGATGATGGCGTCGCTGTGCAAAAGGCAGTGAGAAAGATTGCTAAAGAAGCGGAAGGTGTATGGGATGGTGCTTATGGCGCAAAAGATCCCTATGAAGCGCTTGATACACTGATTAAAAGATCTGAGGCTGGGTCAAAAGAGGCCCATGGTTTGCGGCCTTATGAGGCTGAGCCGTTAATTATTTCTGCGGACTATTTTGGCTTCAAATACCGGTTGAGTAATCGAGACGGCATGAGATCGTGGCCCGCTGATGTTGCGCGCATTATTGAGGGCGAAAGGACATGGCGCATACCTTTGGTCCGGCGCGCATTACCCTTTTTTGTTGGAAAATCGTCTTCTGATGCCGCTGTTGGTCTATTCGATTGTGCATCATATATCTCAAGCGCGCGACGAAAACGTCTTGAGGAGACGGCTCCCAAACGCTTTCCGAATAATACCGAAGATATGTTGGTGTACTGCTCGGGGTGGGGCGTTGAGCCCTTACCCGAGAGTTTTCAGGCGGGTACAATATTGAAGACGCCTGGCCTGTTCGTGCAGGGTACATATGATACGTCGACGCCCTATGAGAATGCGATTGAAATGCTCGATCAATTTCCAAATGCAGAGCTTGTTACGATTCATGGAGGGTCACATGGCGCTCTTTGGGAAGCCTTAGACGCTCGCGAGGAATTTGCAAGTGAGGTCGCTAACTGGCTGTCGGGCGGTGACGCGCCGCCGGATCTTCGGCTTGACCCAATCCCATTTGATCCACTCCCTTAAACGCTCAGTATAGAGCTGGTCTTAAGGCATTTCCAGCGCCACTTGAGCTGGAAATGCTCTGATCCGGTGACGGGGTCGGGTTATTCTATAGGAGTGGGAAAATTTCCTTCCTTATACGCTCTCGGACATCCCAGCCAGCCATATGCGCGGTCGGCAGCTCTTCCATTCCCAAAACATCGCGCTGATTCCAACTGTAAATCACAAGTGCAGTGTCTTTTTCAGGATAACAAATTGGGTACTGACCGCCATAGCCAGAGCCACCAAAAGTCTTATCGCTAGGAGACGTGTCATCGCCAAGCCACCACTGATAGCCATAACCGCCTTTCCAGATTTTTTTAGACCGGTCGGCACGGACATCATTGGGTTTGTCGGTGTCATTATTGGTAAACCGAGACCAGTATTTTAAAGAGCGATTGACATAGTCCTCAGATAAAAGAGGTTTCCCGTTCCAAATACCATCACTGTCCATCAGCTTACAGAACTTTATAAGGTCTGTGCTCTTTAGATAGAGCCCGCCTAGGGTATCGGTGGTTCCAACACGGTCTGACTTCCAAAAATATTCGGTGATGCCCATCGGCGTGAAAAGCGTCTCTTTCGCAAACTCTTCTGCCGTCTGGCCCGTAACATGTTGAATAACCGCTGACAGCAATTGGCTCGCGCCACTATTATAGTACCAAGGCCCCTCCATGCCTGGCGTGCCGTTCAGCTTTTTGTTGAGGATATATTGAACCCAATCATCTTCACGCTGCTCGATCGCGACAACATCATTGGTATCATTAAGGTCATAATCCCCGTCTTCATTCCAATCCATATTGGCACGCATCATGAGGAGGTCTTCGATCGTCATGGCTTCCCAGTTTTCGTCGCGATGAGGCACTTCATAAACGTCATCAATAAAATCTAGAAATTTCGCGTCAGCAACGTTTGGTAAACGACCATCTGTTTCCAGTATACCAATTAATACACTGGTGATGCTCTTGGTTACAGACTGCAGCGTGTGAAGATCTGTATCATGATAATAAGGGTGCCATTTGGGGTTGGCGTAGTCGAAAGGCTGGTCTTGCAATTCCCGACCTTTAACAATGGCGTCGTAATCATGCTCGAATGTGAGATGAAAAACTGTTTCACCCTCATGTTCGAGCAAGACTTCATCGATAAGGCCATATTTGCCGGCCTCAAGGTCAGCCCTTAAAGCTTCAATTTGCGCTGCAAGCGTCTCTTTTTTCGGAGACTTAACGGTTTCTTCTGTGACGATGTTGGGCTCTGACGCGCTTTGTGCCGCTTCCCCTGCTCGTTCGTCGGACTGTTGGCCGCAAGCGGTAAGCCCCCCAATCACGAAGCCTGCCAGCAATATTGATTTTCGTATCATTTTTTCCTCTTTTGATTTGGAGACATGCTCAAAAGTATCCGCACTATAGGGTTGGACAGACAAAGCCACAAAAACGATTAGTTTGTGTCACCTAATACCGCCGCAATAACCGTGTCTTGGCGCCTAAAATCGTGCCAGTTTTTAACTTAGAACTTTTCTGATCGTTCTTGGGTGGAAATTGACATAAAAGCGGGTGTCCTTATCAAAGATGTATGCGTGGTGCATTGCTAAATCCAGGAGGCGAGAATTGGATCGGAGAGCGGGTCTTTGTGGCGCTCTTTAATAGCGAAGCCAAACTAGCCTTAGAACGTTAAAGGATGTTCTAGTAGCGTTGGATTGACTGAAACACGGGACCTTTTACTTCGCAAAGGAAACTATTATGAAACCAACCCGTTGCAGCTACTGGCTAGCCGCGATTCTGATTTTGCTGGGGCATGTTTGCACATCTGGCACAGCGCTGGCTATGCAAACGCTTAAAAGCGAACCGCGCTGGATTGATTGCCCGTTTGAAGTTAGCTCTCGTGTAAAATGCGGTGAGATCGATGCATTGGAGAATCGCGATCACCCTAACGGCAAACAGGTGACCCTACGGTTTGCTGTAATATCGGCCCATCGTAAGCAGGCAGAAGCGGCCCCAATCGCTTATTTGACAGGTGGGCCCGGTTTTAGCGCATTTACGATGCTTAAGCTTCTACCAGAGTTATCTATTTCAAAGGATCAAGACGTCATTGTCCTTGAGCCTCGCGGTTACGGCTATTCTGAGCCAGCTCTTCTTTGTCCATCAAAGGCTGAGCTTAAAAGTTGCCATAAAAGGTTTGTTGATAATGGTATCGATGTTTCTCAGTATACGACAGAAGCGTCAGTGGAAGACTACGAAGAGCTGCGCCGGTCTCTTGGCGTTGACCGTTGGAATTTATTAGGCGTGTCTTATGGCACGTATTGGGCGTCGCTTTATTTGCGAATGTACCCTGACTCAATCCGTAGTGTGATTATGGACTCACCGTATCCTCTTAATGCTTCTTATCGTTGGAACCGTGTGGCTTTTCTTAACGCATTTGACCTGATGGCCGATAGTTGTAAGGCAGACGTTTCCTGCAATGAGGTTTACCCTGACCTGCGTGCGCGTTTCATCACTGCCATGCGTCGCTTGAAGAACGAGCCTGCAACCTTTGAAAACGAAACGCTAGATCACGTTACGACATTCGGGCATTTATTTGAAACTATTTACCTGACAAATACCTTAAAGCTGACACCTAGAATTGTTGATGCTCTCGCGCGTGAGGACTATGCGGAGTTTCTTAGTCTTGCGGGGCGCCCTTTCATGGACCTTCCCAGAGGTATTGCATCGGACCGGCTGATGGCCACTGGCCTCAATGCATCAGTAATGTGCCAGGAAGATATTTATCAACCTGCATCGCTCGAAACCCGTGTGGCGGCTTCCTCGCCATGGCCACCTGATATCGTTGACATGATTACTCCGGAAGGCTGGGACTATGACGAACGATGTAAAGCGTGGTCAGTACCGATTATGGAGGGTTCAATCACTAAGCCGGTTGTCAGCGACATTCCGGTACTTGTTTCCGTGGGCGCTTTCGACCCAGTTACGCCGCAGCCATTTGCAGAAGCGATGATGCTACACCTTAGCAATAGTAAGTTGGCTTTGGGACGAGTTGCTTCCCATGGTTTGCTTTTGGATCCAGACGATGAGTGTATTCAGACAATCTATGCCAATTTCATCGCAAACCCTGATATGCACGCAGACACTAGTTGCCTAATGGCAAAATGGCCAGTGCCATGGGACGTGAGATGAATGGGTAAAGGATCTGGCAGGTGTGCCCTAAAGCAGCTGCTCTTGCATTCAGTGAATTCGTGTACAATGAAGCAGATACTAGAAGCGCCGGACGATCACATTGGATCAATATAAGGTCTGCTCAGGCGCTCAAGAGCATGAATCTAGAGCATTGGATTAATTCAAGCTAAAACTCCGACGCTCAAGCGAATTCGCAGAGTTTCTGCGCTGGATGAACCAAGAATGAACAGCTGCACAGAGTAGAATTCACGATACAGATATTCTTGCTCAGCCCAAAATTTTTTTGATTGATTGATTGATTGTGACGTGACGTCCAGTGCGTTTGCCGTTTTATACGCACTGGACCGTGACACTGATATCCGCAAGGGCTTGGTCAATTAATTCGTTTTATCGACGCGGATGCATCTGTTTTTAGAGATGAGACAGTCCGTGCTTTTGGATCGAGCGTTCGCATTGAGTTCGAAAATAATCTCTGGCATCCGAACGGTGAACGCGCACACTTGGCCTAGAAACGCTTTCGTTACCACTCAGTCGAAACTTACTCTAGTTATCGAGAAATTGCCCGCCCGCGTCTGGTGCCTTGAAAAGCCTATTCGCAACGCGTTCGCCACTTCTCCTGTTCCTCAGTGTTACGATCGTGAGCCCCTGTTGAGGATCGCGCACGATCCACTGGCGAAGGGCGAGTGCTGGTGCATCAAAAACCGCTGTTAAATCACCATCTGCTTCCGCATCGGGATCGGAGAACGTCACTGCAACACTATCGCTATCACGAACCACGGCACGCACTTTTAGATCGTCTAGCACTATTTTTTTTGACAATAAAAACCGCAGTGGCGTTTTATTGACAGGGTAGGAATCCGTTGTTTCCAGCGCATTATCCCGCACATAAACAAAGCCCTGACTTGCGACGATCAAAAGTGGCGCATCATCCTCCGCTTTCTCAAATGCGCCATATTGCATTCGTAGCTGCCGCGGACGCCGCAACCAGAACTTACCAACACTTGTGGAGCCTGACGGCGATGATTGTTCAAAATCGGCCGTGAGCGTATCGATTGATTGCAAGTGATCAATCACCTTCGCAACAACGTTATCATCGGTCATTTCGCCAAATACCGGTTTTCGGCGATCATAAAGATCGGTAGGATCGCTCTGCTCAATCTCTAATTCCGTATGGGTATCAATTATTATTTCATCGCCGTTAACCGTCTGTGACTCGGCATAAACGCGACCAGAAAGGCCGACCTCATCAAACTCAAATTTCGTGATGGTGTTCATTTCCGCAATTTCGCCAGAGGTTATTCCCTGCCGTGATGATTGACGAATACTCGAACTCGTATGCGTCGAATAGGCTTCATATTCGGAAGCACGACGCGCCTCAGAAGTATGGCCAGGTCTATCATCGCTATATTGCGCGACCAAGCTTGCGCCACTCAATAGCAATACAAGTCCTGTAATCATCGCCATAAGTCTCGCCTTTCAATGTGACCCATTTGTCCTATGGGGAACGAAAACCAGCACGCTACTCGCTTTAGATTTTAAGGCCTAGAGCATTAGAATACTACCGATTAGCTAGTCTGGTCACAGCGTTGTTTGATCACCAGTCAACGGCAGAACAGCGCACTAGTGAAGGCTAAAATGTGGCAATGACAAAGGTTTGATCGAAAATCAAAATATTTTGATAATTTCAATATATACCCCTTGAAGCATCATCATATTGACGCAAAACGAGTCGGCGCGGTTTCACTCATGTTTTTAACAGCCGTTACAGCAACGCAACTTCAAATGGAATCCCGAATGATTTTTTGATGATGCGATAGCCATAGTCGGTGTGGCTTCAAAAGACCGGACCACGACGCAATAACCAGTAAAACGAGTAAGAGGCAGGCCAATAGAGATGAGAATTAAGTCAGTGTGACAATAAAAAATTATTTTGCAACAGGCGGTATAATTAACTGTTAGGATTACTTTTCAGTTTTGCGATTTCGTCTTCGCGCAACGGCCTTGCCTCATCAATGAGCATAATGGGCACGCCATCTCGGATAGGATATGCCAGACCGGCCGCCTTACTAATCAACTCATTTCCTTCACGATCATAGAATAATGCTTTCTTCGTGCTTGGACACACAAGCATCTCTAACAAAAGCGGATCCACATCTTTTTGCGCTGACGTCGTCTTTTGTACCCCATCTGAAACGGCTTCATCGCCTCCTGGAGATGTGTCACTTAAATTGTCTTCTGCCATGACCGTTGATCGCTATACTAAAAAATTATTGAAGCCGTGTCTCGCTGGCCCCTTCGCCGCGCGCCATTTCCATCAAGGCAATCAGGCATTCAGCCCGTGCGCGCGTATCACCTGCCTCAAGAAGCGCTTGTTTTTCATTCGAGGCGAAAGGACACCCCATTGCCAAAGAAACAACCAATCCTTGGGTTGGCGCATCATCAACGGCATCCCAGTCTGTTTTCAGTCCCTCAGCGTCCAGATATTCACGCATCGCACTGATTAATCGTGTGCGGTCAATCATCGCGGCAGATGGGTCTGATCCAATATCTGATTTAAACTCCGTATAGTCTGCCTCCGCTTGGCGATAAGGCGTGTCAGATGCTAACTCCATCTTTATACGGAACCGGCTAATGCCCGTTAGATTAACGAGATAGCGTCCGTCATCCGTTTCACTAAAGCTCGTGATGCGTCCTGCACATCCAACACCATAAAGAAGTGGGTTATCCACACTTGCAACAGCGTCAGGGTCAGAATTCCTCGGTTGGATCATGCTTATAATTCGTGCACCGCCTAAAGCGTCATCGATCATACGAAGATAACGAGGCTCGAAAATATTCAGGGGTAACTGCCCACCCGGCAGAAGGAGAGCGCCGGCAAGTGGGAATAGTGGCGTAACAACCGGTAACTCCGCATTACGTCTTGCTATCATATCATCCATGGATGCCTCGTTTTAGATTATTTTACCATGGTCTCAGTGTTTTCATCATCAAGCCTTACGGCTCATAAGCCCCTAAGAAAAGAGAACGGACGATAGCCGACGTCGACCCTTTAATGTGAGGGGATCTTTCGGTCCCAGAGCGTCAAAAACGGTCAAAAGTTTTTGACGCGCAGCAGCGTCGTTCCACTCGCGGTCCTGCACAATAATCGACAGAAGAGCATCTATTCCGTCTGCCATGTTGCCAGCTGAAATGCGGGCTTCCGCTAAATCAAACAAGGCATTGAGATCCGCTGGATCACGTTGCACACGCGCTTCAAGTGCAGCCGTCTCGTGATCATCAACCACCGGTCCTGCCAACGCAAGACGCGCCGCAATATCAGCAACCATCGAATCATCGCGACGCCCCTCAGGAATGGAATCGAAGATTTGTTGCGCCTTATCGATATCGCCTATCATCAAATGGCATTTTGCAAGACCACCCAAGGCTCGAACATAATGGTCTTCTTTTTCTGGACCAACCATTTCAGCAACGGTCGCGAAGGCTTCCGCGGCTTGAGCGCTCTCGCCGGCTTCAAGTGCAGCCTCCGCAGCAGCCAGAATATCATCGGGACTGGGGCCGTCTTGATCGCCCCCTTCCGAAACTGACTTTAAACGATCAATGAATGCAATGATTTCACTTTCGGGAACAGCTCCCTGGAAGCCATCGATTGGTCGTCCCTGATAAAACGCATAAACTGTCGGAACCGATTGAATGCGAAGCTGACTTGCAAGCATCTTGTTTTTATCGATGTCAATCTTCGCCAATCGAACGGCGCCGCCAGCGGCATTAACCTGTTTTTCCAAAATTGGGGTTAGTGTTTTGCAGGGCTGACACCAAGTCGCCCAGAAATCGACAATTACGGGTATTGTCATCGATTGAGCGATGACGTCCTGCTCGAACGTTTCGATTGTTACATCAAAAATATTTGATGTAGCATTGCCGTCGCCAGTGGCTAGCGTGCTTAATTGGTCAACCATCTTTCGCTATCTCGCTTCCATCCCTCAATATCAACCTATTGGCGCACCGCCAACACGACTGCTTACGACACAATCTAACACTTCGTTACCCCATGGGGCGAAAAATCAAGCAAAAGTGGATGAACGCCGCAGTCTTGAACAAAGGTCAACAAGTCATCGGGGGATATGGCAGTGGAAGCTGTATTTTCCAAGGGATGGAACCAAATCGTGTCGTATTGAAAAAGGGCGTTGTCAAAGGTCACCGCAACAAAAGCATCTGGCCGCGCGTTCATCAAGGCAAATGGCGTCACGGAGCCTGGCATTACACCCAAAATCTCCTGCATTTTTTCAGGGCGACCAAATGACAACCGGCCCCGCGCAGCAAGAATTTTGCCCATTGCTACAAGATCGATATCGGTGTCGCACTCTGCTGAAAGGAAAAAAAAACCACCTTTTTTATCTTTCAAAAACAGATTCTTCGTGTGGCCACCAGGTAGTTCTGATTTAAACGCGCGACCTTCGTCGACCGTCATGATAGGGGGGTGATCCACTGTCCGATAATCAATTCCAAGCTTTTTAAAACGATCATACAGCGGCGCGCGCACCGATAAAGACACCGTGACAACCTTTCTATAGCAATAATTAAGACTAAGCCGCCCATGGTATTAACAACGGACCGCCCATGTGCGTGTTACAACCGCGTTGACGTGTCAATCGCCAACTCGGGCAGTTTGTCCCTGGAATCATCGCTGACACTGGCAAAATGGGCGTTGGCCAGGCTTCTGGCAACCTACAATGGCAGAAACGGCCCAAGGTCGCGCTTGCCAATCCATATTCGGTGGTGCATAACCAAAATCAAAGATGACCTATGCTAATCATGAGCGGGCGTAGCTCAGGGGTAGAGCATCACCTTGCCAAGGTGAGGGTCGTGCGTTCGAATCGCATCGCCCGCTCCAGATACTTTATCAAATTCGTCAATAAGATCAAAATTCGTCAATAAGATCAAAAGGATAACTGTTAGCAGCAGCGTCTCTTGTTGCGCCTGTCTATATTTTGTGTACCATTGTGTGTACCGAAACGTGGACCATGAGGCGTTGGGCGAGTGCCGGAAGATACCAAGAATCTCGAACTTCGCGGTGGCCACTGGCACTACAACCGCAGGGTCCCGAGCCGGTTTCTTCCCTTCGAAACCCGGCGTCGCATCCGTGTCTCTTTGAAAACCAAATCCCTCGACACCGCACGCGCACGACGTGACGCGCTCATGGAGGCGGACGATCTCTATTGGGCCTCACTGACAGGCATCGACGACGACGCCGTCGGCGATGCAGCGGCCGTCGCGCAAAGACGGGTCGCTGAGCGCCGATATAAGGCGGCAAGCCTTCGCGCCCTTGCCCGAGGCTTTACCTACATCCCAGCCGCCGACCTTGCCGAGACCGCTGAGCTCGGGACTATCATCGAACGCCTAAAGATCATCGACGCGTCGGACACCGGGACCCCGAGCGCCCAGGAGAAAGCCGAAGCGGAGGCTTTGCTCGGCGGTGTCGAAGAGCCACCCCTGACAATCTCAGAAGCCTTCGAAGTCTACTGCCGCGAGATCGTGGCCGCTGAACTTGTCGGGAAATCAGACTCGCAGCGGCGACTGTGGCGAAAGACAAAGAACCGCGGTGTCCAGTACTTTATCGATCTCGTCGGCGACAAACCAATGACCGCCGTCACCCGGCAAGACGCGCGGCACTATTTTAATTGGTGGAAGGACCGGATCGTTCCTTCGGACGGCAAAGAGGCGTTGAGCGCGAATACCGC
>JBCCOS010000008.1:0-232946 GCA_039025235.1 Pseudomonadota bacterium
CAAGAGTCCATATCGACGGCATTGTTTGGCACCTCGATGTCGGCTCATCGCATCCTGGGGCTGGAGCAGGTCCCAAGGGTTTGGCTGTTCGCCAATTAAAGCGGTACGTGAGCTGGGTTCAGAACGTCGTGAGACAGTTCGGTCCCTATCTGCCGTGGGAGTAGGAATTTTGAGAGGAGCTGCCCTTAGTACGAGAGGACCGGGGTGGACGTACCTCTGGTGGACCAGTTGTCCTGCCAAGGGCACAGCTGGGTAGCTATGTACTGAACGGATAACCGCTGAAAGCATCTAAGCGGGAAGCCGGCCTCGATACAAGAATTCCCTTGAGAGTCGTGGTAGACCACCACGTTGATAGGCTGGATGTGGAAGCGCTGTAAGGCGTGAAGCTAACCAGTACTAATTGCTCGATTGGCTTGATTGTTCTCATGCCAACTCTGTAGGCTATCAGTTTACTGATAAGGTGTGAACTAAAGCTCATGCGTGGCGAACGATCCGTCCCCTGAACTTCAGGCGGCTGGGCGTCGCGACGAACGTTAGACAACATTTGGTTTGAATAAAACCTCTTGCCCTCATCTTGAGGAGCGTTCTTCAGAACGCGTCTCGAAAGATGGCAACGGACTCATTTGCTGTATTTTTATAAAACATGCAGTAACAAAGACTCTCACAATACAGTATCAGTTTTGCCGGTCTGGTGGTTTTGGCGGGGAGCCTCCACCCGACTCCATTCCGAACTCGGTCGTTAAATTCCCCAGCGCTGATGGTACTACGTCTTAAGGCGTGGGAGAGTAAGTCGCCGCCGGGCCTGCAAAGCTGATAGTTTTCCCCTTCTCGCTTTACTATCATCATACGTTCTATTTGTTATCTCCGTTGTGTGTTAAACTCTTTGCACGCATAAAATTGATCTTAAGTCATGCAAACGTAAAGTATTTTCAGGATAGCTGGCTAACGGTCGACGTGCCGGGAAACGCTTTATAACCGAAGACTTTACCCCCCCTAATGCTTCTATTTGAGAGAAAAAGATGTTAGCGCTAAGCAAATCCGTATCCTGCGGGCTTGAGAGCTTTTACGATAAGTTTGATCGATTGATGATGGGTTCCTTCCATCAACTCGGCAACAGGTCGAACAATTGTTCGACCGATCAAAGAAAGACTTAGAGCTGCGTTCTGATTCCATCGCGAAGCAAAATCTCTAGACAAAGTTGCAGATCGATTTGTTAAGGCGCCGTCTTTTGATTTGGAATCGGAACGGTGCTTTAAGTTGCTGATTTCTCGCATTTCCTAAACGCTAACCGCACACACTTGGTTGGGAAATGCTTTAGGTTATCGACTGAATAAGTCAAAAGATGTAAAAAACCTTAAGGCGCGTTTTGGTCTGATTGCAATGCGATAGGCTCAAAAAATGATTGATGCTAATTATAACCAATATGGCGTCGGATGGTCACATTTTTTAAAGTAAGAATGTCTGAGGCGCTTAAAATATAAAAGCCAAAGCATTGGTTTATTCAGTCTAAGCGACTGATGCTTTAACAGTTTAGGTTGGGAGATCGTAAATGCGTCAATCGCACATCAAGACGACGTCGTGTGAACCATTCTTAGTCTTTGTTTTTCTTATACTGGTTTTGTCTTTGCCGTCACTTCTCCTATCAACAGCGACGGCGGAAGAAAATACTCTACCCTTAGAAGACCGTTTTACCCGTCAAAACGTTATGATTCCGATGCGTGATGGTATCAAGCTTTACACGGAAGTTTACACGCCAACTGATACAACGGAAAAACTTCCCATTCTGCTGTTACGTACACCCTATGGTGTGTCGGACAAAGATGGTGGATATACACTATACTTCAAATCTCTTTTCCACGAGTTATCTAAAGAAGGCTACATCATTGTTGTACAGGATGTGCGTGGCCGCTTTAAGTCCGAGGGAGATTTCGTTTTCGCGCGTCCGTTGGCTCATCGCAAGGATCCGGACGCAGTCGATGCGAGTACGGACGCTTATGACGCAATTGATTGGCTCGTGAATAACACAGAGAATAATGGTCGTGTGGGTATGCTCGGCATTTCATACGCGGGTTGGTACACAGCGATGGCATCGATTGATCCCCACCCTGCCTTAAAAGCTGCAAGCCCGCAGGCCTCACCATCTGATTTTTTTATCAATGACGACTTTTTTCATAATGGTGCATTTCGTTTATCGAACAGCACGGAATTCCCGTATCTTATTGAATATACAAAAGACCAAAATTCTGTATTTCCTTATGATCAGATCGACTTATTCGAGTTTTTCTTGGACCTTGGCCCAATTTCAAATCTCAACAAACTTTATTTGAAAGATAAGGCGCCAACATGGAATGATTTTCTGACTCATTCGACTTATGACGAATATTGGAAAGCGCAAAACCTGCTGCAACACTTTGACGAAATTTCAGTGCCATCCCTCCATGTAATCGGTTGGTGGGACCCTGAAAATCTGGGAGGAGCGCTCGATCTGTATGCAAAGACAGAAAGCGTCGATTCTGAAAATCACAATTCAATTGTCGTCGGTCCTTGGTATCACGGCCAATGGTCTAAACCAGATCAAACCAAAGTTGGAAACTACGAGTTTGGCTCGAATACCTCGGAATATTATCAAAATAAAATTCAATCACCATGGTTTGCCTATTGGCTAAAGGACGAAGGAGATCTTTCGTTTCTTTCCGAAGCAATCATGTACCAGAGCGGCTCTGATGAATGGAAAGCCTACGATCAATGGCCGCCTTTAAAACAAACAACGGCAACCAACTATTATTTACAAACAAATGGAAAGCTTACGACGACTAAGCCGAAAGACAGCAACGCTTTTGCAGATTACATTTCCGATCCCAAAAATCCTGTCCCCTATTCGCCTAGGCCTATCATGAGCTTTTACAGTGATTTCAGTGACCATCCGATTTCGGAAGGAAAAGGTAAAACATCGGATGAGTTGGACGCTATTGATACATTTAAGCGGGAGACACGTCGCTGGAAACTGGAAGATCAGCGATTTTCAGCCCACCGACCCGACGTTTTAACGTTCGAGACCCCAGTTCTTAAACGTGATGTCGAAGTGACTGGGCAAATTCTGTTCAACTTTTTTGGGTCTACAACAGGCGAAGATACCGACTGGATTGTTAAGTTGATTGACGTTTATCCAGAGAAATATTCTGAGGACCAGACACTTGGGGGCTATCAGCTCATGATTGCTGATGATGTGATCCGTTCCAAATTTCGCGATAGCTTTGAGACGCCTAAGCCGCTTGTGCCGGGTGAAGTGACCGAGTTTACGATAGACTTGCGTACACGGAACCATCTATTCCGTAAGGGTCATAAAATTATGATACAGGTCCAGAGTAGTTGGTTTCCTTTGATTGATTTAAACCCTCAAACTTTTGTCAATATTCCCGATGCCACGGAGGCTGACTTTAAAAAGGCGGAAAATAGAATTTATTTCGATAAAACCCGCCCCTCCCATATTGTTTTGCCGGTTGTGAAATAACATAGCGATCAAAGTATGTTTGCTGGTGGCGGTTTCTCACGAGCAATATTGAGCAGTGAAATTCACAATACCAATACAATTAATGTGTCTTCTTTGCTGAGCAAGCAGAGACCTTAAGAATACTGAAATAGCAACCGTATGGTCGATCTTCGCAAATTGGTAAAGATAAGATCTTTGAAGTTCTAGGTGTTGAGAGAATGATTGAACAAATATCAAGCAATATGGCATGGGGCGGACGTCAACGCGTTTATGAACACAAGTCGGAAGCGACTGGAACGAATATGGTGTTTTCAGTTTTTGTCCCAGATGGCGCTGGGCCGTTCCCTGTGCTTTGGTACTTGTCTGGGCTAACGTGCACCCATGCAAATGTAACTGAGAAGGGCGAATTTCGTGCCGCTTGTGCCAAGCATGGGATTGTTTTCGTTGCCCCTGATACGAGCCCAAGGGGCGAGGGCATCCCTGACGATAAAGATGGTGCCTATGATTTTGGTTTGGGTGCGGGTTTTTATGTCGATGCCACGATTTCTCCTTATTCAGAGAATTACCGAATGCGCACTTATATTGAACAGGAGCTGCCTTGGATTATCGCTGAAAACTTTCCAGTCGATATGGAGCGGCAGGGAATAACAGGGCATTCCATGGGTGGCCATGGCGCATTGACAATCGCATTGAGAAATCCAGACCGGTTTAAATCCTTGTCAGCATTTGCTCCGATCGTCAGTCCTCTTAATTGTCCATGGGGTGAAAAGGCGCTGACGGGATACGTCGGTCCCGATAGATCGCTATGGCGAGAGTATGACGCCTGTGCGCTTATAAAAGATGGGGCACGGTTTAATGAGATTCTGGTTGATCAAGGCGCTGCGGATAACTTTCTTATCGATCAACTGAAACCAGACTTATTGCAAGAGGCTTGTTCAGCGGCTGATATTCCGTTAACGCTTCGGCATCACAATGGTTACGATCACAGTTATTACTTTATTTCGACCTTTATGTCCGATCATATAAAGTGGCATGCTGATCGGTTATAGACATTATGAAATTTGATCATTGATGCTTGGTCACCATACCCATCGGTTTTGCGTCGCGCCGATGATGGACGGCACTGATCGCCATTGTCGTTACTTTCATCGGTTGCTTTCACAAAAAGCACGGCTGTACACAGAAATGCTAACAGCTGACGCTGTTATAAATGGAGATCGCGACCGATTACTTGGCTTTGATCCGTCTGAGCATCCGGTAGCTTTGCAGCTCGGTGGGGCTGACCCTCAAAAACTCGCTGATGCCGCTGAGATCGGTAAAGAGTTTGGGTATGATGAAATAAATCTAAATGTCGGTTGTCCTTCCGACCGTGTCCAATCCGGTGCGTTTGGTGCGTGTCTCATGAAAGAACCGGAACTGGTCGCAGAGTGCATGAGTGCAATGCGCGCGCGAACGGGACATCCCATAACAGTGAAGTCTCGTATTGCGGTTGATGATCAAGACCCAGAACTGGTCCTTCCAGATTTTATAGAGAAGGTTGCCGCTGCAGGTACGACGCAATTTATTATTCACGCACGTAAAGCCTTCTTGAAAGGACTGAGCCCGAAAGAAAACCGAGAAGTACCACCACTGAATTACGAGATTGTCTTTGATATAAAGAAAAACAATCCCGATCTGACGATTATATTAAATGGCGGTCTAACCACAATTGATATGTGTGAAAAGGCTCTAAAGCATGTGGATGGCGTCATGCTCGGACGAGCAGCATATGGTACTCCGCGTATCTTAATGGATGTTGATGAGCGGCTATATGGTATCGACCAAAACACGCACTGGAAAGACCGCCTAGAGATTATTATTGGCAAAATGGACAGATATGTGCACGAATTATCGAGTGTGAATGTGAACCCACATCATATCGTGCGTCATATGCATGGCCTATTTCAGGGCTTGCCCGGTGCAAAGGCTTGGCGTCGGCAACTTTCTATCGACGGCACTGCAACACCAAAAGATGTCTTACGTCGTGCATATGACGCCATGAATTCGATTAACTGTGACGGCAAAGAGCAATCGCCGGACCATCACATTGGATCAATATAAGGTCCGCTCAGGCGTTCAAAAGCATTAATTCTAGAGCATTGGATTGATCCAAGCTAAAACTCCGATGCTCTAGTATAACTAACGCGGATCATTTGTTTTAAAGCATTTCCTGACGCATTAACCGGTAGTGTTTTAAGCTGGAGGTGCTTTAAAGCGTCGACACTTCAATTGGAATCGGGACGACGCTTTAAGTCTTTGTTTTTACGCATTTCCTTAACGCCAACCGCAAACACTTGGCTTGGAAATGCTTTAGTTTTCAATAACGCCTACTGAACACGCTCTACAGTATACCCCTGTTGCTGAAGCATATTCACGACGCTGTCCTGACCCACTAAGTGGCCTGCGCCAACAGCCATAAAGATGTTGCCGGAACCAGCCAACAAATTCTTTATACGATTAACCCAGTTCCTGTTACGGTTTAAAAATATGGCCTCGTGGACCGTTGGTGCGTCACGGCGTAAATCACCAACTACGACCTGCGCTAACGCACTGACATTGCCGGTGCGCCAATGCTCCAAAAGCTCTGTGGTAAAACTTTTGAAATCGGTGAATTCATCAAGGGTTGCGTCAAAGTTCGCGAGCATATCTTCATTGCTAATATTCGCTAGCGTCGTAATCTGTTGTTCCAGTGTTTCCAAATACTCGAAGCTATCGCCTTCGCTCTTTGCTTGTTTTAACACATATTTCTCAACACCATTTTCAGGATCGAAGCCAGCCTTCTGGAGGGCGATGGTTGACAGAGTGATTAACGCTAACCACGGACGTTGTTGCTCTAAATTCTCTGCTGGAATTCCAAAACGACTTGCAACAGCTTTGAGTCTATCGGCTCTTTCTGTTCCAATGGTCTCAGATAGTGTTACACCTGGCGGGTTCAGGCCATAGCGAATGACGAGTGATGTCATTTGTTCTTCGGTGCCGGGTGCTTCCAGATCGGTTTCAACTATGGTGATATCACTATCGGCCATCGCTCGTTGGTAAGCGCCCGTGCGCCATTGCACATTTTCCGGCAAGATATGAAACGTGCCAAAGAGATAGATGACGCTGTCATTATCATAGACCCGCCACATGGCAGGCGCATTTGTACCGGATGGCACGCTTTCTTGAGCAAGAGTGCCGCTTGGGACCAAAAGCGCTACTGCGCAAAATGCCCACAAGACAAAAAGAAGTAGGCGGTCAGAGGCTCGTTGATCAATCAATTTTTTATTATGCATGCTCATTCCTCATTCACAAAAGCGCCTATTCTTTGGCGTTGTGGTGTTCTAAAGATGATCAACTTACACCGAAGTTTGCATAGCAATATATTTAGAGCATTTTCTTGTCTCGGTCGAATGCGGGCCATTTAATTAAGCTCGAAATGGACTAAATCTTTTGGTTATAGTCCCCAACTTCTGGATGTTGTGATAACACAGCATCGAGCTCGGCAAACATTACTTTCATGTTTTCTTCTGAAGTCGGACTTTCAACGACGACAACTAATTCTGGTTTGTTGGATGAGGCCCGGATGAGGCCCCATGTTCCGTCCTCAGCGGTTATTCTGATGCCATTTACGGTCACAACATCTCGTATTGATTGGCCAATTATTTTCTCTTTGGCTGAAGCACGGTTCTGAAAGGTTTGTACGACTTTATCAACGACATCGTACTTTTTTTCGTCTGCGCATTTTGGCGACATCGTCGGCGATTGCCAAGTTTGTGGCAACGATTTGCGAAGATCAGATAGCTTTTTGTCCGGATTACGGTCCAGCATTTGAAGGAGAGCGATCGCTGCCACTAATCCGTCATCATAGCCGCGGCCAACGGGCGCGTTAAAAAAGAAGTGTCCGGATTTTTCGAAGCCTGCCAACGCGCCGAGCTCATGGCTCTTACGTTTTATGTAGGAGTGACCTGTTTTCCAGTAGAGGGTTTTCGCCCCATTTTCAATCAATACAGGATCAGTCACGAATAAGCCGGTTGACTTCACGTCCACAACAAATTGAGCGCCAGGATTGAGAGAAGAAAGGTCCCGAGCCAATAAGACGCCAATTTTATCGGCAAAGATTTCTTCACCTTCATCATCCACCACGCCACACCGATCGCCATCGCCGTCGAACCCTAGGGCCATATCAGCATTGTGCTCAATGACCGCGTCGCGCATCGCATGGAGCATCTGTAAATCCTCAGGGTTTGGATTGTATTTGGGAAATGTGTGATCAAGCTCGTGATCCATAGGGATCACTTCGATGCCAAGGCGTGCGAGGGTTTCTGGTGCATAAGCGCCAGCGGTACCATTTCCGCATGCCGCGATAACCTTCAGTGGGCGTTTTATGGAAATGCCATCAACGAGGTCATCCATATAGCGTTTCCGCAGTCCAGAAACGGCTCGGTAAGCCCCCCCTGGTACAGACTTATAGTGGCCCGATAAGACAATTTCTTTGAGACGACCCATTTCATCTGGGCCGAAGGTCAATGGTGCTTGCGCGCCCATTTTCACGCCGGTCCAACCGTTCTCATTGTGGCTGGCTGTAACCATCGCCACGCAGGGCGCATCCAGTTCAAACTGTGAAAAATACGCGACAGGCGAGAGCGCGAGCCCAATATCGAGCACTTCCATACCGGATGTCATGAGACCCACGGTCAAGGCCTGTTTGATCGATAGGGAATAGCTTCTAAAATCGTGCCCAACAACAATCCGCGGTTGTTTACCAAGCTCATGGATGAGGGTGCCGAGTCCTTGGCCAAGGGCCTGGATGCCCAAAAGGTTGATTTCTTCCCCGAACAACCAGCGTGCATCATACTCCCGAAACCCTGTGGGCTTTACAAGAGGCGTCGTTTCAAAAGCGAGGGTATTTTCTGCAATAGAGGGTAGGGGTTGAGGCAGAATGTCTTGCGTGCTTGAGGCTTTAGAGGACGGCATATCAGACATACTTAATAACTCTCCCTTGAAAGATGAAAACCTCACCACTGCGGCGTTCTTTTAGCCTGCTGAATAAAAAACGCTAGCAGTAATATATGCCAATTAAATGAAGTGGAGGGCCAGCACTTGATTGATGAACCAAGATGAAGACTATTCATAGTTAACAGTGTTGTCTCACTAACCGGCATTCGTCGATCATCGCCGATGTGTTCTGATCGAAATTGATCCGTTGGTCCTTCAATTGCCTACACTTTTTTCTCGGGTGTAGGCTCGCTGATTGTTGGCGCGGGTTCGTTTTGGTATTTAAGTTCTGCCGCGATCAAAGGCATTTGAGGCTGAAAGTATGAGCGCGACTGGATGAGCATGACTTAATGACCATGACTTAATGACCATGACTGGCCTTCAAACTGTATTAGACGAATTGAAGCAATGTACATTGTGTGCTGACAACTTCAGTCACACACCACGCCCGCTATTTCAAATTGAAGCAGGCGCACAGATCGCAATTTATTCACAAGCTCCTGGGAATAAGGCTCACCAATCGGGCGTTACGTTTTTAGATCCCTCAGGGGTCCGCCTGAGACAGTGGCTCGGCGTCAATGAACAGATGTTCTATAACCCCGAAAATTTCACAATAGCGCCAATGGCATTTTGCTTCCCCGGATATGATAAAAATGGGGGAGATAAGCCGCCCCCTAAATCATGCGCGCGAATTTGGCGCAAACGTTTATTGAGCGCCATGCCGAAACCGGCGCTCACTTTGCTTATTGGTCGGTACGCACAAATATGGGAATTACAATCGTCGGCAAAGAAAACGCTAACTGAAACAGTTGCCGCATGGCGTGAATATGGGCCAGATATTATTCCATTGCCGCATCCATCGTGGCGAAACAATGCTTGGATTAAAAAACACCCTTGGTTCGAGGAAGAGCTATTGCCCCATTTGAGGGACCGCGTTGCGCTATTGCTCAAGGGGTAAGCAAGAAATCTTTAAAAAGACTATTTGATGTTCTACCTTTGCTATCGAAGCTCATTTCCTCTAGCCGTAACGAGAATATTGTAAAGAGCTTTCATCATTTAATCGCTTAGAGTAATTCCCCAATGGCTCCCAGCCAATCACGATCAGTCACGCGCTTGCAAACATCTGAGCCTCAAATGGATCGCTTGTCCTTTTGGCGACAAGAAGCTCGCGCTTTGTTGATGCTGGGCACGCCAATGGCGTTAACACAGATAATTCAGTTCTCTGTCAATACAGTTGATGTGCTGATGATAGCTCGACTTGGACCGTCGGCGCTCGCCGCCGCAGCGCTTGGGCAAGTCATGTATACGACTGCTTTTCTTTTCTGCCTTGGGCCGGTCATGGCCATATCGCCGATGGTGTCACAGGCGCTCGGTGCGAATGAACAAGATTTCGATGGCGTTAGACGATCTGTGCGAATGGGCTTATGGGCAATTGCGATTTTATGCCCAGCGGTTTTTGTTTTCTTTGTAGCAACCCCATTTATTGCAAACACTTTGGGGCAACCTACCGAATTGGGCCGTGCGGCTACACCTTATGTCATTGCCTTGGCGCCGGGGTGGGCTGCGTTTATGGGCGTTTTTGTCTTACGTAATTTTCTTGCTGCGATTGGCCAGACCCGTTTTCCGCTATACGTCATTTTTGCAGCTACTGTCTTAAATGCGGCACTAAACTATCTCCTCATTTTTGGTGCCTTTGGTGTCCCATCACTTGGAATTTTGGGGGCAGGCATTGCATCTTCGATTGCAAATTGCTTTGCGTTGATCGCGCTTTCGCTTTTTTGTTATAGCAATGCGCGGGCCCGTCCATTTGATCTATTTGCCGACCTCGGCAAACCGGATTGGGTTAAATTTAAAGAGGTTATTCGCCTCGGTATACCAATTTCCATCACAACGGCGTTTGAAGGTCTCTTATTTAATGGCGCCGTTTTTCTAATGGGATTAATTGGCATTATTGAAGTGGCTGCCGTGCAAGTCGCTTTAAACTTCGGAGCGCTTATTTTTATGATCTCTCTCGGCTTCTCGATGGGGGGAGCTGTTCGAGTGGGGCTACACGCTGGTGCCGGTGATGGAATAGCCGCTAGGCGTGCATCGGTACTGACAATCCTAATTTGTGTTATTCTGGTCACCCCAATATCAATATTTTCCCTTTTTGCGCCCTCTCTTATCGCGAAGGCTTACCTTTTTTTAGAACCAGGAGAGCGCGCTAGTTCTGAAATGTTGCTCATGACGGCGAGCTTCATTCGCATGGTCGGAATTTTCATGATTTTTGATGCCGTTCAAGCCGCGGCAAACCAGACCCTTAGGGGATTGAAAGATGTCAGAGCACCGATGTTTATAACAGCGATGGCCTATTGGGGAATCGGCTTTTCTGTTGCGTGGAGCTTTGGACCAGCAGGGGTCATGGGCGCTGAAGGTGTTTGGCTTGGTCTCATACTTGCCTTAGTTGCCTCAGCTGCTGGTCTTAGTATTCGCCTGGCTTGGCGCACACATAAGCTGATTGCAGACCAAGCATCATATCGCCACCTATAAAGCATCGACACTTCAATTGAAATCAGGACGATGCTTTAAGTTTTTGATTTTACGCATTTCCTTAACGCCAACCGCACACACTTGGCTTGGAAATGCGTTAACGACTGATACAGCTGATCTATTGATGGGTGAGCTGATAAAATATAGTGCCAAGATCCGGTCATCTATCGTCGATAACGAAACCAATCTTCGATGCGTGCATAGATAATATAAACCACCGCTAAGATGATGAGAATTGTCAAAGCCAATTGGATTTGTGCGTCTGCCATATTGTTTTCATGTCTTGACGGAACATAGTCTTGTTCTTCCGTCAATTCTGACAGCTCTTCGTTTTCGACAATGTCTCCGTCGGTTGTCGTGTTGCCATCCCTAACATCGTTGTCTGCACCATCATCGATTGTCGAGGTTTCTTGGTCTCCATCCGTATTGGGTTCGTTGTTGTCAGTTAGGTTATCGCCAGTCTCGTCCACTTTGCTGGGGTCGAGCGATATTTGACCATCTTCAATGTCGGTTTCGACGTCGTTAAGCTGAGTTGCACTATTACGGCCCATATTCGAGGCAGCAACGCCGGCACCCCCTGCGACAGCAGCACCCTGCAAGGTCCGGCTTTCACCAATATTGCCTCGACGTGGAGGGTCCTCCACAGGTTGGACACGAGAATTCTCGTTTATCGCATTTTCATCACGCGATCGAAGGGGCTCTGTCGGCGTCAGGAATAATGCCCGTTCCGCGGCTCGCCGACGCGTTAGTCCCGTTACCGGAACCAGTACGCCGCCAACGGTTGCCTTGTTAAACCAGGTCAGTGCCTCAGCGGCGCCTATCCTATCACCAGCATTCAGTCGTCTGCGAGCTGTTGAACGACGATAGGCACTCTGTCCCACATTATAGACGAAAGAAACCAGGGCATCGAATTCGTTCTGGTTCAATGGAACGTTGGAAAGCCTTGATACTGCCTGTTCGCGGGGGCCGAGATCCTGGCGTAACAGCTGCTCAGCTTCATCTTCAGTAATTCGTTGATCCGGACCAGCGGTTTCCGTATGCCCGTATCCAATCGTCCATATCCCGGCAATATCTTGATAAGATTCAAGTTCAAGGCCTTCAAAACGCTTTATTAGCGCAATCCCATTCAAGGAAATCTTCATGACCACTTACCCCACGCTACGACGCAAATATTAGCTGAAAATGCGGCGGAAGATAGGGTGTAATGGGTTCATTTGTGGAAAGGTCGACTTATTGATCGCCAGCTAACGCGCTAACTGCAGCCGCAGTATTCTTTCGGTTCACCGGCTCACAGCACCCAAAGATTTGAAAATCACCAATTATTTCAGGTAAGTACAAGCGCTCCTCGGCGCCATAAGAGTTACTCATATGCTTCAAAATTGAAGTCGGAGCCGTGGCGCAAATATTGTCGTTTTGACGGCTTTAATTCGTCCGACTGTTTTGTGTTTTTTATTCGCGCCAGGCGAGCGGCGCGATACATAGGGCATTCGATTTGCGCCCTCACGTTTTCCGTTTCATATGGTAAAAAAATCCGACATACTCTGTGGGAGTTATTCCATGGGGCACGGGCCAGTGAGGGTTTGAAAGCTATGTCGTTAAAGAGAAAAGCAAAAATGGTTTGGTTGGTTTCAGCGCTTAGCGTTTTGGCTTTAATGCCGTGGCGTGCGGTCGCCATGCAGGCGAATACGGGTACAAGCCTCACATCCATGAGCGCAACAGAAGTGGTCTCAATGTTGAATGAATTTGGAATAACATCTGAAATTCAACAATCCGGTATTCAAGGTTCGCCACTCGTGGTTGCAACAACGACCGGCGGCGCAAAATTTTTAGTTGGTTTTTTGAATTGCAAAGGCACCGGTACGGCTGCGCGTTGCGGTCAAGCAATGGTCACAACAATGCAATCCAGTGCTGGTATCGCTTTTGAAGATTTAAATGGATTTAATGGGACGGCCAACGTAACAACGGTTGTTTACGAGCCGGAACAGAGAATATTAATCTTTGGGCGGAACATTTTTACGCCCGGCGGCATTGGTCGAGAGAACTTCAAATTGCAGGTTGCGTTATTTCTATCTGACATGCAGCGATTTATGACGGAGCGTTCAAGTACGGCGACCTCCATAGCGTTTACGACGAAGCCAGACCTAACCACAAAAATCGATTCATTGAATGTTCGGCGTTCTCATTCGAAACCGGTGGGTACACAGATCAAAGCTGAGGCTCCTCGGTCAAAAAAGTTTCAATTATCGGAGGATGGCAAGCTTGAAGTTGAACTGGCGATCGCAAACGCGCGTGGTGTCAACTACGACTTTGATAATCCCTTGAAGTGAAGATATCGCGTGTCATGGACTTTAAGCTCTCGTCCGCTTAAGCGCGCGAGGGCTTTTTTGTTGGTGCAGAAGTCTTCAATCAATCATTATTTTCGCGACGCCAAAATTTAGTCATCGAGAGATCAGTTTTTGACGTATTAACGTAATAGTTTCATCATATTTAGACGCTAAGCGCCTCAAGGATATGTGGTTATGGACGTGCCGTCCGATTTTCAGCTTGAGGCTGCACGGCGTCGTCGGTATAGAGGCAGTAAGGAAACTAGATATCCTACAGGCCTCGTGAACATAACGGTGTCGCCGTTAATTTTGGGAGAAAGCCTATGTCGGCAGTTGAGATTGACGACTATCGTCCGACCAACGACGAACCTTTCATGTGCGATCGTCAAAAAGAGTATTTTCGACAAAAGCTAATCGCTTGGAAAGAGGACATCTTAAGGGAAAGCCAGGGCACAATCTCTGGACTTCAGTCTGAAAGTCTTCACCTGCCAGACATCGCGGACCGAGCGTCAAGCGAAACCGACAAAGCTCTAGAGCTTCGAGCCAGAGACCGACAACGCAAACTAATATCAAAGATTGATGCCGCTTTGAGGCGTATCGAAACCGGTGACTACGGATACTGCGAGGACACAGGGGAGCCGATTAGTTTACGGCGGCTCGAAGCACGTCCTATTGCTACACTCTCGCTAGAGGCGCAGGAGCGCCATGAGCGCTCAGAGAAAGTTCATCGAGACGATTAACCCGTTTGACGCTTTTTGAGCAGGTAAAGATCAACGTTGTTAGCACCGAGACAACTGCCGCATGCTGTTGTAACCGTTGTGAGATAATGCGCCGCAGTCGCTTCTGCCTTGCGCTTAAATTAATTGATCGCCATTTTTCGTAAATGACTGAAGAACACGACCTTAGAGTGTATTATGACGGTGCTTGTCCACTGTGCCGGCGGGAAATAGATTTCTATCGGGGCAGGTCGTCCACTGTCACTTTTGAAGACGTCAGTTCATCCGGCATATCGACTATCGACGCCGATTTGACCCGGGACGAGGCGCTAAAGCGTTTTCATGTTCGAACAAAAGATGGTCGTCTTCTTTCAGGCGCCAAAGCATTCTCTGAACTGTGGAAAAATACGCCCTCGATGCGCTGGCTGGGAATAATTGTCTCTACACAACCCTTCCTTGGCATCGCAGAGATCGCTTACTCACTTTTCCTTAAAATTCGCCCTTTCATGCAGTTCGCGGCACGGAAGACGATGGGTGAATAAACTGGTATAGATTGGCAGCTGGATTTTTTGCGTTAAAGCATTTCCAAGCCAAGTGTGTGCGGTTGGCGTTAAGGGAATGCGTAAAATCAACAACTTAAAGCGCCGCTCTGATTCCAATTGAAACGAAGGCGCTTTAGTATGAATATTTTACGCGACCGCCGATGCTTCGTCGTCGCTATCTTCACTGCTGCCTGCATCCGCATCAGGTTTTTTCGGCGTTGGAACGCTCGATAAATCCATCTCTTGAGTGAAAACCTGGTTGCGGCCTTGGTGCTTTGCAGCATAAAGACATTGATCTGCCCGTTCTATAAGCGTTTCTACCGTGTCGGTATCACAAAATGTCGCAATACCCATGGACATGGTCACAGAACCCATATTTTCGTTGGTCCGCCGCTTTTTCAGAGATCGCGCACCAATGGCCTCTCTAATCTTGTTGGCAAGGTTGGCGCCATTGTCGATCGGCGTATCTGGCAATATGATCGCAAATTCCTCGCCACCATATCGCGCGAGAACGTCTTTACCCTTCACATTTGACTTCATCATTTCGGCGACGAGTCGCAGTACTTGGTCACCCGTTTGATGTCCCCAACGATCGTTAAATCGTTTGAAGTGGTCAACGTCTGCTAAAATAAGTGTAACCGGTTCGCCGGTTTCATTTGCCCGCTCTAAGATCTCTGAGATTGACTGATCAAAAGCTTTTCGATTGTGAATACCCGTGAGCGTGTCCGTGAGTGCCTCGTGCTGAATGGTATCAATGCTCTCACGCAAAAACGAAATTTCGTCGGAGGATTCAGCCAGCTGGCTTTCAAGTTTTTCGTTTGTTTCCGATACAGACTGAACGATCTTGGCCACACCCTCAAGGATACTACCGACGCTTGGATCTGCTGACGCGGCAGCACCAGCTATTTCGGCTGTCAAAGTACCAATATCTTTCTTAAACTCGTTGGAGTCGGAACCGCTTTGCTTCACGGCGTTTGCGACTTTGGAGACCTCACCCTCAAGCTTATAAATAACTTCCGCGATACGCTCGGCCAAATCTGATTGTTGAATATGAACACTATAAAGACGATCAGCCTCGTCTTGGCTCATCGTGCCATCGCTACTGACCGCAGCATAAAAATCACTTGATAGAGTCGAGTTGTTTCGCGCTAAGTGCGCATAAAGCAGTTCTAGATTTCGAGGATCTGCGGCAAGTTTCAGCGTTTTGGCAAGCCCCAACGCTTCCTCTGCAACATCGTATGTCCGTTCAATCTGATTCGACATCGTTTATCGCCCAGTTCCCCAACAGCCAATTCAACAATAACCTTTGGAGTGACGGTAACGCTGGTGCGTAAAGGAACGTATAATATTCGATAGGAACTTTAGATACTGCACGTAAAGCGGGCATACTTTTATGTGCAGTGGCTCAAAGACTTAACAAAAGCCTAAAGCCGCTTCGTTTGAAATGAAACCTTTAAACGGCTTAGGGGCTTTGATTTTACCGAATTCCTGTCGCAGGGTGCCGGAGATGTTTCCCTGGCCAATTCAGTTAATAGTGCTTTAATGAGACGCGTTAACGAAGCATGAAAGCGGGCGCTAAATCGCCGAAACCCTTGCGGGTTTCGGGCTCATCAGTATCGATGTAACGCCGTCGTCTGTCGTTACTTTTTGACCGTTCGGGTCGATCCTGTACAGAAGAGGCGTGTTGTTCATTATTTTTCCGCCCTCGATTACGGGAACTCTCTGATCGGTCACTGTTTCTGTAGCGGCGATCAGATCGCTGTTTTAGCTCTGCTTCCGCCTCGGTAAAGAAATCACCCATGTCCTCTTCGGGTAATTCTGCCGTTTTTATAAGCTGTAAAATATTGGTAAAAGCTTTGTCGTCCTTTGGACCGACGAGCATAAATGCTGCACCTTTACGCCCAGCCCGGCCCGTTCGTCCAATTCGATGAACATAATCGTCGGAATTAATAGGAACGTCATAATTGAACACATGCGTTACTGACGGAATATCTAATCCGCGCGCAGCAACGTCTGACGCAATCAAGAACCGTAGTTCACCATCTCGAAATTTGTCCAGCGTTTCCATGCGGAACGCTTGTGCAAGGTCGCCATGAATAGGCCGCGCGCCATATCCATGTTTTTGTAGAGATTTCGCTACGATGTCGACGGAAGATTTTCGATTGCAGAAAACGATACCATTTTGAACGCTGTCCTGATCTAATAAACGACGTAATGTCATGCGCTTTAACGCATCATCATTTCGAGGGAGTTTAACAATCTTTTGCGTTATCGTATCCGCTGTGGTTGCTGGTTTTGCCACCTCAATACGCGCAGGGTTTGACAAAAACTGATCGGTGAGACGTTTAATTTCTGGCGGCATGGTCGCGGAGAAGAAAAGGGTTTGCCGCGTCATTGGCGTGAGTTTAAAAATACGCTCAATATCCGGAATAAAACCCATATCAAGCATACGGTCAGCTTCATCAACAACCATTAGTTCGATGCCTGTGAGGAGCAATCGCCCACGTTCGAAATGATCAAGAAGACGTCCGGGGGTCGCGATGAGTACGTCAACGCCCCGTGTTAGTTTCGTATCCTGTTCGGCAAAGGATACACCACCGATGAGAAGGGCCATCGAGAGTTTGTGATACTTGCCGTATTTTTCAAAGTTGTCGGCAACTTGCGCAGCCAATTCGCGCGTTGGCGCAAGAACAAGGGAACGTGGCATCCGGGCACGGGCGCGTCCACGCGACAAATGTTGGATCATTGGCAGGGTAAAAGACGCCGTTTTACCGGTCCCGGTCTGGGCAATGCCAAGAACATCACGCCTGTTAAGGGCTTCAGGGATTGCCTGATTTTGAATTGGCGTTGGTGTGTCGTAACCGGCTTCAGTTAACGCTTGTAGAATTCGAGGCTCAAGGCCTAGATCACTAAATGTCATATCACTCAATCGACTCATCAGCTTTTGACCCGCGCGATTATATTTGTCGACCAATGAAAATCATTGGTTGCACGTCAAATGCTACGTAAATACGCGGACCAGGATTTCCAACGCCCCGACTTCCGCGGATTAAGTCCGATGCGTCTAATTGAAATGTCGGAAACGGAGTAAGTTGAGCGGCCTACGAATAAGCTATTTCGCTGAGGCAAATTGGCACGAACCGGGCTCAAATAATCGTTTCTTTCTATGAAGAGCTGCGTCGCCTTAAGACCCGGAAACGGCAGTGTATATCACAAGTAACAGCCGCGTGGTTGTCCGCGCGCGCTCAACACATGAAGGGCAATAGTTCGTTCATCTCCTAAAGTCAAAGGATTGAACGGAGTTTCAAAAAAACGTTGCAGTTGAGATACAGTATTATCTGTTGCCCGTGTCAGCTGGGCTAAAGGTCCCAACTAAATTAACGATCAGCGTGGCGCGTTGGGTGAATTTACCAAATCTGCACACGATCTTCAGGGGCTAGATAAAGTTCATCATCGGGTTGCACATTAAAGGCTGTATACCACGCATCCATATTTCTAACGATACCATTAACCCTGAATTCAGCTGGCGAATGGGGGTCTGTCTCGATTTGATTTTTCAGTGCTTCTTCACGCGTGGCCCGCTTCCATACCTGGCCCCAGGCTAAGAAAAAGCGTTGATCTCCTGTCAAACCGTCAATGACCGGCGCAGGTTTGCCATCGAGGGCAAGCTGATAGGCATAATAAGCCATTGCGAGTCCCCCGAGATCACCAATATTTTCTCCCAAGGTTAAGCCTGGGCGAATTTTAAATCCTGGAATAGGTTCGTATTCACCGAATTGAGCACTCAGCGCATCTGCCAGTTTCTTGAAATTTGTGGTATCATCTGTTGTCCACCAATCGCGCAAGGTTCCGTCACCGTCTGATTTCCTGCCTTGATCATCGAACCCATGCCCGATTTCGTGACCGATAACGGCACCAATGGCACCATAGTTTACCGCCAAGTCCGCTGCCGGATCAAAAAATGGTGCCTGCAAAATTGCAGCTGGAAAAACAATTTCATTGCGGTTGGGTGAGTAATACGCGTTTACGGTTTGGGGCGTCATAAACCATTCTGTATCGTCGATTGGCCCCCCAAGCTTTGAGATTTCGTTGTTCCATTTCCAGATATTGATCCTTTTGAAGTTTTCATAAGCCTCACCTGACACTGGATTTAAAGCTGAGTAATCCTTCCATTTATCAGGGTACCCAATTTTTGTCGTGAACTTCTCTAGTTTTTTGAAGGCCTCTTGTTTTGTTTCTTCGCCCATCCAATTGATTGCCGACAATCGCTGTTTCATCGAGCGTTTGAGATTCTCAACGAGTGTTTGCATATTTTCTTTCGATGATGCCGGAAAATATCGATCAACATAAATTTGTCCAACCGCCTCTCCCAAAGAGGCATTGACGGCTGCAACACCGCGCTTCCAACGCTCTTTTTGTTTTGGCGTGCCGCGTAATTGCGTTCCATAAAACTCAAACTTTGCTTGATCGAAAGCAAGCGGCAACACATCGGCAGCGCTGTTAATCAAGTGGAAGGTTAAATAGTCTTTCCAAACGTCTATATCCGTTACAGTGAAAAGAGCTGATAGCTTTTGTAGAGCATCATCCTCACGCAGAACAAATTCCCCTTGTGCCTCTAAGCCTATTTTGGCAAAAGCCATGGCCCAAGGAAAACCGGGCGCAAATTCTTGTAATTCTTCTAGTGTCTTTAGATTGTATGTGAGATCCCGGTTACGGCGCTTCTCCGGTGTCCAGTGCGCATTTGCAATGCTGCTCTCAAGTTCGATAACGCGGTCAGCCCGTGTCTGTGGGGTATTTCTCCCTACAAGACTGAATACCTTTACGATATAATCCCGGTAGGTCACTTTTTTGTCTGAGAATTTTGCATCCTGATAGTATGTTTTATTCGGCATACCCAAACCAGATTGCGTTAGATACAAAATGTATCGGTCAGTTTGTTTTGAATCGATATCGACATATATACCATAGGGCGTGTGAGCCGGCATCGCAGGGTCGATCATCAAAGACGCAATAGCATCGTGGCTGTTCGCTGATTCAATCCGATCTAAGTCTTTGCTTATGGGTGATAGTCCTAGCTTTTCGATGGTGTCCGTATCAAGAAAGCTGGAATAGAAGTGAGCAATCTTCTCAGCGCTTGACCCGGGTTTAGCATTATCAGCGGATGCGTTCTCGATAATGCTTTTCACCCGTTCTTCCGACCGCTCGAAAAGTACAGTGAAGGCGGAATAGCTTGAAAACTCGTCAGGTATCTCAAATGTGTCGACCCACCGACCATTCACATACTGAAAAAAATTATCTCCGGGGCTTATGTCTAAATCACGATCATCGAGCACGATGCCAAAAGATCCAAGTTCCGGGCCTGCTGGTTTTATGGTCGTGATGTCAATATCACTTTTTGATGCTTGCGCGGACGTTGTTTCATCACCATTGGAGCAACTGGTGAGAACACTTAATGAGGCTGCGCAGGCGAGCAAGTGTGATATTGAATATCTCTTCATTGAATTCTCCGCGTGATACGTTCTTATTCAATTGCGTTGCCGCAATAACCGGTTGCGATTGTTGCAAGGTCGATAGATAAGAGCAACTAACAAGCTATTGAAAGTAGTGTGAAATATGGACCTAACGACAGTAATACGTACCATTCCGGATTATCCCAAACCTGGTATAATGTTTCGCGATATTACGACGCTTCTCGGCGATGCGCGGGGGTTAAGATGTGCCATTGATGAATTGGTTCAACCGCTGGCTGGAGCGAAAATCGATAAGGTCGCCGGTATAGAAGCGCGCGGCTTCATTTTGGGCGGCGCAATTGCCCACCAACTGTCCGTTGGCTTTGTTCCTGTACGCAAAAAAGGCAAGCTTCCGTATCAAACAATCGAAGAAAGTTATGAATTGGAATACGGTATGGACGCTGTCGAAATTCACGCTGATTCCATCAAAAATGGTGAACGCGTTCTTTTAGTCGATGACCTTATTGCAACGGGAGGGACCGCATTTGCGGCCATCAAATTGATTGAACGATTGCATGGTCATATTGAGCTATGTGCTTTTGTTATTGATTTGCCCGACCTTGGCGGCGCAAAAAAGCTTACTGACGCCGGTTATGAGGTCTCTTCATTGGTCGCGTTTGATGGCGAATAACCTCTACTAATTTAGATCTTTTTGAAACGAGAGTGAACAAATGTCGAGCCACGCTCTAATGCGCCGCAAAACTGTTGCGGATATCGCGTCACGAAAGGGAAAAGAACCCATCGTTTGCTTAACGGCGTATGATGCGCCAATGGCCTCTCTACTTGATCCTGTTTGTGACCTACTTTTGGTTGGCGATTCTGTTGGCATGGTCGTGCATGGTCTTACCTCAACAGTCGGCGTTACAGAACAAATGATGATCCTTCATGGCCAGGCTGTGATGCGGGGTTCACAACAAGCGTTAGTCGTCATCGATTTGCCGTTTGGAAGTTATGAAAAGGCGCCTGAACAGGCGTTTTCCACCGCCTCGCGGGTTTTGAAGGAAACGGGAGCGCAAGCTATAAAGTTAGAAAGTGGACGTTTTGCAGCGGAAACGATTGAATTCTTAGTGGCGCGCGGCGTTCCGGTGATGGGGCACGTCGGTTTAAGACCGCAAGCCGTTAATGTCTCTGGAGGATATCGTGCCAAAGGGCGCACGGATGCTGAATGGCTTGAGATTACAAAAGAAGCACAAGAAACTGCTGCGGCGGGTGCATTCGCGATTGTCGTTGAGGGTGTTCACGAAACGCTGGCGCAAGAAATCACGGCGTCCATTAAAGTGCCCACCATTGGAATTGGTGCTTCATCCGCCTGTGATGGACAAGTCTTGGTAACTGAAGACATGCTTGGTTTATTTGAAAAAAGTCCAAAATTCGTCAAACACTATGCAAATTTGCGTAACGTCATCGAGCAGGGGGTCACTGAATTTGCATCAGAGGTCCGTAATCGGTCGTTTCCGGCCCGCGAGCAGACCTATAGGTTCGAAAGAAAAGGCTCGTCTCACCGCTAGAAGCACGTCCAAATTTAGAGCCATTGCAGATTGCTTACTCAAAAAAAGGCCATTAGAAATTTTTTTTGGAATAAAATAAAAAGTGCTTTTGCAGCCTCGTTTTCAGCAACGGTATACTCAACCAGACAATCGCCTTTAACCATGCCAAGAAGAGGGGCTTCACCAAGCTTTGATGGCGAATAGCGATTGATACTCAAGCATAAGGAAAAATCTTTTTGGCCAATGAAGAAAGCCTTTTGCGCGAGGTTAACGAAGGCCTTGCTGAGGACAGCCTCGCAAATACGCTTCAATCGCGTTTACCACTTATAATCGGAGGCGCCATTGCAATCGTCGCTGTGGTGGCGGGATATCAGATTTATGCTGGCCAAAAAGTGAGCGTGGCATCGCAAGCGGCAAGAAGTCTGTCAGCTATTTTGAACAATGAAACAGCCGGACCAGAGGAGCGCGCGACTGAACTCTCTCAGGTTATTGAAACGTCGCCAGCGGGTTATGCCGCATTGGCAAGGCTTCGTCTTGCCGCGTCACAAGCAGCGACGGGCTCACGGCAAGAGGCGCTTGCCACATATCGGGCAATTTCAAAGGATGGGGGCGTTACAAACCGTGTGCGTGATCTAGCATCAATCCGTGCTGCCTATCTTGCATTAGACGATGGTCGGTCGGTTGTTATTGATACGATCGGTGATCTTGAGACTGATACGTCGCCTCTTGGGTATTTTGCGCGAGAAGTTCTGGCATTAGCAGCGCTAAAGGATGGTGATTACCAGACGGCGAAATCAATTTTTTCAGAAATATCGATGGCGTTGGATGCGCCAGCGAGCGTTCGGCAGAGATCGTCGGAATTTGCTGCTCTTGCCGCGGCTGGCGCTGAAAACGGTGAACTAGAGTGGCCAAATCTTGGGGCAAAAACGCCGCCGTCAGCGACATCCATCATTGACGCCCTGGGCGACGATCTATCAGGCGCACTCGAACGACGTCGCCAGAATGGGAGTGATAAAACCATAAGCGATAAAAGCCCGGCGGAAAATTCGATCGATGCTCAATCGCAAAGTGATGATGAAACGAAAAGCGCTACCGAACAGGTCGAGACGACCGACGATAATCCAACGAATTGATCGTCTAATTGCTTAAGGCCATTCGATCGCCCTAATCTGACTTAAACTTTTACTTTTAGTAGCGTATGGAGCCCGAGCATTGATCTCTGAAGAGTGCACAAGACTTTTACAACATCTTTGTAAACATCATTCGGCGAGACTTTTGCGGTTTTGCTTGTCTGCTGCCACAGCAGGGCTTTTGTTAACGGCCTGTTCGTCTGGCCCGCTTGGCGCTGTCGGCGGTGTTTTTGGTGGTGATAAAGAAGAAAAAGTCTCAAAAAAAGAAAAGGAAGAGGCCAAGAAAGACGAAGATCGCCTTTCGATTCTCGCATTTGAAGAGACCTTGCAGGCCGATCCCCGTTACGCAGGCAGCAGCGTCGATGTTCCGCCGTCTTACAAAAACCAGTCGTGGCCTCAACCAGGAGGTGAGGCTGATCATACACTCCATCACCTCAGTGGTGAGGTCACCTTCGACAAAAAATGGCGCACCAAAATTGGAAAAGCATCCGTTCGACGGGCAAGGCTTACCGCACCGCCTGTTATTGCTGATGGACGCGTTTTTGTTTCAGATGCCGAGGCAACTGTTAGTGCATTTTCGACAGAAAATGGTGATGACCTTTGGCATACTGAGCTCGCGCCGGATATAAAGGATAAATTTCGGTTTCGGGATGTTTTCTTCCGTGCAAAGAAATCTGAGATCGGTTTTGGTGGCGGTGTTGCATATGATGAAGGACGCGTTTTTGTTACGTCCGGGTTTGGCTTCGTTGCAGGTTTAAATGCCGAGACCGGTGAGAAAATCTGGACGTTCAACACGACTGCGCCGGTACGGACACCGCCCACAGCCCATCGCGGATCTGTGTTTTTCGTAACCATTACAAATGAACTGGTCGCACTTGACCAAGCGACAGGAGAGCGTCAGTGGGGCTTTCAGTCCTACGAAGAAAACGCCCGCATCCTTTCGTCAGCGAGTCCGGCTGCGGCTGGAGATCTCATTGTTGCCCCGTTCTCGTCGGGTGAGGTTGTCGCTTTTCTTGCTGGGTCCGGACGACCAGTTTGGAACGATACTCTTTCACAATCGGCAAACCTCACGGCTTTGGCGACCCTTAATGATATTGCCGGAAGCCCAGTGATTGACCGCGGGCTTGTGTATGTTGTCTCACATGCAGGTCGCCTTACAGCAATCGATATCAGAAGTGGTCAACGGGTTTGGGAATCTCCAATTGCTGGCCTTCAAATGCCTTGGGTTGCTGGCGATTACATTTTCATCGTTTCCGTAGAAGGCGAACTTGTTTGTCTTTCACGTGAGCAAGGGGCCATCGTTTGGATTTCCCAATTGCAGCGGTATAAAGATGAAAAGAAGAAAAAGGGTCGTATTTCTTGGGCAGGACCTGTCCTCGTTGGAGGACATTTACTATTGGTGTCTACTGAAGGTGAGGTTGTAAAAGTCTCTGCCCAAGATGGCATTATTGCTGATCGCAAGAAGGTATCAACAGGGTCAATTGTTTCACCGATTATAGCGGATGAAACGGTTTATGTTCTGACCGAAGACGGTCAGCTCCTTGCAATGAAATAAATAAGACTGATCAGTTCACTTTTGCTATTGGAACTGCGACGTCGAGATTATTATTTATTTCTGGCGGTGCCAGACTCTTCGACTGAAATAACCTGACGTTCGTTTTGCTACGCGCACGACTCAGTGCGGGCATCGCCAGTGGACTTTGAACCATGACAAAAATAGCGATTGTCGGTCGCCCTAATGTAGGAAAGTCGACCCTCTTTAATCGTCTCGCTGGTAAAAAGCTCGCACTTGTCGACGACACGCCCGGGGTGACACGCGACCGAAGGGAGGCAGAAGCGAGCCTTGGCGATCTGTCGTTTACGATCGTTGACACAGCGGGGCTGGAAAATGCATCGCAAGCTGCCCTTGAAGGACGAATGCGTGCACAAACTGACCGTGCCATCGAAGAAGCAAAAGCCTGCCTATTCGTGGTCGATGCACGGGCAGGGATAACGCCACTTGATACCGCATTCGCTGGCTTATTAAGAGCGTCCAACAAACCAATTATTCTGCTCGCCAATAAAGCGGAAGCCGCAACCGCGGAAGCGGGCGTCTTGGATGCATGGTCTTTAGGCCTTGGCGAGCCATTGGCATTTTCAGCAGAACACGGAATGGGACTTGGCGAACTGTACCAAGCATTACAGCCGATTATTGATGATGGAGAAGATCACACTTCCTCAGAAGATGAAGACGTTATAACCGATTTTGATAGCCCATCTCTCCTAGACGATGTTGAGCATAGCGATTGGGCCGACCCTAGAAAGCCGCTCCGTATTGCGATTGTTGGTCGACCAAATGCTGGAAAATCAACCTTAATCAATCATTTGATTGGTGAGGATCGTTTACTAACGGGGCCTGAGGCGGGCATCACGCGCGATTCAATCTCTGTTGAATGGCGTTGGCAAGGACATGATCGTGATTGGCCGATAAAACTCTACGATACCGCAGGAATGAGAAAGAAAGCGAAGGTTAATGAAAAGCTTGAAAAGCTATCAGTTGCTGATGGACTGCGCGCGGTTAAATTCGCTGAGGTCGTCGTTTTACTGATAGATGCTGAAGCCCCTTTCGAGAAGCAAGACTTACAGATAGCTGACCTCGCGTTGCGCGAGGGGCGTGCTTTGGTGATCGGTGTTAATAAGTGGGATCTAATTGAGGACAAGAGTAGAGCCGCCCAAGATTTACGGGAAAAGGCCGCCCGGCTTTTACCGCAGGCGCCGGGGGCGCCCATTGTTTATTTTTCTGCGCTCACCGGTCGTTCCGTTGATAAACTGATGCCTGCTGTGACGAAAGTTTATTATGATTGGAATGCCAGAATTAAAACGCCAGATCTGAATTTGTGGCTGCAAAGCGCTATTACGAGACATCCGCCACCAGGCGTTGCTGGGCAACGGATAAAGTTACGCTATATCGCGCAGATCAAAACGCGTCCGCCAACATTTATTGCGAAATGTACAAGAGCCGATGATGTGCCAACATCATATCACCGGTATTTGGTTAATAGCCTGAGAGAAGCGTTCGATCTACCGGCTGTGCCTTTGCGATTAATACTTCAGCATCCCGAAAATCCATATTCAAATCAAAAAGACAAATCGAAGAAATAAAATCGATCAGACTGGACCAAACTGGTGCTCTCAAGCTTCTACGTTTCAGATGGAATCGCTTCGCGGCTTTAGATTTTTGGTGTTGGGCGCCGGAGACAACTGACGTGTTGTTACCTTAAAGCGTCGACACTTCAATTGGAATCGGGACGACGCTTTAAGTTGTTGATTTGACGCATTTCCTTAACGCCAACCGCAGACACTTGGCTTGGAACTGCTTTAAACCAATGTCAGTCTGGCGCACTAAAGCCGTTTGTATTCAAGCTGATTCAGAAAACGGCTCCAGATTTTTGTTGGAGCCTGTTGTGAACCGCAAAACCGGTGATCCACTTTTGCTGCAACAGGCTCTAGCCAGATTGCTTTTTCTTCCATTCTCTAAATATAAATTTCTCGGCATTCCCCTGATAATCTGGCGACGCTGCGGCAAGGACGAGGGGACCAAGTTCCTTTGGGTGAGGAAGACTCTTGCGGTCTTCTCCGGGCATTGCCGTCGCTCTCATCTTTGTTCGCATTGCACCAGGATCTATAATGGCGACCCTGATATTTGTTTCTTTCATCTCGCTCGCATATGTTTTTGCCAACATTTCTAACGCGGCTTTACTAGCTGCATATCCGCCCCAATAGGCGCGGACATCTTCACCGCCCACGCGTGACGTTAAAAAAATGGCCCGACCCGCCGGTGCGACAGCTAAAAGGGGGGACAGCGTCCGTAAAAGATGCCAATTTGCATGAACGTTAACATCAAAAACCTGTGTCCAAAGTTTTGGTTCGATGTCCGTAATTGGTGCCAACTCCCCCAGCACGCCCGCATTTGCGACAAATATATCAAGTCGGCCAAAACGTTCTCCGAGTGCCGGCCCGAGTTGAGAAATAGCAGCGGTGTCGGTGAGATCCGCGGGAATTAACGAGCAAGAGCCCCCAGCGGCGCGTATCTCGTCATCTAACTCTTCGAGACCGCCGGTTGTTCGCGCAAGAGCAAGGACATGGACCCCTGACAAGGCAAGCGTCTTTGCCGTCTCGTAGCCAATTCCCCGGGATGCTCCGGTGACTAAAGCGATTTTTCCCGTGAGGTCTTGAGTGTCAGCCGAAACATTCATTGTCTTTGGCATTTCCTGAAGCAGTGTTTTTGATCCCACTTATTTAGTTTTATTTCATCTGCACAACAACACCCAAAAAAACTGTCTTGAGCAGGTGATCCAGGCGATGTGGGACACCGGAAATGTATTGCTATTCTTGTTGCTAACCAATCTGATCAATGCCGTATTTTTGAGGGAACCCCAAGAGGCCTCACCGCTAGGATTGTTTTTCTGATTTATACTTTTGAGCAATGAGCAGTCGCCCACGAGTTTTAATGGAAAGATTTCTGAACTGACGTTTTGAAACCGTAATAGTACTTGTTATGTCTCCAAAACTTTCTGCCCTTCGACGCTGCTTAAAAGCCAACGCGATTTTTTAAATGGCTGTCCATACTTGAAAAGTTTTTAAGAGTATGAATCAGCACTGCGACAAAAGTTAACATCGTGATTGTGCCGAATGCTGCGGCGTTAACGACTGACCTTTGGTTAATAGGTGTTGTTTTGCATGGGGAATAAAAAGCTGTGGTAAAAGTTAAGAAACAGAGGTGTTCATTATACAAATTTTAATAAAACGCCTGTTGTTTCGAATTGACCGATTTAGTCGACTTAAAATACCGATAGAAACAATGAGGGAAATTTAAATTAGGCCGCGTCCTATCCTGACAATTAAGCGTATGAAAGCGTCGCCACTTACTTTGGAATCGGGACGACGCTTCAAGTCTTTGTTTCTGGGCGTTTTCGCCAATGACCAAGCGGGTGGCCAACCGCAGATCCTTGGTCTGAAAACGCGTTAGAGCGCTTCGCCGATAAGTGTGATCGGTTATCGGCGAAAGAAGTGCGACAACTCAACGACCTAGAGCCGCGTTCCGATTTCATCGGAACGCGAAAATCTCTAGAATTTAGAGCTCTGAAACGTGCTGCTATTCTCCCCCAAGCTTGCACGTGAAGGAGGGCCGCGGCGGTGTATGCCGCCGCGGTTCCTTTAATTCTTATTCGCTTGTGATGTGTTTTTGTTGTTCCCACATTGACATGCGACGTTGTTTTCGATGAACGAAGTATCGCAAAGACATTCTGTATCAATCAGTGCCGTGCTTATACAGCCGATAATGGATCACACTTATGGGCGAAGTGCTTTAGACTGTAGTCCATAGGGGCACTGCGATCTACCCAATGGTCAATGTCGTTTAGGGCGCGCTGTGCAAGCTGTCGTTTGCGGAAACGTCCCTTTTCTTTTCCTTTAATCCGGTTTCCGTTTTCATCTTTTTTGGGAACATCAATTGTTGGGAACAGCCCAAAATTTACGTTCATCGGTTGAAACGATCGTGCACACTCTTCGTCTCCGACAAGATGGCCGCCGGTGATATGGTTTAAGAGAGCACCGAGTGCTGTTGTTTGGGGTGGAAGAGCACTTTCATACCGATTAAGTGTTGTCGCTTTTTGTTCCGATAGTGCATCCATTGCGGCGAGCCGACCGGCGAGAAGGCCAATTGCTGCACTTTCAACATATCCTTCGACGCCAGTGATTTGTCCCGCGAAGCGCCATGACGGATTTTTCTTTAACCGCAATGCAACATCGAGAAGCTTAGGAGAATTGATAAATGTATTTCGGTGAATGCCGCCCATTCTAGCAAACTGTGCATCCTCCAGCCCAGGTATGCGCCGCAGTATTTCAGTTTGCGAACCATATTTTAGCTTTGTCTGGAAGCCTACCATATTAAAAAGGGTTCCGAGGCGATTATCTTGCCTCAACTGGACGACTGCATGGGGGCGGTTGCCTGTGCGTGGATCGGTAAGACCAACCGGTTTCATTGGTCCAAATCTCAGTGTTTCGCGTCCACGAGCAGCCATCACTTCTATTGGCAGACACGATTCAAAATAAGGCGTCGACGCTTCCCACTCTTTAAATTCGGTTTTTTCTCCTGCGAGAAGGGCATCAATGAACGTATTGTACTGATCCTCATTAAGCGGACAGTTGATATAATCTGCGCCATCGCCGCCGGGTCCTGCTTTGTCATATCGGGACTGAAACCAAGCCACGTCAAAGTTTATTGTTTCGCGATGAATAATGGGCGCTATGGCATCAAAAAAGGCGAGGGCCTCTTCGCCGGTAATCTCTTTAATCGCAGCGGCGAGCGAGGGCGACGTTAAGGGGCCGGTTGCTATGATGACATTTTCCCATTCAGCCGGCGGCGCGCCCATCACTTCCTGCCGGCTGATCTCAATGCTCTCGTTCTTTTCCAATGCTTCAGTAATCGCCGAGGAAAAACCATCCCTATCAACGGCAAGCGCCGCGCCAGCGGGCACTTTGTGTGCATCTGCTGTTTTTAGGATCAAAGAGTCTGCGCGACGCATTTCCTCATGCAGGAGGCCGACAGCATTGTTTTCTGCGTCATCGGAACGAAAGGAATTCGAGCAAACAAGTTCTGCACACCCATCCGTTTTGTGGGCAGCTGTCATGCGGGTCGGTCGCATCTCATGCAGAACAACGCGAGCGCCCTTTCTTGATGCCTGCCAAGCGGCTTCGCAACCGGCAAGACCAGCGCCGATAATATGAATTGGCGATTGTGCCATGTCCGTTCCTTAATGATGTGTTCTGCTAAATTTAAGCCGTTCCGCCTCAAATGAAATCGCCCAATGGCTTTCATTCCTTATTATGGCGCATTTGTGCCAATAATTAGATTGGTAACCAACCGCACACAAATTGCCTAGGAAACGCTTTGGAATTGAATAAAAACTCAAAAGACAACCGTTAATTGGGTCATTAAGCCAAGTATGCTTCCCAAGACCGTCACATCGCGGTGCAGTGTGCATAAGCGAGGTCCACTGCAATGAATTCGCAGTATGCTCGGACGCGTTAGCATTCTTGCTTCTTATTGACTATCGCGTCACCTTAAAGCCGAATAGGGTAAAATATAATTTGTCGCAATGCGGCATGGGGGTAAAACGATGCGTTTAGGCGTTTTTTCTACGGTCGGTGAAGCACTGAATTTCGCCACGCGACGTTATGAAACCGTTATGCGTGTTGCATGGCTACCAGTCACGTTTCTTTTTATCGGCAATATTGCATTTGTTTTCGGCGTTTTCTCGATACGCGCTGAACGCTTGATCACATTTGCAGATATCCGGCCGGGGGCATTCGAAGGGCTCGCTCAAGTTGCCAATGGGATTGCCATTTCACAAGCGTTTGCCGGATCGGCAGCATTTATCGTGATTACTCTGGCAAGCATAATTCTTCAAGCGCTTTTGATTGCATCTTATATGGCGCCACTCATTCGGTTGAAGGGTATTGGAGAAGAGCCGGCACCGGGTGTTGTCCGTATAAGCGCCGGGCCAGACCCGCTACGATATATTGCTGGTCAAGTGTTGAGTATCGTTGGTGTGGCGATGATCGTAGCGCCGCTCGCATTGTCATTCTTTTATATTGGTAACGAAATACAATCTGCTCTCCAACAAATTTTTGTTGCGTTTCCAAATGCGGAAAGCCTTCATCAGATTGAATATCGTGACACAAGATCAGTTCTTTCAGATCAAGGAAAAATCTGGTTTCTTGATTTCGGTGCTTGGTATTTTATCGCTTTGCTTGGTGCCGGCATGTTAACGGCTGTGATAACATTTCATTTTTTCGAAGCGGGGACTGGGCTCATCCAATCGGTAATAACAGCTATTGCCATTTTGGTCGGTTTAACGGCAGGATTTTACTTCCTCAGCGATATTTCAACAAGCCCACTTAGTAATCCGGATACGCCTCTTATACTTGTTCGGCTTTATGGCATTTCACTGTTGGTTTATATCGGCTTGCGATTATTTCCATACTCAGGAATAGCCGTGTGTCGAAGATCCATGGGTTTGTTTAGTGTGTTAAAGATTACCCGTGGATGGAACCTGTTACGACTCGTTGGCATATTCATCGTCTTCGTCGTCGCCTTCGCCATTGCAAACTTTCTCCTCTTTTCTATCGCTGTACCAGCAGCCAGGACCACTGTTGTTGCTTTATTTCAGATGAGTAATGTCATGGGACGGTTATCGAATGGTGGTGAAGAACTCACTTGGATGTTGCCATTTTTCAATTTCTTATGGTCAGTCATTTCCATCGTCGTACGGTATTTATGGTTATTCCTTTCAATCGGTGCCACAGCTGGATTGTTAGGCAGCCTCTATCGTCAGAGTGTTATAAGTTCTACATAGCAACTGCAGTGAAAGATCACCTCAAACAATAAGGTGAAACCTAAGGAGTTCTGAGGTTCAAAGGGCTTTGATTTTATATCCCTGAGTAAAATGGTGGATGATATGTCGGCAAGACTTCCAATTGGAGATGTTGCGAATGAGGCTGTGCAGTTCGGTATCGCTCATTGGATAACCGTACTGCGCTTTGCTTGGCTACCTTACTTAATTGGTGGGATGATTGTTGCTGCATCCTTATTTTTGACTTTTGATCTCACCGCTTTCTCTAGCACTGCAGTCAACAGTATGACGATTGACGAGTTCATGGAAGCGGCGCGGTATCCACTACCAATCCTAGCGATTGTTTTTCTAATCGTTGGTCTCGTATTTACTTTTCTGACAGCTGGTATTTTCTCCAATATTGCCGATTTCGTCGTCATCGGTGACAAACGCGGTGGGTTCGTTCATCTGCGAACAGACGGTCCGACGCAACGAGTTTTCCATTCCTACGTAATTAGCGGTTTGATTTCTTTATTAATTGTATCTCTTGCAGCGGTTGTGGCACTTCTCATTACCGGAAAAGACCTTCAACCAATAATTGTTGCTTTTAAAGAATTGGCGGCATACAGCGCACAGGCAACACCTGGGCAACAGCCCCCTCAGGACATCATCGATGCAAGTTTGGAGGTCGGCGGTTTTTTTGGGCTTTTGGTCTTACTTTCTTCAATTCCACTCTTTTACACGTCCATAAAGCTGACGCCATTTTCTGCGGGGTCGGCAATTGAAAATCGATTGATCCTTTTCAAATCATTTTCGATGACCACTGGGCATTTCTGGTCAATTGTTTTGTCGATAATACTTATTCTTCTATTTTTAATCGTTGTGCAGATGATATATAGCTTGGCTGATATTGTATTAAATGGGGCAGCAACTTACTTCTCGTCGCAACAAGGAACTGCTTTGTTAGCTGTTGTGTTCACTGTGATTTCAGCAATTGCGGCGGTGGTTGTTCAGGTTTTTTCAATGACAGTGCAGGCTGCACTTCAATGCATAATTTACCGTCGCCTAGAAACAGGCGAGTAGTGTTGCGAATAATTTGGTCGTTTAAAGCATTTTATCAAAAGTATTGACCGGATCATGAGGCAGGTAAAACGCATCAATCAAAGCTCTAGAGCCATTAAAAGCATCGACACGTCAATTGGAATCGGGACGACGCTTTAAGTCTTTGTTTTTACGCATTTCCTTAAAGCTAACCGCACACACTTGGCTTGGAAATGCTTTAATTATTCCATATGAACCGGCGTAACTTTAGTCGTCTCGCTTTACAAAACTGGACCATCGGATGTTGTCAGACCGCATCACGGTCATCAATCAAAAAAGTCAAACCTGAACTCGCGCATAATATGAAAGCCAGCGATGAATTGGTCGCGTGAACCTAATTGACTAATAATTGGCGTATCGGCGATACCCTCAAAAATTCGTGAATATCGAACGTAAGGGTTTAAAGACCAACGCTTGCCCAAATTGATATATCCGTTAACCGACCCGCCGACATCTCGAAAACCGGAATCGGCGTCAAATACTGGAAGACCTGAATTCGCTGATTGTTCATCTGTAACGGAAAAAAATGTATCCGCTAAATTATTGTCGATCCAAGTAACTTGTCCGGTAAAGGCTGCCGAAAAACGAGGTGTCGTGAACAATAGAATGGTTCCTGCACCATCAATTATCAATCCGTCATGACCACCGGTCACCCCTTGCCTTGCTTTCACACGAACGAGAATGCGGTCGAGAAATCGTGTCGCGACAAAGCCGCCAACTTCTAAGGTTTCGCTGATATTCCCGAGGCCTGCGAGGTCAGGGTTTTCCACTTCGTCGCGATCGCCAAGCAATCGAATAGAGGGGCCGAAAGCAAACCCAGAGAAGCCAAAAAGGGCGAGGTCAGCACCGTCATCATCCAGAAAAGTGAAGTTACGAACTTTGATGAAAACCTGAGGGTCCGCTTGGACTTCATAGTCGTTTGAACCAAAATAGTCGGGTTGAAACTGCGGCCCGACCCCTAAGCTAAGATTTGTTGTATCTGGAACGAGTAGCGTAATGGCACCGATAAAGCCTTTGAACGGACTCCAGCGTCTTTCATTATCGAATTCGTCATCGTTCATCGGTCCAATTTCGGCGGGCGGTTGAGCGGGGCGCCTTCCGAAAATCGGATCAAGACGTGGTTCGTCTATATTTTGCTCCTGAGCGAGCGCCCCGCCGCTCGTTAATAACGCAATTGCCGAAAAGATCAGTGTCGCAATAAACTTAAAATGAGACATGAAATTCTAGAGCCCTATCTGATCCAGCACAAAACAACACCTTTAGATTTTTTACTTTGACGACATTCAAACAAGTCAAAAAACCTGTGCGATGTGCCGACTTTCAAGCAGATACCGATTAATCTTAGGCACAGGAGCCGTAGCACAGGAAATAGTGCCAAAGCGCTGTGTGAGCGTTGTGCTGTGTTCCCCTATTAAACGCTACGATAACCAAAAAATACTTCTAATAGCCATTAGAGAGCCGTTGAAAGTCTTTATCAAAATGGTACCGAAACGTGCCCCTACTAATTCTCAAGTCATAGCCTGTCTTCAGCAACGTTTTGTCACAGTCTGAAAAGCAAGCGTTACGCACTCAATTACTAACACCGCGGTGTTTTTCATCATTTAGTAGGACAGAATTTGACCGTCCAAGTTCCTTATTCTTGCAAATATTTGACATGCGTGCCAAGCCGTTTTTCCAGATTGCACGCCTTCTTTCACGACTGGGCTGCTGAATCATTGGAAAATTTAGAAATACTGCTTCTTAAGTGCGTCCACCTCAGGCGTTTTGAACGTCTTTTAGCTTTTGCTCTGCAGCAACGATAATGATCAAAATTTTATGTTGAGATAATATTCACCGCGGACGAACCACGGTGATTGAGATGTAATAAATCAATCTAAAAGTTAAGCGATTTAAGAAGATTGAGGCGGACTTAGGTTATTTATACGACACCTTCACGTTGCATTCGCTTGCGCAACAATTTTCGGGCGCGCCGAACCGCTTCGGCTTTTTGCCGAGCCCGTTTTTCTGATGGTTTTTCGTAAAACTTACGACGCTTCATTTCGCGAAATGTTCCTTCACGCTGCATCTTTTTTTTAAGCGCACGAAGGGCTTGTTCGACATTGTTGTCGCGGACACTAATCTGAACCAGGGGTCTTCTCCAAAGTCTTTAAGCGTTAACAACCGATCATTTAACGCTTTATGAATACATTGCACCGCGAATACGGTTCCACACGCGGCGCCTAGCAAATCTGATCAATGATGTCCATACTTGTGTACCCAATTGATCAAGTGGAGTAATGTTCGATGATGGAAACTAACGAAGCATCTGATGCAAACTCGCCTGAAAATTCAGGAACTAAAGAACAGGAACCCGCAGATTCTTACCAATTCAAAGACGGACACCAGGGCGATTATTTGGATGAGTTACGGCAACAGTTATTAGTTCCAACCCTTAACAATGCTGTTTTTACGGGTTTCACGACGAAAACCTATCAAGAAGGCGCCTTGGATGCTGGCTTAACTAAGGAAGACGCGCTGATTGCCTGGCCTCATGGAGCAGACGATATCTTTGCGTTCTGGTCGTCTGAAGCGGATAAGGCAGCCGTTCGGTTTCTAACGCGCGAGGGCGCAGCGGGCCGGATACGTGACCGCGTGACTGGGGCTGTTTGGGCCCGACTTGAATATTTTGAACCTCATAAAGAAGCAGCGCGGCGCGCGGCGAATATGTTGGCCTTTCCTTTGAAACAGCCATTAGCAGCCCAACTAGCTTGGCGTTCGGCTGACGCCATTTGGACCGGATTGAATGACCCGTCTCGAGATTTCAATTATTATTCAAAAAGGGGAATTCTATCGGCCGTGATTTCGAGTACACAGCTCCGTTGGCTCACTGATGAGGCGCCAAACGCCGAAGCAACACGCGAGTTTCTTCACGCTCGAATTGAAAACGTAATGCAGATTGAAAAGTTTAAGGCGCGCCTTAAAGACTTGCCGTTCGATCCAACGTCATTTATTCGCACAGCAGCGAAAGCGCGGTATAGAGAGTAAGACGTGGTCTTTCAGCTTACGGGGCGGTGAGCATATCAGCCTTTATTGCGGGGTGTAATTATATTGACATGGCCCATCTTGCGTCCGGCACGCGCTTCTGTTTTGCCATATAAGTGCACCGCGGCGTTTGGTTTAGCGCTATAGCTTTCCCAGTCGTTGGCCTCTTCGCCAATGAGGTTGATCATTTCGGCGTCGCTATGTCTCAACGCGTCGCCCAATGACCATCCGCAGACTGCTCTTATGTGCTGTTCGAATTGGTCGCACAGACAGGCATCCATGGTCCAATGGCCAGAATTGTGGACGCGTGGCGCGAACTCATTGACCAAAATCGTCTTATCATCAAGAACAAAAAACTCAACAGCGAGAACACCGATATAGTCGAGTTCTTCAAGCATTTTCAGCGTAACGGCTTGCGCCGCTTTGATGGTTTCCTCACTGATAGATGTTCTAGTCTTTGACGTTCGTAATATGCCCCCTGAGTGAGTGTTTTCCGAGATGTCAAACAAAACGCAATTGCCATTGCGGGCCCGGGCGCCAATTACAGAAACCTCTGTTTCAAACGGAACAAACCCTTCTAAAATGGCGTCTGCGCTGTTGATTTCTTTTATTGCTCTTTCCAGGGTGTCACTGTTTGAACCGGCGCTTAAGCGCACCTGACCTTTGCCGTCATAGCCAAAGCGTCTGGTTTTCAGAATGGCTGGAAGACCTATTTTCGTTACCGCTTTTTTCAACTCATTGAAATCATCAACTTGCTCATAGGGCGCCACACCAATGCCAAGCGACCGTACAAAGTCTTTTTCAGCTAATCGATCTTGTGCAATGGCTAATGGGCGCGCGCCTGGTGCCGTGAACACACCTTCGCTTTTCAAAATCTCTACCGTTTCAGCGGGAACATTTTCGAATTCATAGGTCACGACATCAACACTTTTGGCGAAGTTTGCGAGCGCGACCGGATCTTTATAATCTCCGATAGTTATTGATGTGGCGCATTTTGAGGCTGGCGAAGCGACGGCATCGGAATAGATATGGGTTTGTAGTCCTAAACGAGCTGCAGCGAGAGCGAGCATGCGGCCGAGTTGGCCGCCGCCTAATATGCCAACAGTTCCATTTGGTTGAACGGCAAACATCTGCTGGGGCGCTTCTGTATGGATGATGTCGTCTGAGCGAGACCTTTGTGTTTTTTGCTGCACGTTAATTTGCCGAAATATAATTTCTGTCTACCGCGATATTTTACAAGTGAAAAAGTCGCATTTTCTGTCAAGTGGTTGAGGTCAGGATTGGGATGTGTCGACATCTTCAGACACTGACGCAGTTTGTTCCTTGCGCCAGTTTGATAAGGCGTTGGCGATGTCTTTATCATAGGCGCCAAGGATTGCAGCCGCACTTAAGCCAGCATTCGCTGCGCCGGCTTCTCCGATAGCAACGGTCATTACGGGAACGCCTTTTGGCATCTGTACGATGGATAGAAGGCTGTCGAGGCCGTTTAGCGTCCGTGATTGTACAGGAACACCAATAACCGGTAACTCCGTCATTGCTGCTGTCATACCCGGAAGGTGGGCTGCCCCACCGGCGCCTGCAATAATGACCTTCAAGCCGCGATCACGGGCCGAGTGGGCATAATCATACAAACGGTCAGGTGTTCGATGCGCTGAAACAATTTTGACTTCATAGTCGATTTTCAGCGCTTCTAGAATTTGCGCAGCACTACGCATTGTTGGCCAATCGGATTGCGACCCCATAATCATACCAACACGGGGATATGCGCCATTTCGTGCCGTTGAAGGGGGTGCTTTGTCGGACAAGATCCAGATCCCTTTTTCAAAATGACCGGAAATACGCGTGTTAGTGCCGCGTCGCAAGTCTTTCTAAAATAGCCCTTCTAGAGCCCTTTTGGCGAATGATGCGGTCTCATTACTTTATAAAACCGAAATAACCGCCGTAAATATTTGAAGTAGAAGGCTTAAAGCGTCTTTCTCACCGAACAAACAGGGAGTGTGACTGCTTTTTAAAACCTTTGTAAACAGTTTCAGATGACGGAATTTGTCTGGCTTGCGCACATAAAAAAGAAGCGTCCAGCGATATATTTTCGCTAAAGACGCTTCTCAAGTTAGGCGTACTAATCGACGGTGGGTTAGGGGGATTGGAGGGGACCGTCGGCGTTTCGCCCTCTGATAAGTGTCATTTACGATCCGATGTGCAATGGATGTTCGGCAAGGCGTTCTTCACATGCGATCGATCGAAGTTTTTCTTACGTCGTAAGAATCGCAATTGAAGGAGAGCGTTCGACTTCTGCGGAAAAAATCGGTTCTTTGTTAACCAATTTCGTCGTATTTTCAGTAAATTTTCTAATTTAGGGCGCTCCCATGAAAGTTACTCAAAATAGTCGTATTTCGCGCACGAGACCGTCCAAGGCGACGACGGGCGATGCGTCGAGCCCTAGTGTCGCGCCGAAACCGCAGGACTCGGTCGCTATTGCCGGTATTCCTAAAGCAGAATTAACACCACGGGTGATGCGTGCTTTGACTGAGCTTATGCAAGAAGTCGCGACGCTTCGCCATGAGCTTGCAGAGAGCAAGGCGCGGATGGACGAGCTAACAACTCTCGCATTTACCGATTCGTTAACTGGCGTTTTCAACAGACGCGCCTTTGTGGCTGAGCTCAATCGGACCTTAGCGATCGTTAATCGTCATGGTCAGGCTGCTGCGCTGGCTTATTTTGATCTCGACAATATGAAGGGCATAAATGATACACTTGGTCACGCGGGAGGGGATGCTGCGATCAAGCATGTCACGAATAAAATTAAAGAGAATGTCCGCCAATCTGATGTCGTCGGCCGTTTGGGGGGCGACGAATTTGGCGTTATCTTTAACTATTCCGATAAAGAATCGGCTTCGGGAAAGGTTCAGTACATTCGGGACGAGATCGTCAATACACCGGTGAAACTCGGCGATGAAACTTTTTCTGTTGGTGTCACAGCCGGTCTTGCTCCGATCGTGCAGGGAACAACCGCAGAGGCAACTTTAGACCTTGCGGACTCAGCCATGTACAAGGGCAAGAAAGCGAAGAAAAGCGCTGGTTAGGTGTTCTGTACAAGTCATTTTTTACTGACCCGTCTGTGCCTGAAAACATGATCTTATGTCGGTATTGGTTTGGTAAACGGCGAAATATTCGTCAGTAGTATGGTCTCTAATTTCTTGTCAATTGCCTTTACACTGATGAAAGTCAAATAGGTCTTCAGGTTAGCCTGGGCAATCGCCTTATTCGGTGCCTGCTTTCCATCGCTAAGCGGCAAATGAGTTTGTGAGCTAACGATTATTTTTTGCTCAAGCCGTTCCGCTTCCAGCTCGACGCTTAATATCTGCTTTCTGAGACTGTCTGCAACATCATCGTCCGCGCATCCTGTCAAATCGGAAGAGTGTTTTGTCTCGGAAGGACCGCGAAGAGATTTAAGATGAACCCGGGCCTCTCTTAACTTTTGTGTCACAGACTGATTGAAGGGCTGAATACTTGACGCCGCGTCTGATATCTCTTGCAAAGAGAGCAGATGCTCTGATTGCCAAAGGCACCACAAAACGAGGTTGATGTTCGCCGAGTAGTTATTTTGAAGGGTCAGAAGAGCGTCAGATATGCCCGCCCGGCTATAGTAGGTGACAGACCAATTCCAAAACTCTTCTGCTATTATGTCGTTACTTTCACATGTTTCAGATGACATCATAGACCAGAAACAATTTACTTGCGTTCAACGACGCGCCCCCTTTTCAAGGTCTTCACCCCATCGTTGAACCAGACTATTATCAATTCCGAGTTGATCGAGAACTCTGCCAACAGATTGATTAATGAGGTCATCAACACTTTTGGGCTCGATATAGAAAGCTGGCAATGGCGGTGATATTGTCGCCCCCATTTCCGCAAGTTGCGTCATTGTTCTGAGGTGCCCTAAGTGAAATGGTGTTTCGCGAACCATCAAGATTAATGGCCGTTTTTCCTTTAGGACGACATCAGCGGCACGCGACAACAGATTGCTTGTCACACCCGTCGCAATTTCGGACATTGATTTCACTGAACATGGCGCAACAATCATCCCAAGTGTTTTGAAAGAACCAGAAGAAATAGGGGCTCCAACATCGCCAATAGCGTATCGATGATCCGCCTGCGAAACGATATCCGCGACTTTAATGCCTAGTTCATATTGCAGTGTCATCTCAGCAGCTTTTGTGATCACGACATGTGTTTCCACGCCCGCGTGCGCCAAAGCTTCTAAGCAACGCTTCCCATAAACGACGCCCGAGGCGCCCGTGATACCTAAAATGACTCTAGTCTTCATTTCTCTACTATTAACAATGGTTTAGACATGACGGAGGCTTATATCTATTATCCCACCCTCGATGCTTTATGGACGTTTTTTCAATTTATGCGTGTCGACAATAAACGACGGTTGTGGTGTATTATACCCATTTGAAAATTGATGGAGGCGAGGATATGGCGATACAAGCTCACTTGCAATCACTGAGCCGAAGACATGAGGCACTTGATGCCGCACTTTCTAATGAGATGAAACGTGTCGGCGCGGATGACACAAGACTACATGAGCTCAAACGTCAAAAATTAAAACTCAAGGATCAGATAGAGCAAATCAAACGGCAGGTTAAGCAGGGCGTTTAAAGCCATTTAATTGCTGCTCAATTATATTATATAGAAAATTCAGGTGAGAGCGCCGCCACATCCGGGCGGCGTTTTTGCTTATTTTTCAAGCATTCCTCCGATAAGTTGTGTGTTTGAATTCAACGTCATCAACGATATCGAGTAAAAATCGTCCGCACAGATCAATATAGTTTGTATAAAGAAACCGCAATCAAAAGCTCGACGTTAACGCGGGGGAAATGGTGAATACTGGTATGTCAAAGCGATCCGTCATTGTAACGAATGCTTCTTCACCGATTGGGTCAGCATGCGCGAGGCGCTTTGTTGCCGAGGGTGACCGCCTTGTCCTTGTCGATAGAAATGAAGCTGTGGGTCGAGCGGTTGCTAATGAATTCATTGAGCAGGGAAAAGACGTTGTTTTTATCGCCGCGGACTGTGCTCAGAAGTTAGACGTACACAATATTTTAGCCGAAGCCATTGAAAACAATTCGACAATCGACGTTTTCATTCACAATCAAATTACCTTCAGTGACAAGTCATTTGCAGATTTAACCGGCGAAGATCTCGATAGTATTTATCAGGCTGATCTGCACAGTGCGTTTTTGATGGGCCAGGCCGTGATGAAACATATGGTCCGGGCTGATGCTTTAGAAACGCCCGGAACATCGCCCGAAAATTCAAATAAAACGCGATCGATCGTTATGCTTTATGCGAGTAACGCCAGTTTAATTGGCGATGCGACCTTTGCAGCGACGCAAGGCGCAATCGGAGGATTAATCGGGGCTCTAGCTACCGCAGGATCCCGACATAATGTCAGGGCAAATGGCATTTGCGTTGGCGCCGTTAAGGGCGCCTTTGCCACAGAGGAAGAGCTTGAGAATATTTCAAAAACCAGTCTTCTGGGTGGGCAAGGTGATCCGATCGATGTCGCCGAACTTGCATATTTCCTATCTTCTCCATTCTCAAGTTACATCACCGGCAAAACGATCGAGCTTGACGGCGGTGGGTTACTCAAACCCGGAAACGATAAATATGGTGATCCGTCTTAAAGCGCCTCCGTTTCAATTGGAACCTGATCGGCGCATTAAGTTGTTGATTTGAGGCATTTCCTTAACGCCAACCGCACACACTTGGCTTGGATATGCTTTACCGTATCCTTCACCTGTATTTTGGGTCAGTCCTGGCGCGTGGGCCGGAAGCCACTTGAGATGGACATACTTTATTCCGACGATTTTCCGTCGTTCGAAAAGTTTGCGAACACCGAGTCAGCATCGATCGGTTCTTTGTTCTCGTCAGGGGATTGAGATGTGTCTTGATCAAAGCTCTGGTCAAACTGTGGTGTGGCCTGAACCGTCTCATCAGTTGGTTTGAGTGAAGGGCTCGTATCGACAACCGGTCCGAGCTTCGCCGCGCGTGCCGCTGCCTTCTTAACAGCGGCATCGAGATCGATTTGGGAACAAAGTCCGAGACCCACCGGGTCTTGGGGCGTAATGTTGGCTGAGTTCCAGTGCGTGCGATCGCGTACAGATTGAATTGTCGTTTTGGTTGTTCCCAAAAGACGGGAAATCTGACCGTCAGTAACTTCCGGATGATTACGCACGACCCAGGCAATAGCGTCGGGGCGATTTTGCCGCTTTGAAACGGGCGTGTATCGAGGCCCTTTTTTGCCCTTGTCCGGAACAATTGTCTTCGGACGCGAGAGCACCATGCGGTAGGCCTCGTCATTTTGGGCTTTGTCGATCTCATCACGGGTGAGTTGGTTATTGGTTATCGGGTCGATGCCGCGCACCCCAACGGCCACATCGCCATCGGCAATGCCTTTCACCTGCAACTCATGCAAACCACAAAAAGCAGCAATTTGATCAAATGTCAGTGACGTATTATCGATGAGCCAGACCGCCGTTGCGATCGGCATTAATGGTTGTTCGGCCATTCGACCCTCTCTTATTCGTTAGCTGCAAAATACAGAGCCCAGCGCCCGGGTTAAGCGAGCGCAGCGTTCGGAGCAGGAATTTTTCGGGAAATCGCCGCGCCTACGCGTCTTTTCTTTTGGATATAAGCTGGTTAGCTGAGATGTCCAAGAATAATTCTTAGCGCCCGCTTTATTCGGGATCGTTAATTCTCGACTTCGAGAACAATTTTACCCGTATGTTGGCCCGCTTCCATACGGCGGTGCGCCTCTGCTGCTTTCTCGAAAGGCATTACGGTATCTAGCGTTGCCTTGATCAAGCCCTCTTCCAGCTTTGGCCATACATTTTCGATTAGTGATTTGGCAATTTTAGCCTTGTCGGTTGAGTCACGCGTTTTCATTGTAGATCCAGAAATCCTCAGGCGTTTTCGCATTAAAGGAAAAATCTCAAGCTCTCCAATCGAACCGCGCAGGAACGCGATCGATACATGTCGGCCGCCCGAGTTTAACGTTGCGATATTTCGCTTAAAGAAATCGCCTCCCGCCATATCCAACACCACATCAACGCCGCCGAGATCCTGTACTTTTTGATCCCAGGTCCGTTCGCCTTCGGGGTCATCGTATCGCAGCGCGTGGTCAGCGCCGAGTTTAAGGATACTGTTACATTTTTCGTCACTCGATCCTGTGGCAATAACTTTCGATCCAAAGGCTTTGGCCAGCGCGATTGCAGTGGCACCGATACCACTGGTTCCTCCATGGACGAGCAAGGTCTCGTCAGCTTGCAAGCCGGCATCGTCGAACACATTGGCCCAAACGGTGAAAAAAGTTTCTGGGAGCCCTGCCGCCATCGCCATGGTGAGATTTGAAGGAACAGGCAGGCAAGATCCATGGTGGGCGACCGCATATTCAGCATATCCGCCACCGGTAAGAACGGCACAAACGCGATCCCCTATCGCCAATTTTGAAACACCTTTTCCGACTTTTATGATCTCGCCAGACACTTCTAACCCGGGAATATCACTCGCGCCTGGAGGTGGTGGATAGAGCCCTTGGCGCTGGAGAATATCTGGTCTGTTTACGCCTGCTGCTGTCACACGAAGAAGAACTTCACCCGACGATGGTTCTGGAACGTTTCTTTGCACGAGTTGAAGCACTTCAGGTCCACCGAACGATGATATCTCTATGGCCCGCATGAGGTGGGGGATCGATTGTTCAAGATACCCGTTCTTGGTTTTGTCGTTTGTTACGGTCATTGGTTATCGTTCTCCGTGGGACGCGACGCTGAAAAACAATGATAATGGGTCACTATCAACGAATGAGACCTGTAAACGGTTAAGGCCTGTATACCGTTATGCCTGTATCCCCCGTTATACCTGTATCCCCCGTTATACCTGCATCCCGTTCTGCTATTGCACGTTTCATAACGCTGCCAAGGCAATCGCGTCGAGGTAGCGCACTACCTTCCGCGCCCCTTGCATCGACATAGCTCGATTTGCAATTCTGCACTCAAGGCCTAGATATTGTAACGAAGGTTAAGTTCGTAGTCGTGAAAGGAATCGAGTGGTGGATAACGATTTTATTCAGGAAAAACCGGATTTGACGCTGTCTAAAATCAAAAAACAGGATCTTTACGATCTCTCAGTCAGTGATTTAGAAGAACGCATTTCCAATCTTACAAACGAAATCGAACGCTGCCGATCAATCATCAATGATCGTGGCGATACACGCGCCGCGGCCGAACAGCTCTTTAAGACCTGACGGTCGGCGAAAGACCTTAAGCGCGATGGCGGGCTGTGAGCGTCCCATGTTACACTTCAGACCAATGGTTGGTTCGGCTCCACACCTCGACGATGTCAGCGCCGCCGTTTACCACATGGTATTCTTCATAGGCCGCAGCCGTCATATCGGCGTGGTTGGGCAGAACGCGCAACTGAGTCCCGATGGGAAATTTATCAAGATCAACGCTCGCGCCAGACAACGATGTCACGAGGCCGATCTCCTGACTAACAATAGTAACGGCGAGGTCACCAATTGGTTTTCCTGTCGTGGCATCGCAGACCAGCCCAAACTCAGCATCAAATGGACGACCAGCTGTACTACGGTCTTTCGATAAGGCTAAGGCGCCTGCATCGATTACAAAACGATTGTATCGTTGCTGCCGTGCCGTCACCGTTGTGAGTACGGACAAAGCGATATCGTCAATTTCAGCGGCCCCGATCCCTGCTTGGAATAGATCCTGAAAGGCATAAATCCCGCATCTTGCCTCTGTCGCATCGTCGATTTCACGGGCATGGAGAACAGCTGGCGTCGAGCCAAAGCTTGTCATTTCACAGTTGAGCCCAGCATCCTCAAGTTTCTTTTTCGTCGTTCGAAGGGCTTTCATATGATTTTCTGTGAAATCAGCAACCTCTTCAACTTTTTTGCCATAGGACGCGCCGGCATAAGACATGATCCCAGCAAAATGGGTTGCTGACGAGGCATCCAGTGCCTTAGCAGCATCCACAACCTCAGTGCCTTCCATCGTTGCTCCAGACCGGTATCCGTCGACATCGATCTCGACCACAAATGATAAGGGCTTAGAGCCACTTGCAGCCTCTGCCGCAGCAACACAGGCCTTTGCGCCTTCAAGACTGTCGGTCGACAAGGTTAGTGAACATCCAGCTTCAACAAGGGCCAGTGCGCGAGAGGTCTTAGCGGGTGCAAAGGGCACGCAGTAAAATAAATCATCAAAACCAGAATTGAAGAAAAATTCTGCCTCACGAAGCGTTGAAACATTAAAACCCTTTGCTCCGGCCTCCTGCAGCATTTTCGCAACGTGCACAGATTTTGGCGTTTTTAAGTGCGGCCGAAGAGGGGTCTTTAACGCAGCAGCGCGTTTGGCCATACGCTCTATGTTGGCCATAAGCTTCCCACGATCCAAAATAAGGGAAGGCGTTTGTAGGTCACTGAGTGTTTGCGCTGCCATTCGTGTCTCACCATTGCGGGTTTGAATATAAAATCGATTGTTGTTCTTAATTTTTAGAGAGAGTTGTAAAACGGGATCATTGTCGGTGCGTTATCTGAAATAATGCGTTAATATTTACAAGTGTTTTCAATCACCCCCAGATTTCTAACGCTAATCCGCATCGATCGACGGTGCCATCTGTAAGATGGATGGCTGTGCCGTCAAACCGCGCAGATGCCGATAGCGCTAATACACAAGCGTCAAGAATATCGTCGTCGGCTAAAAGAGTTTTTGTCGCAATGATTTTGCGGAAACTGGCAATGACCTTCAGCGGATCAATCCCATTTTTCCTTAAGGCATCCTCGCGTTCGTTAGCCCCCTCCAATGAGCGTTTTGGATAGCGACACGGGTTGCCAATAATTCGTGTGAATGCCAGTTCCGGGTGCCCTTCGCCAAGCCATTGCTGGTCAGTAGGGGTGATCACGGCATCAAGGTCTTTTATCTTTGGGAGTATGTTCCAAGCTTGCTTTGACAGACCGCCGCCAGCGTTTGCACCTTGCATTTTTCCCCATTGATTGGCTTCTTCATAGGACACGAAGTCAAGCATAGGCCGACGCGGCGCAGGGAAAATACTCGACCGCCGTGGGCCAAGTGCAGCCCTAGCTGCTTTTTCACAAGCGCGTTTGCCTTCTTCCAAAAGCCCGATTGGCATGTCGATTAAAGCGATACAGGCAGAAGCACGCAAATACTGCATGAGCGCTTCGGCAGTTTCGAAAACTTGTGTTTCAAATGCGGCGGTATTGGTTGCGTCGCCTTTTTGGGGGGCATCAGAGAATTTAACGCTTGCCCAACCGCTCGGGCAGCCATCAACGCCCACAAAGGATGGAGTTTTGCCCGATTGATTTGGCATTTGTCTGCTGACCCCGCTGCCAACGATCTCATTTATCTAGTTAATGCAGTAGGGGGTCAATCTCGTTGGCACGTGCATTGCTCCTAAGGCAGGCGTAGGGACGACTTCGGCATCGAGATTAGCCCTTAATAGAGTAAACGAGTTTCGCATAACCGTCGCAGCTGGCAATCAAAGTTTCTGTTGAGGGATTTGCAATTGTCTGATTTGTACGTGTAGCGGAAAATGCGAACCACGAAGGGCGTTGGTATGCAAAAAATCGAAAAAACTGAGTTAGTGGATGAAAGTGGAACATCGCAGTTTGTCCGGTCAGAACTTTTTGCGCGGACATTTCGCGAGGGGATGTCATTGGTTGAAAATACCGCAAACTATTTGGACGGTGAGGGACGCGATGCCTCTAAAGAACTTTCTCGCCACGGCGCGCTTGCTTATGCTGGGGCGTCGATGCGGTTAACCACACAACTCATGCAAATCGCATCTTGGTTGCTTGTCTTAAGGGCTGTTCGTGAGGGCGATATCGACGCTAACGAAGCATTGGAGCCAAAATACCGTTTGCCGCAAAAGGAACGCGGCAGACCAGACAAGTTAGAAGGGGAGCTCCCAAACGAGTTGACAACGCTGATCGATACGACAGAGCAGTTATATGATCGGATTGGCCGACTTGATGCGGATTTATTTGGCGCACAAGACGAACAAAAAGATCGCGGAGACGCAGCCTCGCAACAACGAGCCCTCTTCGATGCTTTCGACCGAGGTTAACCCCATTCGTGGTCTTATTTTTTAAGCCCAAACGCACCGAATTTTTGATTAAATTTCGACACACGCCCGCGATCAAGCGCTTTGGCGGGGCCGCCTGTCCAGGCGGGGTGTGTTGAAGGATCGATATCTAGCGACAGTGTCGCATTGGGCTCGCCATAGGTGGAGCGCATATCCACCGAGCTGCCATCCGTCATAACAACTTTGATGACATGGTATTCGGGATGAATGTCTTTTTTCATAATTACACACAAAACCAGCGACAACCGGCCTGTTCTCGTCTCGTCGCGCTAGAGTTATTCAAGCTTGCGGATTTTTCTCTTTAAGCGTGGCCAGTACACCGACACCGTTTTGAACTCAAGGGAAAATCCGCTCCTGATCGCGACAATCAACCCATCGATCCAGCTTGCATGAAATCAGCAATAGTCGAATATTGCGGTTTGGAAAGGTTAACGTCGGTTTAAGAGGGCAAGCTGCACTAACGCGGTGCCAAAGAAAGCAGAACCATCGTAATTGTTATGCGTTTATCAGTTTTATTGAAAACGACGGGTGTAGTGGCATCGTTCGGCTCGATCGCCCTATTGGCAGGGCTCTATTCTTTCAATCATTTTGCAACAGTTGAAAATCAAATCGATAAGAGTTGCATTCCCGTAACGGGCATTGCTGGTCCAGAGGACCTTCAAATCGATCAACGCCAAAATAGAATTTTTATCTCATCTTTTGATCGCCGGGCTAAAACGAAAGACAAAGACGGTATACGAGGTGCCATCCACGTTGCGGATCTCGAGGATCCATTAGCTTCTTCCGCCTGGCGCGATCGGACCGCTGGCATACCAGAGCGTTTCGAACCGCTTGGGTTAAGCATCTTCGACGATGGCGAGGTTAAACGTCTTTTTGTTGTCAACGCGGCGACGAATTCAGTCGAACTCTTTGATATTGCCGAAAATGGCGATCTAACCCATTTAGAGAGCCTCACCGAACACCGGCTCACGAGTATCAATGATGTCGCAGCGGTGGGGCCGCGCGCTTTTTATGTCAGCAATGATTTAGCCCCAGGGCGCTCGACGCTTTATGGGCAACTTCAGTATTTCTCTAGAGCGGCAACTGGCGCTGTTTTTTATTTTGATGGGCAGGTTTGGCGTCATGCGGCCCATGGATTACGTTTTGCAAATGGCGTTGTTGTGAATAAATCGGGCACTCGGTTTTATGTATCTGAAAGCTCTGCAATGTCCTTGCGCGTTTATGATCGTGAGCCAGAAACTGGGATCTTAAACCTACAAAAAACGGTATCGTTACCCGGCGCAGCTGATAATCTGAATATAGCAGATGATGGATCTATTCTCGTCGGCGCAAATCCTAAACCTCTCACATTAGGATTTCATCTTCGCTCTTCCAAAGCGCGTTCGCCTTCTTTGATTGTTCGGTATAGAGACGAGGTCGAGCTTAAACGTGACGATGTTCTAACCGGGGCTCCCACGAACGTCGGCGGTTTGGAAAAAACTCGTGGATCTCGTGGAGAACCTGAATTAACTATCTTGTATCAATCAGACGGCGACCACTTATCAGCGGCAACCGTTGCAGACGCGTTCGATGGCAAGTTTGTAATAGGGGCGTTAGTGGATGACCGGTACTTGATTTGCCAATTAAAGTGATAAAAACAAATAAGTTATGCAGTATATTTCAACACGTGGATCTGCCCCGAAGATCGGTTTTGACGCGGCAGTCGTTAGTGGGCTCGCGCCCGATGGCGGTCTCTATGTCCCTGAAGCTTGGCCAGTTATCTCGGCCGCCGAGATTGAACAAATGGGACAACAGTCCTACGGGGAAATTGCAGCGCATCTTCTCGCTGTATTTTCTGGAGGTAATGCTACACCTGACAATTTCCGGGCGTTGACAGATCAGGCTTTTGCGTCGTTCGACCATCCAGAAACAATACCGCTCGTTCCCTTAGATCATAATTCTTACCTCATGGAACTTTTCCATGGCCCAACACTCGCATTTAAAGATGTCGCAATGCAGGTGCTGGCGCGTCTTTACGCTAGGGTTTGTGAAAAAGCGAGCCGCCGAAAAACAATCCTTGGCGCAACATCGGGCGATACAGGCGGCGCAGCGATTGCCGCTTTTGCGAATTCGCCGGCCGTTGATTTATTTATTCTGCATCCCAAGGGACGGATTTCGGAAGTTCAACGCCGGATTATGACGACCCGACCGGAACAAAACATTATAAACTTAGCGGTAGACGGAAGTTTTGATGACTGCCAGCGTATTGTGAAAGCGTTATTTGTTGATGACGCCCTCAATGCAAAACTAGACTTAGCGGGCGTAAACTCGATAAACTGGGTGCGGCTTGCCGTTCAAACCGTTTATTACTTCGCAACGGCAGCGCGCCTCGGACTTGGACAGCCGGCGTCCTATATTGTTCCCACGGGAAATTTTGGCGATGTATTTGCCGGTTATGTGGCAAAACGAATGGGCGTGCCGATCAGTAAACTTGGTGTTGCCGTAAACCGCAACGACATTTTGCACCGGGCCCTGACGACAGGTGAATACCGACCATCTAGCGTAACACCGACGATGGCGCCGTCAATGGATATTCAAGTGGCGTCCAACTTTGAGCGGCTTTTGTTCGATGCGATGGGGAAGGATGATAAAGCGCTGTCAAGTCTAATGGATACCTTCGCGCGCGAAAACGGTATGCAAATCCCAAAAACTGCGCTTGAAACGATACAGCAAGAATTCGTCTCTGAACGAGCTGAAGAGAGTGAAATTGACGAGAAAATCAAGAGCATAAAAATGTCCCATGATATGTCAATTGATCCGCATACCGCTATTGGCCTTGTGGCAGCCGATAAGTTATTGAACGCGGGCAAGGTTTCATCACCCGTTGTGACATTAGCAACGGCCCACCCTGCGAAATTTCCTGATGCTGTGCAGGCCGCATCGGGGCGTTATCCTGAACTACCTAAGCGTTATGACGATCTATACGAGCGCGAGGAACGTCTATTCGATGTGCCGAACGATGTTAGGGCCATTGCAAATATGATCATCGAAATGTCGAAAAACAGAGGTTGACGAGGTCATCGCTGAAACACACCAAATGATGGGCCAAGAAAACAAACACTCCGGTCTTGTCATCTTGCAAAACGGGATACGCCTTTATACCGACTATATTCATGGCCTGAAGTCCATTGCGATTAGTGTGTCGATCAATGTTGGCGCACGCGATGAGATTGAAAGCCAGAATGGAATTGCTCACTTCCTGGAGCATATGGTGTTCAAAGGAACAAACAAGCGTTCAGCAAAACAACTTGCCGAAGAAATCGAGAGTGTTGGTGGCTGGTTAAATGCAAGCACAGAGTATCAGCGTACAACCTATTATGCCCGCGCTTTAAGCAAAGATACTGAATTATGTCTCGATCTATTGGCTGATATGCTTTTCAACTCATCCTTCGACGAAATAGAAATCCAGAAGGAGCGGCAAGTCATATGTCAGGAAATAGGAGAGGCTTACGATAATCCGGAAGACCATGTTTATACAAATCTGCAAGCCGCTTGTTTTAACGGACAATCATTAGGACGGCCGATACTCGGAACGCAAACAAGCCTTTCAAAAATCAACAAGGCCTGCCTCACAGACTTTTTGCATAAATACTATATCCCAGAAAACATAGTCATTTGTGTCGCGGGTGATATCGACCCTGAGACTTTGGCAGTATCAATCGAGCGTACATTTGGGGGAGCGACGTGCTGTGAAACAGAAAAAGTAATGCCACGCGGTTTACCCGAGCGAGCTTTAGCGAAACGAACGGTAGGAACCAGATTTGATCAACGCAATTGTGAGCAAACACACATTGCTATTGCTGCGCCTGGCGTGGCATCGCGTTCAAAGCAACGATATGTATCGGACTTATTCTGCGAAATTTTAGGGGGAGGAATGGCGTCACGGCTTTTCCAAAGCATTCGCGAAACGCGCTCCCTTGCGTATTCTGTTTATTCATTCTCTGAAAATTATGATGACACCGGATTGGTCGACATCTATGCCGCTAGCGATCCACAGTCGGCGCCATTGACGATTGGTGCTATTCGCGATGAAATTGAGGCGATGTCTCATTCCGTTGCAATTGATGAGTTGAAGCGCGCCAAGGCGACGTTGAAATCAAGCGCGCTTATGGCTCTTGAAACACCGCTGGGACGCATTGATAAGGCTTCGCATCAGCTTTTTGCTGAAGGCTCAACATTCTCGCCTGATTACATTGCTGACGCGATTGATCGCGTTTCGTTGGTCGAGGTAAAGAATTTTGCCGATTTCGTTTTGTCAGAACCCTGGAGCTTATCCGTTGTCGGTTCAGTTGATGAAATTGCGGCGACGAAAGCCTTGGGATTTGCTACAGATGGCCCCGCATGTTCGTTAGACAAAAAGGAAAACGAAGCGTGATTGGTGGCACGCGGATGTTACGTTTGCGGACGCCCGATCCATTGCGCTTCAAAATAAAAAATGAGTCGGTTGTTCTGCGCTGTGGCGCACCAGAATATGCTTCTGAATGGATTGCTGTTCGTGAACAAAGCAAACAACACCTTACGAGGTGGGAGCCTGATTGGCATAGCACTGACATCACTGTGGCGGCTGTAAAACGTCGTATAAAAGAGCAGCGGAAAGCCATTAAAGCGGGGCTGATTCTCCCGCTATTTGTGTTCGAGCAGGTCCGGGATGAACCGCTTTCGCTTGGATCGTCTGGTCGTCAACCTTCTAACCTCGGAACGCCATTAAAACCTATGGAGCGATTGGTGGGAGGCGTGACGTTATCGGGTATAAAAAGGCATGCCTCCCATTCGGCACAGATTGGTTATTGGGTTGGTAAAGATTTTCTAAGGCGCGGTATCGGTCATGCGGCAGTAGCGGCCGTAGTGGCGCATGGTTTGGGCATAATGGGCCTTAACAGGATAGAGGCCGCATGCCAGCCCGAAAATATCGCTTCTCGGCGTCTATTGGATCGTGTCGGGTTTCGCAAAGAAGGCCTGGCACGAGATTACTTGCATATTAACGGCGCTTGGCGCGATCATTGCCTCTATGCAATGACGGCGTTTGATCTCAATAATCGAGCGCAACATTAAACAAAATTCGATTGGTTAATATCAGGTGCGAGTTGAAAGGTCTCGGTTAAAACAATCTCTTCCTAATTGACGTGTAAGGCTGGAAGGTTTTCGCATTTGACGGGATTGTTGATCGCTTACATCAGCGAATAATTGATTTTGGGCGATCAACTTAAACATGAGACGATGCCGATCAATTATGATATGATGGATAAGATGTGGTTTGATGATAGGCGGGGATGTTGTGTTAACTGAGTTTTTCGCGGGTACAACGACGAGTTTTTTGCAAACATTTGCGAATGGCTTTCTTGCTTCTGGCGATGCGCCGACCGAATTTTTCAGGGGAAGTTTCCTCGGAGCGGCCGTTGTTGCCATATCATCAATTGGGTTTATAGCCGCATCGCGCCAACGAGCACTTTCGTTAAGTGCGATCTCTGTTGTTGTTTTTTCTACTTTGGTCGCTGTAGTCCCCAGCGGCGCTAGCTCGAATTTAATAGCAGGGCAGGTTCATGCCTTTCTTATCGCAGCATTTGTTGCAGCGGGTTTACTTTTTGCGTCATTTGCTCTGCCCGCGGCGCAAAGAAACGGTCTTGTTGGATCATTACTTGTGGCCGGTGCGGTGTCACTCGTGGGCATTGGCGTCATAAACTTTTTCTTTCAAGGACAAGCAACGACGTTTATTAATTACGCTGCTATGCTGGGTGGAATAGGGATTGCCGGGGCGGCGGTTTCTGATGCACGGAACGGTAATCTGAATGTCAGTATCATTTTCGCTGCGACCATTTGGTCGTTGATTGCGTTGACCATTCTGCCGCTGACGCCAATTTCGTCTGTATTTACATCCGTTTTGATGCTGATAAGTGTCTATGCAGCAGCAATCTTCAGTGTCACATCGCAAAGTCAAATGGGTGATGTTGGAAAAGTTGCTGCACTTACGAAAATTAGTTCCGATGATGCTTCTGGTTTTCAACCTAGTGATTTAAATGCGACAAAAGTATCCACGCCAAATGATACATTTTTCACAGAAGTGGGCCGACTAGAAAGCATTCTTGACTATGCAGGCCTTGCGGTTTGGGATTGGAGCGTGAATGGCGTGAAGCAAACGCCATCACTGTGTAAATTATTAGGATCTGAAGAACGTGGTGTCTTTGATACGAAGGCGTTATCGTCTCTCTTGGACAGCAAGTCTCAAAAAATATTTAATGACGATGTGATTGCGTTAAATTCAGGCGATGGCGCATTCGATTCATGTCTGACCACCAAAAGCGGCAATCTGATCCGCATGCGGGGTGCCCGCGCTGTATCGCCATCCAATAAACTAGAGCGTATTGTCATTTTTGTTGAGAGTAACGCACCTCAAAAGATTGAAGATGCTATCACGCCACGTTCCGAAACATCGGCCGATACGCCTGGTAAGCAGACGAGTTTACTCACCGCCGCGGCTGCCTCTTTGGTTGGGGCAGCGTCTGCAGTTGATCGACGTCGGTCTGATGAAGGTATTTCAATTCATGATGTGTCGGCAGCCTTAGATAACGGCGATATTGTTGCTGCATTTCAACCAATCGTTTCTCTCAAAGACCGCTCTGTGGTCGGATATGAAACGCTACTGCGCTGGCCATCCCGTCGCGATGACACATCAGTAACAGCGCCAGCAATCGTAAAAGCAGCGCAAGCAGCCGGAAAAAGTGTGGAGCTCGCGAGGCTAGTAATTGAAGCAGCAGCCGAGAAAATCGTGGAAGCACGGGAGTTGAGCGCTTTAGGCGATACGAATTTCGATGATACAAAGCCTGGCTTTTCTCTTGGTTTAAAGCGCGTTGCAGCAAGAAAATCATCTTCCGAAAAAGAGCGTCCCTTTGCTGCTTTTAATGTTTCTGTCAGCCAACTGATGGAAAAAGATTTTTTGGACACCGTCATTACCGCGACGAAAGAGTTTGGGCTTCCTGAGCGTTCATTGGTGTTAGAGGTAACAGAGACAGAAGCATTCGAAGATCCCGATGCTTTAGAAAGCTTGTTCACTTCTTTACGAAAAGCGGGTGTCGCTCTTGCCATGGATGATTTTGGCGCAGGTTTTTCGTCTTTCTCCAATCTGGACCGGTTCCAGTTTGATTATCTCAAAATCGACAAATCATTTGTTACAAGAATAGAAACTGATAAGGCTGCGCGCCGGATCGTTAATTCATTGGCTGGCCTTGGTGCTGATCTTGGTTTGACCGTTATCGCAGAGGGCGTCGAATCCGAGCCTATCGCCGCGGATTTAGCAGCGATGGGCTGCTCCCTTGCACAAGGCTATCTATTCGGACGTGTCCAACTTGATAACCCGGCGACGACAGAGTCTTCTTTGAATTCATCAGCTGAGCAAGCAAGTACAAAAAATAAGGGTAAGTCCAACAAAAGAGAAGAAAAGCAATCCTCTTCGTCGCTTGATGCGCAAGCACCGATAGGACAGTCTGACGATGGAATCCCTATCGCTAATTCTGTTAGCAAGGCAAAGTCATCATCTTTTCTTTCGCGGAAGAAATCGCTCCAAGGCGACGTTTCAGCGGATAAACCTTATTATAATTCCGCTCGTGGAGTTTCAAACGAGACTGGGGCTTTAGATGGTGAGAAAGTTCAGAAAAAGCGTTCCGCTCCACAGCGAAAAAGTTCGAAATCTGACAATCAGTTTCTTGTCAAAAAGGCTCGAACCCGGGTCGAAGCAAATGACGAACCAATCATTTTAAAGGCTGGAGAGAAACGCATTGCTTTAGCTGAGGATATAGAGGCTGGGACACCCCCTCGCCATAAGGACACTGAAAAGCGGCGACCATTGTCGACGCGCGCGCGCCGGATACGGTATTAAAGTATTGTCAGGATAGGGTTGAGCCTTTTTCGGCGACTAATAGGACACACCTTGCCTTGGGTGTGCTATCCGAAGAGGCCCAGCGGTATCATTTTAAAATACCAAGTTCATTGACGATGCTTTTGTCGTCAGAATTTATTTGTTATTAATTCTTCAACCAATTAATTCAACAGCGTATTTGCATTGCGTGTGCTTGACCAAGCAGGCGAAAACATTGCTTCCGTTACGCCGAGACTGTTGAACGCCGATTGCCAGACTGAGTTTCCATCATCGGAAAAAATAAGTGTATCGTCAGCATCGCAATGAGCCCAAGCGTTTGCAGCAATTTCCGCTTCGAGTTGGCCAGCGCCCCAACCGGCGTGTCCTGCCACCAAACGATAAAGCGATGGGTGCTCACTGGACGGGCGCTGATCATAGTTCAAGCCAAAAGGAATTTCACTTAACCCAATATTGGCGTCCGGCATTGTGTTCTGGGCGATGAGTATGTCTTCGAGAATTGTGCGTGAGACTGTCACCCCGAGCCGCTCACTAATCTTAATTGTTCCTTCGGTTTGGTAATCGAGCGTATGAACCACGAGTCCTTTTTCAGGGGAAACGGGACCACCGAAGAAGACCGGTGAATTCTTCATTGCAACTTTTTTATCAATCTCACTTTTTTCAATGAGATCAGCAAGATCGATGTTTTTCATAGGCTTGTTGACGATGACACCCATGGCATGCCGCTCATCATGGGTGCACATCAGAATGACGGTCCGTTCAAAGCGCGCATCACCCATATTCGGCGTAGCAATCAATAGCTTGCCACCCAAAAAATCGCGATCAGACCCCATTTGTATTATCCCCACTGAGTTTGTATCAGCTACCGCAATTTTATTCTTGTTACTGATGTTCTAAGAAAAGAACCAGTATTTTCCCTGCCTTTACAGAGATCGCAGGCATCACCCCGATAAACACGTAATGTGTACGATTGAGCAAGATAATTTATTACAACAAATTATTGCATGTCGACTCTACGACAAATGCAAAATACGGCTTTGGCTCCCTCTCCAGCGTGAGCCTAACCTTGTAAAAAAAAAGCGACAAGAGACCTAGCTTAAAGAAAATTGTTGGATGTCGTCACACAGGAATGAGGGCCACCCGTGATAATTGCAACGGAAGATTGAACTATGACGCGTAAGAATACATAGGATCAATTTGGGGCCGTAAAAGGTATTGAGAGTTTGTGTTCAGACACGAATGGAAAGCGGGCTAAGTCTTTGTTTGAATGCGCTTCTTATACCGTGAAAGACGACGCAAACCATTTGTTGTAAAAAATAATCTGAGAAGAATTTTGTGGTCGCGAAAACAAAATCACTGCCCGATAGTTGTATGGTTCTGACGTCGCTTCTAATAAGACAATCATGCGGATCGGTAAATGACTGCCCCCAACTTCAAAAAAAGAATAAAGGAAAATCAACGTGGCAATTTCAATCGGCGAAAAGATTCCAAACGCAACCGTAATGGTTGCAACAAAAGATGGGCCAGAGAAAACTGAGACCGTCCAGCTTCTCGGTTCTGGTACAGTCGCTTTATTCTCTGTGCCTGGTGCTTTCACACCGACATGTTCGGCAAAGCATCTGCCAGGTTTTGTTGAAAAAGCTGCTGCATTGAAAGCAAAGGGTGTCGATAAAATTGTTTGCATGTCCGTAAACGATGCATTTGTCATGCAAGCGTGGGGGGAGGCGCAAAGTGCTGGTGGAGATGTTGTGATGATGGCCGACGGAAACGCTGACTTTGCCAATGCTCTTGGCTTGGCTTTCGATGCAAAAGACTTTGGGATGGGTCAACGGTCGCAGAGATTCTCCGCTGTTCTCAATGGTGGCGTTGTTGAGAAATTAAATGTTGAGGAGGGGGGCGCTTTTGAGGTTTCGAGTGCCGAGTACATGTTAGAACAACTCTAGAGCTTTTTGCGTTCCGATGGAATCGGAACGCCGCTCTAGGTCTTTGATTTGTCGCGCTTCTTTTGCCGATAACCGATCACACTTATCGGCGAAGCGCTCTAGATTACGCCGCTTTGTAAAAAAGACTACTCACATTCATTCAGTTGGACGACTCTTCTTAAGGCGCTGCGCTTCAAATGGAATTGCGCAGCGCCTTTAAAGCGCCTCGGTTTCAATTGGAATCACAACGGCGCTTTGTGTTGTTGATTTGACGCATTTCCTTAACGCCAACCGCACGCACTTGGCTTGGAAATGCTTTAGTCTTTGACCTGACGCTTCTCTTGGCGCATAGGCTCATAGCCACTTAAGCAAAAATTGATCGAACTTAGCGATTATAGGGTCGTTCGAAGGTTTACATCGGGGTTCCGGCTCGTGCCAGTGCATCAGCTCTTTCATTGCCAGGATCGCCGTCGTGGCCTTTGACCCAGCGCCATTCTACGCTGCGTGAAGACACTGTTTCATCTAGTTGTTGCCAAAGATCTTTATTTTTGACGGGCTTCCGATTTGCGGTTTTCCAACCATTTTTTTTCCAGCCTGTGATCCATGTTGTAATCCCATTTTTGACGTACTGGCTATCCGTATAGAGGATGATTTGTTCCGTTGAAGGAATCGCTTGCAAACCTTCGATTGCGGCTTGTAATTCCATTCTGTTATTCGTCGTTTCAGGATCACCGCCGCAAAGTTCAGTTCTATTTTCGCCGTCGATGATAAGTACTCCCCAACCCCCTGGCCCAGGATTACCAGAACACGCACCATCAGTATAAAGCTTAATAGTCATAATGTTTGTTTTCGAAAAGTATCAGTGGGAGAACAGGCGCTCATTTATGTATTTGAAGCGTTGCACAATCAACTAAATAAACTTTCAGCCGAGGTTCGATATCGTAATAGAATATCCCGATACTCAAGTGGGTCTTTCACTTTAACCACGGCATCAGGTACTTGGTTCAGCCAATCATAAAGCCGGGTTAGTAAAAATCGAAGCGCCGCACCACGCAATAGAACCGGCATTGCGTCTTTCTCATTCTGGTTCAACGGTCTTTGCTTTTCATAAGCCATGAGCATCGCCCGGAAATTGTTTTCGCGCCATTCACCATTGATATTGGACCAAGCTGAAAGTGTAATAGCGAGATCATAAGCGAATGCCTCAGTTGCGGCAAAGTAGAAATCGATAATGCCAGAGACTTGCCCATTCTCGAAAAAAACATTGTCGGGGAAAAGGTCGAGGTGAGTGAGGCCCAATGGCAGGGCATTGGGCCAGTGCTCTTTCAAAAAATTGAACTCATCGTCAATGAGTTCGCGTAAGTGAGGCGCACAACGGTCCGCATCGTGACAAAGGCCGACAAGACGATCCCACCCTTTAATCGAAAGGCGGTTCGCACGGGATTGAGTGAACCCGTCGCTTAAGTTATGGGTGACTCCAAGAATATCACCCACACATGCTGAGTGTTCATGGCCAGGATCCATCACAGCCTTCCCTGAAAGGAAGCTTATAATAACTGTTGGCTTCCCTTTAAGCTCAGATATTGATGTGTTGTTTTTAGACGAAATGACTCGTGGTGCGGAAACGCCATTCTCAGAAAAATGGTTCATGGCAGCCAAGAAGAACGGCAATTCTTGTAGATCAACGCGCTGTTCAAAAATTGTCAGGATGTAACGCGTTGATCCTGTTGCTTGAATGCCTAGCTTCGTTGCGCGATTACCAACTTCAATGAGGTAGTTAGTGTTTTCAACCCCTTGGGTAATGCCGGAAAAAGAAATGAGCTCACCGATTTCGTAGGTTTTTAGAAACTGGACAAGTTCGTTTTGGGTAACGTGCGTGTAGACGGCCATAAATCAAAAATGCATTTGAACGGAAGATGATCCGCCTTTTTTTAGATAAGTTCGCTTGCGATGAACGCATATAACGAATTTAAGGTATCGTTGTCGCTGACTATGAACACCGATGAAACGAACAAAGATTTACAAGACGTTTTTATTCAGAAGTAAGCCCTGTGACGAGGCTTAACTTCCCGAGCGCAGCATTGTTGGCTGCTTAAATGTCACATCTTCCTTGGCAACCACGACATTTTCAATTTTGATCGTTCGGTGCTCAGCAATGCAAGCTAAGAGCTTTTCAACGAGCTCTTCTGGTGCCGACGCTCCTGCCGTTACTCCGATTACATTTGCGTCATCCAGTCGATGAAGATCAAAATCTGACGGCTCATTGATTAATAGGGACCATTTAGCACCGGCCTTTGTCGCTGTTTCGACCAAGCGGTTTGAATTAGACGACATAGGGTCACCGACAACAAGAACAGCATCGCACCCATCTGCAATTGCCTTGACGGCTGCTTGTCTGTTGGAGGTCGCATAGCAAATGTCAGACTTTTTGGGGGTCGTGATATCGGGGAATCGCTGACGTAGTGCCGAAACAATATCTGCTGTGTCATCAACCGACAGTGTTGTCTGGGTAACATAGGCATAAGGGCCTGGCGGTAGTTCGATTGTTTTTGCCTGATCAATATTTTCGACCAGGGTGACCGCACCATCAGGCGCCTGGCCAATTGTACCAACAACTTCTGGGTGATTGGCATGGCCGATCAAAATAACATGTCGTCCGTTGCTTGCATGGCGCCTGGTTTGATTGTGGACCTTGAAGACCAAGGGGCAAGTGGCATCAATTGCATCTAACCCACGGTTTGCTGCTTCATCATAAACGGACTTCGGCGCTCCATGAGCAGAGAATACGACGGGTCGATCATCTGGAGCATTCGCCAATTCATCGACAAAAATAGCTCCCATGGCCTTAAGGCGTTCAACAACGTAGGCATTGTGAACGATTTCGTGTCGGACATAGACGGGTGCCCCATGCGCGCTGAGGGCATCTTCGACAACGCGAATGGCTCGAGAAACGCCCGCGCAAAACCCACGCGGAGAGGCCAATCGCACAGTAAGGTCGGTTTGATTACGCTCACTGCCCGTTGACTGGTAATCGCCTATTGAGTTGGCTAATTCTTCAAAAAGAATGTCGGTCATCGATGCCCTTGGCGCTTATGATGGCGCATTACTACAGCCCTATATAATCGATTTCGTCCGGTTCTTTATCTGCAGATTAACTTGTGCTTCCTGCTCGACCACTTTTGGCCGTTGTCGGTTTACAGGCGAAAGATCAATGGCAAATAAGCACCGAAATAAATAATACCTGATGTAATAAACATTATTGTATTGGGATGAATTTAGCCTTCTTCATATATTTGCAATATAGTCACGTCTGGCCCAATTCCACAAATTCTCGCACATATAAGGTCTGGTATTACATCGGTTGTTAGTAGCATATAGTGTTTTAGCAGGCGCTGTGATCACAACTCGTTCATTCAGTCAGAAGATTTATGACCGTTGCGCAACCAACGACATATCACTAACCAAAGGGTTCGACGATTATTTGTCGATGGTTTGACGAGAGTGGGGCGTTTTTCGCCGAGGTCGGTTTAAAAGATCGTGTTATGAGACATCAATTAAATTATATCATGTTTGCGTTGTTTATTTTAGCTGGTCTGGTTGGGTGCGCGAGCAGCGAAAACGAAAAAGCGTCACGAAAGCGCAACCCCGCGGCCTGTCCGCTCGCCCTTGTCCTTGAGGATGCTGCGCGACAAGTTACTTTTGCTGAAGGAACACCAAACGGTAGCGCGACGGCGGACAAAGTTGCTTGGACCGCTGAGATAAGAGATGTAACGCTCGATTGCCGGTATTTCGGTGATGTGCCGATAGAAGCAAATCTTTCGCTGGATTTTGCATTCGGACGCGGACCGGCTGCCAATGGGACAGAACGCCAGTACAAATACTTCGTTGCCGTTACTCGAAAAGATCAGGAAGTCATCGCAAAGAAGAACTACGCTAAAATAATAGAATTCGGCAAAGACAGTTCCGTAGAAACGTTTTCCACGAAAATTGATGATATCGTCATTCCAAGAGCAAACGAAAACATAGCCGGTTCAAACTTTGAAATCATTGTCGGAATGATCCTCACTTCTGATGAGGCGCGATTTAATCGTTCAGGTAAAAGCCTGAAATTCCCGTCGCTTTGAATAGTATCATGACACTTACGGATTTTCTCTCGCAGCGCATGGCGAAGGCTTTTGAGGATGCGGGATTCGCGCCAACCTATGCTGTTGTCCGTGTGTCCGATCGCCCAGATTTATGCCAGTTTCAGTGCAATGGTGCTCTTGCCACTGCCAAAACGGCTAAGCAACAACCACGCAAAATTGCTGAGACAATTGTAGCCGACTTAGAAATGCATACGGAATATTCGTCGGTTTCTATTGCCGGTCCTGGTTTTATTAACATCGACCTATCAGACACGTTGATCGTGTCTCGGCTTTCAGCATTAGCGAAAAGCGGGGACATGGCCGAGTGGAAAACGCCATCCGCACAGATGATACTCGTCGATTATGGTGGTCCAAATATCGCTAAACCGCTCCATGTTGGGCACTTGCGTTCCGCTATAATTGGTGAAGCGCTAAAAAACCTGCTGCGTCTCGTTGGTCATTCTGTGATTGGGGATATCCATTTAGGAGACTGGGGTCTGCCCATGGGGCAGCTTATTAGCGAAATCGAATCGGAACAGCCGGATTTGGTCTATTTCGATCAAAATTTCACAGGCCCTTATCCGGATGACCCGCCGTTTACGCTAGCAGATCTTGAACGACTTTATCCGCAAGCCTCTGCTGCTTGTAAAGAAAGCGCAAAACGTGCCGAAATCGCAAAAGCAGCAACGACGGAACTGCAGAACGGACGTCCAGGTTACCGAGCTTTGTGGCGCCATTTTATTGACGTTAGCCGCGCGGCGATTGAACGAGAATACGCTGATCTCGGCGTTTCATTTGATTTGTGGAAAGGCGAGTCTGACGCTCATCCCTTTATAGAAAATGTGAGTACAATCCTTCGAGACAAGGGCCTCTCAGTCATTGATGACGGGGCGGAAATAGTACCCGTTGCCCGCGACGATGATACGAAAGAAATTCCGCCGCTGATTTTGTTCAAATCAGACGGAAGCGTTTTGTATGGAACGACCGACCTCGCAACAATCTTTGACCGAGTACAGACCCATAAACCTGACTCGATACTATATGTCGTAGACCAACGACAGTCTCTTCATTTCGAGCAGGTGTTCCGGACAGCATCATCGGCAGGCTTGATCAACGAAGACCAGCTTGAACATATCGGTTTTGGCACGATGAATGGGAAGGATGGGAAACCCTTCAAAACCCGTTCCGGAGGTGTCCTCAAGCTGCGTGACCTAATCGATATGGTTGATGAACGGGCAAAGGAACGACTGGAAGAAAGCGGGTTTGCGAAGGGGCTGAACGCAGATGAAGCGGAAACGATCGCAAGAAAGGTCGGCGTTTCCGCCTTGAAATTTGCTGACCTTTCTAACCCAAGAACGACAGATTACATCTTTGATCTCGATCGATTTTTAGCATTTGAGGGAAAGACTGGTCCGTATTTGTTATATGCGAGCGTTCGTATACGGTCCGTCTTAGAGAAAGCGGGAATAGCAGCAGACAAACAAGCATCAATGCTAGATGATACCGTTTTTCAGATTAGCTCGCCCGAAGAAAGAGAGCTGTCATTAAAACTTCTACAGTGTGATGATGTATTGCGAAGTGCATCCGAAAAACGTTTGCCGCATTTACTCTGTGAGCATGCTTTTTCGCTGGCTCAAGCATTTTCAAAGTTCTATGCTGCCCAAAGAATTGCCGACGAAGAGAACGCAAGTCTGCGGCAATCGCGGTTAGCATTCGCCGCCCTTACCGGTCGACAACTAGAAGGACTTCTTGGCATTCTAGGCATCGATGTGCCTGAACGAATGTGATTTTTGAAGCATAAATGAGCAAGATTTCTTACAGTGTAAGGATCGAACGAAAATGTTCTCAAGTTTTCAGTGAAATTTGAATAAAGCGTGGCGCCTGGAATAGGGTTCATGCTTCGCGCTTTAGAAGCTATATTTTGCAGAAAACTGTACGCGGTTCATGTCGCCGTCGTCTCCGCTTTCTAGCCTTCTATTGGCGTAGATATACTCAACGCCAACATCGATTTTATCCACCGGTGTCCAGATTAAATTAGCGTGTACGGAGAAGACTCTATCGGTCACGGTGTCGCCGACAAGTTCAACCGGGTTACTGGCCTGGAAAAAACCGCCTGTGAGATTTGATCGCCAGCGCTTCGACCAGAAGTGTCGGTAGGAAGCAAAGCTTGAAAATAATTCGATTGGGTTGAGCTTCCCATCCGCCTTAACGGCAACATCATTGACCAAGGTGATACCAACATAGCGGCCGATACCCTCGCCATATGTTGCCATAAAACGGAAATCATCTTTTTCACCAACATTGAGTTTGCCTGAAGCACTCAAGCCATAACCGGCGACGGTATCCGATATTGCGCCAGGAATGATATCGTCTTCTACATGTAACGCGCGGCCAATAGCAGCGAGTGTTAAGCTACCCCAGTCGCGTTGGTGATTATACCGTAGGATAAAATCTGGACCAAGATCATCACCTGGTAGTAGTCGTGACCCGTCTGGACCTGTTACTTCTGTTTCTGGTTGTTCAACCGCGATTTGCCATGGTCCTTTCGTGTAACGGATCATGGGTTGGCGGATAAAGACCGTGCCTTCGGTTGGACCAATAAAGTCAAGATTGTCGGGGAGGGCGCCAACATTTTGGAAGGTGGACCATGCTTGACCGACAAGCCAGTTATCGAAAGTGAAGTATGCTTGCCTCACTCGGGGCGTGAAGCTGTTAGAAACCGTTTCATTGCCATCACTTGTAACTTGAAAATCAAGTTCAATGAGCCCGCCTATATCATGACCACCACGTTGGGTATAAACGTCAAAAATGAACCTAGTTTCCCGTGCGTTGAAATCAAAATCAGCGCCGTCGCTCTCGCCGCCAACTGGAATCAGTGAGGGAATATAAAAATCCCGACCTAAACTGCTTGAGGGTAGGTCACCGCCAGAAAAGTCAGTGACGATTGTATCAACTTTAACATAGCCACGAAAATTGAATTCTGTTCCGGCTTTCGTAAAGCCAATTCCGCGTTTTGATGTTTTTGGTTCACCAAGACTGCCTGATCCTGGATCGGTCTGAGCGCTCGTACCTGTGGGTGAATCTAGTTCGACTAAGATGGGTGCGGGTACGAATGGATCGCCGTTGTTTGCTGCAACTGCGTTGTTGATTGCTCCGTATTCACTTTCAATAACTTTGGCCGTTGGCGTCAATTCCGTTGCGCTGCCGGACGGTGGAGTATTTTGCAGTGCGGGAAGACGACGAATGATGGTGCCTGCATCATCGATGACCCTGGCGTCATCAGTCGTAATGGTGGCACCACCACCAATGCGTTCAAGAATAAGATCGAGCTTCGCCTCAAGAGCATTCACACGCGCCTCCAGATCCTGGTCCTCCGCAGCTGCCGGCGCAACCAGCATTGTCGTGGACAATAACGCACTGCAAACGCGTCGCATGTTTTTGATCTGGATCATAACATCCCTCCCAAGCCTTATTTTAATGGGAGGATGGCAAAGCGGATGTCAAAGCGCCATTAGCGAAAGGTCTATGATACCAATGTCGAATAGACGCGTCGGCTGAAATTGAAAATTCTGGAGTGGATTTTTGAACAGCAAATTACGGAGAAACGACATGGCAGACGCTTCGGAACGACCTATGGGCGATAGAATAATTCCGACCCCAGTTGCGTTTGCCGAAAAGGCACGCTTTCGTGCAACACAGTATACTGAAAACTATGAAAAATCGATCGATGACCCTGATGAATTCTGGGGCGAAATTGGAAAGCGTCTCGATTGGTCGAAACCCTATACAAACGTTAAAGACGTATCCTTCAATAAAAAAGACTTCCGTATCAAATGGTTCCAGGACGGGGAATTAAACGTTTCCTTTAACTGCATTGACCGTCACTTAAAGGAACGCGGCGATCAGACGGCCATTCTTTGGGAAGGCGATGACCCTTCGGAAGATGCGGCGATCACCTATAAACAATTGCATGAAGAAGTCTGTCGAATGGCAAACGTTCTCAAAGCGCGTGGCATCAGTAAAGGTGATCGAGTTATCCTCTATATGCCAATGATCCCTGAGGCAGCTTATGCAATGTTGGCTTGTGCACGTATCGGGGCTGTTCATTCAATCGTGTTTGCTGGCTTCTCTCCCGAGGCCCTTCGCTCACGGATTGAAGATTGTCGCGCTAATGCTGTCATTACGGTTGACGAAGGGGTGCGAGGTGGCAAATCAGTGGCGTTGAAGGCGAATGTCGATGCCGCTGTTCAGTCACTCAGTAATGTTAAAACGGTTCTCGTTGTCCAGCGGACCAATGGCGAGGTTCATTGGAACCAAACCCGTGACGTCTGGTGGCATGAAGCACGAAAACAGGTATCAGAATTTTGTGCCCCGGAACCTATGAATGCTGAAGATCCGCTATTTATTCTCTATACATCTGGGTCTACAGGAAAACCGAAAGGTGTATTGCATACAACCGGTGGCTACCTTGTTTATGCATCATTTACCCATGAATCCGTATTCGATTATCGCGACGGTGACATCTATTGGTGCACCGCAGATGTTGGCTGGATTACGGGGCACAGCTATATCGTCTACGGACCACTCGCCAATGGGGCAACAACCCTTATGTTCGAAGGGGTGCCAACCTATCCGGATGCCTCGCGTTTCTGGCGCGTGGTTGAAAAGCATAGAGTGAATATTTTCTATACGGCGCCAACGGCTCTGCGTTCGCTGATGCGGGAAGGTGAGACTTATGTGAATGTCGCTGACTTGTCTTCTTTGCGATTATTGGGAAGCGTCGGCGAGCCGATTAATCCCGAAGCATGGAATTGGTACCATCGCGTTGTTGGTGACGAACGCTGTCCCATTGTCGATACATGGTGGCAGACAGAAACGGGCGGTGTCTTGATTTCTCCCTTACCGGGGGCAACTGACCTGAAGCCAGGGTCGGCAACAAAACCATTCTTTGGTGTCCAGCCGCAACTCGTTGACAATGAAGGGACTGTATTGGAAGGCGCGACGGAGGGTGCCCTTGTTATCGCAGACTCATGGCCCGGACAAATGAGGACAGTCTATGGCGACCACGAACGTTTTATCGATACGTACTTTAGCACCTTTCCAGGAAAGTATTTCACTGGCGACGGCGCTAGGCGTGATAATGATGGCTATTACTGGATCACTGGGCGCATTGACGACGTTCTGAATGTTTCTGGGCATAGAATGGGAACAGCTGAAATCGAAAGTGCATTGGTTGCGCATGACTCGGTTGCTGAGGCGGCTGTTGTTGGTTTTCCGCACGATGTCAAAGGGCAGGGAATCTACTGTTACGTGACGCCGATAAAGGGAGCGAAGCCAAATGCAGACCTCAACAAAAAACTCATGAAATGGGTGCGTACGGAGATTGGGCCGATTGCCAAACCTGATTACGTACAGTTCGCCCAAGGACTACCAAAAACACGATCCGGCAAAATTATGCGCCGAATCTTAAGAAAGATTGCAGAGGACGATTACGCGACCTTAGGCGATACATCGACACTTGCAGATCCTGGTGTCGTTGATGACTTGATTGAAGGACGTCTCAATCGAGGCGGATAGACGGAAGAGAGGCTCCGCGTGCTGGGAAAGCCAATTGTCATCGCAGACGATCATCCACTATTTCGCGCAGCATTGCGACAAGCTGTTGCCATTGCGGCGCCTGACCGGGATCTCGTCGAAACGGATAGTTTGGCAGGCGCTTTTGAGGCCCTTCAAGGTGCGGGGGCAGGTCTCCTTTGTCTCGATCTCCATATGTCAGATAGTGATGGTTTCGCTGGGTTGGTCTCTTTGAAACAGGCGCACCCGGCCCTCCCTGTGGTCGTGGTTTCGGGTTGCGAGGATCGTGGTATTTACTCAAGAGCGGTGAATCTTGGTGCGGCCGGTTTTGTCCCGAAATCATCCGATATCGATACAATCTGTGATGCCATTACTACCGTCCTCGATGGCGAAGTCTGGTTGCCTGATGGTTTAGAAGATGACGACGTTGACGGTAACCCAACATCTAAGGATGCGGCTGTGGCAGCGCGAATTGCGAGCCTAACGCCTACCCAATTAAAGGTTCTTTTGTATGTCAAAGAAGGCCTTTTAAATAAGCAGATAGCATTTGAAATGGATGTGAGTGAGGCGACCGTTAAAGCGCATATGACCGCTATTATGCGTAAGCTGAAGGTCCAAACACGAACGCAAGCCGTCCTTGCTGCTTCCATCCTCGAAACCGAACCGGATTCGTCGTCGGGTGATCAGATTTCTCTGACGCGTTGAAGAGTTCACGATTTAACCAATAGGATACATTACTCAGCGGCGACGCGCCTTACACCATCGATGGCCGCGCGTAATTCTGCCGGTTCGACTGGCTTATAGAGAAGTGGTATGCCTGCCGCAGCGGCGCGCTCGGCCGTATCGTGGGACGATGATGCCGTCACCATGAGGCATGGAGGTTGAGTCTGCCAAGCATTCGTCAGTGTTTGGAGCGCGTCAAATCCTGTGAAGCCATTATCCAGTTGAAAGTCAAGAATTAATAGATCAGGTGCACTTTTTTGCGAAAGCGCTAGGGCCTCATCAGCTGTTGCGACGGCTTCGGCTTTCGCCCCCCAGCGTGTCAATGCTGCGACCATAGCATCCGCAACCATAGTGTCGTTATCTATACAGATAATATGCATTCCAGAGAGTCTTTTCACGCGCGGGCGTTCACGGTGCAGTGAAGAAACCTTAGTGATTGGCACACTCTCCGCACGACGAACATCGATGGAAAAGCACGATCCTTTGCCCGGTTCTGATACCAGCGTAACGCCGAGGTTGAGCAAGCGCGAGATCCTTTCGACCATGGCGAGGCCCAAGCCAGCGCCTTCACCCCTCGTCTCAAGGCGTTTAAACTCCTCGAATATCGCTTTTTGATTGTTAAAAGGAATGCCTGGGCCGGTATCTCTTACTTCAATACGAATATTTCCACCACGCCGTCTTGCGCCGATCAAGACTCGACCACTGTCCGTATAGCGAACGGCATTGGCTGCAAGGTTTTGCAGCGCGCTAAAAAACAGACCACGGTCGGTTTCAATGGCTACACTGGTCCGAGGAATCCTCAGTGATAATCCTTTTTCTTCCGCAGTACGACCGATATCACGCTCAATATCGTCGAAAATCTCTTGAAGCGGTATTGTCGTCACGTTTGGTGTAATGCCACCGGCATCGAGTTTTGAAATATTTAGAAGCGAACGGAGCAAGGCGTCTGCTGAGGCAATGGAGGCATCAATCTTCTGTGCGAGGTCTCGACGATTCTTGCCATGGGCGTCGTTCAATGCTGACGCAAATAGCCGTGCGGCATTCAATGGCTGCAAGACATCATGGCTGGCCGCCGCAAGAAACCGCGTTTTAGAGGCTGTTGCTTGTTCGGCTTCACGCTTCGCCATTTCCAGTTTCGTATTAAGGTCTTCAAGTTCAATTGTACGGGCGGCTACTCTTTCCTCTAGAGTTTCATTTGTCGCCGCCAATGCTTCTTCAGCCACGCGACGTGCTGTTATATCCTGATACATACCAAAAAAGCCACGGACGTCGCCATTCTCTCTCCTTTGGGGCACATAGACGACTTGCATATATCGCGTATCGTCAGATTGTCCCGTCGGATTAGTGATCTGCACATCGAATGATGCTTTTTCACCGGCAAGGGCCTTATCGATATAGGGTTTCCGTAATGCATAGGTCGGATCGCCCATAGCTCCTTTCAAAGTGACTGACCCAATATCGTCTTCTTTAATATCGAATTCATCGCGATACGCCTCATTTGCGAATTGAATGGTTTCATTTACATCCGAAAACGCAATCATTGCCGGAATATTATCGGTGTAAAAACGAATAGACCGTTCACTATTACGGAGGGCGCCGACGATGCGGTTATAGTCTGTCACATCGGTAAAGGTTGTAACATAGGCTCCGCTGGGTGACCGCTTTCCTTCGATCTTAATAACTTGACCATTTGCGCGCGTACGCTCAAATGAATGAGGAAGACCCCGCTTGAGGTGTTCCACGCGCTTACTGACGAGGGCTTTAGTATAACCCGTTCCACATTCGCCGCGCTCGGCATTAAAACGAATGAGATCGGCAACGGGACGTCCTTCCGTTAGCAAGTCCAATGGATAGTTATAAAGGTCCGCATATGCTTGGTTCCAGGCAACGAGACGCAGGTCTTTATCAACCACGGATACGCCATGATTGATGTTCTCTAGTGCGGTTTGTAAAAGTTCCTGACTAAAACTTAGTTTTCCACTAGTCTCGCCCAACAGCGTTGCGACATCCGCAAGTTCAAGCCGGTCCCCTGCGAGCACGCTTTTTAAAAGGATGCTTGCTGACGAAGCACCGATTGATTTTGAAATCTGAACATCGGTGAAAGCAATCAACGACTGGTCGGCTAATCGGTCGGGAGCTACAGACAAACCGCGAGACATCTCAAATGCGCTGATTGCGGCGTCCGCATCTCTACGGCCTATGCAGCGTTCTATGATAAAGTAAAGGTCTCCAGACGTGATCGCACGCGGCAAGACGCCTTCCTTGGTATCCCGTTTGATCGTCTCAAAAGCCAATGATAGGCCTACAAAGACAACAGTGTTTGCACCGAGGCTTATCGCAACACCCAAGGTAAGTGGGTCGACGAAATTCTGTTTTGACAGATCGAGGAACGCCGGTGTAATTGAGGGTATTAATAGCAATAATGTCCAGAGAATAGCCCCGATAACAAGACCAAACGCCGCCGCCTTGTCATTGGCATGACGCCAATAAAGACCGCCAAACAGTGCCGGTAGGAACTGAGCTGCAGCAGCAAAAGACAATATACCAAAGCTGGCAAGCCCCTCCGTTTGCGGAGCAGCACCAGCAAAGAGGGCAGCGCCCGCGAGTATAACAAGTATAACCGCACGCCTAATGAATAGAAGTCGTTGCCCAAGGTTAGACAGGATGCCACGTCTCAGGTCTGTATGGAGGAATGCAGGGGCAATCAGGTCATTCGTCACCATCGTTGATAGCGCCACCGTTGCAACAATGACCATGCCTGTGGCCGCCGCAAACCCGCCAATGAAGACAATCACGGCCAGCCAGTCCACTCCAGCAGCGAGCGGTAAGTTCAGAACAAATAAATCCGACGGTGTGCCCGTGAGACGGATTGCACCTAAAGCAGCAATAGGAGGTGCCGCAACTGAAATTAGGATAAGGTATCCGATAAAAATCCGCGAACCGGTTTTTAGATGGTTGGGTTGCAAATTTTCGACGACCGTCATCTGAAATTGCCGAGGCAGGCATAGCGTTGCCCCCATGGCTAAGACTGTCAGGGTCAAGAAACGATCAAACGAAAACGCTTTGTTCTCAGACAGAGTCGTAAAGCTTTCCAAAGGGGAGATGCTTGCGCGGCTCAACCATAATGCAAAGAAAGCAACGATGAGTAGAGCAATAAGTTTTATAACAGCATCAAAGGCAATTGCCGCCACCATGCCACGATTACTTTTCGTAACATCCATATTCTTTGTGCCGAAAAGAATTGCAAACACCGCCAACAGGAAGGCAACGGCCGCTAGAGCACTCCCATCTGCATTAAGCGTTTGACGTTCGCCCGCGAGCACACGAAATGTAGATGTCACTGAATTCAGTTGAAGTGCGATATAGGGCAGGGCGCCAATGACCGCAAACATACTAATAATGACCGCAATCGCCCGAGACTTACCAAAATGATAGGAGATAAAGTCGGCAATTGATGTTGAACCTATTCGACGACCCGTTTCAACGATGCGTTTGATGACCGGCAACCCAATACTGAACATTAGTATTGGTCCTAAATATATTGGCAAATACTCCCAGCCATGTTCCGAAGCGGTGCCAACGGCGCCATAAAATGTCCACGATGTGCAGTACACGGCAAGCGAAAGGCCATAAATCACAGCGCTACCGTGACCGCCTTTTTGCGCTGACGGTACATCTGCTTTGCTGTTGCTTGGCTTGTTACCGCTAAAAGCGGAACGTTGTTTTACGGCGTTCTTTTGAAGCGTTGTTTCCCGGACACCTGCGCGGCGGTCTGCCAGCCACGCAATCAGGAACAACAACGCCCCATACATCGCGACCGCCCCGATGATCACCGGCTGCGGCATAGGCATCCTCCTGAATTATTTTTGTTTTTACTAATAGTAGGTCAGCTCAGGGGAAAAAGAAATGGCCACCGACAAGGCTTTGTCAGTGGCCATTTTTGCGTTTGTTAACCAACTCTATATCGGTTGGTGTGACTTAGAGGAGCGTTCCTTTTTTGGTGGGGAAGAGTATGGCTTGTACCTTCACCTATAGAGCGACGTCAGTGGCTGTGAGCGACCCCTGCGCCGGATGGAATTCGAATGTCATCCACGAGGTCCTGTACGCGCTCTGGCGTCGGCGCCGTGAACTTGGCAACTGTCAAGGCAACAACAAAGTTAATGGTCATCCCCACGGAGCCAATGCCTTCCGGTGAAATACCGAATAACCAGTTGTCCGCGGTGTTGACGGCACCAAACCATGGCGACTTAAAGTAGACGATATAGCCAATGGTGAAAGCGAGGCCGGCAAGCATTCCAGCGACGGCACCTTCGCGGTTCATCTTTTTGAAGAAGATCCCCATAAGGATTGCTGGAAACAGAGAGCACGCCGCAAGACCAAAGGCGAGGGCAACAACTTGTGCCACAAATCCCGGAGGATTAATACCGAGATACCCGGCAACGGAGATTGCTAGGATGGCGGCGCCACGCGCCGCTAGAAGCTCGCCGCGCTCAGATATTGTTGGCATAAAAGTCTTTTTCAACAGATCGTGGCTTATCGAAGCAGAGATCACAAGTAAGAGACCCGCTGCTGTGGATAGTGCCGCGGCAATACCACCAGCGGCAACTAGAGCGATAACCCAGCCAGGCAATTTCGCAATCTCAGGGTTTGCAAGAACCATAATATCCCGATCAACATAGGCCTCGTTGGCATTCGCAGTGACTTCATTCGAGACCAGTCTTTCGCCATTTGCCCCGCGCTCACCGGTGAACTTTGGCTTGCCAACAATTGGTGCACCCGCAGCATACTGGATCACGCCATCATTATTTTTATCCGTAAACTGCGTAAGCCCTAGTTTCTCGAATGTTTTGAAGAATTGCGGCGTGCCGCCTTGTTCTTCAGTTGCGGCATATGTGGAACCATGCACGCTATCAATAAAATTAATCCGAGCAAAAGCACCAACCGCTGGTGCCGTTGTGTAAAGGAGCGCAATAAAGACGAGAGCATAGCCCGCTGATTTGCGTGCATCCGATACTTTTGGAACGGTGAAGAACCGAACGATAACATGTGGTAATCCTGCGGTACCGACCATCAATGCCAGTGTGATGGCGAAGACATCAATCATTGACTTGGATCCAAGGGTATAAGGATTGAAGCCAAGATCGACCAATGTCGTATCCAGTTTCTGGAGCACCGTCATTCCAGAGCCGTCTGCCACTATTGAGCCTAGGCCCAGTTGAGGTATTGGATTTCCAGTAATCAACATGGATATAAAGATCGCTGGTACCATATAGGCGAAGATGAGAACGCAGTATTGTGCAACCTGCGTATAAGTAATCCCTTTCATACCGCCAAGGACGGCATAGAAAAAGACAACGGCCATACCAACAAAGACACCCATGGTAATCGGTATATTGAGGAAGTGTGAAAACACGACGCCAACACCGCGCATCTGTCCTGCGATATAGGTGAACGAAATTACGATCAGGCAAACAACCGCGACGACCCGCGCAACTTTCGAATAATATCGTTCACCGATGAAGTCGGGAACCGTAAATTGTCCAAATTTGCGCAAGTATGGTGCAAGAAGTAAGGCGAGTAGGACATATCCACCGGTCCACCCCATGAGATAAACTGACCCATCATAACCTGCAAAAGCGATGATACCGGCCATCGATATGAATGAGGCTGCGCTCATCCAGTCTGCAGCCGTTGCCATACCATTCGCTACGGGATGCACGCCGCCGCCGGCGACGTAAAACTCTTTGGTCGACCCAGCGCGCGACCAAATGGCAATGCCAATATATAGCGCGAAAGAAAGACCAACGGCGATATATGTGAGTATTTGGGTGCTCATTGTCTGCTCCTACTCGTCATCATCGACGCCATATCGGCGTTCGATTTTTTTCATGCGGTATGAATAAAAAAAGATCAAAGCTACAAACACATAGATTGAGCCTTGTTGCGCAAACCAGAAGCCAAGCGGATACCCACCAAGGCTAAATTTATTGAGCTGTTCTACGAATAAAATTCCAGCGCCGAACGATACAACGAACCAGATTGCCAGTAGACTGAGGAGTAATTTGATATTTTCGGCCCAGTATCGATTAACGGTCGTTTCATTCGTCGTTTCTCTTGCGTGGTGGTCAGGCGGCGGCGCATTATCACTATAGTGAATATAAATCTCTTCTTTTTCGGAACCGGCCCTTGAATGCATCCGGTTCATCGGCGCTGAGCCGAGCGCTTGTGCGCTTGGTGGGGGGGCGCCTGGATCAATAGCGGTCGAACTCATCATCTTCCTCCCTCCGTTTGAGGTTATGGTTACGGATTCATCGATGGGAGAACGGTAAGCGGTACGGAGGGAGACCGCTACGAGACTTTGGTCGTAGGGGGCTTGCTTTGTTCGATACAAACTTACCCAGAAAGTCTAATGTCAAGAATACGTTCTGTTCGTTCAGCGCAAGCAATTAAGCCGTTCTCGATCAATAGAGAGACTTGCTGCGCTGCAGCGAAATTGTCTGGGTATGTTAATTGTGACTGACGCGATGAAGCATTTACTTGTTGGCAATTACGGGCCAATATTGTGGGTATTATATTTTGATGTCTAAAGAATAAATTCGTTTCTACCGTAATATTCTACAAATATTTCAGGAATAATCGTGAAACAATTACTTTACTGTAGTCGCGCCGTTAAACCGCTCTCCGAAGATGCCATTGAAGACCTGCTTGTTCAATCGAGACAGCGTAATCGCCTTATCGATGTCACGGGTCTTTTGTTGTATGGCCATAATCGTTTTATGCAGGTCCTTGAGGGACCCGAAGCCGCCGTAACGCAACTATATAAAAAAATTGAATATGATTGTCGGCATGCTGAAGTAATCAAATTATACGAAGGATATTGTGACCTGCGTTCCTATAAAAACTGGTCAATGGCCTACCGCCCTATGGAGGCGCCTCCGACGGGTCTCGATAAAGCATTTATAGAAGTCCGAGGGATACTGGATAAAGCTTCGCCAAAGAAAAAATTCGTCAGGATTGCGCCAATTATTCGAAATTTCTATGATGATGCCTTGGGCTACGCTGAAGCGGAAAGCAATAATATTCATTGAGTAGTAAGCGGTTTTGGGAAACGGCGCGCAGTTGAAGCGTTTGGCCGAGAGCTGTGAACGGTTTCCCGCCACAGTGCGTTGGGCATAAATGATTGCTGCTTAATGGTTACTAGAGCTTTTTGCGTTCCGATGGAATCGGAACGCCGCTCTAAGTCCTTGTTTGGTCGCGCTTCTTTTGCCGAGTTGATGGACGGGAACCATCAACCGATCACACTTATCGGCGAAGTGCTTTAGTTATCACTATGCTGCAGATACGCTTGAAAACACAGATTTAGATCCTCATTCCGATTTTATCGGAATGGGGTATTATCACTCCTCGATCGTACTGATACTATTCTTGAATAAAGAACGGCCCTTCAGGCTACGAGAGTAGAAATCCGCGATCCGCAACGCCAAATAGCTTCGATTGGTTAAAATGTGGCTTTCCCCAGGAACGAGCAGTAGTTCGAAGTTTTTATCATGTTTAATTAACTGATCCACAATTCGCATAGTGGCCGCTGGATGAACATCCTCATCGAGTTCTCCGTGGATGAAAAACAGATCAGCTTTCAGGTTTTTAAGCATTGGATCGTCTGCCCCTTCTGCATAGAGCTGAGGCACCTCAGAATAAAGGCCTAGAAAATCTTCGATATAGAGCGTTCCCAGAATAAATGGGTCCGTTGATGGTGCACCAATTAATGCAGCTTTAAAGAAGTCATCACTGTGAAGGGCAAAACGATAAGCACACTGCCCACCGCCTGACCATCCACCAGCCGCAGCACGAGACGCATCAATTGTCGGGTCGCGGTCAGCAAGCTGTTTTACGGCTGCGACGTGATCTTCAACACCGCAGCGGTTGTGCTCAGCGCCAATCCCAAAATCGTTAAACGCTTTTGTGCGCCCCGGTGTCCCGCGGGAATCCATACGAATGACAATGAATCCGCCGTCGGCTATCTTCTGAAGAAGACTGTCCTCGGCAAACCCTTCCTGTGCAACGGCGTATTCAGCACTACCGTACACCCAATTAATAATCGGATACTGTTCGTTTTCCGACCAGTCGCTCGGCCTCAGCATATTGCCGAACAGTGGCGTAACGCCGTCTGCTGCCATGACCTGAAAACGCGACGGCCGCGACTTTGGGGGTAGAGCCCAACCCTCTGCACTCGATTCAATAAGAATTTTTGTTACTGTTTCATCAGAATTTTCAATACTTGTTGGAGCAGTATGAACCGACAAAATTGGCGGAACATCGATCCGTGAAGAGATGTTCGCATATCTTTTGGCATCGGGAGAAAAAACAAGCTCATGATGGAAATCAAATTCCGTGAGACGTTTTTGTTCACCGCTTTCTAGATGCGCTACATAGAGCTGTAATCGATCGGGATCGGTATCGGATGGGTCAGGATAAGCCGTGTAGTAAAGAAGGCTCTCCTTGCCATCGAGTGCTTGAATGTCTTTGACGGTGACATTGTCCGAAGATATTTGATTCAGAATATCTCCAGTTTCGCCATTAAGCCTATAGTACTGACCTCGACCGTCTTTATCTGAATACCATGTATAGTGCGGCGTATCTGGAATATCTTCCACACCGTATTGAATGAACGAGCCCGTCACACCGGCACGGGTCGAACTTTTCTCCCTATAGACCTGCCGTACGTTTTGAGACGAGATACTCCCCTCCCAAAGCGTAATTTCGCGTGACCCTCTACTATGCGAGAGGAAGAAAAAGCTGTCGGATGAATTATTTTTCCATTGTACAAAGCGCGAACGAATGGGATCAATCGGCGCATTAATCCAAGGCATATCGATTTTAATCAGTTGTCCTGTTGTTGTGTCAAGGACCACATACTTAACCTGTACGGATTTTTCATCCGTTGGAAGTTGGTTTTTATATCTGATCGCTTTCGGAAGCGTGCGTCTGTCAGGGCCTGGTTGTGTTTGCAAAAGGATAGAGTCGCTTGTGTGGCGGTCATCACTTAAGAAGGTAAGAAAATAACGCGAATCTGCTGACCATATCCCCTCTACTGGTGGCTCTAACCCTGCAACCTCGACTTGAACCCGGCCCGACCAGGCTGTTGGTAATGTATTTCCGTACGAATAGTTTTCCGCGCCATCGCTTGTTTTAACAACAAGGGCGCCCGTTTTCGTTGATCTGATCTCGACGTTCGGGCCATTCCGGAGTGCAATAAAGGCGTCATTGGGTGCTGAACTGACGTCTGGGCCCATGTCGCCAAAAACAAATACATTGAGAGGCCATTGTCTGTCTGTGTTTAATGCAGGGCCTGACTGTGAACATGACATTGGTTCTTTGGTACAGAGATAGTGTTTACCCGACAAATCGAAGTCAAATTTCATTCCATCTGTAGAAAAACTAAATGAGCTTATGTGTCGTTCATCGGGTAGCTTTTTATCAGATAAATTAAGCGTATTTGCGATTTGCTGATCTGTAATCGTTGATATGAAACTGCCCTCAGAGGTGTCAAAAAGCTTCCACGTTCGACCGGACTTGTCTGAAACTGCAATCAACACATGATCGTTATCGAGCCAACGGACGTTATTTATTTGAATGCCCGGAAAAGATAGGGCACCGGCATTTGCTGCACTGACCTTAGCCAGTCTATCGCTATCAACATCATTCAGAGAGAAAGTGTTAAGTAGTGGAGTTGAATCGCTATTATCCGTACAGCTAGCAATAAAAAGAATTCCCGACCAAAAAACGAAAAAATATCTGAACGAGAGAAAACGGGTACAGCTCGTGACATTCTGCATTTGAAAGTCTCACTCCTTTGAACAGCATACCTTTTGTAGTCGCATACATCTGATGTTTTAAGGCTGAAAAGCAGTTGACGTTATTCGTAACCTTAAACGCTCAGTGAGGCGTAGTATTCGGTTTTGAAATTGTGCGCTCGTGTCGCGCAAGGGCTGTGGTTGAATGCTATGTTGCTTTATATACAGACCTTGATTGAACGACGGGTTGCATCAGAGGACCCAAGGATCGATTGGGGAAAACAGGAGTGCGCACGATACGGCAAAAGCCTATTTTCTGATTTTACCACAGGATGCGGCATGGGCTTGGCACATTAATACCAAGGTGGCTATATCCTCGCATCGATTTTTATTAGAGTTGAACATCGATACACTCTTACAATTTAAAGGAAGCCCCCGGTATGTCCGCACAGGTGAATTTCGATATGCGTAACATAGGAGACTTGCTAGGCCTCGAGGAAGAAGGTCTTTCAATTACAATCGAAAAGCACCTGTTGCCTCTGAAAGAACCCTTTGTAATCACTGGTTATGTTCATACTACCATTCAAACCATTCGCGTGATCGTATCGAAGAATAATATTTCCGGTTGGGGCGAGGGAACAAGCGTTTATTATCTGAATGAAACGTCGGATGGGATGGCTGAACAAGTTGAGGCTGTTGCTGATCAGCTCCGTGGATGCTGTTCGCTGAATATTATTCAGGATTTGTTGCCGCGGGGCGGGGCTCGAAACGCAGTTGACTGTGCGTATTGGGATTATCTTGCCAAAAGAGAAAATACGCGTGTCGCTCAGATGATTGGGATTGATCCCAAACCTTTAACGTCGGTCTTTACTATTGGAATTGATAGTGTTGAGGTAATGGCTAAAAATGCGGCGGCCGCAGGGCGGTATCCAATCTTAAAAATAAAACTGGATGATGATCATCCGGGTGAAAAGCTACAAGCTATTCGGCAGGCAAGACCGGAGGCGAAGCTTGTTGTTGATGCAAATCAGGGTTGGACCGTGGATTTGTTGAAAGATCTTGCACCACTTTTCGCGGAACTCGGTGTAGAAATGATTGAACAACCCATTGTCCGTGGAGGTGATGCCGACCTAGACGGCTATCGTTCGCCCGTGCCTCTTGGTGTTGACGAGTCATGTTTAGACACCACAGAGTATGAGAAGGTCGCGCCGTTCTACGATGTCATTAATATAAAGTTGGACAAGACGGGTGGCTTAACAGAAGCGCTCAAATTGGCAGACGCGGCGCTTACGTCCGGCAAGGCTCTGATGGTAGGCAACATGATTTCATCATCGCTGGGCATGGCGCCAAGTTTTCACATCGGACAAGCGTGCAAATTCGTTGATTTGGATGGACCATTATTCTTGAAACAAGATGTTGCGAATGGTCTTACCTATGACGATGGCGGAATTGTTCATGGACCGACAGCAGAACTTTGGGGCTAAACGCTGGGGCGTAGCGTTAAAAACGTTTTTGCCGATGGGTTCATTGGTAATACAGCCGAAGAAGCAGAGTTCTGCATTGTGGCGTTCCTGATATAAACCCGGTTCATTCCTATCCCTTGCTGCAGGAGTCAAGCGCGTCCCGCTGCATGCAGAACAGCGTAAGGCTTCGCTGCTGGAGTCGTTGCAAGTTCGACGGGTGGCTGTTCAATCGATAGGCCGATCCGACGGAAGGCTTCGCCAACGCGGTCTGCGGCATTGGTTGCGCGTTCATCGCCACTTCGCCCGAGTAACCAAAGAAGATGGGCATCCCGGCGATCAGTATCGCATGCTTGAGCCGCAGCAAGGACCGCCACAATGCTCAATTCATCACTTGTGACACCGCAACACCCCGGAACGGCAAGTCCAATGCGCCGTGTCCCGATATTCCCCGTTGTTCTGGTAAACAGCAAAATCATGCTCAATGCATGGTCCGCGTTTTCTGCGAATAGTCTTTGGTACCCTTTAACCAGAGCAGGGCATTCGATATGCCCCACTGCAGCCGCTCGGAATCCCCAAAGTGCATATCCAGCACCAAGACCCAATTGTGGAATTGTCATAGAGGCGACGAAAGTCATCTGCGTGCTCGTTTTCCTCGAAAATTAACAATAAATGCAACAATCTGCTTGGGTGAGACCGCTTAGCGATCGATTGCTACCAGCCTCACATTTTGAGAATTGTTATCATTATTCGAAGATGATGCAACTGATTATCATTCGTTTCAAAGAAATTTTGCACCTAGAGCTGCTTTTTCCATGCTTTCGGGTAGCGGTGTGTGTGATGTATGGACGATCTGAATCGACAAGAAGAACAGTTAAGCTGATGAAGTTTTTTGCAGTCGGTCATTATTCGCTGCCGCATAGTCGTTTCGCTCGCCACCAATGAATTGAAGTCACGCTAAACCAAATGACGCCAATCAGAGTCTATTAGGATCGTTTTACCGATATATATTCTATGCTCATTAAGAGAAAAATCGAAAAAATACTCGTCGCCAACCGCAGTGAGATCGCGATCCGCATTATGCGCGGCGCGGCAGAACTCGGTATTAAAACCGTTGCGATTTATGCCGAGGAAGACAAGCTTGCGCTCCATCGTTTCAAGGCGGATGAAAGTTATCGCGTGGGCGCCGGGAAAGGGCCGGTCAAAGCATATCTCGATATCGAAGATATTATTCGCATCGCTTTGAAAGCGAATGTCGATGCGGTTCATCCGGGTTACGGATTTCTGTCAGAAAACCCAGACTTTGCTGAACGCTGTGACGCCGAAGGGTTAATCTTTATCGGTCCCCGTCCAGATGTAATGCGCGCCCTTGGAGATAAAATCTCTGCACGAACAATAGCTGAAAAAGCAAAGGTTCCCGTTATACCTGCAAGCCAAGCGCTGCCTAAGGATCCAGCTAAAATACAAAAAATCGCTGAAGATATCGGTTATCCCCTTATGCTTAAAGCGAGCTGGGGTGGCGGCGGTCGCGGAATGCGCGTGATCGACGACCCTAAGGAACTCAATAGTGCTGTTGAATTAGGACGTCGGGAAGCCGCAACCGCGTTTGGAAAAGACGATGTCTATTTCGAACGACGGATCACCAAAGCGCGCCACGTAGAGGTTCAAATCATTGGCGACCACCATGGTGGTCTTGTGCATTTGTTTGAGCGGGACTGTTCCATCCAAAGACGGCACCAAAAAGTCGTCGAACGGGCACCTGCGCCCTATCTCGACGAGCAATCACGTGAGAAGGTTTGTATGCTCGCAATGCAAATCGGTCGTGAGGTAAAGTATAATAATGCGGGTACAGTTGAATTTCTCATGGACGTCCATACGGGAAATTTCTACTTCATCGAAGTGAACCCGCGCATTCAAGTGGAGCATACGGTTACCGAAGAAGTCACCGGCGTTGATATCGTCAAAGCGCAGATCCGGATCGCAGAAGGGGCAAAAGTCGGCACGCCCGAAAGCGGTGTGCCGAAACAAGAGGACGCGACACTAAACGGTCATGCACTTCAGTGCCGTGTGACATCCGAAAACCCAGAAGAAAACTTTATTCCCGATTATGGGCGCATCTTAGCGTATCGCGGTGCGACGGGATTTGGCATTCGTCTGGATGGTGGCACCGCCTATGCGGGCGCGCAAGTGACGCGATTTTACGATTCGCTATTGGAAAAAGTAACCGCGTGGGCTCCGACGGCCGATGAAGCCATTAATCGAATGTCGCGGGCACTGAATGAATTTCGAATACGCGGTGTGGCAACAAATCTCTCGTTTCTCGCAAACCTCGTCAACCATCAGAAATTCCGTGATAACGACTATACGACAAACTTTATTGATGAGACGCCGGAGCTATTTGAGTTTCGAAAACGCCGCGACCGCGCGACCAAACTGCTTCGATTTATTGCTGATGTGAATGTCAATGGAAATCCGGAGGTGTCTGGAAGAGCCGAGCCGGCGCGGCATGTGGAACCAGATTTGCCAGAACCTTTTGTGGGAAACCCTCCGGTCGGCCTGCGCGATAAGCTGAAGGAACTGGGTCCGGCAGCTTTTGGCCAATGGGTCCGTGCTGAGCAAAAGGTCTTTATAACAGATACAACAATGCGTGACGCCCATCAGTCGCTGATAGCAACCCGGATGCGAACCTATGATATGGTCAAAGCGGCGCCGCACTACGCGCACGATTTGCCAGGTTTATTCTCTTTGGAATGCTGGGGTGGCGCCACCTTTGACGTGGCGATGCGGTTTTTGAAGGAAGATCCGTGGCGGCGACTTGACCTTATCCGTGAGGCTGCTCCGAATATTCCGCTTCAAATGCTATTAAGGGCTTCGAATGCCGTTGGGTATACGAATTACCCAGACAATGTCGTCAAATATTTTGTTCAGCAGGCGGCGGAACATGGGATCGATATCTTCCGCGTGTTCGATTGCCTGAACTGGGCTGAAAACATGTATGTGGCCATGGAGGCGGTGATGGAAACCGGTGCCATATGCGAAGCGACCCTTTGTTATTCCGGTGATTTGACGAGCGATCGTGAGACAAAGTTCACACTCGATTATTATCTCGAACTTGCCAGTGACTTCGAAGCCCGAGGCGCGCATATTCTTGCCGTGAAAGATATGGCTGGTGTGTGTAAACCCGCAGCGACGGAAGCTCTCATTCAAGCCTTGCGTTCAGAAACAAAGCTGCCTGTTCATTTCCACACCCATGATACCAGTGGCGCATCGGCTGCTTCGGTTTTGGCTGCGGTGAAAGCAGGAGCCGATATCGTGGATTCCGCGATGGATTCGATGAGCGGTTTGACATCGCAACCGCCCCTAGGGTCGATCGTTGCAGCACTCAAAGACAATAAGAGAGACCCCGGTCTCGATGAAAAATCGATCCGGCGATTATCGTTTTATTGGGAAGCGGTTCGCGATCTTTATGCGGCGTTTGAAAGCGACGTGCGGTCGGGCGCTTCTGAAGTCTATCTCCACGCTATGCCGGGGGGTCAGTTTACGAACCTTCGTGAGCAAGCCCGTTCCCTCGGCATTGAGGGCGCGCGCTGGCATGAAGTCGCCGAATCCTATGCTGAGGTGAACGAACTATTTGGGAATATTGTAAAGGTCACGCCAAGCTCAAAAGTCGTAGGTGACATGGCACTTTCTATGGTTTCCAGCGGGGTGACTGCTGAGAATGTCATGGATCCAAGCCATGAAATCGCTTTTCCAGAATCCGTGGTCGCGTTTTTTCGGGGTGATATCGGCCAGCCCCATGGTGGATTTCCAAAAGAGTTGCAGGCGAAAGTTTTAAAAGGTGAAACGCCAATTAGCGACAGACCAGGAGCTCACTTAGAGCCGATTGACCTCAAGATCGCCCGTGATGAAGTCGAGGCTAAGTTGGGGTATTCCATTAGTAACGAACACCTATCGTCATGGCTGCTCTACCCCAAAGTCTATGAAACATTCATTGATTTTTACGAGACTTATGGCGACATGAGTATTCTGCCAACAGACCAATTCTTTTATGGATTGGCGTCAGAACAGGAAATCGCTGTCGATATTGACCCCGGCAAAACTCTTGTCATTCAATGCCAGGCTGTGGGCGATGCCGACGACGATGGTTGTGCACGGGTTTATTTCTCCCTCAACGGCCAACCACGCACTATTCGAGTGCAGGATAAATCCCGTGAAGATCGACGGACTGATCGACCTAAAGCAACGCCCGGCGACAGTACGATGATCGGAGCGCCCATGCCTGGCGCGGTTTCGGAAGTCCGTGTTGCCCCTGGCGCAAAAATTAAGTCTGGTGAGCCGTTAATCATTCTTGAGGCGATGAAAATGGAAATCAAAATAGCCTCTGAAATTGATGGTATTGCTGACAGCATTTTGGTGGCCGTTGGTGATTCTGTCGATGCGAAAGATCTGCTTCTCAATCTGAAGAATTAATGTCGTTGAATAGCGCCCATCTCGGAATTGGTATCGATCACGTCTTGACGTTGTGGCCTGTCATGATTAGCTGCTTGTAAGGAAATGGGTAGCTTTCCACAGCGTCTTCAAGGAGTATGTTTTCATGTCGGACAATCCTGCGTTTGACACCATTAAATCCAAAATTGATGCCTCTGACGTCATGTTGTTCATGAAGGGTACACCTCAATTCCCGCAATGTGGGTTTTCTTCTGCGGTCGTACAAATTCTCAATTATCTGGGGGTTGAGTATGATTCTGAGAATGTCCTCGCTGACGATGATATCCGTTCTGGCATCAAGGAATTTTCTGACTGGCCAACCATTCCCCAGCTCTATGTCAAAGGTGAGTTTGTGGGGGGATGCGATATCGTCCGTGACATGTTTGAGAAAGGCGAGCTTCGCGGTTTTCTGGAAGAACAAGGCGTCGCCGTTACGGCCTCTGCTTAACCGTCTAAAACGGCGCTTCACGTCACTTGCTATCGGCTGACATTTTGGGAAGCATCGCCTTAAGTGTTTCCAAAATATCAGCTTCCGCCGTTGGTTTGTCCCATCGTATTCGGCTGATGCGGGGAAAGCGCATAGCAACCCCAGACTTATGTCGGGTCGACGCATTCAGCCCTTCGAATGCAACCTCTAGAACCAATCCGACCTCACGGTTTGCTTGAACCTGACGCACCGGGCCATAGCGGTCCGTCGTATTATTGCGAACAAATTTATCAAGATCTTTCAATTCTTCATCTGAAAAGCCGAAATACGCTTTGCCAACGGGAACCAAAGTCTGTTCTTCATTCCAGACGCCAAAAGTGAAATCCGAATAAAAAGATGAGCGCTTACCGTGTCCGCGCTGGGCATACATAAGGACGGCATCAATAACAAAAGGATCGCGCTTCCATTTCCACCATTCGCCTTTCGGGCGCCCAGGCACATAGGGCGCAGATTTCTTTTTGATCATGACTCCTTCAATCGCGTCTTGAGGCGGTTGGGCTCTTAGTGAGTTGAGGTGGTCCGTGGATTTAAAACTTACGAGGGGTGAGAGGTCAAAACGTCGGAACGAATGATCCTTAAACATCGTCTCAAGCACCGCACGTCGTTCAGCGAATGTGTTCCGGCGAAGGTCTTGCCCATCATAGTGTAAAAGATCGTAAACACGGATGAACGCGGGATGACTTTCCAAAAGCTTTTTTGAGACGGTTTTACGGTTCAATCGCTTTTGCAATTCGGAAAATGGTTGAACTTTAAAGGGGGAAGATTTTGGGTCATAAATCAATAACTCCCCATCGATAACGGCAGCAAGGTCCATCGCTTCAATAATGTCCGGAAACGCTGTTGCGATATCGTCCCCGGTGCGGCTATAGAGCCTGCGTGTGTTGCCTTCCGATGCCGCCTGGATGCGAATGCCATCCCACTTCCATTCTGCTAAATGAGTTTTTGGCGTGAAATCGGGGGCGGCATTGTCGTCTACTGGATGGGCCAGCATAACCGGACGGAACATACCCGGAAGGTCCGTTGCCGGTTTTTTGCCGGTGCCATCGAGCCAAGCAAATAACTCCGTATAAGGGGGTTCGAGACCATGCCAGATCTCTTCGATCTCATTGACATCTTTTTCGCCAAAGCTGGCGAGAGCTGTTTTCGCAAGTCGCGCCGATACACCAATTCTGAGCCCTCCGGTGATCAGCTTTAGTAGCGCCCATCGCTCCGATGCATCCATTGCGTCGAGCCAATGTTCAATGAGTCGCCGTGCTTCTGATTTTCCTGCAGTTGACAGTGCATCAATGACCTCGTGCAGGGCAGGCGGTGCATTGGCGCCTGGTTTTGAGGGCCATGAGAGCGAAATCGTCTCCGCCAGGTCACCGACATAGTCGTAGGAATACTCAAACAGTATAGGGTCCAAACGCTCAGAAATGAGCTCCCGTAACATGGCTGGTTTTACGCTATTGATGGCGAGATCACGTGTAATAGCGGCAAGGGCAAGGCCCCGGTCGGGGTCATCTGTCGTTGTGAAATAGTCTTTTAAAAGGTGAATTTTCCCATTGCGTTGTGGTGTATAGACGAGGCGTTCTAACAATTGGGCAAAGGCATGCATGGCGCTAATCGTTCTCGTCTTCATAACCAACGAGGGAAAGCGGCCGCGCTTTTATCCCATTCAGCTCTGCCCAACGCAGAAGGGCGTCTTCGCGACCATGGGTAATCCATAATTCCTGGGGCTGAATATCTTGAACGGTTGTAATTAATTCGTCCCAATCGGCGTGATCGGATAAAATAAGCGGAAGTTCGACGCCGCGTTGCCTCGCCCTTGCGCGAATACGCATCCAACCGGACGCGAAGCAAGCTAACGGGTCTGCAAAGCGCCGTGCCCATTTGTCAGCAAATGCGGACGGAGGCGCAACAATAATTTTTCCGGCAAATTTCTGTTTTTCGCCGCTTTTATTTTTAAGCGTTGCGGGTGATAAAGCGCCTAAGTCGACACCGAAGTCGACATAGAGGTCACAGAGCTTGTGCATCGCACCGTGAATAAAAATCGGTGCATCATATCCAGCCTCACGAATGAGTGAAATAACGCGTTGCGCTTTCCCTAGCGCATAAGCGCCAACTAGGTGGGTGCGTTCTGGAAACTGCTCTACGGACTTTAAGAGTTTTTGAATTTCGCTTCGATCATCTGGATGACGAAAAACGGGCAGGGCAAAGGTCGCTTCTGTTATGAAGACATCGCACGTTACGGGTTCAAAGGCCTCGCACGTCAGGTCGCGTCGACGCTTGTAATCTCCTGATGCAATAATCCGTTTGCCATCGAATTCGACCATTGCTTGCGCAGAACCGAGAACGTGTCCTGCGGGTAGAAGGGTAACTGATACGCCATTGATTTTGATTTTGTCTCGAAGGGCAATTTCTTGTCTACTGGCTGCAAACCCATCGCCATAGCGCGCTGCCATGATCGCGAGGGTCTCGGGCGTTGCCAGCACAGACGCATGGCCAGATCGCGCATGGTCGGCGTGTCCGTGGGTGACGACCGCTCGATCGACAGGCACAACCGGGTCAATAAAAAAATCACCCGGGGGACAGTAAAGCCCCTTTGGCGTCGGCCGCAAAATATCCTCAAAAGCGGTCATATATTAAAATCATTGAAGTCCGCCTCGTCCGATTGATGCGCTCGACAAAGACTATCCACTGAGTTCCAGCTAACACGCGCGGTGTAGACTAGAGCTTATTGCGTTCCGATGGAATCGGAACGCCGCTCTAGGTATTTGATTTGTCGGACGAACAATTGTTCGACCTATTGCCGAGTTGATGGACGGGAACCATCAACCGATCACACTTATCGGCGAGGCGCTCTAGAAATTCACCGTGAGAGATAAAACACCGACAGCGCTATCGCCAATTTCCTCTTCAAATGATTGACTGCGCCAAACGTGTGAATAGGAAACCTGCACGCCTTCAAGGTTCAGCGCGAGGCCCAATTCAACATCGCCGACGAGTGGTTCGCGAGTAACACCTTCACCAAGCGCCGATACTTCATCTAATACTAAATCCCGGGGAACATAGCGTCCATTTACCCCAGCAAAAATATACCAACCAAATTTCGCCACTGGCTTTTGATAGGCTGCGCCAGCCAGACCAGCCTCTATCCGCGGAACGCCAAAGTCGATTGGAATATTTTTCCCGACGCGAAGCATACCGCCGATGCCCAGTTCGCTCTTAAAATTGCCAGCGCGCACGACATATTGCGGTAACGCTTCCACACTCCACCCGGTACCTATTTCCGCGAGTTTAAAGCGGTATATTCTCAGCCACTCTGCTTCAAAGGCAAACCTGTTCGTGATTTGTGTATCCCACCCTTGAGGGTCTATTGCCCCAGATGTTCTGTGTGCTGTTCGCTGAAGGTCTTCACCAAGAGCTGCAGGACCTACGACACCAGCCGTTAAATTCAATACATCAAGCTGTTTGTCATTTGTGTTCGTAAGCACGCCAACCGCACCATATAAAAATGCGGCATAAGGACGGTCGTTGGGATCGGGGACGGCGAGTGAAAGATCGTCTGGCGTATAAAAACGATGACCGGCGCCATAAATTGACCGTGTTTCTGCATTTGCTTTATCGGGTGAAAAAAAGCGTCCAACTTTATGAAACACACCAGGCCCACCACCCGGTCGTGTGACCCACTCGACCTGGAGACCATTGGAGTAATTCCTGTCCTGGTCATCGGTTGCAAGGATGTCGTTTTCGAATAGCAGCGATAGTGTCGGTCCGGCATCTTCGCTCGCCACTCCCTGTCCGGCTGGGTTCAAGATCATCGTAAAAAGGACTAAAATTAAGGCCTTTGACCGTGCCAAATGCCGGATGGATGGATAGCTTTTTTGTCGTTCCACTTGCCCGTGTTCCATTACGCCACTTCAACCTTAATCTTAATGCTATCACGGCATAGATGGCCAGCAACAACCGATCTTCTCATTAACCGTTATCAAGTGTGTCAGGTTCTTCTGATACGCGCAAATTCGCCGGCTATTTCTCGATAAACATAAGAGATTCTGCGCCCCATCATTGCAACATGGCGCAAAACACAAGCGCTGTTCTGGTTTTAACGAATATAGTTTCGATAGACTCGGCTGCTCATCCGCGTAAAAATCTCATATGGGATTGTGTTGCAGGCCGAGGCAAGATCGACGACAGAGATCTGCGTTCCAAAAACCTCGGCATTGTCACCTGGCGATGGCAAGTTCGGTAAATCTGTTACGTCAATGGTTGTGAGGTCCATCGACACACGCCCTATAACGTCGCATTGCTCGCCTGAAATAAACACTTTTGCTCTATTTGAAGCGGCGATGGGAAACCCATCAGCATATCCGAGGGCCAATGTTGCCAGCGTCGTTTCGCGCTTAGTCGTAAATGTTCCATTGTATCCAACCGGCGAACCAGCGGGAAGAGTCTGAACCTGTAAAATCTCAGCATGTAGGGTGAGGGCGGTGTGCAAAGGAATATTAAAACGACCCGATGGGTCTACGCCGAATAGGCCGATTCCTGGCCGATGCATGTCACTTTGGAAGTTGGCGCTAAGAAGTGCTCCCGCAGTCGCGGATAGGCTCTTTGGAATACCCTCAAATGCTTTTGCAACGTCTTTGAACAGAACGCGCTGCTCATCATTTATGGCTTGCTCTGGTTCGTCGGCTGACGACAAATGCGTCAGTATAAGATCTAACGTCAGATCAGATATCGTTTTGAGCTGCGGAATATCTTCCACTGGCAAACCCAGACGGTTCATGCCTGTGTTTACATGTAAAGCGGCTGCTGCACCATCACTGACATCCGCCCAAAGTCGACACTGCTCAAGGCTATTTAGAACTGGTGAGAGGTTTCCAGACTTGAAAAGACGAAGCGTTGCCTTTGTTGGCCCAGCAAAAACATAGATCGTCGCATCAGGAGCGCAATCAACCAGCGTTTGACGTAGTAAGATGCCTTCATGAGGATGAACAACAAAAAACGTTTGGCAGCCTTCTCTTGTCGCCAGGGCGCGAGAAATACGCATGGCGCCAGCGCCATATGCGTCTGCCTTAATGACCGCCCCCGATTTTTTTGCAGTCCCATTTTGTTCCGTCAGTATGCGGTAATTATGGCACACTGCCTCAAGGTCAACTGTTAAAACAGGTCGATACCCCGACTGTTCGGGTCTTTCGAATGTGGGGACAGACTGTTTGGTTGTTGATTCCAATGTGCCATCTGGAACAACATCTCCTAGTGCGTTTGACTCACTCGAATCCATTGGTCGTCTATTCAGTCCATCATCCATGATAATGGTCATTATAACGACCACTGTCTAAGTTTGAAAACTTAGTGAACTGCCCTTCAAATGCGAGTTTCACTGGGCCGATGGGACCATGACGTTGTTTGGCAATAATAACCTCAGCGATACCGCGGGCCTCTTCCATACGCTCTACCCAGCGGGCATGACTTTTTTGATGGTCATCACCATCACCCTTCGGTTCTGAGCGACTGAGATAGTATTCTTCACGATAAACAAACAGTACTGCATCAGCATCTTGCTCAATTGATCCCGACTCTCTGAGGTCAGAGAGCATTGGCCTTTTATCGTCACGCGCTTCAACTTGCCGTGATAATTGCGACAGCGCGATGATTGGGACATTCAATTCCTTGGCTAAGGCTTTCAACCCAACGGAGATTTCTGTGATTTCTTGAACGCGATTATCTCCTTTCTTTGAGGAGCCTGATAATAGCTGCAAGTAATCGACGATAAGTAGCCCGAGCCCATGTTGACGCTTTAATCGTCGGGCGCGCGCCGCAACCTGGGAAATCGAAAGACCGCCAGTATCATCAATATGGAGTGGCAATGCTGAGAGTTCTTGGGCTTTGTGGTAAATTCTATCGAAAGATGACTCGTCGATCGTTCCACGTCGAATTTCATTCGATGGAACTTCCGACATTTCTGACAATATCCTCATTGCAAGTTGGTCAGCGGACATTTCCAATGAGAAAAAACCAACGACAGCCCCGTCTTCGTTCTCGCCATTGGCGTTATCGTTTGAGCTATTGCGCTGAGTCGCTTCCATTCGTGCTCTTGCGGCATTGACAGCAATATTTGTTGCAAAAGCCGTTTTGCCCATCGATGGACGCCCAGCGAGTATAATGAGGTCGGAAGGATGCAATCCGCCCATAAGATCGTCAAGATCTACGAATCCGGAGGAAACACCCGATATCCCACCCCCTCTTTTCAAGGCGGCATCGGCGACATTAACCGCTTCTATGAGTGCTGTGTTGAAGGTTTTAAAACCAGAACCGTATTTGCCTGTTTCAGCAAGGGCATAAAGGCTTTTTTCAGCATCTTGTAATTGCGCATCTGGTGGGTCATCGAGAGCGGCCCTTGAGGCGCGTGAAGCGACTTCGCCTCCGATGTTAATGAGACCGCGACAAACGGCGAGATCGAAAATGACGCGCGCATAATCATGGGCGCTTGTTGTGGCGGGGACACCAGCTGCAAGGGCTTCTAGATACTTTCTCCCACCCGCTTCTACAAAACCATCCGACGAACTCAAATACGCGTCGGTTGTCACTGGCGAGGCCAAGCGACCGTTTTCAATTAGGGCGCAGCACGCATCATAAATCAATGCATGAATCGGATCGAAAAAATGCTCCGTCGTAAGAAAGCTCGATACCCTATAATAAATCTCGTTATCAAAGAGGATCGCGCCGAGAACAGCTTGTTCAGATTCCAGGCTGTAGGGTGGCTTTTGATCCGTACCCTGATCTATGCCTGAAATAGCCGTTGAATTCCGCGGCGCTTTTTGAGGTGCGCCACCCATGTTAAAGTCGTCTGGTTTTCCGCCATCTGCCATGCTTCTTAGGAACATAAAAAACGCCGCCCGTCGAGCGGGCGGCGTCGTTGTTTTTCCAAAATGACTAATATAAAAATGTGGAGAACTATTGTTTAGAGCACCGAATCAAAGGTGACTTTAAAATAGTTATACCGCGGTCGCGTCCTCGCCATCATCCGTTGGCTCAGTATCGGCAACGGCTTTACCACTTTCTTCGTCAAAGAATTCGGCTGCTTCTTCTCCGTCCTCTGACGGTTCATCGGTATCGCGTGCAAGTACATTCTCACCGCGCGCTTGGCGCAGAGCCTCGTCCTCAGATCGAGCAATATTTATTTCAATTGTTGCGGTCACCTCTGGGTGAAGCACAATTCTCACCTTCGATATGCCGAGTGTTTTCAGTGGCTTATCGAGGCGCACTTGTGATCTTGCAATTTGAACGCCGTCAGCACTCGCTGTTTCTGCAATATCGCGTGTGGAAACCGAGCCGTACAACATGCCCGTTTCCGATGCCTGACGGATCACCACGAAGGATCGTCCATCAAGTTTAGACGCCGCAGCGTCTGCGTCTTTTTTGCGTTCAAGATTGCGCGCTTCGAGTTCGGCGCGCTGCGTTTCAAATATTTTCTTATTGGTATCATTAGCTCGCAGCGCTTTTTTCTGTGGAAGAAGATAGTTGCGTGCATAACCAGGACGAACTTTTACCACGTCGCCCATTTGTCCCAAATTCTCAACGCGTTCGAGCAAAATCAGTTCCATGACCGTTACTCCCCTACATAAGGAAGCAAGGCGAGAAATCTTGCACGTTTGATCGCGCGAGCAAGTTCACGTTGCTTTTTGAAAGATACAGCTGAAATCCTTGAAGGAACAATTTTCCCGCGTTCAGAAATAAACCGCTGCAATAATTTCGGGTCTTTATAGTCAATTTTCGGTGCATTATCACCAGAAAACGGACATGTCTTACGACGGCGAACAAAACCTTTTGACATAATTAACGCCTCCTAACGCCGGTCACGATCTCGGTCACGATCCCGATCTCTATCCCTGTCCCTGTCACGACCACCGCGGTCTGATTTATCGCGTCGACTTAAGACAGGTGATGGTTTTTCGTTTAGTTCTTCTACACGGATCGTCAAAAAACGCAGAACGTCTTCATTGATTTTTTCTTGGCGTTCGAGTTCTTGAACCGCAGCTGCTGGGGCTTCGATATTAAGGAGGCCGTAGTGACCTTTGCGGTTCTTGTTGATCTTGTATTGAAGGTTACGAAGGCCCCAATATTCCGATTTCTCAATTTTACCACCGTTATCTTTTACGATGGTATGTAGTGTTTCCGTTAGTGCCTCCACTTGCGCAGGAGAAATGTCCTGACGAGCAATGAAGACATGCTCATATAATGGCATGGTGAACCAGCTCCAATTTAATTCGGCGGAGACAAAGGGGATGCACGTAAGCTGGAAGCGCAAACCACATGGCCTTTGGATCGAATACCTCGCGAGCCAATCCCGCGGAACCAAATATGCGCTGAAACGCATCGTTGGCGGCTTCGACCGCCGATCCCAGCCTCAGCGAGTATGACATAAACCTATCCAAGGCAAGCATAATTGCTCAATAATCTATCTTCCGTCACCACCGTTCTTGGCCTATGAGGCAATCCGCGCTAACGGAGCGATTAATATTAACCTCCCTTGCGAATAGCGGGTATGAAAGACCGAGATTTGGAGAATGCTATCATGGGTCATGCGTATGTTTTTCCAGGCCAAGGAAGCCAAACGCCCGGAATGGGAAAAGAACTGGCCGATGCATTTTCAGCGGCGCGAGAAGTCTTTGAAGAAGTTGATGATGCCCTTGGACGATCGTTATCAAAATTAATGTGGAGCGACGATGTCGACGCTATCAACCTGACGATTAATGCGCAGCCAGCACTAATGGCACATTCGATTGCCGCGTTTCGCGTTTTGGAAAAAGAGGCCAATACTGAGGTTGCGAAAGCGAGTTTTGTTGCCGGGCATTCTCTTGGTGAATATTCTGCACTTTGCGCCGCTGGCGCGTTGTCCATTGCGGACACAGCAAAAATGCTTCATGCGCGCGGTAAAGCGATGCAGGCGGCAACGCCGGCTGGGCAAGGAGGAATGGCGGCATTGCTTGGCATTACCATCGAGGCCGCAGAAGCGGCAATAAAGGCCACGCCGGGCGAGGGGATACTAGAAGTGGCAAATGACAATGCACCTGGCCAAGTGGTGGTGTCGGGTGACTTGGATCGCATTAAATCCCTTGTCGAGAGTGCCCGATCGCACAAAATAAAGATGGTGAAGATCCTCCCAGTATCTGCGGCTTTTCACTCATCAATGATGGCGCCTGCTGCTGATGCCATGCGTCCCATTCTAGAAGAGGCATCATTCTCGCCGTTTGAAGTGCCTGTTGTTGATAACGTGACCGCCAGGCCGACATCACGGCCGGAAGAAATCAGAACGCTACTTGTCGATCAAATCACGGAACGCGTTCGGTGGACTGATAGCGTTTCTTATATGGTTGAGCAGGGTGTAAGTCGCTTTTTTGAGATTGGAACAGGTAAAATCCTTAGCGGTTTGATAAGGCGTATTGCTAAGGAAACTGAAACTGTGAATTTCGGCGTTCCGGATGATATTGATGCCTTTATAAAGACATACGCTTAGAGCAAAAGTTCGTCACCTAGGTTCAAGATAAGATTATCCGCTGGGCTCAAAACGAAGAAACGAAAGCATCGGTTTGATTCCGTCTAAACATCCCTTGGTCTAACAAATAAATAACATCATCTAACGCGGTTTACTCAGTCGCCTTTATCTTAGGTAAGACGCATACATATCGGAGCTTCCTCATGTTTAATTTAAGTGGAAAATGTGCCCTCGTCACTGGTGCGACGGGTGGTATCGGCGGCGCCATTGCTAAAGCACTCCACCAGCAAGGCGCGCGCGTTGCGCTGTCGGGAACGCGTGAGGAAAAACTAAAACAACTGCAAGAGGAACTGGGTGACCGTGCATTCATAACGCCCTGTAATCTCAGTGATTTAGATGCCGTTGACGGACTCCCCAAGACGGCTTCAGAGGCGATGGGGGGCTTACACATTGTTGTTGCAAATGCCGGTGTGACGCGTGACACGCTGATGATGATGATGAAACCTGACATGTGGGATGAGGTGCTGAAAATTAATTTGACGGCCTATTTTAGGCTTTCAAAAGCGTCTTTGCGCATGCTGACAAAACAACGTTTTGGCCGAATTATTGGGATCACTTCTGTCGTGGGCGTCACCGGTAACCCTGGGCAAGCAAATTATGCGGCTTCAAAAGCCGGAATGATTTCCATGTCAAAGTCACTTGCATCGGAAATTGCATCGCGAAATGTCACCGTGAACTGCATTGCCCCTGGATTTATTGAAACCGCGATGACAGACGCCCTTAATGATGATCAAAAACAAATGATTCTTGGTCGCATTCCTGCGGGAAAGATGGGTAATTCCGAAGATATCGCAAGTGCTGCGGTCTATCTTGCGAGCGATGAGGCATCCTATGTGACAGGACAAACACTCCATGTAAATGGCGGGATGGCCATGATTTAATCCGTGAATATCGAGATGCTGCAGCGCAAAAACTTATGCATCCCGTTGCAACTAGTCGCAATATGCCGTAAGCGCCCCGGAGCCCGACGCGGGATGCGCATCGATCAAATCCACCACGGCGCCGGAGTATTAAAATAACTGTTTGCCGCGCCGTACGAATTACAAATGGCGCAACCATTTGTAGAAGGAGCCTTTAATGACTGACTTAGCTGAACGCGTAAAAAAAATTGTTATCGAACACCTTGATGTCGATCCTTCTAAAGTTGATCCTAAAGCTGGATTTATTGACGATCTTGGTGCTGACAGCCTTGATATTGTTGAATTGGTCATGGCTTTTGAGGAAGAATTTGACGTTGAAATTCCTGATGACGCGGCCGAAACGATACAAACCGTTGGCGACGCGATAAAGTTCATCGAAGAACAAAAGAAGTAAATCAACGTTTCAGGGACTATTCTGTGGTGAAAACCGCATGACCAGCCTTTCGCTCTGGTCGCGAAGGAAGATATATGAAACGCGCAGTGATCACAGGCATGGGGGCTGTTTCACCACTTGCCGGGTCACTGGAGCCTACCTGGCGTCGCCTTGTGGCCGGTCAATCGGGTGCCGGTCCTATTGACTCCTTCAACGCATCAAACCTCGCTTGCACGATCGCTGCTGCTGCTCCGAAATCAGACGGAATGGGCGGTGGCCAAGCGCTCATTGACGAGGGGTGTGCTGATGAGACTTTTAACTTCGATGATTGGGTCTCAAGTAAGGATCGTCGGCGCATTGATGATTTCATTATTTATGGCATTGCTGCCGCTCAGATGGCGTATGATCACGCTGGCTTGGATATAAAAACAGAAGCTCAGCGGGAACGTGCCGGTGTTATGGCGGGGGCTGGAATTGGTGGCCTGCCAGGGATTGAAACCAATGTACTGGCGCTTCACAATCAAGGGCCACGGCGCGTTTCGCCCTTCTTTGTTACTGGATCGATCATTAATCTTATTTCGGGTCAAATTTCGATCCGTATGGGTCTTAAGGGGCCAAACCACGCCGTGGTAACGGCGTGTTCATCTAGCGCTCACGCCATCGGTGATGCTGCTAGAATGATCATGCTGGATGATGCAGATGTAATGTTTGCCGGTGGGGCTGAATCGACAATTTGTCCAATCGGTATTGCTGGTTTTGCCGCCTGTAAAGCGCTCACAACAAAATTTAATGATCGCCCGACAGAGGCTTCACGCCCATTCGATCGCGACCGTGACGGCTTCTTAATGGGGGAGGGAGCAGGTATTGTCGTAATCGAGTCGCTTGAACACGCACAAGCGCGCGGTGCAACGATATATGCTGAAATCACGGGATATGGGCTGTCTGGCGACGCCTATCATGTTACCGCTCCTGCGGAAGATGGTGATGGCGCTTATCGTGCCATGAAAATGGCCTTGAAGCGGGCGGGAATTGAGCCCGAACAGGTCGATTACATCAACGCCCATGGAACTTCGACGCCCGTCGGCGATGAGGTAGAAGTAAAAGCAGCTGAGCGATTATTTCAGCAAAACCCCGAACACTTGGTGATGTCATCAACGAAATCTGCCACGGGTCACCTCCTCGGCGCAGCAGGGGCGCTCGAAGCTATATTCGGCGTTCTTGCTATTCGCGATGGTATTGCGCCACCAACCTTAAACCTTGAGAACCCCTCTATCGACACACCTATAAACCTCGCTCCCAAAACGGCGGTCAGAAAGCAAATCGATACTGTGCTTTCAAACTCTTTTGGTTTTGGTGGCACCAATGCAAGCCTAGTCTTACAGCGTTTCACAGGTTAACATTTTTATCATTATCTAGGCTAAAACCGCTCAAGTGAAAAAATGTATCTTACGAGCCTCTGTGTTCTGAGTTGGGGCTCGGTCTCATAATCTGGACTTACTGTAAAAAGGGGTGACTGGGTGCGATCGTTCTTATCATTCTTACTAGTTTTACTTCTACTCGGAGCGGCCGCCGTTTCCGTTGGCGGATATTTTGCCCATCGTGAGGTTCATCGCCCAGGCCCGCATACAGAGGATACTGTTGTACTCCTAAAAAGTGGTTCATCCGTGTCAATGATTGCAGAAGAACTGAAATCATCAGGCGTTTTACGTCACCCGGAACTTTTTATCGTCGTTACGCGATTAACGGGTGTTGGTGGCGATTTAAAAGCAGGTGAATTTCAAATCCCTGCAGGCGCAAGCGCAATGGAGTTGATTGAGTTAATCGTCAACGGAAAAAGCATTCTCCATTATGTTACAATACCTGAGGGGTTAACGACAGCGCAGGCCTTACGCATCATTGCGGAAGACCCCATCCTTGAGGGTGAAATAACTCTGTCCCCCGCTGAAGGGACATTGTTGCCAGAAACATATGCTTTCACCCGAAGCCAAACCCGAGATCAGATCATTAACTCGATGGTTGAAGCACAGACGACGTTTGTTGATTCCGTTTGGGATAATCGCGCTCTTGAACTTCCGTATACGACACGAAGTGAAGCCATCATTCTGGCTTCCATTGTTGAAAAAGAAACGGCGCAACCTAATGAACGCGGGAGAATTGCGTCAGTGTTTGTTAATCGACTTCGCAAAAATATGCGATTGGAGTCTGACCCAACCGTCATTTATGGTCTAACGCAAGGTGAACCGCTCGGTCGAGGATTGCGTGCGAGTGAATTGAAAAAATCAACGACCTATAATACTTATCGCATCTTCGGGCTTCCGCCCACACCGATTTCTAACCCTGGAAAAGATGCGATCCTTGCCGTTCTTAACCCAGATGAAACTGATGATATTTTCTTTGTGGCAAATGGAGAGGGCGGCCACGCATTTGCATCAACACTTTCGCAACACAATCGAAATGTTGCAACGTGGCGTCGGATCGAGCGGGAGCGACGTGCTCAAACACAAGAATAGTATGAATTGGGAGAATGCATAAGCGTGGTTCAATCCATGACAGGTTTCGCCCGTACACAAGGCGATTTAGATACCCAACCGTGGACTTGGGAAATAAAGTCGGTCAACGGTCGCGGTCTTGAACTAAGGTTACGGCTACCGTCCGGATTCGAACATTTAGAGATTGTTTGCCGCAAGATTTTAGGAGAACATTTATCAAGAGGAAATGTTCACGCCAGTCTTTCTGTTGGTTCGGTTAAATCGCAGCCTAGCTTCATCGTCAACGAAGCAAATCTTGAAGCTGCGCTTCACGCCATCAATTCAATACAAAGCAAAATACCGTGTGAGCAACCAAGACCAGAAAATATTCTGGCGCTCAAGGGCGTTTTACAAACTGACGTTGCAGAACAGGACGTCGAGACTCAAAAGCGAAACGATCAGACACTATTAGACGGCTTTGTAGCGGGATTAAAGGCGCTGAAGAGAAGCCGCGAGGCAGAAGGCGCGGTGCTCGCCCATGCGCTAGGCGGCCACCTCTCGGAAATAAAGTCCCTTCAGTCACGCGCTATGGAAACTGCCAAACATGTCGGGCCGCTTTTCCAAAAACGTCTCCAGAAACAAATTAACGAAATGCTTTCGAGTGGTGAGGTAGAACAAGGACGAATTGCGCAAGAAGCAGCTCTGCTTGCTGTGAAAGCGGACGTGCGCGAAGAATTGGATCGTCTCGATGCCCACATCAAAGCTGCAGATCGTTTACTAATGTCTGATAAGCCAATTGGTCGACGATTTGATTTTTTAGTTCAGGAATTTAACCGCGAAGCGAATACATTATGTGCTAAGGCGCCAGATTTAAGTCTTAAAGAAATTGGGTTGTCGCTAAAAACCGTCATCGACCAAATGCGAGAGCAGGTTCAGAATATAGAATAAATACGATACACGACGATAATGAATTCAATGGTCCATAATAACCAACGACGCGGATTAATGTTGATTTTATCTAGCCCCTCTGGCGCTGGGAAAACAACCTTGTCGGACCGTTTATTGAAGATTCTTGACGATATGGTCTTATCGGTTTCTGCAACGACACGTTCTCCAAGGCCTGGCGAGGTCCATGGCAAAGACTATTTTTTCGTCTCTGAAGAAGAATTTCTGACGATGCAAAGCGATGGGAAATTTTTAGAACACGCGCGTGTTTTTGAAAATTACTATGGCACGCCCAAAGCGCCTGTTTTTGAAGCTTTAGAGGCTGGTAAGGATGTGCTTTTTGATATCGACTGGCAAGGCGCACAACAGCTAGAAGAAGTTGCTTCACGGGACGTCGTAAAAGTATTTGTTCTGCCGCCGTCTCGGAGTGAACTGGAAAGGCGCCTTAAGACACGGAATCAGGACTCTGATGAAATCGTGCAGTCACGCATGGCGAAGGCGGATGATGAAATGTCCCATTGGCCTGAATATGATTACGTTATCATCAATGACGACATGGATCAGTCAGAGGAGACAATTAAAACCATCTTGATGGCGGAACGACAAAAACGTTTCAGACAAGTGGCCCTATCGAAATTTGTAAATACTCTGATGGATAAGGAATAACGGCTTATTCAGACGTTAAATGGAATTGTACTAAGATTGATACGAGACAGTTTAATGGAGACGGCAGTTTAATGGGCAACCAAGCCCCCTTGGGGGAGAATCGGGGTGCGATGCCAGAATTCAAAAAATATTAAATGCTATTTCTGTATTATTTACGATCTGACTTCTGAAAGACTTAAGCCAAATTAAGACGACTTTAGCGAGAGCTTAAAACGACCAAGGAGAGAAGCGTGTCGGGTTTTTGGATTTTTATTGGTGTCGCAGCAGTCCTAGCTGTCATCGCGGTTATCATTTATAACCGGATTGTCGCTTTAAATCTGCGCGCGGACCAAGCGTTTGCGGACGTCGATGTTCAGTTGAAACAACGCCATGATCTCGTTCCTAACCTGGTTGAAACTGTTAAGGGATACGCAGCGCACGAAAAAGAGACCCTTGATGCGGTAATCAGTGCAAGAAACACGGCCGTATCGGCATCAGGCGCAGCCGCACAAGGTCAAGCCGAAGGGGTGTTAGGGGCTGCATTAGGCAAGTTATTCGCGCTGGCGGAAGCCTATCCAGATTTAAAGGCGAATACGAATTTCTTGGAATTGCAGCGAGAACTATCTGATCTGGAAAACAAACTAGCGGCAGCGCGCCGGTTCTTTAATAGCGCGGTGCAGGAGTTCAATACCGCAATACAACAAATTCCCGGGAATTTTATTGCGCCTATGGGCGGTTTTAAACAACGAGACTTTTTTGAAATTCCGGACGCGTCGCGGGCAGAGGTGGAATCTGCTCCAGCGGTTGGATTTTAAGACAGATAACAGTTCTACCATTGTACACATGAAATTTATTGGCCAACGCTGACGAACCAGGGGTGCAGCGATGCGCGCCTACGGGCTGCAAACACACATATGGAATAATAATGTAAAGTCGGTCTTGCTTATGGCCGGCTTTCCTATTGTGCTGGCCCTGTTACTTTTGGGATTGGTTGTTGGCTATGTTGGGCTGGCCTTTGCCCCGACAACAAATGAAGAAGCAATCGCTCTTATCCTCGCTCAATATAAACAGGTGTGGCCATTTGCGTTTTTAGCCGCGCTCATCTGGTTCGGTATTGCATTTGCTTTTCACCAATCGATGATCAAAGCCGCTATTGGTTCAAAGGGCTTGGATCGTAAAGACAATCCGAGGATCTATAATCTGCACGAAAATCTTTGTATCGCATGCGGAATGAGACCGCCAAAACTTGATATCGTTGAAACAAATCAACTGAACGCCTTCGCCAGCGGGATTGATGAAAGCAGTTATACCGTAACGCTCACCCGTGGATTGATAAATACTCTAGAAGACGCTGAATTAGAAGCAGTTATTGCTCACGAGCTAACCCACATTAGGAATCGTGACGTAAGGTTGCTTATTGTATCAGTGATTTTTGTTGGAATTATTGCTTTCGTTGGCGAAATTATTTTTCGAAATATGTTCCGCGCAGGGCTGTATTCTAGCGGCCATTCACGATCTCGGAAGGGCGATAGTCGGGGAGGTGGCTTACTCATTATCGCCGCAATCGCAATTATTGCGATCGCTTATTTCTTGGCTGTTTTGATCCGTTTTGCCCTCTCCCGAAAGCGGGAATACTTAGCCGATGCCGGTGCTGTTGATCTCACACGCAATCCGGACGCGATGGCATCGGCTTTACAAAAAATTTCAGGACGATCGGCGATCGAACAAGCACCTGACGATATCAAGCAAATGATGGTCGATAACGCGCAGCCTTTCCTCGGAATGTTCACAACACACCCGCCAATCGAAAAGCGTGTTGAAGCGCTAAGAGAGTATGCAGGCGCTCTCTGACGTCATTTTGAAGTGCATCCGTGATGTGAAGTGCATTGTGATGTTATGTCTGCCGGTTTTCTAGAGCCGTTTGCATTCAAGCTGATTCAGAAAACAGCTCTAGATTCTAGTTGGAGCCTGTTGCGAACCGCAAAACCGGTGATCCACTTTTGCTGCAACAGGCTCTAATGCGCTTTTACAAAAATCAGCGGCCCATCTGACCTGGACCAGCGCTCATCAGACGCCTGCCTAAGAACTCAGGAGACGCTGTGATCAGGCCTTCTGAGATAAAGGGGCTTTCTGAAAAGTTGGCGAGGCTAAGACCTGCTTCGTAAGCTGCTGTTAGGCCGGCTCCTACACGCTTTGTCGCGTCGAACTTGGTAATGATCATGCGCCGGACACCAAACTCGGCAAATGATGTTGCCCAGTCTTTATACTCTTCCGGATCACCGCTGGCTGGGAGGACCAGCACCGGTTCGGCGCCCGCGGCATCCTGATAACTTCTCAGCGCTGCAAAATCCCCGGGGTCGAAGGGGCTGATACCTGGTGTATCAAAAATAACAAAGCCATTCGCAGGCTTGGATTTAAGCGCTTGTGACACGTCAAGAGGGGTTTCTACAATATAATACTCCGCACCAAGCGCTTTGCCATAGGTCTGCAACTGTTCAATTGCACCGGCCCGTCCGACATCGGCTGTCATCATGAAAGCGCCGGTGCCATTATTAATGGCAGCAGATGCCAATTTCGCAGAGCACGAGGTTTTGCCAGCCCCAGTGGGACCAACGAGCATTATCGGTGCGGCTAGCGCCGTATCGATAGGATTAAATGAAAAGACCTCTCGCAACGCATGTTCGAGGCTATACAAGTCGTCATCAATTCCGGCGCCGCGTGCAGCATTCAATAACGCAGAAATAAGATCCGAATCGATACTGTGGGGCCTTAGAATATCAACGATACCGCCAACACCTGGATCGGATAGATCAAGTTTTGGTTGCTTGCGCGATCGTGACACGAGCTTGTTTGAAAGATTCGATAAGTTATTCTCGCCGAATTTTTGTTCCAACGGCTCGTTCAGCCGGGCGCCGGATGAATTCCGTCGACGACGAGGGGCTCTCGTTTCTTCTCCATCAAAGCCCGTGCCGAAATTTCGAGACTGGTGCGTTGAGTTGCTTGGATTAGATAAAGGATCAGATACTGGTGGTTCCGGTCGGTCAGCAGCCGATAACTCAATATCGCCACTTGGTAAGTCTCTCACCGATAGGACGACCATATTATTGCCAATTGCTCTCCTGGCTTTTGCCTTTGCGGCCTTCAAATCAGGGGCAATAAATTTCATCATTGGAATACCCAAAGGGTTAGCCCAGGTGACTGCGAGCCGACTGGACGTTGAAAGCTTCTATTACTAATGACGAATAAACAATCCCACGCTTCGCTAGAGTTGCTCCGCCATCACTAAGCGTAGCTTTGATCCAACAGCGCATCAAGCAATCAAAAAATGTCGATGAGGAAAATATATCCTCGAAGCGCAAATAATAGCGTTTTAGGAACGCAGGTGGGCGAGCAACATACTGTTGCTGCTTAACCTATAAGTGTGTACGGATGAAAGATAGACATCATCTGTACTGTTGAACGCGGGTCGCTCTCAAGCCGGCCATTCCATATTGATCAATGGCTTTTTGCCAACTCAAAAACTCTTCCATCGTTAAGTGATAACGTTCGCACGCTTCTTCCAAAGTCAGTAGGCCACCACGCACAGCAGCAACGACTTCAGCTTTGCGACGAATTACCCACCTTTTCGTCGTCTGCGGTGGCAGGTCGGCGAGGGTGAGGGGCATACCATCTGGTCCTATCACATAGGCGTCCGATGGGTTTGCCTGTGGGGCTTCGTCAGCCTGGTCGGCAAAGGAACTCATGTACTTATCCCTCAATGTTTACGCAACTAATCATCTCAATCTACTCAGGTGCTTTTAAAAAACGCCTAAGTCGTATGGTAAATTGCCAAGTAAGCATCTGATTAAAAGTGATTATTTGGCTTTCATTGAAGGTTGACGATGAACTATAAATCACACGGCTTTAGTGTATGATTTCAGGAAATTTGACTAAATCGGGGCATAAGTGACCCATCACTGGTCAGGCCGAGGCGTTTCGTCTCGATTGGGAACAATGTTGCTCTCTGGCGTGTTTTAAAGGATGCGTTTATTGTCCAACCACAATGATTGAAAGTTCAGACATACCAACAGTTGATCTCGACGTGCCGCCGGGCAGTCCTGTTATCGTCGCTATGTCGGGCGGCGTGGACTCATCTGTTGCAGCGGCTCTGGTGGCGCGATCCGGTTACAAAGCAATTGGGGTCACCCTTCAGCTTTATGACCATGGTCAAGCAATTCAGAAAAAAGGGGCTTGCTGTGCGGGCCAAGATATACAGGACGCGAGGAGCGTTGCTGATAGGCTCGGAATCCCCCATTACGTCCTCGACTATGAAGATCGCTTTTCTCAGTCTGTGATTGACGATTTTGCCGATACTTATCTTGCCGGGGCGACCCCTATTCCTTGCGTACGATGTAATGAGCGCGTCAAATTTCGCGATCTTATGGAGACAGCAAAGGACCTTGGCGGCGCTGCAATGGTCACCGGACACTATGTTCAACGGGTTCAAGGTTGTGACGGCATACAATTATGCCGAGCCGTGGACCCATCAAAGGACCAAAGCTATTTCCTATTCGCGACAACGCAGGAGCAACTTGAGTTTTTACGTTTTCCTCTTGGCGGCATGTCTAAGCAACAAACCCGTGATATAGCGGCTTCTCTCGATTTACCGATTGCATCCAAGCCTGATAGTCAGGACATCTGTTTTGTCCCTGAGGGTAAATACGCAACAATCGTTGAAAAGCTTCGCCCCGGATCGGTTGAACCTGGCGACATCGTTGATCTTGATGGAAATATTTTAGGCCGACACGCTGGCGTTATTCATTATACGGTCGGACAGCGGCGAGGTCTGGGGATCGCTGTTGGTGAACCACTTTATGTGGTAAAAGTTGATGCGCCAAACCGCCGGGTTGTCGTTGGGCCACGAGAAGCCTTGTCGGTTAAAAGAATTTGCTTAAAGGAAATTTCTTGGATTGGGCCCGGAAAAATTGAAACGGCAATCGACGATCAAATGGAAATCGCCGTAAAAGTTCGATCAACGCGCCCAGCAACGCCAGCACGTCTTGTATCGATTGACGGCAACCCTGGGGTCGAGCTGTTCGCCTCTGAGGAGGGCGTTGCTCCAGGTCAGGCCTGCGTTTTCTATGCTAAAGAACCAAATGCCGATCGGGTTCTTGGTGGCGGCTGGATTGCTAGTGCCATTTCTAATGTCGATCGCGCCGCATAGTGTCATATTGCGCGTGTTAGGAAAGACAAGAACCGTTCTGTGCACTGACTTTATCAATTATTCAGGGCGCTATATGAAGAAAAAATTTATAAGTCTCATCTGATTTGCCAATGACGCGGGCTATAGAACGTGTAGATACGATCGTTATCGGTGCTGGCGTTGTCGGCCTTGCTGTTGCGCGTGCGCTACAACTCAGCGGACGAGACGTTTTTTTATTGGAGAAGAACGCAAGCTTTGGTGAGGAGACATCATCTCGCAATTCTGAAGTCATACATGCCGGGATCTATTACAGACCAGGTGGACTACGTGCTCAACTATGCCATCCTGGCAAGCAGATGCTTTATGCATACTGTAAGGATCGTGGCGTAACCTTTGACAATTGTGGCAAGCTCGTTGTTGGTCATACAGCTGATGATCATCAACGTTTGGTCCAATTAAAGGAAACCGCAAACCAGAACGGGGTTACTGACGTTAAGCTCATTTCTAAGAACGAAATCATAGATCTGGAACCGAAACTCAACGCGACTACCGCACTTTTCTCCCCCTCATCAGGGATAATTGACAGTCATGGATTTATGTTGGCTATTTTAGGTGATTTCGAAAATGCGGGTGGCACATATGTGTCATCGACTGAAATCGTCAGCGGATCAGTTGAGAGTAACGGAATTACAATCAGTATCGGCGGCAATAATGCTGTAGCCTTCAAAGCCAAGTTGGTCGTGAATAGTGCCGGTCTCTGTGCCGATAAAGTCGCTGAATCGATTAATGGATTAAGCCATAAATTCATTCCAAGGGTCCGACCAGCAAAGGGTTTGTATTTCGCATATACGGGAGCACCACCATTCTCTCGGCTTATTTATCCGGTCCATAGTGCTGACAGTCAAGGAATTCATTACACAAAGGATCTAGGCGGACAAGCTAAGCTGGGCCCCGATATCTCATGGGATGCTCCGCTAGGGGACTATTCACTTGATGAAACAAAACGTGATATTTTTTTCAAAGGCGCCAGAAAATTTTGGCCTGACTTAGAAAAGGAGCGTCTTCAAGCATCTTACGCTGGACAACGGCCAAAACTGACGGGCCCCGGTGAGGAAGGGGACTTTCGTCCACTTTTTCCAGAGGACCATGGAACAAATGGCTATATTGGACTTTACGGTATTGAATCGCCGGGTTTAACGGCAAGTCTCGCAATTGCAGAATACGTCTTGCAACGACTTAAAAAGCCAAGGAACTGACAATCCCTAATTTATACTGTAGTTTATGAAGTACGTTGCCAATAATTCCAAAACCTAACGGAAATATGACTATAACCGATTCCTCAAACCTTGATCAAAATATAAGCGTAACCGGTGAAGAAGAGCTCCGATTTATTCGGAACTTTCACGACGTCTTTCTCAGTGTGGGTCTTTTTATGCTCTCGCTGGGTGTATTACTCGTATCTGTATTGATTATTGGTGAGAGTGCATTTTCCGGTTCGCTTTCAGGCTCCCTTTCAGATTCCGTGGCAAGTATTCGAGGTATCTCCCTACAAGCAAGCATTGTGTTCTTTATCGATGCCGCTTTGATGTGGGTGTTGGCGGAAATATTTGCTCGCGCACGGCGTCTGTTTCTGCCGTCTATCGTTATTCTAATGGCCTTTACAGGTTTTTTCGCTGTCAGCGCTTTTTACACTTTCATTACATTGTTTGCGAACAATGATCTTCTGCAAATTCAAAGTATCTTAGGTGAATTGAAATATCTGGCGCTGTGGGTTGGTGGTGGTTCTACGGTTGCTATCTTGATCTACTATATCCGTATGAAACTCCCTTTTGCTATGGGATTGGCAGGTGTTGGCGTTGTTGCCACGGCGGTTGGAACATTGTTCTCTTTTGCCCCCGGATTAGCGTTTGCTCTTGGACCTTTGATTTTGGTCATATCGGGTCTTTTTCTATTTGTTTTGGGGGTTGTCTATGACGCTCGAGACCCGGCGCGACGAACGCGTTATTCCGATAATGGCTTCTGGCTCCACTTTTTTGCTGCACCTTTGATATTCACCGGTGTGATAAATGCCGTTGTTGGCTCTGGCGGCCCCACTGTTGCTGCCGTCAGCGGTTCAGGAATATCCGCAGCAATAATGACTCTTCTGGTCGTGACATTCTTTGCGATTGTTTCGCTTGTGATTAATCGCCGAGCCTTGTTGGTTTCTGGACTGCTTTCTGCCCTTATTGCGGTCGGTGTATTGGTGAGATCTGCCGGTTTATCAGCAGCCTGGGTCGGCGGCCTTACGCTTTTGATCCTTGGATTGGTTATGGTCATTCTTGGTGGGGCGTGGCATAGCTTGAGGAGGATCGTTATTTCCCCATTTCCAACGACAGGATTTTGGGCACGCATTATCCCTCCAGAGGACATTGATAGCGAAGACAGCAGAACTCAAGTGGCGGACGATCATATTGGAGCAAGATAAACAAAGTCATCCCGTGCGCTCATTATAACGCTTCTAAGGCCGCCCCCTTGCTTCTATTAGTACATTCAATCTCTATTCAGCATCCAGGATGCGCTTGAGGGGAAACTTAACTCATGAGGGCCTTGCGAGCGGCGGCAGCACCCGCTATAGCCCAGCGCTTGTTATCAGAAATGCTGAATGCTGGTGATTATTACGGCGGGGTAGCTCAGTTGGTGAGAGCGCAGGATTCATAACCCTGAGGTCGCGAGTTCAAGTCTCGCCCCCGCTACCAACTCATTTCTGATGGAATTGGGCTTCACGCCAAAACCGGGTCAGGCTGTTTGTTTTGTCGGCATGCAGCTGTCAGCGTATTCGCAATCAGCATCGCAATGGTCATCGGACCAACGCCGCCAGGCACCGGTGTGATGGCACCAGCAATTTCGCAGGCAGCAGCAAAATCAACGTCTCCAACAATCTTGCTTTTGGACGATGTGGATCGTTGAGCATCAGTGGTCTTTGTTTTATCGTCTTCTAAGCGATTGATGCCGACGTCAATGACGGTTGCGCCAGGTTTTATCCAATCGCCAGAAACGAAGTTGGCACGGCCAACTGCGGCGATGAGGATATCGGCATCTCGGGAAAGGCCTGCGATATCCTTTGTTTTGCTATGCGCGATGGTCACGGTACAATTCGCTTGCAGAAAAAGTTGGGCGGCAGGTTTGCCGACAATATTTGAGCGCCCCAAAACCACGGCGTGGAGACCTGTCATGTCGGCGCCATGAACGGATTTGGCGAGAATAACCGAGCCCGCTGGCGTGCAGGGGACGAGCGCGCTATCAACAGCGCCACTTGCCAGCCGACCAACATTGATAGGATGGAACCCGTCCACGTCCTTTGCCGGTGATATCAGATCTAGAATCTCAGCCGCATTCAAATGCGGCGGCAAGGGCAGTTGAACGAGGATGCCATGAATTGAAGGATCGTCGTTGTATTGCCGAATTAACTGCACTAGATCGCCCTGTGGGGTATCGGCCGGGAGAGTCGTCTGAATTGATCGAAAACCGACTTTTTCGGCGGTTCGCCCTTTGTTGCGGACATAAATTGCGCTGGCTGGGTCCTCGCCGACCAAAACAACCGCAAGGCACGGGGCTATCCCTATCTGTGACTGAAAGTCCGCTGACGCACGTGCGATGTTGTCGGTTATCGTTGATGCGATGGCTTTCCCATCAATTATTTTGGCCATCATCAATTACCTCGTCATGATCTGGATGCCGAAAACCACAGACCCAAACTCTCACCGCTGACGTTATTCTGATTTCAAATGAAACGCGAGACCACATCCTTGTAGGATCGCGAAAGCTTTAGCTGGGTCCCATTGCGTAAAGTAACGAAATATTCGCCATTTGAATGTGGGTTCAACTCTTGGACCATGTTCACATTGACTATTGCCGACCGATGAATGCGTTGGAAACGAGATGGGTCTAGGCGCTGCTGCAAGGTCTTCATCGTCTCTCTGATGATATGGGTCTGACCGTTGGCATGAACGACCATATAATCGCCTGCCGCATCAATCCACTCAATGTCTTCAGCGTTAAGAATGACAACTTTAGCACCATCCTTGAAGCTTAGGCGTTCAGCGAAGCGGTCTTTGTCGAGCCATGCTGTGTCCTCTATCAGTTCTTTAATACGGTCTTGGTCTTTCTCTTTAAGAGAAGAGAGTAATTCCACCAGCTTTGATTCGCGTTTTGCAGCTGTCCTGCTTTTAATAGCGTCACGGGCACGATGCACCGCTTCTGACAATCGTTCAGGTTCTACCGGTTTCACGAGATAGTCGAGTGCGTTGGCTTCAAAAGCTTCAATTGCGTATTTATCGTAGGCCGTAACAAAAACCACCAAAGGCGCAGGCCCTCCGATCAGTGCACGAACGACGCCAAAGCCATCAAGTCCGGGCATCTGAATATCGAGAAAAATTAAGTCGGGAGACAATCGTTTAATGGTCTTAACGGCGTCTTTTCCGTTCGCGCATTCTGCAATGATCTCTAACTCTGGAAAAGCGTCAAGACGCGCTCTCATCCCCGTATTTGCGAGTGGCTCATCGTCGACCAAAACAATGGTTATGCGCTCTTGGCCCGGATTTCTATCGTCGATTGGTGTCTCACAATCGTCACCGGTATTATCCATATCATAAAACCGTTCTTTTCATTAATTTGTTTCTCAACAAATTAAATCTGTTCAAAAGGAAACTCGAGCGTCACGCAAAAACCTGCCGGATTGAGCTTGGTCAGTCGGAATTCTTGATCCTCTCCGTAAAGATGCGCGAGACGATCACGCATATTTACGAGCCCGAGTCCATTGCTAATTCTGTTTTCGCTAAGAAGGTTTTCCGGTTGATCAGGCGCGAGTGGACCATTATCCCGAACAGCCAAAAGCAATCTATCATCACGACGGCGTGCAATGATCGCGATCTCACCGCCGCTTTCCATCTGTCCAATGGCATATTTGATCGCATTTTCGATTGCGGGTTGAAGTATCAATGAAGGGACTTGCGCCGCTATGACGCCATCATCAATATCCTTTCTTATGGTCAACCGATTGCCAAAACGCGTGGCTTCAATTTCCAAATAATGATCAAGTGCCCGTAATTCCTCTGCCAGGGTTGTTTTTTGAAGGGGATCACTATCAAGCGAATAGCGCAAGAACGACGAGAGTTTCGTGAGCATGGTATTCGCCCGTTCACTATCGTTCGTGAGGACAAGTGTGGAAACAGCATTCAGCGTATTGAATAAAAAATGAGGATTTAGTTGATACCGCAACATTTTTAACTGCGCCTGCTCGGCCAAACGAGCCGATTGAATCGCTCTTTGTGTTTCATCTCGCAGGGTGAGGTAGTAGTTCACGCCAAAATAAAAGCCGCCCCAAGATACCAAAAGAAAGAGGTTCGTTGGGATGTCTGGTTGTAAAAGCACAAAGAAATTGTCAGTGCCTAATTGCATCACACGACTGGCTAACCAAGCATCGCCGAAAATTCGTTGAAAGGTCAGCGCCTTTGCTGCTGACATGGCGAGAGCGAGTACAAGCGTGGCCCCGATTGCGATTGTTAGAAGGGCGATCGGTGGCTGACGGCGGGCATATCGAAGAATAGGTCGAAGTACATAGCTTGTTGATAAAATACCAATCAGCGACGACGAAACCGAAAAATCTCTCGACGCTGTTGAATAACCGCCCACAAGCGATGAATAGACCACGAAGTGGAATATGAAAAAGCCGCCCCATCCCGCAAATTGGAGGATCCAGAATAGGCGAGACTTGCTCGCAAAAAACCAGTTCATGGCTTTGCGAAGACGACCGCCTGATGAGAGAAATGGTCCGTCAGCTAAGGTTGGGCCACTCACCTGTTTAATTACCTGTGCAGTTTCTTCGTCAGCTGTGGCTTCAGCACTAGCCATCTAGTTGTCTTTCAAAAGCATTCTCAAAATTAATTCAATGCCAATTGGTATAATACCCAATTGGTATAATAATAAGTGGAATCATTGAGCCATAAACGACCCTAGGAGCCTCTCTAAATCAAGCGTTTTTCGACGAAATGCTCTCGTAGAGCGATCCGTCGCGGTGTTTCTTGATGCTCAGACATTTTGAATAGACTAGTCCATGTTTTTGCGACCCTGGCACTACGGATCTCAGTTTGGCAATAAAAGAATTAGCAGAGAAAATAGAGGGTTATCACCGACGAGGATAAAGACCGTAAAAAAGTATAAGGGAAGGAGAGAGCGATAGTTGGTCTAATTTAAATAGCGTTAGCGGGCATTTTATGCTCTTGAACATCAGGTCTTTCACATATGACTGCATCTGGGAGAAAGACCTTTTAAGAAAGGGATCAGGAATGACCGAAGCTTACATCTTTGATGCCGTACGGACTCCACGCGGAAAGGGAAAATCTGACGGCTCCTTACATGAAATTACCCCGGTTAGTCTCGGGACCCAGGTTTTAAATGCCATTTGCGACCGCAACGATATGGATGGCTCAGCGATTGACGATGTTGCTTTTGGCGTTGTCTCGCCCGTTGGAGAACAAGGTGCCGTCATTACGCGATCGGCCGTTCTTCACTCTAAGATCCCAGAAACAACCGCGGCTATTCAAGTCAACCGATTCTGCGCCTCTGGTCTTGAAGCCGTGAATATTGCTGCCGCTAAAGTGAAGTCCGGCGAGGCTGATCTTGCAATTGGCGGCGGCGTTGAAGCGATGTCCCGCGTGCCAATGGGCTCCGATGGGGGCGCTTTAGCCTCAGACCCTAAGATAGCATTCGATACCTATTTTGTGCCGCAGGGCATCTCAGCAGATCTCATCGCAACGAAATATGGTTTCTCACGTGCCGATGCGGATGGTTATGCTGTCGAAAGCCAAAAACGAGCGGCACTCTCATGGAAGGAAGGGCGTTTCGAAAAATCAATTGTTCCGGTCCAAGACGTTCTTGGTCTTGAGGTTTTAAACCACGACGAACATATGCGACCAGAAGCTGATATGCAGTCACTGGGCGCACTTAACCCGTCATTTGCAATGATGGGAGAGAGTTTCGGGTTCAATTCTGTAGCAATCCAGAAATATCCTGAAATTGAAAAAATCGAGCATATTCATCACGCTGGTAATTCCTCCGGTATCGTTGATGGCGCGGCTGCCGTTTTAATTGGTTCTAAGGACGCTGGCGACCGGCTCGGATTAAAACCGCGTGCACGAATAAAAGCAGCGGCATCCATTGGATCAGAGCCGACGATCATGCTGACGGGTCCAGAGTTTGCTGCAGAAAAGGCGCTTACAAGAGCTGGAATGAGTACAAAAGACATCGATCTTTGGGAGCTTAATGAAGCCTTCGCGTCCGTTGTTCTCCGGTTTATGCAAGCGCTAGATATCGATCATTCAGATATCAATGTGAATGGCGGCGCCATCGCCATGGGCCATCCACTTGGCGCCACCGGTGCGATGATCTTGGGTACGATGGTCGATGAACTTGAACGATCAAATAAAGAAACTGCACTGGTTACGCTGTGCATTGGTGGCGGTATGGGCACTGCCACCATCATTGAACGCGTCAATTAAGGGCATAGGGAGCAAAGCTAAGCATGACATACGAAACGATCTCCGTTGATATCGACAACGACGGCATTGCCCTTGTCACAATCGACCTGCCGGGGCAGTCGATGAATGTTCTTAATGAGCAATTGAATGCGGATCTAACAAATTTCACTGAAGAGCTCGCGCGGAACGACGCCATCAAGGGGGCCGTCTTTGCCTCTGGTAAAACGTCGGGCTTTATAGCAGGCGCCGATATTAGAATGCTCGCGGATAAAAAGAGTGTTGAAACGCTTGAGAAGGCCTTCGAACTATCCCTTAAAATGAATCAGACTTTAAGAAAGCTTGAAACCTCAGGGCACCCGACTAAAGCGCTCACTAAGGGTGAAGCCCACGCTAAACCGGTTGCCGCTGCGATTGACGGTTTGGCCCTCGGAGGCGGTCTAGAATTAGCACTCGCCTGTCACTATCGGGTGTGTTCGGATAATCCGAAAATCCAACTTGGATTTCCTGAAGTGCAGATCGGCCTTTTGCCGGGTGGTGGCGGGACACAGCGTACGCCGCGCCTTATTGGACTGCAAAACGCCGCAATGATGATCATGCAAGGTAAGCCAATCGATGCTGCAAAAGCTAAAGGCTATGGCCTCATTCACGATATTGTCCCGGCTAGCGACTTGGTTGCAAAAGCAAAAGAGTGGGTAAAGGCAAATCCAAAGACATCGCAACCTTGGGATAAAAAAGGTTTCAAGTTTCCGGGTGGCGGCGGCGCAATGGATCCACGGAGCGTCCAATTTTTTGCCGCCTCGTCAGCCATGGCGCAGCGCGAAACGAAACATAATTATCCCGCGGTGGAACATATTCTTTCCTGCCTTTATGAAGGATCCATCGTTTCCTTTGACACTGCTATACGTATTGAGTCGAAGTATTTCACGAAGCTGCTGGCGAGCCCGCAAGCACAGAATATGATCCGTACATTGTTCGTTAACAAGCAGGCAGCAGAGAAAGGCGAGCAGCGTCCAAAAGATGTTCCGCTCCAAGATTTAAGAAAAGTCGGTGTTCTCGGCGCTGGCATGATGGGCGCCGGTATCGCTTATGTAACGGCAAAAGGGGGCATGGATGTTGTGCTTCTGGATCGCTCAATGGAGGATGCTGAGAAAGGCAAAGCATATTCTGAAGGTATTGTTCAAAAAGGCATATCACGCGGCAAGGTGACGAAAGAGAAAGGCGATGCGCTGTTATCGCGTATTACGCCGACCACAAATTTTGATGATCTCAAAGACGTCGATATGATTATCGAAGCGGTATTTGAAGATCCAGGTGTCAAAGCGGATGTGATTAAACGGACGGAAGCTGTTATTGGACAGGATGTCATTTTCGCTTCGAATACCTCGACATTACCAATTACAGGCCTTGCAAAAAATTCAGAGCGCTCCGACCAATTCATTGGGATCCATTTCTTTTCTCCAGTTGATAAAATGCCACTTGTAGAGATCATTCCTGGAGAAGCATCGGGTGATCGCTCCTTGGCCACGGCACTTGATTATGTACGCATGATCAAGAAGACTCCTATAGTCGTAAAAGACGTGCGCGGGTTCTATACGAACCGAGTTGTTCCTCCGTATTGCAACGAAGCAATATTGATGGTGACTGAGGGCGTTAAACTTCCACTCATAGAAAATGCAGCATCGCAGCTTGGTATGCCCGTGGGGCCGCTCGCGCTTGTCGATGAAACGTCGCTTGAATTGGCAAAACGCGTTGTTGATTCAACTCAAAAAGAACTGGGCGATGATTATAAACCCAGTGGAACTGAAGACTTTTTAGAAACAATGGTTGTTAAGCTCGGTCGTCTAGGACGTAAATCTGGAGGCGGGTTTTATGACTATCCAAAAGACGGCAAAAAACACTTTTGGAAGGGTATCACTGAATTTTATCCAGAAGCGAGTGAGCAACCGAGCCTCGAAGAAGTAAAAGAGCGTCTATTATATGCACAACTGACGCCGGCCGCTCTTTGCTATGCCGAAGGGGTTGTGCACGATCCACAGTCTGCTGATCTTGGCGCTATTTTCGGTTGGGGATTTGCACCGTGGACGGGTGGCCCTATGAGCTATATCGACACGATAGGTATTGAGGAGTATGTGCGGCGGTCTGATAGCCTGGCTCAACGCTTTGGTGAGCGGTTTGCTCCGCCAGTAAGGTTTAGAGAAATGGCGAGCGCTGGAAAACGTCTCTACGCTGCGTGAGCGAAAGTACGAAAGATATTTTTGAGGAGGGCGATTGTTTATATCGCCCTTTTTATTTGGCCGGAATTCTAGAGCCGTTCGTATTAGAATAGTATCGGAACGCGGCTCAAGGTTTTTGTTCTGTCGGTCGAACAATTGTTCGACCTATTGCGGCGTTGATGGACGAGAAGCATTAACTGCACACACTTATCCGCGAAGCGCTCTAAATCCGTTCCGTCTCAAATGGTATCGCTAAACAGCTTTAGGATTTTGTTTTGATTCGTTAAGACGATCCTATCTTGGACCAATGCGAAGGTTAGTCGCTCAAACTCTTGAATGGTCTCATTATGCAATTGGAATGAAATGCGCTATAGTCGCCCTATGCTTCGATCTTTGGCATCTGTATTATTCTCAGTCTTTGTTGGCTTAACCTTCGCGAAATTCATTGAAGGTGGCCTGAGCGCCGTTTTTAGTATTCCATCCGCAACGGCCTTTCCACCGGAGCGACCCATGATTTCTCAATCCCTTGCGATGGTTTTGGCATTTAGTTGGTCGCTCGCGGCATTTGCATCTGCAATGTTGGCCTTATTATTAGCACGACGCTGGGCACCTTTGGCCTGGCTTTCAGCGGCAACAATTTTCTTCAACAGTCTAATTGTTATGGTTGGGGCAATTGCGCCATGGTTTTTGTGGTTGTTCGCAATCGGCGGATCAGTCCTTGGAGCCTATGCAGCAATATATTGTCTCAGTGCCCAATATGAGATGCCGAGTGACAAACCAAAACGTGACTTTAATTTTTAGACTGAAAATATGTCGCCTTTGAACGAAACAGAAGATCGTCCTATTCGCCCCGCAGCAACGATAATTTTGCTAAGGGATATTAATTCAATCGACAGTCCGGCTTTCCAAGCCGCAATGATTGAGCGGCATAAAGGGATGGCGTTCGCAGGTGGTGCGACCGTATTCCCAGGCGGCGCAGTTGATCCATCGGATTCTGATAAACGGTGGCCATCGCTTTGCGATGGCTTGAGTGCGGATCGAATAATAGCGCGCGGGCAAATTGCTGCTATTCGCGAAGCTTTTGAGGAAATAGGCATTCTCCTCGCTAGAAATCACGACGAGCAAGGTTTCGTTTCATCGGAAAAGGTTACGGCTCTTCAAGAATGGCGTTCAAGAATAGAGGCCGATGGCGCCCATTTCATCAAAATGGTGACGGAAAACAATCTAAGGCTGACGTGTGACAGGCTTGTCTTGTTTGCGCATTGGATTGGTCCACCACATATTTCAAAACGTTACGATACGCTTTTTTTCGCTGCGCGCGCGCCAACCGATCAAAAGTTGATTCAAGATGGTGTTGAAGCCACATCAGCAACATGGATTTCTCCTAAAAAGGCACTTGACGATTTAGAGCAGAATAAACGCCGCATCATTTTTCCGACCGCACGTAACCTTGAACTACTTTGTGTTAAGGAAACAATTGATGAAACGCTCAATTGGGCGAACGAAAGAAAGATCGAACCGATTATTCCAGGCGGCGAAATCAAAGACGGCAAACTATATTTGATCCTTCCAGATGGCTTTGGTTATCCCGAAACACGATTTCTCGCAAAAGAAGCGGTGAACAGTTGATGGGTGTAAATATCATCTGGGTCGTAGTCGCGCTTGTTTACACCTTTACCTGTCGCTGCTCGATTTCACGCCGGGCAATCGCTAATGCGACAAAGTCATAAAGCGCATGGGCTAAAATTGGGACAATCAAAGATCCTGTCAGAACGAATACTATCCCAAAATAACAACCAGCCGCTCCAGCGATTAAAGCATAAGCGATCGTTCTAGCATGGAGAAGACCGAATAATATATTTGGTATAATGATGGATAATAGTAACGGCCCTTGATTGGAGAGATACGTCTGAAACACGCCTCGGAAGAGCAATTCTTCGCCAATACCTGCGACAAGGCTTATTAATAGAATTCTAGAAGACGTGAGCTTGAACCCTAGCCGTGATATGAACTCAATCTGATCTTCTCGAAAACGGAGAAACGGTGGATATGTTGAATTCATAAATGCCTTGAGCAACACCACCATGGGAATAGTCACTGCGATACCGTAAACTATAGCAATGGAATAGGGGGGCCCCATATCCAATAATTGAGGGGCTAACGGTACCTCTAGTAACAGGCTAAGAATATAAGCGACACCAATGATCACGCAGCCGAAAGAAAGTATGGTCGCAAAAGTACGTTCCTCCGTGTATTTAGAAAACATGGATCGATTTGTAGAAGGATCGTTAGGGGCGCCGTTAGACAATTTACTAAACTCTCAATCTCTCATGTCCACTTTGGAACCGTTCCCAAACGATCAAAAGTCTTGTAAATTCGAACGTCAATTATTGCAGAATTGACGTTATCGTCGGCGTTTTAATCCACCTAAAATACCGCGCATCAGCTCTCGTGCTAGGGTGCTAGAAAACGTTCTGACCGCCGACTTGATCGCGCTTTCGCCGACGCTTTGCCGGCGGGAAGACCGTTTTGTTGTGGATTTGCGCCGTGACGTCTTAGTGCGTGATGATGAATTTTGTTTACGTCCTTGTTTTGAAGATGCTTTCCTCGATTTTTCTTCAAGTCGTTCTTTTGTGCGCTCTTCCGTGCGTGCCTTCAAAATCTCATAAGCCGACACTCTATCGACGGCTTTATCATAAACATCGCCATAGGGGGACTCACTGATTGTTTCCGTCCGTTCTAATTTCGTTATTGGTCCCATGCGAGAGGATGGTGGACGAATAAGCGTTCGATCCACAACTGATGGACGTCCCTTGGCTTCGAGAGTGGAAACGAGGGCTTCCCCAACACCAAGTTCGGCAATAACTTTCACCGCATCAAAATCAGGGTTTTGCCGGAAGGTTTCGGCGGCCGCCTTTACGACTTTTTTCTCTCGTGGCGTATAGGCACGAAGTGCGTGAATAATTCGATTAGCAAGTTGACTTGAAACCGTATCCGGAACATCGAGTGGGTTTTGCGTCACAAAATAGACACCAACCCCTTTTGATCGTATCAAGCGGACAACCTGCTCAATCTTTTCCAACAACGCTTTGGGCGCATCATCAAAGAGTAAATGCGCCTCATCAAAAAAGAAAACGAGTATCGGTTTATCAGGATCACCAATCTCTGGTAGTTGCTCAAATAATTCTGATAGTAACCACAGCAAAAATGTCGCGTACAGTTTTGGCGATTGCATCAGTTTATCTGCAGCAAGAATATTGACAAAACCACGTCCATCTTCATCCGTATCGATTAAATCGCCAAGATCGAGAGCGGGTTCGCCGAAGAAATGTGCCGCCCCTTGTTGTTCTAAGGTCAGTAAACGACGCTGTATTGCACCAACCGATGCTTTGGATACATGACCATAGGTGAGGGAGAGTTCTTTTGCGCGCTCACCGACCTCCACGAGGATTGCCCGTAAATCATTTAAGTCCAAAAGTAGAAGGCCTTCATCGTCCGCTAACTTAAAGGCAAGCGTTAAAACGCCTTCTTGGGTTTCGTTTAGATCAAGCAGGCGAGCCAACAGCAAAGGACCCATTTCACTCGCAGTTGCTCGAAGCGCATGCCCTTTTTTACCAAAAAGGTCCCAAAACCGCGTTGGAAACTTCTCAATGCTATAGTCATCGAAACCAATTTCTTGAGCGCGTTCGATAAGTTTGGGTTTTGCTTTGCCGGCGCGTGATAGTCCTGCCAAGTCCCCTTTTACATCAGCGACAAAGACAGGCACACCGGCATCGGAAAAACCTTCGGTGAGGATTTGTAGCGTTACTGTCTTTCCCGTCCCGGTTGCGCCCGCAATCAAACCATGTCGGTTTGCATATTTAAGAGGTAGAAACTGTGTTTTTTTCCCCTTGCCGATAAAAATTTTATGTTCAGTCATGCCGTCGTTAAGTCAGATTTTATTGATTGTATGGGCCTCAAGATACTCTTTTTAAGTGTGATTAACACGGATTATCTTTTATTTCTGTCAGTTTTCTCACGAGTGTTAAAACGCTCGTAAAATCAACGACCTCTGTATTTACGCGCAATGCTAAAATCGTTATCTTCCAGTAGTAATTGGCGTCGGTACGATATTATTGATGATAGTTGTTAACGGCATTCGTTCTGAAGGCAACGTCAATATTTGTAGGACCAGTGATCAATTGCATTGGGTTGGGACCGGCTGGCGATAATTGATTTCAGGTGTGTTCACGGGACTTGGTTCTTTTTAAACGTCTCAAAAAAGGCAGCTATATAAGCCTTGTTGAGGTAGAACTTTGAGCTTGGGAAGTGAAATAGAAATTATTCGTCAGCCAAATCATAAGGGGATGGGGTAATGCTCAGAATTTTACTTGTTATAGCCGTAGGGCTAGCAGCATTTATTGGCTTTCTAAAATTAACGGGCCGAGAAGAAGTGCTCGATGAAATGATTGAGACAGCGACTGAAAGTGCTGAGGCGCTCACCGACAGTGCGAGCGATATGGCTTCAGACGTCACTGAAGCGACAAGCGATGCCGTAGAAGAGGCGGCCGATGCAGCTTCTGATGCTGTTGATGCAGCGGGTGATATGGTTGACGAGACGGTTGATGCTGCGGGCGAGGTCGTTGATGGCGTTGCAGATGACGTTGAAGCGACAACCGAAGAAGCTGCGGAGGAAACCGAGGCTTCTGCTGAAGAAGCTGCAGAGGAAGCTGAGGCTGCTGTTGTTGAGGCCGTAGAGGAGGCTGAGGCGGAAGCAGATGCAGCTGCTGAAGACGTTGTCGACGCTGTTGAAGACGCGGTCGAAGAAGAGACGACCGAATAGTGTCTCATGCCTACCAAAGTTAATGAGGCAAATGCTGTAAACTAATCACTGCCCAGGCCATTCAGGCCTGGGTTTTTAGTATTATAGCCGACACGATACCTCATTCACCAAAATAGAACGAGATCAATAACACGTTATTCGGAAGTATTAACGTGGTCTTTTGGTTTTTATGAAAAGCTCGCACAACTTATTAAATTGACGGCCAGCCTTTTCGATTAGCTTTTAAGTGTTGGGTAATTTTGAAAGCTGTAGCGTATGTCACTCGTTGAATTAACGACAGAAGATGCAATCGACCTTCAGCATTTAGAACAGTATACTGATGGTGATAATGCACTCCTTACGGAGATCTTAACAATTTTCTTGGGGCAAGTTGAGACGTGTTTACAGTCACTGAAGATTGACGCTGATGATCAAACATGGCGCGATGCCTGCCACTCGTTAAAAGGCGCTGCCCGCGGCGTTGGCGCGTGGAAACTTGGAGATGCCGCGGCGGAGGCTGAAGCGATGACCGGAAATGTTGATGGAATTCAAGATGCGCGGCCAAGGCATCTTGAGACGATTAAATATCAAGCCGACATTGCTCTGGCCCAGATACAACAACTTTGCCAGTAATCGCCTATAGCGGAATGCAATAATTCTGCACTACTGCATTCCGTTATAGATTATGGTGATCGCGCCGTTAAACGCAAAAACCATTGCAAACTTTTTGCTCGGCGCTCTAAACAATCATATTGCGCTTGAAGGTTTTGTTGTTGAGCGCCCCCGCTCTAAAAATTATTTGGAAGAAAGTGCTTTAATCGCGCACACTTATCCTGCGAAGTACTTTAAAAGCTCATTAAAGTAACTCCAAGCCAAGTGTGTGCGGTTGGCGTTAAGGAACTGCGTAAAACCAAAGACTTAAAGCGTCGTCCCGCTTCCAATTGAAGTATCGACGTTAAGCACTGAGCTTTCATAAGCCCTCAACAAGGCACTGATTGTATTTGAATTTTACCGCCTAAGCTCACTGATCGCCTTATCAATGCCGCCCAGTGTCAATGGAAACATACGTTGTTCCATGATATCACTCATAATCTGTATTGACGGCGCATATCGCCAATTATCTTCTTTAATCGGATTGAGCCATACCGCACTTTGATAGACATCTAGCAGACGCTTCATCCAGACGCCTCCGGCTTCCTCATTAAAATACTCCACTGAACCTCCTGGCGTCATAATTTCATAAGGACTCATGGAGGCATCGCCGACAAAGATTACTTTGTAATCGGACGGATAGGTATGCAAAACATCCCAGGTCGGTGTTTTATCCGTCCAGCGCCGTTTGTTGTCTCTCCAAACGAAATCATAAAGGCAGTTGTGGAAGTAAAAGTATTCTAGGTGTTTGAATTCAGCGCGGGCTGCAGAGAAAAGTTCCTCACAGACTTTTACGTAAGGATCCATTGATCCGCCAGCATCGAAGAACAATAGAACTTTGACCGTATTGCGTCGCTCGGGCCTCATAACGACATCTAGATAACCGGATCGCGCTGTTGCGTCGATTGTATTGTCGAGATCAAATTCGTCCGGCGCACCTTCTCTTGCAAATCGTCGTAATTTCCGGAGGGCAACTTTTATATTTCGTGTGCCGAGCTCAATACGATCATCGAGATTTTTATAGTCCCGTTTTTCCCAAACTTTAACGGCACGCCCCTGACGTGATCCCTGGTTCCCAATCCTTACGCCTTCAGGATTATACCCGCCAGAACCGAATGGCGAGGTGCCGCCAGTCCCAATCCATTTTGATCCACCTTCATGCCGTTTTTTCTGCTCTTCCAAACGCTTTTGCAGCGTTTCCATGAGCTTATCCCAGCCACCCAGTGCTTCGATCTCAGCTTTTTCCTCTTTGGTCAGGTATTTTTGCGTGAGAACTTGAAGCCATTCTTCAGGAATTGTGGCTGTCTCGTCATCGCCAACCTCTTCGATACCTTTGAAAACATGACCAAATACGCGGTCAAATTTGTCGAGATTCCGCTCATCTTTGACGAGTGCCGCGCGCGATAAAAAATAAAAATTTTCAACACGGCGATCAGCAAGATCAGCTTCCAAAGCTTGAATGAGGGTAAGGTATTCCCTAAGAGACACCGGAATACCCGCAGATTTTAGGTCATAGAAAAATTGCGTAAACATGGTTGGTGTATACGCTGTTTTTCACCATCAATCGAGCCTAAAGCGGAATCAGGTGAATTCCTATTGCTCAAGCACTATTGTTCGCGCATTTTACTCGCGTTCTATCGTTCGCGGTGGCGGCGAACATCCTCGGGAGAGGGGCCAGGCGACAGTTGTGCTCTAAGGTCTTTCGGATCCCAGGGACCGTAACTGAAACTGCGTGACCCAGGACCGGGCTCAAACCCCGTAAAAGGCATGCGTTCACCAATGGCGGGCATAATACCCATCGGCTCGGGCGTTTTTTTCTTACGATTAAACGGCCAGATGCCTGCCACTTGATCGATAAACTTGACGCTCTGACGGGACATTCTATCGGGAAACAATGCCATCAAAGCATTGATATCCTTTGGCATATCTGTCGATGTATTAAGCCCAATTTCACGAGCCTCAGCCGCCTCGATCGGATAATCATGAGTCCAACGACCGCTCGATAATTGTTCAGCTGCAGCAATAGCCGCGTTGTCAGATACGGTTCCAGACAAAAGTTCGCGTGCGGCGCGCTCCAACTGGTTAATTGCCATCTGTCCGATATCTGCAAGAACCATTGTACGATCTTCCACCGCGTCGGGCGATTTTGTTTGGGTTACACGGACGATTGATGCTGCTGGCAAACCACCGATCTGTGGGTCAATTGGTCCAAGTACGGCATGTTCGTTCAATATGATTTCGTCAGCAGCAAGCGCAATTAACGTGCCCCCTGACATAGCATAGTGTGGTACATAAACGCGTGTAGGACCAGGATGTGCCTTTACAGCTCGTGCGATCTGCAAGGCCGGCAAAACAAGTCCACCAGGGGTATGCAGGATAATCTCAAGTGGCTGTTTTGGAGGCGTCGTTCGGATAGCTTCCAACATATCCTCCGCATCATTGAGATCGATATAGCGAAAAATTGGTATGCCCAAAAATCCCATGGACTCTTGTCGATGCACCACGGTTATAATTCTGCTTTTGCGTTTCCGCTGCAGGCGCGTAAAGGCACGCACCAAATCGGCGCTTTGCTGTCTGCGTCTAGCGCCCTGAAGGAGAATAAACGCAATAAAAAATAAAAACGGCAAAAAGCCGATCAACTCGCCCATAATACCCCTCAAGAAGCCTGCAGCACCCTTAATACGTGAAGATGCTCTAAATGGCTGCTACTTGTGTATGGTCGCCGGGCTGACCATGACGTGTCAACATAATATCCGACCAAACACGTGTTAAACCATTACTTAGCGACACATTATTGTACAAAAACACTTTTTAAGTTGAAAACCGACTCTTTGTCCCAACGCCGTAATATTCGCGCGTTTTTGAAAACGATCAAAAGTGAAGGGAATCTGATCGGTTGGTGCGAAATCACATTTTCGAGCGTTGAATTTAGAGCCGTTAAGTGAACGCCAATTTCCCTCATCAGTTGTCCCGATTTATGAAGTTTTGCGCGATCTGTATCGCGTATCGTTTTCATCCCATCGCTGAAGGTTGTGATAAGGACAAACCATTAAATCAACAGGTGACAGTACCAACTTGATACCAAAAAAATGCATCGAAAGCATGCGCTGAACGAGAGCCCATACTCCGATGCAGTAGTCCACCTAAGGATGAAAACAACGTTCGCGTGGTTATCAGAAAGCTTTCTGCCAGCCAACGGTGAGCGTAAAATCTGTTTCTAGCTGTGGTCCGTTTAGATTTCGATAAAACGGCAATCCAAGCTCCACAGCAATACGGTGGCCTCGAATGATCCCCTGCTGTCCGGCAAAGTTCACGCCAATAAGGCCTTCGATAATGTCCCCACCTTGATTAAGAGGATCAGCTGTTTGCACTGGTGCAATAATAAGGGGGTCTTGTCCTTTAATTGCTGCCAAGGTTTCGCCGCGGATCCGTCCCGAAAAAGAAACCCAAGGTTTCGGCTCATAAGCTGCCCAGGCCGTTACTTCATATTTATCCCCTAAGGCATAGTTTTCGGAATTTTGTTCTAATCGAATAACGGCCGAAGCCTGGCCACCAAAGCTAAAGTCACCGCGACGTGTGCGCGCGGTAAGAGATGGTTTAAAGTCAACGCTTCCAGACCCTAGTTGCATAGGGTATGGTAAGCGAGGTGTAGGGGTCGTCTCCATTGGCGTTAGAATTTGATCCGTTTCCGTAACAGAACCAGAGGGTAAAGAAAGAGCGAGCCCAAGATTGACCTGCTGATGCTTTTTCTTCCCATTGTCTAAACCGATAATCGCGCCAACAGTCGTATCACCAAAGCCAGACGATTCCGTCGTGAACTCACCCAATATATCGGTACCGGTCGGTCCCCGAAAAGTAAGGTGGTCCATTTCCTTTGTAACGACGGACCCCATTGCCATCAGTGTGATCCGATCCGTCAAACCATACATGACACCCAACATATGCATGCCCATGATCATATCTGTTGGAACAACACGCAAGGTTGGAGGTTGCATTGGTTGCCCAAAGAAGGAGTTTGGCGTGGTCGTTACAATGTCCTCTGGAGAAAGACGATCCGTACCGTCACGGTTCCCTTCCATATCCATGCGCATATACCGGTATGACGTCATCCATTCGCCCTTCGCGTGGCGATGATCGGCCATCACACCAATTGGTGCATGATCTGAGGCATAGGTAATATTACTATCTGTATCATCCGCTTGAGCGGTTGTTTGTCCTAGAAGAAATAGTGCAGCACTTGCCGCTAAGGTACTCTTTGATATTTGATATTTCATTTTTCACTCGCAAAGGTTCGTGCCTCGCTGAGGCAAAGATTAAAAAACTAATGATTACGCTCTGCGAGTGTTTGGTGGCGCACGGCTTCCATGCTGACTTTTTAAGGGCCGAGAAAACGTATTAAAATCATGGGGCGACGGACTTGAGACAGGATATTGCAGCGCGCCATGATGAAATGCGGGAACAGTGATTGGCTCTATGGCATCAACGGCTAAGCACAAAAGGCAGTGGCCATGGGTATTTTCGTCGTCAGAATTCGTTAAACCAAGCGCACTGATAAAATCGTTGATTGCTGCACGATCAGCGTCAGAGGTGGATGCGATCGATGAGCAATGAAGACCATCCGATCCGATCGACTTTGCGCCACCGGCAGCCATCGTTGCCGACAGCGAAAGCTGCGCGATCAAAAAAATGCAGAAGCACGCAGTCTTCAGGTATTTTGCTATAGAAGAGTTCAAACAATCCCCGCATAGTGTTGGATAACAACACTGTGCGGATCATAATTCAGGTTGTTTTTATAGTCAAAACTGAAACGCTGTTACATCATTAGCGAGACGAGTTTTAAGACCCTTCGCGACGGGCGAGAAAAGCGAGCCGCTCGAAAAGGTGCACATCTTGCTCATTTTTTAGCAACGCACCATGAAGAGGCGGTATCGCCTTTCGAGGGTCACGCTCTTGTAAAACGGATTCCGGTAATTCATCGGCCAAGAGCAGTTTCAACCAATCCAAAAGCTCGGAGGTGGAAGGCTTTTTCTTTAGTCCTGGCACATCTCTCATCTCATAAAATATTTTTAACGCATCAGCGACAAGCCGCTTTTTTATACCAGGGAAATGAACATCAACGATCTCGGTCATCGTGTCCGCATCCGGAAATTTGATATAATGGAAAAAGCACCGGCGCAAAAAAGCGTCCGGTAATTCCTTTTCGTTATTCGATGTGATGATTACCACAGGACGAACATCTGCCTTAACCGTCTCGCCGGTCTCGTAAACGTAGAACTCCATTCGATCGAGCTCCTGCAGAAGATCATTGGGGAATTCGATATCGGCTTTGTCTATTTCATCAATCAACAAAACAGGACGCTTTTTTGATGTGAAAGCCTCCCACAGTTTTCCGCGTTTGATATAATTCTTAACGTCGCGGGCTTTTTCTTCCCCTAATTGTGAGTCTCGCAAGCGCGCTACGGCATCGTATTCGTAAAGTCCTTGTTGTGCTTTTGTGGTTGACTTAATGTGCCATTCTAAGAGCGACGCATCGATCGCATTCGCCACTTCCTGTGCGAGAACCGTTTTCCCTGTCCCCGGCTCCCCTTTGATAAGAAGCGGCCGTTCCAATGTAACCGCTGCGTTTACCGCAACTTTCAGATCTTCAGTTGCGATATAATTTTTGCCACCAGAAAACTTCACTTTAGCCCATCCTTTATAATTTGCGCGAACTTATCGAAATCGAACGAGCTGGTCAAAACGACATTTGTGGCTGCAGCCCCCCATTTAAATTGGCGGCGTTCATTACTGGATAATTCAACATTGCATCGACCAATGAGTGAAAATATTTAGGTTCTTGCCTTAAACCCCGGCCTATGGCCAAGTCACTCGTCCTTAAAAATGAAGATCGCTACGCTTCAACGCTTCAACTGAAGCGCAATCAAATCACAACGGCTGACAATCAGCGTGAAGAAGCACCGCTGGAATTAGGTCCACAGCACCAAATCAGAACGAAAGATCAAATCGGGCTGAGAGGTGCGATTGATCCTGAGGGCGCGAGAAAACGCTTAAAAACGCTAGCAAAAGACCTGGCACAGGATATTAAAAAGTCGCTTATTGAGCCTCTTCAAAATGAGCCACTGATTGGGTTTTCACAGAGTATTGCGGGAAGAATAGAAATACCTGGTGCAACCAAGATTGCAATCGATCGGATTGTCGGGTCAGGCACATTACTTGAGATTAAAATGAGCCCAAAAGATGGACGGATTTATCGAACCATTGACCGTAATACCGGTGCCAAAATCCACGAATGGACAGAACCAGTCTTTCTGAAATTAGTAAAAGGCGTCCGTGAGGATGTATTAGAAGATGTTGAGGCAGAAAAAGTGTTTTCTTAAACGAGCAATGATGCCGTTTCCTCAAAAATACAAAGAATTATGAAAATCGCTCTAAATCATTAAAAGCTCGCACGAGGCGTTGACCTTCAGGCGTAGGCCGTCCGCTTGTATCGAGCCAAGATCGGTCAATCGCGGCTTGCACGAGAGCATCTTCTCCCGTTTCGCTATGCATCTGGCGCATGAAACGCATAATCCGTCCGCGAACAGCAGCGTCCTTAGTACCGTTGGGATCACTTAGATCGCCGGCCTGAAGGGTATTTCGGTCTACCAGATAAAAATTATCGGCCATTAACCTCAAAGTCTCCACAAAACGGGCCAGTGCCAAACATGCACTCAATACGCCTTATATCAAAGCACTAACGGAGCTTGTCAAAAAAATAAATAGTTTTATCCATATCAGGCGCTGTCAATAACAATGCGTTGCTCCCATGCGACTTGTGATCAATTCACTGAAATTGGTGATAAAAACGCAACGTTGTTTGTTTGCTCTTGCGCATGCCAAAATACGATTTTGTTATGCTTAAGGGTACTATCTTGCCAACACTCATCGGTTGAAGCCCATATCGATCATAAAAGAGAAAAGGATTCCAAATGTCCGCCGCTAACGAGACTGCCGATAGACACGCTGTGTCCAATGCTTTTGTATCCAACGAAGCACTGATTGCGCGTCGCGACGAAGCGATGCCCGCCGGTTTGCCATCTCGTTCAGGAATTTATGCGGCGCGCGCAGAGGGGGCCGAGATATGGGACGTCGACGGTAAACGTTATATTGATTTTATCGGTGGGATCGGAACGCTCAATGTAGGGCACCGGCACCCAAAAGTCGTTGAGGCCATTAAAAAACAGGCTGACTCTTTTCTGCATACTGCTTTTGGCGTTGCTCAATATGAAGTCTATGTCGAAGTCGCTGAACGCCTCAATGGCTACGCACCGGGTGCATCGCCTAAAAAAACAGCGCTCTTTAATTCTGGCGCCGAAGCCGTTGAAAACGCCGTGAAGTTTGCGCGGCGTATTACGGGACGCCCCGGCATTATTGCGTTTGAAGGCGGTTTCCATGGTCGTACGCTGCTTGCAACGACGTTAACTGGTAAATCAAATCCCTATAAAATTGGCTTTGGTCCATTGGTCCCGGCAATATTTCATGCGCCGTTTCCCGACGCCTACCATGGCGTAACAGTTGATCAGTGCATTGACGGTATTAAACACCTATTCAAATCTGTGATCCCAGCAAGTGAAGTCGCTGGGATGGTCGTGGAACCGGTGCAAGGGGAGGGTGGGTTTAACGCCGCGCCGAAAGAGTTTCTTCAAGCTTTAAGAGATATCTGTGATGAGCATGGGATTTTGCTGATCGACGATGAAGTTCAATCCGGTATGGGACGAACCGGAAAGATGTTTGCTTTTGAACACTCGGGTGTTGAACCAGATATGGTTTGTATTGCGAAGTCTCTAGCGGCAGGCATTCCACTCTCGGCGGTTACTGGTAAGGCAGACCTATTGGATAAAATTCCTGCTGGAAGCATGGGTTCGACCTATGGTGGTAACCCTGTTGCATGTGCCGCAGCTTTGGCGGTGCTTGATGTCATAGAGGAAGAAAACCTGCTCAATCGAGCCACAGAAATTGGCAATACGGTTGCCACGCGATGGCGCGCCTTGAAGGACGGTTTGGGCAAAGACGTCATTGGCGACGTGCGTCAGGTTGGCGGTATGATCGCCATTGAATATGTAGAGGACGGCGATCCGCACCAACCAGCCGGAGCGTTAGCCGGAAAGATCATGACGGAGGCCCGCTCGCAAGGATTAATTATGCTTACCGCCGGCTCTTATGCGCAATGCCTTCGGTGCCTTGTCCCGTTAACGGTAAGTGACGATGTGCTCAATGAAGGGTTGGACATCTTTGAAAGCGCTACTGCTGCTGTATTGTCAGCACCTTGATCGATCAGCGACCGGCGCTGCTCTGGTAAATGCCGGATAACGACAAAACGATGATGTCTTGTTAATTATTTTTTCAAGGCCGTTTGCAATAGTGTGATTGTGCAAGCTGGGGGTAAGCTTTGTGTGGGTCTCTGAGATCCATATCCACAATTGTATCATCTGCAATTGCAATGCTCAGTTGCGCGCGGGCGGAACTGAGCATTGATTATTAATGGCCTTGGTTAAGAGGCAACGCTGGAAACCCCGGCCTTCAAACCTTTATTAAAGAGCAATTTGATGGCAAGGCCGATAACGCTAAGAGGCTTTCACCGCTCCGATACGTGAAGATTGCGGCGTTTCTTGCGAGAGAAATGTCTCAGTATCTTCAATTTTGTCTGCGTTCCAGAGTTGTGGAAACAACCTTGTCCAAACACCAGCGGTAAGGATAGCGACGGTTCCACCCAAAATCACCGCGCCGATTGGTCCTAAAAAGCGTGCCGCAACCCCAGACTCAAATTCACCCAGTTCATTGGATGCTGATATAAAAATGAAGGAAACCGAGGATACCCGACCGCGCATTTCGTCTGGTGTGGCTAATTGAACGAGGGACGACCGGACGTATACTGATATCATATCCGCGGAACCACCAACGCCTAACGCCACCAACGACAACAAAAATATATTAGATAATCCAAATATGAGCGTGGACGCGCCATAGACAACGATTGCGGCAAACATCCATTTTCCAATATTACGGGTGAGAGGCTTAATGGTAAAGCTTAGCGCAACAAAGGCCGCACCAACGGCGGGCGCCGCACGAAGTAAGCCAAGTCCATCAGCACCAACGCCTAAAATATCTTTGGCAAATACCGGCAAAAGCGCAATGGCACCACCAAAAAATACAACAACAAGATCAAGTGAGATCGCACCAAGAACTATTTTGTTGTCGCGAATATAGCGTAATCCATCGATGACCATCGACACGCCGCGCGCATTTTCAACCGGCTTGTGTTTTGGCGTTTTGGCAAATGACAAAGACATAATCGCAATGAGGCTCATCAACGATGCTGTGCCATGTACATATTCCGGACCAAGAGCATAAATAAACCCGCCAAATGCTGGTCCTGCAATAGCGGCACATTGAAATCCGAGGGAATTCCAAGCGATTGCCATTGGCAATTCGCTGCGAGGTACCAGTGTTGGATAAAGTGCGCTACTGGCGGCTGGCGTAAATGCGTTGACGGTGCCGAGCACACCTGAAATGAAAAATAAATAGGGTAGGCTCTGCTCCGCCGGCATGAAGACCGTCAAGATCAAAGCCCCCTGGCTCAGCGCTCGCACACCAGACGCGGTCAAAAGGATCAGCTTGCGATCAAAGCGATCGGCCGCTTGTCCCCCCACCAATGAGAGTAAAAACACCGGTGCAAACTGAGCAAGTCCAATCAAACCAAGAATAAGCGCTGCTTCCTCGATCGTTCTTGAAAGACGCGCCGCCTCATAAGCCTGCCAACCGATAGCAACCGCCGTCATCTGACGCCCAGCACTCGTTAGCTGTCTCATAATCCAGTAATAACGGTAAGCGCTGTGCCTGAACACGCGCAGCGAAGGAACGGACGCCATGCGGAGAAAACCTAATAACTATGCCGCTGCTATAAGGGTGGTTGCGTCACCTGCCAATGGTAAATACCTCACCAGGCGAAAAGTCGTTGCCTTTGCGAAAGGCGCGCCAGCAAGAATTATGGCGGGCGTCGTAGTAATGGCATGAAGCGATGTTTTATCGAAGGTCGCTAGGGCAAATTAGACAAAAACAGGCGTATAGAGAATGCCAAGTCCTTTGCCGCTTCTATCCAGAATACTTGCTGGGGAATATTAAAGCGCCTCCGTTTCAATTGGAATCAGAACGGCGCTTTAATTTCCTAATCAGGATTGAACTTTCACATAACTTCCGGGAGCTTCTTCGATGATTGATAACTGCCCATCTCCAGGGACACGCGGCGCCACTTTGCCGGGGCTAACTTCATTAAGCCAAGCCATCCAATAGTCCCACCATGATCCAGGTGCTCGTTCAGCGTCCGCTTTCCATTTTTCCAGCGTAGAAGGAAGATCGGCGTTCATACTATGGTGGTATTTTTTCTTATCTGGGTGATTGACGACCCCTGCAATATGACCTGAACCAGCGAGCATATATTGTACGCGGTCATTACCACCCTCGGCAAACATCCGTGCCGTTCTGTACACCGAATTATGCGGTGCGATGTGATCGGTTTCTCCAGCTTGGAAAAACATCGGTATATTGACCATATGAGGGTTCAGAGTCACGCCGCCTATTTTCATGTTGCCCTTTGCAAGGGCATTTTTTTGATAAAACTCCCGAAGATAAAAAAGATGAACCTGCTTTGGCATGCGCGTTGAATCGGAATTCCAGAATAGAAGGTCGAAACGTGCAGGGTCTTTCCCCTTCATGTAATTGTCGATAACAAATTGCCAGATTAGATCATTCGAGCGCAGCATATTGAACGTTGACGCCATGGCGCGCCCTTCCAATACGCCGCCAGCAGCATCCATTTGTTTTTCGATACTATCCAGTTGTGCATCATCAACAAAGAGAAGCAGGTCCCCAGCTTCTTCGAAGTCTGCTTGCGCTGTAAAAAATGTTGCTGATTGAATCCGGGTATCATTACGCGCTGCCATAAGGCAAAGGGCAGAGGACAGCATCGTGCCACCAATGCAGTACCCAATCGTATCCACCTCTTCGACGCCTGTGGCTTCCGCTACTGCATCGAGGGCTTCAAAGCAGCCTTCCGTAACATAGTCTTCGAATGTTTTGTGCGGGTCGGCTGGTGACGGGTTCACCCAAGAGACAACGAATACGGTGCGTCCTTGTTCAACCATCCAACGAATGAATGAATTCTTGGCCTGTAAGTCGAGAATGTAGAATTTATTGATCCATGGCGGGAAAATCACCAACGGTCGCTTTGCAACCTTATCTGTCAAAGGCGCATATTGAATAAGTTGCATAATTGAATTCTGATAGACAACGGATCCTTTGGTGGTAGCGATATTTTCGCCGAGTTTGAAGTAATCGAGATCTGCTTGGCGTATGGCTAACTCACCATGCCCGCGATCCAAGTCCTCCAAGAGGTTTTTCAACCCCTTCATTAAGTTCTCGCCGCGCGTATCGATTGTGGTTTCAACCACTTCGGGGTTGAGCATTGGAAAATTCGTCGGCGCAATCGCATCGACAAACTGTTGAGTATAAAATTCAGCGCGTTTTCGTTCGTGGTCGTCTTCGAAGGTTATTTCATTGACCGTATGCTTCAGCCATTTCGCATAAGTCAGATAGGACTGCTTGACGAAATCAAGCAGTTGATTTTCCTCCCATGCTGGATGACGGAAGCGTTTATCGCCCATTTCTGGGCTCACGGCCGGTCGGACTTCTTCGCCCGCAAGCCGCCGTGACATGGTCGCCATTAGCTTGGCATAATCCCCCCAAAGATTGAATTGCCGCTGCATCACAACGCCAGGGTCGGCAGCGAGACCTTTCATCATTTCTTGGTAGGCTTCACCAATATTCAACGGATCTGAGTTGCGCGGGTTACCGTAAATCGCCGAAAGATCGGTATTTTTGCCAAAGAACTCTTGAATAACCTGGGTACTTTTTCCGGAAACTTCCACAAGATATTCCGAAAGCGCATCAAAGTCGTCTACTAAACGTTTTGCATCTGTTTGGCCTCTGTCGACGCTATTCTCAGCGCGCTGTTTGGTGGTTTGTTTTGGTGCTTGCTTCGTCGCCTCTTTCGTTGCTCTATTTGAAGCATCTTGCGGCTCTGCCCGTCCATTTTTCATCGGACTAGGGGGGCTTGCGGTTGCCTTTTTCGCCTTTATGGTCGAGCGGTTAGCACTACCAGATATTTTAACGATGGCTCCTTTTGCGACGCGCGCCTTTTTGCGCGTTGTGGATTTTGCGGTTTTCTTAGCTGTCTTTTTTCGCGCTAGAGGCGCTTTAGACGTCTTCTCACTTTCTTTGGACGGTTCTGTTCTGGGATTAGATTTTCTGGGATTAGATTTCGCCGATTTTCTTTTAACAGCAGTTTTTTTCGCAGATGTTGATGAAGCGAGCACTTGGCTTGTTTTTGTCGTTGTTGCTTTTTTTGTGGTTACACGCTTTCGTACAGTTCTTTTTTTTGAGGCTTTTGTTGCCTTAGATGGTTGCGTCATGGCGGCGGACCAGGGTTAGGTGAACAATGAGAGGCGTCTTATAGGACAGACTTTTGGTATGATTAAAGTTCTCCTTTTGGTTTTAGGCACTTTGGTGGTCGCAGGGTGCAGCGGTGCGAAACGTTTTTTACCGCCGGGGTTTGTTAAATTCGAAGATATTGCAAAAGATCAACCTGTCCACCCTGATTTAGAGAAAGCCATCGCAGAAGCAGAAGAGAAAAAAACCGAAAACTTCCCTCTCTTTAGAGATCAACCGAATGAACCACCTGAACGTGACGGAGCCAACATCGTAGCGCGTCATCTGATAGATATCGCCGGAAAACGGGACACCCTACAGGAACTCATTAAGAGCGATAGAACGGCAGCATCAGCTGAGCGCCGTGGTTCTTCAAACAAAGCATTGATCGAAAGTAGCACTGGCGCAGAAATCTTTTCGGAAACGGTGAACGGTTCAAAAACCATCGAGAATTCATTAGGCGACGAATAAAAATGGTTTTGGCTTCACGTGAAAAACGTATCTGCGTCGGGCACTCGAATTCTTTCGGTCAAACCTTGGACTTGGTTCAGCTCGTTTTGGATACCCCGGATCGTTTTGATGACCTTTTTTGCTACTGCAAAAGTTGCTGAGAAAAATTAAAGGCGCTGAGTAGCGATTGAACGAAGCAGGATGGAGCGAGAATTGGTTAGCTCGCATTCTTGCTTTTCTGTATTTTACGAAACCTTTTATTTACCAAAAAATAAATCTTCAAACCGATACTCCCTAGAAAATATTGGTGGCGCTGGGCCATCGCATTAGCCAATGGACGCCCAAAATGCTTCGCGACGATCGCAAACACCGTTCACAGCGTGTTACCGAGCGACCCCGCTCTTTTCTTAAGATCCTATTGCTCAGCGGTTTGGTGTTCCTCTATCCGGTCAGCGCCTCAGCGGCCGACAAAGAGAAGCAGGCTGAATCTTGTGCTGCTGATGATATTGACTGCCGCGTCGTTAAAGCTCGGGCTGCCATTACGGAAAATGCTAAACGCATAGGGCGGTCTACCAGCTCGAATACGGAGGCATCGCCGGTTTCATACACCTCAAATGATGGTGTAGGACGAAAGCCCAAAACCCCAAGAACCTCTGTGTATGATGACTTTGGGCACGCGCTCTATATCAGAGGCGGTGCTTTGTTGACCGGGCATGTTACGAATGGTGACATTGATACCTTGGGTTTCACAGGATCGATCGGATACCGCAAACGGCTTGCAACAAATGGACGATCAAGTTGGTGGTTTCAGCCTGAATTTCTCTATTTAAGGGATCGCGGCGTCGATGACCCGACATTGGAATTTCCGGTCGAGACTATATTCACTGGACGAGCAGGCATTTTGTCATTACGATGGGCCTATGACGGTGGGTATATCATGCCATTTTTATCGGTGGGTGCTGGCCCAGCAAGCCTTAACACCCAAATTGATGATACGCTCACTGTCGTAGACACAAGTTTTATTGGCGTAGGCTATTCGGCGTCTGCGGGGTTTGAAACGGAAATACTCGACTCTCTTTACTTTGAAACCGCCTATCGCTTTCTCGGTATTGTTCGTGATGAAGCTTTTGGCTTTCATACCGCCGAAATTGGTCTGAACTATCGTTTCTAACAGTCTTTAAGTGTCGCCACCTCAGTTGGGATCGGAGCGACGTTTTAAATTTTTGGTTTTACGCGTTTTCGCCAATAACCAAGCGGGCGGCTGACCACACACTGGCCTAAAAGCGCGTTAATGCCCGTAATCCGTTTTTGTGTCCGTCAATGGTTTTTGCCTATTATGGCGGTTAATTTATCCGTGTGGCGCATTAACCATATCGGACTTTTCAAATTTTTTTTGGCGCAGAAACGCACGTTTTTGCAGTTCGCGAAACAGCATGATCTCTTGAAGGTTGTTTGCCGTCGACAAGAGGCGGTTCTTCCGGCATAGCGGCATGTATCTTTTCCGAAATGCCGACGAGCAAGGAGCATACCATGGCAGACGAAGAATATATCGATCGTATTTTCACCATGGAAGTGGGACGTTGTACTGAGGCCGCGGCGGTCGCTGCGTCACGGATGATTGGCCGCGGCGACAAGGAAGGTGCAGATCAGGAAGCGGTGAATGCTTTAAGAGCAGCCTTTAACAAGCTTGATATGCGTGGAACGGTTGTTATCGGTGAGGGCGAGCGAGACGAAGCGCCGATGCTTTACATTGGCGAGAAGGTCGGTACCGGGCAGGGGCCAGAGATCGATATTGCGTTAGACCCATTAGAAGGAACAACCCTCACAGCCAAGGCCATGGCAAACGCCTTAGCAGTTGTAGCGATGGCCCAAGGCGGAACGCTTTTACATGCGCCAGATGTGTATATGGACAAGATTGCTGTGGGTCCCGGTTATGCGGAGGGCGTCGTCGACCTCGATGCTTCAGTGGAAGATAATATTACCGAGCTCGCGAAAGCGAAAAATGTTCCTACGTCCGAAATCACACTTTGCGTTCTGGATCGTGAACGACATGAGAAAATTATAGCTGGTGCCCGAAAAGTCGGCGCGCGCGTATTCATGATTCCCGATGGTGATGTCGCTGGTGTGTTCCATACGACCGAGTCGCATACCGGTATCGATATGTATGTGGGCTCCGGCGGCGCTCCGGAAGGCGTTCTGGCGGCAGCGGCCCTGCGCTGTGTGGGCGGCCAAATGCAAGGGCGTCTTTTATTTCGAAATGACGATGAGCGGGCACGAGCGGAACGCGCTGGCATCACCGATCTAAATCGTAAATATGGTTTAACTGACCTAGCGTCAGGCGATGTTATTTTCGCTGCAACGGGTGTGACTAACGGCACGATGCTCGATGGTGTGAAATGGGAAAAGGACTATATTCACACCCATACGGTGATCATGCGCTCGAAAACCGGAACCGTACGCTATATTCGTGCACGCACTAAGTGCTAGTTGTATACGTTAGGACATTCGTGACTTATTTTAGATAAGCCAAACGGCACGCTAGCTCTAATTTAGAGCAATTCGTGGTTTGCAAACTCAAAGCGTGATCCAAAATCGGTAAATCTCCTTGGTCACAAGAGATCTGGTGATTGACTTCCCACGACACCCCCTTCACATGCATAGGCATGTTCAAAACGTTTGAAAATCTGCTGGATCCATTCCCAGACGGTGGGACCGAAGCGCCGCCCAAGGGCTTGATCGCGTTTTGCTGGCATTTCGTAAAAGATGCCCGGTGGCTGCTATTGATGATCGGATTCCTCTCCGCGCTCATTGCCGTTGGAGAGGTCATGCTATTCGGCTTTCTTGGCAATATTGTCGACTGGCTTGGTACGACAGATCGCGAAACAATTTTTGAGGAGCGCGGTATGGCCCTTATTGCAATGGCGTTGCTTCTCGTAATCGGTCTTCCGCTCAGCGACCTTTTATTTTCTCTAATTAATCACCAAGCATTGCTGGGAAACCTTCCGATGCGCGCACGATGGCGGATGCACCGCCGTATCCTTGGGCAATCCATGGGCTTTTTTGCCGATGAATTTGCTGGTCGCGTGGCAACGAAAGTGATGCAAACATCACTCGCCGTGCGCGAAGCGGTCTTAAAGGTAATTGATGTTTTTGTGCATGTTATTGTCTATTTTCTGACGACATTGGTGCTGATCGCGTTAGCAGATTGGCGGCTTGCCATTCCAATGCTTATTTGGATTGGCATTTATCTCAGTCTCGTCCGATTTTTTGTTCCAAGACTTGCGGAGGTCTCTGCCAAACAGGCTGACGCACGGTCAGTCATGACAGGTCGCGTGGTCGACAGCTACACGAATATCGGCACGGTCAAACTCTTTGCCCATTCAAAGCGAGAAGAGGCTTACGCGCGAGATAGCATGAAGTTATTTCTGCATACGGTACACCCGCAAATGCGGTTGGTGACGCAGCTCCAAGCCGCGGTATATTTTAATAATTGCTTTGGCATTTTTACTATTGCATCACTTGCTATTTTTTTATGGCAAGGAAACCTGATCACCGTTGGTGCAATCACGACGGCCGTCGGCCTCGCCCTTCGCCTCAATGGCATGTCGCAATGGATTATGTGGGAGGTTTCTGGATTATTCGAAAATATTGGCGTGATCTATGACGGCATGAGCATGCTCACCCGAGAGCAAAAAGTTGTGGATGCATCTGACGCAAAGGCACTGCCGCACGCTAAAGGATTAATTGAATACGACAACGTCGTTTTTCACTATGGCAAAGAAACGGGCGTTATCGACGGGTTATCATTGCGCATAGAACCCGGCGAAAAAATTGGCATTGTCGGACGCTCTGGCGCTGGAAAATCAACACTAGTGAACCTGCTCCTGAGGCTATACGATATTGAAGGCGGGGCCATTAAGATCGATAATATTGATATTGCTTCGGTCGCTCAAGAGTCCTTGCGCGCGCAAATCGGTGTCGTTACTCAGGATACGGCGCTCTTACACCGTTCGATACGAGATAATTTAGCATATGGTCGTCCGGATGCGAGCGATGAGGACATCATCGACGCAGCACGCCGGGCGAATGCCCTTGAGTTTATCGAAGAGTTGGAGGACCAAGATGGTCGGACAGGGCTTGATGCTCATGTTGGAGAACGCGGTGTAAGGTTGTCCGGCGGCCAGCGTCAACGCATCGCCATTGCACGGGTCTTTTTAAAAGATGCCCCCATTCTTGTTCTTGACGAGGCGACCTCAGCGCTCGATTCAGAGGTTGAAGCGGCGATTCAAGAAAATCTTTTTGATCTTATGCAGGGAAAAACCGTCATTGCGATCGCCCATCGACTCTCGACGATAGCGCAAATGGATCGTCTCGTGGTGATTGATCAGGGCTCTATTGCCCAAATCGGTCGTCATGATGAACTGGTCAACCAAGAGGGCTTGTATGCTTACCTCTGGTCCCGGCAGTCTGGTGGTTTTTTGAACGCCGATGAAACACCTGCTAGCGCGGCTGAATAAAACCGAAATCAGTAAATCCGGTCACGTCTGAGTGGCGCGTAAAAAATGCGTTTCGCGCCCTCACACCCCCCTTAGACTGCACTGATGGGGAAAGGCGCGGAAAACCAGTATTTGCTTAAAACGTCCGACTCTGTGCTTTCTTTGAAAGTCATAAACCGACAGGCAGGGAAGGACTTATTGAAAATGGGGATAGGTGCAGGCATGTCAGCGACCGATATCGGTGTTGAAACAGACGTAAGACATGCCAAACTGGATTGTGAAAGCCTGAGACAAACGCAACAATTCCCTCGTTCTTCGCTCGATAATACTCGTTCGATAGTAACCGCTTATAGTGATAGCGACGACAGTGGTTTACCGGATGGAATAACGACCGCTTCCGGTGCACCATGGGTGATGCGGCCAGTCATTTCGGATGACTTACAAGCTCTCGCGGCTAAGGATGGCGTGTCGAGATTGCTGGCCGGCGTTCTGGCTGGACGCGGGATCGGGCCCGACGTTGCTGATACTTTTTTAAATCCGAGCCTTCGCAATGAGATGCCCGATCCGTCAATCTTGAAGGATATGGACAAAATGGCCGAGCGGCTTGCGCAAGCCGTATCAAACGGTGAAACGATCGGTATTTTTGGTGATTATGATGTTGATGGCACTTGTGCATCGGCCATTCTCAAACTGTATTTGGATCGCCTTGGCGCTGCCAGCCTCATTCACCTACCGGACCGAATTACGGAAGGCTATGGACCATCAATCGAAGCCTTTCAAACGTTAAAGTCTAACGGCGCTCGGATTATTGTTACGGTCGATTGCGGTGCGGCTGCGCATGATCCCGTCAATGCAATTTCGAATGACGGCGTTGATGTTTTAATTGTCGATCATCACCAAATGATAGACGCGGGTCCGGAAAAAGCATTTGCTGTGGTGAATCCCCAAAGGCGCGATGACCATTCGAAACTACATGGTTTATCCGCATCAGCGTTAGCATTTTTAACGGTCGCAGCGCTGAACCGCACCTTGCGCAAAGATGGGTGGTTTTCGAATACAAAAGAGCCGGACCTTAAAGCGTACCTGGACTTAGCCGCCCTTGGTCTTGTCTGCGATGTTATGCCTATGAAAGGGCTTGCGCGTGTGATCGTTGCGCAAGGGCTGAAAATCATGAATGCTCGTGAGAACGGGCCTGGTACGCCTGGGCTATGGGCCCTTGCCGATGCAGCGGGCGCTAAAAGCCCTTTTTCAAGTTATACTTTAGGATTTCAAATTGGTCCACGGATTAACGCTGCGGGCCGAATAGGTCACGCGCGCCAAGCATTCGAATTGATGACAACAAATGACAACGCTCGGCGCTTGGCCCTGGCTGATGAGCTGCATGAAATTAATGCACGGCGTCAGGAAATTGAGGCCGATGTTCAACACGAGGCTGAAATCACGATTACCCAAAACAAAACTTCTGGTGCTTCAGAGACAACCTCAACTTCTGTTGCCATTGCGGCGGGTGAGGGATGGCATCCTGGCGTTGTAGGAATCGTTGCTGGGCGCCTCAAAGATAAATTACGTAAGCCCGTTTTTGTTATTGGACTTCAAGATGGTATTGGAAAAGGCTCTGGCCGTTCCCTTTCTGGCGTTGATTTAGGAGCTGCATGCGTTGCCGCACGAGAGGCGGGCATACTAATTAGTGGTGGTGGCCACGAAATGGCCGCTGGGATAACAATCGCGCAAGAGAAGCTCGATGCCTTTCAAATATTTCTTGATGCGCAATTGGGCCGTCACATCAAACGAGCGCAAGCCCGGCGGATCATTGACGTCGATGGAATCATAAACGCAGCAGCCGTCAATCGACGGCTTGTCGATGATACCGCAAGAGCAGGCCCCTTTGGCCCATCAAATCCCGAGCCTGTCTTTGTGCTGAAAGATATGACCGTCCTATCAACGAAGCCGGTGGGTGTTGGCCATCTCGCGATTACGCTGTTGTCCCCGACCGGACAGAACGTGCGCAGTATTGCATTCAGGGTCGTGGGAGATCCCCTCGGTGATCTGTTGTCCACAGCATCGCGGCTGCATCTTGCTGGTAAAATAAAAGCCGATGATTGGCGGGGCGGTGACGCGGCCCAATTCCAAATTATCGATGCAGCGCAAGCATAGGGCGGCTTAGAGGGCAATAAAAGTTAAATTGAATGTTTACCTTCGCCCAACACGTCAAATACTTCGAAACTATCCTGCCCGTTCGTCAGCGCCATTGTCGCAAGGCCATAAATTTAGCGTTGAAAGACTTGCGCCATAGCACTTAAGTCTATTATAGAACGCGTCGGTGTTGCATCAGTATCGTGTGGGCCCTTCGTCTATCGGTTAGGACGCCAGGTTTTCAACCTGGAAAGAGGGGTTCGATTCCCCTAGGGCCTGCCACGCTATTCAAGTAATCAATTTAACCAGAGCTTACAGGAATTGCGCACCGAGCGCCTGGATCTAGCAAATCGCAACGCGTTAGAAAATTGAAATAACAAGTCTCGAAAATAGGAAAAAACTGCAGAGTAATAGGTAGCTCAGCAGAGGACGTGTACCTTTAGCTTTAAAACGAAACCCAATCTGCTATACCATAACATCACTACACGGACCTTATCAGGTAAGCTGAGGCTTAAGCAGTGTTTGCGAAGAGTTATATCATTACACAGAAGTCTTACTGCGCTCGCTTATTGGTTCTTTGTTTTAGCGGCACGTTATAGCAAGGTATCGATGCAACGACAATTTTACACCTATCGGTCTTTGCACTTTTCCATGTGGGGACGGTATGAGATATTCTTGGTCCTTTTACTTTGCGAATTCTTCGCAAGAATACGCAGCTGCGGAATACTGTTTTTAACACGCCTCATCCAACGCGTTGGGTAAGAATTTCCGCAATACCAGATTGATACGTCTCATTGCTCCGCCATTCGTTGTGCACTGCGTGTTGATTTGTTCCGAGAATTTCGATTTATTAATAGATTATGTGGGGTACGACTGAGGGATTTTATGAGACGGGTTGCGCTTATTTTTTTGATATTGCTGTTTTATTGGTCGCCGATCTCAGCATCAGCGGCGTCGGTGTCTAAGGCTGATATTGCTAAGATACTGGAAGAAAACGGTTATTCTGTTCAAGATATCCAGCCAAAGATGCTTGCTATCACGATTGGCGAGCACGTTGTATTCATTGGTCTTGATGGCGCCGATGCTGACATTTCTTATATCACTTATCTCTCAGGCGTTGATTTTGGGCTCGGCGGTCACGCATTTATGAGCAAATTCAACAGTGAAGTGAAATTCGGTCGCGCGTTTATTGATGGTGATGGTGATGTTGCTCTTCAGATGGACCGCAATGCAACCGGCGGTGTGACGATCGAAAATGTCGAATCCGACTTCGACACATTCACTTTACTTATCTCAAAATTTCTATCCGATTACGAGAACCAAGACTCGGTCTAACGGGGATCGACTTTTCAGTCATCAGAGGTGAAATTCGTCGAAATTAGGGTTTAAAGCGAGTAATCAATGAAAATACCCGTTGCCCGGGCATTGAATATAGGGGCGAATTAAGTGCACTCTTTGTGGGTAATATGGTTTACGAACCCGATTAATTACGACAACATTTTTGTGACGAATGGATTTGCACCCTGGAATAGTGATCAATCATTTGAAAAATATTCCAATGCACGCGAGATGGGGATCGCCTCCAATGACTGAAGTATCCGGACAGGATTTTACGGTCGATGCCGACCAAACAGATATTGACGATGAAAAATTCAAAATCAGGGGCATTATTAAATGGTTTGATCCGACGAAAGGCTACGGCTTTATTGTTCCTGAGGATCAGCACGGTGATATCTTGATCCATTCAACCTGTCTAAAGCAGGCTGGTAGGTCGACCGCGCCTGAGGGCTCTACAATCGAATGCGAGGTCGTGCGTCGGTCCAAAGGACTTCAGGCACTTCGTGTTATTGAGCTTGATGAGAGCACAGCAAGCCAAGTAACTCTCGGTGAACCTGTTGTAAGCCAAACCCCTGCGGGTGATTTCACGCGTGTTCAAGTCAAGTGGTTTAATCGTGCCAAAGGGTTCGGTTTCCTCACACGAGGAGATGGCACTGACGATATTTTTATCCATATGGAGACGCTTCGTCGCTGTGGACTAGGAGAGGTTACGCAAGGCGAAAGATTGCAGGCATCTTTCGGAACTGGCCCTAAGGGATTGGCAGCAGTAGAAGTGAAACCCGATCCCGAGAACTGACCGGCGCTGTCTTTTCTTTGTTTTGAGCGCCTAAAACTGTGTTATCTTGCGTTAAGATGACCGTGAGACTCTCTTAAAACGTTCTGCTTCCTATCGGATCATATGTCTGTGTTTGGTGTTTATTTCCGCTCATTTCCTGTCGCATGGGCCATTCGAGACACAACTAGCCTATCGAGTTGGAAATGCTTCATCCCAGGCCGCAATATTTTATTTTTAAAGGAGTAGTGGGTTTACAATCTCGATGTCATTGTTCATTACCGCACAACCAAAGTCGTAGTGGCTTAGATCCTAGGTTTCAGCAACTTAACGCCTTAGCAAATACGGAGCGTAGCGCAGTCTGGTAGCGCATCTGGTTTGGGACCAGAGGGTCGCAGGTTCGAATCCTGCCGCTCCGACCATTGACTGAAAAGAATTCTTGAGCGTGCAATTAACGGCTTGTGGGTCAGTCACAACGTAAGTGGCCATTTGAGCCGAAAATACTTTAGACAATGCCGGTTCTAAGCCGGTTTTGAATTTATTGAATCGGCAACAAACGCTTTTGGCAGCGTTATGGAATAAATATGTCTCTTGGGCGTCGGGTGTAAAATCCGAATTGAAACGCTACTTCTGTTTTTTGTTTTCAGCGCTCTCAGAAATCTCACACCAACCAAATGACGTACGCACGAATTTTTCAACCATCTAAGACTGCCATGCAGTCGGGTAAAGCAAAAACCAAAAATTGGATTTTGGAATTCGAAGCGCAAAGCGCGCGGCGTATTGATCCTCTTATGGGTTGGACCAGCGGTGCCGATACCGCTGCGGGCCAACTCAGATTGACATTCGAGACCCTTGAAGCGGCTGTCGAATATGTGGAATCAAAAAATATTCCCTATCAAATCTTGGAAAAACGTTCTGTTGAACCCAAACCAAAGTCGTATGCGGATAATTTTTACCACGACCGTCGAAAACCTTGGACGCACTAGAGCCGTTTGCATACAAGATGATTCAGAAAACGGCTCTAGAGTCTCGTTGGAGCTTGTTGCGAACCGCAATACCGGTGATCCACTTTTGCTGCAACAAGCTCTAAACGAACGTTAACGCGAATGAGGAGAGGGTGACTTTTTCTATAATTACGAATTGACACTTCGTTGTTCGGGCGATCACTGACATGACACTGGCTTAGGTATTTTTTTATACGCGTGTCTTTAACGCTATTCCGGCGATTATTTTAGCGCGACACCTTCTTGTCTTTGTGGCAGTGTCCACCTCTCATCCCTAAAGCATTCCTCGTTCGGGTGGCTACCGGGTTAACATCAACAAATGCATCAAATCAAAGACCTAAAGCCACTGCATCATTCCATTTGAAAGGCAGCGGATTTAGCTTGAAGATCCTGATTGCATTGTGATTCTCGGCGCGTTGATAGCAAACGCCCAACCTTGCTATGAAACGGTGATAATCTGTTATTTTGTAACGAATACTATGGACCAGGCTCATCACACAGACTATTGATGACGCCGCTGTCTATGGCCCCGTAGCTCAACTGGATAGAGCAACTGACTTCTAATCAGTAGGTTCGAGGTTCGAGTCCTCGCGGGGTCGCCAATAAAATCAATAACTTACGTCCGTTTGAAAACTAATTTGCTACACAACATTTTAGCAAACGGCTACACTTTTTGTTCTGGTGCCTTTCCTGCACATCTTCCAGTGAGCGATCCCCAACGATGCGAGTTGGCCATCTAAAGCATTTCGAGCTCAATTGGCTTCCCGCCCACGCGCCCGGGAATCTGCAAAGGAGCGGCTTTAGCATACGATAGGATCTTCAATCCTAACTGGATATCCTTAGAAAAGGGGCGACTACGAATTAAAACGGATCATGGGATTGCTCGGGGTCTTGAACACTAATCGCTTTATATAAGCACGGCTTTGGGCATCTATCCCTGCGTCTTTGCCTCGAATTTTTTAAGACATGCGTTCGCTGCCCATTCGAGCATTAACCCGCCAGTGATTAGGGGTAATCCCCACGGTTTCTTTTTTGTCTTTGTACCCAGGAATTGCAGCGCTTGCCGCTACAAGCGCAATGATGATCCAATACCCGTCCCACATTTCAAGCGAAACGGACGCACCGCCTAATCCAAATGCAACGAGCGATATCTGAGCGAAGTAACCAAACCGCCGAGCCCAAAGGGGGTGCGCTTTATGATCGAGCGCCGCAAACCTTCCTTTAACTGGTTCTCTAGCAAGGCTTGTTGAGGTTAAAAACGCCACTGCGAAAATAGAAAGATATATTGCAAGAGCTAAGAAGCCGGCGCCGCCGAGAATTTCAAAATAAATTGAATGTGCAGCAATGGCAGAGTCTGCACGTTCAGGACTGATTTCTCGAGCGACCACATCCGGCTCATAAGCGACGCGTAATCCAGCACCTGTAAATGGGTTTTGTTTTGCGAGCTCCCAATTATTCTGCCAAGAAAGGACACGACCCATAAAGCTCTCATCCTGCGTCGCAGTTTGTATGGAGTTCATGCGATCCATCCATTTTGATGGCATGAATGCAATTGCCGGTGGGATCATGAGCGCTAAGGCTGCTGTAATTGCGATCTTATGTTTTGATTGCAGCCAGAGAAATCCAGCAAACGCGACTAGTGACACAAACGCGCCGCGAGAGTGAGTGCCAATAATGGCTAAGACACAAAGACCGACGAGAACAGCAAGACCGTGCTTCACCAGCGCAACAGAGCTTTGTCCGCGTAAATACAAAATCATGGGAAGAATGCTAACCAGTGCAATCCCCATATGATTATTATCTTCTAAAATTGCTTTGGTGACACCCTGAACGCGATATTCGCCTAAGGTAACGAGCGTAAACAATGCTCCTTTCGCGCCAAAATAACCAATCGAAATAACAAGCATCCAAACCAGCGCATTAACGCGCAGTTTTGTCGTTGCTGTAAGTGATATCAAAATGATAAAAATCAGTGTCTTGAAAAAACGATCAAAATACTCGCCAGAAACCTCCGGCGCGAGAGAAAATAATTGGGAGAAATAAAGAAGAAGGGCAAAAATAACCAGTAAGACTGAAATTGGAGTAATGCGCACACGCTGGAATTCGCCATGGGCAAAGCAGGAGGCGATTGTTCCTGCTGCGATGATGGCGTTGAGAGGAATCCCGTAGACGCCGTAAGCCATGAGGTGCGGGGTCATTAAGGAAAACCACGCCCATAATAAAATTCCTGCAAAAGGATGCCGAAAAGCCGCCAGTAAGCTTAAGACGATAACAGTTAATATGAGTACGTCGCGCATAGGGTTAGTGCTTTTTCCAACGCTAAAATAATACCGATTTGGCTTTTTGACGACCTATTTCGAGACAGAATCCAACGGTGCCCTTCAGGTAGCCTAGGCTCTGACCATCAAATATCAGAACCACATAGGGGAAATTGCAAATGCTAGACCTGTTAATATTTACCCTGTTAACCTTCACTATGTCATGCCTGTCCTGATCAACAAACTTCGAACTTTGCCGCTAAAGACCGCGACGGGAGTCCAGGTGGCAAGCCCGCCCGGCCGGAGGCGCTGCGCGCCGCGAGGCAAATAATTGCTGAGATGGAGGAAGCTTGTTCGAACCCGAAGGCGTCAAATGCGCGATGGCGGGTCGCTCGGTCTGAGTGCGCCGTCGGAGATGATCGCGAAGCGATCTATCGTGAGATACTGACCGCTGGCGACCCCGAGAGGATTCGAACCTCTGACCTCCAGATTAGGAATCTGCCGCTCTATCCTGCTGAGCTACGGGGCCAAATTTCAGTTGGGGGGGCTTTACAACACTTATCCGAGGCTTTCGTCTACCGATATTTTATTGCCTTCAAATTTTGAAGCGTAGATAATGTGATCCGTTCTTACCAAGGCAAATAACAGTCGGATTCATTGATCGCATCCCAAGAAAGACTTTAGGGTCTAACCCGTCAAGTGTGCATGCCGCTGGGTTGCCATTTTCACTTCAAACTGTGGACACGGTTGATAAGTAGCAAGAAAATCAACGTGGAGGACCGGCATTTCAAAATGGTGTATCCCATGAATTACAACTGCGGGTTTTTGATTTTGCCCTATAGCGTTGTATCATTTTAGAGACTGAAAGATGACGGTGCCCGCCCTTCAAGACAGTCGGGGCAATGGGGTGTCATTGGTGACGGGGTAAACAAATTTTGTGTGCAAAAGTCGGAAATCTGTTGATCGTATCGAAACTTTCTTTCGATCCTCACATTCTGAAAATTTGCCGGAATATAGATGAATATGAAAATAGGTGAATACCATGGCGCGTAACAATGCCATTTTCGTGACCGCAGGGATCCTTGCAGCGTTCGCCGTTGGGTTGATACTGGGACAAAATATTGACCGTGGATCTGCTGACATCCGTGATAGTGCTGGCAACTCGCTCGTGTCACCAGATGTTCGGCGTGCGAATGATGCACCACGGCGAAGCTTTCAAGAGGTCCGTCCATCGAATGCACCAAGGCCTTCTTCAGACGTCCCAGCGGGCTTGCAATTTGACCGTCTACGGCTTGAGACGAATACCGCTACACCAAAGGCATGTCTGCAATTTACAAAGCCACTTATCACCGATGGTTCTGTAAATTACGGCGATTTCGTTCGTATGACGCCGAATGAAAAACCTGCTGTTTCTGTCAACGGCTCAAGTCTTTGTCTCTCCGGCTTAGCGTTTAACAAAGAGTATCAGGCACGTCTTCGCAAAGGCTTACCGAGTCGTGATGGTGAAACCCTCGACCAGGCGACAACTGTTACAATCGCGTTTGGAGATAAGCCCGCCTATATAGGGTTTTCCGGGGATGGTGTCATTTTGCCAAGGTTTGAAGCCGATGGGCTCGGCCTACAAACCGTCAATGTCGATGAAATTGAAATATCAATACGCCGAGTATCCGACCGTTCTTTAGCGCAAAAGAGTATCGCCTCAGGGGGATCGTTCGGAGAAGACGATTATTATTACGTCTACAGTAATGAAGATGGCGAAGACACTGGTGTAGAAATACACACGAGCAGGCTTACCGTCGAGGCAACACCAAATGAAACAATAACAACAGTCTTCTCTTTGGGCGCTGCACTACCGGACCTGAAACCGGGCGCGTACTTTATCCGCGTGCGAGATGTATCGCCAGGTGCAGATACGCGGCGACCAGCGCAAGCTTGGCGTTGGGTGCTGTTTACCGATCTTGCCTTAACGAGCTATTCCAGCAGCGAAGCATTAGACATTATTGTGCGCTCTTTGGATACAGGTCGACCAAAAGCTGGTGTTGATCTTCAATTGATTGCCGAAAATAATGATATTCTTGCAACAATAACAACAAATACAGACGGTAAGGCACGTTTCAAAAAAGAGGTTATTTCTGGCAAAGCGCCCCTGACGCCGAGAATGGTGATGGCCTATGGTCCGCAGGAAGATTTTGCTGCTTTGGATCTGCGCCGCGCACCACTCGACCTTTCTGATCGCAATATCGACGGACGCGTCTCTGGATCACTTATCGATGCCTATATTTATTTTGATCGAGGAATCTATCGCCCTGGCGAGCCCGTTCGAATTTCAGGCCTTCTCCGAGACTCAACAGGGCGTTCGCTAGAACGACCAGTTACGCTCATCGTGAAACGGCCAAATGGCGTGGAAGCCTATCGTTCACGCCTTGACCAACTTGCCGTTGGTGGTTTCTCCCTAACATACGACACGCCATCTTCTGCACCGAGGGGGGTTTGGTCCGTTGTTCTCGAAGCCGATGGCGCAGGGACAGTAACGTCAGAGACATTTTCTGTTGAAGATTTTGTCCCGCAACGACTTGAAGTCAGTCTTGATGCGGATGAAAGCGAACCGCTGCGCGGCGTAGACCAGCGCAACGTAGGTGTCGATGCGCGTTTTCTTTATGGTGCGCCCGCAACAAATCTAAAGGTCGAGGGCGAGATGCGTTTGCGTGTTGACCCCAGTCCATTCCAACAGTTCCGTGACTACCGTTTTGGTCCAGCCGATAACAGTTTCCGAGAGCGTTTTGTAAAATTAGATAGCGTTGAGACGGATCAAAATGGGGAAGCATCACTAAATATTCAGCTGAATAACGTCGCCCCAAAATATGCTGCTCCATTACGCGCCGATCTTGTCGTTGGTGTGGTTGAGCCTGGCGGACGTGTGGTTCGCGAGAGCGCGCGATTGCCGGTTCGTCCCCTAGACTCATATGTCGGTTTGAAGTTGGCAGACGGCGGCAATGGCGTCGGGCAGGACAAGCCGGTAGAACTCAATGTGGTCTCAATCGATTGGCGTGGTAACACGACAGCAACTGAGCTGGAGTGGCGTTTAGTTGAAGAAGATTATTGGTTCGAATGGTACCGAGCCCGCGGACAATGGCGATGGCGACGATCCTACAAAGATGTCTTAATTGGTGAAGGGCGTTTTCAGACGACTAAAGAAAAGCCCGCGAAATTGCGGCAACGACTCAACCCAGGATCTTATCGTCTGTCCGCTGTTGATCCGAATAGTGGTGCAAAAACAGATCTCAGATTCTATGTCGGTTGGCGGTCCTATGCCGCGGGCGCGCAAGCGCCTGATCAAGCGCAGCTAAGCGTATCTGGTGATGCCGTGATCCCCGGTGCGAGAGCCCGTCTTATCATTGACCCTCCTTATGCCGGTGAAGCAATCGTCACTGTTGCAACTGACAAAATTGAACTCGTAAAGCGAATGAAGGTCGATACCGGCGGACAGGAGATCATTATAGAAACAGACCCATCTTGGGGGGCTGGCTTTTATGTCATGGCGACGATTGTGACGCCGCGGGACGCAGTCGATCGGCCCGTTCCGCGCCGAGCCATAGGAGTCACTTATGTGCCGTTTGACATGAGCGAAAGAACCCTAAGCGTTAATGTTGGAGCCCCTCCTTTAATGCGTCCGGGGCGGCAGATTGAACTTCCAATAACGATTCAGGGGGCCAACCGCGGTGAAGATATAAGGGTCACACTTGCCGCCGTCGATGAAGGAATATTGCGCCTCACAAAATTTAAATCGCCTGACCCGGTCAAGTATTTCTACGGCAAAAAGCGTTTAGGTGTTGATATCAGGGATGATTATGGGCGTGTGTTGGATCCAAATCTCGGCGCAGCATCACGTTTCGGTGGTGATCAAATCGGCGGTGAAGGCCTCAGCGTTGTACCAATAAAGTCCGTCGCCCTATTTTCTGGACTCGTTCGTCTCAATAAAGATGGGCGCGCGACTGTGCCTATTACCGTGCCAGACTTTAATGGAGAACTGCGGCTTATGGCCGTCGCTTGGAGTCAGGACAAACTCGGCTCAAAAGCTCAAGCGATGACTGTCCGCGATCCTGTTCCAGCACTTTTATCCCTACCAAGATTTCTTGCCCCAGGTGATGAAGCATCAGCCACTCTTTTGATCGATAATGTTGATGGAGACAACGGCGATTATAGCGTTGCAATCAGCGGGACCGGTCCAGTTTCAGCAGATGCAAACCGCGTCATTTCGCTCAATAAATCTGAACAGCGCAGCGCTTTGCTCCCCATCGATGCTGGTGAAATCGGTATTGGGTCTGTCGATTTATCAGTCGACGGGCCCAACGGTTTTTCGGTGGAACGGTCTTACCCTGTCGAAATACGCTCGCCATTTCAACCGGTGACACGTGTCTCTAGTCAACGCCTATTGGCCGGCGAAAGCCTTCAACTGGACACGGCAGTGACCGCAGGACTTTATCCTCGGTCCGCTGAAATATCGGTTTCTTTTTCGCCATTGCGAGGCATCGAGCCAGGACCGTTGCTCGATTCACTGTATCGGTATCCTTATGGCTGCTCGGAACAATTAACCAGCTCTGCGCTACCACTTCTGTATTCGGATATTCTTGGTGCCGCAGCTGGGCGGGGGCCAGAGTTTGTATTGCGCCCGCGCATTCAGTCGGCCATCAATACGCTGCTTGACCGGCAAAGCCCCGATGGTGCTTTTGGTCTCTGGCGAGTTGGTGATGCTGGCGCCACGGGTTGGCTTGGCGCCTATGTGACAGACTTCTTGATCCGTGCAAAAGGCGAGGGGTATGGCGTACCTGAGAGCGCTTTAACACTCGCTTACGAAGCACTTAGCAAAGTCGCGCGGACAGATCGATTTAGTTATGTCAATTATCAACGTCGAGCGTATGAGGGACGCTGGTCTAATGATAGTACTGATCAGTTACGGAAACGATCAGCGGCGTATGCGCTCTATGTGTTAGCGAAAGCTGGACGGACCGACCTATCAGATCTTCGGTATTTCCATGATGCTTTACTGGACAAAACAAATAGTCCTTTAGCCAAAGCACACATCGGTGCGGCGCTCGCCATCATGGGCGATATAGCCCGCGCGCAAAGCGCCTTTAATCAAGCCGATGCAGCGATCGGATGGGACAATACCGGCGATTATTATCAAACACCGCTTCGTGATGTTGCTGGCATTTTAGCATTATTGTCTGAGGTTGGTGATAATGCTCGTGCCACGTCCCTTTCGGATAAGTTAGTCGCGCTTATGCGTGAACCGAACAATCTGCATACACAGGAAAAGGCATTCATTCTGGTGGCGGCGCAAGCCTTGTTGAGAGAAGCTGGCGAAACACTTGTTACCGTTAATGGTCGCGCGATTGCAGGAGAGGGTGCATCGCGTCGTTTCTTAGCGTCTTCTGACGGTTTGGCTGAAGGACTGTTATTTGAGAATAAAAGTGAAGGCCCGATTTACGCATCAGTATCGTCATATGGCTTCCCCACCACAGCACCAGCAACAATTGCCAATGGCTATACTATCCAAAAACGCATTTTAACCCGCGATGGCACAGTTGCTGACATGACTAATGCTAAGCAAAATGATCGCTTTGTCATTGTCATTTCCGGCGAGTCTTTAGAGGAAAGACTAAATCCGTCGGTACTCGTTGATTATCTACCGGCAGGCCTTGAAATTGAATCGATATTAAAGCCTGAGGATGGATCATCAAAATCACGCGTTGGCCCTTATCCGTGGCTTACAGGGATTTCGAGATTAAAGATTTCTGAAGCGCGCGATGATCGGTTTGTCGGTGCCCTTGACCTACGACGTGAAAAATTCACCGTCGCTTATCTTGTTCGTGCAGTAACGCCAGGGAACTATGCTTTACCCGGCGCTGTCATTGAAGATATGTATCGGCCAGGCGTAACGGCACGAACGCAAGCAACCCGTCGAATTGTAATCAGTGCGGCTCAGGAATAATTTTCTGTGCAAGCGGTGCCGTCGACAATAGTAAAATACGTATCAAGAATGGTTCGCCCTTTGCCTTTCAAGGGCCGTCGAACAATAAAAATATTTCTTACGTTATGTGTTAGTATTCTCTTTGTACTCACCGCCGATGCTCTTTTCCCGCCACCCATCCATCTAGCAAAAGATCGAGCCGTTATCGTCACGGATCGAAACGGCGAATGGCTGCATGCTTTTGCAACGAAAGATGGACGATGGCGTTTCACAACAGCGCTAAACTCAGTCGATGGCGACTTTATAAAGCGTTTATTGATCATCGAAGATAAGCGTTTTTTCCAGCATAAAGGTGTTGATCCCATCGCCTTGGCGCGGGCAATGAAAAACTCTCTATCTCAAGGGCGGTTCGTCTCGGGAGCTTCAACCATAACGATGCAAACCGCGCGTTTGTTAGAGCCAAAACCACGGACAATACGATCAAAGTTTATTGAAATGGTGCGGGCACTTCAAATCGAACGTCGTTTGTCAAAAAAGGAAATATTGGCACTGTACCTCACTTTGGCGCCGTATGGAGGGAATATTGAAGGTGTCCGCGCAGCGAGCTTGCTATATTTTGGGAAAGAACCCTCATCTTTGACACTCTCGGAGCAAGCATTGCTTATTGCTCTTCCGCAAGCTCCAGAGGCGCGGCGGCCTGATAGAAAAACGAATGGCGCGAACCATGCTCGAAATCTAGTCCTGTCAAAGTTGATGATGGCCGATGAGGTCAGTGTAGAAAAAGTAGTGTTGGCTCGTGCAGCTGCAATTCCGAACAAGCGGTCTTATTTTCGTAATAATGGATACCATGTTAGCCGGAGAGCAAAATTTATCCGTGAGCAATCGGATGGATTTACACAACATGTATCGGACATATTAACCAGTCTTGATGTTCGTATACAAACCGCTACTCACGATGTCGTTCATAGACATATCATGAATAGGCCTCAAGAGGAAAATGCGGCAGTAATTATTCTTCATGTTCCAACAGGCGAGGTGATCGCCAGTGTTGGGTCGGCCGGCCTTGATCGACCCGGTGGATGGATTGATTTAACACGCGCCATTCGATCACCCGGATCTCTTCTCAAGCCATTTGTGTACGGTATAGCATTTGATGACGGTGTGCTGGCACCTGATACCGTTTTAGCTGATACGCCAACGACATTCGGCGCCTATAGCCCTGAAAACTTCGACCGGCAATATCGAGGAGAGGTGAGGGTTCGTGAAGCCCTCCAACACTCTTTAAATATCCCAGCGGTCAAAGCGCTCGATCAAATTGGCGCTGAACGGTTTAACGCTGTTCTTGAAAATGCAGGCGCGGCGTTAGTTTTGCCGCAGCGATCAAAGTTTCAAGGGGCCGGATTACCATTGGCCTTGGGCGGTGTCGGCTTTCGCTTAGTTGACGCGGTAAGACTTTATGGTGGTTTACAAAATGACGGCGTTGTCCAACCGCTTCGGTATTTTCCGATTAGCGTTGACGCCCAGCATATTGAAAAACATGGGACGCCGCAGAATACCTACCGACTTTTATCATCACAAAGCGCGCGTGCTGTTACTGAAATTCTAAGAAATGGTCCAAGTTTAGAGGGCCGTGTTCCAACGCAACTTGTGGAAGGCGCGCCAGAAATCGCATTTAAAACTGGTACGTCGTATGGCTATCGCGATGCGTGGGCTGCTGGTGTCGCTGGCAAATATGCCATCGCGGTTTGGACGGGAAGACCAGACGGAGCGCCAAGGCCCGGTCGTACCGGCCGTAAAGCTGCGGCGCCTCTTTTATTTAGCTTATTTGATCAGTTAGGAAACCTATCCCCTAATGCCGTTTTAGCAACTAATCTGGCATCGAATGACCAGGAGCAATTGTTAGAGGGACTCCCTTTTTCCACTGACGCGCTTCTTCACTTCAATAAAGCAATTGAGCCCGAAACACAGCAGGTGAGGATCACCTTCCCGCTCGACGGTTCGGAGTTGTTTTCTTCAGGGGAGCGAGGTTACGCACTCTCAGCAACTGGCGGTCATTTGCCATATCGTTGGTATGTCGATGGCCAGCAGTTAGACAGTATGACGAACGCGCGTCTGTGGACGCCTACTTCGGAGGGCTTTTATAATTTGATGGTTGTTGATTCAAAAGGCGATAGCAATGAAATTAGCGTCAGGGTCCTTCAATCACTATAGATGTCAAATACTATAATGCAAAAAGAGTTCTTTGATAGACGCCGAATGCTCCTCGCATTGTCCGCAATGAGTGTCTGTTCGAATTGTGCTGGGCGGAGCATCATTGAGGCGACGCAAAAACCAGAAACGCCTGACCACATTACCGCTGATGAGTTATCGTCAGCGGTCGCCGTATCGGGGACGGAATTCAAAACCGAAATGAATGAATTTACGATCGCTGATGTCATCAGCGAACCAGTTACAACCCGCATCGGAAGAGAAGCCCAAATCTCGCTTCAGAACCATTTGGACACTGGTAGTAAAGAAATCGAGATGATTGATACTGATCGTTGGGGACGAATTGTGTGTCGTGTAAATGACGTGAATTTCTCTAAGCCTGTTGCACACTCCCTTTTAGAGGCGGGGTTATTACGCGTTCTTCCGACAACAGAAGACTTTGATGCTATAAAAACCCTTTTGAAGATCGAGAATGATGCGCGAAATAAAAGACGAGGATTGTGGGCCGCGAAGAAATTTAGAATTTATAACGCCAGCCAAGCCGTTCCGTTTCATGACGTGCATTTAGTAGAGGGGAACGTTAAATCGGTGGCGATAAAAAAGGGACGCCTTTTTATCAATTTTGGTGAAGATTTCCGAACGGATACAACATTTACGGCGCCAGCCGGACGTATTAAAAATTGGATCCGCAACCCTGATACGGCACCTAACGAGCTGTGGGCGAGCATAGCGCAAAACGAAAAACAATTAGTAGGGAAAACAATTCGTGGACGGGGCTATATTTCCCGTATCAATGGCCCATCGATAGAAATACAGCATCCACTTCAAATAGAATTGGTACCGTCAGCAGCCCCAATCGCCGCGAACGGATGAAATCCCTCAAAAGGCCGGTATCTTAATTGGAATTGGGGCGCCGCTTTAAGTCTTTGATTTGACGCATTTCATAACGCGCGGTTGGGTAGCCTGTTCAGCGGAAACTACTTTAATGGAGACGAAGCAGAATTTGGTAAGCTGTCATAGAGCAAATCACTTAAGACACGTTGATCAACTCGAAATAGGCCGAGCCTCGGGAACTGACAACATCTAATCAGGCCGCCATTTTTTGTAAAAGTGATTGTTCGAGTTCGTTGATCGCAGATGATAAATCCGATTGCCGAACCGCAGCGACTTCACGCGCTAGTCTATCCAATGCCGCTTCAAATAATTGTCTTTCAGAATAGCTCTGTTCTGGCTGGTCGGATCCCCGGTAAAGGTCACGAACGACCTCCGCCACAGAAATAATATCGCCAGAGTTGATCTTTGCTTCATACTCCTGAGCGCGACGGCTCCACATTGTCCGTTTGATACGGGCACGTCCCTTTAACAATTCCACTGCTTTATCAATGGTCGCATTATCGGATAAACCGCGCATCCCGACACTCGCAGCCTTCGCAGTGGGAACACGTAATTTCATCTTTTCTTGATCAAAATCGATAACAAACAATTCATTTGTTATTCCTGCGATGATTTGTTGCTCAATCATCACAACACGACCAACGCCATGCGCTGGATAAACAACAAAATCATTTAGCTTAAAGTCCAGCTTTGCTTTATTTGCCTCAGGGGTGGGCTCAATCACTTCGTCGTTTGCACTCGGCGGGTTTTTCGCTAAGTCACGAAGCGCTGTTGGCAAAATGATTGGCTCTGATTTCTCGCCGCGTGGCTTCTGACCCACATTCATTTTTTTTCTTTTTAAAGTTGCTGTTCCGGTTTCCGTCACAGGTGCATCCACTGATTTCTTGCTAACGGTCCGCTTCTTTTTGCTGGACCTGACAGTCTTCTTTTCACTTTGCGTTGCTTGCGCTTGATCCGACACGAGGGCGCCTGATGTATTCGCGATATCATTTACCGTTTCAATGCAATCATCAGTATCTACGGACGCTGAACGCTTCACAGATTTACTCGAAACCGATTCTTTTGCTTTTGTCTGCGTTCTTTTTGATGCTGCGGTTGTTTTTCTTGATACGGCTTTTTTTGTTACGTTTGATTTTGATGCAGTTGTCTTTTTGACCGCTGCTTTTTTGGTCACGCTCTTTTTTGCCGTCGTTTTTTTCGTGGTGGTTTTCTTAGAGGCTGCTTTTTTTACGGGCGCTTTCTTGGAGCTCGCTTTTTTTACAACACTCTTTTTTGCTGCGACTTTGCTCGCGGTTCCTGAGCCTGCCGCTGACTTGTTCGTCTTCCGTGCAGAAGCGACCGTTTTTGTCGTGGCCTTTGTCGACGTCGTTGATTTAGCCGTAGGAGTTGATGTAGCAGATTTAGGGCGCGCTTTTTGTGTTCCCGCTTTCTTTGTTGTCGTTTTCTTTTGAGCCTGTGCTGCGGGCATGTTCGTCTCTCGTGTTTATCTACCGAGCCAATCGGTGTTTCGTAGTTTTAATTAGGTCAGCCAAATAGTCTGACCAGATAATCTGCGCGTTAACCATTAAGCCAATTTAATCGCGCCGTTCCTTTTCGGACCTCGGAAAAATCTTTATCGCAACGCAAAACAACACGCGAAAAAGAGCTTTTGCCGCCAGACCCAACTTATTTGGTAAGTACGATAATATATTCAGACCATGAAAAATCATTTCACCCTGACAGGTAAACGTTTCTCACAATCCAAATTTTGCATCGAAAAGTATTCGATAATTTTTGATGCAAAACAAAATGCTAGACCAACCTGATAAGACTGATAAAGCTAATGTCGTAACAATCAAAACGAAGCGTTCAATGCATGAAACCGAAATGACTTACCGTATTGGTTTTATTGAATAAACTATCACGGTAAAGCCTTTATGCCAAGAATATGGAACACTTAACAATAAGTTGTATTTCTGTTTCGTGTACTACCGTACCATCAAACGCTAGCGTATATGTGAACCAAGAGCTTCGGTTGAGGCCAGCTAGTCGCCTTTTCCGGGGTTCTCGCTAAAGTGCTTTGCTAACTTATCCTGTTGACCAGCGAAGTTATCAGCATTGTCCATTGGATCTATCTTTGTTGTGATGTTAGGCCAAATGGTTGAGTATTTAGCGTTTAATTCCAGCCACTTACCGTCTTTATCGTCGGTATCGGGGTAGATGGCCTCAGCAGGACATTCAGGTTCACACACACCACAATCAATGCATTCATCAGGATGAATGACAAGCATGTTCTCGCCTTCATAAAAACAGTCTACCGGACACACTTCCACGCAATCTGTGTATTTGCACATAATACAAGCGTCGCCCACGACATAAGGCATTGGCCTCTCCATTACGCAATATCATGCGATCCTGTGCCCGAAGGAGCGCTACTTCAACAGATACCCGTCATAATTCGGTTGCAGGCTCGGATCTAATCAGCATTTCGCCGCGACGCAAGTCAGTTATTCTCACTTACGTGCAAGGCGCGTTGTCGCGCTTCTCCGTTTTCCCGGTCTGACACGTATATGAGGCCACAAAGCCGACGCATAAAGGCATCTTCATAAGGGTCGCGTTTTGCGTCACTAAGAATAATCTTCCAGAGTGTTTCCACCATAAGCAATTTCTCCGATTGCGGGAGTTTCTTTGCATTTTTCGTGAATTGATGCATGTCGAGCGCAGAATCGGCTGCCGCTTCTGCATCATCGACCAGTTTTATCACTGTATCATTGGCGAGAGAGAAGCTCGACGCCATCGCTTTTTCAATGATCGCTCGCTCCTGAGGTGTGTACTCTCCATCTGCTTTGGCTGCTTTAACCATAAGCGCAGCCATAGAGTTTTGAAGCTGTTGGTTATCATTTTCATCGGGTATGGTTGAAGTCGCTGAAGGGACTCCAGAAAAGAGCTGTTTCAAAATCGGTAGCATGAATTATCCCTTTTAAATCACGGCTTTTGCAGTGAAGGACGTCGATCCTTCAACCTTCAAAAATCGATGTGAGGATGGCAATCAGCTCGTTATCATTAGCGCGCTGATTGCTTTCGAATGAAAATTATCTCAGTCATTAGCCTCAGTTGTTGTGATATTTTCATATAGTCTACTGGCCTCGCTGGCAGGCCCACGCCGTTCGGCACATGCCATAATTTTAATGCTAATGACATGGCCGCTGCGCCCATAGGTTAAACGATCGCCCGGACGGACAAGAAATCCGGGTTTTGAAACACGCAGTTTACTGCCATGTCGATTCAAACGAAGAGAACGTGAAGAAACAAATTTTGCGGCTAAACCACGTGTTTTAAAAAAGCGCGCGCACCAAAGCCATTTATCGATCCGTTGTGATAGCGCAGACTCGTCGTTCTGTTCGTTGTCTTCTTTTCGGTTATCTCTCAAGCGATTATTCAGGAGTTTTCCTTTTTGTCGTTATCGGTGGATTTCAGGGCAGCGAGTACGGCAAATGGTGAGTCCGGATCAGGACCTTTGTTCTTCCCTGCGCGGGGCGCTTCAGAACTATATCGACGCGGCGCGCGTTGGTTATCATAGCTCTTGCGTCCAGCTTTCTTGCCATTCCCCTTATTTCTTCGCTTGTCTTTGTCATTGAATTGTCGCGAGGTCGATTTTTGCTCCGGCGTTTCCCCGGGTCTGGCTGGAGGCTTATCTTTGCTATAGCGCCTTGTTGGTTTTTTAGGTGCCATTCTCCAAATGATGATTTCTTCGACCTCGCCATTGGTATTCGTTGTCTCGTTTTCATCGGATATTGTGTCATGATCGCCCGAAACGCTTTCAATCGTTTTCACATCGTTTGACTCAGTGGATCCTGGAACAGAAGCGGAATGGATCGGATCGCCCCCAACGGATGTTTTGCTTTCGCCATCGGGTGCACCTTGGGGCTTCATTTCTGAATTATCGGCGGTCACTCCAGCGGCGTCCTGATTCGAAGCATGAGCCGCGTTTAAAGCATCGACATCAACGATGTTTTCTACACATTTCTCTAACGGCTTTTCGGTGCCATCTGGTTTTTGTGCTTGGCTCAATGATTTCTCAGCGGGGATGCCTTCTGGTTTTGCTTGGTCAATTGCTCGTTTGATTGTTTGTTTCCGATAACCCAAAGATCTTAGAATACTTTCGAAATCGTCTCCTGAACAGCCAACTAAAGACATCATTTGTTGATTTGTCTCAAAGCCGCCCTTATTGCTCCCGTCATTTCTCGCGGTCCTTATGAGGCCCGCTAAGCGTTCCAGCATATCGATTCTAACGGCGCGTTCACCTGATGGTCTATAACCCGATGCGTAATAATACGCATGGGGAAGGTCTCTATTGATCGGCAATGAGACAAGGCCGGCTTTTGGTGGCTCGAAAGCTGCTGGTTGTTTATCAACCCAAAGAGCCCAGAGCATCGTGAGTAAACCTGCTGGCGCTGGTTTTAATAAGCTTGGAATATGCAGGGTATATTCACCGAAACGAACGCCCGTTTGACGCAACTTGCTCCGTTCATCCTGGCCAATTTGTTTCAGCTCTTGACTGATGGTCGCCCGGGACATCGCCCCGAAATTCTCAACGAGCCTAAATGCAACACCGCGTGCGAGTCCCGATAAGGCTGTATCGCCTTCCGCATCAACAGCCTGTTTCAGTCTTAAAAGGTCGCCCAACATACTCTCGACGCGCGCCGCCAAAAAATCAGTAAGCCGATCTTGAACCCTGCCTCTTAATGACGGAGGAACTGAATCGAGGCCGCGCATTTTCAAGTTCGGTCTTAGTGGGGCAGGGCCTTTTTCAAGCAAAGCAACTTGCGATGATCGCCACCAAATACTGCCATCAGCGTGCAATCGTAAGTCTTTTGCATCAGCGTTAGCGAGTGCCGCGCCGCGGGTTGCCAGAATAGGACCAAGGGCCCGTTCTGCGGCATGCCGTGCCTTCTTTGCTTCAAGGCCCTTCGCTCGCGGATCTAAGATAAACTGAAAGCCGTTCAAACGACCGACAAATTGGCCTTCCACAGTAACTTCTCCATCGTCTGTGACGCCAGCCAAAAGTGGCTCATCGTCACGTAACTTTCTTGCGAGAACCGACGTGCGTCGGTCAACGAAACGCTGCGTCAGCTTCTCATGCAGCGCATCTGATAATGCGTCTTCTATCGACCGAGTTTTCCCCTGCCAATAGCTAGAATTTTCAACCCAACTTGATCGGTTGCTGAAATAAGTCCAGGTCCGTACATGTGCTATTCGTGCAGAAATCGCATCAATATCGCCATCCGTCCGATCAAATGGTGTTATTTTCTGCTCTAGCCAGTGTTCACTTACACGGCCCCGATCGATAATTTGTTCGTAGATTTCTGCCAGCAACCGTGCATGTTGGTCGAACGCAGATTTCCGGAAATCCGGAATTTGGCAAACATCCCAAAGAAGACCAAGAGCAGCGCCACCTTTTGCACGTTCCTTGACATCAATGAACGTTGCAAGGCGCGCAAGCGCCATCTCATCTTCGCCCGGACGGGCACGCCTAAGGTATTTTTCTGGCGGAGTACGATCCAATGCATTTTTGAGAGCGCTTAGACTTGAAAAGTCTAGCGTCTCTGAGCGCCACTGAAGGGCTTCAATCGTGGGAAAGTGATGCTCTTCAATGGCCTCGACGATATCGTCATCAAGGTCGTGGCATTCCGCCGTCACACCAAAAGTTCCATCGCGGATATGACGCCCGGCGCGTCCAGCAATTTGTGCAAATTCTGCTGACGAGAGCGCACGCACATGCGCCCCATCGAATTTTCGCGACGCTGCAAAGGCAACATGGTCGATATCCATATTTAGCCCCATGCCAATTGCATCGGTCGCGACGAGATAGTCGACATCTCCGTTTTGGTAGAGTTCCGCTTGTGCGTTCCGCGTCCTTGGCGACAGCGCACCAAGGACGACGGCGGCCCCACCGCGCTGGCGTTTTATCAACTCTGCGATGGCATAAACGGTATCAGCAGAAAAGGCGACGAGAGCCGAGCGCCGTGGTAATCGTGTTATCTTTTTCGGGCCAGAGTAGGAAAGTGTTGAAAACCTTTCTTTTGCAACGATGTCGATATCTGGGAATAACCGGCGCAAAAGAGGGGCTATTGTGGCAGATCCGATGAATACCGTTTCAACGCTGCCCCGTGCATGGAGAAGTCGCGAGGTAAAGACGCGTCCTCGCTCAGCATCAGCCGCCAACTGGATCTCGTCCACAGCCAGGAATTCAACATCTTTGTCGAGCGGCATCGCCTCAACGGTTGAAACCCAATAGCGCGCATTCTTAGGGACGATCTTTTCTTCCCCTGTTACAAGCGCAACATTTGGAGAGCCAACGCGTGGCACGAGCTTTTCATATACCTCCCGGGCAAGAAGCCTTAACGGCAAGCCAATCATGCCGGAGCGATGCGCAAGAAGGCGCTCAATTGCAAAATAGGTCTTTCCGGTATTCGTCGGACCCAAAACTGCAATGATGGACTCGTCGCCGCCTTTGCTTCGTCGCAGCGCGCTGTGGCCAACCGTGATTTGTGCGTTGTTTCGGAGGAGGGGGACGCCAGAAGACCGATGCATTTTATTAAAATTAAAGCCGTTGATTTCGAATTTAATGAAGTCATGGCAAAAGCGCAATTTACCAAACAAGACACATTACGTTGAAGAACGCTAACAAATGCAACGTGGTTAAAAGACTACTACGCTGACCCACGAAACGTTAACCGAGCGACGCTAATCTACCCCATGGGCCCACCAGCTGCTAGCGTTACCCAGGGATAGATGCCGAATGACATCTGCGACAGCGACAATAACAAACACGCCAAAATGGATAAAAGACGCTCGATTTGACCGGATCTTTATATTTGGCTTGCCGACTATTGCGATTTTGAGTGCATGCGTCATTGCGGTAAAACCGTCCTTATTCACGCCGATCCTGTTGGTTGATCTTTGGCTTCTTGGCTATCACCATGTCGTTTCAACTTATACGAGGCTGTGTTTTGACAAACAGAGCTTTCAGGAGCACCGATTTTTACTCACCTGGTTGATACCAATTGTAGCAATACCAACAATACTCATTGCGCTAACCTTTGGCGTCGTGGCGATCGTTACAATCTATTTTTACTGGCAATGGTGGCACTACACACGGCAAAGCTGGGGCGTATCCCGTATTTTTCGCGGCCGCGATCCTGATGCCATTTATGAAGACAATCGTTTAGATCAAGCCATTTTTTATTCCGTGCCCATATTTGGGGTTCTTTCACGGTCGAGTGAAAACCATTCCACATTCATTGGGCTAGAGTTCTACTCAGCACCTGTGCACGAATATGTCGCCGTTCTCGCCGGGTATATCGCGTTAGCCCTTCTCGCATTTTGGGTGGTGAGGCGATATCAGGCTTATACTGAGGGACGACTCGCTATTCTTCATACGTCTTATATGATGACGCATTTTCTAATCTTCGGCATCGCCTACTATACGATACCTGAAATCACTGTAGGATGGTTAGTCATCAATATTTGGCATAATGCTCAATACATTCTGTTTGTCTGGTTATTCAACAATAAGCGTTTCAAAGACGGTGTGGACCCTTCCGCTCGCTTCCTTTCCTCAATCAGTCAATCGGGTAAGATTTGGCACTATCTTGGAGCGTGTCTTATGATTACCGGTGTTGTCTATTGGGGTATTATTCGATCGATAGACCACATCCTTTTGACAGGTGTATCAGCGACGATCGTCATATATCAGATCGTTAATTTTCATCACTATGTTGTTGATTCTGTCATTTGGAAGGTGCGCAAACCAGCAATGCGCCAAACACTTAACTTAAAAACAGCCGAATGATCGATCAGCGCGTAATGCCGAAAAATGCCTGGCTTGATCTGCTGCGGTGTGTGGCGATTATTCTTGTTTTGCTCAGGCATGGTTGTCGCGCCCTGAACGCTCAAGGCATGGAATATCCGCCATTCATTCAGAACCTAATGATCAACGGTTGGATTGGTGTTGATCTGTTTTTTGTTTTGAGTGGCTATCTCATTGGATGCAGTTTAGCGGACCTTCAACAAAAAAATACAAAAGCGTCTCTCATTGTTTTCTTTCGTAAGCGTGCATACCGGATACTGCCGGCTTATTACACGGTACTGATACTATCAGTACTCTTTATTGTTATGCGAGAACCTGTTGGGCTCGACAACGTCAGTTGGCGTTTATTGTATCACATGCTGATGATGCAGGATTATTTTCCTGCAAATATCAATGTTGTTTTTTGGTCCTTAGGTGTCGAAGCAAAATTTTATTTAATAGCTCCATTGCTCTTCGCAGGAATGCTCACAAGCAAAAGGCTATTTTTAGCGATATCACTTATTTTTCTATTTCTATCGCCGGTTTTGCGCGGAATAATATTCTTCTTGGCAGGACAGCCAGATACTTATACGGAGTTTTGGCCGTTGCTGCGAAGCCCTTTACACGCTTGTATCGAACCCTTGATTTTGGGGCTAGTACTGTCCGTGTTGCATCAATCAGGTCGTCTTAAGGTTTCTAAGAGACTGGCAATGGGATTGTTCTATTCATCACTCCTGATTTTATCTGTTTGGATGATGCGGTACGACTTTATGAAAGAAATCACCATTTTTGATGCGATGCTGCAGCCGTTTTTGATCGCTGTTCTAGTTTCTATGTCTGTGGCGGGCGCCGTCGTTCTTAACGATGTGACCCTCAAAGGCGCCGCTCTTTTTGCTTGGGGTGCCCGTCTCAGTTACGCGGCTTATCTCGTTCATTTTCCTCTCATTAGACCACTCACCAATTTAATATTGGCGGACCCCGGCGCAGCAACAGCTTATTTTTGGGTTTGGTATCTGGCGCTGACTATTCTTTTGGCTTGGTTGCTCAATGAAGTCGTGGAGAAGCCGTTTCAACGGATCGGAAAACAGGTTTCTCACAGTCACACTTATGCAAAAAACGATGAGTTACGCTTTGTAAGCTAACGACTGAATGCACCAATGGGTGCATCATGGGAAGGTTCGTCGAGACGAGTCATCCTGTGGTCGTTTGACCGCGCAAGGCCCGCGGATCAAGCTGACAGAGCAATACGGTCGAGCTTGGGCGTTTTCACCAAGGTATAAGGAGGCGATGGTCTTTGATTTATCGCTACCTTCTAAACCGGTAAACGCCGTCAACGTTCTTCGATATTCAATGATTGTGTTATCGTATCCGGCTAACAATAATATTGATATTCATCTATACGATAAACGGATTCGAAAAGCGCAAAGAGTGGGCTTCACCACGCGGTTACTAATTTATATCGTTCTCCTATGTCTTTGGTGTTTATCATTTGAGGGTATCAGGTTTACCTCGGGCTGAATAATATGCGTAAAGAACTTATTTTGCATATTGGTATGCATAAGTGCGGCTCCACGGCGATTCAGTTCGCCCTAGATGGATACGACAAAGACGGCATCCGTTATGCGGCGTTAAGCGCTCCCAATCATGGCTATCTACTAAAACGGGTTTTCAATCCTTCGGGAATAACGAAGCCGATTGTTGATATTCCCAACAACGACCGCAACGCGGCCAATCAACGAGATCAGTCAGTTTTAAGAAGAGAGCTCAAAAAAGAAGGTGTCCGTAAGCTTATCATCTCTGGCGAGACGATTCCGTTACTTGGTCGCGACGGCCTTCTCGAGTTTAAACGCCTTGCCAATGAGTTCGTTGATAAATTCACTTTGGTCGCTTACATCCGAGAACCAATTAGTTTTATAAGCTCCATGACTCAACAATTGGTTCGAGCCGGTTTCACCCTAAAACAACCACCACTCCCTCGATACCGGTTTAAGTTTGAGCCAATCATCGAAATTTTTGGTCAAGAAAATTTGATTTTTCGGAAATTTGATCGGGAAAGTCTGCTGGCTGGTTCTGTCGTATCTGACTTTTGCAAGATATGCGGAATCTCTGCTGGCGATATCAAAGATATCACAGCCAACGATCGATCCTCTCTGGAGGTCATCCAGCTCGTAAACGCTTTTAACGAATACGGTGTTTTCAATATTAACCAACTTCCGTTTACGCATGCTCGTGATCAAATGTGTGCGTTTCTTGACCAATATTTTTCGTCACCATTTGAAATGGATAGGGACATCATCACCAATCAAATCGATTGGGAGGATGTTCAGTGGATGGAAAAAATAGCTGGCTTTGACTTGGCAAAGGCGCCAGCCGGAGGGTGGCTTAGGACGATTTCGCTACAGCAATTCTTGGAAAATATCGAACCGGCGACGATCCATCGATTGGAAATCATTTTAAAAGACCTTTCCATCCCGCATGGTCTAGACGAAATGCCAAGCAAGCTGATGGAACGTCTCTACGCTTATTTTTTGAGTCTGGCGTTTCCAGATGCCGGCATGGTTGACGATTTGCGAGATATCGCCCTCAAGCTCGATCGCGATGGTTCGCCATTAGAAAACGCGCAAAAGCTAATGAGGATTGCTGCGCATCTTCGACCAACCGGAGCATTCATTGCGAAGAAGAAAAGTGAATTTGATCGCCGTTTAAGCGAACGCTCAAAAGAATAACCCTATCGAAGCGCTAAATGGCCGATTCTATGTTAGTTTTGGGTTTTTTTGCGATTTGGCACCTATTTATAGGCGCAAGAGATGTGGGGAAACTTGACAGGTTTTGTAGCGTAAATTAAGCGCTGCCCCTGGAGATATATTAGATCCGTGAATTTAATAGGATAGTCGATTATGGCGCGTCGGTGTGAATTAACAGGTGTGGGCCCCATGTCTGGTAACAATGTTTCCCACGCAAATAACAGAACCAAAAGACGGTTTCTGCCGAATTTGTGTGATGTTACGCTCCATAGCGATAAGCTTGGTCGGGGCGTTAAGCTCAGAATAACGGCCGCTGCGCTTCGGACCGTTGATCATGTTGGCGGTTTGGACGCTTTTCTTACCAAAGCTGATGAGCAAGTTTTGTCGCAAACAGCCCGGAAGGTTAAGCGAGAGCTCGCTAAGGCCTCTTAGTTTTCGCGACGCGGGAGTTTGTTAGATCCATGGTTTCTATTTAAAATTCGTCTCAGATCTGTGCGTTGCTGCTCTTTGAGACGCTAAATCTTAGTCTAAAACGTTTTGCGGCTAACGAAAATCTTGGCGAAAGCGACGCACCGGCTTCTCATTCGCATTGCTAATTAGGCATGGCCCGATCAGTCATTTCCCTTCAGGCCGTCTAATATCAAAAAGTCCGATATTTCATGTGCGCGGAATGAGCGTACTCATCGACTTTTTTTAATCACTGCTTCGGTCTTATTTTCCGAAAATATCTGACGTGGACCCCATCTACGAATATGAGCATACTCATTCAGTATGAGTGATTATAGCTTTGCTTTTTTTTGTTATACAGCATGTCGTTAACTGTTGCTTAAACCTACAAATCTGTCGTGGCGCGTGCGAAGCGAGACCCTGAAGTTGTATGGATCAGCTGTGACAATCAGTTGGAATATATGCTTAATTTCGCCTGCAAAATACAATTGTTTCGCGTCGCTAGAGACTTGCCCGCAATAGGCATTTTGGCGCAATCATTGCAGATTCCAAGCATAACGGTCCAAGAGAAAGTCGAGCACAACTAGAAAGCTCTCTATGGAACATACGGCAGCAACAGAAAATTGGCAGGACCAATTAACACCGTTGCAACGGCTCATTCGCAGCAGTGTCGAATTTTTTGTCGGCGCCGGACGATTGATATTGCTGTGCGGTTTTTTGGTTCCAACTATTTTGGCGTCGATACTTTTGATTGATCTTCCATTTCGAGGGATAGATCATTTGATCAATGCTCCTGCGCTTCGCCCCAGCACGTGGTTAACCCATGGTCATTTGGTTATGGCGTTTGGAGCAATGTTTATCGTTCTTATATCTCGACGATTTGGCGGGGAAGAGGCCTCCCGTGTTGTAACGGCGTCCTGGGCTTTGGCTGCTCTCGCTGCATTCGCTGAGTTCACCTATCTTGCGCCGCTGATTGAGGCAGGTGATATGCCGTCGACACGGTTTGTTCTCGGCTTTACCATTTCGGCGATGGTGGGGCAGTATTTCGCCGCTGCTTTATACGATATTCTGCGTGGTGGTGGCATTTGGTGGCGAGCGCCTTTCTATGCCCTTCTAGCCGCATTTGGTCTTCATACAGTCCTTTTTTATCCAATAACATTTGGCTCAAGCGGTATGCCTTGGGCGGCATGGATGGTGATAGACTTTGCCATAAAAGCCGTACTAGCCTTTTGCTTTCTTGGGTTATACGGCTTTTTGAGAAAGCGACTTCGGCCTCTTGATGGTTTAGGAGGGTAAGACCGACGCAATCCTTTGGGCTGCGCTGCGACCAATAAAAGCGCTAAGCTGTATTCGTTGAAAGCCTTGAGTAAAAAGTGTGCAACGGTTTTTGCGTTAACCGACGCAATGACCATAGCCTATGACGATCATAGCCTATAACGGAAAGCCAAATGTTGAATTATTGCATGCCGCTATAGGACAAACATCTATTTTCCTTCTCGCTTTTCAATCGTCTTTGCCTGCTGCCAAAGACTTTCCATTTCCTTTAAAGAAGCCCCTTCAACTGATCGCGCTTGTTCCGCCAGAACCGTTTCAATATGGCCAAAACGTCGAATAAACTTTTGATTGGCGCGCCTTAACGCGGTCTCCGGATCAATTTTGAAATGCCGGGCTAAATTTGCAACGACAAAAAGAAAATCACCGAATTCTTCTTCGACATGGTTCTGATTACCAGTGCTTGCAGCATCAATGAGTTCTTGAACTTCCTCATTAATTTTTTCTGCAACTTCCGACGCCTGATCCCAATCAAATCCGACGCGTGCAGCACGTTTTTGGAGTTTTACCGCACGCGTGAGCCCAGGGAGATTGTTGGGAACGTCATCTAAAATTCCAGCGGCGCCTTTCTGCGCTCGTTCTTTTGCTTTTTGCGTTTCCCATGAGGCGGTCTGTTCGTCTGCATCGCGTTCCGTCGCATCGCCAAAAACATGGGGGTGGCGCCGGATCATTTTGTCCGTAATCGCAGCGACAACATCGTCGAAATCAAACGTCTGTGCTTCACTGGCGATCTGGGCGTGAAAGACGACCTGGAGCAATAAATCGCCAAGTTCTTCGCGAAGCTCTTCCATGTCCCCGCGTTCGATCGCGTCAGCCACTTCATAGGCCTCTTCAATAGTGTAGGGGGCAATTGTCTGAAATGTCTGATTGATGTCCCAGGGACAGCCACTTTCTGGGTCCCTTAACTGCCGCATAACATCCAGCAAATCTGTCATTCCCGCCATTGTGCTAACTTTCTTTATTATTTTAAAAGGATCTGCTGCTGCGCCCTTAAGCGATAACACAAAAGACCCATTCTAGTGGAGGTGGGTGTTGAACTTATGCCAAGCAAAATGCCAGGACCGAATTTTACGAAAACCCTTCATCAGACTTATTCCGTAACACCTTTTATTGGTAGTGACTTGGAAAAGCTATTTTGTCGTGTAAAGAGTTGGTCTTCAGGTTAATTTCAGTAAAATCAAAAACTCCACAACTTGGCGAGTACCCCGAAAGAGAAGATTAATGCCGATACAAGAAGCAAAATATATTTGGCGCAATGGTGACTATGTTCCTTGGGGGGAAGCCACAACCCATGTGATGTCCCATGGCCTTCACTATGGGACTGGTGTGTTCGAGGGCATGCGCGCCTATGAAACGCCCCATAAAGGCGCAGTGGTTTTCCGAAACCGAGAACACTTCGAGCGTTTTCTGTATTCGGCGCGCGTCTACAACATCGATATGAGGTACGACGTTGAGACGCTTATGGCGACGACCAAAGACCTTTTACGAAAAAATGATCTGTCCTCCGCCTATATTCGTCCCCTTGCTTTTCTTGGTTATGGTGAGATGGGCCCATCATCTCTTGCCTGTGAGACGGATCTAATAATCGCCGCATTTCCATGGGGAACATATCTTGGCGAAGAAGGCTTAAAGGATGGGATTGACGTTTGCGTTTCATCGTGGCGCCGCTCTGCACCCGGAACAATTCCTGCTGGTGTTAAGGCCGCTGGGAACTATTTATCCAGCCGTTTGGTTTCAATGGAAGCAAAAGCAAATGGCTTTGCAGAAGGGATTGGCCTCGCCCATGATGGAACAGTTTCGGAAGGTGCTGGCGAAAACTTATTTATTGTCTCAAAGGGTCGAATTATTACGCCACCAGGCGCCGCTTCCATTCTGACCGGGATCACCCGTGATTGCGTATTTCAGATTGCTGCAGACCTCGGGATAGAGGTTGTCGAACAGTCTATTGCCCGAGAAGCACTTTACGCTGCAGATGAGTTGTTCCTTACGGGAACGGCTGCGGAAATCACACCCGTTCGCTCGATCGACCGACTATCTGTCGGTAGTGACAAAAAAGAAGTCACGAAAGCAATACAAGACGTCTTCTTTGGGCTATTCAGTGGAAAGACAGAAGACAAATGGGGCTGGCTTGATCCCGTTACCCCATAACCTGCCAACCCCTGCAAATTGAGAGCGTCGGAAACGGGTCACTATGGTTCCGGGTCAGTCGTTTCAGGCGCTCAAATCCGCTTTAGATCTTTATTCGTTTCGCAACGGCAAGGGCGGCTTTTTTATCGACACCCAAATATTCCGCCGTTGATCCGATGCTTTTGTGACCAAGCAAGTGCTGGCATGCCCTCAGGTTTTTTGTCTGGTCGTAAATCAGTGCTGATTTTGTGCGTCGCATAGAGTGTGTTGAGAAACGCCGATGATCGAGCCGCGCAATTGCGGCCCAGTCTTTAACCAACCGACTATATTGCATGCGCGACAATGGCCTATCGCCGTTTTTACGATTGCCGATCGATGACCACAGGTAAGCTTCTGGTTTTTTCTCACTGAAATCGATCCATTTCTGCAGTGATTTACGCGCATCTTTTCCCAACGTAACCGTCTTTGTGCGGCCTGTTTTTTCCTGAAAAACCTCAAACTCTTCAATAACTTGGTTGAGATGATCGGTCACATCGCGAACGCGCAGCGATAAAATCTCGGACGCTCGACACATCGCATCCAAAGCAACGTTGAAAAGAGCAATATCCCTGAGTCGCAGTGGCTTTCTTGCTGCCTGCATTTCCAACTCAGCGCGGACGTGAGCCGCTTGTTCGGGATCGAAAGGCCGCATCTGACCAACAACGCGATCCTTATTCCAAGGTTCTTGTGGTTCTTCGCTTGAACCACGTTTTGACGCCGTCTTAGGACTTTTTGTCGTTTTTAATTTGGTTGTTTTGGATTTTCGTTTGGAATTTTTTTTAATGGTTGAACTCATGTCGGATCCGAAGTCGTAAAGTTTTCTGTTAGTTTCTTGCTAAAGTAGCTGATTGATCACAACCTATTGAAAACACGTTATATTCAATGTTAAAAAAAATAAAGCGCACATTTTATTTGACTACTTAATTTGCTGATTATGATAGGACGACGAACGAGAAAATGTTGGGCTCTATAGAGACCGACAGCTGCGGATCATTCATGAAGGTTCGATAGTTTTCAGACGTCTTGCAAAGCTAAAAATATTATTGATCTCGTGTCGCAAAACGAATTCGATCTAAATTGCCTTGAAGTATGTCATTATCCGGAATAACGGCTTTATTTTCATGAGGGAAGGGGTCGTTGGGCTGCTTCAGGTCCAAAAACCGACATAGCTCTGCCCACCCATCTCCCCGTTCCCAAGAGAGCACCGTAAGAAATTCGGCTCGTCCTTCGCACGCAAAGAAATTCTTCACGCGTTGATTATGCTCATTATAGAAAGAAAGATGGGCATTCTCATTCTCATGGGGATAATTATAACCGTAAGCAAGAAGGCGACAATGATTCAAAGGATCTGTCCTTAAACTGTGCTTCTTCAAACTCTCAATCCAAACTGAATCTGAGACACGTTCGGTTAGAATATATCTCGCATTTGCGCCATATCGTTCCCACAACTCCTTAAACATTAGCGGGTAGGGCCAGTCTTCGAATGATTGGTACTTATCAATTTCGGCAAAGATTTTTATGTATTCTTTGCGAACAAGGGCCTCAAGAAGATCCTTACGACAACCCATATGTTTGAACCCGAGGCGTTTCAAACAATAAGCAAGACTCGTGGTGCCCGTTTTATTTAGACCGATGCCAAATACTTTTTTATATGTAGGCGTACTTTCCATAAAATGCTATTTTATTTCAATATACCACTTCATTTCGACAGCTTAAAGAAACCCCGCAAGGATGAATTTAAGTACTAAAGGTTCTAAGATATTGATGCAACAATGTATCGTGTAAATTGACTCGTAGTTATATGAAGCTTGAGCCTTCAAGCAGGATTTGACGTTTTATGCACCAGCACAACAGAAGACTTTTGAGCAGACTTTCACGTAGATCGATTATTGGTGCAGCCGGTGCTGGCGCGTTGCTTATGCCGTCGAGGTCTCTTTGGGCGCATTCTCTTGATACAACAAAAATTGATCCGAGTGTTTACTTTGAGCATGTCCTACGGGTCGTCGGTGCGATGAAACGCATTGGTTCACCTTTCTCAGATGCAGACGAACAACAATTGTTTTCCTTAGCGAGTGCGTCATCCGATCAAAACATTCACGATGCAGAAAAAATTCTAAACCGTTACACTCTGATGTCTGTTTCCCTAAACCGACAAGGTATAGGAACGTCAACAGCTGGAGGTTCAGACGGCATTTTGGTGGAGCAGGGGTGGCGTGCGTTTCTCATCAGGGTAGTGAATCCATTTGGCTTAAAAAGTGGACTGTCGTTTGAGAGCTCAGCATTGAACAACCGCGTTCAATGGAAGTTAAACGATTGGCAGCTTGCGTTTCATGGCAGCGGTTCAGTGGGCGAAAATGGTGCTTTGCTGGAAGGATATGCAAAGCCGGAGGACATCGCTAAGGAATGGATGGGCTTCAGCATGTATGCCGAACCGCCACTTCAGGAAGGTTTGTCCGGTGCGCCATTGGATTATAAAATCATCGAAATATTTTGCCGAGATAGAGGGAAAAAATCCGCTTACTTACAGTCGCATTCAAGCCGTGCGCCATATATTCTTGTAACGGCAGAAAAAAGGGGGTTCACGGCTGATTTTCGCAGCACAAAGGCATCTGATGTGACGCTTGATATCAAAGACTGGGACGGTGTCGGCGCAACGGCCTACGTCATCATCCGCGATGCGCGTAACAGACTATATCCATCAGTACTTCAACGCTTAGAACCGGACCTTAGTTTTCAACCGCAAATCTATCGCGCCAATGGCGAGAGCGTGCGCTTACCATCAGGGCAATACACTGTCACGCAGTGGCGAGGGCCGGAATATTTGAAGGAGACCCAATCGGTCACAATTGGTGGCAGCGATGGCACGAGAAATATCGACATTCGTCTTAAGCGTTGGATCGATGCCGCAGCACACGGTTGGTATCCAGGGGACACGCATATCCATCCGTCCGGTTGTAAGCATTATGAAGTGCCAACACCGGGCGTGACGCCTTCAACCATGGCCCGCCACGTTCGGGGCGAAGCGCTAAGTGTTGGAAGCCTGTTGATATGGGGGCCATCTTATTACCACCAGAAAGAGTATTTCACAGGGCATGTTCACAAACCCAATGGTGCTTTGGGCCATCCGGATTATCAAAAGGCCAACAATACCACGCTTAAACCAAAATCAACACCGCGCGATGACGAGAGTATGATCCGTTATGATTTGGAAGTTTCGGTTTTTCCGAGTGCTCACTCAGGGCATCCTGTTTTATTGGGGCTGAAGGATCAAAACTTTCCTGACACAAATGAAATTAAAGACTGGCCTTCATGGAATCTACCTGTTTTAAGATGGGCAAAATCACAAGGCGCCGTTGTTGGGTTTGCCCATGTTGGCTATGCCTTCGAGGTAGAATCGTCAGAACTCCCGAACTATGAGATGCCGACGATGAACGATGTCGGTGCAAATGAGTATTTTGTCGACATAACGCACGACGCCGTCGATTTTGTCAGTGGTGCTCAAATGGCGCCAACGAAGGAACTGAATTTGTGGTACCATAGTTTAAATTGCGGATTCGAGATAAGCATGGTTGGTGAAACAGATTTTCCCTGTGATGCAGGCTATGAACGTGTGGGCACAGGGCGAACCTATGTCGGTCTTGAAACGCCTCCAACGGGTGATGCGGGGTACGCTGCTTGGATACAAGGCGTCAAAAATGGGCGCGTTTATTTTGGTGATGGCCGTAGTCATTTTATTGACTATACGATCAATGGTCGTCCTGTCGGTGAGGACTCGGTTGCTTTGTCCGACCCAGGAGAGGTTCAAATAGACCTAAAGATTGCTGCCTATCTAGATGAGGAGCCGTTCGATCCAGATATCAATACCGAGACACCAAAATACCTTTATTGGCATCTGGAACGTGCGCGGATCGAGGGTACCAGAACGGTCCCACTTGAAGTGATCATTAACGGTTTGCCGGTGCTCACAAAAGCGGTGCTTGCTGATGGAAAACTACGTGATTTTCAGTTTACAATCCCAATTGAGCGCAGCTCTTGGGTCGCTTTGCGGATATTGCCTTCGGGACATACAAACCCAATTTATGTAACCATTGGCGATAAGCCGGTACGAGCGTCGCGGCGTAGCGCCCAATGGTTGCTCGATTGCTTAGACATATTATGGAACGAGAAGTCATATCGGATTAGAACCGAAGAACGCGCTGAGGCGAAAGACGCTTATGACCACGCGCGTAAAATATACCGACGTATCCGTAGTGAATGTGATGTTCTATAGCGCTAGGTTTCTAGAGCGCTTCGCCGATAAGTTTGATCGGTTGATGGTTCCCCGTCCATCAACTCGGCAATAGGTCGAACAATTGTTCGACCGACCAAACAAGGACTTAGAGCGGCGTTCCGATTCCATCGGAACGCAAAAAGCTCTAGAATAATAATTTGATTGAGTGTAATTTGTAGGTCGTTTAAATTATAACCACTATCACATCGGGTTTCTGTGGGACATATGCTTGTCGAGGCTGAAAGGGGTGTCATAATCTGTGTGACCAAATGGATATGTAGCACCTAAACTTAAATGTTCGCTTTTCAGGAAAGCGAACATAGTATTTAGTCGCTGGACACAAACTAATCGACTTGAGATCGTCCTGATGATGAGATCACATTTTGAAGAGTACTTCGCAAATCGTCCTTATCGTCATGTGTTGCCAATGCAAACGACAAAAGAATTCGGGCTTTTAGGCCATTTAAATCTTGGGCTGAAATCACACCACGTTCAAGCAAGTCCTTCTCTGATCCCGAAAATCCGTATGTCGAAGATAACACCGGCCCCTCGTGAATACGCGATGCCAAGATGACAGGAAGCCTAGCGGCAACTCTCTCTATAACTGGCACCCATTCGGACGGTACGTGCCCAGCACCCATGCCATTTATGACGATCCCGCGATAACCAAGTGCTTCAGCATTTTCCAAAAGAACGGGCGTGTCACCAAGCGCAACCTGAACAATAAGCACTGGCGCAGCATGAACGTCGTCATTCAAACTTGGCAAACGATATGAAGCGGTTTTTTCGGTCGTCCACATATGCGGCGTGCCTTCGACAATTGCGCCAATCGGTCCGGGACCGGGTGAAGCAAATGACCGAATACGATGGGTATGCATTTTTTGTACATGACGTGCGGCGTGTACTTCATCATCCATGACCACTGTCACACCGGTATTTGCAGCTGCCGAGGACGTAACCCATTTTAATGCAGCGGCAATATTAGCAGGACCGTCCGCACCCAACTGACTTGGGTTTCGCATGGCACCGGACAAGGCAACAGGAATACGCTGACCGAGTAAAAGGCTGAGGCCAAAGGCAACCTCCTCAAGCGTATCAGTGCCTTGTGTTACGACAATTCCTGAAGCGCCTTCATCGGCTAAATCATCAATGCGTTTGGCCAATGAGATGACATCGTTTAAACTCAAGCTCGCGCTAGGAAGCTTGAGAAAGTCCTCAGCAAACAAATCTATCTCATCTGACGATAAAGATATACCGTCAATGATTTGTTGTGCTCCGAGCGTCGGACGGACACTGGCGTTAGCGTCGCTTGTCATCGAGACTGTACCACCAAGCCCCAAGAGCCAAATTACTTGCTTGTTCATGACGTCTATTTAAGCGTTTAAAGTGTTATCAAATTAAAATGAAACTCTGACCGCTTATATGCCTCACTTATTCAATGGAAGCCAGTTTAATCATATGGGTGATAAATCATGTATGTCGGCGGCCTATTTTTTGTATTCTCAAACAGTGAGTAATGTTTACGGGTTGTGAGCTGTCATCGTATTGGAATACCATTATATTGGTTGAACTGTCTGTTTGTTTCACTTTTGATTTTGGTCAATTTATCCATGTTTGTACGTCACACGTTAGATTTTGATTTAAGGCTTCGCTTATTGGTCCTAATTTTATCGCTAGGGTTATTTTCTGGGTGTGACCGCCTTGAGAAAGCTGCTCAGCCAATTTTAGATCTAGTGACAACCACAAAAAGTTCGCCAAACACAGAAGAAAACACGCAAACGGAGGAAAATGCACATTCGGACATGGACGCTACTAGTGTGGTGATTGCAGACGTCATTCCTCTCAAAGACAAACGTGTATCGGATATCGATTATTGGGTTCATCCAACGTTGCCGTTCAATAGTCTTATAATTACAGCAAGCGATGATGGTCTCAAAGCATTTGACTTTGAATATTTTTCGGAAGTATCAACGATCAAATCAGACGCTTCACTGGCGTCAATACACGTTGTCTATCAGCTGTATAGAGATAATGCTTCTGGTGCGCGAAATGACAGCCCCAGCAACGTTCAGGCATATGCCGTAACCAGCAACCAGTCGGGCCCGGCAATCAATTTCTACGAAATAGATAATACTTCTAGGCAGTTCAAGGCTTTTGGATCGTTAAACGTACCAGACATCAAAAATATCGACAAAGTCTGTGGGGGCAATATTGAAAACGATGCCCTCGCTCTCTTTGTAATTAGTGACGACAAATTCATAGCGCTAGATCTAGAAAAAAATTCAGTAGACAAATTTATTATCAAAATAATGGAATCCGTTTCCCATCGTAACGGCGTTGATTGTACGGTTGACCCTAGCAGCGCACGCGTTTGGACGGCATCAAAAGACGGCGGCATATTTCTCTTTAGCGATGGTCGTCTCAATCGGATCCATCAAACTGACTATTCAATAATGGCGTTGGATCTAACCCCGAGAGCGCCGCTTGATAACGAACCATCATTTGCGGTCTTAGACGAGCCATCGGTTCAGAAAGCTTCTCTTACTTCTGGTTCTAATACTGCCGGCGTCTTAATCAGTGTGGCGCATGATAACGGACTAATAACGTTGATCAGTCCCGATGGCGATAGCCGTGGCCGTTATCGTTTTTCTGGGTCGTTCGACTATGTCGACCACACTGCGAGCACCGCATTTGGAATGGGCTTTGGAAATTTTGGCGCCGTCTACCGCGGCGGCGCTGTGGCGGTCGCAGGCCCCGGGCCTGCGTATACCGAGAATGGTCTAAATGACCCGTCCGGTCGTTCGGTTGATAATTCTTCTGCATCTTATGTAAGGATCGTGCCTTGGAATAGTGTTCTCAGCGCCCTATCCTTGCCCGTTGAGTTTCCTCTTAATCCGCGTGCTCCTTATCCGATTGAGGAAGATGACGGTGTTTTAAACATCAATCCTACTTTCGGAGAAGGAAAATGAAGGCCTGTGTTATAGCTTCCATGCGCCGCTAGCAATGCAAGCGCTAAAGTCGTAAGAGCACCTAGTTGATGCGCGAGCCCCAAGCTAATTGGCGTCATGGTAAGGACCGTCCATACGCCAAGCGCCGCTTGCAAACAAATAGCGGCCAAGACGGCCATATACCTAACACCATTTTCAGATGTCCGATATTTCCATACCGTGACTGCGGCAACTGCGAGCAAAACATAGGCCCCAATGCGATGATTGAATTGTACAGCTGCCATTGACTCGAATAGGCCTTGAAATCTTGGCACACCTTCAAAATAGCCCTCTGGGACAAACCGCCCATTCATCAAAGGCCAGGTATTGTACGCTGTGCCGGCACGCAATCCCGCAACGAACGCGCCGAGGATGATTTGTCCGTAAACCCCAATAACTAGGGTGATGGCATAGGGCGCTGACGGTAACGGAATGGCGCGCCTCTCGGTTATGAGATCAAGCGCTGTCCATAGGATAGCAGCGAAAAGCGCTATTGCTAACGCCAAATGAGCGGCCAATCGATACTGGCTGACGTCAACGCGATCAACCAGGCCCGATGAAACCATCCACCACCCTAAAAACCCTTGAAAGCCTCCGAGTATAAAAAATAAGCCAAGGCGTGATCCTAATTTACGATTGATACGACCCATCGCTGCGAAAATGATCAGTGGGATGAGAAAGGCAAAACCAAGAAATCTTCCATACAGTCTATGCCCCCACTCCCACCAATAGATGACCTTGAACGCATCAAGTGACATACCGGCATTAACCTCAGAATACTCTGGAATCGACTTATATTTTGAAAATTCGCTTTGCCAATGAACATCACTCATCGGGGGCAATGCACCCGAGACGGGCTTCCATTCTGTTATCGAAAGACCTGAGTCCGTCAGCCGAGTTGCGCCTCCGACTGCGACCATTCCAGCGATAAGAACGGCCATCACAAAGAGCCAAATCGCGACGGGTTTGATTTTCGGATCAGTGATTATTGTAACAGTTTTGTTCATGGTAAGCGTATACGACGGAAATCTTGATAAATTAAGTCGTCGCATGGTCGCGTCATCACAGGTGGCTCAGTAGCTAGTAAGCCCGTGATTTGCTGCCTACAAAGGGCTTGGATCTAAGCAATACGCCCCAGATTGAGAAAATAATCGACCGCCGGTTCCCAATTTAAACCGGGCAATACCGGGGCGCTGATTGGTGTCCAATCCACCTAAATCGAGTATCCCGACCCCCTTATTTTTCAAGATCAGCATGGAACGCCAAAGAAGCAAATTATGTGCATTCACGGCTTTTCCCGCCTCGCTGGCCCACCCAATATGATAGGTCGCAGCCTGGCCATGACGAAGGAACAAAACGGCGCCAAGGCGATCGGTTCCGAGTCTTGCTTCTAGTGCAATCACGGCGTTAGTGCCTGCCTCTTGGTGAAACATTATCGTGAAGCCTGACGGCAACGCATTGTACCCGGCGCGAACCTGTTGCGCGCGTTCTTCTTCTAAAATCCATTGATAGTCGGATGGTTTTTGACCGACACGATTGATGTCAATGTTTGCTTTTTCTGCGGCCTTTAATCGATTTCGCCATTTGCCATCAAGTTGCTTGCGGAGAACCTCCTCGTCAGCACTGAGATCAATCAGAACGGTATGATACGCACTTACAACGCGGACCAAGTTTGCTTCACTCTCAAGATTCGATTGATCGCTTTCTGGCATCACCAGAAGCGCCTTTAACCCTCTGATCGGTAACGTCGTTTTGATCAACCTATAAGCTGATAGTTTCGCTGTATTAGAAATTTTATTCTCCGGCTCCAGCCAGACTGGACCGCGAAGGATTGTTGCAAGCGTAGCCAGCCCCCAAAAGCGGCGGACCTGAATCTGTGCCAAGGCGATTGGTTGGCCTCCGCAACGAATAATCGCGCGGTGCACTTCTCCGCCTACTTTTGAAATCACGGCCCCGTAGGCATAGGCCTGTTGATAAGCGGCGTAAGGAACGCTTTCAAACAAACGTCTCCACTCGTTCACCGATGCCGCATTCCATTCAATACTCAAGCCGTCATCGCCCGGAGCAAGTGCGTCCTCATCGCCCATCCATTGGGCAGAAACCGGCGCTGTCTGGTGCAGTGATTTTGCGATTTCTGACGACATATAATAATGTATAGCGATGGTTCGCTTTGAAAAACAAACCCATAAGCAAGTTGCCACTAAAGGCTCGGTCAAAGGTCTCACCCTTCCCGCGCCACACCTAACAAAAGGTGGGATTTGGCTTATCGTCCGCCATCTTGGCTTGCCTATTATGTCCGCACTATTGGCGCTCGATATTGCCCTGTTTTTCGTATTCAAATATGTCTTTAACAGCTGCTATGGGATTTTATGTTTACTGTGAGCGTTGAGCTTGATCAGTAATTGTCAAATCGGTTTTTGACTCCCATAAACCTCATGTGCGCGCTTCTCAAAGGCGCTCGCCATTTTTGAAAATGCTTCATCAAAAAACGTTTGTGCAGCGCCTTGTAGCAGCGGATTTTTGAACGAGAAGTCTATTTCGAATTTAACGATTGCGCCCCCCTTCCCGTCATCCTCAAAGCGCCATTGATTGCGCATGTGACGCATGGGACCACGCACATAGCGGGTATCAATCAGTTTTTCGTCTTTGTTCAGAAGAACATCGCTCCGGAACTGCTCGCGAAAAAGTCTAAACCCAACAACCATATCAGCTAAGTACCGCTCCACCCCTTTCTGTTCAGAATCTGGTCGAGAGATGATCCGCAACGCCTGACACCAAGGAATAAAGCTGGGATAGGATTCGACGTCAGCAACGAGGTCGAACATTTGGGCCGGCGTAAAAGGAACGCGGGTTTTTGTCTCCCGTCTTGGCATAAAAGTAAACTCAACCCTGCTTCGCGCGGCGAGCGGCTTGCAATTTTGCGAAATCGTCACCGGCATGGTGCGAAGACCGCGTCAGAGGGCTAGCAGACACCATCAAAAAGCCCTTTGCTCTCGCAATGGCTTCGTAGGATTTAAATTCTTCGGGAGTAACAAAACGTTCGACTGCCGCATGTTTCCGCGTTGGCTGCAAATACTGGCCAATCGTAATAAAATCGATGCCGGCGCAACGCATATCGTCCATGACCTGCATCACTTCCTGTTTTGTTTCGCCAAGTCCAACCATAATACCGGACTTTGTAAACATTTCTGGATCGCATTCTTTCACCCGCTCCAAGAGCCTTAGGGAGTGAAAATATCGAGATCCGGGCCGGACTGCTAAGTATAACCGCGGGGTAGTCTCGAGGTTATGATTAAAAACATCGGGCTTGGACGCTATAACGACTTCAGCGGCCCCCTCTTTCCTTAGAAAATCAGGGGTGAGAATCTCGATTGTTGTGTTCGGGTTGTTCGCTCGAATTGCTGTAACAACGGATGCGAAATGCTCAGCGCCGCCGTCTGTGAGATCGTCTCTATCAACAGACGTAATAACAACGTGATTGAGGCCCATTTCTGCGACCGCATTCGCCACGTTTTCCGGCTCTTCGGGGTCAAGAGCGGACGGCAAACCGGTCTTAACATTGCAAAAAGCGCAAGCACGCGTGCAGGTATCGCCCATGATCATCATGGTCGCATGTTTTTTCTCCCAGCATTCCCCGATATTGGGACAGGCAGCCTCTTCACAAACGGTATGAAGCTTTTTCGTGCGAACGATCGCTTTTGTTTCGGCAAAACCCTTAGACGTCGGGGCTTTTACGCGGATCCAAGAAGGTTTACGCGCTATTGGCGTATCCGGTCGATTTTGTTTCTCCGGATGACGCAATGAAGGCGTTTCATCGCTTTTTGTAATTTGTTTATGAAGGTCTAGGAGTACGGTCATAAGAAGCATGTAGCAACGACCGCTTGGCTTGATAAGACATTGAAGCCTTAAAGGTACGGTCCGTCGCAGGTATTCTTAAAAAGCAAATACTTTTAGTCCGTTAAGACGCAGAATTATCTCGATTACAACAAAAAAAGCGCTGCGACCCAACGGAAGCAGCGCTCATCGATTGCGTTAGCTTAAATCGTAAAGCTTAGGCGCGTGCGCCAGAGAATGTTGCGTTGCCGAACGATCCAAGCTTAACGTTTCCGCTAATCGTGTCACCGTCAACTTCACCTTCAAATTCTAACGTCATCGGCATTGGCGAGGTAATGTCGGCTTTCCATGCCACTTTGCCGCCGTCTACAGTGCCGTCTTTGAGGTCAGCTCTACCAGTGGCGCCAGACATTTCACCGCTTAATGCGCCGCCATCAGACTTCAGTGTAAGCGTCCCATTTTGCTCACCCATTGGGGTTTTCATTGAAAGATTCCAGTTTCCGTCAACAGACATCAATTCTCTCCTTAAGACCGTTTCCTAATTTTGGTCATTTTTTGCTATTTCACCATCCAACTCATTTGAGCTATCCGGTTTATTCTGACCATTTCATTGATCGTTCGTCTCACAACGATAGATCAAGTCAAAGTCAAAATTTTGTACTGGGAACAACACCAAATATTTTCGTCTAGCTATAAAGCAGTGTTTGGTATCACGTCTCCCTATGAGATGCATCTGCATCGAACTCTTAACATTATCGGAGCACTCCATAAGGGGAAGTGCCAGCGTGTCAATGCCAATATTTCACTGGCTTATTCTCTAACAAGCAAAGCATGCACTAAGTGCATCGAATAGCTGGAAAAAATCAGTTTTTCTGAACGCTATATAATTTTAATGTTGGTAATTGTTTTAACGATAGCTCTCGCAAAGTCCAGAGGTCGCTATATCTTTTGATAGTGATAAATCCTTGAAGGCAACACTGTATGGGTCACCAACGTGTAACTGCAACGCAATAACACCTTCTGTGGCGCGCTCTTCCAGATCATCAATAACATCAACTGTAATGTGATTGTTGATTTCATGTATCATTCGGCGACCACAAGCGATGACCCTGACACTATTCCAGTCGTCTAATTTGTATGATGCTTCAATATTTCTCTGCGAACTTTGCAATGGCAAAACATGCCTCAGACCATTTTTGCCGACCCAAACTCTCTGGCCTGATTTTGCTATGATCCCCCGTGGCCCTCTTTCGTCGTAAAGAAGGCCGCCAAAATTTATTTTCAAGGGTGTAGAAACACCGTGATGTATGTCCGCTTGCATCCCAGCAACGATAAATGACGACGCATCGACGATACGGCTCCTATACTGAATACCAGTGTTATTATTTGTGTCACTCGGCAACAGCTTATACGCTAGGGTCAAAATGAAATCGTCGACTGTTTCTTCATGAATGAGGAACGAGTTGTCACGCAAAGGATTGACAACTGTTCCAATAATTTGCCCGCTCGCAACGCGCCAAAGCTCAGGATCACCGGACCACTGATCTAGGTTTTTAGTATTAAAAATAGGCTGATAAGACGCTGAATTTTCAGCATATTCAATTAGTTGATGAAGCCCTTTTTCAGGATCACCAAACCGGTTTGTCGCCAAATTGTTGTCAAGAAACAGCTCGCCGGGACGCCGGAAAAGACCGAATTCAGCACCGTCTTTGTAACCTTTGACTCCAACGTACAGAACGCCGAGAGCTAAGGCGAAAAGAACACCAAGGGTGATCGGTTTGCGGATGAAATAAAACATGAGACCGGACAGTTACGATCGAAACGCATTCTATGCCAGCAGAAAACGCTTTTGTAAAATCCTAAGCGCAGCCATTTACGCCCAAGGAATTGGATTACAAAGTTTTATAACAAGAGCAGTTCTAAGCAGCAGAGTTAATCGAGCTGTTCTATCACCGGAGCGCCCAATATAGCTGACAGTAGCAAAATTGCGACAACGGAAACACTGAGCAAAACACCACAAATGCCTGCCGTACACAAATTATGCAAGAACGATTGCATCGAATTCCTCCAAACACTTCCACGTTTTTATTTTTTTGATGTGAAAGTTACCCAATCTTAAGAAGTTTAATCAAACTCCCTCAAGTTAGCAATGCCCTTAAATAAGCAATCTTCGCGCCATTGCTGCGTCGCAGCAATGACAACATGAAAGGCCAGCATGATGAAAACGCTTAGATAAAGCGCTAGGAGGTTTGATCATTTTCCAAGAGGGCAGAATCACCAAAACGGTAACAAGGCTTCAGACCGATTTGATACCGTTTAATTATCGAGGAAACTGCGAAGCTTCCGACTTCGAGACGGATGCTTCAATTTTCTCAACGCCTTGGCCTCAATTTGGCGGATGCGCTCCCTTGTAACAGAGAACTGTTGGCCAACTTCTTCAAGAGTATGATCTGTATTCATACCAATACCAAAACGCATTCTCAGGACACGTTCTTCCCTTGGCGTTAGGCTCGCCAGCACACGGGTTGTTGTTTCCCGAAGATTGGACTGGATCGCAGCATCGATGGGCAGAACGGTATTTTTGTCTTCGATGAAGTCGCCCAGATGAGAGTCCTCTTCATCACCAATAGGCGTCTCTAAAGAAATGGGTTCTTTTGCAATCTTCATCACCTTCCGAACTTTTTCTAATGGCATGGAAAGCTTTTCTGCGAGTTCTTCTGGCGTGGGCTCGCGTCCTATTTCATGCAGCATCTGACGACTGGTGCGGACGATTTTATTAATCGTTTCAATCATATGAACGGGTATACGGATCGTCCTTGCTTGGTCTGCAATTGAACGCGTAATGGCCTGCCTGATCCACCATGTCGCGTAGGTTGAAAACTTATATCCGCGACGATATTCGAACTTATCGACTGCCTTCATCAGGCCAATATTACCTTCCTGAATAAGATCAAGGAACTGTAGGCCGCGATTGGTATATTTTTTAGCAATTGAAATGACGAGCCGAAGATTCGCCTCCACCATCTCTTTTTTTGCAATCCGAGCTTCGCGTTCACCCTTTTGAACCGTTTGAACAATGCGACGAAAATCTGAGACAGTCAGTCCAGTTTCAGTAGAAAGGTTTCCCACCTCATCACGAATAGCAACAATCTGGTTCGTTCCGCGTTCTATGAAATTCTGCCAACCCTTTGTCGTTTTCTGGTTGATACGATCGAGCCATTCAGGGTCTAACTCGGCTCCAAGGTATTCGCCAAGAAACTCCTTTCGGTTCACACCATGACTGTCAGCGAGACGAACGAGTTTTCCCTCCAGCGCCATCAATCGTCTGTTGATGTCGTAAAGCTGGCCAACCAACGCTTCAATACGCTGGTTGTTCAAACGAACCGCGCGCACTCGCTCTACGATATCCTTTTGGAGTTTCTTGAGGCGGCGCGTTTGCGCAGCCGATAGATCAGCACCCTGAAGCTGTTCTTCGATCATGATATCCTGAAGGCGACGCAATTTCTTATAATCCTCAGAAATTGCATCAAAATTTTCCATCACCTCTTCGCGGAGCTCTCCCTCCATAGCCGACAAAGAAAGTGCACCTTCGTCGAATTCGTCCTCTTCTTCTTCGCCGCTTTCAGCCTTTTCGGCCTCTTCACGTTGAACGCGGGCTGCGACCTCTGGCTGGGTCATGTCAGGACGAGACTCAGGGCCACCGCCATAAGTTGCATCAAGGTCAATAATATCTCTGAGAAGAACACGCCCCTCTTGAAGTTCATCGCGCCACACGGAAATCGCTTCGAAGGTTAGTGACGATTCACAAAGCGCGCGGATCATCGTCTCACGCCCCGCCTCTATTCGCTTAGCAATCGCAATTTCGCCCTCGCGAGAGAGCAATTCCACAGACCCCATTTCCCGCAGATACATTCTGACGGGATCGTCAGTTCTATCATTGGAAGCCGACGTATTTGTCGTGACGACACTGCCGCCTTTCTCCTCTTTTTTGACGAGCGCCTTACTCGCTTGGGCGTTATTTTCGCCGCTTGCTTCTGTTTCGTCGTCCTCATCCTCATTTTCAACAACATTGATGCCCATCTCAGAAAGCTGAGCCATAACGTCTTCAATTTGTTCAGAGGTGAATTCTTCTGATGGCAAAATGGAGTTTAATTCGTCATAAGTAACATAGCCGCGCGCTTTTGCTGTCTTGATGAGTTTCTTGACATCGCCATCAGTGAGATCGAGGATCGGGCCATCGGCTGCTTCCGTCTCTTGGGTCTCTTTTGCGGTGCTTGTCGCCATTATTGCTTTCCTTTTACCCGGTCAGATTCAATCACCCGGTCAGTCCATGCCAATGTGTTTTGTATTGGCCTGTTGCGTTAACATTGTTGCCAATGACCGCCATTTTAAACCTGGCCCTTTGCAGTTGGCCTCTGTCCTCTTAAACCAATCAGGTTTTTAGAGCGTTGGTCACTTAAAACGCCCTTTGGCACGTTTTAGTATTTTTAAGAGGTCATCGTCCGTCTCAGGGGTTGTTGTTTCCTCATTACACACAGTTGGATGCATCCCGTCATTTGCTGGGGTTTGCTTATGACTATTCGGTTCTGTATTGGCCAATGCCTCCCTGGCCGCAGTGACGGCTTTCCAGACTTCTTCATTTCCGGTTGCATCATCCTCACCGAACAGCCTTGATGCCGAATCAATAATCTCGGCATTCGCACTTGTCGCTAACAGTTGGAGACGCAAAGCATCATGCCAACCGGCCTTTACATCGCTCAGTTCGGCGTCATGGCGGAGGAATGATTGTGTATTGAGCCACTCATTTTCGAGTAGAGACTCCAAAAACTTCGCCGACGACGTTTTTTGCACATGAGCTGTAAGGCCCTCGCTGTCAAGGTCAGGATCAATAAGAATCGCGGCAATGATGTCCGAAATCAACAGTTCGACGGAATTCGAGCTAAATTTGAGATTTAATACCGTATCTTCATGCTCAAGTATAAGGGATGGGTGCCGAACCGCGGCAAGGGCCAGCGTCGCTTCACGCCGAAATTCCAATTTGACCCCTAAAGATGAATTCAACGATTTCAAATCGTCTGTCATTTTTGACGCTTGCAACCGTCGATCATGGTCCGAGCGATAAACCTGTCTTTTCCCGAAGGATTGCGCCCCTTGAAACGGTCGGCCTTGCGGGACTTGCTCCTGTCCACGAGATCCGCTTCCGTCAGCGCGAAAGCGTGCGACAATTTCAGCCGCATAGGCATTGCGTACGTCCGGATCAGCGATTCCCTTCACCACAGCCCGAAGTCGCGTTCGAAACGCAGCTTTGCGCTCAGGCGTATTCAGTGACGAAACTTCAGCTTCTCGTCGCCACAGAACGTCGACCAATGGCGAAGAACATCCAAGGATATCGCTAAATGCCTTTGGCCCACCCTCGCGAACAATATCGTCAGGATCTTTGCCATCGGGCAAAAATACAAAGGATAGAGATTTTCCTGGTTTTAGTGATGGTATGGCCCGGTCCACGGCCCGATAGGCCGCCTTTTTTCCAGCTTCATCCCCATCAAAACATAACACAGGTTCATCTTGGAGGCGCCAAAGCAATCCGATTTGCTTTTCTGTAAGCGCTGTCCCCAAGGGGGCAACGGCGCCTTTAAACCCGGCATCGGCAAGGGCAATAACGTCCATATATCCCTCGCAAACCAGAAGCTTTTGTGCATTACGCGCCGTGGCGCCGCGCGCCGTCTCATAATTATAGAGAACCTCACTTTTGCGAAAAATCGGTGTTTCGGGTGAGTTGAGGTATTTCGCTTTTGCTGCTGGATCGAGGGCCCGTCCGCCAAAGGCGATGACTTCACCGCGTGTTCCTGTGATCGGAAACATCACCCTATCACGAAAGCGATCAAATGCCCGTCCCCCGTCATCCGGTTTTATCGATAATCCAGCCTCAACCAGTTGACTTTCGGCATAGCCCTTATTGATCAAATAGTCTGTCAGTGCGCGTCGGTCTCGTGGCGAATAGCCAATAGTAAAATCAGCAAGCGCTTTTTCACTTATGCCACGCCTGCGCACATAGTCTAACGCATGCGTTCCCTCTCTACGTTTTAACATCGCAGAGAAAAATGCGGCAGCTGCAACGCATGCATCCGCCAGTCCTTTTCTTTCCTTTGCCTTATCAGCCGCACGCGGATCGTCAGCCGGAATTTCCATTCCTGCGTCTCCGGCGAGGCGTGTTACAGCTTCAACAAAAGAAAGATTTTGAGTTTCTTGCAGAAACTTTATGATGTCGCCATGGTTATCCGTTGAATAACAGTGATACGACCGACGCTCATCGTTGACAGCAAACGAGGGTGTTTTTTCAGTTTTAAATGGTGACAACCCCCACCAAAGGGCGCCACGCTTTTTGAGTTGAACATGCCTTCCTATGACGTCGGAAGGTCTAAGCCGTGCTTTTAATTCATCAAGATATTCAGGATTAAACCGTGGCATTACTCGTTCTAATGAACTTTCTTCTGTAAAGAACCGTTTTTGAATAGATATTTCAATGGATGAACAATGTTGCTTCTATTCCTCATATGTCACAATTAATGGCAATATAAAACGTTACGACACAAGCTATCAGCGGGATTTTCAATCCAAATACAAACAGTACTAAAGAATACTCGAGCGTTGTCACTTCGATTGGAAGCGGAACACGGCGGTAGAATGCACGGCAACTCGCCGGTCTTTCGCTTTATCCGGCGCCAAGCACCTTTTTCATAAGGGCGCCCGCTTTTCCAAAGTCTAGCTCTCCGGTATGCCTGTCTTTCAAGAGAGCCATGCAGCGCCCCATGTCTTTTAGACTTGTTGCATTGAGTTCAGCCACGGTTTTATCGACGACCTCTTTGACGGCAGCATCGTCCATTTGTTTCGGGAGAAACTCCTGAATGACAGAAATCTCTACCCTTTCTTTCTCAGCAAGATCGGGTCTGCAACCACTATCGTAGGCTTGAGCGCTGTCTTCTCTTTGCTTGACCATTTTCGATAGTATCGAAAAGATTTCAGGATCAGTGATACCGTCGCAACGATCTTCTGATCGTGCCGCAATATCCCTGTCTTTTATCGCTGCATTGATCAGACGAAGCGTCGAGACTCTTGCCTTGTCATCGCGCGCTTTCATTGCTGCTTTCAACGCTGTGTCTATTTTCTTGCGCAGCATGCGTGTTTTCTCTCAATTTTCGATATTTCAGGGGTCTATGACCATTTCGAACCAAAAAACAGTGTCTTTTCTCAAAAACGGTGCTTGACGGTTTAGTCGACCGGCCCTTTATTCCACAAGATCACCGAGTGTGATCCACCAATCGTTATTTGCTTGTGAAGCAATTGCTAAAGAGGTGGAAATAGTCTTCCATGAAAACAAGTCAAGCACTGGCTCCTGACGCCACCGGACTGATTGCATTCGCCGATGGCACAGTTCTCAAAGGCTTAGGGCTTGGGGCCACCGGCCACGCCGTCGGGGAAGTATGCTTCAACACGTCAATGACTGGATACCAGGAAATCCTCACGGATCCATCCTATGCTGGCCAGATTATAACATTCACATTCCCTCATATTGGCAATGTTGGGGCCAATGATGACGATAGAGAATTCTCTTCGCAGCAAGCTTCGAGCGCCGCGCGGGGTGTTATTTTGCGGATGAATGCAACAAGCCCATCGAATTACCGTGCCCGCCTCGACCTTCATACTTGGTTGAAAAGACGCGGGATTATTGGAATCGCAGGTGTCGATACCCGTGCGTTGACAAACAGCATCCGCCTGAATGGAATGCCTCATGCCGTCATTGCACATAATGTAGGGGGTGCTTTTGATGAAACGGCACTCGTCAAAAAAGCAAAGGAATGGCAGGGGTTAGAAGGGGCCGACCTTGCAAGCACCGTCGCCACCTTGGAGGCCTTTGCTCACGATGAGACGGCTTGGGCTTGGGGTGATGGATATGGAATGCAAGTCGCTTCGGACCTTCCTCATATTGTTGTTATCGATTACGGCGTGAAGAAAAACATTCTGCGTCTCTTGGCGTCGGCGGGTGCCAGGGTCACTGTTGTGCCAGCCCAAACGACAATTGCCGACGTAACCGCTCTTAATCCCGATGGGGTCGTTCTCTCCAATGGGCCTGGGGATCCCGCGGCTACGGCTACTTTTGCCACACCCGTGATTCATGGGTTAATTGAGAAGAAAATTCCAATTCTCGGTATCTGCCTTGGTCATCAACTTCTGTCACTTGCGGTCGGCGCACAAACTTTAAAGATGCACCAAGGGCATCATGGGGCCAATCACCCTGTAAAGGATCACGCAACCGGCCGCGTAGAAATAGTGTCGATGAATCACGGCTTTACGGTCGATGAAACCACCCTCCCCGACAATGTCGAACCGACATTTACGTCCCTTTTTGATGGCAGCAATTGCGGTATTCGATTAAAGGATGCCCCAGCGTCATCGGTGCAGCATCACCCAGAAGCGTCACCCGGCCCCCAAGACAGCTTTGGTGTTTTTACCAAATTTGTCGGTAGTCTACGAAAGGCTGCTTAGAAATGGTGTGGAAAAACAACGAATGAGCGACCAATCAGCAGAGGCATCATCGGGATCCACTCCCTCTTTCCAAGTTCAATTGGTGCAAGTTACCCCTTTCCAACAGAACTGTTCAATTGTCCGAGCACCATCCGGAGCCGCAGTCGTGATTGACCCAGGCGGCGAGGTCGATCGAATTATGGCAGTGGCCAAACAGATGGACGCTGACATAAAAAAGGTTTGGCTAACCCATGGCCATGTGGATCATGCCGGTGGCGCAGAAGAAATCAAACGTCGTACCGGTGCGCCAATTGAGGGTCCTCATAAAGAAGACGTCTTTTGGCTCGACCAAATAGAAGCCATTGGTAAGCAATATGGCATCGAAGTTGGCGACAACTGTAAGCCTGATCGGTTCCTTGATGAGGGTGATACCCTTGAGATTGATGGCATTCGCTTCGAGGTTTATTTCACACCAGGCCACGCGCCCGGCCATGTCATTTTCTTTCAGCGCGATAAGAATTTGGCTTTTGTAGGGGATGTCCTGTTCGCCGGCTCTATTGGCAGAACTGACTTTCCCCTTTGCGACCATGACGCATTGATAAGATCAGTTACAGATAAGCTTTGGCCGTTGGGAGAAGACGTTCGTTTTGTTCCGGGGCATGGCGAAATGTCCACCTTTGCCGCTGAACGCAAAACCAATCCCTTCGTTGCAGACCATATTACAGGCTATCGGTCTCCAAGCGAAAGCTGAGTGAAGAACGCAAAGCTGATTTTTAAGGCGTGATTTTCTCGGATATTACGACTTGTGAGCAATCACCCCTTTTCACTGCGGTCGGATTAACATAAGAAATCGCTTTAGCCACCAATTTAATTTTTGACGATCCCGCGCTAGCAAATGGCTGCGCGGTTTTAATTGCGCGAGCGGGTATATGCCGAAAAGAACGGACATTAATTCAATTCTCATTATTGGCGCTGGTCCCATTATCATTGGTCAAGCCTGTGAGTTCGACTACTCCGGCGTTCAGGCCGTCAAGGCCCTCAAGGAAGAGGGCTTCCGCGTCATACTCGTCAACTCCAATCCAGCGACGATCATGACCGATCCTGAGCTCGCTGATGCCACCTATGTTGAGCCAATAACGCCAGAATTTGTAGAAAAAGTTATCGCACGAGAACGACCTGATGCCCTACTCCCAACGATGGGCGGGCAAACGGCGCTTAATTGCGCACTTGATTTAGAGCGCCTTGGTGTTCTCAAGAAATACAACGTTGAGATGATTGGTGCGCGTGCAGACGTTATTGAAAAAGCTGAAGACCGTGAAAAGTTTCGCGCGGCAATGACAAAGATTGGCCTTGAGAATCCGCGCGCAATGATCGCCTCTTCGCCTGAGATTAAAGACGCTAACGGACGCATTACAGGTTATGATCGCACGACAGGCATCGTAGAAGCCATGCGTGGTTTGGAAGAAATTGGCTTACCCGCAATCATTCGCCCAGCCTTTACCTTAGGCGGAACGGGTGGCGGTGTCGCATACAATCGAGAGGAATTCGAACAAATCGTCCGTTCAGGAATTGAAGCGTCGCCGGTTGGCCAGGTCTTGATAGACGAAAGCCTTCTTGGTTGGAAAGAGTTTGAAATGGAGGTAGTTCGCGATCGCGTCGACAACTGCATTATCATATGTGCAATTGAAAACGTCGATCCCATGGGCGTGCACACGGGCGATTCCATTACCGTAGCACCAGCGCTGACGCTCACTGACAAAGAATACCAGATCATGCGTAACGCGTCGCTTGCCGTGATGCGAGAGATTGGTGTTGAGACTGGTGGGTCTAATGTTCAGTTTGCTGTTAATCCTCAAGATGGTCGGCTCGTTGTTATCGAAATGAACCCACGCGTCTCCCGGTCTTCTGCCCTTGCGTCCAAAGCAACGGGCTTTCCCATTGCCCGCGTAGCAGCCAAACTCGCCGTTGGATATACGCTCGATGAACTAGATAATGACATCACAGGCGCAACGCCTGCGTCCTTTGAACCAACGATCGATTATGTGGTCACGAAAATCCCGCGTTTCACGTTTGAGAAGTTTCCTGGCGCCGAACCAAATCTCACAACCGCTATGAAGTCCGTCGGCGAAGCAATGGCCATTGGCCGGTGTTTCCAAGAGTCACTGCAAAAGGCGCTACGCTCGCTGGAAACAGGATTAACCGGCCTTGACCCTATTGATATCGCTGGGCTCGGCTTGGGTGACGACGATGACGCGCTGCGCGCCGCTCTTGCTGCGCCAACACCAGATCGATTGCGAATAGCAGCTGAAGCGCTCCGCAGGGGCGTGTCGCTCGATCAGGTGCACAGTGTCACGCAGTATGATCCTTGGTTTTTAGAACAACTTGAGGGCATTGTTGAGGCTGAGCGTAACGTCGAGGCGGATGGGTTACCGGAGGACCCGTCTAGGCTCAGATCCCTCAAAGCAATGGGCTTTTCCGATAAACGACTTGCGTCCCTCTGTGACGCCAGTGAAGATGAGGTTAGAGCCTTTAGAACCCGTCTCGGTGTGACGCCTGTATACAAACGTATTGATACGTGTGCAGCAGAGTTCGAAGCGAAAACACCTTACATGTATTCCACATACGAAGGCCCCTATGGCGATGCGCCGATATGTGAATCGGGCCCAACCGACGAACGAAAAGTTATCATTTTAGGAGGCGGACCAAATCGTATCGGTCAAGGAATTGAATTCGATTATTGCTGCTGTCACGCCGCATTTGCGTTGGGCGATATCGGCGTTCAGTCAATTATGGTTAACTGTAATCCCGAAACCGTTTCCACCGACTATGATACCTCTGACCGCCTCTACTTTGACCCTCTGACCGCTGAAGATGTCTTGGAAATTATCCGTACGGAACAACAATCGGGTCAATTGCTTGGTGTTATCGTTCAATATGGCGGGCAGACCCCTTTAAAACTAGCAAGCACACTTGAAAACGAAGGCGTTCCAATTCTCGGTACGCCTTATGACGCGATTGACCTCGCCGAAGACCGCGAACGCTTTAAAAATCTGATCAATAAGCTTGGGTTTCGTCAACCATTGAACGCGACAGCCCCAAGCGTGAAAGAGGCGGAACGCGTCGCCGAAGAAGTTGGCTATCCCGTCGTGACACGTCCCTCCTATGTTCTCGGTGGCCGCGCCATGGAGATTGTGCGGGATGCGCCCGCGATGCGCCGATATATTGAAAGTCTTGACATCGAAGTTTCTGAGCGGGAACCCCTATTGCTTGATCAATATCTTCAGCATGCAATTGAAGTGGATGTCGATGCGATTTGTGACGGTGAATCCGTTTATATTGCAGGCGTTATGGAGCATATTGAAGAGGCTGGTATTCACTCCGGAGATAGTGCTTGCTCACTCCCACCCTACACACTTTCTGATAATATCGTTGCAAAACTGAAATCAGATACTGAAAAGCTTGCTTTAGCTCTTGGCGTCGTCGGACTCATTAATGTGCAGTATGCGATCAAAGACAACGAGATCTATATTATCGAAGCCAATCCACGCGCATCAAGGACCGCGCCCTTTGTAGCGAAAACCATAGGGGCCCCAATTGCTCGTATTGGCGCGAAGGTTATGGCGGGTGCAAAGCTATCTGAATTTGATTTACCTGACCAGCCGACCCAACATGTCGCCGTGAAGGAAGTTGTCTTTCCGTTCGCGCGTTTTCAAGGCGTAGATACCGTTCTCGGTCCGGAAATGCGATCCACTGGCGAGGTCATCGGTCTTGATCGAGATTTCGATAAAGCGCGCGCTAAAAGCTTGATCGGTGCAGGGGCAAAGGTCCCATTAGAAGGCTGCATTTTTATATCGCTTCGGGATTCGGATAAAGCCGATCTGGTGGCGTGCGCACGTCGGCTGTTAGATATGGGCTTTCGCCTTATCGGCACGGGTGGAACCGCTGCCTATTTCAATGAACGAGGGCTCAATGTGGAGCGCATCAACAAAGTATTAGAAGGGCGTCCGCATATTGTTGATGCCTTGAAGAATGGTGAAGTTGATATGGTCTTCAATACAACGGAAGGCGCTCAGTCCGTAAAGGATTCCCGATCCATACGCACCACAGCGTTAGCCGCTAAAATCCCATGCGTTACGACGGCAACAGGTGCGATCGCCGTTGTTCGCGCTATTGCAGCACTGCGCGCGGGTGACTTAGAAGTCACACCATTACAACAGTATTTCGAATAAAATCAGTGTTCGCCAATTCTGAAAAATCACTGCCCCTTAAAAATTGGTTTGCGCTTTTGAAGTTTTGCAAAAGCGCCCTCCCGACAGTCCTCCGTTCTACTAGCAACCGATTGCAGATAAGCTTCGAAGGCTGAGATGTTCATCACCCGCTCCTGTGAAGCATTTCGAAAGGCGCGTTTTGTCAATGCTATCGCAATCGGCGCACGCTCAACAATGGTTTCGGCCCAAGATATCGCGTTGGTCACGACATCCGTTGCTGGCACAACGCGATTAACGAGGCCCCATTCCAAGGCCCGTGCCGCATCGATCTTTTCTGCTTCAATAGCGAGTTGAAAGGCGCGAACATAACCCAAATATTGCGTCATCAGGAGAGATAGTCCGCCGTCGGGAACCATGCCGATATTGGAAAACGCGCACATCATATAGGCTTCCTCAGACATAACGCTAAGGTCACATGACAAAGCGAGAGTCATCCCAATTCCGGCGGCAGGGCCATTAACGGCAGCAATCACCGGTTTTTCACAAGTGCGAATGACGGTTAAAGACGCGCTATATTCAACATTGAGTTTATCTTCCGCAGTGCCTTCGGCAGCAAAGTCACGGATGTCACCGCCGGCGCAGAACCCACGCCCCTCGCCTGTCACGACAATGGCCCAAATCTCTTTGTCACCACTCGCTTTGCGCAACGCATCGGCGAAGTCTTTCCGCAATGCGCCGTCCAAAGCGTTCAAAGCTTCAGGACGATTTAGTGTGATGAGCGCAATCCGCTCGCCTTTTTTCTCATATTTTATGGTCATATCGACTCCATCGCCTAAATTTTGAAGCATGTCGCTTTGGGCGTCTAATCAGGTCATCAGACACAAGCGTTGCACAAAATACACAGCAGCCGATGGTCAATCTAGTGTTAACTTTTTGTTTACCGTCGAATCGCAAAGATTAATTTTTAAATGGCGCGGGGGCGTAAATGGGCACCGAACAATCGTCCGTCCAAGATTTATTTAGGGCACTTGGATCTACTGAGCTTTCACGCAAGGCGAAAGCACATTATTTATTTCGGCGCCTTCGCGATGATGCGGACTTGGGGCCAAGGAAATCGGTCCCTTCCAAACCCATTGCTTTAACAAATCCGAACGATAAATCGGAGTAGTAAATACTGATTTTAGTATTTCTCAAGGTCATTAATCCCTCACACGTATCGACGAAACACCTTTAGAGAGCGTTATACGCTAACTTAGTGGGCGCCGGGTATCTGAACACGTCAAAACCACGAAAAATTCTTCTTCCTACAGAACAGTATTGAGCATCAACAAAATTGCGCGCACGATAACCGACGTTGGCATTGTATTTTTATGAGTGACACGTGCAACTGATCTCTAAGGCGTCTACACTTCAATTGGAATCGGGACGACGCTTTGAGTCTTTGTTTTTGCTCATTTCCTTAACGCCAACCGCAAACACTTGGCTTGGAAATGCTTTAAAGCGTCGAATAGGCTTCATGGGCCACGCTACAGTTCCTTGTACTGACATACTCCCAGCTATCATCAAGTTTGCAGCGCCGTACACACCTCACCTGAAAACGCCTTTGCAACATAGTGAAGTAGTTGACATTTAACCTACGCGTAATCTGCTCTAACCGAGTTTGACGTTATCAAGTATGCGCAATGGCTACTAACAATTTGGTTTCGCTCAAGTTATCTGCGACGGCGCTTGAATGAAGGCGAGATAAGAGGACATGTTTTATGAAAAGGATATATGATTTTAGCCGTACACCAGCTCGTCGAAACTATACAATTTCCGATTTACGCGCCCTGAAGGGCTCGGGCAAGACGTTGACAATGAGCAACCCAGATACAACAGATCAGGTAAAGGCCTGTGTCGAAGCAGGGATCGATCTATTGCTCGTCGACGACGAAAATATGGACGAAGTTCGTCGCGTTGCGCCGACCCATTTTATGGGAACAGGTGCAACTTGGGCAACTTTTGATTCTGATGATCAGATTATTGCCCACGCCTATGAGTGTATGCGTAAAGGCTCAGATATATATTACACACTTCGATCATTTGAGCTGATGGAGCGAATGGCACGGGAAGGAATACCAATTCGTAGCCATATCGGTCTTATTCCGACCTTTAGCCACTATTGTGGTGGGTTAAGAGGTTGGGGCCGGAAAGCTGATGAAGCAATGAAAATCTTCCAAACACTGAAACGTATGGAAGATATCGGCGTTGTTATGGTTGAGGTGGAATGTGTTGCAGAAGAGGTTCTCGCGGCCATTAACGAGAAAACCACGGTTGTCACCTGTTCCCTCGGCGCAGGAAAGTCGGCCGACGTAATTTTTTCATTCATCGAAGACGTTTGTGGTGAAGCCAGCGAGGAAGAAAAACTACCAAAGCACGCCCATGCCTTTGGTAGTGTCGGTAGATTACACCAGCAAATTCATGATGAACGTGTCGCCGCCCTTGGGAAGTTTCAAACAGAGGTCGAAGCTCAGAACTTTCCGTACAAAGAAAACAATATCAGAATGCACGACGGCGAGCATGAGAAGTTTCTGGAAGCGCTTGACAAATGGACGCCAGCTTAAACGAGCTGTTATCAGTATCAAACATCTAAGGTTCTTCGCCAGCTGAGTTTTGGCTTAAACACCAAAACAGAGCACGCTTAGACTGAAGCAAACGGTTGCTCTAAAATATTTCAAGCTCAAGTGGTTACCCACTGAGCTTGAAGTTCTTAAAATTAAAAGACCTGGACCACATTCTAATTCTATCGGAATGCGTAAAGCCTTAGTTGAGGCGCCGAAGCTTTAGAATACTGGGATTTTCACCGCCTGTCATAATCGTATGCGTTGGCGCGGGGAAACGTGGAAAGAATAGGTCATTATCAATATCAGGACCAGTTATCACGATCCGTACGCGGTGACCTTTTTCAAAAAGATTGGCAATCGGCTGCATTGCCATTGGAAGCCGAACCGTTTCCTCATTCATTTTTTTCGCTTCGGCCAGCGTTTCCTTGCTCGACGGTAGCCAAGGCATACCAGCGGTATCGAAAGGCGCCTCGCCCGTTGCAGCATGCTTCGCGCGAATGCTCGCATGGCTCAGATAGTATGCCTTCCCATCGGCATTCACCTCTTCGATATACGCATTAAAAATCCCGTCCGCATTCGTAGACACAACGTCAAGCGATAACTGAGGAAAGCCGAAAAGAATCGTATCTTCCGAAAACGGATCGGACGTAAACACAACGCCGCCTTCGGCATGGTCATTCATATCAGGATAGGCCAAGGCGTTCGTGCCGCCCGTTGTATCGTAATATCGCGTACTTGTGCCCGTTGTTGATGTATAATTGACATCAAATGAAATCTTCGACGCTTTGGTCTCTGGTTCAAGTGATAACCCGCCCTCGCTTTTGTCATCGGTCTTTGCACTGAGATAAAATGACATTTCTTCGGTATTTTCAGGAGGCCATGTATCAGCGGATTGCCAATCAAACTCGATAAATTCCTCGTCTTTGCTTTCATTCGGGTTAGGATTTTGAGCGTAGGCAAAATGAATGGGCGACTCATCCATGATGCCATTATCAATGTCTTTCAACCAATAGTCGAACCAACGCCGATGCTCGATGAACCACAGGCGATAACCCTCCATATCTCGTGGCGCGCCAAAACCACCATGGGTCCATGGACCTATTGTGAGTTTTTTCGGCTGAGTATTGTTCAGATACCATCGGACCGTCGACTGTGTGTAACCGTCACGCAATCCGCCCCAATGGTACACAGGAATCTCGCTTTTATTGATGCCATCAAGCAGCATCGACAAGTTTGTTTCATCGCTGTTTGCCTCATCCGGCGGCGACACCAGTTCACGAGGAAATGTTAATTCTGCGAGCACCTGCGAGAGCGCTGGTTTTTCACGAAGAATGTCTCGCAGTCGTCGGCTATCTGTAATGAGATTGATCATTTCTATGGGCGAGGTTACGCCCAATTCCGGTGCGGCGCGCAAAAGAGCCATAGCGAGGTCCGGTGATCTTGAAAACATTTGTTGTGTTGGGTTACCGCCAGGACCCTTTTTTCGTTCTTCAATGGCAGCCGCAAGCATTGACCCGTCAGCATCTTCATCGACCGGGACAATCGACCCGACCTTTGAATTACCATTTTCGGCGGAAAGCCGTCCGCCGTCACGCGCCTGTTTTAATCTCCAGCCAATCGGCGCTTTTTTGAAAACCCCGGTTCCGCCAAACCAGATGTCATAATTGTCGAAGAATGCAACGGATGGAATCACTGCTTTAAGTGACGGAGGCGCTTCGTGCATAACAGTCAGTGACGATTGAGCATTATATGACGTACCAAACATACCAACACGCCCATTCGCAAAATCCTGGGCCGCGAGCCATTCAACGATATCATATCCATCTTCGCGTGTTTGCTTTGTCATACTGCCGCCGTATTTTCCGAATGATGCGTCGGTACCGCGCACCCTCGCGATTGCAATGACATAGCCATGGCGTAACAAGTCTGTCGCTACTTCGTCCGATCCGCTTGCGACAGTTCCCTCGGCTCGCTCATAACCAACGTCGATAATACCACCGGAATCTTTCGGAAATACGCCAACCCGGGTCCAGATGCTGCCGTCATCACGCAGATAGGCGCGGTAATACCCCGAGTAAGTTAGCGCCACCGGCATTTTCTCATCACTGCGCTTACCGTCTTTCAGAGGATAATAGATATCTACAACGAGCTTGGTCCCATCACGCACCGGAACATAAATTGAGCTGCGTTGCGCACCATTAAAGCGTGGTTCGCTGTAGCCTTCATAACGTCCGAATGCTGATATTTTCGTCGTTGACTGACTTGGCTCACCTTGCTGGCTTTGCCTTGAATCAGACTGTTCAGACGATTTTGGCTCATTGCCACACGCGGAAAGGCACAATGCAACAACGCTATAAACAAGAGTGCGGGTTATCCGGTACATGAATTAATCCTTTTATGCGTATCACGCCCGCGAATTGAGTATTTCTCCGGCCGAGACTAAGCGACAGTAAATCGTTTTACTCAGAATAATGGTGATGTTAAAGGTCGTCGATAGTGTATGTCCGAAATTACAAACGCTTCATCGATAAATTACTGCGACTAACGGCGAATGCCTGCTGGAGCATCGGAGTTTAAGCTTGAATCAATCCAATCCTCTAGATTCATGCTATTGAGCGCCTGAGCGGACCTTATATTGATCCAATGTGACGGTTCGGCGCTCTATAGCGCCTCGGTTTCAATTGGAAGCAGAACGGCGCTTTAAGTTGTTAATTTTACCCATTTCCTTAACGCCATCCGCACACACTCGGCTTGGAAATACTTTGATAAAACTCAGCGTGCTATCGTAAAAAGTTAGAGCCACGTTCAAATCAATTGAACGTGGCTCTAAGCTTTTGGTCATTTGTTTTTCAGGACCCAGACCCTGAATCCTAGCCCGCTGTAAACACACTGTGAAGCCAAGCGTTATGGATGCGTGTGCCGTTTCCCGGTCGCTCTGATGGTACTTTAGCGTTTCGAGAACTGGAAACTACGACGTGCTTTTTTCCGGCCGTATTTCTTACGTTCGACCACGCGGGCATCACGTGTTAGAAACCCACCCTTTTTCAGGACAGGACGTAACGAAGGCTCATAATATGTCAGTGCACGCGATATACCATGGCGCAGTGCCCCCGCCTGCCCTGACGGACCTGATCCAGTAACGGTGCAATAGATGTCATACTGATCGTTACGTTCGGCGGCGACCAAAGGTTGCTTAATGATCATTTGCAGAACGGCGCGTCCAAAATATTCCGCGTGATCCTTTTTATTGACAGTGATGCGACCGCTGCCTGGCTTTATCCAAACGCGAGCGACAGCTGTTTTTCTTTTGCCTGTCGCGTAGGCGCGGCCCAATTCATCGATTTTCGGCTCTGGGAGCGGTGCGTCCTCTACAGCGTCAACAACACCCGCTTCAGCAGCGGCATCTTTTAGGTCTTCAAGGCTCGTGGTGCTCATGGATCAAGCTTTCTCAAAAAAAGATATTGCGATTAGACTTCGCGTTTGTTCTTTGGATTCATAGATGCAACGTCGAGCACCTCTGGCGATTGCGCCTCATGCGGATGATTACCGCCAGCATAGACCTTCAGATTGGTCATTTGGCTGCGGGCGAGCGGCGATTCTTTCGGCATCATGCGCTGCACTGCTTTTGTAATCACACGGTCCGGATGCGCGCCATCGAGGATCTTGTCCATCGTTCGTTCTTTGATGCCACCAGGATATCCGGTATGCCAGTAGAACTTTTTATCGGTACGCTTGTTTCCGGTGAAAACGACTTTCTCAGCATTCACCACAACAACATGATCACCACAGTCCACATGAGGCGTAAAGCTCGGCTTGTGCTTACCGCGCAATCTGGCAGCGATAATCGATGCTAGCCGACCAACAACAAGGCCCTCAGCATCTATTAGCACCCATTTTTTCTCCACCTCACCAGGCTTCGCAGAATAGGTCTTCATTACTATTATCCATTTCGGCACCGCGCGATTGTTGAACCAAAAAAACTCAGTAAACCACCGCACGATAGGGTCTAATTTGCGTGCGTTTCATAGCCCATATACCAATCCACGCCCTACGGTAGTTGCATAAGGGCAAAAAACCGTCAACATATTTCTTTTTATTCAATAAATACAGTGACTTATTGATGTGGTATTAAATTACCGAAATGCAAGTGGCGAAAAGATACTCATTTATATTGCTGTACGAACGTCGCAATTGATTGCAACGAAGTTGTCATCAACGCTAGAGATTACCAAACATGGTCTTTTTCAATCTCTAAGACACGGTAAATGCTCAAAAACGGTTTGCCCATACACGATAATTCCTTTCATGTGACTGCTCATCAAAAGGGCGTTATCGACGATCTCCAGATCTTGCGTGGATGGGCCATCTTATTTGTTCTTTTTTGGCATTTGCAGATGAACAAAGCCACTAGACCAATTGTGCCGGAAGAATTCTCAGCCTGGCTCAGGTTCAACACAGGGGTTGATCTATTTTTCGCGATATCAGGGTTCGTTATCGCGCGCTCATTTCTTCCCGTGTTTTACGCCACACCTCGCATAAAAAAACGCTTTTCAATTGTCAGTGAATTCTGGATCAGGCGTGCTTTTAGACTGTTTCCATCAGCTTGGTCTTGGGCAATTTCGATTATAATTGGCGGCTTCGTCTTTTCGACATCGACACGTTGGGGCGTATTCGAAGACAACTTAAAAGGTGCACTGAGCGTATTTTTTCATTATGCTAATTATTTTGCATCTCAAAATCAGTGGAACACAGGTCCATTCAACATCTATTGGAGTCTATCGTTAGAAGAACAGTTTTACATCTGTTTACCACTACTAGGTTTAGCAACGGGGAGACCCATTGGTCTCGCCATATCACTTATCATCGCAATTGGTGTCCGGTTGTGGAACCCACTGCCTATCATGGCGATATGGTATCGATACGAAGGAATGGCATTAGGCGTACTGCTGGCAATGGCACAAATGTATCTTGCCCCTTACTACGCACGGCTGGAGCCGAAATTCCTCTCTGCACCCGCTTTACGCCTCTTTACATTCATTACGCTTGTCGCTGGGATGGTTTTATGCGCATCGCCCAAAACCGCTAAATTATTAGGTGTCAACTTTTTGGATCTCCACTTCCTAGTGGCGGTTTTTGCAATACTGATTGTCTTTATAGCAAGTTTTGACAGAGACTATCTTGCTCCGCCAGGCATTTTGAAGTCTCTCATGCTCTGGATTGGTGCGCGATCATATGCGTTATATCTATGCCATATCATTGTTTTATTTTTCGTGGTAGACGGAATGACGTTCATGGGTCTCTATCACAATGACAGCACAGCTGCGCGCATGCTTGTCGTATGCGTTTCAATACCATTGATGTTTTGGTTGGCAGATCAGAACTTTAAAATTATCGAGCAACCATTAAACGCATACGGCAAGAAACTTACGAAGAGGCTATCGACGACATCAGATCATGTAAGCCACTCTGAACAACAGAAGCGATTGGTAAAATAGTTATGCGCTTACAACTCAAGCGGCTACCGACCCACGCGCCAGGAAATGCACAACATTAAAGACTTAAAGCCGTTCAGTAATTCCATTTGAAACCGAGCGGATTTGGTTATCACGGCATAGCTTGTTTATACTGCACCCCAGCCATAGCGGCATCCATGACCCTTTCGAAGTTAGTATTAAAGACACCATAACTGCTGATCTTAAAGCGCTGGACACCACCATTTTTATCATTCTCAAATATGAGCGTATACTCCTCGCGGTATGCAGATGACGGCCAGTAGACCTGAAACATATTTGGACCAAACGGAATCAGTGGCACTGGCTTCAGAGTACGAAAATTCCCTATAGTGAGGCCATCACGGTCGCTGGCTACCGTAAGAAAGGCGTCGAGCTCGGCGCTATAATAACGCCCCTCGAAATCACCCTTCGCAATTGCAGCCTCGGACATCGGTTGAAATGATGAGTTTTGCTTTTCGTAGGAAACGGGGCCGCTGAACCCTGAGTTGGTGTAAGGTTGTAGAATACCTGTGATGTTTCCATCGCTATCACGTACCAAAGAGCCATTTGGCAGTTTTGATCCGCCCAGGGAGTAGGTATCATCAGTTCGAAACGCAATCGGCGCACCGCCGCTAGGCGAGACAAGCTCTAACCCCTTCTGGCCCTTTTGAATGGAGAAGCCCACACCGTCCGCCGACAGATACTGTCCAATAGCGGTTAAATCGACGTCACCTACCAATGGTGCGACCTCATCCGGTTGTGGGTTCGGGCCTTCAGTAGGGAAATATTCCGCAGCCAGTGCTTTGAGTATATCAACAACATCCTCTCCTCGATTGGTTGTTACAAAAATGCCTCCTTTTTCTGTCGGAAAATAGGCCATACGGGAGACGAACTCCTGGTCATGACCAGAGTGGCGAAAAGCGGACTGACCGGCGAGTTTATTTGATACGAGGCCAGAGGTATAACTATAGCTCTCACCATTTCGCAGTTTCCCTGGCTCAAACATGGCGGCAACTGCTTTTTCATGTTCGGGAATCGGTTTCGCGTAATTATCAAGCCATTTGCCGAAATCATTGATCGTCGTCCATAAGCCACTTGTTCCGTAGGATGCATAACCGAACGGCACGCGACGCCAAGTCCCTCTAGGGTCGATATGCGTATTAAACGGATCTTTTGAATAAGGCGTGGCGGCATTAGCCCATTCATTACTGACCTTTGTGCGATAACGCGTGCGGCTCATTCCTAAAGGTTCAAAAACACGCTCCTCCATGAAATCACCAAAGGGTTCACCCGCCGCTTTCTCAATGACCTCAGCGAGAACCGCGTAAGCGGAATTACTATAAGTCCAGCGTGATCCTGGTTTGAAATCGAGGGCTTTGTAGCGGCCAATCATCCGCATTATATGATCTTGTTCCAGGGAATCCGTTTCATTAAGACCAATCAATGGAAACGAAAACCAAACATCGCGAATGCCGCTTGAATGGTAGATTAGATCTTTTACGTATATCGGGTCACTATAATGAGCCACTTCAGGGATCATGGCGCGCACATCATCGTCGGATGATAGTTTGCCTTCAGCAATAAGGAGCTGCGCGCCGAATGCCGTAAACTGCTTCGAAACGCTACCCACGCAAAAGAGCGTATCAGGATTAATAGGTGCCTGCGCGTCGATGTGGCGCTTTCCCCTCACCTCTGCGAAGAGTGTTTCACCGTTTTTACGGACGATTGCCGCGACGCCTGGGTCAGTTGAGTCGCCAACAAATGCATCAATTGCAGCAACAGCTGGATTACTCGAACCGGCAACGGGTCGCTCCGAAGACGAGCATGCCGCCAGAGCAGTGGAAGCAACCAGCAACCAACAACAATATGTTGCTAACTTATACAAAGACCGGATCGGCGCTTTGATCATATATTGTTCTTTATCGCTATGCTGCATTTTTTGTACTTGAACTATTGGAAAACCCACGAACTTTGTCCTCGTCAGTTATTATGCCTCTTAATCCTCGTGTTTGTTACGATACCATCTTCGAAACGTCGAGGGCGCACACTTTCATATCTTATAGCGAATCCAATTAAACTCTACAGACCATTTGCTAAATTATGACGTCAATGGTCATGCCATCATAAGCCGGGCGGATGTACTCTGGCAGATGATCACAGAGGGTTTGGTAATCCATTGAAATATGAAGGTTGGTGAGAATGGCGCGCTCCGGCTGAACACGGTCGATCCATTCGAGCGTTAGATCGAGATGCGCATGAGAGCCATGAGGTTTCATCTGTAATGCGTCGACGATCCAAACTTTAACGCCTTTTAAGACTTCAAAGCTTTCATCTGAAATTTCTTTTACATCGCTAGAATAAGCAATATCGCCACACCGAAATCCAAGACTATCAACGCCGCCATGCCCCTGCCAAAAAGCAACGACCGGGATCGGCCCTGCCTCGCCTGCAATTTCAAAAACGTCACCATAATTCGGAATAGGTCGTTGTTCGAGGATTGGAGGATACCAACTTCCTTCTGGTTGAACAAAGCAATACCCAAACCGCTCCAGAATTGCTCCCGCCGTATGCGGATCAATATAGACCGGCACACGAGCCTTGTTTTGAAGGGCTAATACGCGTAGGTCATCGATACCATGGGTTTGATCTGCGTGATCATGCGTCATGAGAACAGCATCGACGGTGCCGACGCGTGCATTGAGTAATTGGGCACGCATGTCCGGTGATGTATCGATTAACAATCGTGTTGGCGTGTCATCCAGAAAGGATCCTTCATCATTTATATTGAAACGCTCGACCAGTAATGAACACCGGGTGCGTCGGTTCTTTGGCTCATTAGGATCGCACACGCCCCAGTCTCCAGAACCGCCCTTCCCGCCAAGACGAGGGACACCGCCGGATGAGCCACACCCCAATATACGCGCACGAAGAATGGCGTTTGTCCGACCATTATTACTGTTTTGATTTTCCGGCATTGATACTTTCTGCGCGACACTGAGACCAAATGCTAGCCGTCAGCGATTTTCATATTTTCCCCCGTTAACGACAGCTTCGCAAGGTCGTTTCGTTCGGCGCGCGGAAAAAGTTTAAAGAAATTTTCTGTCGTGATTGCTGCAATCTCGTCGATCGGCATATCTTTAATTTCAGCAAGCTTTTCGGCCACATAAGGCAAATAAGCTGGTTCATTACATCGCCCGCGCTTTGGCACTGGCGCGAGATAAGGACAGTCTGTTTCAATGATAAGACGTGACATCGGCAACGCTTTCGCCACCGATCTGACGTCTTCGGCATTTTTGAAAGTAATGATCCCGGAAAAGGCTACATAGCCCCCCATATCAATCACAGCCTCGGCGAGCGACAAGCCACCTGTATAACAGTGCAATAGTGGGACCAGAGGTTTGCGCACCATCGCTTGCTCCAGTATTGCGCGCATATCATCGTCCGCATCACGCGTATGGATAATCAGTGGCAGGCCAGTCTCTTGTGCAGCCTCAATCTGCTTTTGAAGCACAATAAGTTGTTCGGGCCTTGGAGAATATTCGTAATGAAAATCCAAACCGCATTCACCGACGCCTATGACATCTTTCTCCGCCGCAAGGTCAATCAAAAAATCTGACGTCAGATTTGGATGATCCACAGCATAGTGGGGATGCACACCAACAGATCGCCAGATGAATGAGTGTTTTGCACTGATATGTTTTATCTGGTCGGTAGAGTCGATTTTGTCAGATATTGTTAATAGGCCGCCAACACCAGCGGCGTTCGCACGTCGGATCAGATCTTCAATGTCATCATATTTTTCAGAATGAAGATTAACGTGACTATCAATGAAAACCATTTTTCAAATAACTCTTAAAAATACAATTATTATTACACAACTTTATTTAAGCCGATTGAACTCGGTCAATATCGGTCCCATTGGCCGCATTCGACGTGCCACTTCTCGAAGTAGCGGACCGCGGTCAAGGTTCAACGCATCACCGCGACCAAGTAGTTCAAGACTATCGTCACGCGCATCAATGCAACCGGAAATGCCAGCCTCGCCTTTCTCGGCAACCGCTATGATACGAGACGTCAAACGTTCAGAAAGCAGATCCTTAAAAATACGCCAGGCCTCTTCGGCACCTCTGCCCGTCAACTGATTGATGACCGCATCAGGAATACCAGCTCGACCGACACTTTTCATAAACGCATCAACAGCATTAATTGCTGCGACGCCATCTGCCGCAGCAAGGGAAAGGGCAAAGCCAGGGCGACCACGCGACGCCGTTGCAATAGTCTCTGCGTCATCGCCGGTTGCCGCCCCTTCATTTTCGAGAAACGCCTTTATTGCCTGTTCGTCTACTTGTTTTAACGATAAGCGTCGGCAGCGAGACCGTATTGTCGCGAGCAAGCGTCCAGGTTGCGTTGAAAGCAGAAGAAGCGTCGTCCGTTTCGGTGGTTCTTCTAATACCTTCAATAGTGCATTTGCTGCATTGCGATTCATGTCGTCAGCTGTGTCAATGATCGCCACACGCCAACTCCCCATCGATGGCGTCTGCCCCAGCGATCGGGTTAACTGCCGGATCGTTTCAACGGAAATATCCTGTGCAAATTTCTGTGTTTTTTCATTCCAACTGGTCCTTGCCACGAACAAATCAGGATGAGCTCCAGCAGCAATCAGGTCGGCTCCCTTTGTCGACCCATAAGCATTGAAATTGAGGTCATTCGCCCCGCTTGTTGCCGATGTTTCATCGACGTTGAATCCAGTATCAACAGTCTTACTACTCAGCAGCGCCCGCGCAATACGAAAAGCAAAGGTTGCCTTACCAATCCCTGCAGGACCCGTTAGCAACCAGCCATTTGTCAGATCGCCACGCGCAACAAGGCGAGCCGCCTGAGTTTCAATATCGCTGTTCCCGATAAAAGAACGCCGGCATTCAGGCGATTCAAATGCAGGATCAGGAGGGCCTTTATCACTGCCAGCCCTAGCCATCTTGGCTGTCACCGCTGTTGGTTTGAGCGGTCCAGATTTCGATCAACGGCATAACTGCCATTCTTACGCGCTCTGCGACGACTGCCGCAGACCCAGATGCATCTATAACACAAATCCGAGCCGGTTCTTCATCCGCAAGCTGAAGAAAGGCAGCGCGAACTGCTTTCTGATATGCCAGGCCTTTTTCTTCGAAACGTCCCTCAAGACGCTCTTCTTTTTGCAGCGTTGCATCTCGCTTTTTAGCATTGCGCTGTTTTGCGCGCTCAAGAGCGCCAGCCTCTCCAAGGTCAAGTACAATTGTCAGATCAGGCCCATCATCGCCAACGATTAAATCATAAAGTGACGAAACGAATTCGGGTCCCAATGCCCCGGCAACACCTTGATACGCCATTGTTGAATCAGCAAAACGATCACACAGAACAATTTCGCCGCGCGCACGCGCCGGATTAATCGTGTGCGTTAGATTTTCCGATCTCGCAGCGTACATTAATAAAGCCTCAGCGCGCGGTGTCCATGCGCCAACATCGCCTGTAACGAGAAGCGTTCGCAGCTTATCGCCCGCTGGCGAACCGCCTGGCTCTCGCGTTGTTAGGACCGGAACACCATATTCTTGAAGATGACTTGCAAGAGCCTTGACTTGAGTTGATTTACCAACGCCATCACCGCCCTCAAATGTTATGAAAGGAGCACGCATAGAAACAGATGCCTATGTAAGCCGGGCAACGTCAACTATAAATCGTTTTTTGTGTCCTGCACGTCATCACTGATTGTTGGCCGAATTTGCCGATGTTTCTCAGCTATCACTCTCCGGTGCATCTTTCTCAGGCTTTGCGAGAAGAGTTTTTGCCCCGAGGAGAATACGACCTAACGCACTGAGACGTTCGACACTTTCCCCTGCAAACAAAGGATGTTCCTCAGTGTTTTCGCCGCTCGTAACGCGCAAATATCCTAATTGGTCGCCCCGTTGAACCGGCGCAGGGACAGGTCCTTCATATACAATTGTTGCTTTTATATCGTCTCGTTCCGACCGATGAACCAAGATGGAAACATCATCTTTGACAACCAGCGGTATCGCAGGTGCACGCCCGCCAAAAACATCAGCGGATCCAACAGACGCGCCGGATGCAAACAACTCTTCTTTGATAAAGTCGCTGAACGCTAACCGCATCAAACGTCCGCTTTCTGAGCGCCTCACTTTATCTGATGGCAGTCCGTTCAACACAACAATGCGACGCTGTTTATCATTTAAAGCAGATCCAACGAGTCCAAAACCAGACTCCTCTGTATGACCCGTTTTCAATCCGTCTGCACCATCAACTCTACCGAGAATTGGATTGCGGTTTGGTTGAGTGATTTTTTCCCAAGTAAATTCCCGCTCACTAAAGAGAGTATAAAACTCGGGATATTCTGCGATAATTTTGCGGGAGAGCTTAGCGAGATCACGCATACTCATTTTTTGATCAGGATCAGGCCAGCCAGATGCATTCGCAAAAGTAGAATCATTCAGCCCCCATTCACGAGCTTTGCGGTTCATAAGGTCAGCAAATGCCTCCTCAGAACCAGCAATATTTTCAGCAAGAACGATACACGCGTCATTGCCTGATTGGACGACAACGCCACGAAGCAAATCTTCGACACGAATATTGGTATCCACACGGACCCACATTTTTGAGCCGCCCATGCGCCAAGCTTTTTCTGACACACTAAATTCATCATTAAGCGACAGTTCACCATTAGCGAGTTTTTCGAAAACAACCGCGACTGTCATCAGTTTACTCATTGACGCGGGCGCGGTTGGAATATCAGCATTCTTCTCGAATAGAGTCGCGCCGGTTTCATAGTCCATTATGATAGCAAATTCAGCTGGCGTCGTAATTGTCTGAGCCATCGCTGCCGTCGATGTTGCCGTTGCCGTAAACGCTAGGGCAACCAATCCAATTATGGCTCTACGGAAAGAAAATCGAGCAACGATTGGACGGACAGTGTTCAACGAAAATGACGATACTGGTTTATAACAACGCATAACAAACAGCTGTGCTTCCCTTAAAAACGAAACACGAATTATAGAATGCGCCGAAGTCTAGGGCTATAGCGGGAGATAATTTAATTCGAGCATTGCTCTGGTATACGAGTAACTGTGCCTGGGAACTATGCTTGGGAGCTATGCTTGAGACCAGCGAATGAAAGCATCGCCCTGTTTCAAATTGAAGTGGCGACGCTTGACGCGGTACGTATGATTTATTTAGTGCTCTACGATCTTCGCAGCCCCATAACCCGCTTCACGAACGCGCCTTAAAAAGGCATCGGCGGATTTCTGATCAGGGAATGGTCCCGCTTCTAAATGGAAGCGGTTTTCACCGTCTGGGGCGTCGAAAACGGCGTATTCAACGCTTGAACCAAAGACATCTTGCGCCACTTCTAGACCATCGAACGTATCAAAAGTGCCGATTTCTATCCAAAGCTTGGGGTCTATCTGATTACGCTTTGAGTTGGCCATTGATGTTGCGGACGTACCCGTCCCAGAAATCGGCGCCGAGATTGGCGCAACGGCCGCACCGATTAACGGGATATTACGGGACTTATCGATCACGCTCGTGGTTGAATTATCATTTGATGCATTGCCGTCTGAAAATACGCTGTCTTTGATTGTGCGATCTTGCGCAGACTGATCCGATGGAACAGCACTCGAGAGGCGACGACGCTCAACATCAGCAACCGACACCATTGTTTCTGTTTGCCCACCTTCTGTTTGATTTGGCGAAGGCTCAGTTACAGTTGACGGGTTACTTGCGATAGGGGCCATTTGCGGCAGCGGTTCTGTTAAAACTGATGCGCGTCGCGACACGATGATCTTGCGCGTTGCCGTTTGAGGTGACTGACCGGCCTGCGCAGACGGCCTTTGGGCACGCGCACCTTTTGTCGTCAGACCGTCTTCGAATGATGATGCTTGACGCACGGCTGATGAATTCCCCGCAGACCGTCCTCGGAATCGCGTTTTTTCCGTGTCGAAGGAATAAACCCGAGTTTGCCCTTTCGATGGCGCACGCTCATATAATGCCGCTTGTCGCACATAACGGACCTGCACTTTCGCAAGTCCCTTATCTTTAAAGCCCAAAGAGCGTGCCGCTGCTTCCGAAAGATCAATAATGCGATCGCCGACGAAAGGCCCGCGGTCATTCACCCGCACGAATAAACGCCGGCCGTTTTCAAGATTTCGAACCTCAACAATCGAAGGAAGCGGTAAAGTCTGATGTGCCGCTGATATTCGATTCTTGTCGAAAATCTCTCCATTCGCCGTTGGTCGACCATGAAATTGCGGCCCGTACCAAGAAGCGAGACCCACGCGATTATATCTTGGATCAACCTTCGGTGTGTAGGTCCGTCCATTAATCGTATAGGGCTTACCAATTTTGTAGTGGGGACGTGGTGCATTGGCCACGGGATAGCGTTGTGTGGCACATGCGGCCAGGGTCAAAATAATTCCCGAAATAAGCGCTAACCTTTTGAGAACACGCAAGATTGTCACTCCCCTTTAAGCCAAGATACAAATTACCATCGGCGCCTTGAGCTTTGTGCGTTCCGATTGAATCGGAACGCCGCTCTAAGTCATTGTTTGGTCGCGCTTCTTTTGCCGATAACCGGTCATACTTATCGGCGAAGCGCTCTGGTATGCCAGCTTCTTGCAACACCCAGCAAAGCCATCACCATACCTATTCGACTGACGTGCTTAACAAAACCTGAATCAATGACGATGGTTCTTAAATCGCTCGATGAGACGAGGCTATGAATGCCAACATTTTTTGGGTGGACGACCCATTCGAAGGCGTCATAGGCACCGGTTACGGTGGAAACCTTAGGAAAGAAGGATCCACTTATGGCAAGCGTTGCGTTGATCAGAATCGAACTTGCCAAGCATATCTCCCATCTCCACGGTTGTGACCTAGCTGGTAAGATGGTTTTTAAAAAGAAAATGAGGCGCTTCGGTTTTAATGACTTGGGCGCTATCCGGTCGGCATGCAGGTTGGCGATGGAGGCATGTAACTTGTGCGAGCCATGAAGCCCGTTGCTTTCACCCTGATCGAGACCAACTCGCTAAACAACGTTGATCCGACAGGCTAGCTCACCTGACTTCTCGACTGAATCGCAGAGTACAAACTCAATCGCCTCGACGAAGTCCCGTCATTGCGTTATCGTATACATTAGTTTTGTGAGGTTCGATTGGACTCGGTAGGCCGCGATCAACTGGCGATCACTAACGAAACATGCTTGGTACTTAAAAAGGGGGAGAGGTGTTGTGCATCGTTTATTTATTGGATTGATCGTTTTTCTTGCAATTTCTGCTTGTACGACGATACCCGAGGAGCCAATTGCTGGCGGCAAACAGTATGCTCTCGCTGTCGCGATGGAGGACGCCTTTCGTGTCCGAAAAACGGGCACCACTGTTTTCAACAACAAGGAAACAAACGATGCGGCGCTCGAATTTGATATACCGGCGTATATCAGCGGAAAATTGGTTGAAGGCTTAGAGAAAAGACATCTCGTTACCCCAATCGAAGTTGACGTGAACGGCCTGTTGTCGACCGTCGAAGCCAATAGTCGGAAAATTTTTGGCGGCAGCCTAAAGGTATCTGCTCTAACGAAGGACTTTGTGGTCGATAAACAGCCGGAAGGTTTCGACCGTAACAGCTTCGATGGGATTATTCTTGTGTATCCGAGCAGCGGCAACACGGCTGGATTTAGGGGAGAGCCCAATTTGAGCGGTATCGGCCTTTATAGAGACTCATTTTTTGGATTGAAAACAACCGTTATGTATCTCGGCGCAAGGGTTGCAATTCTTGATCCGGAGACTTTGGAGCCTGAGGTTGAACGACAGTTTACGACCGGTGTGTTGATAGCGAATGGAAAAAAACAATCGTGTGCTGACTGTTTTTACCGTGACGTAAATGACGGCAAGTTGTTTCAACTCGACCCAACAGATTATACCGATGAGCAACGTCAAATGCTTGCGTCGCATCTGAGAGAAATGATCGATCAAGGTGCGTTATATACGCTATATCAACTCGGTCTAGGGCCGATACCGGCGCATGTAGCTGAGTAAGGCGACTGCGTCATCGAGCTAGAACGATGATTTAGGTCATGCAAAACAATTCACGCCGCTTAGGTGGTTCTGTTCATGACACCTTCTGCACTTTGCGCGGTTAAGCTTGTCCGATTATACAAATCCGAAAAGTTGTGCGAGCTCTTAATGGTCGATACAACGAAAGTTCAATATCTTTCTTTAATACAGTCTTTGAGCTTCAGAACGCACCTTTTTCACTGGCGTTGATGAAGCATCTTTTTGATCTTGCTACAGCAACGGTCAGATCACGGTACGTTACTAACAACTCCATATAGGTTTTCTTGTCCTGTGATTGATCAAGACGTTCAATCCTGTCACGCTTCCAGCGATTTATGTTTCGTTGAAGCAGAAACCCTATCGTACACGCCTTAGATCAAGGTGATGAAAATCATAAGAGAAATCGGTAATTTCCGAAATTGCTTTCATCTTGATGCCAACGACTTTGTTAGCGCTAATATCAAAATCAACGAATGCGTCGGCTTTCAAGGAGCGGTCCGGCCAAATCGCTGCAAAACGGTTGCCATTATAATGCATCAATGTGCCATCTAATAGCTCGGATCGGCTCATATCTAGAAAAAGAGCGCCATTCTTTTCCGAGACGGTCACGTCACCATACCAAGGGTCACGATAAACTCCAGCATATTCCGTAAGTGGTAAACCTGGTTGTTTATTTCCCGATTCCGGCTTTACGACTTGCGCTAACGCCGTTGTCGCGTTTTCAATTGAGTCATTTAGCATCTGCCCATAGGCAGCAATGAAATCAAACGATCGAGTGCCAAGGAGATCATCGGCGATCTGTCGTGCCCATGCGAGAGATGTTCGGCGGTAATCATTAGATACCGCGAATATGGCAATATTTTTCTCAGGGAGTAAAAGCAAGTGGCTGATAACTCCAGAAATGCCACCCGAATGGGCGATCATCAAGGTGCCGTCAAAATCTTGAACGCTCCAGCCGAGGGCATAAGCCGCCACATGGGATAGTCCACTATCACGCGACATCTTTGAACGGTTTAATGGTGTGACACCCGTCCAAAGTTCATCGGCCTGGTGTTCTGTAATCAGACGTTTTCCATTTTGTGTCACACCGCCAGCCAACCAGAATTTCGCCCAGGTCAGCATATCGCCAATCGGACAAAGAATGCCGCCCGCTGCCGCAACAGTTTCGGATAACTGCGTTCTTTCGTCGATTGGCGTTCCCACTGCGTCTTGCGGTGCGCGTTCATGGCCAGTTATCACAACGCGGTCCGCCGGCACCCGGGCAATACTTGTGTAACAATCATCCATGCCCAAGGGATTAAATATTTCATCCGTCAAAAAGTCATGCCAACTTTTACCAGAAACCCGCGTAATAACTTCGCCTGCAACAACATAAAGAAGGTTGTCATAGGCATATGTCGAGCGAAAATCGGTACTCTGCGGTAGCGACGGAAGCGCAGCAATAATATCTGATATTGAGGATTTTGCGTCGGGCCAAAACAAAAGGTCCCCTGCGCCAAGCGGTAGGCCCGAGCGATGGGTCAACGCATCTCGTACCGTAAAATGTTCTGTAACCCAAGGGTCATACATTTCGAATTCTGGGATATACCTTTTTAACGGTGCATCCCATTCAACGGCGCTGCGATCAACCAAGATCGCCAAGGCTGTCGTCGTAAACGCTTTGCTGATAGAGCCGATGGGTAACAGCATGTCGTCGGTAATCTTGCGGTCCCGACCTTCCTCTGCGGTGCCCACCGAGCCCTGAAAGACGACGTCTCCCTCAACCAATACAGCGGCTGTGAGGCCCGTCGCTTGGAAAGTCTCTAGCGCGCGCTCCAGTTCACCTTGATAGTCCGGTTGCGCAATCCCCGCCCCGTCGTTTGGTAAACAGGCGGTCAAATACGGGACGGTAAGAAACGCAGTGAATAATCTGGCTAAGAATTGTATTGCACAGTTAAAGCGGATCATCAGGAATTTTCCAAATTTTGTCAAAAACAACGTTTGGTTAAAAGGTTAGTCTGATCCGGTTTCTAGGGGAAATACAAACTTTCTGTGCAAGGCCAGCCAGCCACATGCGATCGATCATGCGGATACTAGAGCGGCGTTCCGATGGAAGCGGAACGCCCCTCTAAGTCCTTGTTTGGTCGCGCTTCTTTTGCCAATAACCGATCACACTTATCGGCGAAGCGCTCTACTGTTAACATTGCCAAAGAGCTTACCGTCCAAAAGCGCTAGGCTTCAAACGGAACCGCTTAGCGGCGCTAGGTTTTTGATATCGCGCTTTTGTAATCGTCTAACCGTTAGCCATTTGAGCTGGAAAACGCTCAAATAAAAACGAACAGAGCGGTACATCAACAATAGACGACCGATAGACATTGTTAGTCTATAAGATGCACATCATCTGCTGTTTCGTGCGCGGGAATTATCCCAAGAAACCAAGGCGGTGTTAGTTTTAGAACCTAAAAGTAACGCCACCCCCGTAAAATCTAGGTGGTCCGCCAATAAATGTTGGGATACCGAAGCCACCTCCAGTATTACCCGCGTCAATGATGTATTCTTTATCGAGCAAATTCTCGACATAGCCCTCTACTGTTACCGCCCCATCAAACATTCTCAAACCGGCCCTGATATTGACAAGCCCATAGGCTGGTTGGTTTTCTCCGGGCACGGTAAACGATGTTGACCCAACCGTCACAACACTTGTGTCAACATTATCCTCTTCAAAGAACACTTCTGAGCGGTACGTATAGGATGGGGTGAAGAATGCGTCACCCCAACGGGTTGGTTGCTCGTAGCGTGCTGTAACCGAAAGAGCATGATCAGGCGATAGGCGGAATTGGTTGCCACCGAATATCTGTGGGTTACCGTCACTATCTTCTTCGTTAAATCGGCCGCGGTTAAAACCATAGGTTAAAAACAGATTCAAACCGTCCGTTATACGGCCGGTCAGCCCCATTTCAACACCAACCGAGTCGGCACTCCCAGCATTCAGTGCCATGACCATTGGTGTACCGTTTACAAGCTCGGTAATATCCGTCTGGAAATTGACATAATCATAGTAATAAACAGCACTTTCGACGGTAAGACGTCGATCAAAATAACTTCCTTTAAATCCCAATTCATAGGAATTGACGATTTCAGCTGGTAGTACTTCAAAATCGACAAATGCGTTTCCGTTTCCATCAACAGCATCCGTCACTTCATTCAGAACCTCTGGCCGACGACCACGGGAATAGTTGAAATAAACATAGCGACCTGGCTGGAACTCGTAGTTCAGCACTGCACGCCAGGCGAAACCATCAAAGTTATTTTCAACATTCGGATTGTCATCAGAAGAAACAGGTACCGGAAAGGCATCCGTTACCAAAGCGCCAATACCGCCAAGAGCAGACTGAATAATTTCTGATGAAAACAGTGTTTCTTTATCGTCTCGTGTGTAGCGACCGCCAACCGTTAGAATAAGGTTTGGCAAAACTTCATACGATAGTTCACCAAACAAATCGAAAGAAAAGTTGTCAGCGAAGTTTGTAAACTGTTCAAGTTGGAAAGAAACTGTCTGAGGGAAAGCTGCTGGATTTCCGGTAAGGAACGCTGCCGTAACAGCTTCATCGACGCCAAAGACAAAGTTGAGCGGCAATGCCGTCTCGGTGTTAATGCCCAAAGGAACGTTCTGACTTCCTTTTTCGAAGAAAACACCCCCACCAAAAAAGCCCTGTAATTTGTCTCCGTCATCATAAGAGAACCGAATATCAGAACTGATCTGGCTCGCTTCAGCCTCTTCTGCAAACACAAATACTGGCAGAGCCGATCCATCGGGATCGAATACTTCCACCGAATCAAATTCACGATACCCCGTCGTACTTGTTACTGACCAAGAGTCCGAAAGCGTCCAATTGAAAATCCCGGTGACGTCGAAATAATCACGGTCGACGCCTAATTCACTGTTATTGAGAAAACCGCCGAATGTGTTCAGTGACGCGAAGTCGTTGGGGTCTGTCGTTCCTCCCAAAGCAGGAATAACACCGGATTTAAAAGACGTTCCGGGCGGTGTGTCCTGACCAAAATGACCGATGAGATCGAAGCGTAAGTCCTCATAGACATCCCACCGCAGACTACCGCGCAACGCAAAGCTCTCCGTCCCATTGAGAGCGTCACCGCCTAAGTTATTCTCAATAAAGCCAGAACGTTTTTCATAGGTTGCTGCCGTCCGAAGCGCCAGCTTATCATCAATCAACGGAAGGTTAATCGCCCCCGTATATTTCTGCTGATCGAAATTTCCAAACTCTGTATCAAGAAAACCTTCCAACTCATAGGTCGGCTTTTGCGTAATAACATGCACTGCGCCGATTTGCGCTGACCGGCCAAATAACGTCCCTTGGGGGCCCTTCAATACTTCTACACGCTCAAGGTCAAACAACTGCACGATGGACCCACGAGGGCGCGCAATCGATACGCCATTTTGAAAAATAGAAACCCGCGGCTCAATATTTGAAGCACCGTCATCCGACGTAATGCCTCGGAGAACAAAGCCAGGATTATTGACACTTTGCTCTTGAACAACAAAGCCGGGCACAAAGTTTGACAATTCGTCAAACTCATTAATCCCTAGCGCCTGAAGCTGTTCATTATTATAGGTTGTTACCGATAACGGGACTTCCAAGACATTCTGTTCTCGGAATTGCGATGTAACGACGATAACATCTTGGAAACTGTCTTGTGACGAAGATGCATTCTGCGCAAGCGCCGAATTGTTCATGGCGAGGACTAACACAAGCGTCGACGAAGCTGAGTAGAAAGAGCGCATTTGGAAAACCCCGCAATTAATTCAACTAATGATTTGTTCCCGTGATAGGTTCGCAGCTTGTCAGTTGTGTGAACGCTTTGTTGCAGAAACACGACAGATAGGGGATTAGAGGGTGACCTTTCGTAAGCGTTGCAATTTCTCAACACAAACGAACGCAGGTTGGGCGAATTTGGCCCTAAGGTGTTGCAAAATTGTTTGCTCTAAGCCGACAATCAAATTCTAAGCAATTTGGACGGGATCAACTTTGTGATCCTTGTGGCCGGAAGACGACGTGCGACTATTGCTGGTTAGCGATAGTGTGAAATAGGCAAGCACGCCGATGACGGAAATCGCTAGAACGAAACTTCCATGGACTAGGAACGCAGCGGCAAGGGCTGGAGAGACCTCAAGGCCAAAAAACCCTGACGCCCACAACCATGCTGCTTGAAAGGGTCCTACGTTCGCGACGCCAGCAATGGGCGCAGCAAAAGCCAATGAGGCGGCAGCACTGATGACGACCATTTCTCGATAAGTCACGTCCAGATTTAGGCCCCGACAGCCGGCAAGGAATGTACCGATCAGTACACCCCATATAACGATAGAAAGGATCATTTGCTGAGCCACTTGAGAGCGCCGAAGCTGAGCCAAAGGACGCAATAAGGAAATGATAATCTTTAAGGTGGGTTGCGTTGACGTCATTTGGGCTAATGTTATCAATCTTGGCCAAAAAAGTAGTGCACCACCCAATAAAACCAAAAGCCCCAAAAAAGCTGCAGTTGCAAAAACACCAATAAATGCGTCTTTTTCGATCCAAATCATTGCGACCGCTGCAGCAGTTGTGAATAAAATGGCAAAAAGATCGAAAGCGCGAAGCACAAGAAGTGCCCCCACCGCTTCGATCCTATTCATACGGCCACATCGCGCGATGAGCACGGGGAACACGATTTCGCCAAGTTTCATGGGCAGTAATGCCGTTGCTGCGTTATGAATGATCGATATTAGAAAAACACCGTCATCAAACCGTTGGGAGACAAGCAGACTGGCGCGAAGTCCCCTCAGAACGGTGACACAAACAACCCCAACAAATAAAATCCCAACCCAGAAGACTTCTGCATGTTGAATGGCGGACCACACGTCAGCCACATCAACCGTCCTAATGAGGATGAAGAAGCAAAAAATTGTAACGAGGATTGCCACCAACAATTTTCGCGCTACGAGGCCCATCGTCAATAAAGAACCTTTCTTAGATTGGGATATTGCCAAAGTAACCAGAGGCGGTGGTTGCTTGTGCTCACTTAACGCTCGCCCGGCTAAATGCTTGACGCCGCCTCGGACCCATGTCCGTCTCTATAAGACACCGGTGACACTCAATAAAATGCTAACGCCATCACACCTATCACAGCGCGTTGCGACACAGGAAAGCATGTTTGGACTAAATTTGGGTCGCTAAAGCAAAGTGCACTGAACTTGCATCATCTCGTTCCGCTTTAGGGGTGTAGTCACCATATCGCGGAGAGCCCCCAATGGACCGAAAACATCAATCAAAATTTAACAAGAGGCTGTCGGATTTTGGAACCGGACGCCACCTGCGCAGGCTCTCTATTTCTGGACGAGTTCAACGCGCCTGTTTTTTTCACGCCCACTGTCAGAGGTGTTTGAAAATACAGGGACAAGCGGCCCTATACCATGGGCTTCGAGCCTTTCAGCGGCAACCCCATAATCCTGCATCAGCGCGTTACGCACTGACATTGCACGATCAGCTGAGAGTTTTCGATTATATGCATACGTGCCGGTCGCGTCTGTGTGGCCAACGACATAGAAGGCCTTATCCGTCCCGTTAAGAAATTTCGCGATTTCCTCGAGCGCTGGCTTTGACTGAGGTTTCAGCGTTGCTTTGTCATGGTCGAACATAAGACCGTATAAAACCGTGCGTCCAAGTTCTTCCATGTCCTTGCCCATCGCATCAGCGTTCGCCGTGACTAAACCCGTTTCAGCTTCTTTGGTTTCGACGATATCGATCAGTGCCGCAACTTCCTCCGAAGAGTGCTGCATTATTGTCAGCGTAATATAAATCGTATCGTCGGCCCGTTTCTTCCGGGCGACCACAGCACCTGAACCGCCCGATGACGCTGTTCCTGCCCTCATCTTGTTCGCCGCTCCGCCACCAGACCAAGGATTCATTCGAAAAACGACACTATTCCAATTGCCTCCGCCCACGTCCTTTTTCACATTGCTCTCGGTAAAGACGCCTTCCACAATGATTTCAAAACCCGCTTCTTTCAGTGCGTCGGAGTAGTTCTTCCAGACTTCCGAGTGGGTGCGTTCTCCTTTCAGCGAATAGAAATTACGCGTGACGCGGCCCTCGGCGTCAATTACGTCACTAATAATACGATAGCCGGTGACAGGTCCGGCAGCCACTTTATACGGCATATAGTTCTGGACCGTACACCATTCGAGTACCGAGCCCGGATAGCGTGTGACAGCGGGATGGTCGTTGCATCCATCCGCATCTTGAGCGAGCACTGGTGTTAGACTGCCTACGCCAAGAAGAAAGGCAAAAACGCGTATTACCTGTCTCAAACTACTCTCTCCCCATTTCACCTCGAACAGTGCTTTCACGGTTTTGAAATATCGGGCATCACCCTTGAAATAGCGAGGAAATTGCCACCTTAACCATCAATCACTTTAGAACCAATAAGACTTCTGTAATCGCTGGAGGAATAAGGGGCGCGACGATGGTTTCATATTAATACGCCACTTCGTCAGTTGGCCAAGTTTAGCGATTGTGGAGGTTTCATTTATTTCGTATCCATCAAGCTCGATCCGAGCATGCAAACGGCCTCGTTCGGCACGCGCTGGAACACCAGCACGAATAACAATTTGATTACGGGAAATCTTTATATCGCCGCCCGCATTGCGGAAGAGATTATAGGTTGCGCCTGTATCTTCATTATGCAGACGACCCCGTAATGTTCCACGGCGGATCATGGTACGGACTTCGTCGTTTGTTCCTTCAGGAAGATTTATGGTGATTTGAACATTATAAACGGCAACGCGACTGTCTTGTATCTCAGTAATCCCAACGTCTCCCGCTCGGAAAACGGCATCGGAAACAGATGGCTGTTGCAGTCCCGGAAGATCATCATTCGCGATGCCACTAAGACCGGCCGCAAGATCAGGCGGAATTGCAGTCATCAAAACCGCAAGCAATCCAAAACCCTGGGCAAATGCGCCTTGGCGCGTAATTGGCTGAAAGTAGAAGATCGAACCCGCGCCGATCGCAATAACACCGAGCACGACGGTCCAGAGAGGAACGTGCCCCATGCCCATTATGTGCCCCAGAGCCGATGCCCAATGGTTCAACGTAAATAGCGCGGAAGCTTCACCCTTTTGTTGAAAATCCGTAACAAGAGCAGCAACAATGCCCGTGGCCCCAGCAAGGCCAAGCCCTAACATGTCACTGAGGCCATATTCGCCAGGCGCTTTTACGCCTCGCTTAACACCATACGGCATACCCATTCCCCAATTTAGCAACGAAACTATCGCGAGCGTATCGCCTATTTTAAGCAAAGCCCAGAATATTTTTTTAGCAATTATGTTGCGATAGCGAGGAACCGGTGGGGGTTAGCCCGGTGTAATCGAGTTATCGGTGTTTGGATAGCGTGAGACCAAAAATGAACAGAAACGTGACGCTATCGCGCGATGGCAAAGTTCCTTGTTCTCTATTCACGCAATATCTTGGCCTTGGAAATCTGAATTAGTGGGGCGTGCTTTACCAAAATCGACATCGAACAAGTGTTCTAGGCTAGTGCGGGAAAGGCCATGCTTTACATAATCATAGGGGGTTATGTTTAGCGCTTTTATAATCGCACGCTCAATCTGATAATCGCCCCCGGGCGCACCAAGAAGATGATTATTCTCTTTATTGTTAGTTCTCTCCTGGGACAGTGATGCCGCCGGAGCGATGTCAAAGTCGATCACATTAATACAGCCAAGGTCCTGTTCAAAAGAACTGATCGATCTTAGCCCACCGCCCGATGCCCAACCAAGAAGAATACGATTGACGCCCTCATGTGCCACAAGCAACGCAGTTTTCCATGCAAATTCAGTTATAAGCCTCTGAATACCTTTAATAATTCTCTCTTGCGCTCCAGCGAAAGTTTCGCCGTCAGGCAAAAACCGAGCGCCTGGCTCGGCTGCGTCGTCAAAACAAAAGGCGAGCCTTGCTGCTAACTCTTCCCTCGTATCTGCTTTGATCCAACCGCTTTTGAGTTCTTCAAAAAGGGGTTCTCCAACAACGGCACCGCCAACAAGCCGACTTTTATCTTTATTTGCCAAGACGATCTCTGCGGTTTGTGCAGTACGTGGCAAAGTCGAGTGCATCGCGATATCAAATGTGACGGGTGCTAACGCTGATGCCGCCGCCTGTGCTTGGGCTTGTCCCTCTTCGGTTAAGGAAACCATTCGAGGGTCCGTCATTTTTGGGTCGAAATAGTCCACATGACCATGGCGCATTAGATAAACACGCCGACGCCCAGCAATTTTAATGGTCGTCTTTCGATTATTCTTCTCGATATCTGTCATACAAGCGGCCTCAGTTTCGAATATATTAGCGTCACCACAAGGGCTATAATCATTGGAATGTTTTGCAACCTTTGATTGTATCTCATCGAATTTAATTTCGGGCGAAGACGATAATAATGATCATTAAGAATGATATTTTTGCCCGTCATTTCTAAGCATTAAAGAGTGGAAACTTTAACCGGCCGCAGAAGCCACCTTGGCGAACAAAGAAACAACTTCTCGTTATGAAAACCGTCCTTGCCATTGAGGAAAGCCAACCGTTAACCGCGTTTTTGCATCCGTTGCTCTGCCCTCACCCCAGATTAAAACAACGGACAACAGACGAAATAGTGCTGTTTCCCAGGTTGCTCAAATGCAAGCAAAAATGGAAAACGCTCACGGCACACAATTCTTTTACAGGTAAAACTGGTCTTTTTACGGTTAAAACTGGGGTATTTTTGCCATATCAAACTCAATTATTGCGGTAGTTGGCGCGTTGAAGTCAGAAATTCGTCTCGCATCTCTGGTCGTTAAATGGTACCAATTGTGCGTACTGAGGTGGGAATTTTAATGAGAGACGTGCTGGGGCCAATGCTCTCCCGACCATTAATCCTTTTCTCCATGGCATTTTTGTTTTTCGCCATGATTTATACGGCTGCGTTTAACGTGGCCGTGCATACAGATATCACCTCTGCACAGAGCCGTTTCGACATTTTACGCAACGATAACCGGCCGAAGCCCGCTGCACGATACGGCAAGCGGATCATATCGATGCGAGAAAAGGACGGCGAAAACGAAAATACGCTTGCCCCTTTAAAAGCCCAACTTGCGGAAACTTATGTCGCCGCGAGAAACTTCAGAAATGCCGCTGTTTATTACGGCGAGGCTTTATCGACACCATGGGCTAAGTCCCTTGATTCTTTAGATAGAGCCGTTCTCGAAGACCATTTAGCAAGGGCGCTTATTGCCGATAGATCATTGAAAGAAGGGGTCAAAGTTTATGCCGTATTTTTACGGCGCTCCGGCGACCACGCGGCCGGAGCCGTTGGAGATCAAAATTCTCGATTAGAAGATTTTTACGCTGATTCAATCTCCAAAGCGGCGCGACATTTTGCAGACGCTTTGCGTCCCATGGGAAACCCTGAGTATTTTGATGGAAACAAGACGCAGAAACTCGCTGCGGCTCTAGATATGACAGAGCTTGGGGCGTTTTATTCGACGCGTAGTGATGATTTGTATGCTGCAGCCGGCCTGCTCGCCACAGCATATACACTGCGCCGCGAGACCCTTGGCGGCAATCACGAAGGCACTGTGCAAGCCGCTCTTTTGCTTGGCCCGGTCTACCGTAAACTCGGGCGCCTCAAAGATGCTGAAACTATTTACCTCGAAGCCTTCCATGCTCAGGAAAAGGCGAAAGGATCAAATAGTCCGGAACTCAGTTTATATATCCGGCTATTGGCCGGGATTTATGAGGAACAGGGACGCGCAACAGAGGCACAGGCGCTTTACGTCCATATCCGAGATCTCTTCCAAGATGCCTTTGGCGCGCAACGATATTCGGCGAACCGCGGCCGAGATCGCAGTTTGGATGTTGACCGGCCAGTATCCCAGTATTTCCTTCTTGATGCAGACTATAAACCTAAAGACCTGGTCAAGGCGGCGCTCTACTCCATCCCGTTATCGAAACCACCTAATATTGATGAGATGAAGTTGCGATTAGCTGCCGATATCGGTGATCAAACCGACCCAAGGGAAGAAAACTTACCCGCGCGGCTCGCTCAATTAATGTCATTGTGCCAATCAGAAACCGGAGAGCATCTTTCGTTACGATCAGGTTTTCGATCTTATCAGACCCAACACGCACTGCATGTCCGCCTCGCCCATCGCGGTACGGTGGTTCCCGCGGGTATGTCGGAGCATCAGCTTGGACTGGCTGCGGATATCGATGTTAGCGGCCGCCTCATGCGCCAAAGCGATCAGTCTTTTCGATGCTTTGAAGAGAATGCGTTTCGGTTTGGGTTCATTCTCACCTATCCACCCGGAAATGATTATTTACCAACCAACGATTCGTTTGAGCCGTGGCATTGGCGTTATGTCGGTATTCAAACGGCCCGGCTTTACCGAGAGGCCGGTCCGCTCAATAAGCCACAGGAATTTCTAGCAGCACTTACATGTTACGAAGACCGTGCCGCGGCGGGCAACTTTGCAATTGCCGGTGAGCCAGATGTTTGCCTAATCGGGAGTGCAAAAGATGATAAAAAACTGGCTGACACTGGGAGAGCTGGTTCTGACGTCTCGGCCTTAACGCCAACCAACCTCATTTCGGCAAGCACGAAAGCGTCAGTTTCAAAACTACGAAATGGCGGTCGGTGATTTGTTCAGCTGTGGAAAAAACGCCGCATTGCCCATCATTCATCTTGCCGTCATTTCATAACGCGTAATTTAGATAAGGTTGGGAGTTGGGGTGCCTGAGCGTTTTAGCGGCACGTTTTGATCTACGCAAAAACACTAGGGCTGCTGTAGACCGAAAGGCCAAAGGCAGATTTCTTTTTTGCTCACCTTCAAAAAGTGATCATCCATCTGAGAACGTGAAAGCCACTACACTGACGGTAAGTGTTTGTGAGGACCATCAGTGCTTCGGGGAGTAAGGAAGCATGTTGGCACAAGATGATCACAGTGGGAAGGTTTGGTTAATCCTACTAACGAGGTCTCATGCGGTACGATTCTTGAAGTCTTCAAAGCAGGATGATGTTAACGCCCGCCTGAGGACCATCTTGGTCGACTGCTCTGGCCTGGCAGCCTGGCAATACGGCACCTGAACTATGGTCCATGATATAAATAAACCTTTACGTGCACGAATAGCTTGGGCATCTGCTGAAAATCGATTCAGCATCCCAACGTCGCTTAAGGTGGGGCCCGATGAAGCCCTTAAAGCGGCATTCGATAAAGCACAGTTTGGTGTTACCGTTATTCATAACGTTAACACCAATCCGACAATCGCCTCGCGGCCATTACCTCGGGTCGATTTAGCCGTAATCGATTTACGAACAAGTCGCGCGCCCGCTTCTGATGCCGACATGCTGTTGCAAGGAATTCGGCGCACACGGCCTCTTGCCGGTATCGTCATTCTGTGCACCCCAAACATAAGTGAACACGCACGCACAAAACTCGAGCGAATAGGCGAATGTTGCTACCTAGTTGATAGTGCGGATGCTGTCGTAACGCTTGTACGCGAAAAACTTCGTGCAGCTCGTATCGCGGAGGAAGCTGGGGAGCGCTTGAAAAGTCTAGCCGCAGTCGCAAAACACGCCGCTCATACGAACAAGCATCCAAAGCGGAGCAAGCGAAAACTCCTTCTAGCAGGAACCCCTACCCCAAACGTGCTGACTCTCATCAACGCCATGGAACCGAACGAGGTAACTTGTGTATTGTCAGCTAGCCAGGTATTGCGAGCGCTAGAAACAAAAAAATTCGACGGTATGATCTTCATGCCGACGGACAAGTCTGACCTTCTGTATGCACTTGCCCGTGCCCTGAGACGTCACCGGGAACTTTCGCAAACGCCTATTCTCGCTATTGCAGAAGACAACGATACACTATCTGCATTTGCAACACTTGGATGTAAGACACTTGACGAACGACATCTAGCCGACGTTGCAAGAACAATTGAGACAATGGTCGAGTCTGGTTTCATGACGGCAACATTAAGGCATTATTTACATACGACACTGAAGCCTTTACGCGATGGCAAGCATAAACAAATTGACTTTTTCGGCCACCATTTGATGCGCCTTGCCGAACGAAGCCAATCGCGCGGCAACCCTTTATCGGTTATCGCCCTTTCTGTCGCAAAACAGAAACGCCCTGTTGGCGGCAATCCACTGGCCATCGCCACGCGCATTGTTCGCGCCGAAGACTGCGTTTTAAAGCTGAGTGATGACAGCCTTATTATCATTGCACCGAATACTCTTGCCGAAGATGCCGAAAAAATTGGTGCACGGCTATCTGGTGTCATCGATGGCCGTTCCAGCCCAATCAAGAAAAGCAACCGCCAGCACTCAGGAACGCTCTCGCAGAAGACTTTACAACGCCACGCTGCCAACAACGACTTTAGACATGGCGGCAGAGCGGCCGTCGTAGAATGGCAAACGGGTGAAACGCCTGATCAACTACTCATCCGCCTATTAGCAAACTTAAACGACGCAAATACGTCACAAGCAGCTTTTTAATCGGCTTACAGAATTATTAAAATGAAATGCATGCTGCTTTTGGCATTTAGATCCAACTAATACGAATTAAAGCATTTCCAAGCCAAGTGTGTGCGGTTGGCGTGAAGGAAATGCGAAAAATCAACAACTTAAAGTGCCCTTCTGATTCCAATTGAAACGGAGGCGCTTTAGTTCTCTATGCCATTTGCAAGTTGAACACATCATTCGCCACGCCCGAATAACGCACCGAAACCAACAAACCAAAAGGGTGATAAGATATAACCGGTGACTGAGTATAAGAGCACCCATCGCGCCACAGCGCCCGCCGGTGGCCAGAAGCCTGACCCATGTGCGGCAAGCAAACCAGACGTAACAAAAAATAGCGAAAGAATAAATGTTGGTGTAGAGCGCATAGCCGCACGGGTCGCGACATCTCGAGCCTTACGCCACGGATCGCGCGCTTCGCGCCATTCAAGGACGAGCGGCGATAAAATAGCACCCGAAAGTAACAAAGCGCATGAGGCCGCAGTCGATACGCCTTCCTCGCCATAGAGTTCAACAGGAAACCCTGAGAGCCATCGTAATGGCATCATAAGGACGATCATCAACCCACCAAGAATTATCCCAGCACGCACTGATATGAATGCCAGCATTGCTGCAAAACCCAGGAGCGATGCTGTTAACAACTCGCCGGAATAAAGTGTCCCGACAATATCGAATGCTGTGGCAACCGTCACGATGCCAGCCATAGCAATCGCCGCTAAGCCAATATTACTCGCGAGATAGGGCCGAACCCCATCAAAGAGCTCACGAATTGTCCTGTTTCGCCTATTAAAGTGAAACGCACTATTTTCAGTATCAGGTAAAAGAGAATGGCCCGCAGCGCCGAGCATTATCGTCATCGTACATGGCACAATAATCGACGCGATCAGATTTAATAAGCCGAGCGCGGAAACGGTGTAACTAGGGTAAATTATTGTGTGAAGGCCAACGACGGGAATCGATGACAACGCCAGGAAGACAATATAAGGCGCAGCATAGCTTGCAGAACGGCCCGCAGCTTCAGCGTTGCCTGCCCCACCGGCAAAAAACGCGATATGCCTTTGGATAACCCAAGAAGATGCGCAGAAGGCGAGCGCCAATCCCATAACAACTTGAATATTAATAGCCGTCTGTCTGTCTGCCGCAGTATCAAGAAATTCGGGTGTATTACCATCGACCTGAGTTAAGGTTGAGATTGCAACCACACCAATTACGCCGACGACTGATGCAATAAAAAACAGTTGAAATACTCGAAATCCTGGACGGAAGGCGGGGCGTGCTAGAAGCGCAATGCCAGATAACGCGAAGCCAGACTGAAGCGTGATACTTGGTTGTGCAAGATAAAAGGAGAGACCTGAAACGGCATTCCGCCAAATTGGTTCAGAAAGCGCTGCAACAATCGCTATTGATCCAATCAATGCTGGAATGAGACGCACGCCTGGCGTGACTGCGGTGATTAACGCAGGTGCTGCAATACAAACACCCAACGAAATGAAATACCCGAAATAGGTAGAAGCATGTTCCTGTAAAATGTCGCGGCGTAACGCCAAAGCAAATAATGCCGCCACACCAATGCATGTCAGCAACGTTAAAATGACGGGTCTGTTGGCGACAAGTCGTCCAATAGGACCAAGGCGGCAGGTCGGCAAAAAGAATCCTCCGGACGCTAATATACGGCTTTAGCCTAAAGAGATTTGCCAGGATGATGCTACCCATTGAACGGAACAAAAGGTTCACCAGGCCTTTGACGTGTACCGGGTCTCTCACTTCGCCATGAAAATAACGTCGACAACTAACTCAGCCCGGGTGTCATTGATCCATCATAGATGCATTGGCTGTCGCGATCATATCCCGAGTTGAGCAATCGATACCTAAGCGCGTGCGGGTAAATCCTCCTCAAGGATCGCCATATTGAATTGATAGCAGAGATCACCATCCTCATCGTCCCGAAAGATAACACCGATGAACTCCTCCCCGAGGTACACCTCAACGGAATCATCTTTCTTCGGACGGCCACGAACGTTGAATGACTCTGATCCAAATTTAGTTTTGAAATAGTCTGCTAAACGCGCAATTTCTGTAGCGTCCATAATTTGACTCCAGGTAATCACAATCTTCAAGATACATATAGAAATCCGATGATTTAGCAAACACGGTTTCTTATTCGATCTTTATCTAATCGAGCACTGTTCGGTCGCGCACTGTATTTGCAGGTGCGGCAAATTTTGCTTCCGAGCCCTATCGTTGTAGGACAACATTAGTGCAATACAGGAGGCGAATGTTCTTGAAAGGTTTTTTAAATGATGCGCGATCAAAGATTATTCCTGCTATTTCTTGGAGTGGTATTTTCGGCAGGCGCTTGCACAAAATCTAGCCATGACGAGGGAATGCAAAAAAAACCTTCCGATGCTACGGAGATCGCGTGCGACATAAAAGAAGGAGGCAGCATAAAAGTAGCGAACGCATGGGTTCGTGCAACATCTTCGCCAAATGGTGTTAGCGCAGCGTTTTTTGATGTGTGCAACCAAGGCTCAACAGCGGCGGCCATTCAATCCATAACATCTACTGCAGCCGCCGTTGCAGAATTGCATACGACCGTGCGCACGGAAGACGGCGTCGTTCGAATGCAGCCGTTGGAAACCCTTGTTATAGCGAGCGGCGCAATAGCTGAATTCTCGCCAGGAAATGATCATGTTATGCTCATAGGATTGAAAGAAGCAATCGAAGCCGGTTCAACAGTTCCCGTTACGCTCACCTTCGACAATGGGGAAACCGTGACGATCGACGCCATTGCAAAAACGCCTGGCAAGGCTGTTCAGCATTAAAGTAACCTCATCAGTAGACGATCTATCTGCATCAGCCGTTGCCTTCCATTCATAATATATGCACACGATTACCATTTTAACTTGCTGAATAGATCCTACTGACTAGTCTATTTTCGAATTCGTGTAATTAAGCCACTGGAGGACAAGAAATGTCACTGTTGGAGCAGTTTACAGATGTCGTTCTGAAGCAAGCTTTACCCCAGGCAAGCCAAAAAACTGGAGTCGATCCTGATGCAGCAGGGCAAGTAATGCCTGTTGTGGTGGGAGCGCTTTTGAATGGGTTACAAAAGAATGCATCTCAAGTTAATGGCGCTGAGGCCCTAGCCTCAGCCTTAGAAAAGCACGATGGTAGTTTGTTGAACAGTCTCAATAAACTTTCAGATGACAAAATTATGTCGGATGGCCAAAAGATCATCACTCATATTCTTGGCGCTAAAAAGGAAGAAACAGAGACAATGCTCGCCAAAACCGCCGGGATCGAACCAAACCAAGTTAGCACGCTCATGGCGATGGCAGCACCAGCGCTTCTCGCAATGCTCGGCCGGGAAAAGAATGAAAAAGGACTTGATGCCGCTGCACTCGCTGGCCTCGTCACCGAAGAAACAACACGTGTCAAACAGGACGCTCCAGCTGCCATGAGTGGTATCTTGGGACTTCTGGATAAAGATGGTGACGGCAGCGTGACGGATGAAATTTTAGAAGCGGCCGGAAAACGGCTTTTTGGCAGTATATTTCGCAAGCGATAGCATTGCCTCAAAAAAGCCTGCGCAAGTTTATTCAAGACCCACTAACAAACTTCCATAGCAACTAAAGCAATTTCCGTTTGGTTCAAATCGTTGAACCAGCGCATTGCTTGCCGTGTGGACCAAAAGCCGCTTGAGCTTGAAATGCTCGAGATTTTGGCTGTTGCTAAGCCCGGCAGCAAATTGGGAACGAAAGCAATCAAGTTATTTTAACGAATATATGATCAGCCTAACGATCATTTAGATATCAAGTGAATTCAGTGCTCATCAATTGATTGATCCATCGTTTGAGACGGCGCTTGTGCGCATTTTCCAACCGGTTTCGCAGGAATGCCGGCAACGGTGCATCCGGGTAAAACTTCGTGTAATACGACGCTGCCGGCAGCGACCTTTGCCCCCTCCCCGATTTCGATATTACCAAGGACAATTGCGCCTACACTGATTAAAGCACCCTTCCTAATTTTGGGGTGCCGATCTCCTTGTTCCTTGCCAGTGCCACCTAACGTTACGCCTTGAAAAATTGATACGTCGTCCTCAATAACAGCTGTCTCGCCGATGACGACGCCCGTTGCGTGGTCAATATGAACCCCTTTTCCGATAACCGTTGCCGGATTTATATCGACCTGGAACAACTCAGACATTCGGCTTTGAACATAGTAAGCTAGTGGTTTGCGATCCCGTCGCCACAACCAGTTCGCAACGCGATGCCCCTGGAGGGCAAGAAACCCTTTAAAATAAAGAAATGGTTGAACATATTCTTTACACGCAGGATCACGCTCGTAAACGGCCATGATATCATAAAGCGCGGCTTCGACTAAACCAGGTTCATCGACATAGGCTTCAGAACAGATTTCCCGCCAAGACATAGCGTGCATTTCACCGTCCGATAACTTCTGTGCAATGCGATAAGAAAGGGCGGCCGTAAAGGTTTCATGGTTGAGAATAAGGGCGTGCAGGAAACTTGCGAGGCTGGGTTCCCGTGCAGCTGCCGTTGCTGCCTCCACTCGCATACGAGGCCACGCTTGCGATGGCTCAGTTAATGGCCCACCGCCAATTTTGTGGGCGCCATCACGGCCCGCCTGGGCAGACAATGGAAGAACTTTTTGCTCTTTTTGCGTAGCATCCATGAAACAAACTCTTGTTTTTTGCGCTTTATCGAGTGCGCTCTAGCCGCAGTATCTTATATGCAGTGCATAATATATTTATCTAAGACAAAGGCACCTTAAGACAAGATATGCGCTCATCCGTTATCATGGCATTGAAGTAAAGCCGCCAGATCTTGCGGTAACGCACCATCTTCAAGAAGTGCAGCGGTCTTAAGAACCATTATTATTGTGATAGAATCCTGAATATCACCGCTAACGACACGCTGATAGAGTGTATTGAAATCAACCTTATCAAGTTCAAGGTCTTCACTTGGGTCAGGAGATTGCAAGCCGGGTGTTAAATCCCAAGCAAGAAAGCAAATAGCCTGTTCATCGGTGACTGAATTCGACAAATCAAATTTGGCGAGCAGTTTCCATTTCTCTGCAGTAAAACCCGTTTCTTCTTTTAATTCACGTTTTGCCGAAGCAAGTGGCGAAATACCGCGAGAGCCTCCACCTTCGGGTAACTCCCACCTGTAAGCATCCAGCGGGAAACGGTGCTGGCCAACGATTGGTATTCGCCCATCGCAATCAATTGCCAAGACGCCGATCGCATAATTCTTAAAGTGAACAACTCCATAGTTGCCTGGATCACCATTCGGCAACGTTACCGCAAGATCATTGATCCTAATCCAAGGATTTTCGAAAACAACGGTATCATCCATAACCTTCCAAGGGCCAACTTTGCGAATCACCATCTGCTAAGAATATCCACGATGCGGCCAAAACAAATACGCATATCCGACAATAAGAAACCAGCATCTAAACCACTTGATTTCAAGAGACTGGATTTAACGATCCCGGATTGTGAGATACTGGATTGTGAGATTCTGGATTGTGAGGTTCTGGCATTCAAAACATGGGCCGTAAAGCCGTCTGTCTCGCTGACAGGCGGTAACTGATAATTCGGCACTTGCATTCTACCTTATCCATTTCAAACGAGATAAAAGACATATACTCGGAAAACATCGCCCACTAAAAAATCTGCTACAGCGCTTCGCCGATAAGTGTAATCGGTTATCGGCAAAAGAAGCGCGACAAATCAAAGACCTAGAGCCGCGTTACGATTCCATCGGAATGCGAAAAGCTCTAGTGACGGTGAAGGGGTCCTTTAGTCGAAATTACCAGAAAAAATATATCGGTTTCCAAGAAGACGCCAAGGTCTCGATATGATGGCAAATATGAAGCGATGCACCTTAAAAGCCAAACATCGCGAAGGCCTTCGTGGCCCTGCTCGTTATGTTTTCATATATTTGCTGGTAGATCATGCGACACTGGCGATAGACAAGCGCCGACCCTTTGCCTATACACAGCGCTTGCGGGTAAACGGCTCAGACACGATGTTATCACCCCATGCCCAGGTAGCTCAGTTGGTAGAGCAGCGGACTGAAAATCCGCGTGTCGGTGGTTCAAATCCGCCCCTGGGCACCATTTTATGTATTTCACGATAGAGCGCTTAGCGATTAATGATTGTTTGGCATAACGGCATAGAAGTTAAGCGTCGTGAGGGTTAAAGATTGCTCGTTAGCGAGGAGCGCGTCGCCACAGGTCTCTTTGGGGAGGGTTGCCGTGTCAATGCAGTCAAAGAGGCTTCTGAGAGAACCAAATCCGTTCGCCGTATTGTCCGGCTTCCACCTTCCTTGCAAGCATTTTTATCCGGCGGTTTAGCCATTGAAGTCGATTGAACATAATGAGTATGATCGTTTCGTTGGAGTCACAAGAAAGCCGATAATATTTTCAGCGACTGATTCGCCTACCGCCTACGCGTCAACTGCTATGCGGCATCGTTTGACTCATCGAAAAGCGAATTTTCTCAAGCCTTACTTCAAAACTGGTAATTCAATTAACGAAGGCTCTATTCCGCCAACGGACAAGGTCTGTGTAGGTGGAGGAATGACCGGAACTAGCATCGTCCCGTCTGAGTCAGCACCGGCGACCGTTATTCTCAATCGATGTCCTTTTTCAAACCGATTTGCAATTGGTTTAAGTGGGAAATCGACAGACGCAATACCAGCATTGAGGGGCGGCGTTACGTCGACAACCTCAGTTGTAGCGACCGACCATGGCAGGCCCAAATAATCGTAAGACGGACGACCAAGGACACGATACGATCCTCGCATCATACCATCTGTCAAGTAATGCACGGTTCCGTCAGCGTCAACTTCTTGAAGATAGACCATGAAATCGCCATCCCGTGCTGTTGAAGTGGCTTTCAGACGCACAATAGGGTGCCCCGCGATCGTCAGTTCCTCTTCAAGAGGCGGTGTTGTATAAGTCAATGCCGTTTTTCCGTGTTCGACTAAGTCCACGGCGTTAAAGATATCGTTGATTGCATCATAGTATCGATCTTGTGTCCCCATAGTTGTCGTATAGTCTACTTTAAAGCTGTGTGTTGTTTTCTTCTCGGGCGCGGTAGGGTAAAGCAAACCGTCATTCACGGACGCTATTGATTTGGAAGGCCCATCAGCAAAGTAATACGACTGATACTCCGAACCAGATGGTGGCCACTGAACGTCTTGTCGCCATTCCCACTCGGTTGGCGAATGCGTAACTGCATAATGAACCTCCGGCTCATCAAGAATACCATTGTCGATGCCTTTCAAAAAATAATCGAACCAACGCAACCATTCGATGGTTATTATAGCTGTTTGAAAATCTTCACGCGGATCGTCAATCTCCCCAGGCGAATGACTCCAAGGCCCCATTGTGAGTTTTTTCGGTGTATTAAGGTTGACGTACCAAAGGGGTGTTGCATCCGCATAGGCATCTCGCCAACCTCCCCAATTATATACCGGCACCCCTGACGCTTTTATTTCAGGCAAAACTCTCGGCAAGTTCTCGGAATCATTTGCAAAAAGATCACGGTCGGCACGCGTTGCTTCAGTTAATCCCTCAACGAGCTCAGGATGATCTGCCAACGCGTTCGCCAATAGGTTCGTCGGTCCGTATACCAACCTCACGAAATCGATATCACTTTTAATATTTAAGACTTTTTTAATGTTGTCGACGATCTTTCGTGTTTGTGGGCTTAACTCCTTGAGGACTACTTTAAGCAGGTCATCTTCATTCGTTGCAGCAAGTCGTTGCGCAATTGCAGCCTCTAAAAGCTGCCCATTAGTATCTTCATCAACGCGTGCAACTCTGCCTGTCTTACCTGTCCGTTCGAGTTCCGCTCTTACGTCATCTTCGAGCGTTCCGTCATTGCTTTTGTTGACCACGACCCAGTCGGTAATAATTCCTTTCCGGTAGGTACCGACGCCCCCTAGCCATGCCTGATACGGATCTAAATGAGCAACGCTTGGAAAGATTGCCTTAAGCCCGGGAGGCGGTGCATTTCTGAGTATTGAAAATTGCGTTTGACCGCGATAAGAGCCGCCGATCATTCCAACTTTTCCAGTACTAAAATTCTGTGTACTCAACCACTCTATTAGGTCGTACCCATCATTGGCCTCAGGAACAGACAAGTCTTCCAAATAAACCCCGGTTGAGGCGCCTGTTCCCCGAGAATCCGCCCGAACGATAATATAACCATGACGCATAAGATGGGCGTAACCATATGTTTTACTATCGGCAGACCAATGCAGAGCGCCACTATTTTTTCCCGGTGGAAGAATCCCAAACAGTCCCTCAATCGAACCGTCCAGTCGCTCTTTCGCTCTCCAATATCGCGAGTACATTAACAGAATGGGCATCGGCGTTTCCACGGCAACACCATTCCTCGACGGCCGATAAATATCGACCGCTAGTTTTTCGCCATCACGCATTGGAACGTAAACAGAAGATCGTACATATTCATCGTATATCGGCGCCGTATACCCTTCATAGCGACCCAATTCCGAGACCCTACCAGTTTTCCCTTGCTGAACCGCGTCTGCGTTTGCCTCGGCGGTCGCTGCCGAAGATAATTGATGAGTTTCAAGACGGTCTGAACATCCTGAAGATCCCAAAGCCAGTGCAAGTATTATTGATAAAGTCTTTGTAAACATCATAATATGTCTCTAGGTTAGCATCAGCAGTTGCAGCGTTCGATGAACGTTAAGGGCCTTTCGAGAGCGACCTTCATGCAATTCGTCCACTATTTGTCGGAGAAGATGAGTAATTAATTGATTTTGTAATTCGCAGTGGCACCGCTTAAATATCAAAAACTTTACAATGCAAGCATCAGCAATCGTAAAGTGGCACTTCGATTCATCCTGAACGCTTAAATTTAATTAATCAGATTGATCGATCTATCGTACAAAGACGACGGTGTTTAAATTGATCGGCTTGCCGAAAAAGCTTTAAAATCTGGATGACGCTATTTATCTCTGTTTTTACGTGTTTAATTCTTGCACTTCCACAAAACAGTACCGCGATCGATCTAGTTTTCAAATCGCACTTCACGAAGCTCTGTTATTGACGACCTAACTTTGAACTGCGCTATAATAGCGTTTCTGGAGTTGCCTATCATTACCCCATTCAACCATTCCAGCTTGCATATCAAGACGGCTCGCCTTTCCCGTGTGTCACCTCCGAGGGTTACCTCCCACCCACACGAAGCAATTTTTAGTCTCAACTCAAATCGTACGCTTCAATCAATCGTCCAAAGCTCTACGCTTTAATAATGAGCTGATTTGGTGCAGAAGTAATTTGCTCAGGCGCCCCTGTCTCCATTACCCTGAGCGTTGAGCTCATTGATAAGCTCCAGTCACCATTCTCCATACGCATAATTGGGATCATATGAACGATATGATTTGGTGCGAAAACCATGTCGTCGCCTGGCGCTAACCAAGCTGCTTTAGCGTCATCCCCCCAATCATTAAACGAATATCCAACGCCTGGTCTCGCTTCATAACCATGGCGACTAATTGCTGTATGGAACATTTCACCAACTTGACCATAGGTTATCCCCGGACGAATGCGTTCCGAAGCCTCGTGCATAGCATCAATAACAACGGCCATCATATTTGCCACAAAGTCTGAAGGTTTGCCAACGGAAACTGAACGCGTTACGGCCGCTTTATAACCGAGACGGTTGGCAAACAGTTCAAGGCTTGCCAGCTCCCCCTGACGATATGGCTCATCCGTCCAAAGCGACCGCAAGGCTGGTTGTCTGTCGCCGACAGTGAATTCAATCTCTGGGATACGTCCACCAAATTCAGGGGTTCCCGAAATAAGTGCTTGATAAGCGGCAGCTGCCGTATCGCATTGGCGAGCACCTTCTGCGATCGATGCAATGGCAACGTCCATTGCTCGCTCGACCATTACACCCGCCTGACGTATATATTCAACTTCTTTAAGTGACTTTACGATACGCATGCGCCGACCAAGACCGTCGGCCTGGACGAGTGTCGCATCTGGAAGAAGGTTCTGTATACGTTGCAAGAAATTTGCTGGTAGATTTGATGTTTCAACCTCGAGCCCAATGCGACGTTTTTCCCACCCGCGTTCAGCGAGAACGTTTGCAAGAAATGATTCAACAGTGTCATCCGAATTCGTCTCCCAAATTTCAGAGCCGGAATGACAGCTCTCCGGGTATCCAATGAATCGGTCACGCCCCATAAATGATGTTAACAGCGCGGCGGGCATGTCTGTGCTCTCGCGTCCAAGCCATAGAGGTTCGTCGTCCTCCGGCACAACAATGATGAAGCCCAAAAACGGATAGGTTTGATTGGCGTACCCTGACAGATAATCCATATTTTCCGGCTGGGATACGATCAGTAAATCAAGATCCGCTGCCGCCATATATCCCTTAGTCTTTGAAAGGCGCTCAACATATTCCGCGCGATCAAAAGCAGTTTTTGGCATTTGTATCTCCTATGATGATTGTCCAGCTGGAATGTTGTTTCCGCTTGCTATTTTAAATTTTGTGAAGTCTTCGAAGACCCAATTGTTTTTGAGGGTGTCGAAGATAATCTTGAGGAGCTTTCTGGCGGTCGCAATGATCGCTTTTCC
>JBCCOS010000009.1:0-188954 GCA_039025235.1 Pseudomonadota bacterium
ATAACAACCAGAAACGCTATTGCCTGATCACCAACATCCTAATGACAACGCATAAATCGAAAATAACGCAAACCAAAACCACGTGGCCAACCCTAGAAAACCATACCGTATTTAGGTATTTCAGCAGCCTGTTAAAGCATTTCCAAGCCAAGTGTGTGCGGTTGGCGTGAAGGAAATGCGTAAAATCAACAACTTAAAGCGCCGTTCCAATTCTAATTGAAACGGAGGCGCTTTGGACGGTACGACTTTTAGGCTTCGCCAAATGATGTGAAGCGGCATGCTATTGGGTAGGTTGTCATGCCAACCGGGTTTTCATGACGAATAACGACAAGAAATCACTGAAGGCCCTACCGCTCATGCAAATATCGAGGTAACGTTTGCGCGTTGGGGTGATGAGCCGATACGGCCTTTTTCCGCGTTACTTGGCGCGGTAGCCATTGTCGGCACTGAAGAGACGAGCGTTACCGGAGTATGGTTCGTATGGGTAAAGCGATTGATACAATATCATACGTTTATCAGGGTTTTAGCGTGAGACATCGTGTTTCGATGGCCTTAAGAATGCTAAAAAGGGTAATTGTTGTCGCAGTTGCAGCGCCATTCTTGATGATCGGATCTTCTATTAGCGATTGCGCCGATGCGAAAACGCGATTTATCACGAGCATAGCGGCTCAAACCGCAACGTCTTTAGCCGAGCAGCAATCATCTAGTTTCGAAGAAGCAGCGACGAGCGATCCATCCTTGGCGGCAATCCCACCGGCGATCAATACGGACAAAAAATGGCGAATAGCCAAAACCGCTTGGGATGCTGATGACGAGGCCGGCTATTCGGCTTTTGTGAAAGCAATTGGCTGGTCAAATTGCACGTCCCTTGAAAGTTGTTTGGCAAGTGACGCCAATCCCTACCGTGATACGGATGATACCGAATTCTTCGGCGATTGCGCTGATATGGCCTATACGCTGCGGGCTTATTACGCGTGGAAAAACGCTCTTCCCTTTTCCTATCAAAATGCGATGCGGACCGCCGACCGAAGCGGCGATGATCTCCGGTATTCGAAGGCCGGTAATGTGGTCACAGGTCGACGCAGCGTTGCAGCCCGTCGACCCTTGTCCGGACCGGCATTTATCACACGGATGCCCAACGAAGTTTCAACCGCGATGTTCCGGACCCACCCAGAGACGGGAGGGGGGGAAAGCTATGATGATTTTTATCCCGTTCGGATCGATCGTGGCGCCGTTAAACCAGGCATCCTCGCCTATGATATTTATGGACATGTCGGCATTGTTTACGATGTTCTCGAAGACGGACGCATCCTCGTCATCGCATCGCATCCAGACTTTTCCGTAACCCGCACGATCTATGGTCCGAACTTCATGCGCTCCGGACCGAGCCTTGGTGCCGGTTTGAAAGCATGGCGCCCCATTGAATTAAAGGGCGCTTCAAAATCAAGAGACGGTTTTTATCGTGGCGGCCGGATCGTTGGCGCAGATAATGCTGAAATTTCCGAATATTCCATCGAACAATATGTTGGAACCATTCCCGACCCCAATGGCAATTGGCAAAAAGGGGAATTTCAATTTCAGGGCCGCACGGTCACTTATTATGATTTCATACGCCGCCGCCTAGCCGCTCCTGACTTTGAATATAATCCTGTTACTGAACTTCGGCAGGGTCTTGAAACGATTTGCGGTGCGTTACGCGATCGAAAATGGGCTGTTGACGCGGCGCGCGTTGCTAAGGTTCATGAAAAACCACATCCGAAGCGCTTGCCACCGAACATTTACGGGACCTATGGCGAATGGGAAAACTTCTCGACGCCATCTCGTGATGCCCGGCTTAAAGTTTCATTCATCGAACTGAGAAGGGAATTACAACGCCTCGTCGCAGCCCTTGAAGCTGGCGCCCCAGGGGTCACCTATGACGGAGACAATCTAGCGCGTGATTTATGGACAACATTCGCGTCAGAAAAGGACGAGTGTGGTTTCACCTATTGGCGTACGGATAATACGCGGGTTCGTTTGAATTTGGGCCATGCCATGGACCGCCTTTGGGATTTATCATTCGACCCTTATCACTGCCAAGAGCGACGCTGGGGCGCCAGCGGTGCTGAACTTGCAACCTGTGAAGACGATGACGTCAAAACAAAATGGTACGCGGCACAAAGGTTCTTACGCTATCAGGCTGAGCGCACTTATGATGTGCGAATGAACTTCACTCTTGAGGAATTGAAGCATCCGGGTGTTGCCTCTGCCAAAGATGGAGGGCTTGGCGTTGAGGCGCCAGCCGACGCCGATATTAGGCAATATATTTTGTCGCTAGTAGAGAGGATGGAGACCGATAACACCGGCCCACTCGCGCGCGTGCCTGACAATTCGCCGACAAATAACGCACAGAAACGGTCACATAAATCGCTTTCAAACTTGAATATATTACCCAAAGAGCTGGTTACACCAGAAGTTACGGACAATCGTGCACAGATTATGGAGGCGATGTATGGCGGTTCCGATGGGATACTACTCACAGCTGAACAAGCCGTAACCTATGTAGAACCACGCTTCCCCGAATGGCATTATAAAGTACAAAACACCTGGGCGAGAAAACGTCTTAAGGAAAGCGCTCAGAAACTGCGACAAGGCCAGTAAAAGCTGTGCCAAATGCGTCAACGAGGCACGCAAGTCAACCAATGACATTACCATTCGTCAATGTCGGGCCAGCGAAACCGCGTGTATATTGCGCTTTATTAAATTAGACGTGATTGCCTTCACGTTGCTTTTAGATTTTGCTATCAAAGCTTCCGGGCGCGTTTTTCCGTTAAAGCATTTCCAAGCCAAGTGTGTGCGGTTGGCGTTAAGGAAATGCGTAAAATCAACAACTAAAAGCGCCGTTCTGATTCTAATTGAAACGGAAGCGCTTTAACGTATCATCACTTTCGAGTTCTAAAAGGGGACATTGGTTTAATGAGTATTTTTCAAATCACAAAGAATAGCGCTGTTGCGGTTTCAGCAATAGGGTTTTTGTTTGCAACGGTGGTTAGCGGCACAGCATCCGCCCAACCATTGGAAGGCCCATATGTTGGTGCCCAAATCGGATTTCACGGAGTCGACGATGGCGACGACGTGTTTAACATCGAGCCAGATATTGGGGGATTCATTTATGGTGCATATGGTGGATATACGGCACGTTTGAATGACTATCTTTTACTGGGCCTAGAAGGCAACTTTAATCTCGGTACGGCAGATATCGATCGTGACGCTGGGATCAACGCAAACATCGGAGTTCCTATCGGTCGCAACGCATCGGTATTTTTGAGAGGTGGTTACCAATGGGTGAATTTCGATCTCGAAAATATTGCTGAAGATATCCTGAACGTTGAATTAACGCCTGCGCAGATCGATCTACTCGACGCGGCTGAGGACGGCGACGGTGGTTTTTTGGTTGGCGCCGGTGTGCAAATCGGGATCGGTCCGAATCTGTCACTTAGAACCGTCATCGACACAATTGAGTTCGACACGGTACGGGCAACCGGCGGCGTCACCCTTCATTTTTAGTCGCCACCCGTAAAGCTAACAAAAGGTCGGTCAGTCGTCGACGTCCGAGTGAAATATCCACAACGACGTTACCTGACTGACCTATTTATTGTTGGGCAGCGTATATTGTTCGTCGAATGAGGTATTGATCGACTCATCTAAAGCGTCGACACTTCAATTGGAATCGGGACGACGCTTTAAGTCTCTGTTTTTACGCATTTCCTTAACGCCAACCGCACACACTTGGCTTGGAAACGCTTTAATACTTGTTGCGTCGTTAAAAATTAAGGGTCACGGAGGAGATACCATGAGTGGATTTGTGTATTTTTTGATACCGTTGGCCCTTGTCGCGACCGCCCTGATACTGGCAGCGGGTATCTACTCCTTAGCGAAGGGCGGAACATTCGCTAAGGAAAACGGCAATAAGCTCATGCGCTGGCGGGTAACGGCACAAGCCGTGGCGATCGGCCTCATGTGTCTGTTTCTCGTTCTCATTGGACGAGGGCCATCGGGCTGATAATAGCAAAATTCGTCGCTATTGCGGCGTCGGCATCTTGCAGCTTGCTAAAATTACTGTATTTCCACGTTGTTGCGATATACTTGCATGTCGCTGTGCGAACGCGCATTGAACGCGTGACATCACGCGGTTATTTTTAAGTGTCCCATCGGACTGACACAGCCACAACGATATGATTGTTGGCTGGTCACCTTAGGAATTTGGCGCCAGTAAAGAGAAAAAGGGAAAATGGTATGAAAGTGCTCGTCCCCGTGAAACGCGTCGTGGACTATAATGTGAAGGTCCGCGTTAAGTCGGACGGGACCGGTGTGGACATCGCTAATGTTAAAATGTCCATGAACCCGTTTGATGAAATTGCTGTTGAAGAAGCGGTGAGATTAAAAGAGGCCGGAACAGCAAGCGAGATTGTTGCGGTTTCGATTGGACCAGAAAAAGCACAGGACCAAATTAGGCAGGCCCTCGCGATGGGAGCTGATCGCGGTATACTGATAAAAACGGATGATACCGTTGAGCCATTAAGCGTTGCAAAGCTCCTGAAAGCCGTGTGCGAACAAGAGTCGCCCGACGTTGTCATTATGGGCAAACAGGCCATTGACGATGACTGTAACCAAACGGGGCAGATGCTTGCTGCGATGTTGGGATGGTCGCAAGGGACTTTCGCATCGAAAGTGGAAGCGGCCGACGGAAAGTTCAACGTGACGCGCGAAGTCGACGGTGGTCTTCAGACTGTTGCCATCTCCGGTCCAGCGATTGTCACAACGGATCTTCGCCTTAATGAACCGCGCTATGCCTCTCTGCCAAACATTATGAAGGCAAAGAAAAAGCCTCTGGATGTGAAAGAGCCTTCTGACTACGGCGTAACGTTAGAAACACGTTTAGAAATCGTAAAAGTTGCCGAACCAGCAACGCGCGAAGCCGGGGTAATGGTTGAAACTGTTCCCGATCTTATTGAAAAACTTAAAAATGAAGCAGGAGTCCTATAAGTGGCTGTTCTCGTTTTAGCTGATCATAATGGCAGTAATCTCTCCGATGCTGTTGCAAAAACCGTTACCGCCGCAGGCAATTTAGGTGGTGATATCGACATTCTCGTGGCGGGTTCGAACGCCGGAGACATTGCAAATGAGGCCGCGGCAATAGCCGGTGTTCGAAAGGTCCTTCATGCCGATGATCCGGTATACGAACGGTTACTTGCCGAGCCAACGGCTGCACTCGTCGCTGCGCTCGCGAGCGACTATGATGCGGTGGCAACGCCCGCAACAGCCAACGGCAAAAATATTATGCCGCGCGTTGCTGCCCTGATCGACGTGATGCAAATCTCTGACGTCATTGCGATTGAAAACGCAGACACATTCGTCCGGCCGATCTATGCGGGCAACGCCATTGCGACGGTAAAGTCTAAGGATCCGAAGAAAGTTGTTACGGTACGAACGTCTGCATTCCAAGCTGCGGCTGGCGGCGGGTCAGCAACGGTCGAAACGATTGCTGCAGGTGATAAACCAGGCCTTTCATCTTTCGTTGGCGAAGAGCTTACCAAGTCTGATCGTCCAGAGTTAACGTCCGCCAAAATCATTATTTCTGGTGGCCGCGCGCTCGGGTCCACCGAGAATTTTGAGCAGTATATTTATCCGGTTGCAGATAAATTAGGCGCTGCTATTGGTGCTTCGCGTGCAGCTGTTGATGCTGGTTATGTGCCGAACGACTACCAAGTCGGTCAGACAGGCAAGGTCGTTGCGCCAGAGCTTTACATTGCTGTCGGCATTTCAGGCGCGATCCAGCATCTTGCCGGCATGAAGGACAGCAAGGTTATTGTGGCGATCAATAAAGATGAGGAAGCGCCGATTTTCCAGGTTGCCGACTACGGCCTTGTTGGCGATCTTTTCACGCTTCTACCAGAACTTCAGGAAGCAATTTAGCGTTCTGGCGTCTAAAGCCGTTCCGTTTCAAATGGAATCGCTGAACAGCTTTAAATCCCTTAGAGGCAAACGGTATAGCTTTTTTGCCTCATAACGCTGATAACGATGACAAGCCCCGATCATCATAAGCTGATAAAATGACCGCCAGTTCATCTGAGCGGTCTTTTTTTGGACAGTCTATGATTAGACTCCCCCTTTCCCTCGACCGTCGGTTGATGTTATTTGCGTTGCAACAATGGGAATGGAATGTAACGTTTTGCTTTCATCACTTCGAATAACGCCAGCACTAGAGCGCTTCGCCGATAAGTGTGATCGGTTGATGGTTCCCGTCCATCAACTCGGCAAAAGAAGCGCGACAAATCAAAGACCTAGAGCGGCGTTCCGATTCCATGGGAACGCAAAATGCTCTACAGGCGGGTCAGAAATGACGTTGGTGCATAAAGCGGCTATTTGCGTTGATGGAAAGATCGGTGATCGCGAAACACCTATAGCGGAATGCAATAATTCTGCACTATTGCATTCCGCTATAGGTTATGGTGATCGCGCCGTTTAATGCAAAAACCGTTGCACACTTTTTGCTCGGCGCTTTAAAGCGAAACCAGTCGGTTACCGCAAAAACAGTAATCGAATTGAAATGATACCGGTGGACCGGTCAGGACAGAGGATGCAAAGCCATGGCTTCAGATATTAAAAAAGTCGGTGTGATTGGCGCAGGACAAATGGGGACTGGCATTGCACATGTGTTTGGGCTCAATGGGTATAGCGTCTCCCTTTACGACATCGACCCTGATTGTGTTGATCGAGCGATTAAATCAATCGACGCAAATCTCGCTCGGCAGGTAGCGAAAGACAATATTTCGGCCGAGAATAAAGAAAAAGCGCTGACTGCAATCTCTAAAATCGACGCGTTTTCGGACCTCGGGGCTTGCGATCTCGTTATCGAAGCGGCGAGCGAAAACCAAGAAATCAAAAAGAAAATTTTTAGCGATCTTTCCAGTGTTATGGGCGAGAATTCCATCATTGCGACGAATACATCATCTATTTCGATCACCGCGCTGGCAGCAGCCACCGAAAGACCGCAGTCCTTTATCGGTCTGCATTTCATGAACCCAGTCCCGGTCATGCAGTTGATTGAGGTCATCCGCGGGATTGCTACCAGCAAAGAGACCTTTGAACGTACAAAGAAGGTTATCGCCACGCTTGGCAAAACGATGGCTGTATCGGAAGACTTCCCAGCCTTTATTGTCAATCGCGTCCTATTACCAATGATCAATGAGGCGATCTTCACGCTTTATGAAGGCGTTGCCACTGTTGAAGCGATTGATACAGCAATGAAACTGGGGGCCAATCATCCGATGGGACCGCTTCAACTCGCAGATTTTATCGGTTTAGACACGTGCCTTGCAATCATGCAGGTTTTGTATGAAGGGCTGTCGGATTCAAAATATCGTCCCTGCCCTCTTCTGGTAAAATATGTGGAAGCTGGTTGGCTTGGACGAAAAACCGGGCGCGGTTTTTACGATTATAGCGGAGAAACGCCGGTTCCAACACGGTGATCGTCGCTCTTCAAACGGCGCGACGAATGCAAAACGAAGGGCAGCAAAGCAAAGATTTCAAAGCCAAGTGTGTGCGGTTGGCGTTAAGGAAATGCCTAAAATCAACACCTTAAAGCGTCGTTCTGATTCCAATTGAAATGGAGGCGCTCTAAGTCCTTGTTTGGTCGGTCGAACAATTGTTCGACCTATTGCCGAGTTAGATCATCGGACGTTTAGATGGAATCAAACCGATGCTCTAGATTCTATGATTTGAGCGCCTGAGACGATCTTATCTTGAACCAATGTGATCGTCTGGCGCTCTAGAGCACGGGAACCATCAACCGATTACACTTATCGGCGAAGCGCTCTAGAGTCTCGTTGGAGCCGGTTGCGAACCGCAAAACCGGTGATCCACTTTTGCTGCAACAGGCTCTAGTGGAAACTTACATGCCTATTGGTCTAAGCGTCAGGAACTAGCCTCGGCGTTCAGGGGTGTGGACTACTGTGCTTAAAGAAAAAACCTATTCTTCAGCGCCCGCCGCTTCATCTGCTTCAGTTGCCGATTCTAGTTCGCCCTCGCCACCGGTCGCCGCTTCAGTCGACGCCTCTGGCGATGGAGGTGCTTTCCTCCCACAACTGGTTGTCATCAGCGCATCAAGATCGGACTTCGCTTCACTCAGGAGTTGATCAAAACGCTCACAGTTTGGATCATTCTGTAGGCGGCAAACCTGCGCCTGTGTTCTGATCCGGTTAACGTCGTCTTTGCGAGCATCGATCTTTTGATCGCATTCAAGTTTATCTTGTAGCGCTTCGGTATCATCAATGGCTTTGATATAGTCCAACCACTGCCGTGCTTGCCTTGCCGAGGTTGAATATTGGGTCGCCTTGGCAAATGCTTCGCGTGCTTTCGTTCGTTGCGCGCGATCGCCGGGGCCGGCTTGGCTAAAACGGGCGGTTCCCAATAATAACCATGCATCACCCGTTTCTTTAGACGACATTCCCCCCTTGCGCAGGGCCGTGCGCAAGGCCGTCTCAGCCGCTTTGTATTGTTCATCGGCGACAAGAACTTGACCCAATCGGTATGAAAGTTTACCGGCGCTTGAGAGTTTTGATGCTTCACGCAATACGGGGATCGCGCGCTTATGCTCACGGGCCTGGCTTAGCACTTGGGACAAGAGAACAAGATTATCGAGGTTCCGTTTGATCCGACCGGCATCCATTTCACGTTGAATGAGTTTCGCGGCACGGTAGGGATTGTCGAAAAACGAATAATAGTTTGCGAGCGTCTTGAGTTCATTCTCTTTTGTGAGAAGCCCTGCTTTATACGCGACTTCCAATACTGAAAAAGCTTCTTTATCGCGTCCGGTCGTTGAGTAGAGACCTGAAAGCTGGGTCCAATATCCGCGTTCATTGGGCCAGATATTAATCATCCGCTCAAGGAGCGCCGCGCGTTTACGGGTTTCGTTTAACTCAGAATAGATGAGGTTCAAAAGGTCGAAATCGCTCTTCTTCGGCTCAGCGCTAGAACCACGCGATGCAACCACCTTTTCAGCGGGTCCAACGGCTGCGCGATAATTTGGCGGCGTCAGCTGGACATAGGCCGCGGCCAAAAGATAGTAAGCGTTTGGATCGACCGTCTCACCAGCTGCCTGGGCGGAGCGTATCCACTCATTCAAACCAGAAATCGCCTTTTGGTACTGCTCTAGCTGAAAATAAAGCTGAGCAATAAAATAACGAAGCTGATTGTTTCGTTCCGGCGGAAATCCATTAGAATTCAGGGCCGTTTGGAAATCACTCAGCGCCCCGCGATAGTCTTCGAGGTTGACCTTAACCGTCCCGCGCAATTCGTAGGTCACGGCCTTATCATAGGCCTTCATCCGATCGCCGCGTTGGGCTATCAACTGGTTAAGCTGGGTTAACGCTTCTGGGTAGCGTTCCTCTTGAATGACAACAAAGATATCTTGGATAACGCGCGCAACGGCCGGATCAAGCTGCGCCGAGCGGCGGCGGCTACTACCCTCATTATCATCGTCTTGGGCATGTGCAGACGGCACGAAAGAAAAAGCCGCCAGGCCAACACCCGTTGCAACGCCAGCACTCCCCCAAGCGCCACCAATAACGGCAACACTGAGAAGTCCGCTACACATAAATCTGGCGATGCGTTTTATAAAAACCATGTTGTCGTCGCCCTACGCTTTAAACCGCTTTCAAATCATCGTCGCAAAATGCGCTTTATCTCCACTCGACCATTGTGTTCACCAGCGTCATTCCCCAAACCGGCCGGTACGATCGAACGATATCTACTCAGCCAACTCGAAACTGATTGCCTGCTGAACGCCGCGACGCCACTGCGCTTCGTTATCCACAATTTTCGGCTGATACTTCCATCGCTCAACAGAGCGCGTGGCTGCACGATTCAAACAACTGTTAGTGGAATCGACCACGCGAACGTTCGTCACAGTTCCTTCCGGGGTCACATCAAATTCAACAAAAACTGTCTCTTTTGGTTTTGCCCGCGACATACACCGATCAGGATATTGCGGCGGTATCCGCACCAATGGCTGCGCGTCGCGGTCAGGGTTAAAACCCGATCCGACATTAAGTTTTGCATCAATTTGCGGGATGTCAGCACGAACACCGTCGAGTGATGGTCGATTTGACGGATCAGTGACGGCTGGCGGTGGCGGCGGCGGCGTGTCGAGCGTCGGACGCTTAAAGTCCTTATTCAGATCATTGATATCCGTGTCTTGAATTTGTGACGTGATATTGATGTTAATCGCGTCTTTTTCCTCGTCAAGCCGGGTTTGTCCACTAATCATCGCCTTCATGAACAGGAATAGAAAGACCGTCACGCCGGCGGCGAGTGGTAATCCAATCAGCAATCGAATTATGGACCCCATATCAACTCTCTCGCCTTACTTATCTTCCGTAGAGACAGCAATGTCTCTCACACCCGCTGCACGGATCTGGTCTGCCACCTCAACTAAAAACCGAGAATCAGCTTCCGAATCGATCTGTATCGCGGCTGTCCCTTTCGGATTTTCACGTTTCAACGCCTCCACAGACAATCGGACCTCTTCGAGTTCAACTTCGTCTTTGTTGATATAGATCTCATTGTCGGCGGTGATCGCTACCAGGATGGATGCCAATTTCCTGTCTTTTGCCGTAACCGCCTCCGGGCGATTGATGTCAACGCCCGGCTCTTTCACGAAGGTCGACGTGACAATAAAGAAAATCAGCATGATGAAGACAATGTCTAAGAGCGGCGTCACATTGACGTCTTCTTCATCGCCTCCACCCGATTGTAATCTACGTCTCGCCATCTAAAGGCTCCGCACAAAATTCAAAAGCGAACCCACCAAGGGAAGAGGCGGATTGTACTGAATACGCATCATTTGGCCCCCGACTGTAGAGCCACCGAAACCGCAGCAGCCTTGCCCGCATAGGCCTGGTCCATCACCGTCACGGTGGTGCCGGCATCAGCGGTGGGTGCGGCACTGACTAACACCACCCCTTTCGGTTCACGGGCCGTAAATTCTTCGACAACCGGTGTGACCGACAGGGGATCAATCAACCGCACATTATTAACCCGAACAAAGCCATCTTCTTGAACGGCGAGAAGCAATGCCGGTGGCGGTACCGTATTCTCATCCTCTGGCGTTTCTTCTGGCGTGCGAACATCGATCCCCTTCTCGCGAAGGAATGTTGCCGTCACGATAAAGAAAATCAGCATGATGAAAACAATGTCGAGGAGAGGCGTGACGTTTACGTCCGCGGCTTCTTCCTGATGTGTCCCTCGTCTACGCATGACCCATCAGTCCTCCACACTCAGTTCATCGCCAAGGGCTGCCACGGCTTTTAACACCTGCTGCTCAAAAGCATTGATGAAGATCAGCCCTGACAAGGACGCGACAAGACCCGCCATCGTTGGAATTGTGGCCCGCGTGATCCCAGCGGCCATAAGGCGCGCATTTGAAGATCCCGTCACGGCCATCACGTCAAAGACGAAAACCATGCCCGTCACGGTGCCAAGAAGACCCAGAAGGGGCGTCACCGCCACAAGGGCCCTGATAAGACCATTGAATTGACTGGCTTCCTCACGTGCTTCAGAAATCAAGCGGTCGCGCACGGCGTGAGCATACCAAGAACTATGGTCGGAACGCGCCGCCCAAGCGCGTGTTGCACGACTAACGACACCGCCATGGGCGATCCCCCAATACATGAGGCGTTCAAGAATCATGCCCCACATCACAAATGTGGTGATCATAATCGCGACCAAAACCGGTCCGCCAGCCGCGAGAAACTCGCGAAGAGCGTCATAGGCATAAGGCGGATAAAGATAGGCTAACATTTTATGCCTTTCCCGAAACTCTTCCTAACGCCATCCCATGGTCGTAACAAAGAGGCACTCGCCATCATCATCACTAAAACCAACCAAGGGATAAAGCGACCTTCCCCTAACGACCTTCCGCATGCTCTGCGATAATACCAGCAGCTTGCTCTTCAAGGATCTGCGAAACCCGCTTGGAGGCACCACTCGCAAAAGCATGGAGGAGTAAGAGCGGAATTGCCGCGATAAGACCAAGCACCGTGGTAACAAGCGCTTCAGAAATACCACCAGCCATAATTTGCGGATCGCCCGTGCCGAACAGTGTAATCGCTTGGAAGGTATTGATCATACCAATAACCGTCCCGAGGAGCCCCATGAGCGGCGCAACAGCGGCGAGCACTTTGATCAGGTTCAAGCCACCTTCAAGCTTTGGAATTTCCTTCAAAATGGCATCATCAAGTTTCAGAGCCACTGTCTCAACATCGCGAGAACTTGCCCCTTCATAGGCCAACATCACGCGGCCAAGTGGATTACCCTTGGATGCACGTTTCTTGCGCACCTGCCCCTTAACGGCGGCCGCTGTGGAGCTCAGTGTTACCCATTTAAAGATGCCGAGTAACGAGCCGAAAGCTGCAATGACGAGGATAGCGTAGCCAACAACACGCCCCTGACGGATCCGATCAACAACGCTAGGTGATTCAACAATGAGGTTGAGTAACTGACCAAGCGATGGATCGATAATACCGCGTACGACTTTTCCGTCCGGTGCATTTTCTACGTTTCTCGCAAGACCCGTAATATTTCCTGCTGGCTGATCACCAAGAAATTTCAATTTCTTCAGTTCACTATTATAGGTTAAAAACTTACCATCAGAAAAGGCAACAAACGGCCCGATCCGTGTGATTTCCTCGGTTGCCGGTGCGCCATCAGCGCGGGCCACATCCGCCGAAAATGTCGATACTTTTCCTTGTTCAACAATTTGCTGAACATAGGTCACCCACAAAAATTCAAGCTGCTCTTTTGTTGGCAAAGTTTCCGTCTGGGCAACTTCGCGCAACTCTGAGTCGCGTCCCCTATACTCAGCACTAATAAGCGAGCTTTGAACTTCTGCCGTGAGTTCTGCCGCTGCCGACCGAGCCGCGCCGAACAACTCCTGAAATTCACCTTGTTTGTCGGCGAGATCAGAATTCAATTCATCGAGTATTTTCTTGTTCGACTCGACAAGTCCTTCCAAGCGTTCTGATTCCGCTTTTGCCGCCGCAACCTGCGACTTGACCCGTGCAAGCTCAGCGCGCTGATTGTTGCGCTCCCTTAGAAAGCGCGCCTCGCGCTCTTTGTTCTCTGCACTAACCTCACGACGCTCCCGCCGGATGGCCTGGAGAACCTGATCGAGGGTCACTTGCGTTTCCTGAGCCGCAACAGGCGATCGCGCATCCATAAGAAATGCTGACACCCCGGCGCACAGGGAAAGTCCGACAAGCTTAAACAACTTCATGGCGAGTTCCTTTCAACGTGCCGTCGAGGCTTATTCAGTGGCGGCCGCGTCAACCGCGACACGCTTTACAGGGATTGGGAGAAGGTTTGGCGCTGTCTGCTCTTTTGCCATCCGCATTCCGAGTTTTACGTCCTGTAGGAACGACTTGGACAAATCGACAAAACTACGAGACTCTACATCATAAATTTTGAGAATTGAATCGTCCTCGGTTTTAAAGACGAGTGCGATGCGGCCTATTCTTAAAAAATCGCCAGTGCGCGCTGTCCCGTTATCATCGATGACGCCCTCATAAGAGCCAATCGTGCGCCCAAACTCGTTTTCGATTTGATAGGCCTCAACAATAAGACGATAGCGCTGCGCCGCGGAAATGTCTGGGTTGCTCATCGCAGCGGTCAAACGATCAACGCGCGCACGCCGATCATCGAGATTGAACGGCAAGTCAGCCTGCACAATCGCGCCGAGCTTTGCCAACATATCCTCCATGAGAGGCTGGGTCGATTTTTGGAGGCCGGAGACATTTTCAATATCTGTTCGCAGCTGCGCAATTTTGCGCTCCTGCGCCTCAACTTCGCGCTGCCGAGACGCATTATATCGAAGATTTGCCTCAAGCTGCTTTAAGTTCGCACGAAAGTCATTAACCAACACCGCTGTCTGATCGTCTAGTTGATTGATGCGCTGCTGCGAGGCTTTTGCCTCATTCGCAATACGCGAACTTTCGTCCAGCGACGGCTTGAACTGCGCCACTGCAGGCGACAGAACGATTGTCGCTACTGATGCGGCACAGACCGCCGCTGACGCCATGATACGAACTCTTTTCATGATTGCCTCACCTTACGGTTTCCTTCGGCTCTTGCGTTACCGACTGATCAGGCGGATGCCCTATCAGATTAACTCTAGTGTTATGGGATGACGTCGAAACCGGCGCGATGAAAATGCCGCCCCGAACATACCCCTCTCAAAAACCCCAGTGTCGATGATTGAATTAAAAACTGTCGGTTTGCAATGCTGATTTTCAATTGAGTGGCCATTGTACCGCAAAAAATGCAGACTTGTTACGAATGAACAAGTGGAATTGTTAACAGCGTACAATTAAACATCAATGAATTGCTCCGAATTATTCACACGCTCCTGACTCAATCATCATTCCCTTCAATTTATAACAAGGAACGCACACGATGCAAATGTTCGTTTATGACATGATCATGAACGACATGCGCCGAATATGAAAGAATATGGACAAAAATGGATAAACGGTTCTTGGTTAAATCTGCCGTTCCTATACCTTTAAACGAAGATAATGCGCGTTTTACCCGCCTAAAGCTGATCGATTTCAAATGGAATCGCGGAACATATTAACGTCGTGGATTTTGCGCATTATCGGGCGCGTGGGCCAATAGCTGCTCAAGTAACACTCACGTCGTGAAGCGAGCCGCAACTGCCGGAATGGAAAAGAACTGAAACGTTGGTTTCATCGATGGCCAAAAAATCCGAGACACATAAATTCAAAAGACACGAAGTCAGGAAACAACCTGAATTTGGCTGGGGCGCCAGGATTCGAACCTGGGAATGTCGATACCAAAAACCGATGCCTTACCACTTGGCGACGCCCCAACGGCTTGAGCGAGATAGCCGCTTATACATTGAAAAGCAACGTGTCGAACGGACTGCAAAACAATATTTATTTTATCCTCACCGCATTCGCACAACGCGTCAATTTTGCAAAATAAAAATTTCCCGTTCCTTAATTTTGAGACGTTTGACAGATGACCCACTGCGCGAAAGCTCTTTGCTTGCGTCTCGACGAACAACCGGTCTGAAAAGATGCTCCCCTTTGGAGCTTAAGTCCTTACCATGAATCTCTGACAGTTCATAAACCCAATTCGCGTCCCCGCCAATTCGCATCCCCGAATGAACACCCAAACAAACACAATGCGCCATCATACACTCAAAAATCGCTCGTCAGGTCACGCCCAGAACTTCGTGGCTCAATAGCGTCGGGGATCAAAGGCGTATCGCGGATCAAGGACGTTTTTTTCCACTATCACCGCCGCAAAAAGAATTGCGATCCAAAAGAGAATTAAAACCACCAACGAATTTAATTCGTGAAAGGATCAAAATCTGAGCAATATCCTAAGTCGCGCGCGGGACAACAGATACGATCCCGATCTGGTTCTGCCCCGATCTAGTTTTGCCCTGATCTGATCGGGCACAGTTTGGTGATATTTCCAATATCAATCATGTAATGAATGACGGCTTAGACCGCCTGTGCCCCTCACACATTGATGCCAGATAATGGAGAAACCGTCATGCTCTTAAAAGGTGCTTACCACGCCACCGTTCGCGAGAACGTAAATTCCCGTCCGGAAATAAAGTGCAATCCAAAGGGATTGTAACATGACGCCTTTTTCGGATCGCTCTATTGAACGATGTGTCGGCAACAAAGCTTTAGCCTGTGGGTCAATCGCTTCAAAAATTTGCATCCTACCTTAATTGGTGCAAACGTTAAGCGAAACACAAGTTCAGAACGAAAAAAACACCTGCCGATTGTTACTTTTTGTGTTAGCGGCAACCAGCATATTCAAGCGCCTTCAATTTCGTATTCGGATGTTATGACCAATCTGAAACTAAAGCAAAATGCAAAAATCGAACGAGCTATGGCTTCGTCGTTCTCGGCATTCGCAGATGAGCTCAGTCCCGACAGAGACGTGTTGCCTTCGGGCCTCGATGGTGTCGTTCAACAAATCGAAAGCGCCTATTACGGCAAATTACCGGGATCGATTCCACGGCAAAAAATAGACGAGGTCGCGGCACTGGTGCAACGCATGGCGTCTGAGACGACGGATGGATATTTCGGCGTTCGCGGGCGCGCGCCTGTTAAAGGAACATTCCTTGAGACTTTCGGGGTCGATGACGAATATCGTCGTTTTTGCGATTGCCTTTGCACTCGATTATCGAACTTGCCACAGCAAAATGAAGATATGCATTTAACCCTTCGGGCCATCAGAAGCGGCGAACAACAAGCATCAGGGCATTCATTTTATTTTCACTACGACTCCTTCGTCTTAACGTTCATTATACCTATTATTATCCCAGAAGGTGATAACGCTGGCGACCTCTTAATTATGCCAAAATCCAGAAATTTGCGTACAACCTATGTCCAGAATATTTTTGACAAAGCCATTGTTGACAGCAACTACCAACAAAAACGCTTCCGCAAAATATACCAGAAAAAAAATTCGAAGTTAAAAAGGATCAAGCTTGAGTTGGGAAAAATATACGTCTTCGAAGGCTATAAATGCGTACACAGCAACGAGGCGCCGCCCCCCGGCGAAGTGCGCTCTACGGCCGTTTTGCACTATTACGATCCCCACGCGAACGATATTCTGAAAAAGCTAAAGGGGCGGTTACGCTAGAGCTTTTCGTGTTCCGATCGAATCGGAACACGGTTCTAGATCTTTGTTTTGTCGAGCTTCTTTGCGGATAACCGCACACACTTATCCGCGAAACTCTCTAACGCTTTGCGCGTTCCAATAAAATCGAAACGCGGCTCTTAAAGGATCTGCATTGAGACATCAACGATCGGTTTACCCCCGCCAGATTGATTTCCCAGATCCTGGCAATCCAAGCGATTGCCACATCTTGTCGACCCGCTCCACCACTTCATCCGTCATCCGGATCTCCTCGCCCCATTCGCGATGGGTTTCAGGGGCCATTTTATCTGTCGCATCAAGGCCAATCTTAGAGCCTAAGCCTGATTGAGGACTGGCAAAATCAAGATAATCAATGGGTGTATTTTCAATCACGGTAATATCGCGAGCGGGATCCATTTTGGTGGAAATGGCCCACATCACCTCTTTCCAATCCCGGGCGTTGATGTCGTCATCAACAACAATGATCCACTTTGTGTACATGAATTGCCGCAAGTAAGACCATGCCCCCATCATGACGCGCTTTGCGTGACCAGGGTACGCTTTCTTTATACTGATGACAGCAATACGATAGGAGCATCCTTCTGGCGGCAACCAAAAATCGGTAATTTCTGGAAACTGTTGTTGCAGCAGTGGAATGAAGACTTCATTCAACGCCTCACCCAGAACACTGGGTTCATCTGGAGGACGCCCTGTAAACGTCGAAAGATAAATCGGATTGCGCCGCATCGTAATGGCGCTCACCGTAAAGACAGGGAACTGTTCAACGGAGTTATAATAGCCGGTATGATCCCCATAGGGACCTTCATCTGCATACTCCTCAAGCGAGACATGCCCTTCGAGAACGATCTCCGCTTCGGCTGGCACTTTAATTGGTACCGTCTTACAATTCGCTAGCTCTGCTTTCTTTCCGCGAACAAGACCGGCAAACTGGTATTCCGATAGGGTATCTGGGACGGGCGTTACAGCAGCGATAATAACACCCGGATCGGCGCCAAGAACAGCAGCAGCGGGCATCGGCTCAGCCTTGGCTGCGCCCCAACGGCGGTGTTGTTGCGCCCCACCGCGATGGGCAAGCCAGCGCATGATGGTCTTATTCTTGGCGATCTTCTGCATGCGATAGATGCCAAGGTTAAAGCTATCTTCCCGCGAGTTGGACGGCCCCTTCGTGACAATAAGCGGCCATGTGATGAGGGGCGCAGGCTCGCCTGGCCAACAGGTCTGTATCGGGAGCTTACCAAGATCAATGTCATCGCCCGTCAAGACGATTTCTTGACACGGTGCAGCGCCGAACGCCTTGGTTCCGGGTTTCATTGACAAAACCGTCTTGGCAAGCGGTAAAAGCTCAAGGGCATCTTTCAAACCGGCTGGCGGTTCTGGCTGGCGAAGAAAGGCGAGCGTTTTTCCAACCTCCCGCAGTCGCCCTGCCGCCCCCGCCAGCGCCGCGCCGTGAAGAGCTGCCCCACTAAGAGCTGCACCGCTGGGCGCCGCTCCGCCGGACTCCGCTGAGATCGACTGGTCTGCTCTATTGGGTCGATTTGGCGCGCTCTTACTTTCTGTCGGCTCGCCCATCGTCACCCCAGCCGCAACACGCTCAACGGTGCCGAAGAGATTGACCAGTACCGGGATATCACTCTTGGACCCATCTGGCATGATCGGGTTTTCAAACAATACAGCCGGGCCTTTTTCCGCGAGGAGACGCGTTTGAATCTCAGTCATTTCAAGAACCGTTGAAACGGGCTGTGACACACGTATGAGATCGCCGCCCGCTTCCAATTGGTCGAGAAATTCCCGTAACGATTTGTAAGACATCGTGTAAATTCCCTTAAGCGGATACCGATCTGTCGAATGCGGGGCCGTCGCTCTACAGCGGAGCAATCAAAATTATTACGTAGCGAGGCATAATTCGCCATGGACGAAAAACCAATGCGGCCGTTAGGGCGACAGCTAAGGCGAGCGACATCAAAAGATCATTTTGCCACGACGTCGCATGAGCATAAGTCCCTTTTTTTATTGCATTTATTCTCATTGAACGGCCCGACTAACGCACCATAAAAGTGGCATCGAGCGTGTCGATATCGTCCCACAGATAACGCCTTCACGAGTGTCGACCGAGTCTGCGACTGCAATAAACCTGACATAATTAAGAGATCCTTTTGTCTCACTGCTTTACGATTGGCGCGGAGACCCCTATCGTCGTGTTTGGTGCGGGGTTGTAATTAGAGGCTTTGTAGACAAGCGTGCTACCGATATTTCATCAGGCTTTGGGGCTCTTCCTTGTTTTAACAGGATTGATTGTTCTTCCTCTACCGATTCCGTTCGGTTTAATTATGATCACCATTGGGTGCGCGCTTCTGGCACCCTATGTCCCAGCGATCCAAAGATTTGTGCAGCGCCTACGAACCCGCTCCCCGGATTTAAATGCGTGGCTGATGCGATACCGTCGTCGCTTCCCGCCTATTATCCGCCGCACAATCGCAAAGACGCACCCCAAAAGTTAATTCATTAACGGCGCCGGCTTACCTTAGTAGGGCGGCTGCATGCCAACTCTTAAGATGGGTGACCTATGCGAATCGCGATCCTCGAGGCCGGTGAACCACCGCACCCTCTTCCCCAGAAATACCCAGGGTACGGCGCCATGACAGAACGCATGCTGTCATCCGTTGACCCAAACATGACGTTTGAACACCGCAAGATTTTTGCCGGTGAAGCCCTTCCTGCGCTGAGTGACATTGACGGAGCCTTAATCACAGGCTCGCCTGCCGGGGTTTATGAGGGGCATGATTGGATTCCACCGCTTGAGACCTTCATAAGAGAGTGTTCAACGGTAAAGCGTCCACTATTTGGAATTTGTTTCGGCCATCAAGTGATGGCACAGGCCCTTGGCGGAAAAGTGGAGCAATCGAATAAAGGGTGGGGTGTTGGCGTGCATCGCTATCGTCTCAATCAGCCCGCCTCATGGATGGAACCGACGCTAGGAGAAATCGCCTGCGCTGTTTCCCATAAGGATCAAGTTCTGGAGCGACCGGAAAACGCCCAATGCTTTGGTGGATCGGACTTTTGCGAAAACGGCGTCCTCGTTTATGAAAATGCTCCATTGGCATCTTTCCAAATGCATCCTGAGTTTGAACACGGGTTTGCCGAAGAGCTTGCCGAGGCGCGAAAGGACAGAATTGGTCACGATTTGATCAGCGAGGCACGCACCAGTTTGAAAGGGCATAGCGACCGCAACACAATGGCCCGCTGGATCGCGCAATTCTTCACTGAAAACACTTGATTGCTTGTATCGCCAGATTTCTTGTATCCCCAGCTTGCTTGTATCGCCCGGCAAAGTCTTTCAACGCTTAACGTGCCCCCAGTTCACATAGTAATGGATGTCAAGTTCGCTGGATTCTTTGTTTTGAGCACCTTAGACGATCTTACCTTGAACCTATTTGACGATCCGGTGCCAGAGAAGACCTGATCAGTTTCATATCCCCGCTTGCAGTGCGCCGCGGAGGCACTTATGTCGGAGGGTATGGATGATCAAAAAGCCTCTGACCTACTCACCTCACTCATCGAACACGCCAATAAAAGTGGGGCCGATGCGTCCGATGCGGTGCTCTTTAATAGCGTGTCCCATGGCATCTCCTGGCGTCTTGGCAATCTTGAAGATGTTGAGCGTTCCGAATCGATCGACCTCGGCGTGCGCCTTATATTCGGCAAGCGATCCGCGAGCGTTTCTACGACCCAGGCGGATAAGACCGGCGTTGCCGATCTAGTTGAACGGTGCGCCGCGATGGCAAAAGCAGCGCCTGAGGATCCTTATGTTGGCTTAGCGCCCGCTGATCGCCTCGCGAAAGCGCCCTTCCCGGACCTTGATCTTGGCGACTTTGAAGATCCGGGTACAGACGCGCTGAAAGAGCGTGCAAAAATATGCGAAGAGGCGGCCCTTTCTGTAAAGGGCGTTGCAAATTCATCCGGCGCCGGCGCTAGTTATGGCGAAGGGCGCAAATGGATGATGACCTCACACGGGTTTTTCGGCGGCACGGGCGGGGCCAGTCATTCCGTATCCGTCAGCGTCCTCGCTCAAGATGATAATGGCATGGAGCGTGATTATGATTACGACTCCAAAACGCATTATTCGGATATGCGTGACCCGTCAGCAATTGGACTGAGTGCCGGTGAACGTGCCGTGAAGCGGCTATCACCGCGCAAGGTCAAAAGCCAACAAGCGCCGGTCATATTTGATAAGCGTTTATCGGCCTCCCTTGTTGGACATTTGTCCGGTGCCATCAATGGGGGAGCAATCGCGCGCGGCGTTAGTTTTCTAAAAGACAAATTGGGCGAGCAACTCTTCTCGGACAATATCGTGATCATAGATGACCCTTTTATAAAGCGCGGTCATGGTTCGCGCGCCTTTGATGGCGAGGGTATCAAACCAGAGGCGCTCAAAATTATCGACAAAGGCGTCCTTACAACGTGGATTTTAAATTCAACGCACGCGCGTCAACTTAATCTTGAGACCAATGGTCGTGCAACCCGCGGGACAAGTGGCGGCCCAGGGGCGTCGACAACGAATTGTTACTTACAAGCAGGGTCCCTATCGCGCGAAGAATTATTGCGCGAGGCAGGAAATGGACTTCTCGTCAGTGAAATGTTCGGCCCGCAAGTAAATCCCAATACAGGTGATTATTCCGTAGGCTGCTCTGGCTATTGGATTGAGGACGGATTACTGGCCTACCCAGTCAGTGAAATCACGATTGCCGGTAACCTCTTAGAAATGTTTAAAGCCCTGCGGCCAGCTGACGATCTGGAGTTTAGAAGTTCAACCAACGCCCCCACCGTCTCAGTGGGCGTTATGACCATTGCTGGCGACTAAGTTGCCGTAGCGTTAAAGACGGTAATTTTCATCTATAACATCAGTACAGGGCGTAATGGCGGCGGTTAGTTGGGAGTATCGAACACCATTACGCTGTCGCCTTTGATGAAACCGAGGTGACCAATTACATGGTCGGAATCAACGTCATTGCGCTCCATAAATTGGGAAACTGTCTAGGTTGGCACAATGTTGTGGCGTTCGATCATTCGAGCGACCCTGTAGAGAACAGTGCCAAAACCGCCCCTAATAGCCGAGAGATTGATCTAATTAATGATCGAGTACTGCAGGAGCAAAGTGTGCTATAAGCAGCCGCGTTCTCAGAGCATCTTGAGGAGAATTCGTGCAAGTCAAAGTAAAAAATGGGACGCTTGTCCTTCGAAGCTTAATCACGCCGCTTGCAATTGGTTATTTTATTGGTTGGGGGATATTAGTACTTCCGATGCTTCTGTTGATGCTCCCAATAATGATGTTTTCGCCGGGCGTCGAAGGCCAAGACGGACAGTTGGTAACCGGTCCGATCGAGATTCTTATGATGGTTGCACCGATGTTTCTGATGATGCCAATCATTCTGTTATTTCAAGGATTTATGCTAGGCAGCTTCATTGTGCTTGGCCTTTGGCTCTATCGAAACAAAAGGGAAATCATCGTTGTAGAGACGAAGGACAGCACGAGCTGACGAACAAAATGAGTGGAACTTGAGTTCTATTGAGAGAAGAGATTGACTTTTCCTGAGCCATTAGAAAACAGGGAACTAAAAAGTACGACATTATGGAAAAACAACTTCTGCATTTGGTGTTTGGCGGTGAGTTAGAAAACCTTGAAGAGGTTCAGTTTAAGGATCTCTCCAATCTTGATGTTGTTGGCATTTATCCAACCTACGCAGACGCCGAAAAAGCGTGGCGCGCAAAAGCGCAAGCAACCGTCGATAACGCGGCGATGCGGTATTTCATTGTCCATTTACACCGTCTGCTCGATCCCGATGGGGACGGAAAGTTCTAAACTAAATGGTATCTGAAGCAGGCAAAGAGTTTTCTCGCGAGCAATTTCAAACGCCGGCGGGACGCCGCAGGGCGTGGCGCAATTTAATCCTGACGGACCATGGTATTCTCCGGTCATTCTATGACAACACCCATGCTGTTGTGGAAGGCCGGATGTGGCGGACCTATCAACCAGGACCAAAACGCCTCTATCGATGGAAACAAAAAGGCATTAAAACCGTCATTAATCTTCGTGGTAGCAAGCCCTCTGGCTTTTTACGCCTTGAAGAAGAGGCGTGCGAAAAGCTTGGGCTTCACCTCGAAACGTTCCGTGCCTATTCACGCGATGCGCCATCGATAGAAATTCTACACAGCGCACGGGCCCTGTTTGAAAGGATTGAGTATCCAGCGATCATGCACTGCAAATCGGGGGCGGACCGCGCTGGTCTTATGTCAGCGCTTTACCTATTTTACCAGGAGGGAACGGCGCTCGATGAGGCATTGCAACAGCTGTCGCTACGCTATGGCCATGTGCGACACGGCAAGACGGGCGTGATCGATTACGCGTTTCAGCTTTATCTCAGTTATGCGAATGAAAACCGTATCGCGTTAAACGATTGCGATGCCTTTCTTGACTGGGTTGATACACGCTATGATCCCGTGAAGACAAAAAACGACTTTCAATCCACCTGGTGGGGGACACTATTGACGGAACGTATTCTCCGGCGGGAGTAAGGCCAAAAATAATAAAGCATTTCCGAGCCAAGTGTGTGCGGTTGGCGTTAAGGAAATGCGAAAAATCAAAAACTTAAAGCGCCCGTCTGATTCCAATTTAAACGGAGGCGCTTTAGGTCAGGGATCCGTCGACTTACGTGCGTCGTAAATGAAAACAGTTTTGGAAAACAGCGGCGCTTTGACTTGTTGATAGGGCCGATCATTAGTCTGTCGGGAGAAATACCGTGTCTTTGAAGCCAACACTAAAGCATTTCCAGCTCAAATGGTTACCGGTTGAGCATCAGGAAATGCCTAAAATCAAAGACCTAACGCTGTTCAGCGACGCGATTTTGGACGCAAAGGCCTTAGCATTGCTGACCGCGAGTATTCTCCTCACGGCATGCGGTGGGGCTCAAGAATCGCGTGGCACCAGTACTGAGGAACAAAGTGTCGAGGCAGCGCAAAATAGTGTCAGCACCGTTGCCACAGTTGCCGAAAGCTCGATGCCAAAAGACGCACCTTGGACATTAGTCAGTGATGCGTCACACGTGGCTTTTGGTTCAATTAAATCAGATTTAATTGGCGAGGCGCATCGGTTTGAGAATGTTACGGGCAAGGTTGATCAGACTGGCGCCGCACGGATCGAGATTGACCTCGCTTCGGTGGAGACGAATGTAGAAATCCGGAATGAACGCATGCGCGATATGCTGTTCGAAGTAGAAAAGTTTCCAAACGCCATTGTAACCGCGAACATCGACATCGACTCGTTCGCGGACCTCGCTATCGGCGAAAAGCGGTTAAGCGAACCAGATTTGACTTTATCCCTACACGGTGTTGAAGCACCCGTTTATGCGTCGCTATCGGTGACACGCGTGGCTGAAGACCGACTTCTAGTGGCAACCGAAGCCCCGCTGTTTATTGCCGCAGAAGACTTTGAGTTAGGTGCAGGCATTGACGCCTTAAGAGAAGCGGCAGGCCTTCCATCGATAACACCGGTCTCGCCAATAACAGTGTCGCTTCTATTCGAACAGTAATTTTGATCAGTATACACTTATCGGAAAAGCTAACGGCAAATGTTGGTCGTGGTAAGACGACATTCTTCCGACTTACATGTTGTCTTCTAAGACTTCACCTGCGAGATAAAGCGATCCACAAATGAGAAACCGCGCAGGGCCATCAACCGCGCGCCGTGCCAACAGTGCCGCTTCAAATAATTCACCACCCGCATTCGCATTAAGGCCCGCCGCAGATGCCGCTTCGGCAACGGCGGACGGTGTTAAAGCCTGTTGATGCTCTGAAGCGGTTGCAATAACGCCGCGCGCAAGGCCGTTGAACGGACGGAAAAACCCAATCGCATCTTTATTCGCTTGCAGTCCAGCAATTAGGACCAAAGGCTTCGGCGACTTCTCCTCTAGCGTGCCGAGCGCCACCGCCAGTGTTTCTGCGGCATGCGGATTATGTCCGCCGTCCAACCAAATCTCTGATTGCGGCTCATCATCACGGAGTATCTCAACAAGGGGGCCTGACTGAAGAGGCTGCAGACGTGCCGGCCATTTCGCATTTTCAATGCCAGCAGAAAGAACGGTATCATCAAATGATAATCCGGCCGCACGGGTCGCCGCAACAGCAAGAGCCGCATTTTGCATCTGGTGGGCACCAACGAGGCGCGGCGCGCCGAGGTCACATAACCCTTCTTCATCTTGATAAATCAGTCGACCATTTTCGGGCCAACTTGTCCATGCAGCACCATGCACGAACGGTACAGCTTTTGTTATGGCTGCTTTGGTTTCAAGCACTTTGAGGGCATCAGGGTTTTGCACCCCTATCACCGCGGGCGCGCCCGGCTTAAAAATTCCTGCTTTTTCGCCGGCGATTTGCTCAATCGTTTCGCCTAGAAACTTTTGATGATCATAGTCAATTGGTGTAATGACAGTTGCTAAAGGCTTAGACAGGACATTGGTTGCATCAAGCCGTCCACCAAGACCTGTCTCTAATAGCGTAAAATCCGCCGCGACTTCAGAAAATGCCAAAAACGCAGCGCATGTTATCGTTTCAAAAAACGTTAACGCATCCTCACCAGCAGCGTCGTCGACACGCTTCAAAACATCAATAAAAGTCGCGTCGTCAATTTCACGCCCCGCCAAAACGATACGCTCATTGTAACGAACGAGATGGGGAGACGTAAAAACATGAGTCGAGAAACCTTTCGCCTCAATAATGGAGCGCAAAAAAGCAATAGTTGACCCTTTGCCGTTGGTCCCAGCAACGTGAATGGCAGGGGGGATGGCGTTATGCGGCATTCCTAAACGAGAAAGGGTCAGTTCTACCCTCTCAAGACCGAGGTCAATCAACGACGGACGCCTTGCAGCAATATCAGTAAAAAGATCTTCCAATAAAACAGAAAGATCCTCTTGATCAGGGTGTTGAGCCATTGATATTTTTCACATTGAGGCTGATCGACCGCTAGCGTCCGCTTAATTCAGAAGAAATGCTCTAATCGGCATGCCATATGGACAGGAGGTCACATAAAGACAAAGAGGTGTTATCTAAAATCACAACTTGAGATGGATTAAAGAGGTATCACTCTCCCATTGGATCGTTTCACAAGAGAGCCTTCAAAACGCGTTATTCAGCGGCTTTATCCAATCCAGAATTAATACTAATTGTATTTTGGTTATCCCCGCTAGGGGTACCGGTTTTCTTTTTTTTCTTAGGACCTTGGGCGCTTTCAGCGGCGACTTTTAGATCAGGTGACGAACTTTTAGTGTTTGCTTGGACAACTGTACCGCTCTTCGTAAAGACGCGAACGATTTGAGAAACAGTCTTCCGCAAATCGCGTCGATGAACGACACAATCCACCATTCCTTTTTCAAGGAGAAACTCCGAACGCTGAAATCCCTCAGGCAGTTTTTCACGAATGGTCTGTTCGATCACCCGAGGACCGGCAAAGCATATAAGCGCGCCCGGTTCTGCAATGTGAACATCGCCAAGCATCGCGAATGACGCCGTTACACCGCCGGTCGTTGGGTTGGTGAGGATTACGATAAAGGGTAATTGCGCTTCACGCATCATCTGTACCGCGATTGTCGTACGCGGCATCTGCATTAACGACAAAATGCCTTCCTGCATTCGCGCGCCGCCAGACGCCGTAAAGACGACTAAGGCCGCTTTTCGCGACACCGCTTCTTCAGCCGCCGTTAAAAAAGCCTCGCCCAGGGCCATTCCCATTGATCCGCCCATGAAAGCGAAGTTTTGGCAAGCGGCGACCATCGGTAGACCTTCAACCGTACCAGCGGCGACGCGCATCGCGTCTTCTTGACCTGTCTTACGGCGGGCATCACGAATACGGTCAACGTATTTTCGTTCATCGCGGAACCGCAATGGGTCGCTTACCGGTTCAGGTACTTTTATTTCGGCATATTTGCCATCATCAAAAAATGCATGGAGACGATCGTCAATCGATATCGCCATATGATTTCCGCAAGATTCACATACGTAAAGGGCGTTTTCAACGTCGCGGTGGAACATCATCTCGCCACAGCTGTTGCACTTGATCCAGAGGGAATCGTCGGAACCATCATCGTCGCGTTTGAAGATATTTTTTATGCCCGGCGGCGTGATATTTGACAGCCAACTCATCCAACTAAACTCCTCTTATCGACCTATCGTTGCACTAGTCGCCGAAGCTTTCCACTCAAATCCAAGCTTTTCGCTTAAGCCGTAAGCGATAATAATCAATTTTAAACCGAACCGGCCTTGATGATGCGGCAAGATATTCGAATAAATCTCAACTAGTCTGCCCGATGAACGGCTTCTGCTAGTTCTCGCGCGAACGCTAAAGTGTCCGAAACAATATCATTATTTTCTAAATTGCTAATTTTTATATTGGATTGGCGCCCCTGTGCCTCAAGCCCTTTTAGTGTGTCACCAGAATTTTCATCTGAATTACTATCTTGTTGAGCAATACGATCCACAAGCGCTGAACCGACCACTACAGCGTCAGCAAAAGACGCCGTTTCCGCCGCTTGAGACGGCGTTTTGATACCAAAGCCAACAGCAATCGGTAGCGTGACATGCGCTTTCAGGCGTTCAAGGTCAGTTTTCACACGTTCTTTAGAAGCACTCGCTGTACCGGTGACGCCCGCAATCGACACATAATAGAGAAATCCAGACGCTCGGCGAACGACGGTTTTCAAGCGGTTATTGTCGGTTGTCGGCGTTGCAAGCTTTATAAGATCAATCCCGACACTCGCTGCGGCTTTCTGAAGGGTTTCATCTTCCTCTGGTGGGGCATCCACGACAATGAGGCCGTCGACCCCCGCAGCCTCGGCATCCACGGCAAATTTCTCAAATCCATAACGGTGCAAAGGGTTCAAATACCCCATCAAAACAATCGGCGTTTCATTATTTTGCGTTCGAAATTGACTTACCATATCAAGGGTTTTGACGAGCGTTTGCCCAGCATTCAAGGCCCGAATGCCAGCCGCCTGTATCGATGGCCCATCAGCCATCGGATCAGTAAACGCAACACCGAGCTCAATAATATCAGCCCCCGCTGCCGGAAGGCCCTGAAGAATCTTCGATGACGTTTCCAAGTCAGGATCGCCCGCCATAATAAATGGAATAAAGGCAGCCCGCTTTTGTTTGTTTAGTGTTTCGAAAACACCAGGTATTCGAGACATTTCCTGCCTTCCAACTCAAGCTGGCTTCAACGCAGACAATCTTTACGTTGAATTAGATAATGGGTCTAGTGGACACTTGGGGACGATAACCGCCAGGCAATCAACGCGATCCAAACAGCGGCAAAGCGCCAGACTTGCCAAACACTCCATTCCGTCATGGCTGTCACTAAAAGACTAGCAATGATTGCACAAATAACAGCACCACCACCGGTTGCAACCGCCCGGCGTGCTCCCGCATAGCCAGCAACGATAATCCCTGACAGACTTATCGCTCCAACAACACCGAGATCTAACCATACATGCAAAAATAGATTGTGTGGATGCACGGGCATCGTTCCAAGGGGGACCCCATAAACCGGCACCATCTCGCGGGCATAGGACAAATATCGCGCGTAGCCAACGCCGCCCCCCAACGGATTTGCGAGAACTTCATTGCCAGCGCGCTCCCAAATATAAAAGCGCTGTATCCAAGAAGCCGGCAACTCCCATTCGGTACCCATAGCAACAAGCGATTCCAAAGGCATAATAATTGCGGCAAGAGGCGTTGCCCAAACCAGCGCAAGGGCGGCTGCAAAAATAAGTGTTACGGCGCGGTTTTGGAATATCCAAGCCAATAGGATTCCAAAAGCACCTGCCATTAGCATTACGGCATTCGTCAGTATCGTGAACTTGACCGCTGGAATCAGTGTCAAGGCGATCAATGCCAATCCGACCAAGGGGCGTTTCATCTGGATCGCTAAAATGCGTCGGGCTGGCCACACGAGAAGAACGAGAAGAAGTGTGCCCCGCCCCAAGGCGATCACGTCGCGAACCACGTCCTCTTCAGGCGGCAATAGTTGACGGATGCGAGCATTTGTTGCGGCCTCAAACAAAAGAAGAACCAACATCGCTACGCTCGCCCAGGCGACGCCTGCTGCGGCACGTGTTTTAGCAACGGGGGTCAGATAGCTCACTGCATGATAAGAAATAGGCGCAAGCATAAAACAGACTGCCATTCGAAACGCCCAGTCAGCGCGATTGGGCAAAGGAGACCACGCCGCACTGACAAGTGTAAAAAAGCAAAAGAGAAAAGCGTTCGCAAAGTAAAGCAGCCACGCCCGATCAAGCCGCCGAAAGGTTGCACGCCGCGCAAAATACGCGTGCCGCCAATCAATCACCGCAAGCGGCACCAATAAAAGAGGCGCATAAGCGCGATGACCAAGAACAGCCGCAATCGCCAACATCCAAAAGAAGCCGGTGAACGTTATGCCACGTCTTAATTCAGATGGTGAGAAAAGATCTTGCGGTCGACCGGCTTCCACACCCCAGGCAGCCACGCCGGAAACGGGTCCGGTCAATACCGTTCTGGTTGCATTTGCCCTACTCTTTTTATTGAAATTTTTTCCGTTCAAGAAAGATGCCTTTTTAAACGCTTGAAACGCTTATACCCCGAGCGTTTGAGACGGTCGAAGAAATTTTTGGGGCGTTTTGGTGCATAAGGATCATCCACATGCCGTCCCTCCCCAATATGACGCGTTGCAGGACGAGCAAGATGGGCTTCTCGAAAGCCATTTTGTTTGAACGCGTAACTCACATCGGGCTCATAACCAAGGGCTGCAAACGGTCCAATCCGCAATGCATCGGCAAGGCGACGCAATCCAGGATTGAACGTATACGAAAAATACTCCGCGTGCTGCGCGGGGTCAGCAAGACAATAAAGAGGGCCCGCGTCTTTAATTTCTGGCAGGTCGCGGGTGAGCGGGTTTCGCTCTTTTTTATCTCTAAGCCCGACAACACTGACGTCCGGGTGATGGTCTAACACCGCGCGCGATTCGGCGAGGAAACCTTTCCGAAAGAACTCCCAATCATCCTCACAATGAAAGATCAGTGGTGTTTTTACACTCGCATAGGCACGGTCTATAGAAGCCATCTGCCCTAATTGAGGCCGATTAACGATGACGTCCATCATACCCTGTTGCGCAAAAGGAAGATCTGCAGCAACACCGTTGATTTGAGGATCACCAGAATCATCAATGATGATTGTATGCACTGGTTGCTCATCCAGATGATTGAATAAAGAGTTTAATGTTCGCGTTAGCAGATCGAAACGACCGCAACTCGTAACAACGAGTGTGAAGGGATCTTCGGCCATAGTTGCACCTATCGCGACTGAGCGACGCGATCAACAACGTTTCTGAACGTCAAATTATCCACCGAGATGGTCCATCACCGAAAACAGGTCTTTGTCGCCACGACCGCACATATTGAGCAAAAGAATTTGATCTCTCGGCATCTCAGATGCTTTGTCGATCGCTCGTGCAAGCGCATGAGACGGCTCCAGCGCTGGAATGATGCCTTCTAGTTTCGAGCAAAGTTGAAACGCATCCAATGCTTCACGATCGGTTGCAGACTGATAGCGAACCCGACCCGTTTCATGTAGGTAAGCATGTTCCGGTCCGATCCCTGGATAATCCAACCCTGCAGAGATAGAATGGGCGTCTGTGATTTGGCCATCATCATTCTGCAGTAAATAAGTGCGATTCCCATGGAGAATGCCCGGAGCCCCGCCCGTGAGCGAGGCTGCATGCTCTCCCGTTTCAACGCCGCGACCGGCCGCTTCAACACCAATAATCTGAACATCGCCATCATCAAGAAACGGATGAAACAAGCCAATGGCGTTTGACCCACCGCCAATACAAGCCATGATGACATCAGGAAGCCTGCCTTCGGCTTCTAGCATCTGTTGCTTTGCTTCTAATCCGATAACCGATTGAAAGTCGCGCACCATCGCAGGATAGGGATGCGGACCGGCTGCCGTCCCAATAATGTAGAAGGTATCAGCAACATTTGTCACCCAATCCCGCAAGGCTTCATTCATGGCGTCTTTCAACGTTGCCGTGCCCGCCGTAACAGAATTAATCTCAGCACCTAAAAGCCGCATACGGAATAAGTTAGGCTTTTGCCTTTCTACATCGGTAGCCCCCATATAGACAACGCAAGGATGAGCAAATCGCGCACAAACAGTGGCCGTTGCAACGCCATGTTGTCCCGCGCCGGTTTCAGCGATGATCCGCTTTTTTCCCATGCGTCGCGCGAGTAGAATCTGGCCAATGCAATTATTGATTTTATGGGCGCCCGTATGGTTGAGCTCGTCGCGTTTAAAGTAAATCCGCGCACCGCTTGTATGATCACCTTTGCTGACGATCGTCTCGCGCACATACTCTGTTAGGCGCTCCGCATAATACAGAGGCGATGGCCGACCAACATAGTGCTTCAAATAGTATTGAAATTCGTCCTGAAAGGCCGGATCGGCTTTTGCTTTGTCGTATTCGCTCGATAACTCGAGAATCAATGGCATAAGAGTTTCGGCAACATACCGCCCACCGAATGCACCAAAGCGCCCATCAGCGTCAGGACCGTTTCGGAAGGAATTCAGCGCAGACATTCGGTACTATCCTTTTAAACCCAAATTGCGGCCAAAGCAGTATTCGGTCATCAACCGGTTCTGGAGATGAATAATAGCTCCCCGGCGGAATGCAATTCGGCGGAATGCAATAATTCTGAATTATAGCATTCCGCAAGAGGGCATGCGCACACACTCGGCCCGAAAATGCTTTAGGCGAAGGCATCAAGCGCTGCATGCGTAAACGTGCGGACTTTTCCGAGGTCTTTGATACCCTTGCGCGCTTCCACACCAGATGAGACATCAACACCAATAAAAGCAGATTGTTGCACAAGCATTGAAATTGCCTCCGCAACATTTGAGGGCGTTAGTCCGCCAGCGAGAAGATAGGGCGTTTTTCCCGAATAACCAGTTAGCAATGACCAATCGAAGACCTCGCCATTGCCACCGCTTGTGGTTGCTCCTTCTGGCGGTTGGGCATCAAAAAGCAGCGCATCGGCGCATTCCTCAAAGGCGATTGCAGACTGCACGTCTTTTTCTTCGCCAATGGGCAATGCCTTTATCACCGGTAACGCGAATTGTTTCTTGATCTCCAGAACCCGTTCCGGTGTTTCAGACCCATGGCACTGAATAGCGTCAATATGAGGGACAGCTTGGCGCATCGTTTCATCATCTGCATCAACGAATAAGCCAACAAAATGAGGGGCAACGGGCGTGCTTTTTCGTATGGCACCAGCCAATGCCGCCGCCGCACTGGCGCGGACGCATCTCGGACTTTGCTCAACGAAGGTAAAGCCAATCAAAGACGCACCCGCTTCGGCGCCAGCAATTCCAGCTGCGGGCGTCGATAAACCGCAAATTTTTACTGTGGGTCGTTTGAATATCGTGGCGATTTCATTTGTCTTGGACATTATTCAGCAACGATAAGTGGCGCGTCCCCTGTCGTGCGCGCGGCAAGAATTTGGTTTTCCTTCTCAAGGGCCTTTATTGCTTTTCGATCAGCCGCAGCCCGGGTGCGACGTTCCTGCCCCGATACCCACATCGCACCAGCCCCGAGAAAGAACCCAATTAGTAAAAAGCCGATCAGCCACATCCAAAGAAACAATTCCGGCGTTCTCAATGCCGGATTTTCAACCGATGTGGGATCAAAACTTAATGAAACCAGTTGTCGATTTGCGACCAAAAGGACCGCAAAGACCAATGCCAACGGCAACCAAATCAAGCGCGATAGGAGCTTGCGCAAAAGTGCCTCCCATTACGAAGTGACGATACGATGCGCAGACTAGCCTGATTTGGCAATACTGGCGCAAGAGATATATGACGGGTTTCGACGCTCGCGCAAAGATCGTTTTCACCACGAAAATAGTCAGCGATGTTAAAATTGACGCGTGCTTCGGTATAGCACTCTGCTGCGATAACGAGGGGACGGATTAAAATTATTCTTCTGGATGGGAGCCAAATTCTTCGCCAAGATCCACCGGAACCCCGGAAAAATCACGCGACTCAGTCCGGGAAGAATTCAATCGGTCGCGAATTTCCTTTCCAGCCTTAAAGAAAGGGGAGTATTTCTCTTCAATCTGAACCGCATCACCGGAACGGGGGTTTCGCCCAATCCGGGCTGGACGATGCTTCACGGAAAAAGCGCCAAATCCCCTCAGTTCCACGCGGTCCCCTTGGACAAGCGCGTCGGAAATCTCCTGAAAAAAGATCGAAACAATTTTTTCAACATCCCGATGAAACAGGTTCGGATTTTCATCCGCAAGTTTCTGTACGAGTTCTGACTTTATCATTTTACCTCCCCATCGAAACACGAAAAACACAAAATTCGAAAACGAAATGTATAAACAAAAACATGAGGTTAATATATATTTTGGATAGTGAAAAGTGTTTTATGCTGTCAAAAGCTATCACCCTCTCAGCACCATCCCATCTCGCACGATTACATACGCGTTAATGCCCCTAAATATTGTCCGACAACAATCCCTAATTGCAGTAGACGTCGATGAAGCATTTTTAAAGTGTGCCCAAAGCGATCAAAACCAACCGATAAAGTAAGACAACGAGCCCAATACAAAATTCAGCAAAGCAGGGGATCGATCAAAGCATGCATCATTCAAATCCCGCTATGCGCCGCTTCAAAAAGCGTGGCCCCATAACCTTCTCAAATCAAGGCAACCGCTGCACTCCCATGCACGAATAAGTGCAAATTATTTTTTGCAATTATCTACTTTAATGTTTCGTTCGACTAGAGAGAGTAGATTATGATGTGTGTCAGGAAAAGCGCGCCCATGCGGCGAGCAATCTCTTTCCAATCAGTTCGCGAAACGATAAGCCTCAATCCATGACAAGCGATAATGCACCATGGCAGCCAGACTCCCGATCGAGCGGCGCAACGAACACGGGTCCGAACGGCCTTTCAGACGATCAAACCGGTGGGACAGCGAGCTTTGGTTTTCGGGATGTTAAGGACACGGAAAAAGCCGGATTGGTCAGGGGCGTCTTTGATTCTGTCGCCACACGCTATGACCTGATGAACGATTTGATGTCTTGCGGCATTCACAGGATATGGAAATCAATTCTCATTGATCGCCTTCATCCTCAGCCGGGCCGTTGCTTGCTGGACATGGCAGGCGGCACCGGTGACATCGCCGACGCCTATCTCCGCCGCGCAGCCTCACGCCCGGATGCCGCGCTTAAACCAACAGCCAGTGCGATTGTTTGTGACATCAACTACAAAATGCTCGCCGCAGGTCTTACACGATCGCAAAAGACCGACCACACCTGTGTCATGGCAAGGGTGTGCGGCAACGCCGAATCCATTCCCCTTGCGAACAAATCAGTCGATGCATACACAATTTCGTTGGGCATCAGGAATGTGACCCACATCGACAGTGCACTAAACGAAGCCTATCGCGTTTTGAAACGTGGCGGGATTTTTGTATGCCTTGAATTTTCCCATCTGATCACAGAGGGGTTACAAGCGGCGTATGACACCTATTCATTTAATGTCATCCCTTGGCTTGGCGAACACGTTGTAGGTGACCGCGAAAGCTATCAATATCTTGTTGAGTCAATCCGTCGCTTTCCCAATCAAAAGGCGTTTGCGCGCATGATTGAAGAGGCCGGATTTCAGCACGTTCAGTATGAAAATCTAACGGGCGGTGTCGCGGCGTTGCACTTCGGCAAAAAGATCTAAAAAAGGAGGCAGGCGTCAATGATCACGGCCGTCCTTGACTGGCTTCGCCTTGCCGGTGCCGCGGCACGATTAACCAGGCATGACGCTTTACTCCCGGCCGAGTATGCTCACCTCGTGCCAGCGCCTCTGCGTTGGGTCGGCGCCCTCACAAGAATAGGCGCCACTCGTCAAAAAGATGGACGGACGTTAAGACCCGGCGAACGCCTAGCCGCTGCTTTTGAAAGCATGAGCCCCCCTTACGTAAAATTGGGACAGGTCATGGCGACGCGCCCCGATATTGTGGGGTTCGAAATGGCCGCTGACCTTGGCCGTCTGCAAGATCGAATGACCGCATTCGGTGACAGGGCTGCTAAGGAAGAAATTGAACGCGCCTTTAGCAAATCCATGGATCAACTATTCGCGTCCTTCTCTGAACCGATTGCGGCGGCGTCAATTGCACAAGTGCACCGGGCCACCACCCCGGACGGCCGCGAAGTCGCCGTTAAGATCCTTCGTCCTAATATAGAACAGCGCGCCGTTCGCGAGTTTCGCGCGTTTGCCCGTGCGGCTGCATTTGCAGAACGGGTCTCAAAAGCCGCAAGAAGACTTGAACCCGTTAAATTCATTGAGACACTGAAGGAATCGGCCGCGATCGAGCTTGACCTGCGGATGGAAGCAGGCGCGGCATCGCAGCTTTCTGAAAACCTCAAAGGAGACGTGCGCGTAAAAATCCCAGAAGTAAACTGGCAATTGTCAACAAAACGGATACTGACAATAGAATGGATCAATGCGATCCCAATAAGCGATGTCGATGCCATCGAAGCCGCAGGCCATAACCGAAAAAAACTCGCGGTCGATGTCATTCAACTTTTTTTGATTCAAGCTCTCCGTGATGGCTTCTTTCATGCTGATATGCATCAGGGAAATTTGATGGTCGACAAAAATGGCACCATCGTTCTTATTGATTTTGGGATCATGGGTCGCCTTACCGGGGATGCCCGTCGAACATTTGCGCAAATCCTCCATGGCTTTATCACACGCGATTACGATCGAACGGCAAAAGCGCATTTTGACGCTGGTTACGTGCCGGCACACCATTCGATTGATCAGTTTGCACAGGCCCTGAGGGCAGTCGGCGAGCCGTTATATGGTCGTGATGCTGACAAAATGGATATGTCACGGGTTTTACAGCAGCTGTTTGACGTCACTGACCTGTTTGACATGCATTTGCGTCCAGAACTTGTCCTTCTGCAACGAACGATGGTTATCATTGAAGGCGTTGCGAGAAGTTTAGATCCGCAAACAAACCTCTGGGACGCAGCGACACCAATCGTACGCGATTACATTGCAGAGGCAATCGGGCCGAGGCGGCAAATCGACCGCCTTGTTGAAGCAACAGAGAAGGCCATCGATATCGCCCCGAGACTGCCCCATTATCTTGAAGCTATTGGAGAGGCATCAACCCGTATCAGCGAAGACCGCCTAGAGCTTTCAGACACCACGACAAAGGCCCTCGCCCGCGCCGTTTCGCGTGAGGGGCGCATCACACGCGGCGCATTATGGTTTGCGGGTGGTGCAGCATTGACGCTCGCCGTTGTCATTGCAATTAATGCATAGCTTACATTTAGAACGTGTGTAAGCGCCTGGCAGGGCAGACTAACGAGATTTTTCTCTCCTTACACAAATTATACATTGCAAATTGAATGAAACACAAGCCGTTCATGCATTCTAAAAGTACCAATCAGCGCAGTGGCCGGCTCAACACCCAATGCCTTATTGTGATGATACTGTTCTCCGCCCACACCGCGATGACGCCAGTCACAGCACAAGAAACAGCCCAAGGAAAGGGACAAGAATCCACAACTGTCAATAATTCTAATCGGTCTGAACTATTGGCGGTGACATTTACATCGGCCTGGTGCGCATCCTGTAAAATACTTAACCCGCGGCTCAAGCAAGTTACAACAGCCTTTGAAAGTCATTCTGTAGAATTTATTACACTCGACTTTACTTTCGGGAACAGAAACGGCACACGCCAACTTGCTAAGCAACATAACTTCACTGAGGTATACGAACGATATTCGTATTCAACCGGTTTTACTCTGTTGATCGATAAAGACACAAACGCGATCATCGATACACTAACCGTCCAGCACACAGTGATGGCGATGAAGCAAGCACTTTCCGCTGCGCTCGCAATTGCAGCAACAACACCGGCGCCAATTGTAAACAACCAATAGGCTTTGAACGCAGGAAACTCTTTTAAGTTTGTACGGGCTTACAAGCCCCAAAAGAGAGATAAAGTACTGAACACCATACCCACTAGAGTTTTTTGCGTTCCAATGTGATCGGAACGCCGCTCTAAGTCCTTGTTTGGTCGCGCTTCTTTTGCCGATAACCGATCACACTTATCGGCGAAGCGCTCTCGCGCCGCTCCGTTTCAAATGGAATTGCTGAACGCGGAACACCACCAATCGCGATATCCGACCTTAAGTAAATCAAACTGAAGTTAGCCTTAACGATTTCCTTATTCATGGAGCGGAATTGAATCAAATATTATTGCGCAGCGAAATGTGGAGTAATTTCCACGCCAGACAACTTCATTCATCAACAACATCTGCTCACTGATGAATTGTGTGCTTGGCTTTCCTGCAAATTCAGCGACGGCGTTGAGTCAGAATGTCTGTATGTCATTGTATCGCGATGCGTGAAAAAAGTCTCCCACCTGACGCCGGATGGATCTCCCACCCATGTTTTATTGGAAACAGCATAGCAACATGATGTGTTTATTTCATCAAACGTCGGCACTTCGGCGGTCGAAAGGCGGGCGGTCAAAGCGTCAAATTCTGCTGGACTGTCCGCTTCAATGCCAAGGTGATTTATACCGGGACTCGCGCCAGGCCGCATAGAAATTGCCAGATTAAGTGACGGGTCATCCAGTCTCCATTTTGCATAATCGTCTTTCAATACCGTCGGTTCAGCACCCAATAGCTTTGTATAAAAACCTATTGAGCGCTCCAGATCATCAACAGAAATATGGACATGCAAACGGTTCATGATTGTTCTCCTTTAATGGGACCGCAACAGACGGCATTGGTGGCAATGTCTGACAGCGGAGCAAGAATTTCCGGACGACCTCGACAGCAATCCTCCATTAGGAAGGCTATGACGTCACGGATCGCGCCATAGTCCGCGATATAACGGATCGACCGTCCTTCTCGCTCGCTGGTGACCAGGCCACTATTTGCGAGAACGGATAACTGAGCGGAGACCGTGGTAAAATTGGCGCCCACCGCCTCAGCCAAATTGCCCGCAGCAATACCGTCGGGACCGGCCTGAACAAGGTGCCGAAAAAGGGCCAAGCGGCCTTCGTGGGACAAAGCGCTCAGACGTTTAAGAACCGTTTTAGTTTGCATATTTCATGAATTAATGGATTATTAGAATATTTCAAGAGTGAAAATTGAAATATTGCCGTGCCACGGTTTTGGGTCTTCGATTTTAAGGGGTGTCTTGTGCGCCGTTATTAGATGGGAGTCACTAATCGGTCCCTCTTAAGCACTTCACATCCTTCAGCCGGTCCGTTTCAAATGGAATCGCCGAACGGTTTTACGTCATTGTTTTTATGCATTTTCTGACGCGTGGACCAATAACCTCTTGAGCAGCCACTTAAGCTGCAAATGCTTTCATGCCGTTTATCCCTCATCGTAAAATCAAAATACGCCGTTAGAAAGCGCTCCTTATGGGGATATTAAAACCGACTATAAACGACGGTCTTTGAGGCTAAACAAAATCGAGCCTATAGTTGACGATCTCGCAACGGCGGCCACTCCAAATGACAGTAAAGCCCTCCCCCGATCACCAATGCACACCATCATTCCATACAACAGGAAAGCGATCCCCCTTGGAGATCGTCGACTGTTGCACCGACCTTAGCCTTATTACGCGCAACGGTATTGAAGGGGTTATTTGGCGACGATCGATACCAAAGTTCGTATACGACTCTATTACTTCTCTTAGTATCATTCCCATGACCGAATACCGCGTTGAGTCGAAACCAGGCGACGTCGGTCAACATATCATTGAGTTTCTTGAAGCATCTGGAAATAAAAGCAGCCTCGCCCTGGAATGGCTAGCAGAAGATGTGAATGGTCTTGCCACTGAATTTGCGTCCATTTTATCAGTAGAAAATATTCGTCTGCGCGTTGAAGTTGTGAACGATGATGCATGCCGAAAATTTCATCGCGATGCGGTTAAGGCACGCCTCATCTGCACCTATCGGGGTCCTGGCACGGAATATAAAATCAACGACCCCAATAATGGACCGGAACAAACAGACACTGTCCCAACGGGATGTCCGATCCTGCTCAAGGGAAAGTCATGGCCAAGCCACCCAAGCACAGGTTACCCAAGACAAAACGACCCATGGCAACTCGACCGACGAGCAACGCTTTTGCACCGCTCTCCCGCCATAGAAAATAAAGGCACTGTAAGACTAATCATTGTCATCGATGCCGCCATTTAAGCGGTTCTCCAGGAACAACTGACTTGGCGCGCCATTCCGTCGACAGTATCCAGCATCTTGATCAAGCGATATTTGCTTGTTGAGGGAAAACTCACCTGAAACGTGCGCGCCCGGTTCGATCAGCCGACTTTTTCCGGCGCATAAATAAATAGCCGGTCGCAATATCCGCACGTAACTTCGCCGTCTCGCAGGGAATACCAGACCTTTGGGTGGCCAAGCGCCCCACCCCCACCATCACAGGAAATGCGATGTTGATCCACATAAATAACCTCAGGCGGCGGTGGCCCTTCTCGTACTCTAAGGTTGTTAGTGGTTTTATCGACCATTGTCTTACCCACGATCTGCCGATTGGCACCAATCCTATGTCGTTTCCAGAGTATATCATCGATCGAGAAATTGAGAATATCAGCAATTTTTCAAAAGGGTTCCATGCAAAGCGCTTGCATAAGCCAAATAGACAATCGATATGCCAAACGAGCAGATGCCCGAGCCTATTTTGTGGATATAAAATTTGAAAAACCCTGATCAAGATAACTTACCCCAAGACCAAACGCCATCACGCCAAGACAAAGATATCGCTCTTGCGGTTCACGCTTTGCGGAAAACCTATGCGGCCACCAAGAAAGCGCCAGCAAAGGAAGCCCTCAAAGGAGTAGACTTGCAAATTCGCGCCGGCTCGATCTTTGGGTTGCTAGGCCCCAACGGCGCCGGCAAATCGACAATCATCAATATCCTCGCTGGGTTGGTGGTAAAGACCAGCGGGACGGCAAGTGTGTGGGGCTTTGATATTGATAAAAATCCCAGACAAGCCCGGGCATCAATTGGTGTCGTTCCCCAAGAAATCACATCCGACGTCTTTTTTACACCGCAAGAATACCTAGAAATAACGGCAGGGCTCTATGGTGTTCCGCCATCGGAGCGACGAACGATGGCAATTCTTGAGTCACTCGGACTAGCAGACAAAGCTGATGCTTATGTTCGACAACTGTCCGGCGGTATGAAACGGCGTCTCCTGGTGGCCAAGGCAATGGTGCATTCTCCACCAATCCTTATTCTTGATGAACCAACAGCCGGTGTTGATATTGAACTACGCAAACAGCTTTGGGATCAAGTTGTGGAACTGCACAAACGCGGTGTTACCATCGTTCTAACAACCCATTATCTCGAAGAAGCGCAAGAATTGTGCGACGAAATTGCAATCATCAATCACGGAGAAGTTGTTACCTGTCAGCCTACCGATAAATTATTGGCGTCAATTGACATGAAAACACTGACCATCACGCCCACTCAACCTTTGACAACCGCCCCTGATCTTGCCCCTTTTCAAGCATCCCTTCTCGAAGACGGACAGGTCGCCATTTCTTATCGGCCGAGCGAAGGCAATGTTGCAGCCATTCTTGAAAAACTGGCAAATGCCGGCGTTGCATTTAGTGATCTGTCTACGGATGAAGCCGACTTGGAGGATGTATTTCTGAACCTGACATATCGCGCGGAAACGACTCAACGTCCGCGCTAATACCGAATAACCCGCCCGAATGACGCCAATGGTAATTGCACCATTGCTAAAGCGCCTCTGTTTGAATTGGAATCAGAACGGCGCTTTAAGGTGTTGATTTTACGCATTTCCTTAACGCCAACCGCACACACTTGGCTTGGAAATGCTTTAGGTAGAAAACCGAGGTCGCGTCGTATTACCATGCATTGGCAAGCATGTTTCGTCCGACAAAGTTTAGCCGATAGAAGATAAACACTCGCATCCATCAAATGTCACTGATATGGTTCAGGCGTGATGCAGCCATTTCCAGGCAAGCGTGTGCGGTAACCAGGTGGGGAAGCGGTATCGAGATGAAAAATGGTAGAATGGCGCAATCATTGCGCAAAAAAGTCTGGGTTGCCCTTGCCCTCCCGCTTTTAGCCCTATCAGCATGTGCAACAAGCGACACGTTAGCATTGCAAGAAGATCCTGCCTTCGCGCGTGGTTATGGCGATGGCTGTACAACGGGACAGGAAGAAGAACTTAGCTTCTCAACACGTCGGCCCAAAGATGAGTATGAGTTCGAGAATAGCCGCGCCTATCGCGCCGGTTGGCGACAAGGGTATCTCCAATGCCAGAATCCAGTGCGCGAACCAGACAATGGCGGGCGTATTCTCGGCAATGAGCGTGAATTCTAAAGCATTTGCAGCCGAAGTACGCGCGGTTTGGCGCCTGTTTTGATATTCGCGCAAACGGTCGGCCAACCGCGCACACTTGGCCTGCAAACGCTTTAACCGCGTCGCGCCGAATCCGGTTGATGTGGTGACGCGTTAGGGCGCTTTGCGCCTTGGTCAATCGGCAAGTTTCAATCGTTTTTTATCAAAAACTTTCAACACTTGCCTTAGCTCATGCCCCCTCTTCAAAACGGATCCCGTCATTGACACAACGGCCCATGCGCCTTGGCGACGCGCATCGGCAGGACGTTTTTCAATGCGGTAAATCGGTGCTTCGCTTGCGCGTCGGAATACTGAAAACACAGCAGCATCACGCAGATGGTCAATCGCGTAATCGCGCCACTCGCCAGCAGCAACGAATTGGCCATACACATTGAGGATGAGGTTCAATTCTTGGCGGGTAAAAGCGGTCGCTTCTTTTTGCCTCGACGACCGAAGGGCAACGGGTTCGATAATGCTCATCGGTCAATAGTGCCCCGTCCAGCAATAAAGTTGCAAGTCCTTCCCTTCACCACTGCAACTTTAGGAAGAATTACTCGCATATTTGGCGCGCCGAAAATTGCCGTAATTCACCCCTTATTGGGCCGCATTCGAGTGGTGTTATCACAAAAGCCGAGCGGCGCGCCGGGCCAACCCCCGGTATTTTCGCCCCCAGCCCCCGGTGCTTGGTTTTTAGTTCAGGCGCACCGCTCGGCGAATTCCTAAATTTTGAGATGACGCTATGAGAGCACTTTGCAATGGGCCTCACCATTAAAAAGACGATAGCCTGTCAGGATAAACACAGATCTCAAACGGGCAGCTAGAGCTTTTTGCATTCCGATTTTATTGGGACGGGAACGGCTTTATGATTTTGTTTTTAACACCTGTCTTCTCATCATAAATGATGACCCCGTGTGCACGACACGCTTTAGACGTCTAGCTCCGCCGACAGGGCATTGTCTTGAATGAATTCACGGCGCGGCTCGACAATGTCCCCCATAAGCCGGGAGAATATATCGTCGGCGCCATCAGCTTCCTTAATCCTTACTTGCAACAGTGTACGGACATTTTCATCCAATGTTGTATCCCAAAGTTGGTCAGGGTTCATTTCCCCCAATCCTTTATAACGCTGGATCTTTATCCCCTTCTCACCGGCAGCCCGCGCAGCCCGTAGCAAGGAATTCGGTCCTGTTACCCTTTGCTTCGTCTCTTTACGCGCCCATGTTGCTGGGCGTTCAAACGCCTCGGCGAGTGATGCCATCCGCTCTTGTGTTTTCTTTGCGTCCGCCGACATCAACATATCGCGCGGCAGGGTGTGCGCCTCAGTGACGCCGCGTAACTCGCGGGTGAAAGTGTATCCCCCTTGGCCATTGGGCTTACCCTCCCATCCGCGTTCAAACTCATCGGCGATTAAATCCAGCCGCTCGGCAATTTTATCAGCGCGCGCCTTGGCGTCGCTTTCATCATCGGGCGCCTCTTCCAGGGCGCGGGCAAGGGCCGACTGTACGATAATATCGCGGGAGTAACGGCTTGGGAATGCATCGATTGATTGGCGCACATTTCTCGCCTTAGCAATGATATCCGCCAAATCTTTGCCAACAATTGTCTCCCCACTGTCCAGAACAAGAGCAGCTTCCTCTACGCCTTCGGCATACAAATAATCTTCTAGCTCGTCATTATCTAGAAGATAGCGCTCAGACCGACCCCGCTCTATTTTGTAGAGGGGGGGCTGTGCGATATATAAATGCCCGCGCTCTATTAATTCAGGCATCTGGCGGAAGAAAAACGTCAGCAGCAATGTCCGAATGTGCGCGCCATCCACATCGGCATCGGTCATAATAACCACTTTATGATAGCGAAGCTTATCAGGGTTAAACTCTTCACGGCCAATCCCAGCACCTAGCGCCGTAATCAGTGTTCCAATCTCTTGGCTCGACAACATTTTGTCAAAACGGGCACGCTCAACATTCAGTATTTTCCCGCGCAACGGCAAGACGGCCTGGTTTTCACGGTTTCTGGCCTGTTTCGCTGACCCACCAGCAGAATCACCCTCAACGATAAAAAGCTCAGCCTTCTCAGGGTCTCTCTCCTGGCAATCGGCGAGTTTTCCGGGGAGAGACGCCACATCAAGCGCTGATTTCCGACGTGTCAACTCCCGTGCTTTTCGCGCCGCCTCACGCGCCATTGCAGCCTCAGCAATTTTTTGCGTGATCTTTTTTGCATCAGCCGGATTTTCTTCAAACCAAGTGCTCAGTTGCTCCGACACGATGCCTTCGACGACCGGGCGCACTTCCGACGAAACAAGCTTGTCTTTTGTCTGTGAACTGAATTTTGGATCGGGCACTTTCACAGAGAGAACACACGTCAACCCTTCGCGCGCATCATCGCCGGTAATGGAGACTTTTTCTTTCTTTGCAAGCCCGCTTTGCGCCGCATAATTGTTCACAACACGTGTTAACGCTCCGCGAAACCCGGCCAAGTGCGTTCCGCCATCCCTTTGCGGAATATTGTTCGTGAAGCATAGCACCTTTTCGTGATAGCTATCGTTCCACCACATGGCGGCATCAACAGATACCCCGTCTTTTTCAGCACGAAAGGCGATGGGCGCATTCACGAGGTTCGTTTTGGATTTATCGAGATATCGAACAAACATTTCGAGACCACCCTCATAGAGCATGGTCTCTTTCTTCGTCTCTACGTGCCTTTGATCGATAAGATTGATCGCAACACCTGAATTTAGAAATGCAAGCTCACGAAGGCGCTTTTCCAGGGTATCATAATCAAATTCGATATTTGAAAAAATTTCTGTGGACGGAAGGAAAGAAACTTCCGTTCCTGTTACTTCCGTATCACCCGTAATGGACAAGGGGGCATCGGGCTCCCCCATTTGGAACCGCATCTCATGGGCCTTGCCGCCTCGATTGATACGTAGCTTCAGCCATTGTGACAATGCGTTCACAACCGATACGCCAACTCCATGGAGGCCACCAGAAACCTTGTAAGAGTTCTGATCAAACTTACCACCGGCATGCAGCTGGGTCATAATAACCTGCGCAGCAGAGACCCCTTCCTCCGGGTGAATTTCCGTTGGCACACCCCGTCCGTTATCACGTACCGTTACTGATCCATCCTCGTTCAGCAATACATCCACAGCATCGCAGTGGCCGGCGAGCGCTTCGTCGATGGCATTATCGACCACTTCATAAACCATATGATGAAGACCAGACCCGTCGTCTGTATCCCCGATATACATGCCGGGGCGCTTACGAACAGCATCGAGGCCCTTCAATACCTTGATCGATTGCGCGCCATACTCCGCATTATCGTCGGAGCTTTCGCTATCATTTGTTATCTCTTCGGGTTTTTGCGCGTTGTCTTCCATGCGTCCTGTTATGCTCGTCTTTATGAACTTTGATCAGTGGTCTAAATATGTTTGGCCTGTTGTAACGGACCCGGCAGTTTCTCACCTCAGAAGAAGCCGTTACAACGTCGTCTCCGTAATCTTGCCGTCCCCAACTCGGAATGCTTGTGCCCGCGCCCCCCAAGCGGAGAAAAGAGAAATATCAGTACCAGTCATAAAGCACTGAAATCGTGTACTCTCGATAATATCAAATAAAGCGGCACGCCTTTCCGTATCCAGGTGAGCGGCAATCTCATCCAGCAATAAAACCAGCGGCGCCCGGGCGCCTGAGTCGGCGAGGATACAGGCGTTCGCAAGGACAAGGCCAATCAGAAGTGCTTTTTGTTCACCGGTTGAACACAGCCTCGCCGGCATCTGCTTTGGCCGGTGGCTCACGATCATGTCTGAACGATGTGGCCCCATGGTCGCCCGTCCCGCCTCACGGTCAATACGACGATTATTACGCAGAACATTGATATAATCATCCTCAACGTCAGCAGCAGGCTTCTCGCCAAGAGCATCCTCTAATTTTCCCTCGAGCCTGATATCAGCAGCTGGAAAGGCGCCATCGGACAGCTTTGTGGTATCCGCGTCAGAGAGAAGAGCCCGCGTTTCAAGGCGTGCTGCAGCAACAGCAACGCCCGCCTCTGCCATTTTGGTTTCTAACGCTCTGAGCCATGCATCATCGGATACACCATCATCGAGCAATTTTTGCCGTTGGCGCATCGCCGTTTCGTATTCACTGGCAGCACGCGCATGGGCCGCATCACGCGCTTGCGTCATCCGATCAAGAAATTTGCGGCGCTCGCCAGCTGCCGCAACAAAAAGCCCATCCTGTGCGGGAGTAAGCCATAAGAAACGCACATAATCCGAAAATGCACTCGGACCTTTAGCCGTCTTTTCATCAATGCGACACAGTCTTTTATCTGGTTTGTGTGCCGCCGCGCCCACGCCCAGTTTTACAAGATCATCCGTCTCGCGCGATAGCATTGCGGATGCCGCCCATCCTCCTGCGCCCATTGCTCGTGGCAGTTCTTGCAGACGCGCCCCGCGCAACCCACGCCCTGGCGCAAACAGAGACAACGCCTCTAGCAGATTTGTTTTACCCGCGCCATTTGCACCAAAAAAAGCGACCGGTCGCCCGTCAAATGCTAATCTAATTGACGCGTATGACCGGTAGTCATTCAGCAAAAGTGACCGGAACGATGCATTCGCCTGATCGACGCTATCTTGCATAACGAATGAACCTTGCGTTCGTTTTTGAGCGACCGCTCGCAACGATACAAGATCTCGTTGATTGTTTGTTTCGTTCACATCAACTATTTGAGTCTTGTCGAGCTCTACGAGCTGCATCATTTTCTCTTCCATTGGAATTGATGGAAACCGTTTCCCATCTACGCAATTGGAACAAACGCTCCAGAGGCGTTGATAATCAATACTGTGATCATCGCTATCCAGCATCGTCGCCCCTCAAGCGAGGTGAGGGATCATTAATAATCGTTTTAGGCCCTGCGTCGAAAACTAAAACTTGATCTCATTCCAACCGAACACTGGTTAAATTGCTGACTTAAATACTCGCCGGGATACTGACCAAGATATTGGCCTAAATATGGGCCTCAAGAGCGATTGGAAAACATTCCGGAACACTCGTCACAGTATAGCAATCACACATCAAACGCGCAGGGGCATCAGGACATATAACGCACGGACTTCTTCCTCGTCGCTAATCACCGTGGGTGACGATGGATCAGACAACCGAAAACTCAAAGAACCACCATCAATTTGCGAGGCGACATCCAACAGGTAACGGGCGTTAAAGCCGATCTCGAGCGGATCTCCGGTATAGTCGACCGATAACTCTTCCATCGCACTGCCAGCCTCAGGGTTATTGACCGCTAACCGAAGTCGGTCACCGTCTAGGGCAATCTTTATTGACCGTGTTCTGTCAGCAGATACCGTTGCGACGCGGTCAACGGCTTTCGAAAAGTCCTCCGTTTCAACCCTCAAAAGATACGGATTATCTTTTGGAATAACCCGTTCATAATCGGGGAAGGAACCATCGATGAGCTTCGATGTGAGGTGACCAAACCCGAAACCGAATCGGATTTTTGTCGCTGAAACGGAAATATCAATCATTTCCTCTGCGTCTTCAAATAATCGCGTTAGTTCGGTTACGGCCTTTCGCGGTACAATGACCCCGGGCGCCTCTGATGCGCCCGCGGGAAGGCCGGCGTCTACCCGTGCCAGACGATGACCGTCGGTTGCTGCAGCGCGCAGGATTTGCGTACCGTTTTCTTCTGCAATATGGAGATAAACCCCATTAAGGTAATAGCGGGTTTCCTCCTGAGACATGGCGAACCGCGCTTTGAGAAATAACCGGCTTATATCCTCCGTCGGAATCTGAAAGGTTACGGCAAGATCGTCCGTATCGAGGGTTGGGAAGTCTCGATCGGGTAATACAGCGAGTGAAAAATCAGCCCGTCCTGCAGCCAGCTTGAGGCGACCTTCGGATGGTAAAAGTTCCAAGAGAACCTGCGCACCATCGGGTAGACGACGGACAATCTCATAAAGCGTTAAAGCGGAAACCGTAGTGGCGCCAGGATCGGCGACATTCGCGGGCGCCGCCTCGGAAATCTCTATGTCTAAATCCGTTGCCGTCAGCGTCAGCGATCCACCATCAGCTTGGAGTAAAACATTTGCCAAGATGGGAATTGTATTTCTTCGCTCAACAACACTTTGTACATGGCCAAGAGCCTTAACAAGCGCCGCGCGCTCAATCGTCACCTTCATCGCGTTACCTTTGTGGAGCTCACCAAACAGCGTGCCACTTTCGCAACAGCTGCATGTCGCCTTTTTCAAGTCGTCGATTAATTCTAAGTATTTCCAAGCCTGTTTTGCTGAAACGAGCAACCACGCCGGTCAAGCCAATAAGTCGGCTTGTCGATGGGTTGCAAACGCGAAAACAAACAATCTGCCAAATCCTTGCATCCTACTCTTTTGTCGTACGGGTCGCCCTTCATAAGGATCGCCTGTCATAGGGATCGCCTGTCATAGGGGTCGAATATCACAGCGGTGGACTGCCATGCATTTTGACGTCCAAGGTCCAATAATGTTACCCCTTTCGCATTAACCAATAGGCACTAATGGTCCCAAAATCGCCCTTTAAGCGGCTGTCATGAACCAATCCCAACGCCCCCATATTGAACCGATTTATTGGCATCATTATTCCGGCAATGGCCTTCAGTTATTTATGCAAAATTGCCGTCAACCTCGTTGTCATCCAATGACGTTTTGAACACCGAATTCAACATCGTCGAAGCGCGCCTAATTGCACCCACTCAATGTCATTTCTCACTGAAATATATAGCAGAACTCGGATGCTGAATGCCAGTGATTCGGATACGAAAAGGTTAAGATTCGCGCACGCCTTTGGTTATTGTTGAGATCAACGCGCGAGCGGTCAATTTAACGCGTGTTCAGGCCAAGTGTGTGCGATTTGGACCCCGTTTGGCTATTGGCGCAAACGCGTAAAAACAAAGAAAGCCAAAGTGATTGAATGATCTCAATTGATCCGAAATCGCTTCAGCGCATCAGGCGTGATCAAACCGATACTCTAAATTCCATGTTTGAGCGCTGGAGACAACCTTATCCGGCACCACTGTGATCGTCTGGCGCTATAGAATGGCTTAAAAGCCGTTGTGCGAGCAATTGGTGCCAAACGGCTTTCAGCTTGACGATTTCTGCGATTGATTAAGAGGCGCCAATACGATCCCTGATCGCCGCTATTTTTGTGCGAAACGATTCTTCACGCTCAAATAATGCCTGAGCCCGGTCATAACTGCTCATCACCGTCGTGTGGTCTCTCTTAAGCGTTTTACCAAGACGGGGGAATGACTCATTGAGCGCTTCGCGCCCTACCATGACAAACGCATGCCGCGCTCGTGCAATCCGTTGTGGCTGCTTTCTCCCTCGCAGATCATCAAGCGAGATTTCGAATATAGAAGAGGTCGCCTTTAAAGCATCCTCTAGTGTCGGATTTGTATGGACTTCGCGAAGCCGGGACTTTAGCGCAGCCCGCGCTTCCTCGACACCGACGGTATCACTCCGCTCACCGTATAACAGCTCTAACTGGTTAAATGCTCCAATTGCCTCGCGAATGCTATTCGTGAAATTTTGCACAATAAAGTCAATGGCGTCATCGCCAATAATGCAATGCACTTTTGATGTATCTCTGCGTTTTAAAAGAACATCACGTCTTAGGTCGTCGCCACCCGCTTCGATCGGCGCAGGAACACCGCCGGCAAGACGATCCGCAAGCCGAGCATTCAAGCCCGCCTCAAGCAAGCGCGCTGGTGATGTCTCACCGGCAATAACCAGTTGACGACCGCTTGTCGAAAAACGGTTCGCTAAATTCAGAATCTCCTCCTGCGTTCGCACACATGAAAGTAACAAATGCAGATCGTCAATTAAAATAAGTTGGCGCCCGCTAAGCTCTTGATGAAGGGCGTGCAAGGCGCTTGACCGCGCAGCAGACGCACAGCCATTACGCATGTCTGAATACGTAAAATAGGCGTAAGGACGATTCGGATGCTCCTCAGCCCAAGCATTTGCGATCGAAAAAAGCAAATGGGTTTTTCCAAACCCAGACGGTCCATAGATATAGATTAACTTGCCGGCATTATTATCTTGGGCCGCACGGGTCGCCGCGCAAAAAGCCATTCTATTCGATGCATCGATTGCAAAGTCATTGAAATGCATACTTCTATCTACCGGGGAAATAAGATCTTCAAGAATGTGGCCCGTTAAACCCTGACGACCGTCAAGGTCTTTGTCTTTTTCAGAAGTGCTCTTCTTTCGAGGCGAGGCGGACGCCGCGCGCATGCTGTTATTCGAAGGCCCATCTATTAAATAGCGTCCACTTTCGTTTAATTTTTCCTGAGTGAAAGAGGTTCGCTCATAACCGGTCGGCGTTTGTGCACCATCAAAGAAAAAACTATTTCTCGAGGTTGATTTAGATCCGTATTGTGAACAAGAGACATTTTGTGAACGAGAGTCATTCAAATCAGCACCGGCCATTCCAGTGCCCTCGTCAGAATGGCTTGGACGATTTATCTCTCGATTGTCGTTTGGTGTATTTGCGAGATCGCTAGCACTTACATCTGTAAGGAGAGACTGAGATCGCGCCGACTCTCGCAGCTGACTCCGCATTGCAATTTTTAATCGATCAACATTACCAATATGCTTGCACCACTCTTTATGGATCCCGCGTCTATAAACCTGATTTAATCGGTCGCACTTCACAGCTGACGGCGTCGACAAAACCACCGACCGATCCGAGAGCTCTAAAACGTTTAGATCAGCCATCCACGATCGGAAAATAGTATCGCCAAATTTTACCCTCAATCCGGTTTGAAAAGCAGGAAACTTCTCAGCGAGAAGCTGGTCAGAAATTTCGCTTTCTAGGTTGTTTGTCATTAATGTTATCCCCGAGATAATCGAAAAAAGGTCGTAAAAATCTTGACCGCGCTTGACCTGGACGGCGCGGCGTAGTTTTCCCTCAGAACGTTTCGAAATAAAGACGGCCATCGACCGCCCTAACGGCTGGTTTTATTAAACCCGGATATCAGATGTATTACTTCGTACACGTGTACTGACAAAATCAAATACAGATAGATCGGAGAGCGCACTGGCATCACCGGATGGCGATGTTACCACCACCATTTTAGAAGAAGCCACATTATCGGATGTAGGACGTTTCCGTTTCAAATCAACAGAATTATTCAACCGAACATGATCACTACGAGAGCCAGATATTTTCGCTCCATCAATATACGCAGTGTTCTCACTCGGGTCACACGATTTCACACTCATCATTGGATCTGAAGAACTCATTACAGATTCTAAAGTGCCGACACTCAACTTAGGTGCCAAAATCGTACTCGCGACCATCACGCCCTCTACTCCCAAATTTTTAAAAGCTGCGCAGACTCCCAAGACATGAAAGCCTCCACCGGAGAATAAGAGCGACCTCAATAATTGTTTAGGACACTCTCGATTTTGAATGTTTTAAATTACGCAACACAGTTTGAGCAGTAGAACGGCGAAACAAAGTGACTATTTTACAAAGTGACTATTTTGGCTTTGAGGAGTTGCTATCGAAAATCATTGATAGACACCAACGTCAGCGAACTCGTTAACAGTAGACGCTTGTACTAAGAACCGAAAGCGAATTATGCAGCCAATATAATTTCGAGAGCACCTAGTTTAAAAATCAGTTAACAAGAACTTTAACTTGCCGACAAACGAGGCGATCACCGAATAAAAATACTCCCTTTATTTTTTTCGTCCGTACCCATCTCTTAATGTCAATACAATAGACCAGAGAGTTTTCATTGCAAGCAATTGTTGCCCGTCTAAATTGACTTTCCGAACAATTTTTCGCTTGCAAATTCCGATTCACAAAAAAAGCAATGACTTACTTGCCATTAAGTAAATTTCCACATTTTCCCAAATGTCAGCGCATTATGTGCATAACGCGCTAATTGCGCCCGCGTGTACCAAGCGCGCCTCGTATTGCGCAATAAACAGGCCAAAAAATCTCCTCCCTTACAAGGCCAAATCGCGAAACAATTAATCGTCAGTGCACACCAGTTCGCGTCAACTTTGCTTGTCAGCGCCACATATTATCGACAAGCAAAAGTCTCATGGCAGAGCATTCTCTAATGAGGGCCCTCCACTAGAGCTTTTCGCCTTCCGACGGAATCGGAAGGCTGATCTAAAACGCCTCCGTTTCAATTGGAATCAGAACGGCGCTTTAAGTCGTTGATTTTACGCATTTCCTTAACGCCAACCGCACACACTTGGCTTGGAAATGCTTTAGGTCTCTGATTTGTCACGCTTGTTTTGCCGAGTTGATGAACGGGAACCATCAACCGATCACACTTATCGGCGAAGCGCTCTAAAGCGAATTACACTGATGTAGACTTATTACATTTCACTATAGGTCATGGTCGTTGCGTGGTTTCACGCAAACACCGTTGGACACTTTTTGCTCAGCGCTCTGAAGTACGGCGTGTGAAGTAGGATTCATGCGCCATGCTTTAAGTCTTTGTTTTTGCGCGTTTGCACCAATAAAAAAATAAGCCCACAATCGTGCACACTTGGCCCAAAACTTTTTAGTGCACTGAATAATTAGATTTAAGCAAACCGTTATTAGATACTATGTTTTATGCGCCAAAGATGATCTTGTCTTGAACCAACGAACTTATATCAAACCGACGAGACCAACCGGCGCGCGAGTGAATTTAAACCGTAAGACGTATATCAGTCGACGCCACCAGTAAGGCGACAGGACACACCGCCGCCTCCACCGACCAAAATTCTTTATACAGATAACCGCCCAATAACTATAACAGGGCCTAACAACAAAAATATACTAAGCAGACAACGCTTTGACGCGTGCAGATAAGCGAGACAATTTACGAGCGACGGTGCGTTTGTGGAACACACCTTTGTTGACAGCTCTATGTAACTCAGGCTGAGCCTCTTTAAAAGCGAGATCAGCAGCTGATTTATCACCGGATTGGATTGCATCTTCAATGCGACGCAAGAAGGTACGAACCCTCGAGCGTCGTGACTTATTCACTTCGGTCCGTCTGGCTATCTTTCTAACCATTTTTTTTGCCGATGTCGTATTAGCCATTCAATCCTCGTGCCTGACACACCAAAACCTAAAAATATGACCCTTCAAGCTGTTGAAGCATCAGGGATGCGGCGTCTTATCGATCCGTAATAAAAACGTCAATCATGTTTCTCGTTTTCGGCGAAATTTCTTTTTGCATCGGTTATTTCGCAACATATTAGTCGTTAGATAAACAACAGCGCTTTTCAACCGCTTACCGTTGGCACCCACCACAGTAAAAAGTGGATCGCCCGCCCTGCACGATACGCTTAATTTTTGAGCGGCCACAAGGACAGACCTCCCCTTCACGGTCGTAGACGCTGAACTGATGCTGAAAATATCCAAGCTTGCCCTCCGCTCCAGCAAAATCCCGTAAAGAAGACCCCCCCGCGTCGATTGCCTCCTTTAAAACGTCAACCATAGCGCGTTGCAGACGCACAGCACGCGCGCCCACCAAGCTATGTGCCGAACGACGTGGTGAAATCCCAGATTTAAAAAGCGCCTCGCACGCGTAGATATTTCCAATACCGGCGACAACGCTCTGATCGAGGAGCGCCGCTTTAATTGCGGTGGACTTCCCCCTCAAGGCTTCGGAAAATGCTTCAGCAGAAAACGCATTTGATAAAGGTTCGGGCCCCATATCTTTGAAGTGCCTACAACAATCAATTTCCGATGTTGCAACGAGATCCATAAAGCCGAACCGTCTGGGATCATTATAAACGACCCGAGCGGTTGCTTGCGATCGTTTGAAATCATACGAGCCATCGGACGATCGCGGCTTGGCGCGCCCCTCATTTGCCGGCACAGAAACGTCAAAAATTACATGGTCATGCTTTGGGTCGGTTCCATGTTCGTGATGAAAGATACCCGGCTCTGAACCATTACGCGTTTCACCATCACTTACAGTGAAACGACCAGACATTCCCAAATGCATGATAAGCGTTTCGCACGATGAGAGACCACAAAGAAGATACTTCCCACGACGGTCCATTGTATCAACAAAAGCACCTTCCAAGCGTTCCGCGAACCGTTCGGGAAAAGGGAACCGCAGGTCTGGACGCATTGTCTTAACGCGATCAATGCGAGCGCCGAGCATTGCCGGCTGCAAGCCACGTCGAACCGTTTCAACTTCAGGAAGCTCGGGCATGGTAATTGCGATCAATTTGTCAATTAGGATACGTTCGACGCCACCGTAGAAAAGCCTTGCTCATTGATACACAGGCATAAGTGACGCGCCGTCCATTAAAGCGTTTTCAAGCCAAGTGCGCCCAACCCGCCACCAGTTTCATAATAAGCGCAAGCACTTTACATGACAAAAAACCGGCGAGACCCCAAGGCCACCGCCGGTAGATGCTGTTAATCGGTGGCTCAACACCCTTAACAAAAACAAATAACTTAATCGTCTTTTTCGTTTTCTTTCAGGGCTGCGCCGAGAATATCGCCAAGCGACGCGCCAGCGTCCGCTGATCCATATTGTTCCACAGCCTCTTTCTCCTCGGCCACTTCACGGGCTTTGATGGAAAGCGAAATACGGCGGGACGCCTTATCGAAGGAGGTGACGCGGGCATCGACCTTGTCACCAACGGCAAAACGATCCGGACGCTGTTCGTTTCGATCCTTGGAAAGATCTGACTTGCGGATAAAGGCTTTCGGTCCGGCATCGCCGCCAACTTGCACTTCGATACCGCCAGTTTCGATCGCGGTGACCGTGCAAGTCACGTCAGCGCCTTTGCGCATCTCGCCTTCAACGCTATCGATTGGATCGGAACCAACCTGTTTCACACCGAGGGAAATACGTTCCTTCTCAGGATCAACATCGAGGACTTTAGCGGAAACGCGGTCCCCTTTATTGTAATCCTTGATCGCGTCTTCACCGGACCGATCCCAGTCAAGGTCCGACAGATGGACCATCCCGTCCATATCCTCGGTAAGACCAACAAACAGACCAAATTCAGTAATATTTTTGATCTCGCCTTCGATAACGGACCCAATGGGATGCTCTTCAGCGAAGTTTTCCCAAGGATTGTTCAGGCACTGTTTTAGACCAAGCGATATGCGGCGCTTGCTTTCGTCTACTTCGAGCACCATGACTTCTACTTCTTGAGAGGTCGAAACAATCTTTCCAGGATGCACATTCTTCTTCACCCAGCTCATCTCAGAAACATGGACGAGACCTTCGATACCATCTTCCAGCTCAACGAAAGCACCGTAATCCGTGATATTCGTGACCTTGCCGGAGAATTTAGCATCAAGAGGGTACTTCGCCGCAACGCCTTCCCATGGATCAGGCGATAGCTGTTTCATACCGAGAGAAATGCGGTGTGTCTCAGGATTGATTTTGACAATACGGACGCGGACCGTGTCATTGACATTGAGCACTTCTGTCGGGTGGTTCACACGGCTCCACGACATGTCAGTGACGTGCAACAGACCATCTACACCGGGCGCTAACTCAACGAAGGCACCATATTCGGTGATATTCTTCACAACGCCTTCGCGTTCGTCGCCCTCGCTCAATTCGCGGACCACCTCCTGGCGATGTTCCGCCCGATCCTCTTCAAGAATTGAACGACGCGAGACAACAATATTCCCACGGCGCCGATCCATCTTCAGGATCTTAAACGGCTGCGCGATATTCATGAGCGGTCCGGCATCGCGCACAGGCCGAATATCAACCTGACTTCCAGGCAGGAACGCCACAGCGCCGCCAAGATCGACCGTAAAGCCACCCTTTACACGATTGAAGATCACACCATCGACGCGTTCTTCGGTCTCGAATTGTTTTTCAAGGCGTTCCCACGCTTCTTCGCGGCGCGCTTTCTCACGGCTGATAACCGCTTCGCCAAGCGCATTTTCAACGCGATCCACATAGACCTCGACCGTATCACCGATATTAAGTGAGACGTCCTGTCCGGGCTGGGAGAATTCTTTAAGAGCGACGCGGCCTTCTGTTTTGAGGCCAACATCGATAACCGCCATGTCTTTTTCAATGGCCGTGACAACACCTTTTACAACGGTGTCTTCAAAATCGCGACGATCAACAAGAGAGGCTTCAAGCATTTCCGCGAAATCGTCGCGGGACGGGTTAAGGGTTTCAGACAAGTGTTAGGGTCCTTTTTCAGGGTGTTTCTATGTTGTTTCCATGGTGTTTTTGTATCGTGTTTCAGTGTCACAATCCGAAAAAACAAGCGAGGTGAGATCTGAAACTGATCGCGCAATAAAAAACGCATGATCGGATCAGGACGCACTGAGGCGACTTGTTGCAATCGGAAATGGCGTCGGACGGCTAGCACTACCGCGTACCGGTAAGAACAATCCTCAACAGTAGAATTAATAATGCCAGTGCCATTTAAGCGCATTTTGTTGACTGATTTGGATTTGGCCTTTGATCAAAAATCCGTTGATCCAGGCCAGGTCAGTCAGCAGAACGCTCAAAAATATCGTCAATGATGCAGCGCGCCGCCGCGATCACCGCGTCTATAGCCAAATCAGAAGTATCAATCAACTCCGCATCATCCGCCGCGATCATTGGCGCGTCGGCGCGGGACGCATCGCGCGTATCACGTTCCTTGAGGTCAGCCAATACATCGGCCAATTGGATTTCTGGACGATCCTCTTTTAACTCCAGCCATCGCCTTTTGGCGCGCTGTTCCAATGAGGCGCTGACAAAAAACTTCACAGTGGCGTCAGGACAAACAACCGTCCCGATATCTCGACCATCGAGGATCGCACCCGCTGAATTATTCGGCGGATTGACGGCAAATGTCCTCTGAAAGTCGAGTAATGCGGCACGAACGTTTTTATTGGCGGCAACAACACTGGCCGCAGCCCCCACTTCCCTTGATCGCAAGGGCGCATCTTTAATGGCGTCCAGCGAAAATCCGCGCGCCGTTGCAGCGGCCGTTTCTTCATCTTTTGGCAAAAGACCGTTATCGAGCATTAACCAAGCGACGCCACGATACAAAATACCTGTATCCAGATATTCAAAGTCATAAATATCGGCGAGCGCCCGTGCGAGCGTCCCCTTACCCGATGCAGCAGGACCATCAAGGGCGATAACGAATGGTTTGTTAGTCTCAGAACCCATAGCACCTCAAATGAAATGGCTAAACGTTCGTAAAGCGCAATCAAACGAACGGTACAAGACCAGATAAATACTTGACGTAAAAATTGGTTGTTAATGTGCGGTTTAAAAATACGTTCTTTTCGTTAACGTGCTGGCTTTTCGTTAACGTGCTGGCTTTTCGTTAATGTGCCGACTTTTGGTTAACGTGCCAGTCGAAGTGCTCTTATTCAAGATCAATATAGGACAAAAGAATTGCCCCCTCGCATCCTGATTATTGCTGGTTCGGATCCCTCTGGCGGTGCTGGCATTCAAGCTGACGTCAAAACTGTAACAGCCCTCGGCGGATATGCGGCAACCGCGGTTACGGCATTAACAGTGCAAAATACTGTGGGCGTATCAAAAGTATCGCCGGTATCGCCCGACCTCATTAAAGCTCAAATTCTGACTGTGCTTGAAGACATCGGCGCTGATGCCATCAAAATTGGGATGATTGGCGACACCCAGGCGGGCGCGGCAATCGTCAGTGCGTTAGGAGACCGCGCCAGCACAATGCCAATCGTCGTTGACCCGGTCCTTGCTGCAACAAGCGGTGATGCCCTAGCCAAAGACGATGTGAGTGCTTTTATTTTAGAACAGCTGACACCGCTCAGCGCCGTCATCACACCGAATGCCGACGAAGCAGCTATCCTCACTAACAGCGCGATTATCTCTACCGCCGACCAGGAGAGCGCCGCGCGGTCACTGGTAATGGTGGGCGCCGGCGCGGCCCTCGTTAAAGGCGGACATTTGGAAGGCTCAAACGTCACCGATGTGCTTTATAACGACGATCGCATAACGCATTATTCGAATAAACGAATTATAACGAATGCTGGTCATGGCACTGGTTGTACCCTAGCCTCTGCAATCGCCACGGGACTGGGCAATGGGATGTCAGTCCAACAAGCAACTGAAAATGCGATTGCATATTTACGCGGCGCCCTTGAAACCGCTCCAGGGTTCGGAAAGGGCACAGGCCCACTGAACCATTCGTATCGCGTTTCACCGAACAGCTGAACGTCTGAACCATCTGTAGAAGGAAGACATCATGCGGACCTATGCGTTTGAGACCTGGGACGTTTTTACCGATCAACGTTTTTGCGGAAACCCCCTTGCGATTGTGACAAACGCAAACGGCTTGAGTGATCATGAAATGCAAATGATCGCACGTGAATTTAATTTATCAGAAACAACCTTTATTCTGCCACCGGACGGGCCAGATCACGACGTTCGTGTCCGGATTTTTATCCCTACCGACGAGTTGGCGTTCGCAGGGCACCCAACCATTGGCACAGCCCTTTCGATCGCTACAAAACGGGGTAGCTATGACCCCATGATCATGCGCCTCAAAGCCGGTGATTTTCCGATTCGCTATGACACCGCAGGGCCAATCCCCAGGGCAACATTCCGTAATCCGATTGATCCAACAGTAAAAAATCTCAACGGGTTGCGTGCGCCTCTCGCTGCCGCCCTCGGTTTACCAATAGACGCAATTGCAGATGGCTTAAATGCACCATGTGCGGCAGGGGCAGGCACCGATTTTGTCTTTGCCAAAGTCAACGAAACTGACTTGCCCAAATGTGTCATCGACAGCGGCGCCCTGTCGTCACTTTATCGAGATTACGGTGTGGGGGTGGGCATTTTCGCTGAACATCAGGTGCCTGATGCGGATTATCAGATGCGCCTGTTTGCACCAGCCGCCAATATTCCAGAAGACCCCGCAACAGGCTCGGCCGCTTGCGCCTTGCCAGCCGTCATCTCTCGAACGGGCGCGCTGGCCGATGGTGACTACACTTGGACGATCCGACAAGGAATTGAAATGAGACGACCGAGTACGATCAAGATCAACTTTTCGATCAGTAAAAAACAGCCTCACGCGCTAGAAGTTAGTGGTACGGCTATTCAGATCCAGCGGGGGGAGTTGACGATGTGAGAGGCCGTCAGGACACAGCTTCATTTGAGGCATCCATATCCTCAAAGCGTTCCACGCCGCATGCATCGAAATACGCATTTAGCGCCGTGATGGCCAGGTCCTCTTCTTCCAGCCCTAAAACCGACGCTGCAAGATTAAGCCGCATATAGTCTTTTAAAGACAAATAAAGCCGTGTCCTGACAGGACGCTCTGCATTAGAAAAGCTCTCTGAAGCGGCCATCGCTCGAGCCGCTACACGGGCGCCATCACCTGTAAGAGAAGGGTCAGCATTACCGCGTAGTGTTTCAAATTGAGCACTCATCATGCGGATTGTTTGCTGCCGTCTTGCTGCGAGCCACTGACTATCCGTCTCACGCGTAAGGATTTCCGATAGTTCATCCTTTGTGCCTGCGCCTGTCTCTGCGCCTGTCTCTGCGTCTGTCTCAGCGTCTGTCTCAGCCTCTGTGTCCGCAACCGCGTCCGCTCCTTGAACGCCCTTTAGCGACCACGTCGTTTGACCTGTATCGAATTCCCTAGAAGCATTGCCACGACCCAATACTCTCGTTGAGTTCGATATATTTGTTTCGGCAACTTTCGTTGACGGGTCTGAATTCAACTTCGTCCGAGGGCCACTCTTTCGAAGCGCACCAGTATGCAGGCTTTCATCGTTGAATTCGCCGTTGAACGCATCACGCGATAGATTTGACGATGCAATCGGATCATACGCTGTTTCGTTTGGCGTTTTTTCAGCTGCGCTTAAGCGAAAGGGCTTTCGAAAAAACCCTATCTGTTTGTCGACATCATTTGTATGCTGCAGATTTTCGAAATCAACATCTTGAACAAGATCATCATAGTGAAGCGCTGCGTCTGTTGGAGAGCTCACGCGTTCAGACCCAACTGGATTGCCATCTAAAAGCCGCGCTTCATTCGGGTTTGGCTGTTCCTCAACCTGACGCTCAGTTTCAAGCGGCGGCTGGGAAGCAATCACTTTTTTCCGGCTTAACGCCAAAGATGCATCATCAACCGGCAATACAGCTTGGCTTTTTGCGCGCGCACTTTTTGCTGCCCGGGTCAATTTTGCTACGAGACCGGTCGCACCCTGTCGATTTCCGAATGTTGCCTGGCGAATCTCGTCGCGCTGCCTTTGCAGTTGTTTTTTCTTTAAGGCCAACATCGCCCTATGTTCAGCAACAACTTCTTCAGGAGAACGAGCGCCATGGCGCCGATCAATTGCCGGACTTGCCTCCCCTTTTTTGGCAACGAAAGCGCTGTCCTTGTCTTGTTCAGAGATAATTGGTGTCAGCTCCAGAAATTCTGGGGTATCTCCCGTTGGCTCTGTTGGCGCTGGCTCTCTTGGCGCTGTCTCTGGTGGCGCTGTCTCTGATCGCGCTCGCTTTGGGGTATCACCTGCTGACACGGTCGCCACCGCGTTCGCTTCCACGCCACGCCTGTCTTCTGAGTTAGCCTCATCAACCGAATGCGCAAACGTGATTTCCTTGGGTAAACACTTTTTTTTGGGCTCAGTGTTGGTTTCAAGAGGCTCGGTTTTAACGTGCTCGATTTCAGACGTAAAAGCGCCTTCGGGAATCGCCGCCAATGTTCCAACCAGAGCGATAGCCTCGCCCGATGGACCAGAATCATCTGGAACAGTTTGGAAACTATTTTTCAGTGAATTTGCCAATGGTGCGCCCCGGACCGTCTCCACAAAAATTGATCAATGCATCAGTGAAATGCACGGCGACCAAAAACGCGACCACTTGCACCGCCAAGAAGCGATGGTTGGCCAGCTGAATTTTCGTCGCCAATCGCCTGCCGAAACCCTTCAAGCTGCTGCAATCGGCCGTCGATATAGGACCAGAGCGCGCCAATTTCCTGTGCTGAACGGCAGACCGGGTCGACTTCCATCACGGTACGGCCATCAATCATTGATGCAGCAAAATCAACACGGCTGTGTATGACTGTCGGCGCAACCGTGCCATGTTGGGAAAGGGCAATCGCGGCTTCTGATGTAATCCGTGCACGCGGATTGGCGCCATTCACGGCAAAAATTAATGGCTTGGCCCGGGCATCGACGATCTCCATTGTTGGCGCAACGGCCCGCAAATCATGGGGACTTGGCCGTGTTGGCGCAATAACAAGATCCGCATGCGATACAACCTCTGAAATCGCCCGGGTGACGGCCGGCGGCGTATCGATAAAAACAAATCGGTATCCTTCATTACGCGCCCGCTCCAAATCATGGAACAAATTTGAAAAAACCGATTGTATAAAGGCTGGCTCCGGATCTTTCCGAACATTCCACCATTTCGCTAATGACCCTTGCGGGTCTGTGTCGATGAGCGCCACTGGCCCTGCATCAGGTCGACCAGCCATTTGCCGAATTGCCTCTACAGCCAGATGGCCAGCGAGGGTCGTTTTGCCAGAACCACCCTTCTGCGAGGCGAATACGATTACTTGCATCGATGGGGCCATCGACGTCCTCCGCTTACACTATTCGAGGAGGGATGACACGCCAAATATGCAGGTCATCAGCCTCCGGATCCAACCATCATTCCACAAGGAGTGTTAAAACCAGGAAAGATTGACATGCTGAATTTTCATTGAAATTGATAAAATATTGAATTGAAATGAATTCAAAAAAAGAGCGTCAGCAGCCACCGAAATACGCAGGGCAGCCACCAACGCCCATTCGATCTTGCATAATCGCTTTAAATCTCGATTAATTTTTGATTAAAGCTCCGTGAGATGAGTAATCAGATTTATTAGTAGTTTGGAATAATTTGTTAAGACCTGTGCCTAAACGCTCAGAATTTCAAGCAAGCTTCGTTACGAGAAAAGATAAAACAGCGTCATTGTGAACAACAGGATTGCACGAGGTTTTCCTGAACGTATGGAGTTTCGATTTTAGAGCAAAAATTGCTTTCACTCTTGATGATTTTGCATTTTTTGTCATCAAGCCACTCACCGTTAGCCAAAGAAGGCATTAATGAGCAGCATCAAATCCCGCATCGATGAGGCGCGTGATTTGAGCAATGCGTGGATTGCCGTCCCAATCCCAGTACCGCAAGATCGCACGCGCAAAGTCGCGCGACAGCGAATCGAAAACCCCCATAAGGTCATCCGCCCGTTCTATAGGGTAAATCGTGTCGGCATCCTCAAGAGTGATGAGCTCAAAAAAAGCGTTTCGGGGTAAGCCAAGGCTTTTACACATGACCGCAAAAGGCTCACCCGTCGGATCACGAAAAATTCGGGCGACCAGTTCTCTCGACAGACCCGTCACAACGCTTGCCGCGTGCAATACTTGTTGTCCAAGACCGAGCCGCACCGCGTGAATTGTCCGACGCACCATATCGATTGGCACCGGCTCGCCTTTAGCGCTACGCGGACGATTCCGTCGATCTAGGAGAATTAACAGCTCACGAACAAATGGGTCAATACCGACATCATCCACTTCTTGTGAGGGGTCACTTAATTGTCGCGATTTTCCCAAAATTGACGCATAGAGATCATCGAGCGCATCTTGAATGAGGACACGTGAGATGGAGAAGCGAGAAAGAATCCGTTTTCGCCGCTCGGTATCAACCCACCAGAACATCATAAATCCATGTGCTGGTTCCAACTCAGGGCGCATCAATAAAGGCCCCTGCAACGTAACGTCGCTTGCAGAACGGGCGACGAGAATATCAACAGCGCCGGGGGATAGCTCAAATTCCTCACGCCGCAATAGTAATTGGGTAACCTCTGGCTCCTGAAACTCAAGCACCGCATCAGCAACGCTTGGCGATAAATCAAGCCGACGAACCAGGGCGAGGCGGTGGTTGGTTTCACCCGTTCGTGCACATTCCACAAGCAAAGCCTCAGGGATGTATTCGGCCTTTTCAAGCAGGCGTATCGCAACCTCGGGCGCGTCGTGAAGAAGCGCTCTCATTAATGCTGGCGGCGTCTCGCGGACCCGCGCAACCCGCCGCGCCAATTCTAAGCGCAATTCAATTTCAGCCCGACCTAAAATCTCCAGAAGCATATCAGCCGTCAAAGACCGTTCATTCGCGGAGATTTTGTTCGCCGGGAGTACAACGAGGTCGCACAATGTACGCGTAAGCGCGCTGCGTTGTGCCGCGCCCGCATCTTCCACGTCGTTCAAACGCGTGCTGAGAGAATTATCGCTTGTAGTTGCCATTAGGGCTCCGACCTTGTCCGGAGCTATGGGTATTAGCCAATCGGCGTTAACGGAGGCTTGAATTTAAAAGACTTTTACAAATTTCAATCAATGCCTGCCGGCCACGGTTATCGATAGATATACAGCATTTCCACGCCAAGTATGGGCGGTTGGCGTTAAGGAATTGGGTAAAATCAAAAACGTAAAGCGCCCTTCTGATTCAATTGAAACGGAGGCGCTTTGATGGCAAGGCGAATGCGCGAAGATTGTTGGACTGGGATTATTCGACTAAGATTATTGGAGTGGGATTATTGGAGTGGGATTATTCGACCGGCACCCAGGGCCTGTCGTCGATCACATCTTCGACCGTGTGCCGACGCAAGGCCCTGGCGACCTCCGCTGCGTCGCCTTTTAACTGCTCTGGCTGGATCAGCTGACCAAATGTGATGTCGAACCGCTTTCCACGCTTATTGAGCAATTCATGGAACAGCGTGATATCTCGTAACTCATCGTTAAGCTTCCAAAACCAATAGTAAAGCCAGGAGTTCCGGGCTTTGATATTTACCGGCAAGACCGGACAATTGTATTTCCTCGCGAATATCGCGATGGAGCTCATCCATTCTTGCTCGGTAAGCACTTTGTTCTCGTCCATATAAGCAAGCCGGCCCGATGGGAACAAAATGACACACGCCTCATCAGAAAACGCCCGCTTTGTTTCAATCAGTGTTTCGCGCGATCGTTGCCGCGTTCGCTTTTCTTCCACCCACTCCACGGGGATCAACACCTCAATCAGTTGAGGTGCCATTCGGATCGCATCGCGATTGGCAAAGAATTTCATGTCTGCGCGCTTGGGCAAAAGGGCATCGAACATGGCGACGCCATCGGCGATACCCGTTGGGTGATTAGGCGCAATTAAAACGCGTCCGGAAGGCGGCACACGGGTCTGGCGGGTCACCTGTACATCAAGGGACAACAAGTCACTGAGATGTTGCATCGATTCAAAGCCCGTCATGGACTTTACCGCTTCGGTCAGGCGGATGGCGGGTTTTTGCTTCAAGATTGGGTACAGAATGGCGCGATAAATCGGCCAACGGGGGGAAGCGACAAGATTTTCCGCCCGCTCCTCAATAAGAACATCAACAATGTGCTTGTCGCCACGCCCGAGCGGACCGACCCCTCCGGTATTCAGAAAATCCTGCTGCGCGATTTCTTGCTGGCCGTCTGGAGCGTCCATTACAGTACCGTTCCGTTAAGGCGTTGTTTTCCACCGCCAAGTGCCCCTATCCGCCGGACACATCCAACGTGGGCATAATAAGATCCAAAAAGCTGCATTATTCGGAGCGAGCGCCGTTTCTGGCCTCGTCCGACCAAGCTGCACCATGACCATATCAAGACTCGGGACAACCAAAACCAGCTGCCCCTCATAACCCGAGAACCAATAAGCCGTATCTGGAATTATAGGGAAGTACTTTTTTTCAAGTATTCTTGTTCGGAAGATTTAATCAGAGTTGCGCACCATAAAGGTCGTGAGATTCACTTGCGAGTATTGCAGACAAAGCTCTCCAGCCTCTTGGAAAAATGCGCTCACCCTCTCAAACACTTTCCTGTAAAAAAAACCGACCGAATTTTGCCCAACCCAGTCCGGTGGTAGAGACGATTGAACCACCAATAAACGCCCCAGAACTATCGGGCACAAGGACTTCACTCGAAGCGCCAATAGGTTCGAAGATAGGGTCTGGCGCGAAGGAATGATCGTTGTCACAAGCAGCGGCAATAGCCGTAAAAGGCATCGTGAAACCATTCTACTCCTGAAAAGATGACAATGTCGGCATCACCAACTCAAGCGCCTCGTTAATTGGGACGAGCTCCGTTTCCGGGTTTGTCCGACCAAGGTGCACGATGACCATGTCGAGACTTGGCACAATCAACACGACTTGCCCCTGCCAGCCACCAAACCAATAGGCGGTATCAGGAAGCACTGGGAAATACTTTGTGGTCTTGATATCCGAGCTCGGAAGGTTCAACCAAAGCTGCGCACCATAGAGATTATTTGATGCGCTGGCTGGCGAAGAAGCAAACTCAGACCACCGTCTTGGAAGAATTCTGTCCTCCTCCCACATGCCGTCTTGAAGCATGAGCTGTCCCAACTTCGCCCAATCCCGGGGAGTAGCATAAACATAGGATCCCCCAATAAATTCACCAGAACTGTCAGGGGTTAAGACAACACTAGACGCCCCAAGCGGCTCAAAGATTTGATCGCGGGCGAAGGAGTGATAATTCATACCAGCGCCTTCGACAGCCACACGTAACCCACGTTGCAAGGCGTTGCTTGTACCAGTCGCATAGGACCAAAACGTGCCTGGCGGATGGATTAACGGTTTGTCGATTGCGAACTGTGTCGAAGAATGCGCTAAAATCTGCATTTGTGGTACATCAGCAAACGGATCAACATATGACGTCTCATCGAACTCTAGACCGGTTTGCATTTGCAACATATGGCGCCATGTGATTTCACGACGCGGATCATCATCGCCGGACCATTCGTCAATCGAAGGTCGATCATTTAACGTAAACAAGCCTTCTTCGATCGCGGCACCAACGGCTAGCTGCGAGACCGTTTTTGCCATCGAATTGCTGAGCATTGGCATATTGCGATCAAAGCCCGGCGCATAGCGCTCAGCAACAAGCTCTCCACCCCTGATAAAAACCATCGCGCGGGTGTTCGGCAATGGATTTTCGAAAACCTTATCGAGGGCTGCGTTTAAGGCGACGGTATCGAAGCCATGTTTGGCTGGATCCGCAATTGTCCATTCTTTGTTCGCAACAGGTTCTAACGCAGGAATATCGACAAGTTCACCGCGAACATTCGTACACGCATATCCATCCCGGTAAACCACGCGGGACTTGCCGAGAGGACCTAATGCGGCGCGCACTTCCTTTTTGTCTTGATCAACGTCAACCGATATCGAATGAACGATATCCGGAACGCGAATAAAGTCTTCTTCAAGAATGCGTTTTAACGGTCGGTTGGCAAGGAAACTCTCATTGCAAACCTCAAGCGCTTTATACCCGGTCCCAACTGTTGCGTATTTATTCGCATGGTTTACGCCCAACGCGGCTAAGACTAAAAGGCCCGCGCCGCCGGCAATTAAAACAATTTTGTTCATATATTCCTCACCTAAAACAAAGGGTTATTCGTAAAGAAATCTTTTTCCGTTACGTTCCTCCGGGGTTTCCCGTCCGTTACAAAGGGGTCTGGAAATGCTTGACACTTTAATAGCAGGAAGGGCAATCAAAAGTATGGCTGGACTTGAATACCTCCCTATTCCCCACCGGATATTAGGGTCGACATAACCAACTCAAGTGCTGCATTAATCGGCACAAGTTCTCTTTCAGGATTCGTCCGACCAAGGTGCACAATGACCATATCAAGACTCGGGACAACCAAAACCACCTGCCCCTCATAACCTGAGAACCAATAAGCCGTATCAGGAAGAATTGGGAAGAACTTCTTCGACTTCAATTTTTCGCTTGGAAGGTTGAGCCAAAGCTGCGCCCCATAACGATTGTGAGAGGCGCTCGCTCTCGTTGTCGAAAACTCTACCCACCCTTCCGGAAAAATACGCTCACCTTCCCACACGCCGTCTTGCAGAAAAAGCTGGCCAAGTTTTGCCCAGTCTCTCGCCGTTGCATAGACAATTGAACCGCCAACAAACTCACCGGAACTATCAGGAACAAAGACAGCGCTCGCCGCACCAAGGGGTTCAAAAATTCGGTCACGCGCAAAGGAGTGGTAAGGGATACCGTTGTCTTCAAGGGCGAGCCGCAATGCTCGTTGGAGGATATTGCTCGTCCCTGTGGCGTATGCCCAATGGGTACCAGGGTCATAGGCAAGCGGTTTATCGATCGCGTACTGAGCTTGCGAATGCGAAAGAAGGAACATCCTGGAGATGTCCGTAAAGGGATCAGTATAGTTCTCTTGGAACTCAAGCCCCGTTTGCATTTGCAAAAGGTGGCGCCATGTTATCTGACGCCTTGGATCATTCTCACCTGACCACTCCTCAATCATTGGACGGTCATCAAGATCAAATAAATCATCTTTCTTTGCCGCTCCAACCATCATTTGCGTAACGGTTTTCGCCATAGAATTACTCAGCATCGGCGTATTTTTGTCAAAACCGGGCGCATAGCGCTCAGCGACAAGTTCGCCGCCTTTGATAAAGACCATACCACGGTGGTACGGCAATGGATCGTCAAAGACTTCATCAAGAGCGGCGTTTAATGCGGTTTCGTCAAATCCATGTTTAGCGGGCGATGCTACCGTCCAAGCTTTATTGTCCACCGGCTCTAAAGGTGGCAATTCCTTAAAATTCCCGCGAAGCAGTATACACCCATACCCTTCGCGGTATACGGATTTTGTTTGACCGAATAGCCCCAAGCCGCTGGTGACTTCTTTTTTGTCATAATCCACCTTGACCGGTAGCAGGTCTTCATGTTCCAGGTTTGTACCGCCCGGCAGGACAGCGCCTAAGTCATTGAGATTATCAAATTCCGTATCAAGAACGTCCTGTTCATTTCTGCCGCCGATAAAGACTTCATTGCACACCAATCTCGATTTTAAACCGCCACCCAGCTTTCCCAGTGTATTTAAGTGATTGACACCAAAGCCCACCAGTACAACCGTCGCGGCTGCTACGGACCCTAAAATTACGTTCTTCATACAAAAGCCCCTCAATACTTAATTATTTCCGTCGTTCCGCTATAGACGCTTGAGACGAGCTAACATTCCTTTTTAGTAGACCACGATCTGGTTTGATCACTGATAGTCACATAAAGCCGTCGCTTTGTCGCTTTTGCTGCTTTGACCCGACTCGTTAAACAGAAGCGTCAAAAGGCGTGCCACTCTCAATATCTATGCGCCAGCATCGCTGATGGTCCTTCGACAAACTAATTCAACCTCTTGGTGTAGGAAACAATTGATCAGATCTTCACAAATATGTCCGAGCGGCGTTTACCCTTCAACCACGATATTTGAGACAAGCGTCAAAGTACCAATTCGACAAAACGCGACACTCAAGTAATCTTACCAGCGCCGAAAGTACTAGAGAAAACTTGATACGCTTTGCGATTAGTATCGATATATAGTTTCTATAGATAGCTGAGTATGGTCAACGTTTGTTTGATTTAAGGCTCAATTGCTGGGCGTCTACCGTTTGCTCATTGGCAGGCGATCATCCCTCGCCTAACGCTTGAATTTGCTTGTTTGTAAGGTCTGTACATCCCGCTTTCGCCAGAGTCATAAGCGCTTGAAACTGTTCTTCACTAAAGGGCGCGCCCTCGGCGGTACCTTGGATCTCAACGAGTCCGCCAGTGCCTGTTATGACGAAGTTCACGTCGGCATCGGCGGTCGAATCTTCAGCATAATCTAGATCAAGCAAGGGCGACCCTTCAAGCAATCCACATGAAATAGCAGCCACCGAGTCCGTCAACGGGTTTTTCTTTATAACCCCATCCTTTAACGCCCAGCGGCAACACTCGGCTAATGCAACATAACCACCCGTAATCGCTGCGGTCCGCGTGCCACCATCCGCTCTTAGCACATCACAATCGATCAAGATCTGGCGTTCTCCGAGCACTGTTAGATCGATAACAGCACGTAATGACCGGCCAATAAGACGCTGGATTTCTTGTGTACGCCCGGACTGCCCTTTCTTTGCCTCGCGTTTCGTCCGTTCGTGGGTTGCTCGCGGTAGCATTCCATACTCTGCCGTTACCCACCCTTTACCTTGCCCGCGCAGCCAAGGCGGTGTGGTCTCGTCCCACGATGCAGTGCACAAAACATGGGTATTACCAAACTTAACAAGGCACGATCCTTCGGCGTGGCCTGCATACCCAGTTTCGATCGTAACCTCGCGCAACTCATTAAAACTTCGGCCGGAGGGACGCATATTAAATCTCCAAATTCGTTCTCTCGGTTTCTTGTTGGTCTCAAAACCCAACGCCGAGGAATTGTGGGGGATGGCCGCTTGCAACAGCCGATTCCATTTGAGCCTTACTAAAGCGCCTCCGTTTCAATTAGAAGCAGATCGGCGCTTTAAGTTGTTGATTTTACGCATTTCCTTAACGCCAACCGCACACACTTGGCTTGGAAATGCTTTAAACAGATCCACACGCAAAAAATAAAAGCAAATCAATCTCATGTTGTTTCGTCGCGCAGCAGTAACCATCATTCGTGCGAAACGGAAACAAAGGTTGCAGATGATTTTTTCCCAAAAACCCATTCCCAGCTAAAACCTGATCCAAAAAAAATCCTTTGATAGACTTCAAAGCGACCCATTTTCACCGCCTTCAAACCGTTCTATTTTAGAAAGATGACGCAATTATCTGAGATCGATGAACGCGCGCGCGAAGTTTTCAAGCGGATCGTTGAGGCTTACCTCAATACCGGCGAGCCCGTTGGCTCCCGTACCCTGTCACAGGGCGACCATCTTGATGTGTCGCCAGCGACAATTCGTAATGTGATGGCAGACCTCACCGATATGGGGCTTTTATTTGCCCCACATGTCTCGGCCGGTCGATTGCCGACCGAACATGGCCTCAGGCTTTTTGTCGACGGCTTGATGCAAATTGGTGACTTAAGCGCCGATGAGCGCAAAGCCCTCGACATCGCTTCAGCGGACACCGGCGAAGCGGGAACGGTCCTTGAAGAAGCCGCCGCGCGCCTTTCTGGGCTGACCCAAAGCGCGAGCCTTGTGGTTGCACCAAAAACAGAAGCGTCCTTGCGGCATGTAGAATTTGTTCCAACCGACCACGGACAAGCGCTTGCGGTCTTGGTCTTCGAAGATGGTCGGGTGGAAAACCGTGTCATGTCGATCCCGCCCGGCCTACCTCTTTCATCACTAACATCCGCTGCGAATTACCTCTCCGCACGGCTTAGTGGCAAAACGCTCCGTGAAATGCAGGATGAAATCCAGAATGAACTGAAGACGAATCAGGCAGCATTGGATGAAGTCACAACAAAGCTCGTCTCAGATGGTGTCGCCGAACTCGCTGGTGGAGAGAGATCAAGCCTTATCGTTAGAGGACGCGGACGACTACTCGATGAGGCGAGCGAAGCGGACCTAGAAAAGGTAAGAATGCTGTTTGACGACCTAGAGCGAAAAAGAGATGTGATCGACGTCTTAAACGCAGCGCGGGACGCAGAAGGCGTCAAAGTCTTTATTGGCTCCGAGAATCGTTTGTTTTCGCTGTCTGGGTCTTCAGTGATCGCGGCCCCCTATCGAGACAAATCCAACACGATCGTTGGGGTGTTGGCTGTTCTTGGACCAACACGCCTCAATTATGCGCGCATTGTCCCTATTGTCGATTACACCGCAGAGGCCGTATCGAAAATTCTCTCACGCTAAGCGAAAGGATCCGCATCGGCTTGGTTGAAAAACTTGCCGTGCCTGCGTAAATGCCAACTGCCAGGTGATTTTACGAGAAAGTTGCATTGTCACCGCATTCAACACAAACCTGAAAAAGTAGATCCATGGGCGATAACGATTACGACGAAAACGATGGGCAAAATGACGACGGGATGGCCCGCGACCTGCCCGAACTCGACTCCGACGACGCGCTATTTGATTCGATCGAAGATGCAGCGGCAGAAATGGAGGAGGAGATGAGTAATCGTGTTGATCCAGAGATACTGGCCGGTGCTGCTGTTTCCGGGCTTCAAGATGAGATTGAACGCCTGAACGACAGACTGATGCGAAGCGCAGCCGAGTTGGAAAATACACGTCGGCGCGCTGAAAAAGAGCGGGTTGATGCCGGCAAATATGCCATTGCCAATTTCGCACGCGATCTATTGTCCGTTGCAGACAATTTCGAGCGCGCCCTCGCCGCTGCGCCAGAGGATCCGACGCAAATGTCGGAAGACGCCCTGAAAGGTCTTTTCACAGGCGTTTCGATGACGGAAAAAGAGCTGCTCACAACGCTGGAGCGCCATGGCGTTAAACGAATTGCTCCAAAAGGCGAGAAATTTGATCCTAATGTCCACCAGGCCGTGGCGCAGTCACCGGCCCATGGCGTCCCTGCAGGTCACGTTGCTGAGGTTGCCCAGACTGGCTTTATTTTGGGCGATCGCGTTTTGCGCGCAGCAATGGTTATCGTGTCCACTGGTGCACCAGCCGACACGCCAGAAGCAACAGACACAACCAATCAGCAAACTGATGGATCAACCGGTGAAGCAGGTTCTGCTGGCAAAGAACCACCAGCCGCTGGCTCTCGAGTGAACACCCGGGTTTAAACCTGGAGCATCACGGATGAAAAAAAGGATATTCCTTTTGCCGGCCAGTTCGGCACTTTCTATATGCTTTGCTCCAACCGGATCAATTGCACAAGACACCATCGACCCCATTGATACCGACGTCATCATTGTCTCTGGCACAAAGCAAGAATTGACACTTCAAGAGGCTGAGGTTTCCGTTGAAGTTTTCGAAGCGAGCCGTCTTGATCAAGAAAATTTATTTGAGCTCGACGACGTTTTGGCCCGTATCCCAAATGTCAACGGTCGCTCAGCAAGCAATATTACTATTCGCGGGATTTCTCGCTCTGGGACAGGAGGTCAGGGGGTCACATCGAATGTTTATCTCGATGGCGCACCGATTTCTACGGCAGCACTTACCGCCGGGTTCGATAGCGTTTGGGACATCGAGCAAATCGAGGTTTTACGCGGGCCACAATCGACCGTACAGGGACGCAATGCACTAGCCGGCGCTATTGTGCTACGGACGAATGATCCAACATATGATTGGGAAACTAAATTCCGCACCCGGTATGCAAGCTTCGACACCCAACAATATGCAGCGGCAATTTCAGGGCCAATCATTAAAGATGAATTAGCGTTTCGTATCGCCGTCGATTATCAATCAACTGATGGTTTTATTACAAATGCTCTTACCCTCGATGACCAAGCCAATCGCAACAACCTCCTTACGCGGGCAAAGCTGTTAGTTGAGCCAAGTCGCCTTCCTAAGCTACGCGCGGAATTCACTATTGATTATAACAAAACCTCGGGGGGTGCTTTTACGTCCACCGTGGGCGCACCAGAAAATATAACAACTGAGACCTTCTTTAACTTCGATTTCGACGAGTTTGTAACATTTCTAACGCCGCAGTCCATTGATTCGGATACCATCCGTGTTCTTACTGATATCACTTATGACATCAATGATGTTTGGTCGATCCACCTTGTCGGAACACATGAAGATAATAAGTCCCTGGCAAGCGTCGGCGATAGCCAGAATCCGCTCCGGTTTGCAGCGTCTTCTTTGAATGAAAATTTCGACAATGACGAAGAAAGCCTTACGACGTCAGGTGAACTGCGTTTTCAATATGATTTGGGTCGTTGGTCCGGGTCGATTGGCGGTTACTATTTTCAAGATCGCAATGAGTTCGTATCGACCTTCGTGACGCCACTTGCACGATTTGCAAGTGGCCTCCCCCTCATTCCAGACAATACGACCCTCAGTAATCAAACAAATGGCTTTGCCGAGGTTCGTAATTTTGCATTTTATGGACAAACGCGGTTTGACCTTGATGAGAGATGGACATTCGACTTCAGTATTCGCTACGACAACGAACGCTTCACAACGCCCGGCGAGGTCACGCCCCTCGGCATTGTTAATCCGGACACGTGCATTGTTGACATAGACAAACCAACAATTGATGCTCTTTTTGGGCGGTTCAATTTCTCATTTCCGCTCACATGCACAGCACTTGTTGAGGCGTTTACGCCAGGGACGACACAGTTTCCGGAAACGACAACCTTTTCTGCGGTTTTGCCAAGAGGCACCGTCACCTACAACATCACTGACGACGTTTCAATTTTCTTCTCCGGTCAAAGAGGGTATCGCGCAGGTGGAACATTTAGTACCGTTTTAGGGGGTGTTCTGCAGCTCGGTGAGTTTGATCCAGAATTTCTGACAACATACGAAATTGGTTTCCGCTCAAAATCGCTCGACAATAGCCTGACCATTAACGGAAACTTTTTCTATAGCACCTACCGCGGTCAGCAGGTCACCGTGCCAGGAGCATCGGGCGGCGACATAGATAGCACGATCGAGAACATCGGTTCATCGCGGATATTTGGTGCCGAATTCTTTGCCGATTATCGCGCTACCGATAACCTCAATGTCTATGGGTCGATTGGCTTACTGAATACTGAACTCACTGAGTTTCCCTATCAGCTTGAAAACCGAGAATTAGACGTGCAGTTGCCGTTCCAAAACCTAGCAGGCAATAACTTTCCCAACGCACCAACCCTCTCATTCACTGTCGGCGCAACTTATGAACATCCTTCAGGCTTTTATAGCAATGCAAGCGTGAACTATCTTGGTTCAAGAGAAACAGATATATTCAATCTGAATGAAAATGACTTTGCAGCTTTAGCAACGGCATTTCCAACGCGATTCGCTGACCTTCCGGTTTCAGACTTGACCCAGCGCATTGATCCAAACATTGCTATGAATGCGCGTATTGGGTACACAGAGGATCACTTCTCAATCTATGCTTACGGATCAAATCTTCTCAATGATAATTCACCGATTGCTGTGAGCGCTGCGACCGTGATCGCGTCAACCGACCCAGAGGCAATTGAGGCATCCGGCGTTATCGTTCTTGAAAATGGGCTTCAACCCACTGTAACCGCGACGCGCCAATTTGCGACACCGCGGGTGTTTGGCATCGGCCTCGATCTTACATTTTAAAGCGCCGAGCAAAAAGTGTGCAACGGTTTTTGCGTTAAACGGCGCGATCACCATAACCTATAGTGGAATACAATAGTGCAGAATTATTGCATTCCGCTATAAAGCATTTCCAAGCCAAGTGTTTGCGCTTGGCGTTAAGGAAATGCGTAAAATCAAAAAACTTTAAGCGTTGGCAACCTATGAGTTCGCAAGTGAAGTGTGCGCGGGTTGCGGCTCTCGTTATTCCGCTGCGCGTGGTGTCCCGATGCGTTCATCAAGAGCATCAGCAATTTTTACGCAAAGCCGACGTGCGACCTCGTCTTTCGGCATCTCTTGCCAAGGCTCTTCATTATCCTCTGTGATGAGAATAATAGAGTTTTGGTCTCCCCCCATGGCGGAATGCTCCCCAGGCGATACATCATTTGCAACAATCCAGTCGCATCCTTTGCGCGTTCGTTTTGATTGCGCATAGGTCAAAACATCATCAGTTTCTGCAGCGAAACCGATAACAAGCGGCGGACGCCCCTGGTGCAGATTTGAAATCGTCTTTAAAATATCGGGGTTCTCCGTCACCGGGATTGCTGTGAGGCCGCCACGTTCTTTTTTGATTTTATGCTGTGTTTCAAACTCCGCGCGAAAGTCTGCAACGGCAGCACACATAATTGCACAATCAGCCGGTAATGAAGCGGTGCTTGCATCCATCATCTCGCGCGCCGTCTCGACACGAATGAATTTTACACCAGCCGGCGGCGGAAGGTCGGTAGGACCGGACACGAGTGTCACCTCGGCACCGGCTCTAACCAAAGCACGCGCCAGAGCATAGCCCTGCTTTCCGGACGAACGGTTTGCAATATAACGTACGGGATCGATCGGCTCATAGGTCGGTCCTGCGGTCAGAAGGATGTGACGACCTGTGAGAGGACCACCGGCGAGCCGTGCAAAATAGGTTTCAATCGTATCGGCGATTTCTTCTGGCTCGGCCATGCGGCCAAACCCATATTCCCCGCACGCCATATCTCCTTCGCCCGGACCAACGAGCATGGCGCCATCTTTTTTGAGTTGCGCGAGATTACGCTGGGTCGCAGGGTGTTCCCACATGCGCACATTCATTGCTGGTGCATACAGGACGGGCTTATCTGTCGCCAAAATAGCGGTTGACGCAAGATCATTGGCCAATCCATTTGCCGCTTTGGCCATGAGGTCCGCTGTGGCTGGCGCTGCAACGAGCAAATCAGCCGAACGCGACAACTGAATATGCCCCATCTCCGCTTCATCCGTCAGATCAAAGATTTCCTGAAAAACCTTCTCACCCGTTAGCGCTCCCACGGAAAGGGGTGTTACAAATTCCGCTGCGGCACGGGTCAAAATAGCGCGCGTGCCGATTTCTCTCTTTGCCAGCAACCGAATAAGCTCAAGGGACTTATAAGCTGCCACCCCACCACCGATAATCAAAAGAATCGAATACCCGGATGTTGCGCGGCTGCGCTGTTCTTTTTGGATATTCTCGATAGGGTCACGCATAGGTATTCGTACTCATTGCTACTTGGCGATAAAAGACGGGAACGGTCGTTCTTTCTCTCTTCACTCTAACGTCAATAGTCTTTCCTAGTCGATCATGGCGTCCTGATTAAGGCGAAATCAGGCAATCAATCTTTTCCTGAAAAGCAATCTTTTAAGACTATAACCAATACTGAAACGTTGCCATAGCCATTTGAACCCATTGAGAAAATGCCAAAGCGCGGCAACGATCGAGCAGTTCTGATCATTGATCGCCTTGAAAGAGGGCGAAATAACGATGGCACGCAATTAACCCGGCACAAGCCAACAGTGGCAATGCAATTCCCCCATCGTCGGCGGTAAGAAATTAATCGGCGAAGGGATCCTTCATCATGATAACGTCGTCACGTTCAGGACTGGTGGAAACCAGCGCAATGGGGGTCTCTATGAGTTCCTCAACGCGGCGCACATATTTCACCGCTTCTGCTGGCAAGTCCGCCCAGGAACGGGCCCGTTCAGTAGAGCCTTTCCAGCCCGGCATTTTCTCATAGACCGGTTTTGCGATTGCCTGCGCATCGGTGCTCGCCGGTAAATAATCATATCGTTCGCCACTGATATCGTATCCGATACAAACCTCGAGTTCATCAAAACCATCCAGCACATCAAGTTTTGTGAGAACAACGCCATCGACACCGGCAATGCGGCAAGACTGTCGAACAAGGGCGGCATCGAACCAACCGCAGCGGCGGCGGCGGCCTGTCACCGTGCCAAATTCGTGACCACGCTCACCGAGCCGTTCGCCGATCGCATCCTCGCGCTCTGTTGGAAACGGCCCTGCACCAACCCGCGTGGTGTACGCTTTGACAATACCGAGAACATAATCGACCGCTTGTGGCCCCAAGCCAGACCCTGCAGCGGCATGTCCGGCAACTGTGTTTGATGACGTCACATAGGGATATGTTCCATGATCCACATCTAGAAGAACACCTTGAGCGCCTTCAAACAAAATGCGCTGTCCGGCACGCTGTGCATCATGAAGCAGTTTCCAAACCGGCTGAATAAACGGCGTTATACGCGGCGCAATCCCCAGCAATGCCTCAACAATGGGTGCCGCCTCCAATGGCAATTCACCAACGCCTTTTCGCAACGCATTATGGTGTATAAGGAGGTTATTGACTTTTTCAGCAAGCGTATCAGGACTTTTGAGGTCGACAAGCCTTAAAGCACGGCGGCCCGCGCGATCTTCATAGGCCGGACCAATGCCCCGTTTCGTTGTGCCAATTTTTACGCCGGTCGCCGACCCCTCTCTTAAAGCATCAAGTTCTTGGTGCACCGATAATATGAGCGTCGCATTTTCTGCAATCGCCAAATTTTCGGGGCTAATGTTCACATCCTGTTTGGAAACCCGATCAATCTCGTCCAACAGGGCAAAGGGATCGACAACAACGCCTGGGCCAATGACCCCGCGTCGCCCTGGTCGAACAACACCAGACGGCAAGAGCGATAATTTATAGACCGCGCCATCAATAACGAGGGTATGCCCTGCGTTATGTCCGCCTTGGAAACGAACAACAACATCGGCGCGCGCCGACAGCCAATCGACAATCTTGCCCTTACCCTCATCGCCCCACTGGGCACCGATTACCGCCACATCTGCCATGCGTCGCAGCCTCCTTTTTTCTTTGAAACAACGCGCCATCGCACGCAGAGCCGCTGCACCATAGACAGAGCCCCCCAAAGGTCAAAGAAAACTAACGCAAAGTAACAGGATCGCCCGGCGCTTCAAAGCATGGGCATGAAATAGGATTCATGCGCATGCTTTAAAATGCAAGGGGCTTTACTTGGTTCACGTGAGGCAGGGCGCAAATTGTCGTCAGTGTTTCATGGGTAAGCGCGTCATCGATCGCCACGAGCGCAATGGCGCGCTCCCCCTGGCCGGAGCGACCGAGATTGAATGTGGCAATGTTCACGCTTGCTGCACCGAGGGCGGCCCCAAAAGCACCAATAAAGCCCGGCTGGTCTTCATTCGTCACATAGAGCATATTGGGCTCAAACGCAGCCTCCATGCCGACGCCATTGATATCAACAATGCGCGGCGTCCCACCAAAAAGTGCGCCGGTTACCGTTCTATCGTGGCGTTCGGTCACAACGCGAAGACGGATGGTACTATCAAAGTTTTCAATTGTATCTTTAAAGGTTTCCGCAATGGCAACCCCTCGTTCTTTCGCAATAACAGGGGCATTGACAATATTCACGTCGCCCAAAATAGGGCGTAATAAGCCCGCAACCGCCGCGGCTGTCAGCGGCTTGGTATTCAGTTTGGCAACGGCCCCACTATAGACGACTTCAATCGCCTGGATGCTGGTCTCTGTTAATTGACCAGCAAACGCCCCAAGGTTTTCCGCAAGCGTGATGAAGGGTTTCAGTCGCGGTGCTTCTTCTGCGCTGATGGATGGCATATTGAGCGCGTTAGACACAGCGCCCCGCAACAAATATTCCGACATCTGTTCAGCCACTTGAATGGCCACATTCTCCTGAGCTTCTTTAGTGGACGCCCCGAGGTGGGGTGTTGCGACGACCCGTTCGTGCCCAAACAAAGGATGCTCTGTCGCGGGCTCTTCGGCAAAAACGTCAAGGCCCGCAGCCGCCACATGCCCACTGTCGAGGGCTTCTTTCAACGCGGTTTCGTCAACAAGCCCGCCGCGGGCACAATTAACAACCATTACGCCCTTTTTGGTTTTGGCGAGGTTTTCGGCCGACAAAATATTACGCGTTTGATCCGTTAGCGGCGTATGCAGTGTGATGATATCTGCCGACGCTAGCAGACCGTCGAGATCGGTTTTTTGAACACCAAGCTCAACGGCGCGACCATCCGACAGGAATGGATCATAAGCCAGAACGCGCATGTGCAGGCCATTTGCGCGATCGGCAACATTGGCACCGATATTCCCGCAACCAATGACACCAAGCGTTTTGCCAAAAAGCTCAACGCCCATGAATTTCGACTTCTCCCATTTTCCTTCATGGGTCGATTGATTGGCCTGCGGAATACGCCTGGCGAGAGAGAACATTATGGCGATGGCATGTTCAGCCGTGGTAATCGCGTTTCCAAATGGCGTGTTCATGACAACAACACCGCGCGCGGTCGCTGACGGAATGTCGATATTATCAACACCAATACCGGCACGGCCAATGACTTTGAGGTTCTTCGCAGCTTCAATCACCGCCGGTGTTGCTTTTGTCGCTGAGCGCACGGCAAGACCGTCGACATCGGCGATGGCTTTCATCAAGGCCTCGGGGTCTTTGCCGAGTTTTGGTTCAAAAATAACGTCGAGACCGCGATCACGAAAGATGTTAACGGCGGTTTCACTTAAGGCATCAGAAATAAGAACTTTTGGCATTTTGAGCTCCCATAGCGTTTGGGTGAAAAGGTGGTTCAGTAAGCGAGGAAATTTAAATCAATTAGCGGGCGGATCATTTTACTTGGTTGGCTTTGATTGATTGTTGCGATCCTTCGAGACGCGCCTTTAGCGCTCCTCAGGATGAGGCATGAAGTCGGGTTCGTGGCGTTGTCCCTCATCCTGAGGAGCGTTCTTCAGAACGCGTCTCGAAGGATCGCAACAACAATGGAAATCACACCGACGACTGAGCAGATGCGAATGCCCAATCAAGCCAAGAGCACAGAGCCTCCACGTCTGACGTTTCTACGGTCGCGCCACACCAAATCCGTAAGCCTGGCGGGGCATCACGGTACCCACCAATATCGAACGCCGCTTCCTCGCGGGCGAGCAACGCTTCCATCTCTTTCACGAACGCCCGTTGATCTGTCTCATCCATAGCCTGGAAGGCAGGATCAACAATCGATAGGCAGACAGATGTATTGGATCGCGTTGCCGCGTCCTTGGCGAGGAAGTCGACCCAAGCTGTGCGCGCAACCCAGTCTTCCAAGACCTTGAGACTCGCATCGGCACGCGCCATCAAAGCAGGCAAACCACCAAGGCTCGTCGCCCATTTAAGGGCATCGATATAGTCTTCAATGACAAGCATTGAAGGGGTATTGATTGTTGCGCCCTCAAATATGCCTTTAATCAGTTTACCGCCTTTCGTGAGGCGGAAAATCTTCGGCAAAGGCCATGGCGGCACATAACGCTCAAGTCGCTCAACAGCCCGTGGACTTAAAATAAGAACGCCATGGGCGGCCTCGCCACCAAGCACCTTTTGAAAAGAGTAGGTGACGACATCAAGCTTCGGCCAATCGAGGGCCTGCGCAAAGGCGGCCGACGTCGCATCGCATATCGTTAGCCCCTCGCGCGTCTCAGCAATCCAGTCCGCATTCGGAACACGCACACCAGACGTCGTGCCATTCCACGTAAAAACAACGTCATGGGCGGGATTGACCTGCGAGAGATTAGCGATTTCGCCATACTCGGCCGTGAGCGTGTTTGCATCGAGTTTGAGTTGCTTTACGGCGTCTGTCACCCAGCCAGCCCCAAAGCTTTCCCAGGCAAGGACGTCAACGGGGCGTTCGCCAAGTAAGGACCACATGGCCATCTCAACCGCCCCCGTGTCCGAGGCAGGCACGATACCAATAAGATAGTCTTCAGGAACCTCCAGAACGGCGCGCGTTCGATCAATCGCTTCGCGCAATCTCGCTTTACCGATACTTGAACGATGCGATCGCCCGAGCGTTGGCGCATGGAGCGGTGCTGGCTGCCAACCGGGATGTTTCGCACACGGTCCTGACGAAAACCTTGGGTTGGCTGGACGAATACCGGGCTTTTTCAATGGTGAAAAAGATTGTGCTGCATCGCTACCCGATAGGGTGCGGTTCCGTTCGGGATGGTCCCGATCGTTCATAGAGGTCATGTTTTTACTCCCATCCTCACAGATGGGTCGCGCCCCGTTGGGGAGGCGTGGCCCGGTACTGTCATGCACCGGAACACGTTAACCGTCAATGAAAAATTCCGTATTGCAACAATATTGCAAGCATAGCAGATTGTTTCAACGCGGTGCCGGGTCAGCCTGCGACACGGGCATGCACCAATGACGGTGCCAACAAACGTCTTATGGGGCCGATCTTCGACAAAAGTGCATGAAGCGGCATAGCACGGGGATAGGGCTCAGCATAGGTTTGGACTTTTATAACTTCGAGCCCGGGTATCCCTTCAATGAAATCACTTAGCCCATCAGGTGATGTTCCCCACGGCATGGCAGGCGCTTCATAATTTTTGGTAACATTAAACCCGCGCTTGGTTTTGTCCGAGAAATACTTTGGTATCGCATCGAAATAGACCTCGGCGCTAGGAAATCTTTCGGCGATTTTTGTGAGTAGGCGGACCACCTCCGCCTCTTCAAAATACATCAATAGCCCCATGGCGGATATGAAGGGCGTCAAGCCATCGGGCGCCGTATCCATCCAACGCTCATCAAAAGCAGAAAGCGCCAATGGCGTTATCGCTTCGGCCGTTGGTAGCAACCGCGCACGAACACCAAGCGCCTCGGGGAGGTCAACACTGAGCCATGGCACTTCTGGCTCTTTCAGTCGCCAATACTGCGTTTCAAGCCCTTCACCTAACGTGATCACGCAAGCACGATCATTATGCCGACGAAGAAAATCGCTGACAAGATCGTCTCCAACACGAGCTCTTACGCCGTGGGCCCGGTTTGGTTTGCCGAAGCTTCCTCTAAAATCATAGTCGAGTGTTTTGACAAGTTCGATGGCCAGCGGATCATCGATCAACCGGTCTTTTCGCTTTGCCTCATATGCGCGGTTCCAGAGCGGCCAGAGCATTGTTTCTGGCACGCCACCAAGGTCAATTTTCGCCATTGAAAGAGTCTCCTCAGCAATAAGCAAAGTACCCGTCGTGCAAGTACCATAGACGAAATCGCTTTTGCGCGTCGAGCCACCAGACAACGGTGAGAAGAGAATACCGAAAGGCTAAACGGACATTGAACGAAGGCAGGATGCTGCACTCATAAATGCATCCTCGGCGTTAGGGCCAAGGCACCAATCACCAATCGCGAAGACTTTTCCATCACCTGTCTCCAAGAATGCCTTTCCAACCGGCTTCGATGCAAGAGCGTAAAGCCAACGATGGGCCGCCGCATAGGCCACATCCCGCTCCGATGGCATATAATCGTCCACCGCCAATGCGCCGAGTATTTCAGGCGTGAGGTCGCGAAGAACGTCCTCCCGCGTCGCATCGATGTGCGCTTCAGTCCATTCGGATGTGGTATGGGCCACATATGACGTGAGCGAACCAATGGCATCACGCTGTGGCTTTCCGGTATTGCAAACGACTTTTTCGATGTTCGCCGATGGCGCCAGAGCGTTTCGCCCTTTCACCTTTCCGTTGAGGGCGAGCATGACCGTCCAGCATGCATGGTATTTCGCCAACGCGGCAGGTTGAGCGATCTCTGGAAACGCCGCGGCAATAACAACCGTCTGTGGCGCCGGCGCAGAAATGACAACACGGTCAAAAAGCGCCGAATGCTCCGCCCCTTCGCGATCGGTGTAAGTGACACCGACTTGCCCGTCTTCCATCGCAACCGACGTCACCGTTGCCTGCAGCTCGATGTCTAACTTATCTGTAAGCGGATGAAGCAGTCGGTTCATCGCAGGAATACCCACGAAACAAGCTGATTGCTCACCCGGATATAGGGCAGACCCGTCAGGCCATTTGGCTGCTGCACCGCCTTTATCAAGGCTTTCAAGAAAATCTCGAAAGGCATTGCCGTCCGCATGGACCGCAGGCGCCCCATGGTCAAACTCCACTCCCTTGGCCTCACCCTCATCACGCACGCGCCGCGTCGACAAACGCCCTCCAACGCCGCGGCTCTTTTCAAAGACGCGAACTGTGTGGCCTTTCTCTACAAGACCATTGGCAACAACAGCGCCAGAGAGCCCAGCGCCAATGACCGCCACAGACAGTGTTGATTTCGACAAACGATGCTCCGATCAGAATGAGTTTTTTTCCACGCCCAGGTTTTATGATAAGGTCTTATGATACCTGAAACGCGTCGGCAAATAACGCCTGCGGCAATCATCTGGTATTGCCCCTGCACCCCCAATTTGCTAAGCACACTTTTGCCGAGGGGCGCGGGCTGAACCCGCTGAGATCGCGTTTGCTTCTGTTTGCTGTTTTGGACTGCACCAGAAGCGCATCACGCGAGCACCCTTAGAACCTGCCCGGTTAGCACCGGCGAAGGGACGGATGATGAAAATTGGTTTTCTTGTATTTGATAGTGTAACGCAGCTCGACATGACGGGGCCTCTGCAGTTTCTGAGCAGACTCCCCGATGCCGACGCCATGACCATTGCCAAGGAGAAGCGTCTCATCGAGACCGATTGTCCCATGGCGATCATGCCCACACACGGGTTCGACGACGCGCCATCCCTAGACATGATTTGTGTGCCCGGCGGCTTCGGTGTTGTTCCGGCAATCCGCGACGCGGAGACCATCGATTTTGTGAAAACGCAAGGCGGGAACGCGGACTATGTGACATCAGTCTGCACGGGCGCACTGATCCTCGGTGCGGCGGGCCTCCTTACCGGCAAGCGCGCCACGACCCATTGGGCCTATACGTCACTCCTCCCCCTATTTGGAGCAACCCATGCACCGGGGCGCGTCGTGCGAGATGGCAACACCTTCACCGGCGGCGGCGTGACCGCGGGAATCGACTTCGCCCTTACCGTGGCCGCGGCCCTTCACGGCGATGACATGGCGCAGACAATGCAGCTCGGATTAGAATATGATCCGCACCCCCCTTTCAATGCAGGCACACCCGACACCGCGCCATCCACCATCCTCGATCAGTTGAACGATCGGTACGAAGCCCCTCTCATCGAAACCAAGGCGGCCCTAGAAGCGGCCCTCAATCAATAATCACGCATCCAACGGGAGCCCTCCATGAACAAGCACACCCCGCAGTCTGAGTTTAAAACACCGGAAGTCACGACGGGTCCCCTGCCCGCCTCGCGTAAGGTCTATGTCTCAGGCGATAAGTACCCTGACATTCGCGTGCCAGTGCGTGAGATTGATCTCCATGCAACGGCTGAAGAACCACCGGTCCCGGTCTATGACCCATCGGGGCCGTATACGGATCCGAACGTGACCATCGATGTGGAGCGCGGTCTTGAGCGTTTCCGCACGGATTGGGTGAAAGACAGAGGCGGCGTTGAAGCCTATGACGGGCGGGACGTGAAGCCCGAGGACAATGGCGGCGCGACGGGTAAGTTTCTGGCGCGGTCCTTCCCTGTCAGTCATCAGCCCTTGCGCGGTGTCGGCAAAGAACCCATCACGCAGCTTGAGTTTGCCCGCGCGGGTATCGTCACCCGGGAGATGGAATATATCGCCATCCGCGAAAACCTCGGCCGCAAAGAGATGCTCGCAGGGGCCGAAGCGCAGCTGGAAAACGGCGAAAGCTTCGGCGCAGAAGTCCCGCCATTCATCACGCCAGAGTTCGTGCGTGACGAGGTGGCCCGCGGGCGCGCTGTTATCCCTGCGAACATCAATCACCCGGAAATCGAGCCAATGATCATTGGCCGGAACTTCCTGGTTAAAATCAATGCCAATATCGGCAACTCCGCCGTTGCCTCCTCTGTTGAAGAGGAAGTGGACAAAATGGTCTGGGCGACCCGCTGGGGCGCCGACACAGTCATGGACCTCTCGACGGGCAGAAACATCCACAACACCCGCGAATGGATCATCCGCAATAGCTCCGTGCCGATTGGGACGGTGCCGATTTACCAGGCCCTTGAAAAAGTGAACGGCGTTGCCGAAGACCTCACCTGGGAGGTCTATCGCGATACGCTGATCGAGCAGTGCGAACAGGGCGTTGATTATTTTACCATCCATGCGGGCGTGCGCTTGCCCTATATCCACCTCACCGCGGACCGTGTCACTGGCATTGTCTCGCGCGGCGGATCGATCATGGCGAAATGGTGCCTCGCCCACCACCGCGAAAGCTTTCTCTATACGAACTTCGAAGAGATCTGCGAGATTATGCGGGCCTATGACGTGACATTCTCGCTGGGTGACGGCTTGCGCCCCGGCTCCATTGCCGATGCCAACGACCGCGCGCAATTCGCCGAGCTGGAAACCCTTGGGGAACTGACGAAAATCGCCTGGGACCATGGCTGCCAGGTGATGATCGAAGGGCCGGGCCACGTGCCCATGAACAAAATCAAAGTGAACATGGATAAGCAATTACGCGAGTGCGGCGAGGCTCCGTTCTATACGCTTGGCCCCCTCACGACCGATATTGCACCGGGCTATGACCACATCACCAGCGGCATTGGCGCCGCAATGATCGGCTGGTTCGGCACGGCGATGCTTTGCTATGTGACGCCTAAGGAACATTTGGGCCTGCCCGACCGCGACGACGTTAAAGTCGGCGTTGTCACCTATAAGCTCGCCGCCCACGCCGCCGACCTCGCCAAGGGTCACCCGGCCGCGCAAATCCGCGACGACGCCCTCTCCCGCGCCCGCTTCGAATTCCGCTGGGAGGACCAGTTCAACCTCTCCCTCGACCCAGAAACCGCCCGCGAGTTCCACGACCAAACCCTTCCAAAAGAAGCCCACAAGGTCGCCCACTTCTGTTCCATGTGCGGACCAAAATTCTGCTCCATGAAAATCACCCAAGACGTCCGCGACTATGCGGATGGCTTGAGCGATAATGAGAAGAAGGACCTAGAGCGGCTGTCCGAGGAGGGGATGAAAGAAATGGCGGAGAAGTATAGCGAGATGGGGAGCCAGTTGTATTTGGATGCAGACAAGCCCGTCGAAAAGGCCTAAAGACATCATAGCAAGACCTGGGGGAGAAACTTGCGTCGCCTAGCGAACTTCTTAAGGAAATTGGTCCATCCAGTCGTCGGTCACAGTATAGGTCGACGACTTTGGCGCTGGTATCGAGAAGATTGGCCGCGTGTAAGGCCAATTCAGCATCTCCTTATTCCACCACGAAATGGGCGCGACCCGACTGAGCACTTTTTCCTTGGCGTTTTTCGTGTCGCCTTACTTTTGCTTGGGTTCTCGTTGCTAAGCGCCATCATCACCGATGCAATGCCGGGTGAAGGGGTATGGTTCCCCTACAGAAAAATATTCCCTGACGGATTACCGTCTGACTGGGACGGCGTTCGCTCTTTCGCTTTCGCCCTAGCTGGCATTGTCGGCGCCGTCTTTGGCCTCTTTCAACTCCACAACTCAGCTGCCCGGACGCGACTGAGTGGCGATGAAACACGCGTAAAGCAAGAGCAAGAACGCAATGAACGCTTCGTACGCGCGGTGGAGCTATTGAGAGATGACGACGCATCGGTGCGCATGGCCGGTGTTTACGCATTGGAACGTTTAGCTCTTGAAAAAGATGCAAATTATGCGGCAACCGTGATAAAGGTTCTTTCAGGCTTCGTTCGTGAACGCACAACCAGAGGGAAGGACGAGCGGACCAAACCGGAACGAACCGATAAAGCCAATGAGTCGTGCAAAGATTACCATAAACGGCTCGATACCTGGCTCAACCAGCAAGAAAAACCAACAGAGCCAATCACCGCCGCCATGCGGGCCCTTGGCGCGATTTGGCAGGAAGAAAAAGGCATTAAAAAAGAAGCAGGGAACAAAGATAATTTCCACAAAAGATCGAGTGATGAACTAACCGCTATTACATTCGAAAATGCCATTCTTACGAAATTAGACGCACCCAATATCGATCTAAGCCGATGCGATTTTCGTAACGTAGCACTCGAACGCGCTAACCTCTGGGACGCCAACCTCGAAGGCGCTAACCTCTGGGACGCCAACCTCGAAGGCGCTAACCTCTGGGGCGCCAACCTCGAAGGCGCTAACCTCTGGGACGCCAACCTCGAAGGCGCTTACCTCGCGGGCGCTAACCTCAGGGGCGCAAATTTGACTGATGTCAAGAACCTCACCGAGGCACAACTCGAGGCTGCGGTTTGGCCAACAGGCGCTCCCCCCAAACTTCCATCAGCGTTTAACGCCGAAGTTTTCGATAAAGAGCCGTACACGGATCCGGACAATCCCGAGAGGCTCAAACCCCGCATGAATGGCCCTAGCGAAATTCAGACTAGAGCACGCCGCTCAACTGATAATCATTAGTGACAAAGAAGATACCTCGTGCCCTCGGAAACCTAAAGCCCGTTGACGCAGTATTTTCAGCAGCTCAGCCAACAACAAAACACCTCCGCGCTTGACCCCCACCCAAAACCCTGCTCCAAACGCGCTTCCGTAAGCGCGCTATCTGCCCGTCCAATCCGGGGGGTGGCGCAAATAACTTTAGTGAAGACAACTCTATCGCAGACAATTCTTTCGCAGAAACCATTCGCGGTTTTTGCCATTGATCATTGAGAAACGCGATTTTTAATGAGGAGTGGGCTTGCCCATGGGACGACGGCGTAAAAAGGGTCGGCCGGTGAATGGCTGGATTGTTCTTGATAAGGACTATGACGTGGGCTCGACCGAGGCGGTCGGCAAAGTGAAATGGCTGTTTCAGGCGCAAAAAGCGGGGCATGCAGGCACGCTTGACCCACTGGCGACGGGCATCTTGCCGATTGCGCTGGGCGAGGCGACCAAGACCGCAGCGCACGTGACCGATGCGCGCAAGACCTATCGCTTTACCGCCAAATGGGGCGAGACAACGTCTACGGACGATGCCGAGGGTGAGGTGATCAAACGCTCTGATGCGCGCCCCACCAGCGATGCCATCAATGACGTCCTTGCGCGCTTCACGGGCGAGATAGACCAAGTACCGCCCCAGTTCTCTGCTGTTATGGTCAATGGCGAGCGCGCCTATGATATCGCCCGCGAGGGCGAGACGGTGGCACTCCCTTCCCGTAAAATATCTGTGTACAGCCTTTCTCTCCTCGATACGCCCGATGCCGACACGGCCATCTTTGAGGCGGAGACCGGCAAAGGCGCCTATGTGCGGGCAATCGTGCGCGACATGGCAGTGGCACTCGGCACCTGCGGGCATGTGACGGCCCTCAGGCGTACCGCCGTTGGTCCGTTCAGGGAAGAAAACGCGATTACCATTGCCGAGCTTGAAGCCTATGAGGGGCCGGAGGCGCGCGAAGACGCATTAGCGCCAATCCATGAAGCGCTGTTACATATGCCCCAGGCCCCCATAGGCGGACCGGAAGCAGACAAGCTCCGCCGTGGGCAGCCCGCGATACTATCGCCAGCGGTGGCGCGGGGCGTCCGGGCCGGGGAAAGCGGCTTTTTATCGGCGGTTCTTGCCGTTGAAAATAACGCGCCGGTTGCCATCTGCGCCCTCGACGGCTTGAAGCTCAAACCGTCGCGTGTCTTCAATCTCGACACGGGAAATTTGTAAGATGCCGATCAAACATGGTTGATACGGATTAACCATGGACAAGTATCATGCGCCCTCAATGAACATTATCAAACGACGGACATCACCATAAACAACTGACACCCGTTGCGTTCGTACATATGCGACGGTGATCTTTAACCATGCGCCTCTCGCGGCATGATTGGAGAACCGATAAAAGCCTGCACCTCAATCAGAGTTTGCAAGCGGTTTCAACGCTCCCGCAATGCCGCTGAAACGCCCCTGAGACGCTTTGGGCAAGCGGCATCGCATTAACCAACGGTCTTTTTTCTTTCAAGGTTTAGTGAGATTTCAGCGCGACTATTTCATTACCCCTCGCGAATGGATCCCCCTCTCCATTTGCTTCTTGAGGCCGTCGCTGCTTCCCCTCCCAGGCGACGGCCTCTTTTTTTAAGCCGCGAGCCCCGGGTGGACCCTGAATTTTGTTCCGAAGACGGGCGGGGGCTTGTGTCTTTGGCGTTGGTCGCTTACACCACCGTCAAACGGCCTGTGCTGGACGGCGTCCCGGCTGGGCTTATTCATTGGCGCCGCGGAGAAAGAACATGTCTGTTACGCCAGAGCGTAAGTCCCAACTTATCAAAGAGTATTCGGTAAAAGATGGTGATACGGGATCCCCTGAGGTGCAGGTCGCGATCTTATCAGAACGTATCACCAATTTAACCGAACATTTTAAAGGCCACAAAAAAGACAATCACTCGCGTCGTGGTCTCCTCAAAATGGTGTCGCAGCGTCGTCGCCTGCTCGATTATGTGCGCGGCAAGGATGAAGCGCGCTATAAGTCGTTAATTGAGCGTCTTGGCCTTCGCCGATAGTGAACTTGCGGTGCCATTCGCAAATCCACTTATCGATGCGTAACACGATCAACGCGTCCTCCTTTGACATTGGGAGCCTATCGCCTGCGATGTCGTCAATCGCGCGGTGTCTAATGACAATGTGGTCAAATTCGGGCGAACGAGACGCCAATAACTCAGGCTTTAGAAGCTTCTGTTTTGCCGCGCGGCGGTTTCGTTCACAGCCATATCGTCTAAGACAGTGTGGTGTCTGGCGAGCAGGCAGTGTATCTAATTTCCGTCGCATTTCTCAGAATAGCAATGCGTTTCTGAATAGGCCGGGTAGACGACGCGGCGCGATGCGTATGATGAACCAAAAAGCGTCAACCGCCTGAGAAGCAACAATCGGGCTCACAACAGACCGACGAAAAGTGGAAAACAACCTAAGGGAGAAGACATGAAATTAGATGGACATACAGCGATCGTCACAGGCGGGGCATCCGGACTTGGCGAAGCAACCTCAAGGCTCTTTACTGAATCGGGCATGAAGGTTGCGATTTGGGACATGAAAGAAAAAGAAGGCGAAGACCTGGCAAAAGAGTTGGGTGGCGTTTTTTGCAAAACTGATGTCTCTAGCGAAGAAAATGTCAATGCGTCACTCGACAAGACGGCTGAAGCGGTTGGCACTGCGCGCGTTTTGATAAATTGCGCTGGCGTTCCATTTAGCTCTAAAACGTTCTCAAAAAAATATGGCCCTCACCCAGCGGCGGCATTCACCGCAGTATTTAATGTGAACCTCTTAGGGACGTTCAATTGTGTCCGCCTGTTTGCTCAAAGAGCAGCAGAGCTTGACGTTTTGGACGACGGCGAACGGGGCGCAATCGTCAACACAGCATCGGTCGCGGCAATTGAAGGGCAAATGGGTCAAGTGGCTTACACGGCATCAAAAGCCGGCGTGATGGGAATGACCATTCCGATATCCCGTGACCTCGCGGAATATGGCATTCGCTGTAATACAATCGCCCCCGGCGTTTTCGGAACGCCAATGGGGAACATGATGCCAGATAAAGTAAGAGACTCATTGATTTCGGCAATGCCGTTTCCCAAACGGTTTGGGAACCCATCAGAGTATGCATCATTGGCGCTCGAACTTGTTAGCAACACGATGATGAACGGCGAAACCATCCGCATTGACGGCGGCATAAGAATGCAGCCGAAATAGAAATATTTGGCTCATAGAAAACGCCGCCTTGAAAGGGCGGCGTTTTTATTAGGCGGCTTGTTCAAACCGGAACAAACTGCAAATCTCGCGCCGAAGGCAATCCGTGCACGGCGCTTACCGTACGAAAGAAAAGAACATATGTTTAAAATTACCAAAAAATCGATTGAGTGGGCCGGACGTACACTGACGCTGGAAACGGGTCGCATGGCGCGCCAGTCAGACGGTGCTGTTCTAGCCACCTATGGCGACACAACAGTCCTCGCCACTGTCGTCGGGCAAAAGGAAGCGAACCCGGCGTTCGATTTCTTTCCGCTCACTGTTCACTATCAAGAGAAATACTATGCATCGGGCCGCATTCCCGGAGGCTTTTTCAAACGAGAAGGGCGCCCTACGGAGAAAGAAACACTGACATCGCGTTTGATCGACCGGCCGATCCGTCCTTTGTTCGCCCCCGGCTTTAAAAACGAAGTTCAAGTGATCTGCACCGTCCTCTCACACGATCTAGAAAATGATCCGGATATTGTGGCAATGGTTGCTGCATCAGCGGCATTGACGATTTCCGGCATCCCCTTCCTTGGCCCGATTGGCGCTGCACGCGTTGGCTATATCAATGGCGAATATATCGCCAACCCGCCGCTCGATGAGATGGACGGAACAGATCTCGACCTCGTTATGGCGGGTACAGCAGATGCCGTGATGATGGTTGAAAGCCAGGCGAAAGAGCTCTCCGAGGACGTGATGCTGGGCGCTGTGGTTTTTGGCCATGACCGCGCCAAAGAAGCCATCAATCTGATTATCGATTTCGCTGAAGAATGCGCAAAAGAGCCTTGGAATTTCTCTGCACCCGACCATGGCGAATGGCCACAAAAGATCCGGGACCTTGTAGAGGCAGACCTGCGGGCCGCTTATCAGGAAACGATCAAACAAACGCGCCAGGAAAAAATCTCCGATGCAAAGGCCAAAGCCGTCGAGGCGTTTTGCAATGAGGAAGACGAGAACGCGATCTCAAGCAATACGCTCGGCGGTATTTTCAAGACCATTGAAGCAGATATTGTTCGCAATGGCATCCTCGATACAGGCTCAAGGATCGACGGTCGCGACACCAAAACAGTCCGCCCTATTGTTTCCGAGGTAGGCGTCCTTCCCCGCACGCATGGCTCGGCACTGTTCACACGGGGTGAGACACAGGCTCTAGTCGTGTCAACGCTTGGCACGGGCGAAGATGAGCAGTTTATCGACGCACTCGAAGGAACTTATAAAGAGCAGTTCATGCTGCATTATAACTTCCCACCCTACTCCGTTGGTGAAACGGGTCGTATGGGCGGTGCCGGTCGACGCGAAATCGGCCACGGTAAATTGGCCTGGCGTGCCTTGAAGGCTGTTCTTCCGTCTCAGGATGAGTTTCCCTATGTGATCAGGCTCGTTTCTGAAATTACAGAGTCCAATGGATCATCTTCCATGGCGACGGTTTGTGGTTCATCCCTCGCCATGATGGACGCCGGTGTACCGGTAAAACGTCCTGTCGCTGGGATCGCCATGGGCCTCATCCTTGAGGGTGAACGCTTTGCCGTTCTGTCTGATATCCTTGGTGATGAAGATCATCTCGGTGATATGGACTTTAAAGTCGCTGGCTCAGAAGCTGGCGTGACAAGCCTGCAGATGGATATCAAAATTGCCGGCATCACCGAAGAAATTATGCGCCAAGCCCTTGCCCAAGCGAAGGATGGCCGCATGCATATCTTGGATGAGATGGCAAAAGCCATCGATAGCGCCAGGGATGACCTGGGCGAGACCGCGCCGCGCATCGAAACGATGCAAATACCAACCGACAAAATCCGAGATGTGATCGGTTCAGGTGGTAAGGTCATCCGTGAAATTGTCGAGACGACCGGGGCAAAGGTCGACATTAACGACGAAGGCCTCATTAAAATAGCCTCCACAGACAAAGAGAAAATCGCGGCAGCGCATAAGTGGATCCATTCAATTGTTGCTGAACCCGAGGTCAACGAAATCTACCGTGGCAAAGTCGTAAAGATCATGGACTTTGGTGCATTCGTGAATTTCTTTGGGGCCCGTGACGGCCTTGTTCACATTTCACAACTCGCTCCCGGACGTCCTGAAAAAACGTCAGACATCGTGAGCGAAGGCCAAGAGGTCTGGGTTAAACTCCTCGGATTTGACGACCGCGGCAAAGTTCGTTTGTCAATGAAAGTTGTTGATCAAGAAACGGGCAAAGAGATCGAAAAAGAAGACGCTTAACGTCCGTCTCAAAATTTTAAGACGTGAAACGGCAGGAAAATTTTCTGCCGTTTTTTTTGCGGCTCGCAATTTTTTCACGGCAAATGAACCCGACTTTGTAGTATGATTTAGGACGTTTATTTTTGCCGAAGCCATCCTAGATCGGCACTTTTCTTAAAACAGGGTGGATGGAAAATTTAGCGAGAAATGCTTCAAAAAATTGTCAAAGGCGAAACGTTGTTTACATTTCTCATTTTACGATCAGGGTAACCGTGAAGACTAGCCGCTAAGACTATAGTCTTGTTCGTATTTAAACTAATCACTTCAACTTTCATCGCGTCTTAAAAAATCGCCTGCGCCTTCAATATTCTATTGAAAAATACTGTCTTTCGAACATCAATAAAAATCGCTCCGTAAGAAATCGCTCCATATCTTGCAGTTCGATTGATAGAGCCTATTTATAGCAACACGGAAGATCGTTAGGGTTTTACGGTCGAAGACCAAGCAATTTCATATGCATACTTGGTATTGCTTCGCGTTTTAAAATAAACATCGAATGGAACCTAGTTAAGTTTATTTGTGTTAAGTAGACTAAACGTGGATCGTCGTCTACTAATGGATTCTCGTCCACATTAATTCGTAAGAACACGATAACGGTTTTTTAGGAGCTATATGGTCAACCTCCCGAAACCGCTTCATCTTTCTACTGATGTTTTTACGATTTTCGCTCATGTTTTAAACAAGAGCGGATGACAAATCAGCCAACGTTGATTATTGGCTTTTCCTATGGCCACCATGAAGAACGATAAAGACTTCGCTATCAACCCAAACCAGTCAGCCGGCTTGTCAGAAGCAGCTGCGCGGTTCGAGGGCTTGGACACGCATGCCCCTGCGCTTCTTACGCAATTGGCGCAAACGGTTTCATTTCTCGCCCATGATAGTGCGGCGCGCCTTGTAGCGTTACAAAAACTTGAGACCATAGCCAGCGACCAAGATCGCAAGCGCAATGAAAAGTCATCCGTACCCACGATGATGGCGATTTTAGATCAGGATTTTGTTGTTAAAGACGCAAACACTGCTGCTCAGAATTATTTCCACCTTGCCCCGGGCGTAAACGTATCGGAGCGCATGATTGAACCTGACAAAGCAAAAAAGTCACTTTCGTCACCAGGGACAATCACACTTGTCAATTTCGCGACAATGGCGGGCAAGCACTATCCTGCTGCAATCCGCAGGCTGGATGATGAGAATGATGAACCACGCTACAGATTAGCCCTTCACCGCTTGCAGCTGTCCGACAGCGTAAAGGCCGCCTTGAAATCGCATTATCGACTTTCAGCAAGTGAGATGTCTGTGATTGAAGGGATCATTGATCGACGTACGGCACACGAAATCGCCGAAGCGCGCGATGTGCAAAAATCCACTGTAACGAGCCAAATCCATAACATTGTCAAAAAATTATCGAGCGACAGCATTACTGATGCAACCCTCCAAATCGCCTCGCTGATAAATGCCGACGAGGATGATTTGCCTGAGCCTGTAGCGCATCCTTTGCTTGTTAGCGGGGAAAAGACTCTTGAAATAAAGTCCCCGGCAGGATCCATTCACTATCGAAAAATGGGCGAAACAGGAGGTGCACCCGTTATTTTCCTCCACGGTTTGTTTGACGCTGCCCCACCGCCGGAAAAATTTACGCGAGAATTAGTCCGTCGCGGGTTTTGTCCCTTTTTCGTCTATCGCCCGGGTTTTGCGCAATCATCCTTCCAGGCGACTGACGAACAAATTGTTGCGGCCCTTGATGGCTTCATACAGAAAATAACAACGTCGCCCGCTATTCTTGTTGGAATGCATGAAGCCGCGCCCCTTACCGAAAGACTGGTCATTGATCGGGCCGCTCCTGGGGCTAAGGGGCGACGAGCGGGCGGTGTACGCGGCAGTGTTGTTGTAACCGTCGCCGACTGGACCGTTGAACTAGCCTCCGCGGCCAACGAACTTGGCATCGAAAAAATGGCTCATCTTATCGAACGCGGATGCGCGGAAAAACACCATGAGTCAGCGCTCATAAAAGCATTGTTTGACCTATCCGGCGACGATAAGAGCGATCGTGATATCGCACGGGCAGCCCTGGAAAACCTGCCAGACAGCAAGACCGTTATTCAGGACCTTGCCCGTGGTATGGCCCTACGCCATGCACCAGAGACACATGACAATACGTCAACGAGCGGTGCTGGTCCCGACGAAGACGTTGGTACACCTACCCCTGCGATGAGCGAGACAGAACATGCCCCAAACCAAAATGGCGCACAGGCCATGACCTATCTTGCACCCATAGCAAGACGGCTCGACATCTACGCTGACCCCAGTTTGTTGATTGGCGCACTTGAGAAAATCAATCGACCCTAAAGCGTGTCCGTTTCAATTGGCATCAGAACGGCGCTTAAAGGTATCGATTTTACGCATTTCCTTCACGCCAACCGCAAACACTTGGCTTGGAAATGCTTAAAGTCGATTTAGGATGATGCTTCGTCGGGCATTCCGACAATGTGGAAGCCAGCATCAACATGCAAGACTTCGCCAGTACAAGAAGCCCCAAGATCCGACAGCAAGTAAAGTGCGGCACCAGCAACACCTTTGACATCGGTATCTTCTCGCAATGGTGAAGCATTCCGATTGAATTGGAACATGTGGCGTCCAGAGGATATCCCTGCAGCTGCTAGTGTTTTTACGGGACCTGCCGAGATTGCATTCACACGGAGCCCTTCTGGTCCCAAATCACGCGCAATATATCGCGTTGATGCCTCCAGAGCCGCCTTGGCAACGCCCATAACATTATAATTTGGAATCGTTCGTTCACTGCCGAGATAGGTAAGAGTGACCATCGACCCACCACGTTTCATCAGTTTCGATGCACGGTTTGCAGCATCAACAAACGAGAAGGCCGAGATATCCATTGTGTCCTTGAAGTTTTGACGGGTCGTATTGTGGACAAATGATCCTTCAAGTTCTGTGCGATCGGTGAATGCAATCGCATGCACTAGAAAATCAAGCGCGCCCCAGGCATTTTCAATTTCACTAAATGCCTTATCCATCTGCGAATCTTGCGTGACATCACATTCGACGATCAAGGACGCGTTCAAGCTTTCCGCAAGCGGTCGCACCCGGCGCTCCATAGACTCGTTGACATAGGTAAAGCCAACCTCTGCGCCTTGCGCATGGAGCTGCTGGGCAATCGCCCAAGCGATTGAGTTTTTATTCGCAACCCCCATCACGAGACCGCGCTTGCCGACCATAAGTTCTCCGCCTGGAAACACGGTTTCATCTGTCATCTGATAGTCCTTTAGTCGATTTGGCACCGGCGTTAGTGCACAAGAAAGAAAAAGCTGAAACAGACACTAGCGGCTCAAAGACCTGACGCCAAGATCGCTGCGAGGATAAAATATGCGAGCCAAATTGATGCAAAAATCGCTCGTCGCTGCCAAAGACGCAATCCTTGGAGGCCTTTCATCACATAAGAAAACCACCAAGTCCCTGCACACGCGATCACAAACGCAATAATTAGGTCTCGTTCGGACAAAATGCCATCCGATCATTATCTCATAACCCGCACCCTTTAATACTATCACCGTTTGGGCGAACCCAAGCCCGATAGGGAGAGCAGCAAGCATGGTGCAAAATCTCTTATGCTATTAAGCGCTTCACTAATTCAGCTATTCACAGCGGGCAATCACCAGGCAACCATTCGTGCCACCAAAGCCAAATGAATTCGTAAGAAAACAATCAACCTTAGCATTGTCGACCCGTTCACGGATCACAGGAAGTCCTTCAAACTCTGGGTCAAGTTCCTCAATATGCGCACTCTCGCATAAGAAACGATCGCGCATCATAATCAGGCCATAGACCGTTTCCTGCGCCCCAACCGCCCCGAGCGAATGGCCCGTCAGGGATTTTGTCGATGAAAACGGCGGCAAGCTTGAACCAAAAACGTCGCGTAACGCCGCCGTCTCTTTTGAATCTCCGATCGGTGTCGATGTCCCGTGGGTGTTGACGTAATCAATCGGTTGCCGAACTGTTTCGAGCGCATTCTGCATACAGCGCACAGCCCCCTCACCATTGAGCTGCACCATATCATCGCCATCGGAGTTGGCATAATACCCCACGACCTCACCAAGGATTGTCGCACCACGGGCACGGGCACGCGATAACTCCTCAAGCACAATAACGCCTGCGCCACCTGCAATTACAAAGCCATCGCGGTTTTTATCATAGGCTCTACTTGCGGTCGCGGGCGTACCATTGAACGCAGTTGCCATTGCGCCCATAGCATCGAACAAGTTCGCCATGGTCCAATCAAGTTCTTCACCACCACCGGCAAACATGACGTCTTGCTTACCCCACATAATCTGTTCAGCGGCGGCACCAATACAGTGTACGGATGTAGCGCAGGCAGAAGAAATCGAGTAGTTGATCCCGCGGATTTTAAACAGGGTCGCAAGCGTTGCGGAGTTGGTCGACGACATTGCTTTCGGGACAATAGTTGGTCCAATTTTCTTGGTCGCCCCTGTTGCCCGATTTTTGTCAGCTGCCTCAACGATGGCACGGGTTGAAGGGCCACCAGACCCCATGATGATACCCGTCATGGGGTGAGTAATTTCATCCGGTGCAAGGCCGGACATTTCAATCGCTTCTGTCATCGCGAGGTAATTCCAGCCTGCGCCCTCCCCCATAAAACGACGGGTACGCCGGTCAAGAACAGTCTCGTAATCAATGTTTGGGCGGGCTTCAACCTGACATCGAAAACCCTTGTCTTTAAACATGTCCGATACACTGATGCCAGAGCGAGCATCTTTCAACGACGCCGTTACTTCGTCTACGGAATTACCAATCGAGGAGATTACGCCCATGCCAGTGATCGCGACTCTTCTCATGTTAAACCTCAGTCAACTAAATACCCGATTTCTCGACACCAAACTCACCATCATCCCGACGCGACCGAAATTGACTGTCATCGTCTTGGATGACCCGAACTGGAATGAGAGAAATTTCAAAATACCAGTGTTCGGAACCATTAGCGCATAAAAAGTCTCGTTGCGAGCAAAGGTGCGAGCCATCAGCGCTGCATATTCTTTAACAGCAAAAAAAATACAAGCCAGATAAAGCTCACCATTTAACGGCCAATATGCCGACAAAATACATTATCTAGACAAATTATTGTGGCTTAGCGCCCGCGCGGCATGCCAGTGATGATTTGCGGAGATCACAATGGCAAAGAAACGTTCAACTCGCACCTGCAATACCGGAGCGACAGACAATCCCATTAATCGATACACCATCTCTACATTAAATAATGCAAATTTTATTCGTTGGAGCCCCTTCAACCTATTGATCCAAGCCAACATAGAGACCAACGGGAGCACAGAGACGATAGCGCTGCGTTTCAAATGGAATCACTGAGCGGCTTTCGGTCTTTGTTTTTGCGCATTTCCTTGGCGCGTGGGCCAATAACCACTTTTACTGGAAATGCATTAAGCGTTATCGGCCAATTGTTCATCTGAAAACAAACCAACCTTCAGGTCTTTGGCTTCATAAATCTGCTTACCATCGGCAAACATTTTCCCATCACCGATCCCGAGCGCCATTGGTTTGCGCATAATGCGACGAATATCGATCTCGTACCGCACCTGCCTTACCTTAGGCGTAACCATGCCACCAAATTTAATTTCTTTCGCGCCAAGCGCGCGACCCCGGCCCGGATATTCCATCCATGTCAGATAAAAGCCAATCAATTGCCATAGGGCGTCAAGGCCTAGGCAGCCGGGCATAACGGGGTCACCCGGGAAATGGCATTCGAAAAACCAAAGGTCAGGATGGATATCCAACTCTGCAATGATCTGGCCCTTATCATAAACACCACCGCTTGTACGGACCTCGGTTACGCGATCAAACATCAACATTGGCGGCACAGGTAATTGCGCGGACCCCGGACCGCGCAGTCCGTTATAGCCGCAGTCCAATAACTCATCTCTCGTAAAACTCGATTTACTCGTCATAGTCGCCTTCGATTTGCCTTGCTTTTATCGCGCCTAGAATGAAAGGCAAAATGCGAAATGGCAAAATTTATATTCTCAACACATCTGCGCTAGAGCATCAGACAATTAGACTGAATCAAACCGTTGTTCTAGAGCGCTTCGCCGATAAGTGTGATCGGTTATCGGCAAAAGAAGCGAGACCAAACAAGGACTTAGAGCGGCGTTCCGATTCCATCGGAACGCAAAAAGCTCTAGATTCTATATTTTTGAGCGCCGAACACGATCTTACCGAGAGACCACGATCTTACCTTGAACCAATGTGATCGTCCGGCGCTCTAGCACGCCAAGTAAGTCCATTGGCATTGGTTAGAGCGCTGGTCAATTGGGGATCGTACCGAAAGCCAGTAGGCACTGGCGACCATACGCAATCTGGCGACTATGGCGTGACGACGATAGCGTGACAGGGATATCAGAGAAAACGAGAAGTAGGGAGTCGCAAAAAAACCGAAAAGCAGCTGTTCTGGGGCGTATCGCGCAAAAGGGGTCACCGGTTAATGTTTCCTGTCCAATAATTGCGCTATACGCTAGCGCATCACGTAGGCCGTCAGCGGATCGCTGCCCCATAAACGTTCATCAAAGACGGCCCATCCCCGAACCTGCTTCGTTGTGAGAAAAACCCATTCTCGTCCTTCATCATCTTCACGTGTCTTTCCAAGTCTTGCAAAAACGCCAGGCGCGAGTGTCGCGCGCTGCGTTGCATCATGTGAGCGGTCAGCGTGCAATGTCGTTGTTTCGAGGATGAGCACGTGCGACGGATTGCGAATGGTAGTGCTATAGACCCAGCATTCGTCGCCTTGCGCATCGCGAACCTTTCGCCAATGGTCGTTTGACTCTGCAATGACAAGGAGAGGAACGCCGGGGCGCTGGAAGGTGTAAGCAATATCATGACCGAGGCTTGGGCCCTTACGACAGTTGGTGCGCTTTCCCTTTGCCGATACAAATCGTGGCACAGGATACCCCGAGTACGTATCGTACCGCACTGATACAGGCTTTGATGACGCTTCACCTGTTGCGCCTTTTGCAGCGTCAATCGAGAGGTTTTCAGGCCCATCATGAGGAAGACGGACATAACCCCGGTCCTGATTTCTTAAGTCATGATCACTAAAGCCCTGATCACTAAAGTGATCATCACCCAGGGTTTCATGACCCAAATTTTCATGAGCCAAGTTATCCGGGAACTTCGACAACATCGTCCGCGTGGTTCCGCCCCCGCCAATTCTCGCTTTTAATGAGGGGGTAGGAATTCGCACATTGCTCCGTTGCACATTTCCCAGTTGCCTATTGCCCAGTTGCCCATTGCCCAGTGACGCAAGAGCGCTTTCAGTTTCCCGAGAATCCAATTGATCGCGTTCAAACAGGCCAGAAGTTGTTTTCGCTAGATTGTCTTGGGCCAAGGACCGGTCAATCGACTTTCCTGGCGACGATGCTGCTGCGACCGCGCCAGCCATCAAAGCACAAGCGAAAACACCTACGCCTGCACGTTTGACAAAGGCTGACTTTATCAAGCCTTCATCCTTAGACTGTTGAGCGTGGGTAAGAGCGTGCTGACGGGAAAATTGAGGGCGTGACATTGGAAAATACGTTAACCGAGCGTTACCAGACGCGATGTTTTCGGCCCATGCATATTAACACCTGGTTAACTGCGCTCTAATTTGCCGGAGAAAACGGGCATTCCACAATGATGTTACCGATCAATGGTCGCAGTCGCTTTTCCCCGATATATTGGTGTTTTCGCACGACAGAAACGTCGATACGACAATTCAGAAAAAGCAGACACTAAGAGTAAAAACCTTGCTTGACGGAAATAGGGTCAACATCGATCACTTGAAAGCGACGCACCATGGCGTCAAAGTGCGCTGATAAATTTTTGAAATAAAAGCGTTGCTGGCACTCCAAACTCCTATGGAGTGGGCGCATCGCGCGAACGGGCGGACATGTCGAACAATACGCTTAAAGTCGCGGTAACGAGAAAACTCCCGAGCACAATTGAAGCGCGGCTGTCTGACCTATTCGAAACGACGCTCAATGCCAACGATAAACCACTGACTCGCGATACGCTCCTAGAACTCACGCATTCCCATGACGTTCTTGCCGCGACCTTAGGCGACCAACTTGATGCCAGCTTTTTTGACGCGGCGGGCGAGCGCACGAAATTGATTGCGAACTTTGGCTCTGGTGTCGACCACATCAATGTGGCCGCCGCAGCAAAGCGTGGGGTGACCGTCACCAATACGCCCTCAGTTCTTGCCGAAGATGCCGCGGACATGGCCATGGGCCTGATCCTTGCTGTCCCCCGCCGCATGGTAGAAGGCGTAAAAGCTTTAGAGAACGGCAGCTTTAAAGGGTGGTCACCGACCTGGATGTTGGGTAAGCGCGTGCGCGGAAAAAAGCTTGGCATCATCGGCCTCGGTCGCGTGGGCCAGGCCGTTGCGATCAGGGCACGGGCCTTCGGTCTGTCGATCCACTACCATAACCGCAAGCCCATTAATCCACATGTGGAAGAGGACTTACAAGCGACCTTTTGGGATAGCCTTGACCAAATGCTCGCCCATATGGATATTGTTTCGATCAATTGTCCGCACACGCCAGCCACTTACCATTTGATGTCACGTCGTCGCCTCGGCATGCTGCAACCCCATGCCTATATCGTGAATGTTTCTCGCGGCGACATTATCGATGAGGATGCCATGGCTGAAATGATCGCTGATGGCCGCCTTGCCGGCGCTGGGCTTGACGTCTTTGAAAACGAACCGTCCCCGAATGAAAAATTGCTCAATGCGCCAAACGTCGTGCTGCTCCCCCATATGGCTTCCGCCACAATCGAAAGCCGCGTAGAGATGGGTGAACGTGTGCTGATTAATATAAAAATGTTTGCTGATGGGCATAAACCGCCAGACCGTATCATTGTCGGCCTTGGCAGTTAGTTTCCGCGATTTGCAACAGAGAGATTTTTGATCGATTTGCGGATTTTATGTTGAAGGTCGGCGATTGAATCAGAAACAATTTAGAGCATTTCCAAGCCAAGTGTGTGCGGTTGGCGTTAAGGAAATGCGTAAAAACAAAGACTTAAAGCCTCGTCCCGATTCCAATTGAAGTGTCGACGCTTTAACTGCCGCCATATATATCATCGGATGCGCGCGAACGCCTAAACCCATAATAACCCCTAAGCCACCAACGATCAGGGTATTTGAACACTTGCTTCCACCAAACCCCGTGCTCTCCCCATTCCCGGCGGCCGACCAAACACCGAAGATTGTCGATTAACGCGATATCACCACGTCGCAGGCGGATTGGGGTTGCCTTTTCGCTAACGATGTTGATCGCACCTGCAAGAATCGCAAGGGCTGCAAGTTCTTTCGTTCGACCTGAAGAATCCAAGTCGGACCAATTGATTCGATTTGGATCCCACTTCAAGGCCCAATCTGGCGGGAGCGGTGTGCCCTCTTCGTCTAAGGAACCGTCATTCAAGTCACGCAATAACGGGCTTTGCTCAACGCCCCCTTCAGACGTTGGCTGCAAGGTGGATTGACCCCGTTGTTCGTAGAGACCAATTGGTTCCTGTTTGAGTAATTCAATTGCCTCATCAGCGCGTTGCTGACACATTTGTCGGCTTTCATCGCTATCGCTGCTAAATTCATTAGGGTGTAAACGGACGACCGCCTCAGGAAAGGCAGCGACAACATCTTTTGCAGATATCGTATAAACCGGAGCCAGCATTGGATTCTCAAGGCCCATTATGACCCTGAATAATGCCGTTTCATTGATTGAGGAATCCCGGGATGGATCTGGCCAACGATAGTGAGCCGCGCCAGTCTTGAATCTCGGCGGCAAATCTTCGTGGTCGATGAGCGTTGTTTGTTGTCGCTCAAAGTTTGTCACATAATTTCTGCGCCATTTGTTTCCAGCGAGCGTCTCATCCCTCAGCTCAGCACCAAGCGCATCGAACAATAATGATACTCTTATGGCATTTCGATACCCTCGAGCATTTCGATAGTATCCCGTATACTGATCTTCAAAAATTGCCTTGCGAAATTTCTCGTCGTTTGGTGGTTGAAACCACTTCAGTATATAGAGCAGTTGATATTTTCGTTCTGCAAAATTGCGTATGATAATAGTGCCTTGATCACCGGGTGTTTTTTGCCGCTGTTTTAAGACTTCTCTAACTTTATCCGGAAACAAATCAATCGGCTCTTTTTTATAAGCAAGAATGTGAGCATTTCGAACTTGCTCAGGGCTTTGCCGAAGCCACCCTTCAACAATGTCTAAAAGCTTCTTCTTATTTTTACCGGACCCGCTTATTTTAATTAAGAGCAGAACCAACCGTCCACTGCGTTGCAGCGAGCCGAAATATAACAAGCCACTAATTATAAAAACCGCTGCTGGCAGGGTACCAAACACCAGAGGTTTTGCCGCAATAAAATCCAACAAGGTGATTATCTGTGGGGGGCACCCTTCAATTTGTGTTAACAAACCCAATAATGCCGGAAAGCCGATACTAGAAATAATATATCCAAACACGATAGACGCTAATACAACAACCGGATAAATCGCCGTTCGCAGCGAGTCTGCCTTTTGATTAAAGTTTTGATCCGCAAGTATGAGCCTAACAAATACACGTTTTGCGATACGCTTTTGACTGCGCCTGTCTACTGGGTTTAATTTGATTTCAGTGGGCTTCATACTCCCCCGCGTATTTCTCACTGCTATAAGAAAATGATAGCAGTTGAACTGACTTGGCAAAAGTAGTATTTCCGTCACATGTTCAAGTGGCTTTAGGAGCAATCGTCGGCTCCTTGTCGTTTTTATATGTTGTTTTTGTGCCGCAGCTGTCGCGGTTTTCATCGCCCATAGGCCCGACCTATAAAGGGTGCATGACCGAAGCTACTCTCATTTACCCGCATCAATTGTTTCATACATCGCCAGCGCTTCACAAAACGCGGCTCGTTTATCTTATCGAGGAAGCGCTCATCCTAACCCACAATCCGATTCACCGCGCGAAGCTTGTTTTTCACAAACTCTCAATGGATGGCTATCAGGAGAAACTAGAAAAGGCGGGATATACCGTCACGCGCCTTACCATTGGAAAACATCCAAAGACGGAAGATGTCTTCAAGCGACTAAGGCGGGACAAAGTAAAATGCCTACATATCGCTGACACCACTGACACTTATTTGGAGAACGCAATCTCCGACAGCGGCATTGAACGAATTTGGTATGACACACCCCTTTTTATTCTTGGCAAGGAGGAAGCCGAAATCCGCTTTAAAAAATCAAAGCGGTTCATGGCGTCTTTTTACAAGCAGCTTAGAAAAGACAAAGGCATTCTTATTGAAGGGGATAACGAACCCACAGGGGGTAAGTGGAGTTATGATGAGGACAATCGCCAGAAGATTCCAAAAGGAACACCCCTCCCTGAGGATATAACCTTTCATCAGAATAAGGATATTGAGGATGCCATTAAATGGGCGAAGAGCATTGATGCCGAGGCATATGGGGATGCCGTGTCCTGGCTTCCAACCACACATCGGGCGGCAACAACCTACCTCAAAAACTTTTTGAAAACGCGGTTTTACGACTTTGGCCCCTATGAGGATGCCATGACGACCGAGGGCATTCGGCTTTGGCATTCAACCTTGTCGCCCCTGATCAATGTGGGCCTCCTCACGCCGCAACAGGTTCTCGATGAAGCGCTCGCTTATGCAACACAAAACGACATTCCCTTGAACTCATTAGAAGGCTTTGTCAGACAGATCATCGGCTGGCGCGAATTCATCCGTGCAAGTTATGAAGTTGACGGATCAAAAATGCGCAGCAGCAATTTCTGGAAGCACAAAAGAAAACTCAACAATGGTTTTTGGACAGGTGATACCGGTGTTCTGCCGGTCGACCATGCCATCAAAACAGCACTCTCTTATGGTTATAACCACCATATCGAACGACTGATGGTGATGGGCAATTTTATGCTTCTTGCTCAATTTCATCCGGATGAGGTCTATCGCTGGTTTATGGGGTTATATCTCGATGCCTATGACTGGGTTATGGTGCCCAATGTCTATGGCATGAGTCAATTTGCCGATGGCGGTAGCTTCGCCACCAAGCCCTATATCAGCGGGGCAAATTACATCAGAAAAATGTCAGACTTTAAACGGGGCGAATGGGAAGATATTTGGACAGCCCTCTATTGGAACTTTATCAACGAGCATATCGAGGTGTTTAAAAACAATCATCGCCTATCGATGATGCCACGCACTTTAGCACGCATGAAAGACGATACCCGCACGAAGCACTTCGCCACGGCCAAGAAATTTTTGTCGAAGTCTGCGTGAATTCCAAAGTACCCTGAATATATCAGTATAATACTTTAAAATTTAGGCGACAATAAAAGTGCGGTGAGGCTTAATTGTTAGAGCCTGTTGCAGCAAAAGTGGATCACCGGTTTTGCGGTTCGCAACAGGTTCCAACGAGACTCTAGAGCCGTTTTCTGAATCAGCTTTAATGCAAACGGCTCTAGTCATCAGCTTCCGATTGGATGAGCCTTTCCAGCCCCTTACAGGCAAGACATTCCGGATCCCGGGGGAGCTGGACGCGCCGGAACTCAAGCGACAACGCATCATAAATCAAGAGCGATCCTGCGAGACCAACACCGATGCCTAAGATCTCTTTGATGGCCTCCAACGCCGCCAGTGACCCCATCACACCCGCCAGCGGGCCAAGAACGCCTTCTTCTTCACAATTATAGATGTCATCCTGATCCGGAAGATTAGGCACTAGGCATCGATAGCAGGGCAAGTCGCCAGCGTAGGGCTTAAATAAAGAAAGCTGCCCAGAGAAACGGCCGATCGCTGCTGATAGCAAGGGCGTCCTTGTGGCGATGGCCGCCTCGTTCAGGGCATAGCGTGCCTCAAAGCTATCAACCCCTTCTATAACAAGGTCGTAATCGGGGAAGTATTTTCGCCCAAGTGGTTCACCAAGCTTGGCCTTTATAACGTCAACATGAACATCAGGGTTCAGCGCTTTAATCGCGTCAGCGGCGACGCTTCCCTTGTCCCGATCCACGTCATTCATCTTATAGATGACTTGGCGTTGAAGATTTGAAAGGGCAACGGTATCGTTATCAGCAATACCAATATGCCCGATTCCTGCCGCCGCAAGATATTGGATGATGGGCGCACCGAGACCGCCAGCACCAACAATCAGCACACGGGTTTTCAGAAGTCTTTGCTGCCCTTGCGCCCCAACTTCACGCAACAAAATATGCCGGAGGTAGCGCTCGCTTTGTTCGGGTGTGAGCATGGTCCTAACGAATGATCAATGTGGGATCCTCTGCTCCCATCAAAGTAAATTAACCCCTCGTTCCATCAGTCGTTGGACGGAACGGGTTTGACGATGCATCAGCCTCTGTCACGCCGCCTGTGGAACCAAAGCCGCCTTCGCCGCGCGCTGTCTCATCGAGGTTGTCCGCCGCTTCAAACGCCGCTTGATAGACCGGCGCAAAGACGATCTGCGCCATGCGATCGCCCCGGTTTAGGACGAACGGCTCAGTACCGTGATTGATCAGGATCACTTTCACCTCTCCGCGGTAATCAGCATCAATCGTACCAGGGGCATTGAGGCACGTGACACCCTGTTTCGCAGCAAGGCCAGAGCGAGGTCGAACCTGCGCTTCCCAACCAGGCGGTAACGCAAAGGCGAGCCCCGTTGGTGCAAGGGTGCGCTCTCCCGGCTGAAGCGTCAATGGCGCGCCATCTGGAAGAGCGGCCCGCACATCACATCCAGCCGCAAGATCGGTCTCGTAACTTGGCAAGGCAAGCCCCTCGCCATGGGGCAAGCGTTTAACACGAACCGTTAGCGGCGACGCGGCGCGCAGATGAACTCCGGGGCCGGTTTGCGAGTTGTCTTGCGTGTTGGGGTCAGTCTTTGAAGTCATAGCGTTCCTATAGGCCAATGGCAGTCTTCAGCGAAAGGGTTAATCGCCGAATTGAGTCGTAACTCTAGTCGAAAACCAACCCCAAACGGCAAAAATAGACAAAATCGCCCAACGCCCGGACGACCCCTTTGAATTTGTTGCGCAAATCTATACTCATAAGGGTTATGACCGTGCTTGATTTGAAATCGACAGCGCATGATTCGCGCAACCCGAATTCCAGCGCCCAGAATGCTAGCGCCGAAAACAGGCCGATGGATGTCATTGGGTTAAGTCGAACAGCGCTCGTCGAGGCGGTTATCGAACGCGCTGGCGTTGACCCCCAAAAGGCGAAAATGCGCGCAAGCCAGATTTGGCGTTGGGTCTACAGCGCTGGCGTCGCCGATTTTGAGCACATGACGGATATCGGCAAAGACCTGCGTCGCACCCTCGCCGATAGCTTTGTCATTGAGCGGCCCGACGTCGTCGAACGACAGGTCTCTGTTGATGGCACACGTAAGTATCTTCTGCGCTTTGCGCCAGGCATCGAAGTGGAAAGCGTCTTTATTCCAGACGTTGGACGATCCGGCGCCCTCTGCGTTTCGAGCCAAGTGGGATGCACCCTCACTTGCACGTTTTGCCATACTGGGACGCAACGCCTGGTCCGAAATCTGACAGCCGGCGAGATCGTTGGGCAGGTTCTTTTAGCCAAAGACGACCTCGGCGAGTGGCCGAGCGGCAAAGACCATCGAGCACTGACCAATATCGTCTTTATGGGCATGGGTGAGCCGCTCTACAATCTTGATAATCTCGCAACAGCCATGGACATCCTATCAGAAGAACACGGCATTGCGATTTCACGGCGGCGCACCACGGTTTCGACGTCTGGCGTTGTCCCAGCCATGAAAACACTAGGCGAGCGCACCAATGCGATGCTGGCGATTTCACTACACGCCACACGAGATGATCTGCGTGATGAGCTTGTACCGATCAATAGAAAATATCCGATTGCTGAGCTCTTAGAAGCATGCCGCACCTATCCGGGCGTTAGCAATGCCCGCCGGATTACCTTCGAGTATGTGATGCTAAAAGGTGTGAATGATAGCTTGGCCGAGGCACGCGATCTTGTCCGTCTCTTAAAAAAGATACCAGCAAAAATTAACCTCATCCCTTTCAATCCTTGGCCCAACGCTCCCTATGAATGTTCCAGTTGGGACCAAATTGAGGCGTTTGCTGATATCGTCAATCGCGCGGGCTATGCCTCGCCCATTCGCACACCGCGCGGCAGAGATATCTTAGCGGCATGCGGACAATTAAAGTCAACAAGCGTCAAAGAACGCGTGAGCAGGCGAAATCGATTAGGCGCCCCGGCCCCTTAAATCGGTTGCGACGTTACTCTGCTGCATTTTTATAGGATAAATCCCCCGCATTTGTTTCCGTCTCTTCCGCGCTCGATATCGGCACAACATTTGTTTCCGGCGCCGCTGTGGCAGGATTGCGCGCGGCGACGGCCTCTCGCGCCAACGCATCGCGCGCCAGAGCTTCAACCTTCACATAATCGGTCTTGCCGGTGCCCAAAACAGGGACTTCATCCACTTCAATAATCTTTTTCGGCAACGCGATCTCTGCAACGCCGTGCGATTGAGCCCATAATAGCAGCGGGGAACGATCGCTCGACTTTTTATCCGTCACGAGAATAATCTGTTCACCTCTACGCTTATCGGGCAACATCGTGGTCGCATGCATATTGTCCGGCCATACGGCGGAAGCGCAGTTCTCCGCAATGGCAAGGGAAACCATTTCCCCGCCAATTTTTGCGAACCGCTTGATGCGTCCTCTGATTGAAATATATCCATCATCATCAACAGAGACGATATCACCCGTATCATGCCAACCATCACGGAGCGGACGGATGACCCCTGGCGCGTCTTCGCTCACATAGCCTTTCATAATACTAGGCCCTCGAACAAAAAGCCGGCCAGCACCGTCCAAGCCTTCAACAGGTTTTAATCGATATTCCAAGGTTGGGAGAAGTGTTCCAACAGTCCCGTCGCGAATATCGCCAGGCTGATTAACGGCAACAACTGGCGAGGCTTCCGTTACACCATATCCTTCCAACACCTCAAAAGAATATTCGCGGCTTGCCATGTGCCGGGTTTCATTTTTCACACGCTCAGCACCGCACACGGCGATCCGCAAAGACTGCATGCTTTCTGCATCGCCGGCACGCATATACTGAGTGAGGAAAGTGTCAGTCGCAAAAACAATGGTCGCTCGCGAGGATTTAATCCGCTTGGGTATAATTTTGGTTTGTAAGGGCGAGGGATGTAACACCGCGGGATGGCCAACCATAATGGGCCAAAGTGTTCCGGCAGTTAATCCATAGCAATGGAACATCGGCAAAGGATTGAAAACAATGTCAGTGTCTTGCGTTTCGACGTGCTCGTCAATTTGGTGGATATTTGAGAGAATATTGGCGTGGGACAGAACAACGCCCTTGGGCTTTCCTTCTGTCCCTGATGTAAAAAGAATGGCCCCAGGATCGTCAGGGTTTGTGTTCGCAGCCAAAAGCGCTGGAACAAGCGGGCCAACAAGAGCGCGCGCCTTGTCCAACGGGGAGAGAACTTCCTTTAGATCTTCAAGATAAATAATCTCAAGATCACCTTTCAGTGCATCAATGAGTTTTTCAAGCCCGCCAATTTCGACAAATTTCCGTGCCGTGAGGACCTTCGTCACTTTTGCGGCTTTAGCAGCCGAGATCAAGGCGCCAGCACCCGCTGTAAAGTTGAGCATTGCCGGAACACGACCGCGTGCATGCAGCGCAAGAATCGTGATCACAGCCCCTGCACCCGTCGGCAACAAAACGCCAACCGCCTCACTCTTGCATGTACGGCGCGCGATAGGCCCGCCAAGAGCAAACCCAGCACGGATCAATTCTTTATAAGTGAATTGTTTCTCATCGCCGTCAATAACAGCTAATCGATTGGAGCCAAAACGACGACCAGCGGCAATAACCGCCTGAAAAATTGTCTTGCGCGCATTTTTGTGAATACGGCGCGCCTTTGCTTTATCAGCTGGAGCGGTATTCACGGCCACTTTACCGGCCATTCGATCAGGCATGGGCGTCACTCTAACGTTACATCACACAATATGGATATCGAATTGGTCAAATACGCAACGGCAACCAACGCGAAATTTTGATATGGTAGGGCGTATCAGGTTCGACAAGGCTACACCACCACGCGTCGTGAGGTGCGTTACGCAGTCTTCGCCATGGCTGCAACTATTTCTTGTGTCGCAGCATGCGGATCGTCCGCTTTCGTAATAGGACGACCAACAACAACATAGTTCGCACCCGCAGCACGCGCATCAGATGGCGTCGCTACGCGCTTTTGATCATCGAGGCTTGCCCCGAGAGGACGCACGCCCGGCGTTGCAATCAGCAAAGCATCGCCAACTTCAGCGCGAATACGTGCGGCCTCTTGCGGCGATGCAATAACCCCATCGACGCCGAGTTCGACGGCGCGCCGCGCGCGCTTCAGAACCAAATCTTCAAGCTTGATTGAATAACCGCTGGCATCGATATCGGCCTGCGATAAGCTCGTCAGCACGGTGACCGCCATAATTTTCAGACGTGGGTCATCATCACGCCCAGCGACGGCTGCCGCCATGACGTGATCTTCTGCATGGACCGTCAAAAAATCAGTACCAAGAGCACACACTGAACGTACGCCTTTCTCGACGGTCGCGCCAATGTCATGGTATTTCAAGTCGAGAAAAACTTTCTTGCCCGACGCCGTCAGTCGCTGTGCGAGGTCAAATCCACCAATCGGCGCTAATTGATATCCAATCTTGAAGAAATTTGCAGCATCACCGATGCGATCAATGATAGTCTCTGCCTCACCAACGGTAGGCACATCTAGTGCAACAATTACGCGATCCCTATCAGGAATATTATCCATTAAGCATTGGCCCTTCCCTCATTAACCTCGCTCCGTTTGCCCTTCGATTGGCGAACTTCTGTTTTTGTACCGCGCTTGCGCACTGTTCGCTTACTCGTGGTCTTTCTTTTTGTCACTTTTTTCGTAACTTTTTTGGAACCTGTTTTTTTGGAATTGGTTTTTCTAGTTGAGCCTTTGCCGGAAGCAGACCTGGATCGCTTCTCTATAATGAGTTTTCCGCTCTCGTCCTCAACCGTCTTTTCTTTGTAAAGACATATGTCAATGACATTACAGCGTGGGCATTCCGGTGTTCGCGCCTTGCAGACATAACGTCCATGAAGAATAAGCCAGTTGTGGGCATGGCGCCGATAAGCATCAGGCGTCGTACGCTCCAGACCTTTTTCAACCTCCAAAGGCGTTTTGCCCGGCGCAAGCCCCGTTCGATTGGAGACCCTAAAGATATGCGTATCGACCGCGATTGTCGGTTGACCAAATGCAACATTACAAACGACGTTCGCGGTCTTGCGGCCAACACCCGGCAGCTCCTCAAGAAGATCTCGTTCCGTCGGGACTTCGCCGTCATACTTATCAAGAAGTATTTGCGAGAGCGCGATGACGTTTTTCGCTTTGTTACGCCATAAACCAATCGTTTTGATGTAATCGCCAAGCTTTTTCTCACCAAGCGCAACAATTTTCTCTGGCGTGTCTGCCACGTCAAACAAAGGTCCGGTTGCGCGATTAACGCCGACATCGGTCGCCTGGGCCGACAGGGTCACAGCGACAAGAAGTGTATACGGATCTTTATAACGAAGTTCAGTGTCCGGCGCGGGAACATCGGTTGATAGGACGGCATATAAATCAGATGCAGCTTGGCGTGTTAATTTACGTGGCATGATTTAGTATTTTTGTGATTGGACCAGAGTAATCAAGAATAAAGGCTTATACGACGATTTGCGGCAAACAAGGCTTGGAAAAACGGCGCTCTTGAAGAGGGATTCTTTGACGCATGGTGCATGAAATAGGACTAATGCGCCATGCCGTAAATCATTTCCAGCTAAACTGGTGACTGGCCCACGCACAAAGACCGGCCCAGGCACTAAGACCGGCCCAGGCACTAAGACCGGCCCAGGCACTAGGAAATCTGTAAATATTTGACTAAATTTAATTCTCGCGTGAATTGGCACCATTCGCCGCAATTTATTTTTCAGATTCTCCCGTTATTTTATCGAGAAGAATATTCAACAGATCCATGACCTCTTCTTCTCCGCTCTCTAGACGATCCCGCACGATTGAGGACATGCGCCCCGACGCGATTGGGCGCGTGCGATATGAGAGGCCCCCGGCGTTAGCCCGGACAGAAGAGGGCGTGTTCGACGCGCTTTTGTACCCAAACCGGTCCCTGCCGCCAGTGGGTTTTGCCCTGGTGATGGGGGTGGTGATCGCCGTCAACCTGACGCTCGGCATCTATTTTACAACCATTGGCGCCTGGCCAGTGCTTGGCTTTTGCGGGCTGGATGTGCTTCTTGTATGGTTGGCGTTTAAGATCAGCTATCGCCAAGGGCGCTTGCATGAACGCGTTCGACTAAAAGACGGGGCGTTATATGTTTCTCGCGTTTTGCCCTCTGGCCATGAGTCGCGCTGGCGGATGCCAGCCCTTTGGGTCAAGGTGCATGTGGATAACCCAAATGCCCATCACGCCACGGTTAGAGTGGTCTGCAAAGGCCGGACGCTTATTCTCGGCGCATTCCTTTCTCCAAAAGAACGTGACGCGTTTGCAAATGCGCTCAAAACGGCCCTTGATAATGCTCGGATCTAACCGCTAGCTATCGGAGCGAGATCCTCACCGAATCCCGAACGGGCAAAATTCTCAAACATGCTCATTGAAAAGGATAGCAGCAAGCGCCATGCTGCCCGTGTTTGGTTTCACGCGTGTCGGACATTACGGATGATCACTGAAATATGACGCGCTTTCGCAATAAAGCACTCATGCGTTCTGGTGTTATTTGATGTTTGTGTTCTTTACTAGCGTTTTCATTTTTATTGGTCTTCTTGGTATGGCCTATTGGGGCTGGTCAAAACGGATTCAAGCGGAAATAGCCATTGGCGCAGAAACGACCTGGGACACGTTTCAAAAGAACGAACCAGCGTTCGTTGAACATCTCGATCGCGAACGCTTCACGGCTCATTACGCCCGCGCGCACTTTCCCCGCTTTCCGAAATATGCCCTTGTAACCATCACAGGATTTGCCCTGGCCCTACCGGCGGTGTTCGCCCTCCTCAGCGGTATTCTTTGGATTCTGGACGCCCTTGGCCTGACCGCAGAACCGGCGGAACTTGCCAAATATGTTCCCATCGGCGAAGCGCAAACAACCTTAGGCCAAGCCCAACGCGAAGAAATGGCGCTTTATCTCGCAAAGAATTTTGCCGGGTTTTACTATTTCTTTGGCGTGATTTTGTCCTGGGTGGGTGTCGCCGCTATTTCCATGCGGTATTACCACGCCCGCCGACCTGGCCATTTGCGCGACGAGATCATCAGAACGCGCGACGGCGGAAATTGAAAATCTCTATTTTTAGGAGCGACAAAGGGCGAGATATCCATTGAGATACACCGATCAATCTCCATCGCCTTGCCCTTGGTAGAACCAAGTAAAACCTGGCCTTTCTCAAACAGGAAGTATTTTGGCCAACGGTCGTCGCGAAAACCTACCATCAAACAGATCTCCAAGTGTCTTGCGCCAGGCGTAGCTGTGCTGGATTATCGGTTTGTTAAGCGGGGGACATCATGATCGATATCGTCAATTCATCACCCGGCGCATTCCGCGCTATAACTTCGGTGAGTCCGAATTTTCTATGAGAGCCGTTCTTTACCCCACAGTGGTTTTTTCCCGAGGGAATTTTTTACCGGGCGACTTTTTTATTAGGCGAGTGAGGAGGAGCTATGGCGCGCAATACGGCGCAGCACTGCCAGTCACGAAACGGCGAAAGCGAAACGGTCACCGCCACCTCAACTCACGTTTCAGATCACGTTTTGGCAAAACCAGATAACTCAAAACTTGTGAATGCTGACCCGGACCCAACCCATGTGAACTCAATTGGCGCTATGCCAGTTGGAGCAGAAACAGGTGGAGCAAAATCAGCCGGAACAAAGTCAGTCAGGTCAAAGTCCATGGGCGCAGGGCCCGTCGTCATCGATCAACGCGCTGAACTGCTTAAGGCATTGTCAAAAGCCCTGCCAACCGCCACTTCCAGTAACCTTATGGCAAAGACAAGTTCAGAGACGATACTCGGCCGATCCCGTGAAAACACCATCACTGAGACAAGAATGCGCCCCCATGAGCGCGAAAACGCGCTCAGCCTCGCTGGTGTCTATAAAGAATTTGGGGGCTTTTCTGCCGTAAAAGGGCTCAATTTTGATGTGCGCAAAGGCGAGATTTTCGGATTTCTCGGCCCGAATGGCGCCGGAAAGACCACGACCCTGCGCATGATCCTTGAAATCGTGCCTCTGACAAAAGGCACGATCAGTGTGCTCGGCTCGACTTCAGCGATCGCGGTGCGTCACCGAATTGGCTATCTGCCAGAAGAACGCGGTCTCTACCGGAAAATGCGGGCAGCAGAATCGATTGCCTATTTTGCGCAATTGCGCGGCGTCACCCGTAAAGAAGCCCGCAAACGGGCAGATGCCCTGCTCGAGCAGTTTGGACTTGGCGAATTTGCGCGCTCGAAAAATGAAGCCCTTTCGAAGGGGATGGCACAAAAAGTACAGCTACTTGCCACAATTGCCCATGACCCGGAACTCTTGATCCTCGATGAGCCTTTTTCCGGGCTTGACCCCATCAATCAGAAAACACTGGAAGATCTGATTGCCGCCATGCAAGCCGCTGGCAAAACGATCATCTTTTCAACCCACGTTATGGAGCATGCGGAGCGTCTGTGTGATCGCTTTTTGATCCTAGCGAAAGGCGAAAAACGCTTTGAAGGCGACTTGACGCAAGCGCGTGCCCTGATGCCATCGCGCCTGACCATCCAAACCTCGGCGTCACCCGAAAAGCTATCACAAATGCAAGGCGTCAACGCAATCACGCGCCTGTCAGGCGACACCCATGCGGATGACAATGATGCGATGTTCCGCATTGACCTATCAAGCGATGGGAACGCCCATTCATTTTTAAAGGCCGCCTTCGCAGCAGACGTAGCGATCAAAAAGTTCGATGCCGCAAATGCGTCTTTGCACGATATCTTTGTCGCTCTTGTCAAAGACGCTGATGGGCAATCAGACCCCAAACCGGCCATCCCGCCAATCCAGAAGAGTAACAACCAATGAGCCCGATATTCCTGGTCGCTTGGCGCGAATATAAACAATATGTTTTCTCACGTGGCTTCATCCTGCTCCTTGTCATGCTGCCGATCCTGATGGTGGCCGGTGCGTTTTTACTATCGATTATCGAAAATGCACGGCCACAACGGGCTTATGTCATTTATGATGCGACGGGCGGCGACTATGCAGCACGGATTGAAGACGAGATCGAAAAGCAATACGCTCGGGAAAAACTAGCGGCATGGGAAGTCTATCTTCTGACCGCGGTTGATCGAAATATCACGACCCCCGAAGACATTCCTTTCCCCTTTGGATCTAGCGATATCACCCATGGGCGCATATCTGCCTTCGAGAAGGCTGGCGGATTTGAAGCGGCACAGTTAGCCGTACAGAAATATTTACGCATGGGCACGCCGGCATTCATGCCGCCCAAACCACAGTTTCTAAAAGCGGCGCTTCCACAAGAAATTGCGAACGCGGGCTCAATGGAAAAAGCCGCAGAAGGGTTGACGCCTTATCTTCGCGGTGAAAAAGCCTTGCCTGGCGCGATAAATGGTCGGCTCTTTGCCGCGATCCTGATCCCCGAGGCGTTTTCTGCGCGCCAACCAGAAGGCAGCAATGACGATAGTAATGATACCACGTCCACGGATCGTCGCTCACTCAATGAAGCAGAATATTGGAGTGATAATGTCACCGATCCCACCCTTGAACTGGCGGTGAAGCGTGCTTTGCAATCGGTGTTGCGCAAGCGTGAAGCCGCCCGGCTCGGTTTACGGGATGCGGACCTTGAACGAATTGCCGACATCGATGCGCCAGTGAAAATGTTCACCCCGAAAGAGGATCTCACCAATGCAGAAGTTGACACCGGCGATCGTCTCGAACGCGTCGTCCTTCCTGGTGTGCTTACCTATGTCTTATTGGTGGTGATCTTTGCGGTCGGCAATCCGTTGTTAACGAATACCATTGAGGAGCGATCCAATAAAATCGTTGAGGTGCTGTTATCGTCCGTCACGGCGCATGAACTGATGATGGGAAAGCTCATCGGGATTGCCGCTGTCGGATTAACGATGCCAGCCATTGGGCTCATTGGCACCGTCGTCGCCAGCTTTTCAGGTGGACCCGCCTCCGATGCTATGAGTGAGGGCGTTGGCGCGCTATTGAACTCCAACCTTTTACCGATCTTTCTTTTTTACTTTCTGGCAGCCTATATCATTTATGCCATGCTCTTCCTGGTCATTGGCGCCCTGTCGAATTCGATACAGGACGCGCAAACCTATATGGGCCCCCTTATGTTGTTGGTCTTCGCGCCAACGCCGTTCGTCATCATGGTATTTCAAAATCCGAACGGATTAGTCGCATCAGTTCTAACCTGGATCCCTATCTATACGCCCTATGCTGTCATGTTGCGCGCCGCGTCCGAGCCGCCAATGGGGGAGATCATCGGCGCCACCTGCCTGATGTTGGCCTTTGCATTTGTTCTTGTGCAGATCATGGGCCGCGTCTTTAAGAATGCGATCCTGAATGCCTCGCCGCCGAAAGTGCGAGAAATATGGCGCCTTGCAAAAGTCGACGCATAGACTGTTGTTCGGCAACGCCATCAGATGCCGGTCCCGTTTAATCGCATCACCATGAGAACGGCAATCCGAACGGGGATCCAAACCACAATCCACCAATCACTCTTTTTAACAGCGAATGGTTCACACGTCGCTTGGAAATGCTATCGTACAGCGTCTTTATTCACGGCAGCACTTTACGGATTGAATGTCCTTTTCTAAAACCAAATGAAAATAAGCACCCAACGTGGACCGCATTTAGCCTTAAGTGCATCGCCGAGTGGGGATTAATCTCAAAGGACCCCTTAAGACGAATGTCGCGCCTCGTTATCCTCGTCGTCGCGCTGAGCGGCCTATGGTTGCTTCTGTCTGGTTACTTCACGAAGCCACTTTTGCTTGGCTTTGGCGTCGTGTCCGTGATCCTCTCGGTCTATCTTGCGGTGCGGGCTGGCGTGCTCGATGGCGAAGGCGTTCCCGACGGACTGATGCCACGCGTTTTCGGCTATTGGTGGTGGCTATTCTTTGAAATCGGCAAGGCTAACCTCGTGGTCGCCCGCCATGCACTCGCCATAAACCCAAAGCTCTCTCCGAAGGTTATCAAAGTAAAATCACCAACGCGAACCAATGCGGGTCTTGCAACCTTTTGCAACTCAGTGACCCTTACCCCGGGCACGGTCACGATCGATTTGGAGCCGGATTATTTCGTGGTCCATGCCCTTACCGAAGAATGCGCCGATGAAGCCGCGATAGACGAAATGGGACGGCGGGTTGCAGCACTAGAAGGACCACCCGCTTTAGGGGAATACTCGCCAGCGATCGAAGCGGCAAATTCAAACCCATCATCTAAAAACGCGACGCCACCCTCAGGGGGCACGGAATGATTTTCGCTGTCGTTACCGCCGCCGTGCTTATCTCTATGGCGCTTGTCCTCTTCCGTGCTTTTGCTGGGCCCACACTTTACGATCGCGTATTAGCGGGCAATTCGTTTGGAACAAAGACGGTTGTTTTCCTCGGCGTCATAGGATTTCTGAATGATCGCCCCGACTTCCTCGATATCGCTCTTCTTTACGCGCTTATCAATTTTGCGGCGACCATCGCTATTTTGAAATTCTTCCGTTATCGCACCTTACATGGCGGGCTCACGAATCTTGATGATCCCGTATTCGAAGCACCGGCGCCTGATACACTTCCGGATAAGACGCCAGGAATGTCCTCAAATACTGGTTCAAATACTGGTTCAAATACTGGCTCAAATTCTGGCTCAAATTCTGGCCTCGAAACCGTCACAGGGGCATCACCCAAGGAGTTGATGTGATGCAGGAGTGTGGGTGATGGACGCGATTGGTTTCGACTGGATGACGGTGCGCAATATTCTTTCCACCATTCTTTTTATCATTGGCGGCGGCGCTATTGCCGTCGGCGCTCTCGGCATTGTTCGGTTTCCAGACTTTTACACGCGTCTGCATGCTGCCGGTGTCACCGATACGGCGGGTGCGGAGCTTATTCTCATTGCGATGATGCTTCAGGCACCAAGCTGGTTGATCGTTGCGAAACTTCTGTTTATCAGCTTCTTTTTGTTTCTAACGAGCCCAGTGGCGACCCATGCCGTTGCCCATGCGGCCTATGCCGATAAAGTCAAACCATTACTCGGGGCAAAACTCGAATATAATCCCGATAAACCGGAGCCAACATCGTGACGGCACCGACAAACCTTATAAATCCGATTGCAAAAGAGACGATTGACGACGCAGCCTCACCCGCTGGCGATAGCATCATCGAGGCAAACGAAAGTGGCCTTGCCGCCAGCTTATCCGTGACTGGCGACATTGCCGCCTATGCGGGGCTGGCGATTGATCTTGCGCTCTTAACAATGCTGTTTGTGGTGGCGATGAACATGTTGAAGAGTCGGCACTTGTTTGCCGTTGTCATGCTTTCCGGCATTTACAGCCTGCTCTCCGCGGCATTTTTTGTTTCACTCGACGCCGTTGACGTCGCCTTTACGGAAGCCGCCGTTGGCGCCGGCATATCAACGGTATTAATGCTGTCAGCGATGCTCTTGACCGTTCGGCGGGAAAAGCCGGTGACACCAGGGCGCGCGCCCATTGCTCTTGTTGTTGTACTCCTCGTGGGAGCAGCACTGTTTTATGCCTCGATTGACATGCCTGCCTTTGGCGACCCATCAGCGCCAGCCAACGCTTATGTGGGGGCAAAATATGTTCAGGATACCCCGAACGATATTGCCGTACCGAATATCGTCACGGCTGTGCTCGCAAGCTATCGCGGGTTTGACACACTCGGGGAAACGGTTGTCGTTTTTACCGCAGGGCTTGCGGTGATGCTCCTCCTCGGTGTCGGTAGTCCTAAAGGGGGGCGGGCTGTACAGGACGCCCCCATCGACGCATCGGTCAATAAGACTGACGCGGCGATAGTTAAGAAAGACAGGAGCCCAAGCGATGCGTGACGAACATCTCATCCTCCGTGTTGTGATGAAAGTGTTGTTTGCGCCGATTATCCTGTTCGCGCTTTATGTGCAGTTTCACGGTGATTACGGCCCCGGCGGAGGCTTCCAAGCAGGGGTGATCTTTGCCGTGGCTTTTATTCTCCATGCCCTCATTTTCGGTGTTGCAGAAACCCAGAAAGCAATGCCGCAAAAGGCTCTTTCAATCATGATGGTCATCGGCATCCTTCTTTATGCCGGCACAGGCGTGGTAACGCTCGCCCTTGGCGGAAATTTCCTGAGCTATGATGTGATCGATCCGGACTCAACACACCATGCGGGTCAGCACTATGGCATTATCGTTGTTGAACTTGGCGTGGGGATGGCCGTTGCCACGACAATGCTAACGATCTACTACCACTTTGCCGGGCGCGTGCCGGAAATCAGCGAGGATGAATGGTAGGCGTGGTTGCGTTCATTGATCTCAAGCAAGACAACTCTGTGTCTCTATTCTTGGCGCCGCGCTCTTGGAGGTGCGCGCCTCAGGATGAGGCGGGTGTCGTATCTCCCCATGGCCTCCCCCTCATGCTGAGGCGCGCCTTGAAGGCGCGTCGCCAAGGGTTGAATCATCGAGAAGGATGGAGACGTCACCAAGGGTGGAGACAGGCTGAAACCAGAGAACCCGCGCCCATATCACAACACGCCATGGAGAACGCATAACCCATGGCTATTCTGCAATTCATTGTCGAACGCTATAATTATTGGATTTTCATCATTTTGATGATGATTGGCCTTTATACCGTGATCGCGCGTGGCAATCTCGTAAAGAAAATCATTGGGCTGAATATTTTCCAGACCTCCGTCTTTATCTATTATATTTCGATTGGAAAGATCGCGGGCGGAACAGCACCGATTTATGTTCCTGGCGATATGGAACGCCGCACCGTTCATGAAGAGGACCATCATGGCGATGGTTATAACGGAAAAGACCATGTTGCCACAGAAGAGACCATACGCGCCAAGGATCACATCAATGGTCAGTCGAATGATCTCCATCACGGTGACGCCCTCCACCAAGGCGACGCCAATGAACTTGTAACCGCAACAGGTGTTGCCGAGGGCGCATCCGGGAAAGTCGCCAATCTCAATGCGCCAGCCCTGAATAGGGATTTGCCTGCAAACATTCACGCAGGCGAGGCCAATGCCACCATTGGGGCCGCGCCAACAAGTGACAAAATCGCGAATACCGCGTCCTTCAATATAAAAGACAGCGATGCAGCAACAGGATTGGGCGGAGAGCGAGAACCAGGTTTGGGACAAGAATTGGCGGCGGCATCAGAAATTGTTGCAAATGTCCTTTATTCCAATCCACTCCCCCATGTTCTAATCCTCACGGCCATTGTCGTTGGCGTTGCCACAACGGCCGTCGGCCTCAGCCTCGCCGTGCGCATTCGTGAAGCCTACGGCACCATCGAGGAAGATGAGTTGGAGACCGCCGACACCATTGCTGAGTTCGGTAAACCCGATCCCGATGCGCCAGCCCGTGCAGGAGCGCGTTGATGGCGTTCCTGACACAGCTCCCCATTTTGCCAATCATCCTGCCCATGATCTGCGCCCCATTATGCCTCGTCATGCCAGATGGGCGCGCGCCTTATCTTTGGGCATCGCTTGTGAGCGTTGGAACTTTTGTTCTTTGCGCACTGTTATTGAGCACGGTCGCCGAAAGCGGCGCCATCTCCTACGCGCTCGGCGATTGGGCGCCGCCCCTTGGCATTGAATACCGGATTGACCTTGCCAATGCCCTTGTCCTGACGCTGGTTTCAGGCGTTGCAGCGCTCACCATTCCGTTCTCGTATGAATCAATTATCTCAGAAATCGACAAACGCCAGACCAATCTTTTTTATGGTGCAATCCTTATCTGCATGGTCGGCCTTCTCGGCGTGACCATTACCGCGGACGCATTCAATGTGTTTGTGTTTTTAGAAATTTCTTCCTTGTCGACCTATGCCCTTGTTGCGCTGGGTGGCGGCGTTGATCGCCGGGCGCTCACCGCCGCATTCAATTACCTCGTGATGGGGACAATCGGGGCAACCTTTTTCGTGATAGGGATCGGCCTTCTCTACCAATCCACTGGCACGCTAAACATGAACGACCTGCGTGTACAGATGGCTGGGGAAGCCAATCATATGATCGAAGCAGGGTTTGCTTTTATTCTTGTTGGACTCGGCCTCAAGGCCGCTCTGTTCCCGATGCATTTATGGTTGCCCAACGCCTATGCCTATGCGCCATCGGCCGTGTCAGCATTTATCGCCGCGGCCTCCACAAAGGTGGCGGTCTATGTTCTCATTCGCTTCACCTATACCGTGTTCGGTGCCGACTTCGCCTTTATCAGCAATCTGTTTGATTTTGTCCTACTGCCGCTCGCACTCGCCGGGATGTTCATCGCGTCAATTGTTGCTGTATTTCAGGAAGACGTGAAGCGGATGCTGGCTTATTCATCAGTCGGACAAATTGGCTATATGTTGCTTGGCCTTTCGATTGGAACAGAAGCGGGCGTGCAGGCGGCCTTTATTCACATTTTCAACCATGGTTTGATGAAGGCCGCGCTTTTCATGAGCGTCGCCTGCGTTATGCTTCGCCTTGGCGTCCATTCTTGTGCGGGCTTCCATGGTCTGATCAGTCGAATGCCATTTACCGCGGCAGCTTTTATTGTCGCTGGTCTGTCACTGGTTGGCATTCCTTTAACGGCAGGTTTTGTCTCCAAATGGTATTTGCTGCAGGCCGCATTTGATGCCGGCAAGCCGGCCCTCGGCTTTTTGGTCGTGGCCTCGTCCCTCATCGCCGTTATTTATGTGGGCCGCATTATCGAGCTGATGGTCCTGCGTCCGGTCCCGACAGAAGGGCCCCTTGCCAATCCGGTCCGCGAGGCCCCGTTGTCCATGCTGATCCCACTATGGCTCATGACCGGTGCTAATCTTTATCTCGGCGTGCGCACGGATTGGACGGCTGGTCTTGCCGAGCGTGCTGCTGCCTCTCTCATGGGAGGCACTTGATGGTGGTGCATACTTCTGCTCTCGCAATTCATTCAAACCCTCATCCTGAGGAGCGAAGCCTTAGCTTCGCGTCGCGAAGGATAGAGTTAAGCCCCGACCGAGCCTTTGGCGATCCTTCGCGACGCGTTCTGAAGAACGCTCCTCAGGATGAGGGTTCGTGTATCCGTCCTCGTCCGCTCCCCCTCATCCTAAGGCTCGAAACCTTAGGGTCGCGTCGCGAAGGATCGCCGGTCAAAAGAACGAGACACTCGGGAGGCATACAATGATCTCTCCGGGGAGCGCTATCATCTTCTCCATGCTGGCCCCACTTGTTGGGTTCCTCGGCGTCTGGACTTTTCGAACCGCCCCCAATTTACGCGAGGCGGCGACACTGATCTCAGGGGCCTTTACTCTATTCATGACACTGACGGTCTTCCTTGCCGTAGGGGAAGGGGCGCGGCCTGGCTATTTCTTCGTCAATGTCGTTTCGGGTCTCCCCCTCGCCTTCAAGGTCGAGCCCTTAGGCGCCGTCTTCGCGGTCCTTGCAAGCGGTCTTTGGATTGTGAATTCACTTTATTCGATTGGCTATATGCGCGGCCATAACGAGCCGAACCAAACACGGTTTTATATGTGCTTTACTGTGGCTATCGCGTCGGCCATTGGCGTTGCCTATGCCGCCAACTTGTTCACGCTGTTTGTGTTCTACGAAATTCTGACGCTGTCGACTTTTCCACTTGTGACGCACAAGGGCGATGCGACAGCACGCAATGGCGGGCGCATTTATCTTGGTATACTGATGGGAACCTCCATCGGCCTGTTCTTACCGGCGATCGTGTGGACCTATGCTATTGCGGGGACCACGGACTTTACCGTGGGCGGCATTCTCGCCACCAATGTAGATGAAGCCGGGCCCGTCGCACCGATATTATTAGGGCTCTTTGCTTTTGGCATCGGCAAGGCGGCGCTGATGCCGATCCACCCCTGGCTCCCGAACGCCATGGTGGCGCCAACGCCGGTCTCTGCGTTTCTCCATGCGGTTGCCGTTGTTAAAGCGGGTGTTTTTTCCGTCTTGAAAATCGTCATCTATATTTTCGGTATTGAATTTATGGTCGATACGGGCGCCGGTACCCTCTATCTCTGGATTGCCGGGATCTCAATCATCCTCGCCTCGCTGATCGCCATGCGACAAGATAACTTAAAAGCACGCCTCGCCTACTCGACCATTTCACAACTTGCCTACGTAACCCTCGGCGCCATGCTGGCAACCAGCATGGGCGTCATGGGCGGCGCCTTACAGATTGTGATGCACGCGCTTGGCAAAATGACGCTCTTCATGTGCGCTGGCGCCATTTATGTGGGCGCGCACAAATCACTGGTTTCAGAAATGCGCGGGCTCGGCCGCACCATGCCGATCACCTTTACTGTTTTCTTCATTGGGGCCATGTCCATTGTTGGCTTGCCCCCGCTCGGCGGGTCATGGCCCAAATTCCTCCTGATGCTTGGTGCCGCTGATGCTGGAGAATTTGCCATCATCGCGATACTGATTTTATCATCGCTTTTGAATGTGGTATATCTGCTATCGATCCCTATTCAGGCCTTTTACCTATCACCAGAAACCCGCGAGGATGGCAAAGCCCTTGGTCTGTTACGCAAGGATGGAACGCCCCTTGTTGCGCTTATCGGCACCCCTAAGGCCACCAACCTATCCGCGGCGACACCGACAAACCAATCCCAGCAAAAAGAAGCGATGGCTATCGGCCCCAATCTCGCAATCGATTGGTCAGCCATAAAAGAAGCGCCATTCTTCTGTGTCATGCCCCCTATCCTCACCGCGATAGGTGCCATCATTCTTTTCTTCACCGCCAACGGGCTCTACGACTATCTCGCCCCCATCGCGGAGCTTGGCTAATGGGATTTCATGAAACACATCGACTTCAATGGGCTTCTGCTGCCCTTACGTTCTGTCGGGCTGCCACGTCTCGTCTTTCGCAATTAATCCTGAGACCGCGATTGTCCGTATCACTCGGTATCGTTTGTGAGCAATTTCGACGACATGCTCTCAATGACCGTGATGTTGACCGTGGAACCCGAGCCTATGATTTGGCTACAAATTGCAATGGCAGTCATATTTGGCCTCCATGCCTTATTTGGCATCGCCTTGACCAAGCAATGGCCGGCATTGGATTATTCCGAAATCCCGCAATGGATTACCGCAATATTCGCCATGCTTTGGGCGGCTGTGCCAACAACACTGTTCTTAGCAGCGGCACTGGAGTAACGGCGAAGCACGTCACCACAACAATATTTGCGAGGGCCCATGGCGGAGGATCATAAAAAGGACCCCGGCTGGGCCGACACGCCCGGGTTTCGCCGTGGCTTTTTGATATTTTTGGGCGTCGCCGGCTTAATGGCAGTGATCGCTGGCTTTATCCCGGCATTCCAAAAGAAAGAACTGCATTTCGCCCTCGAAGCAATCCCGGTGTTTTTTGCCGTTTGGGGTTTCGGTAGCTTTATGTTTATCGTCATGGCGGGGCGTCACTTACGCAAATTCGTCAGCCGCAAAGAGGGCTATTATGACGAACTTGAGTAATCTCCTCACGGTTTTATCGACCAATCCAGCGGTGATTCTGTTTGTTGGAGCCTGCGTTGCTGCGCTCTTCCCGCACCAGTTCGGGGCGTTCCGACGACCCTTTATGCTGTTGGCCGTCGCCATGAGCGGCGCGCTACTATGGCGGCTCGGCCTCACCAGCTTTGGTGAGTTAAAGATTTTCGGCGAAGATGTCACAATGGTGCGGATCGATCCACTGGGTCGTTTATTCGCCATTGTTTTTCATATCGCTGCGGCAATTAACATCATTTATGGCTGGCACGAGCGCGACCGATCGCAGGTTTTCGCAAGTCTCTCCTATCCAGCGGCGGCGCTCGGCGGGGTGCTGTCCGGTGATTTCCTGACACTTTTTGTCTGGTGGGAAATCGCGGCCATCACGTCTGTATTCCTCGTTTGGGCGCCAGGCACCCGCGCCACCTTCCTCGCGGGCATGCGCTATCTTGTCATCCAGGTGCTGTCCGGCACGATGCTCCTTGCCGGTGTGGTGCTCGTCTTTCGCGAGACAGGATCTCTTGCCTTTAATGAAGTGGGGCTGAGGGATGAGACTGGCGCCGTCAAAGCATCGGGCCTCGTGTTATTCCTCGCATTCGGCATTAAAGCGGCCTTCCCCCTCCTCCATAATTGGGTTCAGGACGCTTACCCGAAAGCTTCATTCACTGGTTCAATTGTGCTTTCCGTGTTTACCACTAAGCTCGCGGTCGCCTCGATCGCACGGGCATTTCCGGGTGAACCAGCGCTGATTTATATCGGCGCCGTGATGACGATCTTTCCGATCTTTTTCGCGCTGATTGAAAATGATCTGAGAAAAGTCCTGTGCTACTCCATCAATAACCAGGTCGGCTTCATGCTGGTCGGCATCGGCCTTGGCGCCATTAATGGCGCGACCGGTTACGCCTTCACCAATATCATTTTTGAGAGTCTTCTTTTCATGGCGGTTGGCGCCGCGATGTATCGCACCGGCACCGCAAACGCGACTGAGCTTGGCGGGCTATACCGATCGATGCCCGCGACCATGGTTATGTGTATCATTGGCGCTCTATCGATTTCTGCATTCCCTGGCTTTGCCGGTTTCGTCACCAAGGGACTTATCATTGATGCAGCGGGGGCGGAACATCTTTTCTGGATCTGGTTGATCCTGTTATTCGCTTCCGCTGGCGTGCTGGAACACGCCGGTATCAAAATTCCGTTTTTCACGTTTTTTGCCCATGATAGCGGCAAAAGACCATCAGAAGCACCGCCCCATATGCTGGTCGCTATGGGTATTTCGTCAGTTCTGTGTATTGCTATCGGCCTCTTTCCAGAAACGCTTTATGCTTATCTCCCTGACCCCAAGGCACTCAACGATTATCATCCCTACAGCGCCTATCATATTGTCGAACAAACGCAGCTCTTGATTTGGGCGGTGATCGCTTTTGCGGTACTCAAAGTCATGAAATGGTACCCCGCTGAGATACCGTCAGATAATCTTGACACAGACTGGTTTTATCGCATTCCCGGGAGAGCCCTCGCCGGTTGGTGTGCTGATGCGACAAGTGCCGTATGGCGCCTGAGCTGGGATGCTTTTCGCACTTGGTTCATGGGCTGGATGTCACGGATTTATAGTGTTCACGGGCCAGAAGGACAGCTAGCGCGCGCATGGCCCATTGGGTTTATGGCTCTTGCCGTTGCAGTCGTTCTCGCCTTTTGCCTCGTGCTGTCACTAACTTCTTAAACAGTTATTAAGCTTAACGAAATTCTCCATTTTTTGTTCTTTTTAAAGACTTATCGAACGCTGTTGCATTTACCGTATTCTGAGCGCACCGGAAATCGGCGACCAATTCGCTGACCCAGAACAAACGCAAAAGACTACGAGACAGGGAGAGACGAAAATGCGACAGAGACATAGCGGGAGTTCGGAACTTTACCGCGCGCGCGTCACCATGGCAGCACTTAATGTAATGGCCGAAGCCTTTAACAATTCACTGGGGCGCCTTACCATGAGCAGTCGGCAGAAAGCGAATGTGGCCTTTGCTCGTCAAATTGCAATGTATTTGTCACATATCGTCGGCCAACTGAGCATGCGTGAGGTTTCAATTGAGTTCGAACGGGAACCGTCAACCGTCGTCTATGCCTGCCAAGCCATTGAAGAGCTCCGGGACAAGCCGATTTTCGAGCGCCAAATGCAGTTTTTAGAGGAAGCCCTTCACGAGCGCATCGTTGAAATCCGTGCAGACCTCAAACTGAGGGGCTTTGACTTCAAGGACTATGATGGAGACGACCTTAGCAATCAATGCGATAACAAACGCGCAATCAGCGCTATTGATAAAGATCAGCCACACCGTAAGCAAAACAGCAACCAAGACCGTGACCACAGCTTTCGTGATCCAAGCGCGCCTGAGAAAAAATCAGTCAGCTCTAACGTGATTGCGGATAGAACGACCACAGAAATAGCATAAAGCATTTCCAAGCCAAGTGTGTGCGGTTGACGTTTAGGAAATGCCTAGAGCGCTTCGTTGATAAGTGTGATCGGTTGATGGTTCCCGTCCATCAACTCGGCAAAAGAAGCGCGACAAATCAAAGACCTAGAGCGGCGCTCTGATTCCAATTGAAACAGCGGCGCTTTGAAAGACAAATAACGGGCCTGTTCCCCGTCATTTCTCTTGAAAGTTGGAAGCGCTTACACGTGCTTTGATCAGAGGTCAGCAGGGGCGGTTCACTTCTTACCGGCCACGGCCCGCACGACATCTTCAAAGAATCGCTTTTGTTTGAAGCCGTCACCCGACCAAGCATCGATACCGCGCCGTACAATAACCAGATCATGCTCTGGCGAAAAAGCGGCATACTGACCACGTGCACCATTGGTTGAACATATCCTGAAATCGTCGATACCATCGGTCGGATCAAAAGTGAGATCATACATCCACCACTGCGCACCGTAATGGATATAGTCCTCCAGATCCGCTTCCGCCGTTGTCGGTGTGCAGCTGTAGCGGACCCAACCCTTAGGTAGAATACGCTCGCCCTCCCAGACACCATCTTGGAGATAAAGATAGGCAAACCGTGCTAAATCTCGAACATTCGTATATACTTGGCTACTCATGACAAAATTTCCGTATGCATCTGTTTCTGCAAAAGTGTTATGCATACCAATCTTGTCAAATAGACGCCTGTAGGGGAAATCAAGGTATTTTTGAGGCTTTCCCATAGCCGCCTTGAGCGCCCGCATCAGAAGGAGCGTGTCATAGTTTGAGTAGTGAAATTTGGTGCCAGGCGCATGAACCAAGGGACGCGATGTTGCGTCCGCTGCCGAATTGATCCCAGCAAAGTAAGCCGCTTCAGTCGCGGAGCCCACATCAGGAACAACGGTTCCCAACCCGCTCGCCATCTGCAGCAAATTTTCCAATGTGATTGCACGCCTTGGATCGTTCGTATCGGACCATTCAGGTATTGAGACAGGCGTGGATGGGTCAGGTAAGATCCCCCGGTGGATGGCAACTCCAACAACAGCTGATGCGAGGCTCTTGGCCGTTGACCATGTTCGGTATTGTGTATGCGGACCAAATCCGTCCCGATAGCGCTCTGCGACGACTTCGCCTTTGTGCAGAACAATGACACCGATCGTCCGCGATCCTGTACCATAGATTTCGGGATCGAAAACACGATCAACAACTTTTTCCAACGCGGGCGCATAAGACTTCAGCGTCGCAGCAACTTTAATAGGCCCCGTCTCGGGCCATTGATCGTCATCGCGGTTATAAGAGGGACGTTTTTTCGAAAGTGTCGGAAGGTCGTCTTTGGCGTTGATGTCAGCCCCCCAAGGCAAGACCGAACAACCGATGCCTTCACGAAAGGCCGCATGAATGGGTGGATACCCCGTTGAAAACGGCACCGACACAGTCTTATTCTCAAAGTCAACGGAGAATTTTGGTGGCTCGCCAGCAACCGTATGGGGTTCTGTGTCAGATGCCGTAATTTCCAAATTGGTAATTTGTTCAAGACTTCGCCCCGCGATGAATTGGCTGGAACAGGCAAAAATCGCAGCATACCCGGCCTCAAACATGGTTTCTAAGTCACTCGAATCGGGCACCTCAAGCGCCTGTGCATAAACAGACGGGGCATAAACCGTTGGCATACAAACGGACCACAATGCGAACACTGATGAAATGAACTTACGTCTCACAAATGATCTCCCGCGCGGACACTCGGCCGCTTTGAAGCGCCTCCGATTCAATTGGTAGAAGGACGGCGCTTTATGTTGTTGATTTTACGCATTCCCATGATGCTAACCGCACATACTTGGCCCGGATATACTTGGCCCGGATATACTTTAAGTCTTTTGTCATTGCGTTCAATTTAGCGAACCCAATAATATCCTTAAACGGACAATATCCGCTTATGTTTTGTCGCCAAATGGCACGCGCACCGAGAACCTTTTGAGTATTTCGGTTTGAGTGACAAGTCATAAGCGACATTCCACCTTTACCATGCGCAGAATTAAAGGACGGCCGTTCAAATAGCAATTTGATATGGCGTTGCGCGAGCGCAAAAACACCTGACATCAGAATAATTGCCACCGAACAATATCCTTTGCCGAAAATTGTCCTTTGCGTGTGCCTGAGCAGACCCTACACTGATCCAATGTGATCGCCCGGCGCTCTAATTCATAAGCAAGGACGAATTTAGGATAGGGCCGCTTTTGCTATATCCTGAATGCGGACCGCCATTGACGCTAGTCCGTTCGTACGTTGTGGTGTTAAATGACCGTCCAACGATAGGGGCGCTAATGCATCTAAGGCATTAAGTTTGGCGATTTCGTTTGCGGTTTTTCCGGAGTACAAGGACAACAGAACGGCAACGAGGCCTTTTACAATATGGGCATCGCTATCGCCAGCAAGAGAAATGGTCGGGTCTGACGGATTGTCAGACTTACTTATATCGTATGCCAACCAAACCTGACTGGCACAACCCTTCACTTTATGGGCGTCATCGCGGCGATCTTCCGGGTATTCAGGAAGGTGCCGCCCCAGATCGATCAGGTATTTGTAACGATCATCCCAATCATCTAGAAATGAGAAGTCAGCCACGATATCTTCAAAACTTGTCATGCAAAATACCTAAGTGGGACAACGTCTGCATGCAAGTCCGTTCACAATCCGGAATGATGAGACATCCCGTCTCAATGCCCGACGGCTGATACCACCAACCCATCGAATGAGTTGGTATTCCTTCGTGTCCGTTGATTGGCCGTCCTTGGCGGCGAGATCCACGACCCGGTTTCATTGGCCTGGCGCTGGCTTGTCGCTGGCGCTGGTCTTAGTCTTGGCACCTGGCGCTGGCCTGGGCGCATCAACAAAAAAAGCCGCCCATGACGAGCGGCTTTTGGTTAGATGTTGGCGTTGTTAGAGATCGTTGTCCTGCTTTTCAGTATCTTGTCATAAAGCTCCCTACACAAACCGCAGGCGCAACGTCGAATGCGCGTAAACCTGAAACGATCTTACCATGAACCAATGTAACCGACCAGCGCTCTAGCTGGCGTCCGCTGTTTGCGCGCGCTCTGGCCCGGCGACCCAACCGAGACATCCAGCAACATCGTTTAAGCCGTGCTCGCCAAGGCAGAAGGCTTCCTCATAAGGGGTGCGCGTCGCAGCGATGCACTGCTTCAACGTGAGCGTCGACATATGCAGGCACCGTGACGATCGATCATTACGGGCAAACGCCGTGACAAGCTTAGGATTAGTGGCACCAACAGCATAGCGCGCCGCAAGGTTCAAAACACGGTTCATAATCACTTGCGCATTTGGTTCAGTAATTTTGCCAGAACCTTCTGACGCCCCCCAATCGGGTGACCAATTGCCCTGAAGCGAAGCCAGAGACGGTGCCGTTACACCGCGATCAGTCTCACCTTTCATTTCCGGTGCAAATGGGATCGGACGACTTTTTGCAAACTTCTCAGCATCGATGATCCGGGCAGAGCTCGATTTAATGCGTGCTTTGCCCCAACGGGTCTTTTGCATGGCATAGGCTTGCGTTTTAAATGACTCTCCAAGCGTAACAATGCGCTTGCCATCTTGCACTGCCATCGCCAGCACGCGCTCAATCGCAGCATCGGCCCCTGGTATTTTGCTGCCATAGGTCGGGTTTTCCGATAAGCGCGCAACCAGGGCATCACGGCCGCGCAAACCACGAAACCGCTTGCGTGAACGGACCTGTTTTTTCAGCCCTTTAGCAAACTCCTCTGTGTCTGCCGCCAAAAGGGCCGCATACGCCACCCAACCAGCGGACAGATCATTCGCGTTGTGGGCGGATAGTCGACGGTGCGCCTCTCGTGTCGCTTCAGCACTTGTCATCGGCGTGGATTCAATTGCCGCAACATCTTCACGGAATTGAACATAAGCAGCGGCCTGCTGCTCCAATGAAATATCATCAGGCTGTGCAAGCGAATCCGCCGACGCGGCCGTTGACGCTGCAAGACCACAAGCCGTCGCGAAGCCAATACGCCCCAATTTAATAAGGCCAAAGTTCAAACGGCTGACCGGTGTTAGCTTACTCAACATGCTAATGCTCCCGCTAAAATTATTGAAAAACTTGTATGATACGACCGGTCTGCACTGGCAAAGACGCCATCGTTCCCGAACTGGCGCATTAAAGATCATGGAATTTTGAAGGTATCCGCCCAAAAAGAAATTTGACATCCACACGCCCAATCCCACACTCCCAATTAATGCCGACATGCCAAGACCGTTGCGCCCATTACGATCATACCGATCGACCGAATGCGTTAATCTCGCGCCTCATCCAATTACCGCCGACTGATTAAGACCTTAAGCCTAAAAAAACCGACCACGAAAGCCCAGCGTCCATGAACGCCCTTGCTGACCCATCATCAGCATTACCGACAGTTCATTAAGAGCGCGTGCTTAACAATACCCAGATTATCACTAAATTCGAGATGGGTTTAGCGATCATTTCTCTCTAAATAACTGAGAATTTGCTAGACAATTTGTTTCGCATCCGAACGCGCGCAATTTTGCCTGCTTTTTATACTTTGTTAACCGCCATTGGCGCAGCTTAGGCTCTGTTAATTAGGGTCAATAAAACATGAACGCAGACATCGGTCACACCAAAAAAAATTCCGGTAGTGCTCACCGGAACGACCAAACCGATGCCGATCGCCAACAGTGGGCTGGAATCAATCAGGCGGCTGGAATCAGTCGAGACTTTTCAGAGGGGCAAGACGCTTCGTCTTATCCAGTGGAAAAGCGACAACGAGCCCAAATGCCGATCGAGAATATGACGATGCAACAAGAAGAAACGGTCAGACAAAAGAAAAAAACTGGCCTCTTTGGCCGAGTCATCGCGATGCTGTCCCAAGGAAATGGTGATACCGGCGCGAGAGGCCCCAAAACAAGCATGCCATCAAACAACCCGTTCGATCGACAGACGCGTGCGCAATCGGCTTCTCATTCCGTGCCGTCTCATAAACCGAGCAAAAAGGCGACACTGACATTTTCGACGCGCGACGCCTTTGTGGTAACGCTTGACCGCGATGGTCGCCTCGTTTCAGCCCCAAGTGATATCGATTTGCGCTTTGCTATCGCTATCGAACCTGGCCTGGATCGGTTCGCCGATGTGTTCTTACCAGAGGAACGCAGCCGGATTATCAACGCCCTTGTTTCTCCCGACGCGCGCATTGTCAGCGGTCGCGCGCGCCAACCGGATGGAACGATCAGCATGTTTGATATGCATGTCGCCCAACAAACTGATGGCATGCTGTCTCTTATTGTCGTTGATACCACCGCTGTGACTGAAGAGCGTCACACTCTTCAACAGGCCGCAGAAAAGTCGCGTGCCGATGCAAAAGCCAGCGCCGCGGCCCTTGCTGACCTAAGCCATGAGATGAAAACGCCCCTCAATGCGGTCATTGGTTTTGCCGAAGCCATGAGCACCGAAACATTTGGCCCGATGGGACATCAGAAATATCATGAGTATGCGAACGATATCCGTAATTCTGGACGGCATCTGCTCGACCTCGTGGTGACAATCCTTGATATGGCGCGACTTGATGCTGAACGCTTAGAGCTCACGCCGGTCTTATGCCAACCGGCAGAGCTTGCGCGCGAATGCGCGGCAATGGTCCGCCAGGCCGCTGAGGCTGCTGGTTTAGAGTTACTCTTCGAGATTGATGAAAACCAAAACGACAAAAGCGAAAAAAATGGCGAGCGAACAGCTGCAGGCAATTTCGTAAACGAAGAACGCATGATGGACCCGCGCGCCATCAGGCAGGTCCTTATCAATCTCCTCACCAATGCCATTAAATTTACCAGCGACGGCACTGTACGCTTGAGCCTTTCGGCAACGGAAGAAGAAACCGTTTTCGAGGTTTCCGATACCGGTGTGGGCATGAGCCCCGATGCCTTAGCGAGCCTAGGCCCCCGATTTACGGACGCCCATGGCGCGGGTGTTCGCGGTACCGACGGTGCGGGCCTTGGGCTCGCACTGGCATACAGGTTGGCGGCGTTACACGATGGTCGGCTTGACTTGGACAGCGCCCCCGGCGAAGGGCTAACTGCCCGCCTCGTGATACCGAAGAGAAAAACGCCGACGCGACGCAACCCTCAAGACGCCGCCCCAAGCACGTCCTCAAAAAGCGGCAATGGTGCGTCGTCGTTGCAAACAACGGAAGAGCCGGCACCGATGACTACGAGCACTACCGCGGCAAACAAGGGTAAAAGCGTGGTCAAACCCCGTCACACTGTCCGGTATGACCAGCTTACTCAACTGGAACGCATCGAAGCCTATCGACAGGAAGTTTTGCAGCAGCGCCAACAACAGTTGGCAGGAGACCAACGCGTAAAAAAGTCCGCTAACGCGGCGTAGGCCTTTTTCCCAAGGAAGCATGCGTCGCGTTGTGAACGAAACTTTAGAAACGTTTGTTTCCTGAGGCGTGGGCCAGAACGCTTGGGCCTGGATGCTTGGGCCCGGATGCTTGGGCCTGGCGGCGTTTAAGACGCCATCCAAATTACCGCGTAAGCTAGAAATGCTCTATGGCCGTCGCACCGTTTAACGCAAAAACCGTTGCACACTTTTTGCTCGACGCTCTAAATATGATGGGATGCGCCTTAAAACTCATATCCGCGCTGCTGCCCACCTGCGCCGAGCCGAAGCCGCAGGAGCCTTTGCCACTATTGCAAGGCGCGGCGACCCTGACGCGGGTGCCATTGCCATTAAAGTCTCTATTACCGGTGACGCGATCACCGATCGGCGCGCCCAGGTTTTTTATGAGATAATAGGGGCCGACGGGATAAAAGAATGGCGCGACCCTTTAGGGGGACCCACCGAAGAAGACGCGATCGATGGGTGGCTTGAAAAGGAAACCGGATTCGACCCCGATCTTTGGATCATTGAAATCGAGGACCGGGAGGGCCGTGCGTTTCTCGATTGATCGCCGTGAATGGGCTGTCGTCAATGACTCATCACCACACTGACGATGGAAATCAAAACCATAGTGGCGCCACGCGTCAACCATCGATAGCATTGCCAAGCCAAGTGTGTGCGGTTGGCGTTAAGGAAATGCGTCAAATAAACAACGAAAAGCGCCGTTCTGACTCCGATTGAAACCTAGGCGCTTTAGCCCGGAATATGGCCAAAGCGCGGCCGGGCCGCCTTAGTATCGTCGTCAACTTCCCTTTTCGCACGCCCATTCTCGCCGCATTGCACGCTTAGGTTCAATAACGAGGCAGCTGGGGCGTTGCTAGAAGAGGGTCAGAGAAAATGTCGTCCAATGGTGGAACCACCACACCGCGTCTGTCAGTACCGAGTTTTTATAAAGCAGAAGTAATTTGCGCTGGCGCACGCAGCCATGCGGCTGTCGCAAAGCTCGTGACCGCTGCGTTTTTAGCGGTCATGGGCGCCCTCATGTTTGGCATATCCACCGCCAAAGCGGCGGGGCACGATAGAGGGGAAGTCCACCAAAAATGGAGCGCCGCGAACGCACGCTTTTACAACACGCGTCATGACGTGATTTACCGTTCAAACGACTGGGCGGATCGAGTACACCATGGTGGGCCCGTCGTTCATGTGCGCGTTGCTAATGTGCACCCAAGACGTGGGTATCGGCGCGGACGAGAAATCGTCTTCCGTGAAGTCATCCCCGCGCGTGGTCGTGCCCGGATCGTTGTTACGGAAGAAATCATTTACAGACGCCGTGGACGCGAGCGTGTTTGCACTGTGTCCGCCCGCGGACCAGAACGCGACTTCATTCGGCGTAAGCGGTTGCGGCGTGTGGCAAGGAATTACTGCTCGCGCCGAGCCAGCATCCGCATCGTCGCATAATCGAATCGATTGCTGCTCATGCATTTCCAGCTCAATTGATTACCGGTTGAGCTGGAAATTCTTAACAGGACGTCATTCTTCTATCATAGCCCAACCTGGCCCTTGGTGCTCAAAGCGGCTTCGTTTACAATGAACACCGGTAAAGTAATTTCGAATCAATTGAGATATCGCAATCGCTTTATTATTTTGTTTTAGGCGTCTTACTGGCAAAATGTTCACACATCGCCCGGAGACGCGCTAAGGCGCGATATGACGTTCGCGTCCCCGATGAAAGCACCATCTTATGGCCGTCCCTTGTGAGCAATCCGTTGAAACATCTTCCGCCCCCCATCGGCTAGAGCGCTTTGCGTATAAATGTATTCGGTCACACGCAAAAGAATCGCGACCAAACATGAACTTAGAGCGGCGTTCCGATTCCATCGGAACGCAAAAAGCTCTAGTCACGCGTTTTAGCAACCTCATCCTGGGTTTAACCGGCCTTATTCTCGTAAGCGCCTGCGCCTCAACATCCGGCTATTCCGGTGCTTCGCGGGGCGCGAACTATGCCGCAGGATCGCCGCTTGGCGTTTCCCTGCCGCGCAGCGAGCACCGCGCCCTTGAACCACTCTTTCTTCAGGCCGTCTCACGTGGCACAGCGGGAGAGCGCTATGATTGGCGCGGCAAGGAAAGCTTTGGCTGGGTTAAAGCCGGCGCCGCCGTTCTCGGTAATGTCAAATCAAGTCGCAATGACCGCCCTCCCTACCCGGCGGAACTGACGCTTGCGGATAAATTAGAAACCGAGCTTGGGTTATATGCCGTAACCCGCAACGCGAATGTCCGCTCTGGTCCGTCTACCGATTACCCGATTATGGAAACCCTCACCGCTGGGGACGGTGTCATTGCTGTTGGGCGCGTTGTGGGTAAACGCTGGTTCCTCGTGGAAAAAGACGGCATTGTCCGCGGCTACATCTTTGATAGCTTACTGCGCAAAGCCCCAGGTTCAGAATTAGAACTCGCCGGAGGGCCAACACGCAAACCATTACGGTGCCGCAACTTCGAACAACGTCTTTCTTATAACGGACGATCGGACCGATGGGCGGGCGTTGCCTGTCTTGAACGCGGCGTCTGGGTCTTGCAACAACCGTCGGAAAACGCACCACAATATCTGTACTGATTGGACTGACAGTTTTAGTATCTATAAAACTTAATGAGCAATCAAAGACTTCGGTGTGATGAAGCGCTGCAAGGCGCCGGTACTTCGGTCGATGTCTGACCAATTCCCAATATCGAGATGGAAGTCAGCAAGGCCGCCCGTTGGAAATTTTCGCATCAGCGTTTGCAGCGCGCCATGATCACTTGTCTCCGGGTTCGACAAAAACATCGCCACATCCTCAAGGCCGGAATTGTGGCCGATCACCATCAACACATGATCGCGATCCGACGCGGAGGCGATCTCCTGCAGCAGGCGATCAGCACTCGCCAAGTATAACACATCCTTAAAAATAACGGGCGGACGGCGGGAGAATGATGCCTCGATGCGCGATAGGGTTTCGCGCGTTCGTGCGGCCGGAGAACAGAATATCATATCCGGCTGCACGGTATTTTTCGCGCAATACGCTCCGATCGCATGGGCTGCAAGGCGCCCGCGTTCATTCAGAGGGCGGTCAAAATCGCGAATTGGTTGCCCATCGGCACCGCTAACACCCCCGACCGCCCAACTGGATTTTGCATGGCGCAATAATAGCAAGCGTTTCATTCAAGAAAATTCCCATCGATGCCGTATAGCACGGCCGACTTGTCATAGGTGAAAGAGGGCATCGTTTCCAGTCCTTGGTTTACGCTAGAGCGCTTCGCCGATAAGTGTGATCGGTTGATGGTTCCGGTCCATCAACTCGGCAATAGGTCGAACAATTGTTCGACCGACAAATCAAAGACCTAGAACGAAGACCTTAATTTACAACCGCGGCGAAGATCACTGGCGATAGCCGTTGAAGTGGCACCTTACAAAAATGTCCGAAACGATTACCGCCCAGAAATGAATTCAGGATTTCCATCACGATACTGAATTTTACAAATCCAACGCCGCTGCCACAAAACAAAAACCCCTTCATGACCTAAATCAAATCACGCATTTATCATCATAAATAAATAATTTCCTGTTTGTGCACTTATGCTCAAATCAAGCTGACCTAAGTCAAAATTGCACCATTGGCATTTGCTAGGCCTCTCGCATCAACTTTAATCAGGAGGGGAATGAAATGCTCCACCAAAAAACAGTCAATTTCAAACCAGAATATTCAAGCATCGCTAACACAAGAATCGCCAACACAGGCATCGCCAGCATAGGAAAGGGATCAAACGCCTTGCACCTGTCGTTGGCATTACTCGCGTCTTCAGCATTGAGCGTTATGACCGCCGGCTCCGCGCATGCAGACCAGGGCGATTTCCAGCTGCGTCTGCGGGGTATTATCGTTGCCCCGACGGAGGAATCGAGCGCGGTCCTGCCAAGCTTTCCCGACGCAGAGGTCGGCGTCACCAATGGTTTTTCTCCGGAGATCGATCTTTCTTACTTCATTACGAACAATATCGCTGCTGAACTGATTGCGGCGACAACGGCACATGACATTGTGGGGGAAGGTTCCCTCGCCGGTCTTGAGATCGCGGAGACGATGGTGCTGCCGCCGACCTTGACGTTCCAATATCACTTCACGCCCAATGGACCCATTCGACCCTATGTGGGTGTCGGGGTGAACTTCACCGCCTTCTACAGTACCGATTCAACAGATGCCCTGAACAACGCAATCGGCACGACGGACACGGATCTCGATAATTCCTTCGGTGTCGCCTTCCAGGCAGGTGTCGATATTCCGATTAATGATCGTTGGTTTGTGAATGCGGATGTCAAATATATTGATATCGACACCACAGCCACCTTGACGACGGGTAATCTCGTTAACACGGTCGATGTTAATCTTGACCCAATTGTTGCCGGTATCGGCATTGGCGTGCGGTTCTAACACCGACTCTAAAGCATTTCCAAGCCAAGTGTGTGCGGTTGGCGTTAAGGAAATGCGTAAAATCAATAGCCTAAAGCGCCGTTCTGGTTCCAATTGAAACGGAGGCGCTTTAGATTGCTTCGCCGAGTAGTGTAATCGGTAGATGGTTCCCGTGCATTAACTCAGCAATAGGTCGAACAATTGTTCAACCGACAAATCAAAGATGTAGAGCACCCTACAAGGAGGGATTGTCAGAACATCCCCCCGAGTAAAGCCAGTCTTCAAGCGAAGGCTGGCTTTATTCGTTTCTTACCCACGTCTTGCGCGCCAATGGCACGTCCCGCGTTACAAATCAGCCACCACAGCACGCTTGAAACTTGAAAGAATTGGCGGTTTGGCATTGGCGTGCTATGCAGCGCCTCGCACTTGCCCTCATTCGCGCGCTACACAATGGTACTCGCGACTGGTTAGAAGACGGTAATCGGAGAGCAATTGGCTGAAACGCTGTTTTCTGACGGATTTTTGGGACGACGAATTAAAACGTATGGAAGACAAGCACGACGATACCCCATCGACCGGCACAACAGAAAGCAAACCGGTCACTCCCTCGGCTACTCCCCCAGCCACTGCCCCAGTCACTGCCCCAGTCACTCCCCCAGTCCCTCCTTCGGCCACACCATTGGGAACAGGCGCTCTTAAAGCCAGCGACCAACCGGAGCAGCCCCTTGCACGGCCTCACCCAGAGCGAAATTTGGAGCGACCAACCGACGGTGAGGGCACCCGCGATAACAGGTTGAATAGGGCGAACGAAAAGCCGGCAGAGGGGCCAGCCTCACGCGTATCAAGCTCAGTCGTACCGGGCTCAACCACAAAAGATCCCAATCTGTCAGCAGATAACTTAGATCGTCCAAACCGGGGAGAACCCGCAGCAGACCACCTGGTCGATGGTTCAACCAACATTGACACCGAAAGCGCCGAGCCACCGCCAATTGTTACCACGCCCCCTAGCCGCGGCGCCAACGGATCTTCAAGGCAATCTTCAGGGCAACCTTCAAATCACCCTTCCAGTGATCATCCCAGTGATCCTCCCAGTGATCCTCCGCGTCATCCTTCCAGTCAGGGGCACACACAAATGGATCTTGCGGCCTTAGATCGGGCCGCCCTGGAACAGGCGACGCAGAAATATCGGTCGGAAGGGCGATCAGACGGCCTATCGGCAATTGAGAATAATGCGATACTGGAACAATCCCCGGAACAGGGCCCAGAACAGTCCCCAAAACAGTCCAAAGGAGACCGACCTCCAGACGACGCCCTCACTCCTGAAAAAAGTGTGTCGCCAAACCACAATCAAGACAACAATTCGGGCCATCGCAACGATGCATCAATGCCTGACTTGGCTTCTTGGGCGGGCGCCCTTAGCAAGAGACTTCACCAAGTCTCATATACATCAGGCAGCATGCTCAAAAGCGCCTTCTCAAAAGTCGCCGCCAAGACGAACAAAACCGGGACTGTCATCGCGCGCGCAGGCGGAGAAGTCAGACGTGACGTAACGGCAGGCCTTGCGTCCTTGTCGCTTGGCCATGGAGCCGCCCGAAAGAAAAGACAAAAACAAGAACGCGTCCGCCTTGCCCGCCTTGCCGGTCATAGCCCGGAAACCGACGGGATGACGTCAGCGAACGCGAATGAGACAAAGGTGAGTTCGAGTGCGGCTACGGAAGTTGAGAAAACCAGTGCCACTAAGCGTCGTGGCTGGGTCACCGCAACCCTGATCGAGAGCAGTTTTACGGCCATTTCTCTCAGCTTCGTTGCAGCGTCTGCCGGATTGTTTGTCGCCATATTCATCCTCGCGCCGGAACCACCAAAGCGTGCTGATCTATGGGCCGTCAATCGCCTCCCGTCCGTTGTGATGATGGACCGCAATGGAAAAGAAATCGCCGCCCGCGGCGCGCGCTATGGAGAGGCGGTCAGCGTTGACGAACTCCCCCCTTATCTCGTGGATGCCTTCCTCGCGACGGAAGACCGGCGCTTTTATAAGCATCATGGCGTTGATCTGCGCGGTATCGCGCGCGCGGTTATTACGAATATTCGTGCAGGCGGCATCACAGAAGGTGGTTCAACCATTACACAGCAGCTCGCCAAGAACCTTTTTCTGAGTGCTGAGCAAAGTTATCTTCGCAAGATCGAAGAAGCATTCCTCGCGATTTGGATTGAGGGTCGTTATTCAAAAAACGAGATCCTCTCACTCTATCTCAATCGGATTTATATGGGTGCTGGCGCCTATGGCATCGAAAGCGCCGCAAAGACATATTTCGATAAATCCGTACGCGATGTTACTCTTGCTGAAGCGGTCTTGCTCGCAGGGTTGCCAAAGGCGCCTTCCGCCCTTTCACCGACGCAAAACCCCTTCGGCGCACAGAACCGGGCCCTTGAGGTTCTTGATAACCTCTTAGAGACCACTTCAATTTCGAAAGAACAAGCACGCGAGGCAAAGCTCAACCCTGCAAAAGTCGCACCGCCCAGCCAAAAAAGCGGCACCGGCTATTTTTTCGATATGGTGCACGAGCGCGCTAAAAAACTTGTCGGGCCGGATCAAAAAGATCTCGTTATCTATACGACGCTGGATCAAGAAATGCAGCGTGCTGCCGAAAAAGCCATTGCAAATGCCATAAACGCGGATGCAAAAGCCGCTGGCGCCTCTCAAAGTGCGCTTGTTGCTTTTGACAACGCAACGGGCGAAATGCGCGCCCTTGTGGGTGGGCGGTCGTATGTGGAAAGCCAGTTTAACCGCGCGACCATGGCACGGCGCCAACCAGGTTCTGCATTCAAACCATTCGTATACGCGGCCGCTCTGGAAAATGGCTACACCCCGCAAAGCCGGATGGTTGATCAACCGATTGATATCGCCGGATGGAAGCCAACGAATTATGGTGATCGGTTTGATGGCCCAATGCGCCTCACCGAAGCGATGGCACGGTCCGTCAATACGATTGCGGTACAAATCTCCGAAGAAGTGGGCCGCAATAAGGTCATTCGCCTTGCGCGTCGGCTCGGCATCGCCTCCCCCATACCAGGCGCAGAAGCGGGCATTGCCCTTGGCGGATTTGATGCAACCCTCGAAGAACTAACCGCCGCCTATGTGCCTTTCGCAGGGAATGGCGTTGCGCCGCCCCGTCACGCCATCAAGCGAATTGAAGACAATCAAGCCAATATTCTTTGGGAGCAACCGCCATTAGAAGAGACGTCTTTCGTCTCTAAAAAGGTCGCCAAAGACATGACCCATCTCATGTATCAGGTCATGGCATCGGGCACCGGCAAACGCGCCCGCCTGGGTAAACGACAAGCCGTGGGCAAAACGGGCACAACCAACGACTGGCGTGATGCCTGGTTTATTGGGTATACGGCGCAAATAACGGCTGGCATTTGGATTGGCAATGACAACTATCAACCGATGAACCGCATTACCGGCGGTTCGCTTCCCGCCTCGGCTTGGCGCGAATTTATGCTTGCAGCGCACGACGGCCTCCCCCTCGTAAAATTAAGCGGCGCCTATGTCGCCGACCGCTACGAAGATCTTGATGCCCGCGCAAGCTTTTATCGTACATTAATGAGCGACTTCCAACGCGTTGAACGTGACGGTCGATTTCGTGCCAGCCGGTAACAGGTCGCCTCGGATGATCAATAAGCCCGAAACAAAACCCGACGGCTCAAAACAAGGCATCTCGACAATTTTTGAAATCGTCCGTGATCGGCTAGGCGTTGTCGTGACAGAGCCGTCAAAACAGAAATTGAGAAACACAAAGCCAAAAGGTGATCAGGAAAACGCTCAACCCTATTGGAAAACGAAAAAACTATCAGAAATGACCAAAGCAGAATGGGAAAGCCTATGCGACGGTTGTGGCAAATGCTGCATGGTCTTGATTGAAGACGACGAAACGGAAACGATTTGGGAAACAGATGTGGCCTGTCGGCTTTATGATGCCGATAAGCGTGTCTGTACGGATTATAGCAATCGACATCGACGCGTTCCTGACTGCGTTCGCCTCACCCCGGAAAACGCTAGCGCCCTTCCCTGGATGCCAGAAACCTGTGCCTACCGACGCATCGCCCGCGGACAATCCCTACCCGAATGGCATCCACTTGTGACCGGTGATCCCCAGTCAACAGCGCGTGCAGGCGCCGCAGCCAGCAAATTTCTTATCTCAGAAGACGCCCTGGATGAGGAAGAAATTTTTTCCAGAAAATCCATCGAACGCCCTGACGTTTAAATTTTCCGAATTAAATCAACTTATTAAGCGCTATCACAAAGCCGCGCATCGGCAATTTATGAAACACCCCCTTCCCCGCCCTTAAGGTACCCCCATTGACGCATATCACCGGTCGCCCTCGGCCGGACGAGGAAACGGTTCAATGGGTTCTAAAGTCGAGCAGCATACGAATAATCGAGAGGCGTTTCTCAGAACGCTGGGTGCGGTCGCCGATATCGCGGCTATGCGCGCTCTTCATTGTCTGGATGACCTCGATACCCGCGAAAACGATGCCGACCATGACCGCGGCGCACGGTCGGCCGAATGCTTGATGCGCGTTGCCACGGCGGCTGCTGCATTGAGCACCCGCCTTCAGAAGGAAGACGCCCATGGCGAGAACGCCGAAACGGGACAACAGCTCTCAGACGCAGAAATCGAACGGCGTGCCCGGGAGCTTACCAAACGATTTGAACGCGCCCTCCAAGAAAAAGACAGCGCACAACCACAACAACAAAAAGACAATAACGGCATCGAAAAACGCAAAGCAGCCGCTTTCGGAAACGACGGTTCTCGCGCTGCGCCGCGCTTTCTTCATGGAGGCCGCTCGTGAAGGGGGCCTGGAAAACGCTTGGCGGCTTTTGGCCCGCCCCGATCAACAATGGCCCGGATATCGCCCCTGGTATGCCGCCGATGATGACAATATCACTCTGTCTTCAAATGATAGGGAAACGGATGAAAAGGGCGCAACTTGGACAACCTGGCTTTTGCTGGGCGGTCGAGGCGCTGGCAAAACCCGCGCGGGGGCAGAATGGATACGTCATATTGTTGGCCTCGGACCGTCTCATTGCCCGCCCCATTGTATCAACAAAGACCGCCCCCACAGCCACGCAAATATTGCAGCAAATGACAACACCCCACCAAAGCGCATTGCACTTGTTGCCGAAGCTTATGCCGATGCGAGGGAAGTCATGATTGAAGGTCCCTCAGGCCTGCGCAATATCGGACATCCGGCTTTGCGCCCGACCTATGAAAGCTCGCGCCGCCGGCTTGTCTGGCCCAATGGAGCCGTTGGCTATTGTTTCTCTGCGGAGGACCCCGACGGCCTGCGCGGCTATCAATTTGATGCGGCCTGGAGCGATGAGCTCGCCAAATGGCGCTACCCGGAAGAAACCTGGAGCAATCTGCAATTGGCTCTGCGGCTCGGCAATTGCCCGCAGCAGGTTGTCACCACAACACCGCGGCCAATACCGCTCCTGAAAAAACTTTTGCAAAAGGAGACAACCGTCACAAGCCGCGCCTCGACCTATGCCAATCGTGAAAACCTGGCGGACGCATTCTTTTCACAGATTATCGAAAGCTATAAAGGGACCGCCCTTGGCCGCCAGGAAATAGAAGGCGAACTCATCGAAGATGTCTCAGGTGCTCTTTGGACTTGGGCAATGATTGAGGCGGCACGCATTGAACGCGACGCCGTTCGGCCGGCAGACCTTGACCGGATTGTTGTGGCCGTGGACCCCCCGGCGAGTGCTGGTCCGGATGCCGATGAATGCGGTATTATTGTCGCGGGGATCACACATCAATATGGCACGGACGGAAGGCCACTGGGTATTGTCCTTGCAGATTGGTCCGTAAGCGGTCAAAGCCCGCGCGGATGGGCCGAGCGCGCGGTTGCGGCCCTTCATGAATTCGACGCGGACCGCATTGTTGCCGAAGTTAACCAGGGCGGCGATATGGTCCGCGCGATCATAGAGCAAGTTGATCCGTCAGCACCGGTGCGTGCAGTACGGGCAATGCGCGGCAAAACGCTGAGGGCAGAACCCATCGCCGCGCTTTATGAACAGGCGCGCGTTAAACATGCCGGTCGTTTTTCAACCCTTGAAGACCAGATGACGTCCTACACCGGGGCAAGCAACCAGGATAGTCCCGATCGGCTCGATGCTCTTGTTTGGGCACTGACGGACCTATGCCTCAGTCGCCCAACAAAACCGTCTGTTAGGAGGCTCAGCTAATGCCGACGACCAGACCTTCTACAAAAACCGAACGAACAAATCCATCGGCGGGAGAACGCTCATGATGCCCCTTATTAATCGCTTAATCCCCGCGCGCGTTCCCACGCCAGATCCGACTGCGAGTGCGAGTGCGACTGGGAATGATGGGGCCGAATTGCCTCCCGACGTAAAAGCATCGGCAGCAAAGCCCCTGATTGCCATGACTGCGCCCGCCCAGCCCATATGGACACCGCGTGACTATGGCTCGCTCGCCCGCGCAGGTTTTGAACGCAATGTTATCGCTTATCGCTGTGTGCGGCTCGTCGCAGAAGCCGCAGCCTCAGCGCCCTTGACGGTCACAACGAACGGCCAACCCTTCACGCATCATCCCATCCTATCGCTCATTAAGCGCCCCAACCCATTTGAAGCCGGCGCCTCATTTTTAGAATCTGTCTACGGATTCATTCAGACGGCCGGTAATGCCTATATAGAAGCGGTACTTCTGGACGGCACCGTGCGCGAGCTTTACGCCCTACGACCCGATCGTATTAAAGCCCACCCCGGACGAGACGGATGGCCGGACGTATACGAATACGCCGTCGGCACAAGTAAAACCGTCTTTCGCCGCGACGCCAATGGCTTTTTACCGATCCTCCATTTGAAACTATTTCATCCGACAAATGACTATTATGGCCTATCACCTTTAGAAGCCGCGTCAGCGCCGGTCGATCTGCATAACGCAGCGATCGCCTGGAATAAAGCGCTCCTGGACAATGCCGCGCGACCATCGGGTGCGCTTGTCTATAAAGGCCCTGATGGCGCTGAAAGTCTTAGTCAGGACCAATTTGACCGTTTAAAATCGGAGCTTTCCGATGCCTATTCGGGCACCACCAATGCCGGGAAACCGCTCGTTCTCGATGGTGGTCTCGACTGGAAGTCCATGTCGCTTACCCCCGCCGATATGGACTTCCAGGAAGCCAAAAACGCCGCGGCGCGTGAAATCGCCCTAGCCTTCGGCGTCCCGCCACAATTGCTCGGCATTCCGGGTGATAATACGTATTCTAACTATAAAGAGGCAAATCTCGCCTTCTGGAAACAGACAGTGCTACCGCTTGTGAAGAAAACGACGGCGGCCCTTTCGGCATGGCTCGAACCGTTTGCTGATGGCGCCAGCATCACTTGCGATACAGCAAACATTGATGCCCTCTCCGCAGAAAAAGAAGCACTGTGGACGCGCGTTGGGAATGCGACCTTCCTCACCGAAAACGAAAAGCGTGCAGCCCTCGGCTTCCCGCCAAAGGATACCGATGAAAGTGAGGGTGCGTAATGTCCGACACTGAAAAACTAAAACCGCTTGGTGAAGTCCGCATGAGCGCCGCCGTCGGTGCTGCCCTCGCCGTCCACACCGGCCTCGCCCTTGTTTGGACCGGTGCCGCCGCCGATCGGATATCGCAACTAGAGCGCCGCGCCGATGCCACAAGCGTCATCATTGAACGTACGGCCCGCCTGGACGAACAAATGATCAGCGCACGCGCCAGTCTTGCACGCATTGAGAAAAAACTGGACCATATGGAGATCACCAGTGGAAAAAACTGAAATTGCCATCGCCCCTATCGAAGGGTATGCCGCGATTTATGGCGAAGCTGACTTAAATGGCGACATTATCGTCCCCGGCGCTCTTAGCGAGGCGAAAACAAAACCGCATGTAATTCGTTTACTTTATCAGCATGCCGCTGAAATACCAGCAGGACGCTGGCTAAAATTTGAGGAGCATGCCAAAGGCCTTTATGCCTATGGCGAAATTATTATTGCCTCGGATGCACAGCGCGAACGCCATGCGCTATTACAGGCTGGCGCCCTTGATGGATTATCGATTGGTTTCCGCACGGTAAAAGCCAAAAAAATTGCGGGTGGTCGGCGGATTTTGAAAGCAGACCTCTGGGAAGTGTCGCTCGTCACTTTTCCCATGGCACCGCGCGCACGCCTCTCTCGTGTTGGGCAGGCAAGGCCCGTTGCAGAAATTACAATACCAAACGCCCTCCCGTCACAAACGCTCGGCCGTGCTGAACGCAGCATCGGCGATTTCTATCAAGTGAACCCATTCGGGGGAGACGCCTCCTACCAGAAGGGCGATACAGCACAAAGGTGTGGGCCCACCCCAGAGTTAGGGCCGACCCCAGAGATAGGGCCGACCCAAGAGTTAGGGCCGATCCAAGAGTTTGCGCAATTCTTGCGCGCCGCAGCGGACGTTGCATCCGCATAATTTTATCCGTGTCACCATCAGTATGAGTAAAAGGAGTATACCCATGGAGACGAGACGCCCCAATATCGGGACTGAGACCAAAGCCACTGCGCACAACGGCGAGATAAAAGCCGCAATGGGCGATTTCTTGAATGCCTTTGAGCATTTCAAATCAGCAAATGACGAACGCCTTGCTGAACTTGAAGAAAAAAATTCAGAAGACGTCTTGCTGCGTGAGAAGGTAGACCGTATCGACGCGGCGCTTACGGATCAAAAAGCGAGTATTGACCGCCTTGCATTGGCCGCCGCGCGGCCCGGACTTAATTCAAGTCTTGGATCAGGATTCGGGTCAGGCCCCCATTCAGGCCCCGAGTCAGGGACTGGGCTCGTTAGCGAACACAAAGCAGCCTTTCAGCGCTATATGCGGGCAGGTGAAGCCAATGCTGTCCTTGAACGCGAATCAAAATCCCTTAACTTCGGTACGCCATCAGAGGGGGGATATGTCACCCCGGAAGAGACCGAAGCGATTATCAATGCGGCGATCCGTGACGCATCGCCCTTTCGTCAGATTGCGAGCGTTCGTTCGGTTGGTGCGAATATTTATAAAAAACCAGTGAGCCTTGGCGGTACGGTAGCGAACTGGGTTGGTGAGACTGCCACCCGGCCAGAGACCACAACACCAAGCCTTGCCTCCCTCGACTTTCAGACAGCGGAGCTTTACGCGATGCCTGCCGCCAGCCAGACCATGCTGGATGATGCCGTCGTCAATGTAGAGCAATGGCTCGCCGATGAGGTCCAAGCCGAATTCGCGGCCCAAGAGACAACAGCCTTTATCAATGGCAATGGCACCAACAAACCAACCGGTTTGTTGAACTATACGAAAACCCAAGAAGCAAGCCGCGGTGCCAGCGAAATCGGTTATATCGCGACCGGCGCCGATGGCGACTTTGCGGCCAGCGACCCGTCTGACATCTTGCTGGACCTCATCTATACGCCAAAACAGGCCTATCGCGCGAATGGTCGGTTCTTAATGAACCGGGCAACGGTGAGCAATGTTCGAAAATTTAAAGATGCGGACGGAAACTATCTCTGGCAACCAAGTACGGAAGCCGGCGCGCCGTCGACATTAATGGGTTATGCGGTATCAGAGGCCGAAGACATGCCAGGGATTACATCCGGGTCCTACTCGATTGCTTTTGGTGATTTCCGTCGCGGTTATCTCATTGTTGATCGTCAGGGACTTCGTGTCCTGCGCGACCCCTACTCCGCCAAACCATATGTGCTGTTCTATACGACCAAGCGCGTTGGTGGCGGCGTTCAAGATTTCGACGCAATAAAACTCCTGAAGTTTTCAGCGTCCTAATCATCAACGGTAAGGGTTTTTATTCAATCCGAAGGAACGTGAAGAAAACGTCTCAACGGCTTGGAATAGCCTCGCCGCCGAACGAGTTTGCAGCGCGACCTCATCCCCAATTGCGCTGCACCTTCCCCCGCCGCGCGCGCCGTTTCGCCTCGAACCGGCTCCATCCCATAGCGCGCGGCGGGCCCTTAAGACCGACAGCCCCATGCTGTCATTTGTTGCGTATCAAAAAGAGGTTCGCCCAATGGCCCTCGTACAAATAACACCGCCGAGCGAAGAACCCGTCACGCTCACCGCGTTAAAGGCCCATCTGCGGGTCACTGGCAGCAGCGAAGACACCCTCATTTCAGGGCTTGGTATCGCCGCGCGTCGAACTCTTGAGGCGCGCTATGCCCTGGGCATGGTGTCTCAGGATTGGCGCGTTACGGCAGACATTCCTGTCGCCAGCGACATTCAACTTCCCCTCTCACCCGTGGCTGCGGTGACATCGGTCAGTATCACCCATAATGGAACGACCACCGTTCTTGGCACCGCTGACTATGATGTGGAAATCGGTCATATGGGTTCCATCCGCCTGAAATCCACAGTCTCTGCCGAAACAATCAGTATCGAGTTCATTGTGGGATGGACCGACGCGAGCTCTGTTCCCGAAGATATAAAGCTCGCCATCAAAATGCTGGTTGCGCACTATTTTGAACACCGCGAAGCGGTCGACAGCGAGACTTTTCATGCGGGACCGGAGAGCATTGCCGCCCTGATGGCCCCTTACAAAAGGGTGCGGTTATGATTGGCAGACTGAACTCTGAAATCACTCTCCTTAGTGAGAGTGCTTTGGCCGATGGCGGCGGCGGTAATCAAATCGCCTGGACGGCTGGTGCCACGATTTGGGCTGATATTGAGGAGTTGTCATCCTCAAGCAATATCGCAGGTGACCGCAATGTGCGGTTACGGCGGATCGCAGCGCGCATCCGTCAACGATCGGGCCTTACGCTGGGCGGCCGCATCCGTCTTGTCGACACCGATTTCGACATCACCTCCATTGAAGATGATGACGATGGGCGCATTGCGTTGATTTGTGAGGAGGCCCTATCATGACTGGTAGCGCAAGCTGTGACCTCGGATGGTCCCTACAAAAAGCGGTTTACGGACAATTGTCAAATGATACTGGCGTTGCCGCAGCATTAGGAACCCCTGCACGCATTTATGACACCGCCCCAAAGCGGCCCACATTTCCTTTTGTGACCTTTGGCGAATGGCGGGTCGCCCCCCTTTCTGGCGCACCAGATACATTCGAGCACGATATCAAAATACGCGTTTTCTCGCGTTATGAGGGACGCAAAGAAACGCGCCTTGCCATGGCGGCAATCCACGGCGCGCTACACGACGCGCCGCTCGTACCGGTTGGCCGTAGCCTCATCTCTTTTAGATTTCTGTTTGCAGACATTTTTCTGCGGGCGGATGGGCGGACCTGGAACGGCATCATGCGGTTTCGTGCCGTCGATACAACCGAAACCATAGACTGAGTTAGGAGAGCATTATGCCAGCACAACGTGGACTGGACATTCTGTTAAAACTGGGCGACGGCGGATCGCCAGAAAATTTTGCAACAGTTGCCGGATTGCGCGCGACCTCGCTGTCGTTGAACGCCCAGACGGTAGACGTGACCCACGCGCAAAGCACCGGTCGTTGGCGCGAACTCCTTGATGCCGGTGTGAAATCAGCCAGCATTTCCGGCGCAGGTGTTTTTCTGAATGACACTACAGGGCAATCGCTCCGCGCCCTGTTTTTCTCCGGTGGCTTGCGCAATTGGCAGGTGATCATACCGGGCCTTGGCATTGTGGAAGGGTTATTCCATCTCGCTAACCTCGATTACGCCGGCGACCACGACCGCGAAGCGACCGTATCACTGTCGCTGGCTTCTGCCGGTGCCCTGACATTTACCGCGGAGTAATCCCATGGCCTCTCATACCCAAATTGGTGACACGCACATCATACTTGACGGAGAACGACACACCCTGCGACTGACGCTGGGCGCCCTTGCCGCCATCGAAGAGCAACTGGGCGCAGGTGATTTCGACACGCTACTGGAACGCCTTAAAACCCCGAGCGCTGGCGACCTTCTCTTTATCCTCCACGCCCTTCTCGTGGGCGGCGGGGCAAGCCTGCCGATATCCGCTTTAAGAGCGAGCGGCATTAATCTCGGCGACGCCTCACGGGCGATAGCCGCCGCCTTTGCCACGATAGGTGATGGTATGGGTCCGTCGACAGCACCAAGAACAAAAAGGGAGGCGGCATCAGCAACCGAGGCATCGCCGGGAAAGCCGCACGACACATCGATGGCGAAACCAGCGGCTTCCCCTGGCGGAACTGGTACGTACACGCTGTGATTGGATTGCGCCTTCAGCCTCGCGATTTCTGGTGTTTAAGCCTTCACGAATGGTTTTGGCTAACAGCCCCTGTCGCAACAGGCAGCCTCGACCGGCAAGGCCTGATGACACTGATGGCGCAATATCCCGATCGCCATGACCAAATGGACGGCAACGCGGTCCACCATCAAGGATCAAGATCATGACACTATCAATAGATATCGACGCGAGCGGCCTCGGCGCCGGACTTGCAAACGCAAGCGAAGAAATAAACCGCATTGCTCAGGAAGAAATTGCCCCCGCCGCACAATTTATTGAAGACGCTTTTACCCGCGCTGCGCAAAATATCTCATCGGAATTGTCAACCGCTGCTCTAACAGGAGAACTTTCGCTAAAAAAACTCGGGCGCGCCATCGTCACAGACCTCACGTCATCTGTCACTGATAATATCATCCGTAAACCGATAGAAAGCTTATTAACAAATGCCCTTTCGGCGCCCTTTGGCGGCGCACGGGCAGACGGTGGGCCCGTGGCAGCGGGCCGGGCTTATCTTGTGGGGGAAAGGGGACCGGAACTTTTTACGCCAGGGGTCGGTGGTACCATCGGTGCCTCAACGGCAAGAGGGCCCGTTAATGTGTCAATCACCCTTCCGGGTGTGACCAATGCGGAAAGTTTCCGCGCCTCAGAAACACAGATTGCCGCTGGTCTTATGCGCGCTCTTTCTCGCGCAGAACGCAACCATTAGGGAGCGCGAAATCAAACGGCAACCCGATTGTTAACGACGCGCAAAATAGTGTGAACAGTATGAGTAATTTTCACGAAGACCTTTTTCCCCTGGATATTTCCCTTGGCGTTGAAGGCGGGCCAACACGACGGACCGATATCGTCGCCATGGTGTCGGGCCACGAGGAACGCAATTCCCCTTGGGCAAACTCCCGGCGCAGTTATAACGCCGGTTACGGAATTAAATCGCTCACCGATATCCAGAAGCTCATTGCCTTTTTTGAGGCCCGCCACGGTCGCCTTTACGGTTTTCGCTTTCGTGATCCCTTTGACCATCATTCCAACCCATCAGGGACCGCGCCAACAAAGGACGACCAAATCATCGGCACTGGCGATGGTACAACGCAGACTTTTCAATTGGCAAAGACCTATGCGTCGGGACCAGCCTCCTACAAAAGAATAGTAACAAAGCCCGTGGCCGGAAGCGTTATCGCCGCACTCAACGGCACTGAGACCAGTGCATTCAGTACCGATACCGGCAATGGGACCGTGACTTTTACAACAGCGCCGACGTCAGGCGTTCTTATTACAGCAGGCTTCGTTTTCGATACCCCTGTTCGTTTTGATACGGATAGTTTACGGATTAATCTCGCCGCGTTTGAGGCGGGTGATATCCCATCAGTACCGCTGATAGAGGTGCTGATATGAAGTATATCTCAACTGCGTTACAAGCGCACCTCGATACCGGCGCAACCACCTTATGCACGTGCTGGCAGATAAAAAGGAAGGATGGTCAGATCTTTGGGTTCACCGACCACGATCGTCCGTTGACTATTCTGGGTTATCAGTTTCTCCCTGAAACGGGTGCTGACGGTTCGAAAATTGCCTCCAGCAACGACTTGTCCGTTGATAACAGCTCGATTCTCGGTGCGCTCAATTCCGATCGCCTGAACGCCACCGACCTAGCGGCCGGAAAATTTGATGATGCGGAAATTGAGATCTGGCGGGTCAATTGGCAAAACGTCACCGAACGCACGCTCCTTCAACGGGCAACACTTGGCGAAACAATCCGAACCGGAGATAGCTTCACCGTCGAATTGCGCGGACCAACCCATCCGCTTTCGAACCGTGTTGGTCGCGTCTTTCAGCGCCAGTGCGATGCGGTACTGGGCGATGACAAATGCAAGGTCAACTTAAACACATCAGCGTTTAAGGGAAACGGTGCCATCACCGAAATCGTTGATGAACAGACGTTTCGCGCTAGCGGTCTCTCCACATTCGATACCGGCTGGTTTGCCCATGGCGTTCTGACCTGGTCTAGCGGTAACAATGCTGGGGTTTTGGCCCATGTTAAGTCAAATACACTCGTCGCAACAGATGCGAACCAGACCAGCATAACGCTATGGCTGCCTTCGGGTGCGAGCCTATCCGTTGGCGACAGCTTTTCAATCACGGCTGGATGCCCGCGCACCCACGAAGCCTGCAAAGAGAAGTTCGACAACCTTATCAATTTCAGAGGGTTCCATCTCATGCCCGGCAATGATTTCGCTGTGAGTTATCCCATTCGGTCCGATAACAATGACGGAGGGAAAAGATGATGGTCCCAAACAAACGAAACAATAAAAATATTACAGTGCACCTTCCGCAATATAGACAGTGGTGTCGTGATATCCTCCTGCCACCACTTGAGACCAAGTCGGTCAAAATCGACAGAAGACTCATTGTTGATGTAACGAGAGATTGGTTAGGAACCCCCTATCTGCATCAATCGAGCACAAAAAATCAAGGTACGGACTGCCTTGGCCTCATCCGCGGCGTCTATCGCGATCTTTACGGGCGCGAGCCGGAACGACCACCGGCCTACACACCCGATTGGAACGAGCGCTTTGCCAAAGAAGAACCATTGTTGTCAGCCGCTCAACGCCATCTCGTGCCCTGCCGAGGGCAAGAGTTTAAACTGGGCCGGGTTTTGATCTTTCGGATTGTCCCTGGCGGGCCAGCGAAGCATTGCGGTATCGTCACCCGCTTTGAAGGCGATATGGGACTAAACAATACACAACACTTGCACCACACTGTTTCAACGCCGGCCCATTTTATTCACGCCTATGCGGGGCGCGCCGTGATCGAAAGCTGGCTTAGCCGCTGGTGGCGGGAGCGTATTGTTGGCGTATTTGATTATCCGGGAGCCGATTAATGGCACAGCTCGTCATCACCGCAGCAACGACGGCAGCAAGTGCGGTCGGGAAAGCCGGCATTGGCACGATCATCGCCAAAACCGCTGCATCGGCGGCCACAAGCTATGCTGCGGGTGCGATTACCAACGCGATTTTTGGACCACGAAAACGCGCCACAGAAGGTCCGCGCATTGACAGCTTTTCCTTGCAAGCATCAACCGAAGGCGCAGGAATGCCTCGTGTTTATGGCCGCGCGCGCGTCGCCGGACAACTGATCTGGGCATCGCGGTTTAAGGAAACAAAAACGACAACGATTGAGAATTCCGGCGGTAAAGGTAGCGGCGGAAGCAGCGTAGAAACAGAGATAACAGAATACGCCTATTCAGCCTCTTTTGCCGTTGGGTTGTGCCAAGGAAAGATTGATCGAGTGACCCGCGCATGGGCCGATGGAAAGCCATTTGACCTGTCTAAAGTGCAAAAACGCATATACCGGGGAACAGAAACACAAACGCCGGACGACCTCCTTGTTGCTGTTGAAGGCAGTGTTCCGGCCTTTCGGGGACTTGCCTATATAGTGTTTGAAGACCTGCCCCTTGCCGCATTTGGTAATCGGATTCCGCAATTATCCTTCGAAGTTGAACGTGCTTTGCGCGATAAAGATCCGGATTCACTAGAGAATGCATTAACGTCGGTATCGATGATCCCGTCTTCGGGTGAATTTGTCTACGGTACGACCAAGGTATTGCGCCAAGACGGTGAAGGCGTGACGGTAGCGGAGAATACCCATAATAGCAGTAACGGGACGGATCTTTACGACTCAGTCAATGCCTTAAAAGTCGCCGCTCCGAATGTGGCGCATACATCACTGATTGTTTCCTGGTTTGGAAATGACCTGCGCGCCGGTAGTTGCACATTGCGGCCGGGTGTCGAAAATTATTCGAAGACGACAACGCCATATGAATGGTCTGTAGGCGGGACAACGCGTCAAGGCGGCCACCTCATCTCTACCATCAATAGCGGTGCAGCCTATGGTGGGACACCGGCCGATAAAGCCGTTCTGGAAGGGATTGCGCGCCTAAAAGAGCGCGGCATCGCCGTTCAGTTTCATCCCTTTATTCTGATGGACGTACCCCCAGGAAACAATCTGCCGAAGCCGGAGGGCGGGACCGGACAAGCGCCTTTCCCGTGGCGCGGCCGTATTAGTGTTGGCACGAAAGATAAGACGAATGCCGCGGCAACAGACATCAACGCCTTTTTCGGGACGGCCTCTCCGTCGCATTTTTCCACAAGCGGAGGAACGGTCAATTACACCGGCCCCAATGAATGGTCGTTCCGACGGTTTATTCTGCACTATGCCCATCTTTGCAAACTGGCCGGCGGCATCGAAGCATTTCTCATTGGCTCGGAGATGCGCGGCATCACGACAGCGCGTTCGGCAAGCGGCGTATTCCCAGCGATTGCTGCCTTGAAGGCTCTTGCCGCAGATGTTCGATCCGTTCTCGGATCTTCTACCAAAATTTCTTATGCGGCTGACTGGTCTGAATATTTTGGACACCATGCCAACGACAGCAGCGGCGACGTCTATTTCCACCTCGATCCCTTGTGGAGCGACGCCAATATCGATTTTATCGGTATTGATAATTACTTGCCACTCGCTGACTGGCGCGACGGGTTTGACCATCTGGATGCAGCAACCGGAACCGCGACAGCGCCCATAAGCCAATATGACCTCGATTATCTTATGGGCAATATGCGCGCTGGCGAACGCTATGATTGGTATTATCCTAATGATGCGGCGCGCCAGTCGCAAACCCGTTATCCGATCATAGACGGCAGTGGAGAGCCCTGGGTCTTTCGGGCAAAAGATTTTTGGAATTGGTGGTCGTCTGCGCACCATAATCGACCAGGCGGCGTTAGGTCTTCCAGTGCCACAGCGTGGGTTCCTCAAAGCAAACCCATTCGCTTCACAGAGCTTGGATGTCCCGCCATCGATAAGGGTGCCAACCAACCGAATGTTTTTGTTGACCCCAAAAGCTCAGAAAACGCCTTTCCCTACCATTCTAGCGGGGCGCGCGATGACTTGATCCAGCGCCGCTTTATCGAAGCCCATTTAAAATACTGGAAAAATAGCCAAAATAATCCGACATCAAACATATATAGTGGTCGCATGGTTGAGGCCGACAAAATCTGTGTCTATGCCTGGGATGCGCGTCCGTTTCCCTATTTCCCTGCCCTGTCGGATATCTGGGGCGATACCGAAAATTGGCGCCTCGGCCATTGGTTGAATGGCAGATTGGGGCGCGCCCCTTTAAGCCTATTGGTCAAGGAAATTGCCGAAGAAGCCAATGCAAGCGTCAATACGGCCCAGCTCCATGGGACGGTTGGTGGCTATCTTCTCGACCGTCCAATGAGTGCACGCGAAGCAATCGATCCGCTTGCCGATCTATTTCAATTTGATGCCGTTGAAGATCCCAACTATGTTTTATTTCAACAGCGCGATCGTGCACCCGTGGCAAGCCTATCCGCACAAGATTTTGTTGCCGATGATGATTTTGGTTTAACGACAGGTGGAAACACGACAGGTGACTATTTCACCATGAAGACAGGGCAATTATCCGATTTGCCTGATGCATTGCGTGTTGGATATATTGATGAGACGAACGATTTTCAGCCCGCCGCGGCCGAAGCGATTGAACCTGGACGGACCAATGTCAATGGCACAGCGTTTGACATTCCAGTTATTGCCGAACCGTCATTAATAGATGAACGGGCGCGCGCACTCCTTTCAGATGCCCATGTCATGCGCGAGCATGTTTCATTTGCGCTGCCACCCTCGCGGATGACATTACAACCTGGTGATATCGTTGATGTAAATTTCGATACCACATCGGACAGTGTGCACCGTCGCTTACGGATTACAGAGGTCACCGATGGTCACGCCCGCTCGATTGAGGCAACACGCCAGTCCCCTTATGTGTTCGGTTTGGACGGGGCTGCATCGGCGCCCTTTGGCATAAGCGATTCTTATAAGATCAGTACGCCACCTGTTGTCTACGGACAGCCCGCTTGGGAACTGCTTGATCTCCCCATGATCACCGATAGCGATGATCCGACAGCGCCTTGGTTCGCAGCCTTTGCCGACCCATGGCCAGGCACGGTGTCGCTCTACCGCAGCGGTATTAGTGGGAGCGATGATCGCCTTTCTGGAACGAGCACAACGCCGGCTGGACTTGGTCAACTCTTAACGCCTCTTGCACCGACGGCATCTCCGCTCCCGAGTGGACGTTGGCTCAATCAATCCATTCAAATCCGCTTGGGTTCCGGCTCCGTTGTGTCACGACCAGAAACCGATGTTCTAGCAGGCGCGAACGGCATCGCCGTTTTTACAGCAAGCGGCCGTTATGAGATTATCCAGTTCCGCGACGCCGTCCTAGAGAGCGATGGCACCTGGACGCTGTCGCGATTATTGCGCGGTCAGGCAGGCACCGAGCAGGACGCATCGGCCGGGGCGGTGGTTGGCGCACGTATCGTTCTGCTCAACAGCGCGCTACGCCAGTCGGTCGGTGGACTTGATGCGCGCGGGATAAATTTCCAATGGAAAGCAGGGCCGAGCCAACGTTCGACAACCGATGACAGTTATTCGTCAAAATCGCAGGCCCTTGCGTTACGTGGTCTCAGCCCCTTATCCCCCTGCCATCTCCGTGCTGAGTCGATCAATGGGGACCTCTTGATTTCATGGGTGCGCCGAACACGGATTGGTGGTGACACATGGGACGTGGAGGAAGTGCCCCTTGGCGAAGCCTTTGAACGATACCGGTTGGAAATTGCGACCGCCGCAAACACGGTAGGGCAATATGAAATGAATGAAGCAGTATTTGCCTACACGACGGCAATGCAAATAAATGACCTTGGAAGTGGCTATTTGGGCGACATTTTTATCCGCGTTGCGCAACTCTCCGCCGATGTTGGCGCAGGGGATAAGACAGAGCTCAAGGTAACCCTATCGTAATCTCGACCGAGAAGGGCAGCAATATTTGCGTGTACCAATCAATTTATTGGATCGATCTTGACTATAAGGCCTTTGTTAAAAACCCTTTATCGCGCCTTAACAGAATTAAACCGTAAATTCCCTCTAAAGTAGAAGGAAAACAACAGCGTTAACGCAGTCTTTAAATAACAGGGTGTACACCACAACCGTAAGGACATTTAACCTCAGACAGCGGTGCAGCCGTGAACACGATACAAAAAGTGACACACGCAGAAGTTTTGGCTTCGAACGCGCGGGATGCTTCCGATTATCATACGGAACAAAGCGACCAGTCGCGGTTAACAATCTATACCGATATTTGTCGAGATTCCCTAAGAGACATGAAGTTGCGTGCTGGCGTTGTTCTCATCGCTAGCATCTTGTTGGCCTCACTTGCCACACCATTTTTGGGCTTATTTTGGGGTATTGGCAGCTTCATCACCATGGGCGTTGAAGTTGCCTTTTATAAATCATTTTTCAAAGCAGAGCATGAAAGGCTCAGACGTCGCGATCTTACCATCTTTCTGACAATCAATTTTATTAAGTCGCTGATATATTGTGCTGCGGGTGTAATGCTATTTATTCAAGGCTCACCCGAAGCCATCTTTGCAGGTGTTGTGTTCATCGGCGGTGCCGTAGTCAACCTCACGTTAACAAATCAAGCTGGGCGAATTTTTTATATCGTATCCACCGGACCATTGATTGCCACCGCCCTTATCATCAGCTCAATCTTTAGTTTTCAGACCAACCATTTAGCCCCCCTCGTCACAACGTCCTTATTTATGGGAATGGTGTTTCAGGCTTATTTTGATCGTCGGAAGGTTATTAGGGAACTGCGCCAGACCTCGAATGATGCAGAGCGAGACAAAGCACGTGCTGAAGAGGCGTTGACGGCAAAATCTCGCTTCCTTGCAAAAATGAGCCACGAGCTTCGCACGCCCCTAAACGGTATCATTGGCATGGCCGATGTAATGCGCCAAGGTGATTTGCCGCAACAGCAGCGCGATCAACTGGACATAATATTAGGCTCTGGAGATACGCTACTTTGGCTCCTGAATGACATTCTTGACCATGCAAAAATTGAAGCAAATCATTTTGCATTAGAAAATGACGATGAGGATATTCGTGACATCATTGCTCAGGCAACGATGTTATATCGCCCTGGTGCTATCAAAAAGGGAATTGCCTTATCCTATGATGTCGAAGGCGTAAAAACGCCGTTTCTGTACGTTGATGGTCGAAGACTTCGTCAGTGTCTGACGCATCTGATCTCGAACGGCGTTAAATTTACGGAAAGCGGTGCTGTTCTCGTTAAAGCGCGCGCTTATGAAGTATCATCGGATCACGAATCGACACAGCCTGGTCCAACATTAGTGGCAACGTCCGTTGCAGGGGCTGACGCCGATCTCGCAACGAATTTCGACGACACAGGACGACCAGCTGATGCCCCCGCTAACGGCGATGCATTAGAAAACGAAGGTGTTTCGCCGGAGGATGAAGCAGCAAAGCCAGAACTGCTTAAGGCGATAATCGAAATTACGGTGAGCGACACCGGCATTGGCATGAGCCAAGATCAGGTCAATCGAATTTTCGATGCTTTCGAACAAGCAGACAACTCAATTACCCGTCGTTTTGGCGGCACAGGATTAGGGCTGTCAGTGTCCCAAGCTGTCATCCGCGCCATGGGTGGAGAAATTACGGTGACTTCTGAACTCGGTGTTGGGTCAACCTTTACACTCAGAACCCCTGCGGAAATTTCAGCGCCACCAGACGAGGACGAACTTGAACTTATCGATCCGAAAATGCCATCGAGCGGCGGCAAAGTTTTGGTTGTTGAAGACAATATTGTCAATCGGAAAGTCGTCAGTGCACTTCTGAAGGAACACCGTATCGAAATTACGGAAGCTGAAAACGGCGAAATCGCTCTGACCAAAATCGCAGAAGACGATTTTGATCTTGTCCTTATGGATATCCATATGCCGGTAATGGACGGATTGACGGCAACGAAAAATATTCGGGCAGCAAACCAAGCTTGGTCGAAAATTCCGATTGTCGCCCTCACCGCGGCTGTCGCTCCAGAAGACAAAGCCGCCTGCATGAGTGCAGGCATGGAAGAAGTCCTCGCCAAACCAGTTCGCAGCGGCGACATCGGCGATGTTCTTGAGCGTTACATCTGGGAAAAAGACAGTAAGAGCGCCAACACCCAAAAGTCTCGTGGTATCGGCCATGGTATTGGCAAGAGTGACACGCGCAAAACCGCTTAGAACTGTCTCGATACGAATATGCTAAAGATCTTCGTTTCTCGGCGTTTTTCTGATTCTGCATATTACTGGTGGTCACTCATGCGCGACAGCTCAAACATGAATAGGGGCAATGAAGCGAAAGGATAGAACTTGGGGAAATGCGATACGATCGACGGATGCACTTGCTTTAAAGGACGACACCACGGTCTTAGCGCATGATATTGAGAGGCGATGGAATGGCGAGACACTTCAGGCGAAAGCAACTTTTGCCTGTAGAGTGGGCGGACAAATACTGTGCAGTGATCTGAAACCAGAGCAAAAACCTGCGATCTCGATTTGGAAACAACAGATCAACGGAAGTAATCATCGTTTATGTCGGCAATTTTATCGCCTAGCCTTTAAAAGTATTGCGATTGATCGCATATTAAATCGCGTATTCATCGTCGTATTCGGTCTTTAAAGGCCAACGAAGACATGCGCACAATACTTGTCCTTCCTTCAAGTGAGCCGCGAAGCCAGGGGCAGTAGACGCAAGGAATAGAAACGGATTTAAGAGGTTACGAGACTTGGCGAAAAACCCCTATACAGTATTGGGCGTTCCGACGTCAGCGACGGATTCTGAGATTCGCGCGGCGTTTCGCAAGCTTGCTAAAAAGTACCATCCGGACAGGAATCCCGATGACAAGAAGGCTGAGGACGCCTTTAAGGAGGTGTCTGCTGCCTTCGACATTCTTGGCGATAAAGAGCGTCGCAAAAAATTTGATCGCGGCGAGATTGATGCGGACGGGAGAGAAAGAGTGCGCCGCACCACTGGAGGCTATCGTTCGTGGCCAGGCATGGACGGCGGCATGGGTGGCGGCATGGGCAACGGGATGGGCAACACTGGAGCTGAAGGATTTGATGGCCGAAACGCTTCTGATTTCTCTGATTTGAGCGATCTTTTTGCTGATCTTTTTGGGTCGCGTGCCCGTGATACGGGTCGCGGCGGCCAAGGCGTTAATCACGGCTCCGGGGTGGGCACCGGTAAAGGTGGCTTTGGTCCTGGCGGTGTGGGTGGTGGATTTAAGTCAGGCAACCGCGCCCCTGTTCGCGGACGGGATTTGCGATACCGCCTTGAAATAGAGTTTTTGGAAGCAGCTCGCGGCGCCAAAAAGCGCGTGACAATGCCAGATGGGCGGGCGCTCAATCTCACGATCCCCGCAGGCCTAGAGGACGGACAAACCCTTCGCCTGCGCGGTCAGGGCGAAGAAGCGCCGGCAGGCGGCACAGCCGGTGACGTTTATGTGGAAGTCACTGTCCTTGCACACCGCGTATTTGAACGAGATGGCCGCGACATCCACCTCGAGGCACCAATCAGTCTGCGCGAAGCCGTTCTTGGCGGTAAAATCACGGTACCCACGATCGACGGCGAAGTGGCGGTCACAGTGCCCCGAGGTGCAAATTCCGGCGCCGTGTTGCGCCTAAAAGGGCGGGGCGTGCGCGCGGGCGACAACGGCAACCATGGTGATCAATATGTCAAACTACGTATTGTATTGCCAGAAGGCGGCGACCCTGACCTCGAGGCATTCGTTCGCGAGTGGCAGGGTGGCATGGCCGAAAAGCCACGCAAACACTTTGAAGACGTCTAACGAGATATTTAATCTTTACACGGATATATATTATCCTTTTTATTGGTTAAAGTCTGTGAAATAGACAACAGACCGGATTTCCCAAATATTTTAGTCGTCGACGAAAACTCAAGACAATTCACGACGACCCAAGGCGACAACATTTTGTGAAAAGGCTTGAGGGTAATTGACGTTCTCAAGCATTTTGATAATTGTGCAGCCAATCGACGAAGGAAAGCTCACAAAACCCAAGCAAGTTCGGCACAAATGGCCTCTGACATAGGCGTCAGGCGATGCTTAAATTCAAAGACTTAAAGTCGTTCAGTGATTCCATATAAAATATGGAGCGGAGCGGCTTTAGACGACAACAGAACGGTAATTGAGACATGACCCGAAATGTACTTTTTCTGTGTACGGGAAATTCCGCTCGGTCAATCATGGCGGAATCATATTTGAACCACGCCGGGGGTAAGTTATGGCGCGCTTTTTCAGCAGGGTCCCATCCAGTAGGGCAGCCAAATCCGTTCGCTCTTTTAACCCTCAAAAATGCCGGCATACGAGCAGTTGATGGTCACGGGAACGACCCTCGCTCAAAAAGCTGGAACGAATTTGCAAAAACGGATGCCCCTTTTATGGATTTCATTGTCACCGTTTGTAACAATGCCGCAGGCGAGGTTTGCCCTATCTGGCCAACAATCGACAATAAGAAACCAAGGTCCCTTCATTGGTCTTTTCCAGACCCGGCTGCAATTGAAGGTCAAGATAACGAAATCATAGATGGTTTTCAGAGAGTCTTTTTCGATATCCGTAAACGGATTGATGTTTTTCTTGCTGAGGAATGTGAAAATGGACAGTGAAACTGACCAAACACAGAAGCAAGATCGACCTCATCCCAGACTGAAACCGGCGGCAGAAAAGTTGGCAGACCCGGCAATGAATGAGCAAGTCCCAGTACGCGCCCTATTCGCCGAAGCGCTTGGTACGGCGTTCTTGCTTGCAACGATTGTCGGTTCGGGAATAATGGCGGACTTACTCTCAAACGGTAACATCGGTGTTGCACTCATCGGCAGTACAATTGCAATTGGTGCAATCTTAGTCGTGTTGATTATTATATTTGGCCCCGTATCGGGCGCCCATTTTAACCCAGCTGTTAGTCTCGTTTTCATGTTAAAGGGCGAAGTGTCATCGCGCCTGATGATACTTTATATTATAGCGCAAATTGTTGGTGCAATTGTTGGCGTCGTGCTTGCAAATATGATGTTTGACTTACCAGCGGTAACGATCAGCGACACCGCGCGCTCTGGGTTTGGACAAATCACTGGTGAGTTTGTCGCAACTTTTGGTCTTATACTGACAATAATTGGCTGTATTCGCGCAAAACCAGAGGCCGTCCCTTATGCTGTTGGACTATATATATCAGCGGGGATTTGGTTTACGTCTTCCACCGCATTTGCCAACCCAGCAGTTACGATTGGACGGATGTTATCAGATACACTTGCAGGTATTAATCCAATTAATGTTCCAGGGTTCATTCTTGCGCAATTCATCGGTGCTTGCCTTGCGTTGATCACTGCGAAGGCCTTGTTCGAACAGAACAAATAAAACAAGGACTGCGCCGTTTGTCTTTCAATAATCGCATCTTGTTATCACTACTCGTTACATTACGCACAGCATTTAACGTCATCCCTTAAGCCTTTTAATGAACAGCCTCACGCAACAATATGATAATCTTGTCCAGTCGGGTACACTGAACGCCGATCCCGCCCAGGCGGAAGCTGTCGAAAGACTGGACAAATTGAGCAACTCTCTTTCGGCCAGTGGCAACACTGGGTTTTTCAACATCTTCAAAAAACGTGAAACAATCCGCGGACTTTATCTTTGGGGCGGCGTTGGGCGTGGAAAATCCATGCTGATGGATCTTTTTTTTGAAAACGCTAATGTGAAAAAAAAAGCACGCGTCCACTTCCACGAATTCATGGGGAACGCCCATGATCGAATTGCTCAATGGCGCGCAAAATCAGATAAAGAAAAAAGAAAACACCCTGCCTTCAACCGTAAAACGCCTGATGATCCGATCCCGCCAGTCGCCGATGAGTTAGCACGCGGCGCTACGCTCCTTTGTTTCGATGAACTGCAGGTAACGGATATTGCTGATGCAATGCTTCTACAACGCTTATTCAAGGGGTTATTCGATCGAGGCGTTGTGGCTGTCGCAACATCAAATAGGCATCCCGATGATCTTTACAAAGATGGGCTCAATCGACAGCTATTCTTACCAGCAATAGCCCTTTTGAAAAAACAACTAGATGTCTTTGAGCTTCAGTCCGCTCGCGACTATCGCCTTGCCCGTTTACAAGGATCGCCGGTTTATCATTCACCGCTTGGCTCGGCATCAGATGCTGCGATGGACGATGCATGGGCGCGCATGACCTGTGGCATTACCCCAAAACCTTATGATATTCACGTGAAAGGCCGAACAATTACAGTGCCGCAAGCGGCAGGAGATGCAGCCCGTTTTGAATTTGCAGCATTGTGTGATCGCCCACTTGGCGCTGCAGACTATTTGGCGATAACAGCGCGCTTCGGGACACTCTTTATCGATCATATTCCCGCGATGACCCCAAACAGGCGCGATCAAGCAAAACGATTTGTCACGCTCATTGATGCCATTTATGAAAGCAGAGTAAAACTCATTTGCTCCGCGGCCGTCGAACCCGATGACCTTTATCCAAAAGGCGACGGGTCATTTGAATTCGAGCGGACCGCGTCACGTCTCATGGAAATGCAATCCCTTGATTATCTTGGTACTGAACACAGAAATATCGACCCTGCAGGTGGGTAATTGTGTCATTTCCTTCTGATCAAAAAATACCGTCAACAGTAGAATGAATAGACACCCCCCTCAAATAGTCATCAGAAAAGAGTCAGCGGATGATATTGATAAAATCCACGCCTTAACGGTGGAGGCATTTCGCTCAGCACCCCATAGCGATGGCCGCGAGCCTCAAATTATCGATGCCTTGCGTAACAGCGGTGAACTAACCTTGTCACTCGTCGCTGAAACTGACGATATATTGCTGGGGCATGTGGCTTTTTCACCGGTCACGATCCGGGGTGATGAGCAATCCATCAGCGATGGGTCTTGGTATGGCCTCGGTCCTATTGCCGTTCGTGCGGACCGACGACGCCAACGTATCGCCCAAAAGCTCATCGCTGAGGGGCTAGAGCAATTACAAGACAAAGGCGCAAACGGCGTCGTCTTGCTAGGTGATCCAGCAATATATAAAAGCTCTGGATTTGAAAGTGATGGCCTGCTGCGGTATGGCAACATCGATACGCGATTTATCCAACGCATCATCTTCAAGGGAACAGCGCCAAGCGGCGAGGTTATTTACGCCGACGCATTTACATCGGCGATTTGATCGTCAATCGTCGGCCCAGATAACAACTTGTAACAGTCTGAGATGCTGCCATATTCAAATCACGCTTTCCCAGTTTGTCGTCTCAATAGGGGAGCATGCTTCTGGCCCGGTAAACTTTTGACACGATTAGCTTTTGACCGGGGCACAAGCAGCACATCGAAGGATTATTGGCGTCTCAAATTTTTGAGAGCGCCTCCCTTTTGGGTGATTTTTGCAAGTGGCCTTTACAGGTAATCTTGGCAGGTGGTGTTGGCAATGGCGCGCACGAGTAACAACAGTCTATCTTTTTTCGAACTCGCCAGTCTTACCGCTGCGGTCTTTGCGCTGAATGCCCTTGCGATTGATATGATCCTGCCGGCCCTTGGAATGATTGGCAATGATCTCGGCATTCGCAATGATAATGATCGCCAACTACTGATCGGGGTCTATCTGTTCGCAAACGGCTTTGCACAATTACCATTTGGCCCCATTGTTGACCGCATCGGCCGACGCCCTGTTTTACTGTTTAGCCTTAGTGCCTATGTGATGTGCAACCTGCTTAGTGTGTTCGCGCCAAGCTTTCTTATCCTCCTCATAACCCGCGTTTTTCAAGGAATTGCAACGGCCGGGGCCCGCGTCTCCGTGGTTGCAATTGTACGCGACAACTACGAAGGACGCCAGCTTGCGAGAGTTATCTCTTTCGCAATAACGATTTTCATGGCAGCACCGATCATCGCACCAGCCCTAGGTCAAGCGGTCCTGGCCTTTGGGCCTTGGCGTTGGATCTTCTGGGCACTTTTCTTTTATGGTTTAGCGATTTTTTTTTGGAGCTTCATTCGGGCCCCTCGCCGCACGCAAGAAGAGAAACGCGAAGCTGCACACAGTGGCGGATCGACGGGCGAGCGCTTAAGCTTTCAACAAATCAGTGCACGCTACTTAGAGTTTCTGACCGATCGCTGTGCCATGGGGTATACGATTACGTCAGCTTTTTGTTATGGCGCTCTTTTTGGCTTCATCAACTCGGCCGAGCAGTTGTACTTGGAGCTTTTTGATTTAGGGGCCGGATTCGGACCTGCCTTTGCGATGGCTGCCGTTTGGCTTGCCGTTGCAACATTTTTAAATGGGCAAGTCGTGGAACGCTTCGGTATGCGCCTTATTACCCATGTGGCTGTTGTTGGTTTTTTTCTCGTAGCGCTGATCCACTTTGTTTTGACGGCTGCTTTTGGTGATTCATTTATCCGTTTTATGGTTTTCATGGCACCGTTATTTTTCGCCCTTGGGTTAATTGGCCCCAATACGGCTGCCCTGGCGCTTGATCGAATGGGTCATATTGCAGGCTACGCAGCCGCTGCGAACGGTTCGGTCAGTACCATGACAAGCGCAATTCTTGGCCTTATTGTCGGCCGACAATTCGATGGATCATCCCTGCCAATCACCGCAGGGTTTGCTGTTCTTGGATTCTGCTCTCTTTGTATTATTTATTGGACTGAAAGAGGGCAACTGTTTCGATCTGGCCCAAATGGGCGTGCAGACGGACGACAAAGCGGGATTTCAGATACGAACAACATCGCACCACCAACGGAATCGTCATCGTCCCAATTTTCAACGACCGAAGTGAAATGAATTCAGATACAAAAAAGAGGCCAGAACACCGCATATGCGTTGGTATTCTTGGCGCGCCCCACGGGGTAAAAGGCGATATTCGTATCAAGACTTTTACCGAAACCCCCGAGGACGTGGCTGCGTATGGTCCGGTGCATACAGAAGATGGCAAGAGAACACTCACCCTGCAAATTGTTCGTGCTTTAAAAGGCGAAATGATTCTCGCCCATGCACCAGAAATCCTTCACCGCGAAGATGCTGCTAGCCTTACCAATTCAAAGATATATGTGGAACGTTCTGTGCTCCCGTCTCCGGAAGATGACGATGAATTCTATATCCACGATTTGATTGGACTGAATTGTGTTTTGGAGAACGGCGAGCCGGCGGGCAAGATCGCGGCGGTCCATGATTTCGGTGCTGGCGATCTTCTGGAGATAAAAGGGGCGCCGCATGCCGCCAATAAAGGCGGCGTTCTGGTTCGCTTCACCAAAGAAACCGTCCCATTTGTTGACATTAACCAAGAACAAATCGTGTTGGCGGCGGACACTTTTAAGGTTATCGACGCAGATCAAGAACGTGATCAGCACAACGACAAGGACGAGCGGGAAACGAAAGCTGAATAAAGTAAGGCCAATGGGCCCGCGCTTGCGTTGATATGTCGTGGATGAGAAGCGGGAAATCGCTTAGCGAGCCGGTTTGCCGCGCTCGTCTGACGAACCGTCAACCACTTACTTATAGATGGGCTCGAAATCCTTCTCTCAAGCCTTGTCGATTTCATTATGGCTCGCAAAGGTGCTTGCAGACCGATCACACCGTGTTAGTGTTTTGGGTGTTGGGGACGCGCAGCGACGTCGAGACCAGCGCTTGAAAGTGCACTCGACGACAAACCAACAAGGTGAGTAAGGGCCAACAAGGTGAGTAAGGGCCAACAAGGTGAGTAAGGGCCAACAAGGCGCGTAAGGGTTTGGCGGGGATTTCTAGAATGCGTAATATTACCGGACGAAGCTTGGCTCAACGCCTATGGGCTCGACGCATTAATCCTAGACGCACTCATCGAAGTGACAGTCCTAACATGGACGCCGATTTTCATAACGGCGGAAACAGTTTTGAGGACAATCGTCCTTCAGCGGACGATGATATCGACGAGCGCGCATTAGATACTCGACCGAACCGAAGCAATCGCCCCCTGACACGTAACCAAACAAGTCGGTCTATTGATCCCCTTAATAATAACGGAACCGCGCAGTTCGATGGTCGCGACGTCACCGACAGCCGGCAAAGGCATCAAGAGCGTAACAATTCTTTTTTGTCCGCTCGATTTGATATTGATGAAGAGGAGCGCTCTTCAAAGCGCCGTGCGAACAAAACAAGTCGACGGGGAAATGGACTGATTACGATCTTTACCGTCCTTATTTTGGTGGCTGGGTATACCGCGATGCAATGGCGGTATATGAATACGCTCGACCGTGTGGAAGAACGTCTCGATGTTGCTGAAGCCCAAGCAGAGCAGGCCCTGAAAGCTGCGATTCCACCAGCAACAGTTAATGATGCGATGGATTCCGTATACCTCGTTCTACGCGAAGGCCGGCCGCACGGGACGGCATTTGTTATTGACCGTGAACGCGGTATTCTTGCAACTGCCGCACACGTCATAACCGATCTTGACTTCTATGACGAAGAAAAAACTGCTGAGATCGTCAATCGGCATACCGGAAAAAAGATATCTGTTGCCGGAGCAAAGGTGCACGCTGGCTACGGCGCTTTCAAAGACCTTGTTGAGTTTTACCAACCGATCCTCCCCGAGAGCAAACCGTTTAATCTTCGCCCTGCCCCCTTAGTAGACCTTCCACACGATGCTGCCCTGATGTTGGTGGATCCAATCGATCCCGATACCGGAGAAAATATACTGGGACCCGACATGCCGGTGGCACCCGATGAACGCCTGCTGGCGTTAGCGCCAGGTGATGCGATCGCCTTGCTTGGGTTTCCTGCCGACGTGATAAACCCCGGCGCTGTTGATTTTGGCGCGGCCCCACGAAGCGATCGGGGTATTGTTTCAGCGATGTTAGCCCCGATTGATCTCGTTGAAGAGTCGGGCGACGCGCGCTTTGACTCGCTCATCATTCACCGAATGACCGGTGCGCCTGGCATGAGCGGGGGCCCGATTTTGGATCGTGACGGATACATCGTTGGGATACACACCCATGGCGTGACCACGCCATCGTCAAATGGTGACAGCGTTGCCCAACGCGCCGATGTGATAAGGGATATGCTAACGCCGCTTCGAGAGGAAGATCAGGTTGCGAACATTCTTATTCCTGAATGGCGTCGCCGCTTACAACGTTGGCCGCGTGCACAGGATGTTTTGCCAGCGCTTTTACGGTTGGCATATGACGATCCCAACCCGCAATTCCCAGAAATGACCATCGGCGAAATTGTTGCTCGCGACGAGAAAAAAGAATTTCGCACCATTATTGATCGTCGGTTTGGGGAGCGCATGCCGGACTTTCGTCTCGCTGCGGAGGAACTAGACACAAAAGAAGCGCGCCTTGCCGCAAGACGCTCGAGAAATGCCCGCGAAATCCCTGTCAATGCGTCCCAGGGCTTTGTCCTTGGCGGGCCGGCACAATTCGCCATGCAACGCGTTCTCGCGCCTGAAGCATTTGATCATATCGTCTTTGCTTTTGACTATACTGTTGGACAATATCCAATGTGCCCACTCAAACTATTCTCGCGCTGGGTTGGCGATAAGAAGCTTCGCGCAACGGGCAATGCCGGATTTCCAAGTCTTCTTTTTCAAGCAGAACGGGATGAAAATGGAGAGCCATTGGAGTCAAAAAAGTCCAAAACAATGGAAATCGTCGCTAAGCGCTCATCTTGCCCATTTGCAGATGATCGGTTTTTTATTGGTATTGTTAGTTGGGATCCAAAGAACGACGAACTGAAATCGGATAACAACGCTACGGACCAAGAGCAAACAGAAGGAGAAGCCGGCGCCACAGAAGGGGAAACAGAAAATTTAGGCGTTAGAATCCTTGCTGGTCTTGCAGATGCCGGAGGCGATCTCAAAGCATTTGCGTCAAAGGCTATTGGTGCCGGAAAGCCGGACACATTTGTGGCATCGCTTGAAAACGGCGGCACCCTACAAATCATTCCGGTAGAAGCGCTGGTCCATGGCCCGAGCGATGAAGCAGTCTACGATGTGCCGCTTGCCAATGTTGCAATCGATGAAGCACTGGGCATTGAGCGTAACGCAATCGATGGAGACACGATCAACCAACGAGGCACTGATAATGCCGGATTTTTCTCCAGCCCAATACGGGTAGAATCTGAGGTCTCCGAATCCATTGAGTCATCGACGAAATAACTCGTGGACCTTCGTGTATAACACGGTGGGCCCCCAGTTTTTATCGATTTGCTTTATGTATAACAAAGTGAAGAAGATGCAGCGTTGGCGCGCTTGTCATCCGATCATCATTGGTTGATACCGCCGGAACAAAATATGTGGCGCGCAACAGTTTTAACCCTTTTTCCGGAACTCTTTCCGGGCCCTTTGGACGTGTCGATCCTTGGTCGTGCCCGAGCGAACAATCTCTGGTCGTTGGACACAGTTAATATTCGCGACTTTTCCGACAATGCTTATGGATCTGTCGACGATACACCAGCCGGTGGCGGTGCGGGGATGGTGATGCGCGCCGATATCCTGGCAAAAGCGATCGACTCAACGGCGCGAGATCATCGCCCCGTTCTCGCTCCATCCCCGCGCGGACGGCCCTTTACCCAGGACGAGGCAGCTCAGTTAGCGAAGGGTGACGGCGTTGTCGTTTTGTGTGGCCGATTTGAGGGCATTGACGAACGATTGCTTGATGCGCGCAATATCGATGAGATATCAATTGGGGATTTTGTGCTCGCAGGCGGCGAAATTCCCGCAATGACCCTGATCGAGGCTTGCGTCCGACTGATCCCCGATGTAGTAGGCAACGAAATGTCGCTTGAGGAAGAAAGCTTCACATCAAGCGAAGACGGCCGACTTTTGGAATATCCCCAATATACCCGGCCACGCGAGTTTGAAGGCCGGGCCATTCCCGAAACGCTCCTTTCCGGTGATCATAAAAGGATCGCCGACTGGCGTCATGCGGAGGCTATCCGAATAACGCGCGCGCGACGACCGGACTTACTGGCGTCACCCCCTGAAGGTTTGCCTCCGAAACGGAGCAAACCCTGAATGGGCGTTGACGGGCAAAACACCGATCCAATCCGCGCCATATAAATTACAAGCGAGACGAAGGATCGCGACCGATGAATATAATAGAGCAGCTCGAAAGCGAGCACGTCACAGAACTAGATAAAGAGATTCCTGAATTTGCGCCGGGCGATACCGTGCGTGTTAGTGTGAAGGTTAAGGAAGGTGAACGCGAACGCCTTCAGGCTTATGAAGGCGTGTGTATCGCACGCTCCGGCAAGGGCTTGCATGAAAGCTTCACGGTTCGAAAGATATCGTTCGGTGAAGGCGTGGAACGGGTGTTCCCTGTCTATTCCCCCCTTGTAGACTCGATCTCTGTGGTGAGACGTGGGCGCGTTCGCCGTGCGAAACTTTACTATCTGCGCGGACGCCGTGGAAAGTCAGCCCGGATTGCGGAAAAGGTCGATTACAAGTCGAAAAAAGGCGGCAAATAGAAAAGGCGCGCGCGCCTTTTACCTTTTCTTCTCCGTTAGAATATCTGAGCAATATTTTTCGAACACTTGCGCAGCAGCTGCGTGGGAATGCTGCGCTTCGACCCTTGCTCGGGCTGCCTTTGCCAATTGATAGCGTTTTCCACCGTCATCTAACAGCTGAATAACAGCGGCGGCGAAGCCTTCCGCATCGTTCGCCTCAAGATAATGCGCATCCGGTGTCAGGTTTAACCCTTCGATCCCTACAGCCGTCGACACCACCGGAACCCCCATCGCCATTGCCTCAAACGCTTTGATGCGCGTGCCTGATCCAGCACGAATAGGTATGACATAGACAGCGCCTCGGGCATGCGCACGCACATCATCAACAAAACCCGTAAATGTCCAACGGGCCCCAGCAGCCTTAGCCGCATTGACCAAAGTTTCTGGGGGGTTCTTTCCAACAATCGTAAACGAAGCATCAGGACGACAATTCGCTATTTTCGGCCACACATCGGATAAGAACCATGCAAGCCCCTCTTGGTTCGCCCGCCAATCCATACTTCCAGTGAACGTCACCACCGGAGCAGCATCCTCTTGAGGCGGATCAAAGGAGAAAAATTTCAGATCGACGCCAGTTGGAATCGCTTGAACATTCTTAGCGCCAAATTTGTTTCGTAAATTGTCGGCATCTTTATCAGAGACGGCGATCACCCCGTCCATTGTAGATGCGGCTTTTGCCTCAAAGCGTTTCATCTTTACCGCCTCAAGGCCATAAATCATCTGCATAGGAAAAGATGCTAACTCGCGGTGTCGTTGAAATATCTCGGTTTCCACATTGTGTGTGAAAATGATTTCAGGAGAGCGCTCTTGTATTGCTTCATTTCCCCCAATAGGTTTCCAGTCCGGGCGAAGAACAAAGCTGTGAATGTAATCATACACAATGAGATCGGGACGGTGCGAAACCGCCCTTTCAACTGCTAACTGTGCCGCCCTAGTTGACACGACCCGCACAGAGACTGGCAATGGTGTCAATAATCCGCTGAGACGCCGCAACCGACGGACAACGCTGTTGTCGTTGTTAGGCCAAAACTCGAAGCTGTCACATAATCGGTCGATTTCAGCGCCCCATTTTTCTACCTCGCCAGCACTTCCTGGCGACACAAGAGCAATTTCGAACACTCCGCCTTTGAGCTGCCTTAAAATATTTGCGGTACGGATTTTCCCACCAGCATCCATTGGAAAGAGAAACTGAGGCGATACGAACAACAGCTTAGGGCGTTGTCCAACAATAGCGTCTGTAGACGAACGATGGTTGAATTGACGTTCGGCTTCTACCTGACTTCCCATTTCACTTTCAACCATCAGCTGATCAACCCGTTGAAGATCCCCAAGTTACAGATCATTTATAACGCGAATAAGATAGGGCACATTCCCTTAAAATAAGAGAATACAAAGGTTTTTCCGGATTTTGCATGAAGGGGTCTTGCCAGCCAAGGTTGGTTTAGTAATACTTTCCTCATAAAGATTAATGGCTTGATAATAAAAATGGCCAGAAACATGGTTAACAAATTGCCAGTGGAGAAAATCCCTAAAACTCGTTGTTTGATTCTGTCGAAGAACCTTATCACGTGCGTGATAAGTATGTTCGCGTCACAAGCGATGGCAATGGACGTCAAATTGGGGAGAGACGCGTCGATCGTTTACTCGGCGCAAGGCAGCGGCGGCTCCGCCAGCGTGCGCAGTGAGAGCGATGTGGGGCGCTCCGCGCGGGCGCGATCGGTTAACGTCAAGACACGTCTTCCGTCCCTAGGGGATAGTGTTAGGGAGCGTGACAAGGCAGCACCGAAGGCAACAACGAGCATTGAGAGGGGCGTACGGATCACTCGTGGCGCCCCCTCGCGCCGTGCCATTGAAGCAGGTCTTGAACGCCAGTTAGATGGGACCTCTGGTAAAGAGCAAAGCATAACCGCGAAATCACCGACCGTGATCGTCAAAAAACAAAAAGTGGTCATTTATCGACAATGCGTAAAACCCCGTCGATTGAAATTCCATGGACCGTTTGAAGGCGTCCGAGTCTATCATCGCCCGGTAGGCAACTTGGCCTTTGATAGCTTTGGTTTTGGATCAAATAATCGATTTAAACCCCGCTTGTGTGGACAAGGACGGCTAGGCGTAAAATCGTCATAGCGCGCAAGCATCGAAAAAAATCCAAATCCCGAAAGGTATAAAAGCGTTTCGCGAATGAATGCGTCACGTTATTGATGGAGTTCGACATTGATGGAGTTCGACCATCAACTTCGAAATGCAAAAGAGGTGCGATTAATACGGCTTCTTTCCACTCTATTAGAAATAAAGAGCTGTAAACCGTCGCCACGTCAATTGGAATCGGGGCGACGCTTTAAAGATTCGTTTTTAAGCGTTTCCCACCAATAACCAAGCGGTCGCCCTTCCGCACACACCAAGAGCCTGTTGCAGTAAAAGTGGATCACCGGTTTTGCGGTTCGCAACAGGCTCCAACTAGAATCTAGAGCTGTTTTCTGAATCAGCTTGAATGCAAACGGCTCTAGCTTAAAAACGCATTAGCGTTCTGGCAAAATACTCATTGGCAAGCCCGGCCCTCTAAAATTCTCTTTTGGGATACGATCAGCAATTTTCGAATGAAACGCTGGAAGCTTTGACCAATGTAAACCTGGCCGCAAGTGATGAGCCGTATGATACCCAAGATTGCCGGTCAAAATATTATACCAACGGTGCATGATGTTATTCGATGCCGCATATTCGTCCTCCTCAGAACAACCAGCGTGGTGATCATAGGTATGTCGACAGGTCATAAAAAAGCTGAAGACCATCGGTATGACGAATACGAAAAAGCCGCTGAAGAAATTGATCGAAAGCAACGTCGTGAGAATAGCAAGGTGCAAGACCGTCATCAAAACAAGGGTCCGCCGCAAATGTGGCCGGTCCTTACTATTCTTATAAGCACATAAATACCCGGTTGCGGCCAGTTTTAGGGAATATTCAAGGGACGACATGATCCGGCCATCCGGCGCGCGCCACGCTGACTCGTCCTTCGTTTGGTCCATGTAGTTTTCATGGTGGCCAATATTATGGTGGAGAACCCAGACATTAGAACAAGCGCCCGTTTGCAAACCGAAGACAACTTCTATGAGCCGATTACAGATTGTCGATGAAAAAAATGGAACATGCTGGTGATGGTGGTTCCATGCGCAAATGAGCGTTTTCGGTAAAAGCATTGCGAGCGACCAAAGTACGACAATTGGCCAAGATGAAACGAAAGCAAATATCGACAGATCAGCGGCAAACAGAGCCAAAAAAACGGCAACCGGTAAACGATCATCCTTAAAACGAAACAGAAGCGTCGCATCATTTGGCAAAGCAGCCTTCACTGATCGACGCTCAATGATGCTAGCATTGTTAGTGCCCCTCACTGCTTCATCTTTTAACACGCGCGTCGTTTCACCTAGCGTTGGCGAGGAAGCGAGGGAAGATTTATAGGTTGTCATATGGACACCTTTGATACCACCAGGATAATCCGTTCAAACGAAACCAATTCCTATGCTGATAACTGGACGGTATTGCGCAACAGGTTTTGTTTACCCTAGTTCTCTGGAAATACATCTCTTTAAGCTCATATCACCGAAATTAATCTGATCCCTAAAGCCGTTCAGCGATTCCAAAGCATGCTCTGGAACGCACCCGCCTGCCGCATCCTCAGCGATAGAAAGAACAACGCCCCCTCCATATATGAACCGCTGCTAGAGCCGTTCGCGCCCCAAAAGAATCGAAACGCGGCTCTACGTCTATGTTTATCGGTCGAACAATTGTTCGACCTATTGCGGAGTTGATGGACGGGAACCATCAACCGCACACACTTATCGGTAAAGCGCTCTAATATAACTGCCACGGCTCATTAGCCCCCGCCTGAAGGAGCTGTCCGCTCCAGTCTGCACAACCAAATGTTAAGCAAGGGTCGGATCAATTTTTTGGCAAGCCTCAATCAGCTCACGAACAGCGCCAACCGAATGGTCAAACATTTCTTTTTCTGCCCCTGTGAAGTTGACCTCGACAATACGTTCAACGCCATCAGATCCGATAACAACGGGCACACCCACATACATGTCGTTTAAACCATACTGGCCCGTGAGATTGGCAGCGCAAGGAACAACAACCTTTTTGTCCCGCAGGTAGCTTTCTGCCATCTGTATCGATGATGCCGCTGGCGCATAATAAGCCGAGCCCGTCTTTAAAAGTGCAACAATCTCTCCGCCACCTTTGCGGGTGCGGTCAACAATCGCGTCGATTTTATCTTGGCTCGTCCAACCCATATCAACAAGGTCAGGGAGCGGAATACCAGCAACCGTCGAATAACGGGTTAAGGGCACCATGGTGTCCCCATGCCCCCCGAGAACGAACGCCGTAACACTCTCCACTGAAACATTGAATTCCTCGGCCAGGAAATATCGAAAACGCGCCGAATCCAGAATACCCGCCATGCCAACAACTTTGTTTGTTGGCAGTCCAGAGAATTTTTGTAACGCCCAGACCATCGCGTCCAAAGGATTTGTAATACAAATGACAAAGGCGTCTGGTGCATGCCGAGCGATCCCCTCACCGACGGATTTCATCACCTTTAGATTCGTGCCGACAAGGTCATCGCGGCTCATACCTGGTTTTCGCGGGACCCCAGCGGTCACGATGCATACATCTGCACCGGCGATATCAGCGTAATCTTGGGTTCCCGATAGCGCACTATCATAACCGTCAACAGGAGAGCTTTCAGCGATATCAAGGGCCTTGCCTTCCGGCATGCCCTCCGCGATATCGAACAGGACAACGTCACCTAACTCTTTTTGTGCGGAAATATGGGCGAGCGTACCGCCAATCATTCCAGAACCGATAAGCGCAATTTTATTGCGAGCCATTTTTCTCTCCTTACTCCACCCACAATGCCTTCTGAACATCAAAATGGCTCAGAAATACTGTTTTGGGCGCTGTCGTTGTTTAAAGGTCCCGATCCCAGATCACCGCGCCAAAGCGCGTTTCGAACGGTCCTTGAACCGAAGAAAATCGATCGAAATCATAAGTGACGTCGTGTAAATTGTTAACTCTGCCTATTGCTCGCCGTCTTGTAGCCTAGGCGAGAGCGAGCCGAAAGCACGGTCGGCAGAAATGATGGAATTTAAAAACATTTTCAACTCGAAGGGCGCCTTAAAGCGTTTCCAAGCCAAGTGTGTGCGGTTGGCGTTAAGGAAATGCGTAAAATCAACAACCTAAAGCGCCCTTCTGATCCCAATTAAAACGGAGGCGCTTTAGGTGACTACCCGCTCACATGCCAAGAAATGCGCAAAAACAAAGGCCTAAAGACGTTCGGAAATTCCATTCGAAACAACGAAATTTTAGAAAAATATTTGATCGAAAGCCCAAACGACTTTTTTCGGTGGCGTTAAAACCGTTTGCGCAATGATGCCATTACAGAACTTGCCGCAAACGCATCGCCATTGATCAATACCGTTTCGTCGCTTTCAGAAAAGTCCTCAGGGCCAAACACCAGATCGCGCGTTCGCGTATAAATATACTCAACATCAAAAAATAGCGCGTCACCAATTTCGGTCGCAAAACCGGCCCGTCCTTGATAAGCGAATGCAGAGTCACGATCGCCAAGGCCGTTTCTTACAAATGCGCCACCAACGCCCACACCAAGGAATGGCTTAATGCACCCTTTTTTATTGAAGTCGAAAAAGATATTCGCCATTAAAAACTGTGCGCTGGTGGTGTTTGAGGCAAGGATAGGCGTGACGACGTCGATATCGCCTTCGGCTCCAACCTCAAGCACTTCACGAACCGAAGGGCTCGAATAACGGTACTCGAGCTCCGTGCGTGTGCCCGAAGGGTAATCGAACCCAACCGCAAACGCTGCCTGGGCTCCGGGGCCAAAATCGGTTTCGCGCGATGTCGGGGGAGAGGCAATTCCCAAAACGGGGTCAAAACTCAAATCCTGATCAAGTGTATTTGGCAATATAACGCCGGCGCCGGCACGCACATAAAGACTGCCCGTTGGAGACGCTTTCAAAGGCGCTTTGCCAACTGATCCTGGTCCAACCGATCCTGGCCCCACCGATCCTGGCCCCACCGATCTTGTCGGTTGCGCCGATGGGCCTGCCCCTTCGCTGTTATACGGCTGGGCGAACACGGGCATCAGTCCAGAAAGGCACAATACGACCGCAACTATCGAGTTAAACGCGCTAAACCTCACCAAAAGCCACTCCAAATTGTTCATAATCCACGCAAATTACCATTAAACGCCGCGGCGACGCACTTTATTTCTCAACGGCAAACTGTAGTTATTGACCGATGTGACGATTTTGCCAGAATGGAAAAGCGCGTCGGGTTGATCACTGCTGGTAGCCCACGATGATTAAGGCTAAAATGCTGGTTAACTCAATCACTTGGGCACAATTCGCTGCCTCGAGTGTTGAGAATAGTCAGAGCCCTAAAGCGTCGACACTTCAATTGGAATCGGGACGACGCTTTAAGTCTCTGTTTTTACGCATTTCCTTAACGCCAACCGCACACACTTGGCTTGGAAATGCTTTAAAACAAGAGGTTGTAACCACGTTACTGAGCGGCAATCGATATATCTCGGTTGGCAACATCATCATGCTTCCGGATAAAATCACGCACCTTCGGTTGAATCTCAGAACGCCAACGCGATCCGTTAAAGACTCCATAATGCCCAACAGCGGGTTGGATATAATCCAATTGCATATCAGACGGAATATTGACGCATAAATCATGGGCAGCCTGTGTTTGCCCAATACCGGAAATGTCATCTTTCTCGCCCTCAACGGTCATCAAAGCGGTGTCTGTTATTGCTGATGGCCTTACTAAGCGCCCGTTATGCACAAATTTTCCATCGGGTAGGGAGTGTTCTTGAAAGACGTCTTTGATTGTCTGGAGATAGAATTCCTCCGTTAGGTCAATTACTGACAGATATTCATCGTAAAAAGCACGATGCTTCTCTGCATTGTCGCCATCGTCCTTCACCAGATTCAGAAAATATTCATAATGCGCCGTAGCATGACGATCTGAATTCATCGCCAGAAATGAATAAAGCTGTACAAAGCCCGGATAGACACGTCGCATCATCCCAGGATAGGGCGATGGCGTCGTATAAATCATATTTCGTTCAAACCAATGAAAAGGGCGTTCTTGCGCTAAAACATTGGGTGCTGTCGGCGATCGACGCGTATCAATTGGACTTCCCATGATCGTGATCGATAATGGACGCATGGGATCTTCATCTTCCGCCATCACCGAAGCGGCCGCCAACAAAGCCGGACCCGGTTGGCAAACCGCAATCGCATGGCAACCACCGATGACGCGCACATAATCAATTAAGTAATCAATAAAAGTATTGAGATCGAATCGACCACACGCAACCGGCACCATGCGGGCGTTCGCCCAGTCCGTCACATAAACATCGTGCTCGGGAAGCATAGCCTCAACCGTCCCCCGAAGAAGCGTCGCATAGTGCCCCGACAGCGGCGCAATGATCAAAACCTTTGGGTCAGGTGCTCCACCACTTTGAGCGGTCGAGAGGCGCTCGGGATCACGTTTGAAATGCAATAATGTGCAAAAATCGTCTTTTTTTGCCGTTTCGATGGTAATCGGCACGTCAATTCCGTTGATATGAGTCGACGCTATATTCCATTTCGGCTTCGGGTAACGCCTAGTCGCATGTTCAAAAACATCCAGCGCCGCTGCCGATGTTCTGGCCAGCCAACTATCAGCAAGAGGATTAAGTGGCGATCGCCAGAACTGCGCGCCAACACCTGCCGCCACGCGAGCTGGCGCAAAGAGCGAAAGCCCTAATTCGTGTGCTGAATATAGCATATACTGTCACCCTGCGCCCAAATACGAAACAGGCGCCCTCTTTTTACGCGACTTTGTTTCTTTACAGACCGTCTGTTATGGGTTTACGTCACCCGGACATTCTGTCCTTCAAATCAAAACCTTCGGATTTTACCCAAAGTAATGAAAACGATTAAGGCCAGCGCTAACGGCCAGTTCGATAACCGCCCCTCATTTTATTGAGGGTTATGTCAGGCAAGACCATTGATGACCTGCTTTGCCCTGAAACGCTAGCAGCCTAGCAAAATTCATTAAAATTTTCGCTGTGTAACAACGTTAATAAATTGACGACAATACTAACTTCGCCCAAAGACTAATCAGTGTGCAAAATACCTATTAACTATTATTTCTGCCGGACGTCGCGCCCCCTCATCAAACCCCTTAATAATGTTACGCTAAACTATGCTGCATCGCAAACATAGCGCATTTCTAAGCATGAAAGCCAATGTTTTCTACAGGTCTTTTGGCGCGCGCTTCTCACAACTGGGCGTTGCAACAGCCCTATGAAAATGTTTTGCGTTTGCAAAAAACAGCGATATTCCCAATTAGCGTTGCCAGGAGACCGCTTGCGTCAGGGCAGCGGCTAAATCCTTCGGATCGATACTATCACGAAAGGCATAAAGTGGTTTCGCCTCGCGGTCGGCGAGATAGAAAAGGCTGGAATGGCTCATGGTGTATTCGACCGCCGAGCCTTCGATTGGCTCTTCGTTTGCATACACCTTAAATGATGCGGCGGCGGCCTTGACTTGCTCCGGCGTTCCCGTGAGGCCAATGAGACGTTCATCGAAAGATAAGTATTCCTTCAAACGCTCTGCGGTATCGCGCTTAGGGTCTACGGTAATGAATATCGGAGCGATGCTATCGCGTGTTTGTCGATCGAGCTCATCGAGCGCTGCACTCAAGCGACCTAGGGCAAAAGGGCATACATCCGGACACGATGTAAAGCCAAAGTAAATGATGGACACTCTGCCCGCGAACCGCTGCTGATCTGCTGACTGACCATTGTGGTCGATTAACTCATATTGTCCATTAAAAGCAGATGCCTCTCCGTTAGGAGCCGTGAGCGGAATATGGTCAGGATGGGGTTTGAGCGTTCCGTATTGTTGATTGTCCGACCCACAGGCAAACACGAAAAAAAGGGAAAGCAGCATCACAGATAAAGAAACGGATTTGCGCACACTGATTCGCCAATTGGCAATGAGACCAGCAACAGAACGGAAGACGGTTTTTGACAATTCTTGCACGGAAAGCCCCACTTCAATCAGCCTTATATGCTCTATCAATTTTCGTATTCTGGCCTTGTTTCGAAAGCCGCTTATTCGATGAGATGTTAGAGATAGTTACTCCGCTGTAGGTGTGCCACCGCTATCAGCACCTATGCGGCAATCGATACGATTTGGCGCTCACCTTAAACTACCTAACCTTCAAGCAACGTAACCATCCCACGCTCTGGTGCAAGTATCAGAGGTGCAAGGCATTTAGGTTCAAGGCATATAGCTGAACGAGCAAAGACGCGGCTTTATTTCACCCCCTAAGAAGAAAATTAAAATGTCCTATGCTACGATAGATTGATGAAAGGTGATGCGCGAATAGATCTCGAGAACCGGGACCGTTAGGAATTAGGCGGACAAATCGGGTGTCGCGCGCAAACGACATGAATTTTCCTTTTCCGCAAGGACATGATAGCACAGAGAATAAAGAGCATAAGCACGACAGTCGTGCGGGCTTTCTTTCTGACCAAAGTCTATTGGCCCAACACTTTGCAAAATCGTTCACCCGCGGGCTCGATGCCCTCACTGGCCGGGACACACCGGCAGAAACGATCGATATACCACCGGGCACTCTGACCCGAACGATGCGCGGTCCCATTCGCCTGCGGACCCTCACAACACTGCGTTGGCTTGCCGTGATCGGGCAGATGGCCGCCGTCACATCGGTGCATTTCGGGTTTGGTTTTCCGCTTCCTCTTGGCCTTTGTCTCGCCTGTATTGCGGCGAGCGCCTGGCTCAATCTCTTTTCGGCCTTACGATTCTCGCCACAGCATTTTTTAAATGATCGCGAGACGGCAGCGTTTATCGGTTTTGATATTGTTCAGCTTTGCGCCCTTCTTGCGCTGACAGGCGGGCTGAATAATCCTTTTGCCGTCTTGCTGCTAGCGCCCGTTGCCATTGCTGCCAGTATTCTTCCCCTTCGCCCCACCGTCGCCATTTGCATCATTGCGTTATTGGGCGTCACATCAATCGGATTGTTTCATTTTCCGCTTCCTTGGGGGACAGATGAACTTTTGCAACTTCCCTTTGTTTATGCGTTCGGGGTTTGGGTCTCCCTCACCTTTTCGGTTGTGTTCTTTGCCGGTTATGCCCACCGCATCGCCGCTGAAGCCGGTCAAATGAAAAACGCCCTCGCCGCAACGCAGCTCGCCCTCGCGCGAGAAGAACAACTGGCTGCGATTGGGGGGCTTGCCGCGGCAGCCGCCCATGAATTGGGATCACCTCTCGCGACGATACAGGTCACGGCAAAAGAGATGGCAGAGGATCTTTCCGACCCTGCTGGACCGAGTGATTTGCCAAGCTTGCGCGAGGATGCGTCTTTGCTCGTCGGCCAGGCGCGCCGATGTCGTGAAATTTTGGGACGGCTCTCTCGAAGGGACGTCGAAGGGGACTCAATCCTAGACCAAATCAGCTTCGATCTTCTTCTCAATGAAGCGGCAGAACCGTTCGAGGCTCAAAGCGACGGACCACTTATTTCTTTCGAAAATGGTCTTGGGGATTATCCCGCGCCTGTCATCAAGCGTTTGCCCGAAATTCTTTATGGTGTTCGAAATGTGGTCGAAAACGCCGCGAGCTACGCGCGTAAGGAAGTATTGATTGTCTCCTCATGGACTGAAACGACCGTTTCGGTTGCGATTATCGACGATGGCCCGGGTTTTGCCGCTGATATTCTTGCCCGTTTGGGTGAACCTTATGTAAGCGCCAGATCAGGCTCACGCACCGAAGCCGGACGTAAAAAAGGGATGGGCCTAGGCTTTTTCATATCCAAAACGTTGCTTGAAAGAACTGGCGCATTGGTCCAGTTCGGGAACCGCCGTTGGACCGACATCGCTCCAGAACGAGCTGATTTGGGATCCTACCGAGATGATCACGAAACAAATATTCTTTTGGACGAGGATGGACTAGCGTTTGATCAGGCGAGACCAATCAACGAGCATTTTAAATCAAATGATAACCATAGGCCGGTGGAAAAGTTGATATCTGACGGTCCCGCGCTGAAAGAACCGCCCGAATCGCAAGGTCCGCTATCAACGAGAGCATCAACAATGCCATCAACAAGGGCTGGGAAATCCGGTGCTTGGGTATCAATTACATGGCCGAGGAACTTAATTGAGGCTCAATCAAGTAAAACCAGCAAACCATAAGCACCAGAGCTGCGTATATCCGGTGTAAATAAAAAAATATATTTGTTTCCCGATACGATCGGGTTGAGTAGGAGCCGACACCAATGTTGGACACACCCGGATTGGCTGAAGACGATCTTATCGTTAATGAAAACCTTCCTGATGATGCCTCGCTATTAATCGTTGATGATGATGAGCCGCTTCGTCGTCGTTTAGGACGGGCGATGGAAAAACGTGGCTTTCGAGTGACGCTTGCAGGCGGTGTCAAAGAGGCGTTGCTTTTAGCAAAAACGGACTTACCGGCGTTCGCCGTTGTCGACCTTCGCCTCGACGATGGAGATGGACTCGAGGTCGTCGACGCGATCCGCGAAAAACGCGATGATTGTCGAATGGTTGTTTTAACCGGTTATGGGAATATTGCCACCGCTGTGGCAGCGGTAAAGGCTGGAGCCGTTGATTATCTCCCGAAACCAGCAGACGCAGACGATGTGGAAAAGGCGCTTCTTGCAGGAGATGGTTCACGGCCAGAACCCCCAGAAAATCCGATGTCGGCGGATCGTGTCCGTTGGGAACATATCCAACGGGTTTATGAGCTCTGCGATCAGAATGTATCGGAGACCGCTAGGCGCCTTGGTATGCACCGACGGACCCTACAGCGTATTTTGGCAAAACGCGCGCCACGGTAACAGTCACCACACTGATCACCGGAACAAAGCGCAAACCGAGAAATGACTTGCGCTTTTTATCAGCACTTGAGCTTTTTGCGTTCTGATGGAATCGGAAGGGCACTTTAAGCTGTCAAAAAGTTCGCACGCAACGCCGCCTGTCGGGCAAAACGAAGAGTCAGCGCCTTGCGTCGCGGCGCTGGCAGTTTCTTTTCTCGCGCATGACGGACAATTTCAGCCCCAAAAGTGTCAGCAATAATGAGGCCTTCTTCTACTGGAAGCCTGCCCCTGGGAAACGCTTGGTCTACCGCAAAATAAAATGCATCGCAGTAATCAAGATAAATTGGCCATTTCTGATCGGTATCAAAGTCAGCCTGGCATGATTTTATCTCCGCCAGAACTAACCGCCCTTTTGCATTGAGTCCCGCAACATCAGCGCGGCGACCGTTCGGCAGGCGAAACTCTGGCAACACTGCAAGACCCATATCGGCAAAAAGCGCGCCAACCCCTTGCGTCAGTGCTCTTGTTGCGGCTGGTCGACTCGTTTTCAAAGCAACACCTGTCGCTGGCTTAGTATTGACGCCAGGTGCCGCGGTGAGGTTCGTTGATCGCTCCAACCCGGACCCTGGATAAGCCGGCTGGCTGTTTAATCCGTATAGAGAATTTATATCAGACCCTTGCGCTTTATGATCTATTGACTGAACCTGCTCAGTGTTTCCGCTCGAGTGTCTATTGTCGAAAATGTTCTGCATTTGTTCATGTAAACACTTCAGATCGACTGGGTCAAGCCTATCAAGACTTGCGACGCTATCTTCATTTGCTTTGGAGTAATCTGTGCGACGGCCAACTATCTGAAACGATTTTCGGTTTAAAGCCGCTCCGTTTCAATTGGTATCGGGGACTGGATTTAGGGGATTGCTCAACCCGGCGACGGTGTTGCATCTTCCCGCATAGGCCCTTCAATCGAATACCCTCGGCGCGCAAGTTCAGCAATGAGCCCCTTCGATTCAATGACATCGGCAAGGCGCAGTGTTGCAACCGTCGTTTGGTTATCCCGAAGCGATTGCTCGACTGCCTCAAGCCATTGAACTTTTACCGTACTCAAAATTCGGTTGAGCTGTTCGTTTACGGTGAACATCTCAACACAAGTTGGCGCAAGCGGTGGATGGGCTGGCGTAACCAATGGAGATACATCGCCTTCAGCCCAAATTTCGGCCCGCACTTTCAAACTTCCCACATGGTCCGTCACGAGATCAATAACGGCAGAAAGACACGTTATTTGATCGTCAATGGATAGGTTCCTCAGATCGTTGAAAAGTGCTTTGCGTTTCACGCGTTCAGTCACTTTAACAGATCGAATCTCTACGTCGGCACGCCGCGCGAGCTTATCGGCTGTTTTGTAGATTTTTTGAGAGTCGGTTAGATCGGCTTGATCCATTACTTTTTTAAAGATGGCATCGGCGGCAAATAGCGGCGTCAGCCGTTCGAGCTTTTCCCGATCACCGAAATACTGGAGCCGTGCTGAGGAAAACTTCTGATAAACGTCATTTGGAAGAATTTCCTCAAGGGTCTTGCCGTCGGCATTGCGCTTCACCTTATTAAGCTGGCGTAACATCCGCACAATTTTGATTGGGTTGATACTCGTGAGCCCCACCTCTGGCGCGGATAAATACGCATCCGCCCTTGTTAAAGCCCGCTCCAAGCGCCGCGTGTCCCATTCGAATGACTTTGGCAGTGGCTCGACAACACCAAAAATCAGAACTTCATTATCGCCATTAGAAACGCGCCATAGCGGTGGCCCCGGCAAGCGCGAGCGAACCACAATGACATCCATGTCATCAGGGATCTCCTGCGCATGACTGGGGAGTGATGATATCGAAAGAAGGAACAGCGTTAGGCTGATGAACGTCAAAAAAGGCATTTCAACAACAAGTGAAAATAATAAAGTACGCGAAAGCACCGTCTTTTGAATGGGAACCATCAGTAGCGCATTTAGCTCTTTGCAGCCACCTCAGCGAACTTGGCGTTGAACCGCCTTAGCTGTGAAATCCATTACCCCTGAAACTCATTACCCCTGAAACTCATTACCCTTGAAACCCATTACCCTTGAAACTCTGGCAAGCGCACAATTAAGCCGTCGAGTGCATCACTAATACGAATCTGACAGGACAGGCGGGAGTTGTCTTTAGGCTCGCCAGCAAAATCGAGCATTGACTCTTCCATCGCTTCTACTGCCCCGGCTTTATCCTTCCATGCCTCATCAACATAGACATGACAGGTTGCGCATGCGCACGCACCGCCACAATCACCGTCAATGCCAGGCACCATATTCTTAACAGCAGCTTCCATCACGGACTCGCCATCGGTTGCATCGATCGTGTGTTCCGTTCCATCAAATTCAATATAAGTGATTTTAGCCATTATAATTTCCGCTGGGGCAACGCCCATTAAAACAAACTGTGACGCTAACCTGGGGTGCATGGCCGTTTAACGAAAATCCGTCAACCTAAACGCACGGTATCCAGAGTGCATCAATCAAGCCCTCTACAAGAGTGACTTAAGCTCAAAATCTGGGTCCGCAAGATCAGATGCGCTCACAGGCGCACCGGTCGTAATCACCTTCTTGCCAACGGTAAATGCAGCAGGATCATTCATTGCATCAACGGCAATAAGTCGACTTCCATCCACATACCAGACGGATTGACTACGCGGGATAGCCCCAAAACGGACCACTTGGTCGATCTCCGGGTCGGGACAGCCCGCCGTTTGCAACTTTACGTCATATTGATCGGACCAAAACCAAGGTGCTGCGTTGTAAATCGCGGCCTCATCCTTTTTGCCCGACATATTCATGCCGGCCACTTTTGCCTGCTCGATGGCGTTTGGCACGGACTCAAGACGCATCCGCCGATGGTATAAGGGTGATGGAAAATTTGCCACATCACCGGCGGCCCAAATGCACGGGTCATCGGTTCGGGCGTTTTCATCAACCCAAATCCCATTATCTACTTTCAATCCCGCTAAATTCGCGATGCCATCATCGGGCGCGGCCCCCACGCCAATCAGAACAGCCACACAATCAATTTCTTCGCCGGACGACAAAACCGCGGCCGAAACAGCCCCTTTATCGCCCTCTCCATCCAACGCTTCCAACGCGGCGTTGGTGCGAATCTCAACACCATGATCGCGATGAAGAGCATGGAAATAATCAGACGTTATGCTGCCCGCAACGCGTGACAGAACCCGTGATTCACGCTCCAAAACTGTGACTGGTAAACCAGCTGCGCGAGCAACAGCGGCCACTTCAAGACCAATATATCCAGCGCCAACAATAACCACTCGGCCTTTGCTTTTGAGGATTGGTGCGAGCGTATCTGAGTCCTTCAGCGTTCTGAGGTAATATACGCCCTCTCGTTTCGCCCCCTTGATCTTAAGCCGGCGCGGCGGCGCACCCGTGGCAATCAAAAGTCTGTCATACTCAAAGACGCGCCCATCGGATGTTTGGACGGTCCTTGTCTCACGATCAATGGCCTCAGCCTTCAAACCAAATTCGGTGGAAATATTTTGTTGCGAAAAAAATGCGTGTGGCCGCAGCAACATCCGGTCGAGCGCAAGTTCCCCCTTGAGATAGGCTTTCGACAACGGTGGGCGTTGATAAGGCGCTGCATCCTCAGCGCCAATCATTGTTATCGTGCCGTCAAAGCGCGCCTGGCGCAAACTTATCGCGGCTTGTAATCCGGCTTGGCCAGCGCCAACGATAACTATTTTTTCGCTCATATTATTTGTCCGTTTGGGAAGGTCGTAAAAAGAATACCCCCGTGCCAAAACCAGCGCTCTACGTCAATTATTGCAAGGGATGGATCTCGAGCCCTGCTGTAGATAAAGGTGATGGATAGGCAAAGGCCATAATAAAAATGGACAATTACGAGACCGAAAACAATTTGCCGGGCATATGGACGACAAGCTTTACGCTGAATGATGAAGCGGCAATGAAACAGTTTGGTGCTGAACTCGGCCTGTCCCTGGTGCCAGGCGACGTGGTTGCCCTTTCAGGCCCTTTAGGCGCCGGTAAATCCACTCTCGCGCGGGCAACGATTGCCTCGTTCGCCGGGGTCTCCGATGCTCCCAGCCCCACATTCGGTCTCGCTCACGCCTATTCCCGGGATCCACTTATCGCGCCCAGAACCGCCACTTCAAGTGAGACCTTGTATCATTTCGATCTCTATCGTCTCGACCATCCGAATGACGTTTGGGAATTAGGCTTAGAAGTCGCCCTCGACGGCGGCATAAGCCTAATCGAATGGCCTGAAAAGATTGCCCATTTTTTACCCCGCAATAGCCTCCTTGCTCGGATAAATCCGGTGGAAGAGATCGGCGCGAAAGAGAGTGCTTCTGGTGGGCCGCGAACCATTATACTCCGGTCAGGAGTCTCATGGGCTGAACGGCTCCCCAGAAATAAATAGTACCAGATTGGGCGCATCCATCATTTGGCCTTAACCGGTCAGCAATCGGTCCTCTGCATAGTCGAAATGTAACTGATAAGAAAATCACATGACGTCTGCATCACCAAAATCCAAAGCAGAAGCGGAAACGTCTTCGTCCCGAGACGATCGCATGCAAAAACGGGATGCCTTTTTGGCGGCAAGCGATTGGGGTGATGCAACCCTATCCCCCATTGCAGGCGACGCCTCAACCCGTGCCTACCAACGCCTTGAAAAAAACGGACGCCGCGCTGTTCTTATGGACGCACCGCGAGCTGCGGAGACGGCCCCCTGCCCCCGCGATGCCGATCCAGCTCAACGACGCCAGCTTGGCTATAACGCCACCGCACGCCTTGCCGGTCCGGACCTCAATGCGTTCATTGCAGTTTCCGAAACGCTTCGGGCCGCCGGCCTCGCCGCCCCAGAAGTCTATGCCGCGAATCCCTCAGAGGGCTTTGCCCTTCTGGAAGACCTCGGCGACGAATTGTTAGTCAAGGCCGCAGCGGATCCGAAATCAGGCATCGATGAAGCGACCCTTTATGACTATGCCGTTGACGTTTTGACGGAATTACGGCGCGCCGCGCCCGACGCCCCTGAAAAAGACGGCTATGTCATGCTGGACTATGATGAGACGGCAATGCTTGCAGAAGCAGCTTTACTTCCCGAATGGTATGCCCCGCACCGGGGAGAGCGCTCCTTTAGCGCTGCAGAAATGTCCGCACTCGATCGGGCATGGCGCGAGGCGCTCTCGTCCCTTGCCGCCCCATCGGTCATTGTCCTTCGTGATTTCCATGCGGAGAACCTTCTTTGGCTCCCCAAAAACCAAGGGGTGAAGCGTCTGGGTGTTATTGATTTCCAGGATGGTCTCTTTGGCCACCCGGCTTATGACCTTGTCTCACTATTAGAAGATGCCCGCCGCGATGTTTCGCCAACAATCGTTACGCGCGCCTTTGACCGTTATGTCCGATTGGCCCAAGAGGATGGTGCTTTTGACGAAAAAGCATTTGCTCGCGATTACGCCATCCTTGGCGCACAACGAAACGCAAAAATTCTCGGTATTTTTGCACGCCTCATCGTTCGCGATGGGAAAACACGGTACCACGACTTTTTTGAGCGCGTCGAAAACCATTTAAGGGGCGATTTACGACACCCCGCACTGGCCGGTGTGCGTGATGCCCTAAAAGGCGCAACACCTGCGTTAACACAATAAGTAGAGCACGGCCCTATGATAAACATGCCCCAGACGGCGATGGTCCTCGCAGCCGGTCTTGGAACAAGAATGCGTCCACTGACGAATGATTGCCCAAAGCCCCTTATTAAAGTCGCTGATATGCCACTTATTGATCATACGTTAAACCGTTTTACGCGCGCAGGTGTCTCCCGTGCGGTGGTCAACGTTCACTACCTAGCGGATCAGCTCGAAACACATCTCAAGCAGCACAATGGAATGGAAATTATTATCTCCGATGAGCGAGATGAGCTGTTGGAGACCGGCGGTGGTCTTGTAAAGGCGCGCCCGCACCTTGGGCGCGATTCAATATTCTGTACCAATACTGATGCTATCCTTGTCGATGGCGAAGGAACCGAAGCTTGCCGACGGTTGGCTGACAAATTTGACCCTGGTCGAATGGATGCGGTTTTACTGCTCGTGCCAAAAGAACGAGCAACGGGTTATGATGGAAAGGGTGATTTCCACTGCACCGAAGACGGTCATCTCAAATGGCGAAACAAACACAACGACGAAAACGCGCCTTACATCTTTACAGGCATGCAGATTCTTTCGACCGACCTTTTAGACGGCGCGCCCGAGGGACCATTCTCTACAAAACTCTTATGGGATAAGGCGGCCGCAGAGGGCCGCTTCTTTGGTGCGGTTCATGATGGTTGGTGGATGCATGTGGGCGATCCAGCAGGACTCGATGAAGCCGAAGCGTACTTTCGACAACAGTAAGATACCTATTTTAAACAAAGCCCGCATGGGCTGGCACAGCGGTCGTAACTGTTCATCCGCAAAAAGGACTTAAAGCCGCTCCGCATTAACTGGAATCGCTGAGCGGCATGAAAGCATTCTCAATGAAATCGCATTCATACCAGTCGGTTACTCTTTGACAAAAACCATAATATAAGATGGGTACTGACTGTTATGATGAACCGTATTATTTGCCTTGACCCACTCGGTCTCATCATAGTTCCGCCCGCCAGTATTTAGATTGCGCTCGAAATGAGGGAAGTTACTGCTTGATACTTCCAGACGCAACTTGTGACCGGCTGGCAGGTAATACGCAGTATCATTGAGGTCAATCGTCAGACGATAAACGTCACCTTTCTTCATAAAGACTTGCTGATCGAACCCTCCGCGATACCGTGCACGGATAATAGACTCTTGGATATTATAAGCTTTTCCATCCGGCTGCACATCGACTAGTTTAAGAGTAAAGTCAGTATCTTTCGCCGTTGACGACACGTGGAGAACACCCTCCAACGGACCGGTGAGGGTCATTGGCTTATCAAGGGCCGCTGATGTATAAACAAGGACATCGTCACGTCGTTCAATTTCAGTCTGATCAAAGATTCCAGGCCGGTCATCAGGGTTCCCCGTGCAGCAGAACGATCCCCCTTTTGACGGAACGGGGTTCCCTGGGTCATAGACGAACCGATCGGACGGCTCCTGAGCCGGTGGCGTTTGAGACAATACGCCATCGCCATTCAGCGAGTTGGCTTTACCACCGCTTCGGAGAAAATACTTTACGCGCGTAGACGCTGCGGGCGGCCATTGTTCAGCATTTGCCCAGGTTTCACGTCGCGTCACATGATACTGAACCTTAGGCATATCAGTGACGCCGTTGTCTTTGCCCTTAAGCCAATAATCGAACCATTTGAGATAGGTATCCCAGTAGGGAAATGACGCATCGCCAACATTGACGTCACCGACCATCGCATCTTTCCCAAGCCCCTCCGAGCGACAATGGGTACCAGGCGAAATAATGGCGAACTGATTTTCGCGCGCTTCTACTGACATGCCGTGGCTGCGCATTCTGTTGAAATGCCTAAGGGTATCACTGACACCAGTATCATACCAACCATCGACGTGGATCGCGGGCGTATTAAACGTATCTTGATCCGTCGTATACCCCATTTTATCCCACCACGGATCGGTGAATGAACGTTTCAGAAAGTCATCCCAATAATTTGGCCCCAAGCCCGCCTTGCGGAGCAAATCAATACTTGGCAGTTGACGTAGTAGTTGCGATTTATTTGGTATGTTTGTGGATCGATCATTCATACCAATATCACCGTTCCGCGACATCCACCCAAGGGCGCTGGCTAACTTGGCAACGCCGCCATTGTAGGCGGCGAAATACTTATAACTGTCG
>JBCCOS010000010.1:0-179217 GCA_039025235.1 Pseudomonadota bacterium
ACCAAACCTCGGATCAACGAGCCAAAGACTTGCCCCTATGGGAACATCTCTACAACTGGCATAGACCACATGGAGGCATCAAAGACAAAACTCCAATAAGCCGATTAGGATTGAATAAGGACAACCTGTTGAGGCTCCACATCTAAAGCGCCTCGATTTCAATTGGAATCTGAACGGCGCTTTAAGCTTTTGATTTTACGCATTTCCTTAACGCCAACCGCATACACTTGGCTTGGAAATGCTCTAATGCATATTGTTGATGACATCCTTTGCCCCGAGTTCAAGACTGAATTTGGGACGCCAGTCCAGCGCCGAAAACGTCTTTGACATGTCGGACACAATTAGTGGTGGTTCATAGGCCGGCGCTTCACGTGCGCCGAGCTTGATGAGATCCGGCCGCCCGGCAGCTTCGCCCAATGCAAGGATCAAGTCTTTTACTCGGATAGCTCTACCGCTAGCGATATTATAAGCGCCAGAAAGTTCGCTATTCGCAAGCGCTGCCAGTCCGTTTGCCACGTCCGCCACGTGTGCATAATCACGCAGCTGTTGACCGTGCGTGCATTCGGCAATTTTCCCGTTGAGGAGTGCTTGTGCAACAGACGCCCCCAGGCGGGATGGATGTTCACCTGGTCCGTACACAAAAAAGATACGGCCCCAAGCCGTTCCTACACCATAGTTTTGCAGCATGGCCTCCATCACTGTGTGCAGACCATGTTTGCAGGCACCATAAAGCGTGCTTGGCTTAAGCGCTGTTATATCCTCGACGCACAAACCACCAGACCAGTCATACTCCCCGCAGCTTCCAACGCCTATCACATGTTTGCCGCCTGATTTGGCGAAGGCTTCAGCGAAGTTTAAGCTTACGCGAACCCATTCGACATTTTCTGGGGCAGTCCAAAGACCGGATACCACCGGTGCCCATGCCAGATGTAACAAGTGCGTTGCTTGCAAGTCATTGAGTGTCCCATCGACCGCATCGTCATCGCATAGGTCTAATTGGACCGTCCGTACACCGCTAATATCTTGCGCATCTTTACTGCGGCGGATGGCAACCACGTCAAAGCCATAGTCGATAAGGGGTTTTAGCGTTTGTCTACCGATAAAGCCACCAGCACCAGTAACCAGGACACGTTTCATCTTCGCATTACCTTATGTCGCAATAAGGCTTGGATCGATGTTGGGCCAAGCCCTGTCTTTTTCTGACGCATCTTCGATTTTGCAGGGCCATTCTATGCCGACGGATGGGTCATCGAATCGAACACCATTTTCTGCGCTGGGTGTATAATTTGCATCTGTCATATAAAGGACTTCGGTATGATCGGTGAGGCTTACATATCCGTGTGCAAATTGTGGTGGAACGTAGATTGCATTTCGCTCTTTTGACGAGATCTCCACGCCGCACCAATGCCCATAGGTTTTCGAATTTGGTCGCATATCAACAACCACATCAAAAATACTTCCGCTCACGCATCGAAGATACTTTGCCTCCGGCGCTTCAGGTCCTTGGAAATGAAGACCGCGCACCGTTCCTTTTCTTGTATTTCCACTCATATTGATTTGCTTGCAGTGAAAGTTCAAACCTGCTTCAGCAAGTGTATCCTGGCAAAAAGCTCTCATGAACCAGCCGCGTTCATCCTCAAACGGCTTGGGTTCAATAACAAAGGGACCATCAATTTTGAGCGGCGTTATTTTCACGGTTGGTTTCTAAGGCGTTGCCTAGTTTAAATACTACTCGTTGGATGCTCAATTGCTGCTTTTGGGAAAAACGTACATTCAGAGATGCTAGTTGTGACTTCAGAATTCCGTATGCGCTTTAATTCCATCTTATAAAAAGGCCATGACAAAACCGCTATGAGCGTATCAATGGGATTCGCGGCCATGCCGTGTTTCTTTAGGCCTTCGCTTGCGCCCAGGGCATTCTTCTTGTCACCAGACATTTGCCAATAAAAGAGGTGACGAAGAATTTTGTATCGCTCTCGTCTGATTAATTGGGACAATTCTGCCTCGTCAAAGAGTTTCGCCCCATGTCGCAACAACAACTCGAAGCTGGCGATCATATAGGACCGCATACCGCCAAGACTCGCTGTGACAGTGCCCTCATCATATCGTGTAAACAAAAGAGGTTCAAAAACAAAACCCATTTTGCGATCGAGCAATTCTCGGAGAATAAAATCGTTATCCATAAATGGACGAATAGCTGGATTAAATGGTTCTTTTAAGCGCTCCGGTGTGACGCGAAAAAACACATGGGTTGCAGAGAGCCATGTGACAATGCCGCTTAAGTAGCGCCGTGCGTAGTCAGAACCTTTGTAAACAGACTGATTTGGGTCAAGTCCGTGGGGCTTGGACTCGCTGTTAAAAACATCAATGGCATGAACGAAGTCAATCTCTGGATCGCTTTCAGCAAGCGCAACCATTTTTTCTATACAGTCGTCTCGCATTAAATCATCAGCAGCAAGAAATTTCACATACTTTGCGTCTGGTGGCGTCATGGCAATAGCCGCATTCCAGTTCGGAACTTGTTGAAGAAGTTCATTGTTGCGCTTCGTAATGATCCGAACCGGTCCATTCATCGCTGCTTTTATCAGTTCAGGGCTTTCGTCTGTACTGGCATTGTCAAGGACGCAATGTACGATGTTAGGGTAGGTTTGAGCCTGAACGGACGCAAGCGTGCGTTCAATATAGGGTGCACCATTGTAGCACGGTGTGACAACGGCCACGAGCGGTTTTGTCGTATCGCGCGTTTCCAATTTTCTCTCCCCAACCTGCTCTAAATTAACCATACCTACTTATTGTGCGGTGCGAACTCCGCGCTACATAAACACAAAATACGTTCGTCATTCAATAACTGCGGAATAAATACTTATCATATTAACGATGTTCTTTTGAATTGCGCTTTGATCATGGAATTTACCTTGTCTATCCGGTAAGGCGTATAAAGGCGACTGGCGGATATAGAAAATACCATAAAAATTGCAGGTACTTTGTCGTCGCGATGATCGTCAGGTATCAAATCTGCCGAGGCTGTAAGGCGACGCCAAAGTAATAGGAAATGGGTTGTGCAGGCTAAAACCGCCGGTATTTTTCGAGAGTCATTTTTGCTGACGGCATCGCGCATATGGGCGCAGGTCGCAAACCTTATCCTGCTCCTGGCCGCAGTCCGACTTCTCTCGCCGGCGGCCTTTGGTGGATTTAGTCTGGTTTCTATCACAATACTGATCATGCATCAGGCGGCCGAAACCGGCTGGTATGAATTCGCTGCAAAATCTGAAGCTGCAGAAAACCCGCCTGCGGAACTTTTCTGGTGCGGAGCGGGGGCTGGCCTTCTAGCGATGACCCTGGTCCTCATCGGGGCTGCCATTCTTTCGGTTTTTACTGGGTTCAATGAGTATGTTATCGTTATGGGAATGCTCAGCATTATTCCTTTGTTTGGCGCATTGACCGCCGTTCAGATCGGTCGGCATACGCAACGCGGCCAGACGATTAAAATCCCTCTTACCTCCATACCCAGCGAAACAATCGGTTTGCTTGTTGGAATCTGGGGATTGCATTATGGCCTCGGGGTTATCGCACTTGGGCTGCATAAGCTGGCCACAATGTTGACAATTGTGATCAGCACCACACTCTGGGGAGGTTGGTTGCCAGCATTAAAATTCCGTACCGAGCAGGTACGCGAGATATTAAATTATGCTTGGCGCTTATTGCTTGCGCGGCTATCCGGTTTTTTGCAGCACTATGGGGCTGATTACCTTGTTGGAGCCTTACTCGGTCTGACGGAGGTCGGACTTTTCCGGGCAGGGGGGCGATTAGCAGGTTCAGTCAGCGAAATGCTCAGCGAGCCGTTGCGTATGATGTCTTGGTCAATCTTACCGCCTGCCCATAAAAAGGTGGGTCGCGAGGGTCTAACGAGTGTCTTGGCAGACACCCTCGCGATAGCCTTAATGGTCGCAATGCCAGCATTTGTTGGGCTTGCTATTTTGAGCGGCCCCCTCGTAGCGCTGCTCTTTGGTGAAGAGTGGCAAGCTAGTCGTTCTGTCCTTATTTTGTTAAGCTTATCTAAAGTAGGATTAATCTTTATTCCTGTGCTCACGCCTGTTTTGAGTATGAAAGGTGCTGAGGAACTTCTTCCAAGAGTAATGTTCGGGATCGCCATCGTTGCGCTTGTTTCGCTGGCGGCGATAGGCTGGAAGAGCGTTAACGCTGCTGCATTTTCGCAGCTTCTCGCATCGCTGATTATAGCGTCCGCGCTTTGGTTTCCTTTTTCAAAGTTTGGTGGATTGCGACCGAGAGATATCGTTTACGATTTCCTAAAAATTACTGTCGCTGTTGCGATTATGGCAGTCATTGCAATTTTGGTACGTGATTTCATTCTATCGGGTGCTTGGCCGCAATGGTTAAGCGTTGCAGTGACGCCGCCGGTTGCCGCTATCGTTTATGTTGTTCTTCTCATTATCTTGCGCCCAAGGCCGCTTGATCGTCTGTTGGCGGAAAACATCGATTCGTCGCGGCCCTTTTTACAGCGTTTTAAGGGCATGTAGTACTTATGAATTGGTTCAGCCCACTTTAACAAACACTTATTTCTTGATCCGTGCTTGATACTCGGTGATCTGCCGCTGCGTGAAATTCCGTATGTTCTCACCGTTTTTCCAAGCAGAGTACCATGCGGCGGTAATCGATACAGTTTCTTTGAAATCGATTATCGGTACCCACTGAAGCGCTCGTTCTGCCTTTGAGCAATCGAGGCGCAGCAAGTTTGCCTCATGCGGCGCATTGGGATCTATATCCGTTTTAATTTGACCGCGACCTAGCGCGTTAACCATAGCCTCGGCGAGGATAGAAACCGTTCGGGTGTTATCATCTCGGGGGCCAAAATTCCATCCGTCTGCAAATTTTTCGCCATCATCACTACAAAGCTGTTCGGCGAGGGTTAGATATCCCCTTAAAGGTTCTAGGACGTGCTGCCACGGCCGCAAGGCATTTGGGTTGCGCAAAGTCGCTGTGCCCTTGTCGCTGAAGCAACCTTGAACGATATCCGGTGTCAGGCGGTCCGTTGAGAAGTCTCCGCCACCGATAACGTTCCCTGCGCGTGCGGTCGCAATCCTTCCATCATGACCATCAGCGACATAAGGTTTAAAGAAGCTGCGGCGCATTGACGTCGTGATCAATTCGCTTACGCCCTTTGAAGCACTATAGGGATCATGGCCCCCAATCTGGTCACTTTCGCGATATCCCCAGACCCACTCTTTGTTTTCATAGCATTTGTCAGACGTGACCATAACGCCGGCGCGAACGGATGGCGTTCGCCTGATCGCATCAAGTACAGTTGCGGTCCCCATGGCATTGCTTTGAAAGGTCTCAATTGGATCCAGGTAAGACCGTCGAACCAAGGCTTGTGCAGCCATATGTATGACGATTTCTGGCTGTTTCTCCTCGAACAATAACTGAAGGCGCTTTGCATCGGTGATATCAAAGAAATGACCATCGATGTCCTCAGCAATTTTTGTAAGGCCGAACATAATCTGGGTTTCATCGGGCGCAAGCGCTACGCCAGTGACCTTTGCCCCAAGAGAGGACAACCAAAGCGATAGCCACGTTCCTTTGAATCCGGTGTGACCCGTTAACAATACCTTCCGGTCTTTCCAAAATCCTAAATCCATCGGAGCTTTATTTCCTGTTCTTGATGTCTCGTCATCGGAGTTGCTTGGCTAAAAAGTACGTCGGTCAATAAATCTGTATAATCGATTAGTCTAAAGGTGGTATACGTCTTAAAGGCAATTTTTTTAAGCGCCAAACTTTTGTTTTTTAAAAACCGTGATGCTTCTACCCTGAATGAATGACAATTGTTTCGCCATAAGAGAAGACTGTTTAATGAAGTCGTGTTTTAGGGGTGTGGCCATCTTGGTTAATACATTCAATTAGTCGGGCGCTGACGGGTCGTCTGGTCGCAGACCTGGCTTTTTGCTCTTTGGTTGTTCAAATAATTATCTTGATATGACCGCTTCCGCTGGAATGCTTTTTGCGCTCTAACGAGCAAATATAGAGATAGGGATCTGCTTTGGGATTTCGTTCGCGTTGGGGCGATATACGGTACGAGTGGGTTGGGTATGGTTAATTTTGTCGACGGGGGACTGTCATGAAGGTCGTTTTACTTGCTGGCGGGTTTGGGACGCGTATTTCTGAGGAATCAGCGATCCGGCCAAAACCGATGGTTGAGGTCGGAGGACGACCTATTCTCTGGCATATCATGCGCCACTATGCACGGTTCGGCCATAACGACTTTGTGATCCTTGGCGGTTATAAAGTCGATTTCATTCAAGACTATTTCCTGAAATATTTCAGATCGAACTCGGATTTTACGATTGATACCTCTACTGGTGAAATCACATGGTCGCGCTCGCGTGCTGAAAAGTGGCGCGTAACTGTGCTTGACACGGGTGTGGATACGATGACGGGCGGGCGTTTGAAAAGGGCACAGGACATTATTGGCGATGATCGTTTTTTGTTGACCTATGGTGACGGTGTCTCAGACGTAGACATCGATAGACTGGTTGCATTCCATGAAAATGCCGAGGCATGGATGACGCTCACAGCCGTGAGCCAGCCCGGACGCTTCGGTGCTCTTGGTCTTACGCCAGATAAAACGCGCGTGCGCACCTTTCGGGAAAAAGCAGCCGACGATGGCGGTCTTATCAATGGCGGTTACTTTGTTTGTGAACGCCAGCTTTTCGACGTGATTGAGGACGACAGTACGATACTAGAGCGTGACCCCATGGACGCATTAGTCGCAGAAGGAAAGCTTGCGAGCTACCACCATGCTGGATACTGGCAAAACATGGATACCCTTCGCGATAAATCCGTGCTCGAAGAGGTTTGGGCAACCGGCAACGCACCCTGGAAAGCGTAATTGCGAGAAGGGTAAGTTCAAAAGGATGACGGGGAGAGGGCTTTAGTCAGATTGACGTGAATTAAGTTATCTCAAACCGAAACCGCGGGGTGGGCTACTGACCAATTGGCAAAGTCTATTGAGGCCAAAGGCGACATTGACCGTCAATCGGCAAAAAAGGGTTTAAGCGTTGAAAGATCGTGGCGTTAGAATAATCGGTTCCGGTTGCGCGGGCATGGGCGCTGCATGGCGCTTGAGCCAAGAGGATGTGCAGCCCGTCGTTTACGAGGCGTTGGATCGCCCCGGCGGGCACACATGCACCCATACCTTTGATGATGGTTTTGTCTTTGACGAAGGCCCGCATATTTCTTTCACTAAAATCGACCGTATTAAAGACCTTTTCGCGGATAGCGTTGACAACAAATACGAAGCGTTTTCTGCCAATGTGAACAATTACTGGAAGGGCCATTGGATAAAACATCCGGCTCAGGTCAATTTGAATGGATTGCCGACTGATCTTACAGTGAAATGCATTCAAGACTTCTTTCATGCTCAGAATAACGACTATGGTCCAATAAAAAATTATCAGGACTGGCTTTATGCGTCGTTCGGAACAACCTTCGCCGACACTTTTCCGGGGCAATACACCAAGAAATATCACACAACTTCAGCAGAAAACCTTACAACGGATTGGTTGGGACCGCGTCTCTATCAACCAGACATGGCCGAAGTCTTAAAAGGGGCGCTCACGAGTGAAACCGAAAACGTTCATTATATTCCGAACTTTCGCTATCCCGCGACCGGTGGCTATGTAAGTTATTTGAAGAAATTTCAGGATCTTTCTGATATTAAACTCAACCATAAAGTCATCGAGATCGATGCGCGCGCTAAGACGCTAAACTTTGCTAATGGTTCGACTGCCGGGTACGACGCACTCGTATCTTCTGTTCCTTTGCCCGCGCTAATTCCGCTTATTCAAGATGTGCCTGAAAGAGTAAAAGCTGCCGCGGCAAGGCTTAGCTGCTCTCGAACAGTTCTCGTGAATATTGGTCTAAAGCTCGAAGAAATTACCGATCAGCATTGGACCTATTTTTATGATGATGAGTTTCCATTTTCGCGGTTGAGCTTCCCACATAAATATGCCCGATCTAATGTTCCCGATGGTGCTTGCTCCATTCAGGCGGAAATTTATTTCTCTGATAAATATAAGCCATTAACGGGGCATGCGGATGATTGGATCGAACCAACGATCAAGTGTCTCATGCGCTGTGGTTTAATTAAAGATCGCGAAGACATAATTCATACATCGACACTGTTTGCCCCTTGGGGAAATGTGATCTTTGACCATGATCGACCCGAAGCGCTTAAGACCGTCCATGATTTTCTTGATGAAAACGGGGTGAATTACTGTGGACGGTATGGAGACTGGGCCTATATTTGGACGGATGAGTCTTTTATATCCGGTGAGAATGCAGCCGAAAAAGCGCTCGCAAAGCTTTAGAGCACTTTCTTCTTACGTTGATGGTCGGGAATCTAGAATGCCTATGCTTTGGAGCATCGAGCAAAATGCGTTCAACGGTTTTTGCGGCTTGCGATGCGGCACCTTAAATAACTAAAGCATGTCCAAGCCAAGTGCGTGCGGTTGGCGTTAAGGAAATGGGAAAAATCAAAAACGTAAAGCGCCGTTCTGATTCTAATTGAAACTGAGGCACTTTAGATCAAAAAGGTCCTGGTTTAGATCTAATCCATTTTGCTCTAGGCTGAGTTTCCTCTGTAGTCTTTGAACCATTCTACAAACCTCGGAATCCCTTCTTCAAGCGGCGTTCTAGGGGAAAAGCCGTAGTCCGATGAAATTTGCGAAATATCCGCATAGGTTTGTTTAACATCGCCCGGCTGCATCGGCTCCATACGCTTCCTCGCTTCGGTTCCAAGGGCCTCTTCGAGAATTTCAATAAAACGGAGTAAGCGAACCGGTTTGTTGTTGCCGATATTGTAGATGCGATGGGGCGTCTCGCCAATCGGTTTCATTGGTTCAAGGATCGTTGCGCATACACCGGCGGTGATATCATCAATATAGGTAAAGTCCCGTTCCTGGTCACCGTGGTTGAAGATAGGAATCTCTTCGCCCGCAAGAATCTTTTCGGCGAAAAGCCAATATGCCATATCTGGACGTCCTAATGGTCCGTAAACGGTAAAAAATCGTAACCCAATTTGATTTAAGTCGTAGAGCTTCGCATAGGACTGGCTGAGGATTTCGCAACTTCTTTTGGTCGCTGCATAAAGCGAAACCGGATTTTCAACCGGGTCGGCTTCGCTGAAGGGGACTTTTGTATTGCCTCCATAGACTGAGCTTGAAGATGCATAAACAATTTTTGGCGGCTTCTTGGCGTGCCGTGCGAGTTCAAGAACGGATAGGTGGCCAACGAGATTTGAGTTCGCATAAGCGAAGGGCGCTTCGATAGAATAGCGAACACCGGCCTGCGCGGCGAGATGAACAATGCCATCGATCTTCTCACCAAGAACGCAATCGGTTAAAGCCTCATAATTTGAGATATCAACGTGGTGAAATGTGAATGCCGGATACTGATGCAGTTGTTTCAGGCGAAGCTGCTTCAGTTCGAGTGCATAGTAATCATTCAAGTTATCGATACCAATAACCCGTATGCCAGCATCCATAAGACGCTTGCTTGTCGCTGCGCCAATAAAACCGGCAGCACCGGTCAGGAGAATTGTGTTGATTGTGGTCAAATCTCGTTCGCTTTAGCCAAGTTGAACGCCTCAAAACAATGCGTAGATGCAGATGTGGAGAAAAGATGTCGTTGTAGCGCGTTCATCTGCGTCGGCCCATCAGTTGTCTTATAAATTCCAGGTGGAATACGCTAAGCTTTATGAGGCTGCAAGCATTGTCAGGCGGAGGTCCACGCAAAATTATTTACGAAAAGGCTCTTTGTCGACAGGCATTTCGCGAGGCTTAATTGAATTCGCGAATAAAGCGCGAATCCCGTTGACAGCATCTTTCAGGCTTAGATGGATAAAGAGATCAGACAGTCTTCGACCGCTGTTTGAATTATGGTCCCGTGCTTTGGGGAGTTTTGCTGCAACTGCAATCGTTGCGAGCCCGAGTACAACGAGAGACAAATCTACATAAGCTGCGATTTTATGGCCGCTACCAAAAATTGCCAAAAGCGTATCGTTTGTTTTGATTGCATTTAATACAACGGCAGAGCAGAGCAGGAGGGCCGTTGCTGTCAAGAGCTCTTTCGTTACAGCATACTCATTCTGCCTGAAAAATGCGAAACCGATGGCCATAAACCAAACGAGAAAAAATGTAATCCCTGTCCAGAATAACCGTTTTTCTTCAAGTCCCGTGTATACCTTATCATGGCATAAGAGAAAAGCTGAGGCGATGACAAGACCGATCATTGTTCCAGCTGTTCCTTTGCTCACCCATTCATATACCTTTTTGGGGCGGCTGCCTGTAGATCCATGGCGACGGCGCTCAACCCACATCATCATGCCGAGTGCTGTAATGACACTGAGCATGATACCAAGAATAAAATAGGCAAACTTCAAAAGGACGCCACCATAGGTGCCGAAGTGAAGCGGTGAAAAGGATGTAAGAACCCGCGTTGCTGTAGAAGTGCGAAAGGTCGATCCACCATCGGTTTTTTCGCCCGTAACGCCATTTATTTGATAGCCTTCAACAAGCTTCAATTCCTTATCGGGCGCAAAATAGATATCGAAGCGCGCATTCGTATCGCCATAGTGTGCCATGGTGATGAATCGAACACGCTCGTTACTGCCCGGCATTTTTAAGTCGGCGAGGTCGTCGACCGAAAGCATTTCTGCCGATATCCCCGATGCTTCAACGGGTTCGCCGAGGACCGCATTCATGAGGGCCGTTTGGTCACCTTTGAAGGTTAGTACGGCGATAAGCGGTGCTATGATCGCGAGTACGCCAAGAATCGCGCCCGTAAATGCTATCATGCTATAAAAGGGTAAACCCCAAAGCCCCAATACTTTATGAGCATCTTGCCATTTTAAGCGAATTGATCGGAAAAAACGAAGTGTAAAGAGCTCTTTAGTTATCTTTGTATGCGCAACGACACCGGTAACGATCGACAGCATAAGAATGATACCAACGATACCGACAATTGTACGACCAGCGGTGTGTCCACCGAGGAAATCGGGCCACATCAGATCCCTATGAAAGTCAAGTAGCCAACGGGACATGCCCTCTCCACGCTCAGGCAAAGGGGCGCCAGTCGATGTGTCCCACCGTTGGGAGATGAATTTCGCTTCTTCATTTTCACGTTTGATGCTGGCGCGTCCGGTATAGTAGGGCGCATATGCTGTGGGGTAGGTGAAGCGGAGAAACTCGATAGGGTCGCCATTTGAGTGTTTGTCTATCCAATTCGTGAAAATTGCATTCATTTCGATTGGCGGTTCAGCGATGCCTAAACGCCTTGCAGGATCTTCCCAGCTTTGAACTTCGTGAAAGAAAAGGGCGACACTCCCACTGAAAACAACAATGTAAACGAATAAACCCAGTGCGAGACCGGACCATGAGTGCAGATCATAGTTGCGGAGATGTCTTGCGCGGTCCATATGTTTGCCCCTTAAATGACTGGATCAGAGAAAAATATAATCCCGCCACAGATAATTGTGACCAAGACAAGTATGGCAGCGGGGCGCCAAAAGACCCGATCCCAATATGTCCAAAATTGAAGCGCGACCCAAATAACCGGTACAAAAATCGTTATCCAAAGCGCACGCTCGGCAAATGGTCCGGGCACATACAAAAGCAGAACGGCGGTTGAGAAAACCGTCGCAGTGAGCGCCCAAATTACAATACTGGTTAATCGAGGTGCCTTAAAGGTCGCCCCTGCAAGCGCAATCATGACGATTCCTATACCGACGAGCAAAAAAGGGCTCACGACAAAGCTCCGATAGCGATCCCAATTCCACTGAGAAAGATCCCTACGAGCGATACTGCGCCTGAAATGACGTGTGGCTTCGGAAAAAGCGCGGCAATCAGCAGGTTTGCTGCAGCCGCAAGGGTTACGCCGCCAAGCCAAACAGGGACTCCACGCTCCGGCCCTAAAGTCGAACAAAACGCCACAAAAGCGGAGATAATCAAAAGCCATGAGGCGCCAAGAACGCTCTTTTGTAGATTTGCGTTTGATTTAATCGCTTGATACGCGCTGCGTCTTTTGTCGGCATGAAAAAATCCGAAACAGCCAGCATAAAGAAGGGTGGACGCGAACAGTGTGACGAGCATGGCGTTAATTCGATCGTTCTTTGGCGCCTAAACCGTTCTCCGAAAACCCGGGAATGGTGAAATAGTCGAAATCACAATGGCGCTTTTGCGTGTCGATCTTAATAACGTAAATGCCAAATAAATCCAGAAGGGTGAAAGAGATTTTGGACTTTACAATAACCAAAGGCTCTCGTTTAGACCCAAGTAAACGTCCAGTGGCTTCAGACCGCGCGAATTTCACCGTGATGTTGTCTGAATGTCTTCAGTATTTCCCGGCTAATTATACTCCAAGTTGAGGCAATAAAGTCAATAATAATTGTCAATATCATGTATGTAAAAGCGAGCGTTTTCATTTGGATTTTGGTTTTGGTTTCGAATTCACCCGCCGGTCGTCACAATCTAATGTGACCATTTTGCGAAGTGATGATATTGTTTGATCATATGACGACATTGAAGCAGTTGTATTCGCGATAATTGCTGCTTGCGGGTGCGACGAAGCTTATCGGTCCTAAACACTGTTCAGATATGCTGGCAAATGCTCTAAGGTGTTGAGATTATAAGGCATGGATCGAAAGCGTGGCGAACGAGACGACTGACAGTAGCGAACAAGAAGCAGGTAGCGCATTCGAGGCTTTTGCGAGATTTCGGTCGCGTGTTGGCGGCATTCTGGCGAAAAGACCAGCCAAAAGCGCGTTTTGGATATGGATTGCTTATCAGTCGATCAAAGGCATGATTACGTTGAGCCTAATCTGGATCCCGCTGTTTCTTTGGTGGTTGAATAAATAAACCTCCCAACAGGCGGTTATCAATTTCTCTACCATGATGAGCATTAAAGACAATGAATTCTGAGTTCGGGCCACGGTGCTTCGGAATGGTTGTGCTGTTTCGATGACCTGGAATTTTTCGCTGTAACCAGTAGCCGCATCTATTTTTATCCTGAATCATACTCTTTGCGGCACGGTCTTATGCTAGGTGTAGCGCATCGTTGCTTCGGGCCATCGGCTGATATTTTGGTAGCATGAGTTTGATACTTCTTCTGTCCGCTGAGCTATTGTACGAAGGATAGCGTAGCCAATCGTACACCCACCCTCACACCCTGGTGCGATATCCTTGGTTTCAAAACGGCTGCTATCGTCTTACGGCTGGCGCATAACGATAAGGCGATAGATGTGGCGATCATAGTGGATCGGATGCCGGTCAATTGATGGCTTTTGGGACCATGATCGGAATGTGATCGATTCCGTTAGGACTGGTTTTGCAACGCGTTTCGAAAATCTGCTGAATCAAGCTCAGGAACAGGACAACGCCATGGGCTTTCAACGACAGATCAAGTCAAAAATCGCAGAAGCAAACTTGGCAGTTGAGCTGGGACTCCGCTACTATGCGCGCGACGGTTTTGGCTGTCATTTGCGGAAATCCTGCGGTGCGACAAGTCAAAGCAGTCGCTTTACTGGCCCCAAACGGAAAAGTCGCTTATCAAAATATACTTTTAAATAGGATTGGTTTACGCGCCATCCTTTGAATAAATCAGGTATCTAATATGAAAATGAAAACTGCCTTAAGCCTATCTGCTTTAGTTCTTTCGGCTTTGCCAACAATTGCACTCGCCCATCACGAAACAGTTTTGCAGTCGACAGTCCTGGGTGCACCGGACATCATCGTTTTTGGACTGGCTGCAGCAGCACTTATCGTGTTTGGCGGCTCCGTCGCACGCCGTGTTGTGTCAAAGCGTATCGTGAAGCGGCCCAGTGAAGCACCGAAAAATAAGTCTTAGTCTTTTAAATTCCCATATGCACTAACACAGTGCTATGAAAACTGAACAGCGGTCTGCGCAACTAGATCAGCTGAAACGACGAACAAGGAACATATTATGTTATACTCAATTGCCAAGGGGCTAGACCGTATGGGGCTCGCGGAAGATGCAAGTGCACACTGCGACATTCCCTGTGGTATTTATGACCCCCATTCCGCGATTCTGGCCGCGGTGTCAGTCGTCCGGATTATGGATGTGATGCACGAAGGTGCCTCACAGCGTTCGGATCAAGTCGCATTGAGCAATTTCCTAGCCCGTAACGCGCTTCGTAAGGAAGAAGAAGCTGAAAAAGTAAAGCACGAAGTACGCATCATTTGGGGTGACTATTTCAAAGGGCCACTGCTTGAAAAGCATCCGGAGGTGCATGGGCTTGTGCACTCAATTATGTTGAAGGCAAGCGCGTGTAAACAAGATGTTCATCGTGATGATGCCGTTGCTCTCTTGGAGCTTGTCAATCAGTTTGCTGAGCTATTCTGGGAGACAAAAGGGAAGAAAACGCAAAAGGTAACTTCACCTTATCCACCAAACCTTCCTTTGGTTTACCCGATCCTTTCTTAAAGCAGTCTCGTTTCAAATGGGGCCGTTGAACGACCTTAGGTCATTGATGTTGTGTTTCCTTAGTGTCAACCGGTAGCCACTTGAACTGGAAATGTTGTATGACTGTAAAACATCGATGTTTGGTTTAAGGTTCATTCGGATTAACGGACACAGCATGAGCCCTCGGTTACCCGCCGGGGGCTATGCGGTTTTTTATGCGTCGCGCCATTTGCGGCGCGGTGATATTGTTCTCGTTGCCCATCCAAAATATGGGAAGATCGTCAAAGCGATCGCCGGGTTTGACGGGCCGAACATTTCGCTTAACGGTCTCAGTGATGAATCACTATCGCCGGGCGAGCTTGGACAAATAACCCGGGATAAAGTCTTGGGTCGGTTGGTATTCGATCTGAAGCCAAACTGAACGGGCCGCGCTAGAGCACCGAACGTTCACATTGGATCAATATAATGTCCGCTCCGTCTCTCAAAAGCATGAATCTAGAGCAGTGGATTGATCCAAGCTAAAACGCCGATGCTTGTCTTATGCTTTTTGTGGTTCATCTGGCAAGATTGAACCGCTGGCGAGGCGTTGGCGCGCCTTTCCAGCGGCGGGGGATGGATCGATCCGACGCGGGCCTGTTGAAGGGCCGAGGCTTTAGTGCGCTGGAGTATCGTACTTTATGGCTTCATGCATTCCAGGGGCCGATAAGGTTATAGAAATTCATGCCCCACGCGAAAACAATCAAGATTCCGACAAGACCTGTATATCGAAGACGTCCGAATAAAGACCAATAACTGTCTTTCCACGCAAAGACGACCCCTATCAAGGAGGCCATGGCGAGTACTGCTGCAATTAATGGCAAAATCAACCAGATCTTAATCATGGGTATACCTTCAGCATACACTTTGGAAATATCAGTCGTGAGGTAAGCCATTACAGCTACAAATGCGATGTTGAAGGACGACGCCAGAAAAACGCCAAAACGTGTGAGCTTCTCGCCAGTATTCATCCGCAGGAATCTTGGTAAACCCCATAGCGATCCGATAATGGCTGCGATGAGAACACTTAAGCAGCCACCTAATATACCTCGGTGAAGAGCTGGGTTTTCAAAAGTCGATAATTTCGCATAGCTTCCCAAGGCCCAGTGACTTTTGTAAAGTAAATCGACCTTGCCATCCTTATTCCGCATGAATATCAGCTTGTCATCGGGGTTATCAACGCTGCGGAAAACACCCTCTTCTTCTTCGATGTAGCGTTGGTTGCTTTCTCGGCTGTTACTGATAATGCCGCCTCGTGGAGAGGCCGTTATTTTAGTATTCTCAAACAGTACGCTTAGTTTCTCGAATTTTGTGAAAGAGCGACGGTTTGTAAGATAACTACCGATATAGTCATTGACGACGGCGTTATTATCTGTGTGCATATTATTTTCTGATTCATCTTTTCGCGTTGATAGGTTTGGGTCAGGGTGCGGATAAGAATCGACAGCCGGGAAATACTGATCATAAAATGCTTTTACGAAAAGGCTTCTGATTCGTGCGCCGGGTCCTGCGTTGGTTGAAATAAAGATACCAATTTCAGAATCTGGCATGAGCGACATATCAGAGTGGAAATCATATAAATCTCCACCATGTCCATAGGTGAAATAGCCGTTTCGAGTCTTTTCGTAGAAACCAAAAAGGGCCGCAGGCATAGCGGGATGAGCGCGAAAAAGCGGTTCCCGCATTCGTAGGGTGGCTTCTGGAGTGAGGATCCGTCCATCATTGAATGACCCGTCACCTAGATGGGCAATCATGTAATGCGCCATATCAGACGCCGTCGTGGTCATGGCGCCAGCGCCGACAAAATTACTCGCGAATTCGAAACCTTTATCAGTGTATTCGCCGCCTGCACGAGAAAAACCAGCAGACATATTGTCGGCGATAGAATTAGGCAGCGGTTCGCGGAACGTCGATGACGTCATCTTAAGGGGAGAAAAAATGTTTCGCTCAACATAGGTTTCAAAGTCCATGCCGGTTTGGTTTGCGATGATAAGCCCCGCTAAGGCAGATGCCCAGTTGGAATATGAAGGGGCCTTACCTGGCGCTCGAACGCGTGCTGGCATATATTTTTCCAGCGCTACCTCTACCGGCATGACGCGTTCGCGATCACGAACGATTAAGTAACCTGCGCCACCATCTTCCATCCCAACATTATGGGTCAGGATGTGTCGCAGCGTAATTGGGTCATCAAATTTCTCTGGAATTTGAAACTGAGTAAGATACTCATTGACGTCAGTATCAAGATCGAGAACGCCTTGCTCCATCAATTGCATCACGGCAGTCCATATGAACGTCTTTGAGATGGACGCAATTCGGAACAGTGTATTTTCGGGGTCGACAGTTTTCTTTCGTTCGATATTTGCGAAACCATAGCCTTTGGCCAGTGCAATATTTCCGCTGTGGACAATCGAAACAACGACACCTGGGACGTCCCCACCGGCCATCAACCCTTTAACGGCGCCATCAACAAAGCCTTCAAGGTCCGGAAGAACTTTTTCCGTATCAGACATTACCGCATCGATTCCGTCGAATGCTTCTTTATCGGCGCTATCAATGACTTCATGGGGAGAAGCAAATCCTGTAGACGGATCAGGAACCTCGCTATCTTCATCGGGCGTCAGCGCTAGCCCACTCGTTTTTTCTTCTGTATCTGTCGAAAGTGCCAACGCAGTTTCAATGAAAACATTTGAAGCCGTCTCTTCAGCCACGTTGATGTCAGAAGGGGAGTATACCGATGTTATTCCATTGGAGTGTGCTGATTGGTTTGCTGTCGATCCAAATTTGGATGCTTCGGCAGTTGCGTTGCACGCTAGGATTGAAAGCGCGAGAAAACTAATTCCCGCGACGATACAGTTCTTAAGGACCATCAGTCACACTCCTTTGAAACACTAGTGTCTGGAGTGTATTTGATTTATGGTCGGCTTTGAAGTGTCAGAGACGGCTCGCATTTTCAATGAAACTAGAAACAGTAAACTGCTCGTTCCTGGGTGGTAGGTCTTTTCTTGCGGTTGCATTGATTTGCGTGTCAAATTATTCACGATAGTCGATAATGACAGTAATTTTTTTGTCCAGATAATTATAAATTAATCCAGCAAGGTGTTTTATGACGTCGAAAGACCAAGGCGCTAAGCGGTACGCAGCATTGGCACTAAAGGGGCTTGCTGTTGATGCATTTCGCAAGTCGGGTCTCGCTCTAAACCGTGCCGAGACGGTGGCATCGATTTTATTGGAGGCTGACCTTCTTGGGTTTCGGACCCACGGTTTTCAGCGTTTAAAATTCAACGTTGACGAACTAACTTCCAAACGGTCCCGCGTCGATGGCGCACCGGTCATCCTCAGTGATTGTGGGGCGGTTTTTAATTGGGATGCCGATCGGTTGCCTGGACCCTACGTTGTCAGAGAAGCTTTGATCGAAGCACAGGATCGTGCACGCCGACACGGTGTTGGCGTTGGCGTCGTTCGGCGGGCACAACACATTGCTTGCCTCGCGGCTTACTTGCCGGAAGTTATCAATAATGGCTTTGCGGTGATGATATGTGCGTCAACGCCCGATGAGCGCGTGTTGGTCTCGCCAAATGGAACAAAGCCAGTGTTGTCTAACAATCCACTCGCTTTCGGTGTTCCTTCATCTCCTAATCCATGTTTTTTCGACATAAGCATGGCGTCGGTGACATGTGGTTCGATTAAACAAGCACAGGTCACAAGCCAACGACTAAAAGATCAGTTTTTGCGAACCCCAAATGGTGAACTCACCGATGATCCGAATGCTTTTTTTGATGAGCCTGCGGCAGGCATTTTGCCGTTCGGGGGTGAGCCTTCCGCACACAAAGGTTTCCTTCTGTCGCTTTGGATTGAATTGATGACATCTGCATTGGGCAATTTCGGACCAAAGGATGTTGATGGCGGGACGGAATTGAACTCCGTCTTTGTTCAGGTTTTTGATCCGGATGCATTCGGTTCGTTCGAGGGCTTCAAACAGCAAGTCGCGGCCTATCAAACGATGTTCGCAGAAGACCCTGCCGGGCAGACAAGACTACCCGGTGAGCGTGCTTGGCAGCGCCGCCAGGATCAGTTGGAAAATGGCGTTTTTTTGGCTCCCAATATTGTAAGCAATATCGAGGTAATGGCATCTGAGCTGGGTCTTGAGATGCCCAAACCAACTTAAAGCCATTCAGTTGTTCCATTTGAAACGGAACGGTTTTAGTGGGCCTCAACAATTATTTAGTTGCATCTTCCATGATTTTTTCAAATTTGTCTTCGGGTAACTCTGTAATCGTGTAAGTATTGATCCCTGTCATTGTCTTTGCACCAATCATTGCATTGACAATAGCTTCTTCCGTCGCATCAACGGTTGCGCCAAACAAGGCTGTTAACTTGTTATTGGGGAACATGTCGATATCGCGCGACATCTTATTTTCATCGAATTGGTTTTCATTCGCTGTCGAAAAAGCGATGAAGATATCGCCAGAACCGCCACTGCTCACGCCTCCAAGGCGACCAATGGCAAGGGATGGGCGTTTCGCGATGCGGTTCAACTGTACCGGTAGAAGTGGCGCGTCGGTGGCGACGACGATAATGATGGATCCATCAACGATTGGTTTTGAAGGCTTCTCCGGCTCGCCGCATATTGGCCGGGTTGAGCTTGTCGGTCGAAGCGCTGGATCTTGAAAGCAAGGTCTCGGCGCGTCTTTTAATCCGTCCATTGGAACGCCTGCAACATGGAGAAGACTCTCACGTGATCCATAATTGCACTGAACAAGAACGCCTACGGTGTATTCTTTATCTAGTGCCTTTACAACGCGAGACGATGTGCCGATGCCTCCTTTAAAATCGTTGCATTCCATGCCCGTACCGCCACCGACGGCTCCTTCTTCAACAGGACCAGACTTTGCATTTTCAAGTGCAGCGCGAACATGTCGTGGCTTAACGTGAAAACCATTAATGTCGCTCATCATGCCGTCATAGGTTTCTGCAGCAATCGGGGCATGCCATTTCGCTTTCCAGCCCTTGTCGACCATCCACTCAACGGCCCCATCTCGGGCAACGCCAACGCTATGCGTATTGGTAATAAGAATAGGCCCATCGATGAAGCCGCGTTCTTCTAACCATGTGGTACCCGTCATTTCACCGGAGGCGTTTAACGTAAACCAACCACCAAAGACCGGCGATATAGAATCTTTCCCACGCGGATGAATGGCCGTTACGCCAGTTCTTACAGGGCCCTTTCGACGGACTAGTTTCCCTTTTCCTTTAATAATCGTCGTGTGACCAACTTCGACACCGGCAACATCTGTAATTGCGTTATAAGGCCCCGGTGTTCCAGGGAAAGGCGCACCGAGATCGCGCGCACGTCGTTGTTCCTCAGCAAGTGATGCGGATGAAAAGCCGATTGCTAATACAGACAATAAAAAAGTAAGGGATTTCTTTGCAAAGCGCATTTTTTGTTCCGTTTTTTGATTCAAGAATAAACAGACGTCGTTGATACTAAGCGACTTGTTTCAATACGCGACCAACTTTCTCAAATGTTCTCAAGATATCATCCGGCTTTGAGTTCAAAAATGGCGAGAATTGTAGAATATCTGCACCATTTCGAACCACTAAGTCTTCGTCCCAAAAACACTTTTTGTGAACCTCAAGGCCTCTGGCGCCAGGCCCATCCTTGTGCGGTGCAAGTTCTACCGCACCCATAAGGCCGACATTTCTGACATCAATAACGTTTGGATGCTCTGCTAGTGAGTGTATTGCTTGTTCAAAAACTGGCTCAAGGGAACGGGCCTCTGCAAAGCTTCCTTCCTCACTATACGTATCAAGTGTTGCCAAACCTGCAGCCGAGGCGACCGGATGGCCAGAATAGGTATAGCCGTGGAACATTTCGATCAAATGCGGTGGTCCCTGGACAATTGCATTGTGAATTTCTTCACTCACGAGAACAGCACCCATGGGAATTACGCCATTTGTAATGCCTTTTGCGGTGGTGATCATGTCTGGTACCACGCCAAAGCGTTGCGCAGCAAATGAGGCGCCCACGCGCCCAAATGCATTGATCACCTCATCAAAAATAAGCAATATCCCATGTCTTGTGCAGATTTCTCGTAACCGTTTCAGGTATCCAATAGGTGGAGGGAGTATGCCTGTAGAGCCGGGTGCGGGCTCAACAATGACGGCGGCGATATTGCTTGGGTCATGCAGAGCACAGATATTTTCTAATTCGTCTGCGAGGTGTGCGCCCCATTTGGGTAAGCCTTTAGAAAACGCATTTTCACTAAGGTTAAGGGTATGCGGAAGGTGGTCGACGCCGGGAATTAAACATGGACTAAAGACTTTTCGATTGGGTGCCATCCCACCGACGGATATTCCACCGAAATTGGTGCCGTGGTATCCGCGGGCGCGACCAACAAATCGTGTGCGTGTTGCTTCGCCTTTGGCGCGGAAAAAGGCGAGGGCGATTTTGAGCGCTGTGTCGGCAGCTTCCGATCCTGAGTTTACGAAAAAGGCATTGGCGATATTATCGGGCGCCATCGCAACCAGGCGCTCAGCGAGCTCGAACGCTTTTGGATGGCCCACCTGAAACGCCATCGCATAGTCAAGCTCAGCAACTTGGCTTTGCACCGCTTCAACAATTTTGGGATGGCAATGACCAAGTCCCGAGGTCCATAAACCGGAAAAACTATCATAAAGTTTGCGACCATTTTCGGACCAATAATAATGGCCCTGCGCGCGTGTGAGCATGCGCGGTTCAGCCTTAAAGGCTTGATTACTCGTGAATGGCATCCAATAGGCGGAGAGGCGTTGATTATTCATGCGTTCAATTCACATCCCAGCTTACAAAAGATTATGATGGTCCTACCGATCCAAAGACCGGCAAACACCCCATTGCTGTGGTAATCAATGTCTTCTGCGTATAGCAAGCCGTTAGGTCATTATCGGTTTTCCCTTAATAGGCTCGTTGTTTCGCGCTGACTGTTTGGTATATTGAACGGCATCGACGAGGAACTCATTTTGATATTGGACTTGTCCAATTTCTCGTAACCGCCTTTTCGCATCATCGGCTCGTCATAAACGCCCATAGCCGATGCGACGCGTGATGCTACAGCTCTATTTTATCAGATCCAAAACCGAGCAATGTTCAACGACGAAGCTGAATTGAATAAATGAATTTAGCCCATGAGATCGGTTAATAACGAACGCTTATTATATATCTATGCTTTTTCGTCGACTAACATGCGAGCGGCCAACCGTATGCCCTTGACCTTAAGACGCTTTACGCCACGGCGCGTGCGAGTTGGCATTGTGACCAGATTTCGCTCAGTGCACTAACGAGGTGTTCAATGTCACTTATCGTGTGGACTGGTGACGGTGTGATGCGCAATCGCTCTGTGCCTTTAGGGACTGTTGGATAATTAATCGGTTGGACATAGATCCCGTGATTGGACATGAGCCAGTCACTGATCCACTTACACTTAACGGGGTCGCCAACCATCACAGGAACAATGTGGCTGGGGTTTTCCATTGTTGGAATACCGATCATCCTCAACCGACGACGGACTTCCGCCACTCGTTCGCGATGCATTTCTCGCTCTTTCGTGCTTTGTTTTAGATGCCGCACGCTTTCGTAACCTGCTGCGGCAACAGCAGGAGGAAGGGCAGTCGTAAAAATAAACCCTGAGGCAAAGCTACGAATAAAATCACAAAGTGCAGACGAGGCGGCAATGTAGCCACCAAGGACGCCGAACGCTTTCCCTAGCGTTCCTTCAATAATTGTAAGGCGATCCATGAGGCCTTCACGTTCGGCAACGCCACCGCCGCGCGGACCGTAGAGGCCAACAGCATGCACCTCGTCCAGATATGTCATTGCACCGTAGGTGTCAGCGACATCGCACAATTCTTTGATCGGTGCGATATCACCGTCCATGGAATAAACGGATTCAAATGCGACGAGTTTTGGTCGACCGGGATCAATGGTTCGTAAACGACGTTCCAAGTCTTCCGGGTCATTATGCTTGAAGACCTGTTTCTCACAGCGACTATGCCGAATGCCTTCAATCATTGATGCGTGATTAAGGGCGTCGGAAAGCACGACACAATTTGGAATTTGTGACGCCAGGGTGCTAAGCGTTGCCCAATTTGAAACATAGCCCGATGTAAATAACAGTGCTGATTCTTTACCATGCAAATCAGCAAGTTCTTGCTCGAGGAGAACATGGTAATGATTTGTTCCAGAGATATTCCGTGTCCCGCCAGCGCCAGCACCACATTTTTCAACGGCTTGGTGCATCGCGTCCATGACCTTAGGATGCTGGCCCATTCCCAAATAGTCATTTGAGCACCAGACTGTGACTTCGGAAGGACCGTGATCGTTATCCGCCGGCTTATGAAATGACGCCCGTGGAAATGCCCCGGCTTGGCGCTCAATATCCGCGAATACGCGATAATTTCCCTCCTCGCGTAGGGCCGTTAAACGCTTCGCAAAATATGCCTCGTAATTCACACACGCCTCCATTCCGCACCGATTGTAGCCTCCGGTGTCTTTTGTGGTTGTTTAATCATCCATGACCAAAGCGCAGCGTCTGGTAGGGGGAGGACGAGCGCAAGATGTTCAATAACAGCGAGTCCTGAGAGGCTTACCAAGAGGGTAAAGCCAACAAATTCGAATGAATAAGCAGGATTGTGTAATGCGTTAAACGCCGCGATAGCGGTCCAGCCCATCGCTAATACTAAGGCGAAACCGAAAAACAGACTATTCCGATTACGGTTAAAATAGCTCGATAAGTATTGGAGGTGTGTCGGAAGAAACACATCTGAAATATTGGGAGCGCCAAAGAAGACAACAAATTTTGCACTTAGCCGCATAACCCAGAGGAGAAGAAAGGTTAGTACAGCAAACTGATTTTCCGCTCCCATACTCAAAAGGAAGATAACAGCGGCGTGGAATGCAATAACCATTTCATGGTGGATGATCGTCTGTGCCGAAGCAATAAATCGCGATTTTGTTGACAAATTCGGTGGGCACGGCGTTCGACGAGAGCCACTGATAAAACCAATGAGAAACATGGTTTCGTGCCATGCCCATAGCATGAGCCCAACACCGAAGCCCGCATAGGCTGCCCACACACCTGTTTGGTCCCGCAGAGCGACAAGCGCGACCATAGCAGCAACGGCAAGTATCGAAACAACAATCGCCGTTGCTTTAAATGTTTTGGGCTCACGCCTGATGAGCCGCAAAATCGCGCCAGTACTCGCCCACCATAGGAACGATGCAAACAGAAATGGAACGAGCATGGCTGACATATGCGGCAAGGCCTTTCTTGAGTATGTGTCCCCAACCGGTTCTGTTACCAGACAGGCTGTAGGCGAACATTTGATGGTGTCGCATTTGGTTTTGGTTTGAGGATGAAAAGCGACATAAAGGCTTTACCCGCGCGGCAGGCTAGACCGGCGCGTTTGATGCGCGCCAAAACGCCTTTTTGTTGCCCGAGCTCTTCCATTCGGTCCGCGATAAGACGCAATTTCTCCATGCGCCGACGAAAGCGTGGATCGTCGAGGTCGATCTCCACAGGGAAGATTTGACGTGCGATCTCGTTCGTCGTGCGGAAGACTTGGTAGTCGTATTCAGTCGGGTCGACACCGAGAGCCTTGTGAAACGTTGGGCGGCGGTGGTCGCGAATATACATTGTCGCGTAGACTGCAAGGAGGAAGAAACGGATCCAAAGGAGATTGCCACCACGCAAAAGTTTTGGATCCGCTTTCATCAGGAGAGCAAAAGCTTCTCCATGGCGGAATTCGTCATTACACCATTCTTTAAACCACTTGAAAATCGGGTGAAAGCGGAGTTCCGGATGTCTTTCAAGTTGTCGGAAAATCGTGATGTAACGCGCATACCCAATTTTCTCTGACAGGTATACACTGTAGAAAATATATTTCGGCTTAAAGAAGGTGTATTCTTTGGTCTTTGTTAAAAAGCCAAGATCGACGCCGATACCGAAATCGCGTAACACAAAATTGATAAAGCCTGCATGGCGGGCCTCGTCGCGGCTCATATACTTAAAAAGTGCTTTGATATCCGGGTTCTCGACGTGTTTGACAATCTCTTTGTAAAGAACGCACCCTGAGAATTCAGCCGTAAGCGAACTGACGAGAAAATCAACAAATTCGTCCCGGAGGTCTTTCGGGAGAGTATTCAAAACGTTATCGAACTCTTCGGTTCGTTTGAAGTGGCCATTATTCGGATCACTCGCCAACTCGGCGATCAGCGCATCCCATTCTTTGCGAACAGAGGAGACGTCAATGGCATCCATCGCTTTGAAATCGGTGGTATAAAATCGCGGCGACAACATTGTTGTCTTAACCGCTGCGCCATTGGTATCGTATGCAGCTGCAGCTTCTATGTCTTCAGGCCGCAGATCGTGCTCTGTATTGGCTGCAAGGCTCATCTGAATCTCCCTGTCGAAAAGCTGACTTCATAGAGTTCGGTTAGTTCAAACATCGCGGCTATCCGTACATAGAGTTTATCAAACAGTGAGCCGCGCATCAGGCTCGCCTCGCGGCGAAACTCAAGTTTTTCGCCATAGCCTACCGATACGGGTGCACCATACACGGTAATCTTATCACCAGCGGTTGGAAGCAGGTCATCATCGAGTTCGACATGGGCTTCAAGTGTTTCATCGGTGCACAACACCGTCACCGTGCAGGCGGTCGGTATCATTTTCCGAAAAAGCGAAAGGGCGGTCATTTTATCAATTGCTCCATCTGGCTTTTTTTATGATCAAGAACGATTGCGAACTGCTGCACATTGCTTTCGCCAAATGCGTTGACTGGTATAGCATTCTCAGTGACAGGGTCGAAAAGAATGATTGCACCAGTCGTCGTTCGCTGAAGGAGCATTGGTTGATCCGGCCCTGCTCCCTGCCGTAGGCGAGAAAAGGCAAGAGCGCGCATCGCCGCCCGCGCAAATGCGCCCTCGCCACTGCCATAGACCCATATTTCGTCGCCAGTTTTGGCGTCGCTTAATTTCACTGCACCGTCCGCTTCATCGGTAATGATGATTGGCAGGCTGAATGCCACTTCATGGGACGGTGCTGGTTGATTTTTCACCTTATTGAGGCCAGAGATGAACGAAACAGCTAGCGTCAATATCATGATAGAACCGAGAACAGTAACAAAGCGAGAATCGCCTTTGCGGTAGTCCCTTTGTTGTTGATCTGGTAGCTCTTCAGGAATACCAACCGTACGCGGCTTATTGCTGACTTTAATCGGTGCCATAATTTAAAAGCCTTTTGATGAAACGTTGTGGTTTCAGAACTCTCTTTATCGATTTCTTTGTCTGCCGAAGCTATAATAGAACGCCGCCTCAGTAGGGGTGAATTTACAGAGTTGCTGCTTGCGATAGAGATGGCGCCGGTGAATGGTGAGGCATACCTTCGCTTTCGTTGATGCTGCTATTGCCTTTTTCTATTTCCACTTTTTTTGTATCCAATACATCGTTTGCGGAAGAGAGTGTGACATTCTCTGGCGCTGCGTTCTTAATGGCTGTTGCGAGCGTTTTGGCCGCTGCGATTGCCTCTGACTTTGGTAGAGCACGCATTAAAGGTGATGGACGGCGCATCTTCAGGGGCCTGGCAAATGGCCACAAGTGTAGAAAAGGTGCCCTTTTGTTTTCATCTAGCATAACAGCAATGTCACCAGTGCGAACACGTTTTCGCAGATCAATGCGTGTTATTTCTTTAAACGGAAGATTCACGTATTTTCGCAATGCGACACCTGATCGGAAGACAATACGTTTGTTGGTTACGGTGAAAATCGCTGCGCGCGACATAGCCCAAGCAATGACACATAAAATAGCAATGCCCGCGACGCCAGATAGAAGGAGAATCATGGCACCGAGATGCGCCCCATCCTGAGCTGCGATCGTGTCGGCTGCTGCGGCAGAGAAAAACTTCATTATTGCTGCCGTTGCGAAATAGGCAGCAATGAGACGGATATGGAAAGCGTGGACGGCCAGACCGATAGCGTCCGGTCGCCCTTGCCAAAGTACTTTTTCGTCTGCCGGCAGTTTTGCCGGTAGACCTAATGATGGTTCCGCTTCCTCGTCGCCGAGTAGTGGCTGTTTATCACCCAAATAGGGCACAGCAGTACTGGCAGCAGGTTTCAATTCCATTCCTTTTAACGAAGAAGCGGACATGGTCGTTCCTTTTAAATTAGAGGTTCTGCACGTTCAGGCGTGGCGTAGAGCTTTCCACCACCATAGTATCCAGCGATGATATCCTCCTCCAGGCGCGTAACCTTGTCGGGTGACTTTGTTGTTGGCACTTTTTCAAAATGCTGACCAAGAACAGCATCAACGGCGACACGGCGTTTACCGCGTTCCAGTTTTGCAAAGGGAACAGGCAATAGAACCGAGTGCGGGGCATCTGCGGTGCCGGTATTGACCTCAAAGTAGCGGATAATGGCTTCGGAGCGATCGATCCAAAGGTCAGTGACAACACCGCCCTGCACACCGTCGGCGCCATAGACCGGCAGTCCCCTTGGATCTAAATCTTCCTTCGCCACTTCGTAGCCATCGCCTGCGCGAAACGGTACGATCCTAGGTCGCCCATCATCGGTAACGTCAACAATATCGGCCCTTTCGGCATAAGACGCAGGACCAACACCATCGAGCATTGGATTACCCGTTGGCTTATAAGGAGCACCCGACCAAACGGCTGAACGTTCCAGCTTTAAGCTTCTGTCATCACGCGGCCCATGGGGCACTGAAACGGGCTCTTGTCCATGGGGAAGGACATAGGTCTTCTTTGTCGGAAACCATATGACACCGGAGGGCTCCAGTTTGCCTGTTATATCTTTCTCAAGCGGATACCCCTCGCGTCGACTCTCTTGTTGCAGATAAAATACCAGACCAAAAAAGAATGCTACAAATAACCATAGTAAGACATCGACCAAGTCGACGCCGTTAATAAACTCGCCGCCGAATAACATTATGTATTCTCCTTTATGCTTTTTATAAAAATCACTGGACTAAATTATTTCTAACTTGGAAACGCCGGAACACCGCTCGATTGTTTATTGTTTTGCTCAGTCTGCATAGTAAATCGTGCAAGCGGACCAACGATGGCTAAGCTGACGAATAAAAGCCATATTTCTAGGTGGTAGACAGCGGCATAACCCGTAGACGCCTGCATTAGCGTTGCGCCAAAATAACCTTTCATCGCCAACTGACCGATAACGTCTCTCATGGCTCCGCCAAGTGCCACGGCTACGCCTGTACACGTTGCTTGCACAGCGCCCCACGCACCAAGTGCTATCCCAGCATTTCGATCATCGGCGAGCGCCATCAGTGCTGTCAGAGTTGCGACCGAAAATAAACCATTACCAAAGCCGATGATCATAATGCCGATCCGGAATAAGAGCTGTGAACTAAACGGGTCGGCGAATACAATCGTGGAAAAACCAGCGACGCCAATTACCGCACCAATACCGGCAAGCCGGTGTGGTTCTGCCCCGTTGGCGAGTCTGCGCCCAGCAAGCGCAAATCCGCCTAACATACCAAACGCGAAGAGCCCAGTCAGCAAGGTTGTGCCGCTGACAGATAATCCAAGGACTTCCGCCCCATAGGGTTCAAGCAGAATATCTTGCATGCCGAACGCCGCGGCACCAATACCAACAACAACAAGAAGGCGTCTTGCACCAGGTAATTTTACAAATCGTTTCCAGGCTATTCGGAAGGACTCACGCGGCTTATCTGGATTGGTAAGCGCAGTATTTCGCGCTTCCTGTTTCCATAGCGCGATAACGTTTAGCACCATCGTTATAACAGCCGCACCCTGAATAACCTGTATGAGCCTCATTGGTGAATAGTCACGTAAGACAAACCCGAAAACGCCAGCGCTAAGGCCCATACCGACGAGTAGCATGACATAGAGAAGCGCAACGACGCGTGGGCGACTTTCCTGTGGTGCAATATCTGTTGCGAGCGCCAGCCCCGTTGTTTGAACTGTATGCATGCCTGCACCCACAAGCAAAAAGGCAATAGCAGCTGCAGCAATACCAACCCATCTGAGGTGCTCTGGGCCCGTTGCTAAGACGATCAGCGCAAAAGGCATGACGGCGAAACCACCATACTGCATCGTAGAACCCATCCAGATAAACGGTGCGCGACGCCAGCCCAAGACGGAGCGATGGGTATCCGAGCGGTGGCCGATCAGCGCCCTCAATGGGGCAAATATAAGAGGAAGCGCGATCATGACAGCAACGATAGCCGCTGGAACTTTTAACTCAACGATCATTACGCGGTTTACTGCACCAGTGAGTAAAACAGCGGCCATGCCAACCGAAATTTGAAACAGCGACAGACGCAATAATCTCGGTAACGGCAGCCGATCGCTTGCCGCGTCGGCAAAAGGCAAAAGATAACGACCGAGCTCGGCCCATTTGGGATGAACCGCCACTGTCGGTTCAGAATGCGTTGCGCTATTTCTACGCGATATGTCTTGCATCTGATCTGTCACGATTTCAATATCTCGATCGTTTGGGAAATATAAAAACCGGAGATGATTTGCTTGGTCGGCGCTATAGACCAACCATCATCACGAAGCCTTTTTTCTACATGGTTGCGAAGTTTTGTTTCGGCAACAGGCTCTATGGCAGGCGCGCGATTTCCGCGTGGAAACACACCGCCGACGGCATGCATCGCTGATAAAAGTGGGGTGCGGGGAGCAAATGTCGCAACAATTTTTGTCTTTGTACGGCTGGCAAAGGTTGCAAGGGCGTCGACCATGTCGGGGAGTGCATAATGGATTAAAGAATCCATCGCTACGGTGAAGTCAAACGGCCCCATAGCGACCTCAAACATATCGCCCGCGCGGAAATCGATGCTTCCTTTGAGGTCTTCTTTTTCTATTCGTTCGCGCGCCAAATTCAGTAGTCTTGGTGAGAGGTCAACGGCCGTTACGTCCGCACCACGGCGTGCAAGTTCAAATGATAATTGGCCCGGGCCACATCCTGCATCCAATATAGTGGCGCCGGAAAGATCCATTGGCAACGCATCAAGGATCGTATCGCGCATAGCGTCACGGCCAGCACGCACTGTCGCTCTTATACCGCTCACCGGCGCGTCAGACGTCAACTGCGCCCATTTATCCGTGGCGGTCCTGTCGAAATAGGCTTTCAACTGCCCGCGTTTGGAAATGTAACTGGTTGATGTTTGCATCAATCAAATCCTAAGAAGTCAAAAATTTCACGGTCCTTCATCGGCACCGCTTTTAAGGGCTCGGCGCCAGCCCAAAGTCGTGCTGCCAGTTGAAGGTACTCATTTTGAACGGCTTCAAGTTCCGGTGATGGCGGCATCTCAAACAATGTTGATTTTTTCAGACGGGACCGGCGAATGACATCAAGGTCTGGGAAATGCGCAAGCCGCTTCAAACCGACAGCATCGTTAAAACGATCGATCTCGTCAGTGGCGGCGGAGCGATTTGCGATGACACCGCCCAGACGAACATCATAGTTTTTGGCTTTGGCCTGAATTGCAGCAACGATCCGGTTCATTGCGAAAATTGAATCAAAGTCGTTGGCGGTCACAATGACCGCCCGTTCCGCGTGCTGAAGGGGAGAAGCAAACCCGCCGCAAACAACGTCACCTAAAACGTCGAAGATCACGACATCTGTTTCTTCAAGTAGGTGGTGTTCCTTTAAGAGTTTGACGGTTTGACCAACCACATAACCGCCGCAGCCCGTGCCCGCCGGTGGGCCGCCTGCCTCGACGCACATCACACCGTTATAGCCTTCAAAGACAAAGTCTTCAGGGCGCAGCTCTTCGCTATGGAAATCCACCGTTTCCAACACGTCGATCACGGTGGGTGCTAAGCGCTTTGTCAATGTGAACGTAGAATCATGTTTCGGATCGCATCCGATTTGCATCACACGTTTGCCCAACTTTGAAAATGCGGCGGAAAGATTCGATGATGTTGTCGATTTCCCAATGCCCCCTTTTCCGTACACGGCAAAGACTTTAGCGGTTTCGATTTCAACCCGGGGATCAAGAGCGACCTGAACACTGCCTTCGCCATCGGCGGGTCGCGCACCTGCGGTTGATGGTATATCCAATAACGTCAAGCTACTGCTCCTTCTGAAGGCGGATAAATGCCTTCCAATCGATCCTCGAGTTCTTCCCCGGCGCGACGTAGCGCATCGAGGGTCTCTTCGTCTGGAGACCAATAATTTCGCTCTGATGCTTCAATGAGACGATTGGCAACGCGTGCGCAGGATTTAGGATTAAGCGTAGCGAGACGTTCGCGTAATTCATCATCGAGAACGAAGGTTTCACTTATTTCTTGGTACACCCAAGGGGCGACAGCAGCAGTTGTTGCGGACCATCCCATGGTGTTGGTGACTTGCGCTTCGATTTGGCGTACGCCTTCATATCCATGATTAAGCATGCCTTCATACCATTTAGGATTTAGTGTCCGTGTGCGGGTTTCAAGGGCGACTTGTTCATTCAGTGTTCGAACGAGGCCATCAGATTGTGTTTGATCACCGATATAGACGGGCGCATCTTTACCCTTGGCATTTTTAATCGCTCTAGAGATACCGCCGAGGGTATCAAAATAATGATCGATTGTTGTGACGCCTAATTCAACGGATTCAAGGTTTTGGTAAGCAACGTCCACGTCAGATAATATACTATCCAGAAGCTCCGCCTGCTCCACCGGTGCACCATTTAAGCCGTAGGCAAAACACTTACGTTTTTTATAGGCATCGCCAAGCTCGGCATCGTCCATGAACGCGCTGGCGTCGACGAGTTGATTGACATTTGCGCCATAAGCGCCATCCGCATTAGAGAAAACGCGCAAAGCTGCTGTCTTAAGATCGCAATTATGGGCGTGTTGATAGGCGAGGGCATGTTTGCGAACGAAGTTTTTTTCTAGGGGTTCATTTGCGCTTGCAGCGGCGTAAGCCGCCTCTGCCAACATACGGGTTTGCATAGGCAGGAGGTCACGGAATATGCCTGATAAAGTGACGATAACGTCGACGCGTGGTCGCGCCAGTTCTTTAAGCGATATTAGTTCAGCACCCGCCAAGCGGCCAAAATGATCATAACGGGGCTTGGCTCCCATAAGTGCTAGGGCCTGAGCAATCTGGGCACCTTCGCTCTTTAAATTATCTGTGCCCCAAAGAACGATCGCGACCGTCTCTGGCATTGCTGTTGCGTCGTCGCTGCACCGGTTGAGCAGACGGTCGGCCTGTCGCGCACCATCTTTTACGGCATAGGCCGTTGGCATACGGAAGGGATCAAATCCATGAATGTTACGCCCTGTTGGTAGAATGTCAGGGTTACGTAAGACATCGCCACCAGGAACCGGCGGAATATACCGACCATCAAGTGCAGCAAGAAGGGCTGGAATTTCTGTTTCGGTTTGAAGACCATTGTTCAATTTTTTTAGTTGCTCGACAGTCGCAGTGATTTCCTCTGAAGCGGGTTGAGCGAGCATACGGATAAGTGTTTTTGTGCTTGCGCCCTTGATGACGGCGTCGACGAGCGCGTGGCCATCGGCATTATTCATTTCTGCGGGGAGCGAAGCCTGCAAGAGGTCCCGCCGTTCAGCCTCGGATATGGCTTGGCCAGCTATGTGCAAACCGTGGGGAATAAGTGTTTGTTCGTATTCAAATAGTTTCGTACTGAGAGCTTCTACTGACGGTTCTATTTCCACTTGCGTCCATTCGGGGCTCGCGGCGGCAAGGTCCAAGCCAGCAGCTTGCGCCTGAATGAGTTTCGTAAGGTCCTCACGAGCAGTTTGTTCATCGGGTGAAGAGGAGCGAAACCGTTCAATGCTCGACTTTAAATCAGCAAGGCCCTTGTATAGGTCTGCGCGCGTCACAGCCGGCGTCAGATAACTAATCGTCGTCGCTGCCGAGCGCCGTTTGGCAATGGCGGCTTCCGATGGGTTATTGGCGGCATAAAAATAAAGGTTGGGGAGCGCGCCGATCAGATAGTCCGGCCAGCAGTCACCTGATGGGCCACATTGCTTGCCGGGCATGAATTCCAACGCACCATGGGTACCGAAATGTAAAACAGCGTCGGCATTGAACGTTTCTTTGATATGCCCGTAAAAAGCCGCGAATGCGTGCGTTGGGGCAAGGCCACCCTGAAATAGAAGGCGCATGGGATCGCCCTCATAACCAAAAGAAGGCTGTACCCCAACAAAAATATTACCGAATGTTGCGCCAAGGATATCGATTGAACGACCATCGGTTTGATGGCGTCCGGGGGCCGGACCCCATTCCGCTTCGATCTCCGACAACCGTTCCTCACGCTTCACATGGGTATCGGTGGACACTTTTGCGGCAACATTGGCATCTTTGAAAGCGTCATGATCGGCGGCTCCATCAACCGGTCCGGTACCGAGAATGGCCATGCGTAACGCCTCAACACTTTCTGGCGGGGTGACGTCGTAGCCAGCGTTAGCCATTGCGTTTAGTGTATTAAATAAAGATTCAAACACCGACAGGAAAGCAGCGGTTCCTGTCGCGCCGCTGTTGGGCGGAAAGTTATAAAGAACGATGGCGACCTTTCGCTGCCCACGTGCTTTGCGGCGAAGATTGACCAAGGTATCTACCCGGGCCGCAAGCATTTCTGCACGCTCTTTGCAGCACTGCATACGAAGGCCGTCACCGTTTGTCCGTCCACCAAAGACAATGGGTCCTGTTGCACCATCAAGTTCCGGTAAAGCAACCATCATGGTCGTCTCAACCGGTGTAAGGCCGCGAGTACCTTGTTTCCATTCGTCTAAGGATTGAAACTCAAGGGCCTGTGCAGCGATATATGGAATATCGAGGTCGCGTAAGACGTTTTCAGCGGCTGAGGCGTCATTGTATGCCGGGCCACCGACGAGAGAGAAACCGGTAAGAGATACAACCGCATCAACAAAGGGGGTGCCATTTTCGATAAAGTATTTTTCAATTGCTGGGCGGGCGTCAAGGCCACTTGCAAATGCTGGTATGACGCGCAACCCCCGCGATTCAATCGCTGCAATCACCCCATCGTAATGATCGGCATCACCGGAAAGGACATAGGATCGCATGATCAGAAGTCCGACGGCCGGCACACTTTTCTTATCACGGGGGGAGATGTGCGCATCGCCGTCGGCCGCCCGGGGGGGCGATTCAGAAAAAACGGGTGATGGTAAGTGTTCAGGATCCGCGCTTACCTTTGGCGCCATGCGGGGGTGATAAAGCCCTGTTTCCGGGTATTCGATGGGCTCGCCGGGCGCTAACGCGTCACGATAGATCGCACGCTCCCCATCGGCATACCGATCGATGAGGAAGGCAATCATATTTTCAATATTTTGCTGAGACCCCGCAAGCCAGTATTGCATCGTTAAGAAGTACGAGCGCACGTCTTGGGCTGTGCCTGGAATATATTTTAGGATTTTTGGCAGACGGCGCAGCATTTTTGCTTGGCTGGCGCCGGCTTTTTTATCGTTACCTGAACCCCGTAAACGCTTTAGTAGAGCAATGGGTCCTGACGCTGGTTTATCCATCGAGAATTTACCAAGGCGCGTTAGTTTAACCACATCAGGCGTCGCCATACAGCCAACGAAAGCATCGCAGGATTTTGATCGTGCTTGTAGGGCTGAAAGGATGGGGGCAATTTGATAATCGAGGAATAACAGCGCGGAAACGATAATATCCGCATTTGCGATATCGCGAATAGCTTGTTCTGCCGCTTGAGCATTATGCTCCCACGTCGCTGCCGAATGCAGCTTAATGGATAGGTTCGGAATCTTCTTACGGAGGGCCGCCTCCGCATTGGCCGTGACGACGCCAAGCCGGGCGTCCATTGTGATAATCACGACACGAACCACTGGCGCATCTGATATGCTATCGCCTAGTGATAACGCAGTGTTGATATGTGTCTCACCGTCCATAGTGCGCTTTAGCCTCATAAAGTGTATCAACAGTAATTGCGACTAAGCCGCGTTCAAGGGCATATTTCTCGGTATTACGCCGTGCCTTTCCGCGCACAAAAAATGGAATTTTTTTAAGTTCTGTTTCGGCATCGTCTGACCAACTGGCGGTTCTTGGCTCTAAGGAGGTCGCCATTTTTTGCTGCGTGTTGACGTCGTGCGCCGGATCATCTGTCTTGACGAAAGATGGCCCAGCTTGCTCGCTAATTGCTGCAGTGTATTCAGGACCGTGTTTCTCGCCATTACGCTGCAGTGAAGTTTCAGGGTCTTTTGCGGCGATAGGCGCCGCGTTCGAGGAAACAAGAACAGGTTTCGAGACGTCTTGTGCCTTAGGCGGCATCAGATCATTTGCCGGCGGCGGTGTTGCGGTAAGGTGTGAAGGGCCTGCCGCATCGGAAAACTCAAAGTCGTCACGGAACATCCCCAATAGATGCTCTTCGAGGCCCATGACGAGGGGATGGACCCATGTATCGAAGAGGACATTAGCGCCTTCTGGACCAAGTTGTGGGGAGTAGCGCGCAGGATAATCCTGCACATGCACGGGCGCCGATATCACAGCACAACCGATGCCAAGGCGTTTGGCAATATGGCGTTCCATCTGTGTGCCAAGGATCAGCTCTGGCTGGAGGGCTTCAATCCGCTCCTCAACCTCAAGATAGTCGTCCGTAATGAGTGCCTCGACGCCAAAGTCTTTCGCCGTGGCGCGTACATCGCGCGCAGCTTCACGATTATAGCAACCTATACCAACGACCTCGAAAGCGAGCTCATCGCGTGCCACGCGAGCAGCGGCGACCGCCCGTGATCCTTCGCCAAAAACGAATACCTGTTTGCCCGTCAGATAATTTGAATCGATTGACCGAGACCACCACGGCATATTCGAGACCGTGTCTTTAGAAATTGAACGACCTGGAATGAGGCTGTCTATTTCTTCCAAGAATGCTCTTGTACCCGTCACACCCAGTGGACAAACGGTTGTATAGGGCTGATTGAAATTCTTCTTCAGCCAACGCGCTGTCATTTCCGCTATTTCAGGATATAGAACAATGTTCAGATCCGCTTCGCCGAGGCGCGCAAAATCATCTGGTGTTGCCCCCAACGGTGCAACCACGTTGACGCTGAGGCCCCGTTCTTCCAGCAGTCTTGTAATTTCTTTGACATCGTCACGGTGCCGGAACCCAAGTGCGGTGGGCCCAAGAATATTACAGGATGGCAATGCACCCGGTTTACGTTCGCCGCCAGCGAGCCGTCTGACAATCTGGTAAAGCGTTTCGCTGGCGCCCCAGTTCTCTTTTTTCTGATAGGATGGTAATTCGAGGGGAATGACGGGGATAGGAAGACCGAGCGCTGCACCGAGTCCGCCCGGGTCGTCCTGAATCAGTTCTGCCGTACACGACGCACCGACCAGCATCGCCTTCGGTTTGAAGCGTTGATAGGCCTCTTTTACAGACTGTTTGAAGAGTTCGGCCGTATCAGCCCCCAGATCGCGGGCTTCAAATGTTGTGTACGTCACGGGTGGTCGTGCGCCGCGCCGTTCAATCATTGTAAATAAAAGGTCAGCATAGGTATCACCTTGCGGCGCATGCAAGACGTAATGAACATCCTTGAGTGCGGTCGCGATGCGCATAGCACCGACATGGGGCGGTCCTTCATATGTCCAGACGGCAAGGCGCATTAAACGGCCAGCCTTTCCCGCCGCCGTAGCGGGCGCATGAAAAGTTCAGCTAAATCACTACATTGATCGAACCCATGGATCGGCGAAAAGACGAGTTCGATAGACCATTTTGTGGTAAGTCCTTCAGCCTCAAGAGGATTAGCCAATCCAAGACCACACACTGTGATATCCGGCCGCGCTTCACGACAGCGGTCAAGTTGTCGGTCCACGTCCTGTCCCTCGCTAAGCGGAGCATCGGCAGCGAGCAATTTTAGCTCCTCTTCAAGATGCGCGCGATGAATATAAGGAGCGCCAATCTCTGCAAGGGTCATCCCTAATTCTGTAGACAAAAACCGAGCGAGGGGTATTTCCAATTGGGAGTCTGGAAAGAAGAAAACGCTGCGCCCTTCCAGCTCGTTTCGCGCCTTCGCTAGAGCCTTTTCGCCTCTTGCCTTGGCGGATGCGATACATTTTTCAAAATGGTTCGGTTCGATATCCCAAATTGTGGCCGCCGCCTGTAGCCAAGCGCTTGTCCCCTCAACCCCGAGCGGGAAGGGCGCAGGGATATGCACGGCGCCGCGATCGGCGAGGGCCGCGGCGGTGTCGCGTAAAAAAGGTTGTGCCAGGAGGAACTTTGTATTCGGCCCAATGGGCGGGACAGCATCTGAACGACGAGCCGGGAGAAAAGAGACGGGACCAATGCCTAATGCGTTGAATAGGCGTGTAAATTGATCCTCAACAATATCTGCAAGAGACCCCACGACCACCAAATTTGGAGCTGCATTTTCGTCGTCTTTTACCTGAGGCAGGGTCGGGACAATTGAAGCAAGGCACGCATCTTCGCCTTGAGTAAACGTCGTCTCAATGCCGCTTCCAGAGTAATTATAAATCGAAACATTAGGGGTGTATTTTTGCGATAAGCGCAAAGCGGCCCGAGAGAGATCGAGCTTAATGACTTCTGATGGGCATGAGCCAACAAGAAATAACTGTTTTATGTCTGGTCGCCGCGTGAGCAAGCGTTCGACCGTTTTATCAAGCTCCTCATTTGCGTCGGCCAGTCCAGCAAGATCCCTTTCTTCAAGGATTGCTGTCGCAAAGCGCGGTTCGGCAAAGATCATCACGCCCGCCGCGGATTGCATTAAATGGGCACAGGTCCGCGAACCAATAATCAGGAAAAACGCATCCTGCATTTTTCGGTGCAACCAGATGATACCGGTCAAACCGCAAAAGACTTCCCGTTGACCACGTTCCCGCAAGACCGGTGCCATGCGCGCATCTGTGGTTGAGCCCGACGCGTCACCAGATGCTTCAGAAGGACAATCGGGCCCAGTATGGAGGCTATTTTTGAGATCTAATGCGGTCATGACGCGCCCCCACTCTGCACGCGACCCGCTGGCATATTGGCATGGGTAAGTTCGGCACGCACCACAGCGCCATGCACACCGGTTGATTCATGACGCGCCTGGCGCAACTTCAATAAAAACTGTATTGCATTTATGGCGTATGCGGAATATGCGGCAAGTGCGAGCAGCATCTGGCTATGGGGTGAAAGCAAATCGCCCAAAACCGCAAAAAGATAAGCGGTATGTAGCGCAAGTACCAGAATTGAAAAGACATCTTCCCAGTAGAAGGCTGGTGCGAAAAGATATTGTCCGAAAACCTGTTTTTCCCAGATTGCACCGGTTGTCATTATCAAATAAAGAATGCCAGTTTTGATGAAAACGGATAGGGTTGCGGCAGCATAACCTTCGCCCGTCATCAGATATCGTAAGACCAAATAGGCACTTACGAGGCAAATAAGAAATTGGGCAGGCGCTAGTATCGCTTGTACAACAGTCCAAGGGGACTTGTCTCTACGTACCCTTTGTTGCTCTGTATACAACATTAAAAAATTCGTTCCGGCCCCGGTCGGTTTCGCAAAACTGCATTGATGAACTAGGCTCGCCAGCTATGCCACCAGTGCAAATGAGATTGTTTATTCGTGCAAATACGTGGTTTTTGTTTTTTTCTTCTCCGCCTGCATCTCGTGGACCGTCTCGTTGTATCGAGATCGGATCAATCTAAACGTGTGGTCGCTTTAGGTTTCAGGGGCCCTTCAAACGGCTCTGTTTGTGTCTTTAGACTAAGAACATCGCGTCATTCGGGACAGGCGACTCGCTATGCAGGCTACATCAGCAAAATCGAGGGTGTCAACATAAATTGACGTCTAGTTAGGTTGACAATTTGTGCAATATTTAGCACATCAAAATCGCGGGTTTGCGGGAATTTTTGATATTAGCTTGCAGATAAATTTTTAGCAGGTGCCGCGCAGCAGAGCGAATACAGCAGAGAGAATAAAGTGGGCGATAGAAAATCAATTGGCCTTTCATATTGATCGATCCATGCCTTTCGTTCGAAAGTGCGCATGTATAGCCGAATGATGCTGAAGGTTTTTTTGACTTTGGTCTTTTGCACCAAGATCTATAGAGGGCCTCGGATCTGTTAATTCGTGTTTTGCGACTAAGAGGGTCGATCATTTGCGGTTAAATCGCCGTTAGGCGTGAGTGTCAGCGAATTTCAAATACTTAACGAAATTTCTTGTACAAATTAAATGACAAATTGAATGAAAGGAGAACATCAGTAGAAAGAACTATTCTTTATAAGATATATATGCTAAACACTTTGTGATTTGGGCGGTATAAGTGGCATTACCGATTTAACGTTACCCTTTTAGTGAGAGAAAATGAATCCAATAGACTAAGGGTGTCTCACGGCGGTATCCTTGGTGAAGACGTATTTTGGGGAAGGACATTACAAAATTGAAGGACGGGATCGCATTTGATTTAGGTCAACAACCCAACTTTCGCCTTCGGTATAGTAAGAATTGTTGAACTACAGAAAATCATTAGCAAAAAGCGCAAATGTGACTGCCAAATTATGTTGCGATGAATATATTTGTGTTTGTATCTTGCTAATTTAATAGCGCGAATAGCTGAATTCGGCTCTTACTAAGAAGAACACTTTCGTAACGATAGGCCGTTTTATTGGTTAGTTTCTGAGATGGACCCGGGCTAGGTCGAGGGTAAATTTGACTTAGGTTGGAATTTGCGCGTCTTTTCGATTGGCTTCTGATGATGTCGTGGCAGGTGCGTTTTTAGGTAACAAGGTCAGTTATACGCTCGGGCCGAAGCGATACGATACGATACGATCTCTTGTTATAGAATAATCGAAAGCGTATTGAGTATTGGATGCAAACGGATAATGGAAGTGGACGTGCATTAGGCAAGGAAACGTCGGTTATTTGACACGAATAAATGTGATTTTCCGTTGTCCTCGATATCCGTTGTCCTCGATATCCGTTATCCTCGATATACCGTGAGCGGTTAGGTTTCCATTTTTGCGCCTGACAATAGGCTGAAAGACTCATTCAATGAGCGAACGTCGAGAGAGCGACAAGGCCAATGACCCGGATGAGATCAGGGCTAATCATTTACGCCCTAGTCTTTCTTCCGCGGCTAACGATCCCTCCGACACGCAAACACCGCGTTCGAATGATGAGCAAAACAGACGTCGTTTAAAAGGCTCTTTCAACGCGAACGAATTTGAGCAAAGTCCAGACGGCGTTAGGTCGAGATCTTGGAAGAGTAATGATACAAAAAGTCGTCCTACGGATGAAAGTCGTGCATATCCTCAAATAGGTACAGGAGAAAGAGGACGCATCAGTCAATCAATCCAAGCCACAGCAATCCAAGCCACAGGCCGACCAAACGAAGCATCTAACGAAAATAACCATTCTCTAGAGTCGGATGATATGCTTCAAAGAACGCTCGCTCGGTATGTGCGTGAGGCCAAGAATCCGAGATTACCTATTGCTGCGGTTGACGTAGTGCTGGCTTCTGAGTTGCTACCGCGTTTGTTGATGGCACATAGAGTGAGAAACGCTCCAAATGAGCCTGATGTAAAAGAAAAGACAGTTGAGAGCTTGTCAGAAGCGGATCGTCGCTTTTTTAAAAATTTGATCCTAGAGGAAGTTGACGGGTCTGCCGTTGATTTTTTGACGAGTCTGGTGGTGCGCGGCATTCCTTCTGACCAGATTGTCTTCGATTTGTTTGGTGATACGGCTCGTCAATTAGGCCAACTCTGGGATTCCGACGAGCTTGACTTTGCAACCGTGACTATTGGTCTTTGCAACCTTCATAAGGTTATGCGCAACCAGGAATGGTCTAGCCGTGATGCTGGCGTACGAAAGGGGTCGGCGCGTCCCAGCCGAAAAGCGCTTTTAACAACACTCAATGGCGACCAACATATTTTTGGCCTCTATGCGGTTGCTGAAGCTTTTCGGCGTGAAGGCTGGATAGCGTTAACAGCTGCAGGTGCTGGCAAAGTCGCCGTTGCGGCGATGTTGGCTGACGAATATTTCGATGTCGCAGCAATCTCGGCATCTTGCGACTTCGATACCCAGATGGCTGCGAAAGAGCTGGCAGGGTATCGCTCAGCGTCGAAAAATAAAGATCTTAAAATTATTGTTGGCGGCCCCGCGTTTGGCAAAGACTGTGAAGCTGTATATAATGTTGGTGCAGATGGTTGGTCGCGCGAAGCGCGGGATGCACCTGCCGCCGCGGGCGCTTTATTAGATGATTTAATTGAACGAATTTAAGGCCGGCAACGGCACAAGATATATTTTTTTGTGGAGTGAAGATGGCTTCTCCGGATATGGCCGGCGAAAAATCTATAATGTTTAAAAGTCCGACGCGGTTTTTGGCTGGGCTCGACCCCACAACAACGGCGCAACTTATCTCGTCTGGTGTTGATATTGCCTTGGTAATAGAGAAGGGCATTATCAAAGATCTCGCGGTTGCCAACGCCGATCTTCTAAAAGAAGGCTACCAAACGGCTTGGCGCGGTAAAAAATGGCGTGAAACCGTAACGGTTGAAAGTCAACCGAAGATCGAAGACCTCTTAAGTGAAGAACACATCGGCTCTGGCCGTTGGCGTCAAGTTAATCATCCTTCTACGAATGGGATGGATATACCGATTAATTATACAACGGTCATGACGGGCGAAGATAATTTCGTTCTTGCACTCGGTCGCGAGCTTCGCTCCGTCGCGATACTTCAGCAGAGACTGGTCAAAACGCATCAGGAACTCGAGCGAGAGTTTGCGCGGTTACGCAACGCTGAGACGCGCTATCGCCATCTTTTTAATGCCGTATCAGAGCCGGTCCTTATTCTCGATGCCGCTGACTGGTCTATTCCAGAGGCAAACCCACAAGCATGCGAATTATTAAACACGGCGCCGCAAAATGTTGCCAATCGATCTATTTATGAGTTCATTGATAACGCAAGCGTCAAATCCTTTGAAAAACTTCTTGATAACGCTTTGTCAAAGGGCCAGGCCAGCGCCGCTGAGATTAAGATAACCAATGGTGACGTCCTTACTCTCAGTGCTTCTGCGTTTCAACAAGACAATTCTGCCTACGTTATTTTGCGAATAAATAGTGATACAGTCGACGAACCAGGAAAGGCGGAGGTCGCTTCGCCCCGTCTCTTAAACATTATCGAAAGGCTTCCTGACGGGCTCGTTGTGACGACGTCGAATTTACGGATCATCTCTGTTAATCCAGCCTTTCTCAATATGATCCAGCTTGTGGACGACCGTCAAACCATGGGGGATCAATTGTCCAACTGGCTAGGGCGCTCTTCTACTGAGCTCAACATGCTTGTCTCGAATCTCAAGAATTATGGGGTCGTGAGGAATTTTGCGACGATCATACGTGATCGCTTTTCAGCGGAAGACGAGGTTGAGGTTTCTGCGATTGCGGCGCCGGCTGAAAATGACACGGTCTTTGGTTTTGCTATTCGAAATACGTCTCGGCGCTTGCAATCTGGCTCTGATTGGGGGGCGGAGTTGCCGAATTCTGTAGACGAAGTAACCAGTCTTGTTGGCCGCCAACCGTTAAAGGAGATCGTTCGGGAATCTACTGATTTAATTGAGCGCCTGTGCATTGAGGCCGCTCTTGAAATCGCAGGTGATAATCGAGCATCGGCAGCAGAAATTCTAGGGCTCAGTCGACAAGGTCTCTATTCCAAGCTCAAACGGTTCGGCATTGACGAGGATAAGTAGAAACTAAAGGGCTTCCCTGACCATAATTGAAGCAAGGCCGCTTTAAATTACACTATCAAACAACTTAAACTGTCAGAAATAATAGTTGAAACCGGTGTCAATCCAGATTGACACTCGTGGGGTCGGTGGATACTTTCTGTGCGTGTCCCAGACAAACATTTCCCTTTTAGATCGGCGCTTTCCAGCGCCGTCGGCAATCTTAGAATTGCTGAAGCCAGTGACATGGTTCGCAGCGATGTGGGCGTTTTTTTGCGGGGTAATATCATCAGGTGCACCAGCGTTGGACAGGCTGCCGTTCATCTTCGGCGGCGTCCTTTTGGCGGGACCTTTTGCCTGCGCCGCGAGCCAGGCCGTCAATGACTGGTTCGATCGGGATGTTGACGCGATCAACCAACCAGCAAGACCAATCCCGTCGGGGAGATTACCGGGACGTTGGGGATTTTACATCGCGATTTTTTGGTCGCTCGCGACGCTCTGTTTAGGGGCAGCCCTCGGGCCATGGGCATTTGGAGCAAGCGCCGTTGCAACGGCATTAGCATGGGCCTACTCCGCCCCTCCTTTTCGATTGAAGTCGAATGGTTGGTTAGGGGCTGCCGCTGTAGGATTCTCTTATGAAGGCATTGCATGGTTCACTGGCGCCGCGGTTATGGTCGGAACACTCCCTCGGGTTGAAATCATCTGGCTAGCCATTTTGTACTCAATTGGTGCGCATGGCATCATGACCTTGAATGATTTTAAAGCAGTAAAAGGCGATAAGGCGCTCGGCCTGCGATCTTTACCTGTGCAGCTTGGACCCGCGCGCGCCGCGCAAGTGGCCTGTGGGTTTATGATCGTTCCGCAATTGATCGTTGCGCTATGGCTCGGTCTTGCGGGGGCGCCAATCCACGCCGGGGGACTCATCGTTCTGGTCATTGCGCAATGTGCGCTTATGCCGACTTTATTGAAGGATCCTTGTGCCAAGGCACCATGGTATAATGCTACGGGTACGTCACTTTATGTTTCTGGGATGATGGTCGCCGCGTTCGCGGTAAGGATACTTGATGCGGATCCTGTCGTCTCGTCGGTTGAATTGATTCTAGGGAGTTAGGCGATGTCCAAACAGGATTTTGGATGGTTCGGTATCATTCGTTTGGGCATCGTACAAACGGCACTCGGCGCCATCATTATTCTTACTACATCCACCCTCAATCGTGTGATGGTGGTTGAGCTTGCCTTGCCAGCAGTTCTACCCGGCGCGCTTGTTGGATGGCATTACGCCGTGCAAATGAGCCGTCCGCGTTGGGGCTATGGGGCTGACCGTGGTGGTGCGCGGGCGCCGTGGATTATTGGCGGTGTTGGCGTTTTAGGGCTGGGTGCCATTGGCGCGTCCGCGTCTGCAGCGTTGATGGGCTCTTCCGTAATTGCTGGAGTTGTTGTTGCCGCGGTGGCATTTACGCTTATTGGTATTGGGGTTGGGGCTGCTGGCACAAACCTATTAGCATTGCTTGCCATGCGCACGGCGCCGTCGCGAAAGGCGGCAGCGGCAGCGATTGTCTGGATCATGATGATCGTTGGGTTTGTCTTAACAGCGGGTGTTGCCGGTGCAATGCTTGACCCGTTCTCAATGGGAAAATTGATAACCGTTACAGCGATTGTCTGCGCAATCGCTCTTGTATCAACCATGCTGGCGGTTTGGGGTATTGAACCAAAACAGAGGAGAAGCCAAGCTGTTCCTGCTGAGGGGCATCGTTTGGATAAAAGCGCATCTGATTTTCGTGCTGCAGTACGTGAGATTTGGGAGGATAATCAAGCACGGCGTTTCACGATTTTTGTTTTTGCATCAATGCTTGCTTACAGTGCACAGGACTTAATCCTCGAGCCTTTTGCTGGAATTGTATACGGATTAACGCCGGGGGAATCGACAAGTCTTGCTGGCGTACAAAATGGAGGCGTTCTTCTTGGAATGATTGCCACTGCGATCATCGGAACGTTGATTGGTAAATCTAAAGCACGCTTCATGCGCCTTTGGACAATGGGCGGGTGCATCGCCTCTGGCATTGCACTAGCCATCCTCGCAATTGCAGCGGTCGTTGGGCCCACTTGGCCACTGCGACCGTCCGTCTTTTTTCTAGGACTTGCTAATGGCGCTTTTGCTGTTGCAGCGATTGGTTCGATGATGACGCTTGCCAGTGCCGGAAGTAGTGCATCGGAAACGGCACCTTCGGGTGCAAAGTCCTCGACGGCTGTTACAGTCGACAGCATCCAAAATGGTGGACGTGAGGGCACGCGTATGGGGTTATGGGGAGCAGCACAAGCAATCGCATTTGGTCTTGGTGGCTTTATTGGCGCGGCAAGTGTCGATGTTACAAGGACGATCTTTGAAGCCCCCGGCAGCGCCTTTGCGATTGTATTCGCTGTAGAAGGAATTGTATTTTTTGTCGCCGCGTATCTTGCGTTGCGGGTAGGTAAAACGGAGGCCGACAGTATGACGCTGCCGGCTTTTCCATCAGGAGAAACACTGCCTGCGGAGTAAAATTGATTGAAGAAAAACGCCAGTCGAACTGCCGATGATGGCTCGTCCATGACTCATTTGGAAAACACGTCAAAATTAGAAAACCGTTTTGGCTTTGGTGTTTTGTTTGGCATGGCCTCAATGGACCGGAGATTTTAGATATGGAAACGCGGATAATCGAACCGATACATACTTATGATGCTGTTGTCATTGGCGGTGGTCCCGCGGGAGCAACGGCGGCGCATGAGTTGGCGCAGCGTGGGCGCAAGGTATTGTTGCTTGACCGCAGTGGGCGCATCAAACCCTGCGGTGGCGCCATCCCCCCACGATTGATCCGCGATTTTCAAATACCAGAGGAACAGATTGTTGCCCGCGCTCGTTCGGCACGTATGATTTCCCCGGCTGGCGCCGAAGTCGATATGCCGATTAATGGAGGATCGGTCGGCATGGTTGATCGTGAACACTTCGATGAATGGCTGCGAGAGCGTGCAGCCAATGCCGGCGCCGAACGTCGGCAAGGTGAATTCGTTTCACTTGATCGCGATACGGATGGCACTGCGATAATCACATTTCGCGAGGATAGGGATCCTCACTCAAATTCTGCCGCAGAAACTGTGGTTGATCATAAAGATAATAAGCCGAAAACCGTTCGGATTTATGCGCGCACCGTTGTAGGAGCCGATGGAGCGCGATCAAAAGTAGCGCAGCAGGCAATGCCCGAAGAGCCGATGCCGCAGTCAGTTTTTGCGTACCATGAGATTATAAAGTCGCCCCCCGAGCAGGGGTCCGCACGCTTTGACGGTGAGCGTTGCGATATTTACTATCAAGGGCGGCTTTCTCCCGATTTTTATGCTTGGGTCTTTCCACACGGATCGACAACGAGTGTAGGTGTTGGAAGTGCTCATAAGGGGTTTTCCTTACGGGGTGCTGTTAGTGCGCTTCGATCCCACGCGTCACTCGATCATCAAGATACGGTTCGTTGCGAAGGAGCCCCTATTCCTTTGAAACCCAGAAAGGTATGGGACAATGGCAAGGATGTCATTCTCGCTGGAGATGCCGCAGGATGCGTTGCACCCGCATCTGGTGAGGGCATCTATTACGCCATGCTCGGGGGTAGAACAGCCGCCGAAGCGATTGAGGAACTTATCGTTACCGGCGACGCAAAAGCCCTATCGCGCGCCCGTAAGCGCTATATGAAAGAACATGGGAAGGTATTTTTCATTCTGGGTGTTATGCAGCATTTCTGGTATCGGAACGACAAGAGACGCGAAAGGTTCGTGAATATATGTCGTGATGAGGATGTTCAGTCATTGACGTGGGATGCCTACATGAACAAGCGACTTGTGCGAGCAAAGCCCGCGGCCCATCTTCGAATATTTTTTAAAGATATAGCGCACTTACTCGGGCTCGCGACGATCGACCAAAAGAATGGACGGCAAGCACTAAAACAGTATGCAGATGAAAAGCCAGCTCACTGAAACAGGTGTGGTTTAGTGCGTATTAGAACGCAATTAACAGGCTAATTAATGCGTGAATTGCTTTTGAGATGACGTAAGCAACAATTATGGTTACGGAGCAAAATATAGAGAAGTCGCCATCTAACGGTTTGTTGCATTGGTTGGTCGCTGCTGGCGTTGCAATTGCCGTATCAACGATAGGTCGGTTTCTTACGGATATCGGTCCATGGTATCGAGCGCTTCAAAAGTCTGCGCTTAACCCGCCCGACTGGGCATTCCCCGTTGCTTGGACACTGATCTACGCTCTTGCCGTCGTTGCCGCTGTGAGTGCGTGGCGTGGTATCTTCAATGTTCGTGAACGCTTTATTTTTGTGGCGCTGTTCTCGCTAAATATTGTGCTCAACCTTTTTTGGCTTCAGTTATTTTTTATAATGAAAAGGCCAGATCTTGCCATGCTCGAAATCGTTGCTTTCTGGGCGTCTATCGTGGCGTTGATTTTATTCCTATCGCGTTTTTCTCGTTTGGCCGGTTTCGCGCTTGCGCCCTATGGTCTTTGGGTCACGTTTGCGAGTTACTTGAACTTTGAAATTGTGCGACTAAATTCGCCGTTCGTTGGGTAAATACAAGTTATGCCAACAATCACCATGACACCTCAGACCATAGAATTCATTTTGATAGGGATCATTTTCGAATTTTTCGCGATCGGTTCCTTGCTTTGGGCGCGCGGTGGTGCACAGTGGATCATGCCTTTATTTTTGTTTCTCGCATCTGGTGCTGCGATGTTGTTGGCGTTGAGGACAGCTCTCATGCCAGATCCCCCTGGGGTCGTGATAAAAACCTCACTTACCTTAAGCGGCGTGATGCATCTTGCTCTTATTGCTCATATGGTACGGCGTAGGGGACGAGTAGGATAGAATAATGCAACGTTCAATCAAACCATGGGTGAGGCTGTGACGACGTTTCCCTTTTCAGCCATTGTTGGACAAGACTCTTTGAAGGAAGCGCTTTTACTTGCGGCTGTCGACCGATCAATTGGTGGCGTGCTCGCTTTTGGCGATCGAGGTACCGGTAAATCAACGGTGATCCGTGCATTGGCATCACTTCTTTCTGGTGATGGCGCGCGTGTTGTGGATCTGCCCCTTGGTGCAACCGAAGATCGTATCGTTGGAGCGCTCGACCTCGAGGCTGCGCTTGTCCGTGGCGAGAAGAAGTTTCAATCGGGTCTCCTTGCCGATGCGGATCAAGGGTTTCTTTATATTGATGAAGTCAACCTGTTAGAGGATCATCTGGTTGATATTCTTTTAGACGTTGCAGCGTCTGGAGAGAACGTTGTCGAACGTGAGGGCTTAAGTGTTCGACACCCCGCCCGTTTTGTGCTTGTCGGTAGTGGTAACCCAGAAGAGGGCGAACTTCGCCCACAATTACTAGATCGCTTTGGCTTAGCAGTGGATATACGTACACCAACAAATATAGCAGAAAGAATTGAAATTGTCAGAAGGCGGGACGCTTTTGAGCGTGATCCTGATAGCTTCGTAGAGCTTTGGAGGAGTGAAGACGACGCTATTGCCGTCCGGGTGAGGCGTGCCCGTGCACAACTTGATAGCACTGCGACTCCTGATGATATTTTAGAACAAGTCGCGAAGCTTTGTATTGCACTTGGTACGGATGGATTACGCGCGGAACTTACCTTGATGCGGGCGGCGCGTGCCAAGGCGGCCTTATCGGGTGATGCTGAGGTCACAATACAGCATGTTCGCGATGTTGCGCCTGCCGCGCTGCGCCATCGTCTGCGCAAAGATGCGCTCGACGATACGGACGCCGCGGTCCGGGTTGAACGTTCAATATCCGAAACACTCGGGCCTTAGTTTTGTTGCTCCAACAAGAAACTGAGGGCGATAGGCCAACGGAGCATCAAGGTATCGCCGTTTGGCGCATTGCGAAGTTGGTCGCGGCACTGCTGGCTGTCGATCCCCATGCTCTCGGTGGCCTTTCCTTGCGCGCGCAACCCGGACCTGCGCGTGATGCTTGGCGGCGTTATTTTCTTCATCTATTACCGGATGATCCGGCCATTGTTAATGCGCCCTCTGGTATAGACCCTTCGGCGCTTACAGGTGGACTAGATATTGCTGCCACACTTGCTTCGGGCCGCCCTTGCATTCAAAAAGGTCTACTGCCTCTTGCAAACGAAGGTGTTCTAATCGTCAAAATGGCAGAGCGTTTGTCAGTCGGCGCAGCCACGGCCATTGCTGGGGCACAAGACATGGGGGTTGCTGTTGTTGAGCGGGATAGTTTTTCACAACGGTGGCCGGCCTGTATTTGCGTTGTTCTCGAGGATGAAGGTATCGCTGATGACGAGCGTCCGCCCGACATGCTTCTTGAGCGTGTGGCTTTTACCATTGATTTGAGCCCTGTCTCTTTGCGCGATTTAAAGAGTAGTGATCCGGATCGAGAGTTTATAGACGTAGAACGCATAACTGCTGCGCGGCGATCTCTAGAGGATATTAAAACATCCGATGAAATGGAAACAGCATTATCCGAGGTGGGATTAAAAACTGGCGATGCATCCCTAAGGTCATTTCAATTTGTGCTGAGGACTGCCCGTGTCTTAGCGGCGCTCACTAATCGCGAGGAGGTCGATTGGTCAATTGCACAAACGGCGACGATGCTTGTTTATGGCATAAAAATAGGCGATGACGCCGCCGTTACTCCACAAGAAACCGAGCCTGATGAAAGGTCGCAACCGCAAAGTGTAGATAATGCGCCTGATAATCATCCGTCTGCATCGCCGGAAAACGGTGGAGATCGCGACAGCGCTGAAAATCATGATTCTGAGCAATACGCTGATCAACAACTTGGGCAACGCCGTGAAGAATTTCTGGAAAGTATCATTGCCGCGATTAATTCTGGTGCAGTGACACTTTCAATACCTAATGCAGAACGGTGTCGACAAAGGTCTTCTTTGGCGAGTGATGGAAAGGCCGGCGCGACGACGCGGTCAACACGAAACGGTCGGCCACGCGGAACGCGTGGGGGTGATCCGCGCACAGGAGGGCGTTTGGATATATTGGCAACCATGCGTTCGGCAGCTCCATGGCGCAAATTACGCGAAGCGCCGAGGGCGCCAATGCTCCTTAGGGTTTATCCATCAGATATCCGTCTCAAGCGATTTGACCAGAAAACAGGTGCATCAGTGATCTTTGTTGTTGATGCGTCTGGCTCGGCAGCGCTTCATCGATTAGGGGAAGCGAAGGGCGCCGTCGAACGTCTGTTGCAGGCGTGTTACACCCGACGAGATATGGTCAGTGTCATTGTCTTTCGCGGCTATTCAGCAGACGTCGTGCTGCGTCCAACCCGTTCGTTGTTGCGCGCGCGTCGGGCCCTCGCAGCCGCACCAGGCGGGGGCGGAACGCCCCTTGCCATGGCCTTGGGGGAAGCGTTTAAACTTTCGAAAGATGAAATTGCCAAGGGCCGTGATCCCTTGATCGTTATGCTGTCCGATGGGCGTGGTAATATCGATCTTTCAGGTTCGCCAGGTCGTGCACAAGCCGAAGCCGATGAACAAAGTATGGCGCAATTAATCGCGAAAGAAAATATCAATGTCATATTTTTCGATACGGGGCGTCGGCCTAGTGCGCGCGCAGAAACACTGAGCCATCAATTACGTGCACGCTATTCACCGTTACCCTATGCTGATAGTCGACAGATTGCCGACGTTGTTGCGAACGAAGTTCAGTCCAGACGTCATGTTACGAAACACTAAAGCATCGGTTTGATTCAGTCTAAACATCCGATGCTCTAGTTCGCGATACGGTTTAGCATGTGATATCCTTACACGCATTTTATTATGAATATTTCTTGAGACGATAAACGATAGCACAGTGTTGAAGTTTGGTTCCGAAGACCCGTCAATATTGAATAAGACGGCTGAGGTAAAAATAAAATTATGATCTTTTCTGATTTGCGCCGACCCGATTGGTCGCGCGAAGGTTTAAATTGGCCTGGGCGCGCGCATAGTCAATTTGTTGAGGCTGGTTCTTTCCGTTGGCACGTCCAAACAATGGGACAAGGGGAAACGATCCTACTTGTCCATGGAACAGGCGCTGCGACGCATTCCTGGTTTGAGGTTGCACAGCTTCTTTCCGAGGGCTTTCGTGTCGTAATTATTGATTTACCTGGCCACGGGTTTACCTCAGCGATTGACCGTGCACCAATTTCCTTAACAGGTGTTGCCGGTTATCTTTCAGTCTTATTGAAAGCGATGCACATCTCGCCTGAGGTCGTTGTGGGGCACTCGTCCGGTGTAGCAATCTTGTTGCAGATGTTAATCGACAGACAGATTAATCCGCGGATCGTCATTAGTCTTAATGGCGCGGTCCGTTCTTTTCCTGGCGCTGCTGGTGTTCTCTTTCCGGTTATGGCGAAGTCGCTGTACTACAATCCCGTGGCAGCAGTCTTTTTCGCAGAAAGCGCACGGGATTCGCGCCGAGTGCGAAGATTGTTAACAAACACTGGATCAAAGCCGAGCCAGCATTATATTCATTATTATCAGCAATTGCTCCAATGTCCGGGGCACGTTCGCGGCGCCCTCGCCATGATGGCGCACTGGCGCCTTGCGCTTGTCGAGCGGGCATTATCTGAAATTGAAACGCCAGTTCTCTATATTGCCGCTGGAAATGATAAGGCTGTTCCTCCGAAAGATGCACATTGGCTCGCGGCCGAAACAAGGCTTGCGAAAGTCTTAATTCTCCCGGTTTTAGGGCATCTTGCCCAAGAAGAGGCGCCCAGCCGGGTCGCGGCAATTATCGAAGACTATGGTAAGGAGATCGCCAAAATTTAGTGATTCGCAAAAGCGATCAGTATGGGGGCGCGCGCGGAATCAGGTGTAATTCTTGAAGCAATTCCGACTCACGTGGATAACAGTTTGCCCCATCAAGTCGTTAACCAGCTGCAGCGGAATAAAGGATTGTTACTTGTCGGACCCATTCAATCCAACCCAATCTCGACTTTTGAGCGTATGCAAAAAGAACGATATTTTACGCGCTAAGGCTTTCGATGAGCTGGCGACGGGAGAGGGACGGTAGACAATGCAATTGCCACCAAACCACGAGCAGCGTTTTGCGCTTTCTAACGAGGTTCATGCGCGTCCCCCTGAACCGTTATCCTCAGCGACAAAACTATCATGCATCGCCCTTTTGACAGATTGGCCCTATCGCGATGCTGACCGTGACGTGGTCGTTGAGCTCACAAAACAGTTTGGTGTGACACCACCACCGCCCAACTCAAAACATTATAATGTTTCACTCGGCGGTTTTAAGTTGATTTGGGAACGTCATACTGAATTTACACGGTATACGTTCATCACTCGGGGGGAAGATGACGATCCATTTGCAAACCCAGCGATCACGGCGGCACCGGCCGAATGGGTCGCCGCGCTTCCTGGGCGGTTGCTTGCTGCAGCCAATGCCGTATTGATTGATGAGTTACCAAATGGCCAAGATCAAAGTCATATGTCGGAACGTTTTTTCGATGGAAATGCTGTCATCGGATCAACGATTACGAGTGGCGCGGCAACGGCTATGACCGACTTTAGAATTCATAGTGACGGGTTCAGTCGATTTCTTGTTCAAAACCGTTCTATGTCGCCTTGGCATGCTGGGCGTATTGTGCAGCGCCTTTTGGAAATTGAAACCTACCGAATAATGGCACTGCTCGCGCTGCCTGTGGCGCAGGAGATTAGCCCACAGATGATTGAATCGGAGAGTGAACTCGCGCAGATCACGCTCGCGATGGCCGAAGCGGTCGAAGATGAGGAGCCTGAACTTTTAGAAAGGTTGACGCAACTCCAATCCAACATCGAAAAAGGAATGATCAAAGGTCAATCACGGTTTTCTGCGGGCGATGCTTATTACGCGCTTGTTACGAGCCGTATTAAAGAACTACGTGAAGAACGTATCATTGGCATGCAGACATTCCAGGAGTTCACAGACCGGCGCCTTGCGCCAGCACTGAACACGTGCCGTTCTGTTGCGCGCCGTCAAAAGAACCTATCCGAACGGGTTGATCGTGCCGCACAATTATTATCAACACGTGTTGATTTATCTCTGGAGAAGCAAAATCAGGCCGTGCTGGAGAGCATGAATCGCCGCGTTGAATTACAATTAAAGCTTCAAAAAACCGTTGAAGGCCTCTCTATTGCGGCTATCAGTTATTATGTGATTGGCATTGTTGCTTACGCAGTTAAGGGTATGCCACACAGTGATGGGCGCTTTTCGCCTGAAGCGATCATTTCATTGAGCACACCAATTATTTTATTGCTTGTCGGTGTTATCGTCTGGCGCACACGAAGCCATGTTAGCGTACCGGAGGAAGACTTAAAAGCGCTGCCTAAAGACAAAAAAAGCACTTTTTCAAACCTGCAACCCGTCGGCGAATGACCAAGAGGTTAGGCTAAGCGGGGCATACGAAATGGCAGCAGCATTTTAACCACTGGATTGCTTAGGCGCGGACCAGATAATGATTCGTGTACGGCTGGCCTTGATTTTCCGAAAAGCCGGTTTTCAACTACGGACCGGCTATAGAATGGTGTATCTTCTAATGTCCGAATGATACGAGCGTCGCCTTCCGAGCGTGTACGCCTTCTTATCCGCCAAATTGGCGTTGACGAGAGTGGTGCCACGCCCGGCGTTTCGAACGTGTCAACCGTTCCATCAGCCGAAATCAGCAGAGATGACGAGCGCATTTCTCCGTTATACATATCGGTATTGTAAAGAATGGCCGTTTTTTCGTTCTCAAGAATGGTTCGTGACCAGTCCCAGAATTCAAACGCTTCTTCGAGTGGTTCATCACCATCATTGGCATCAAAATAACCGTGTCCTGACCATTTTAAATCGGGTTCTTTAAAGTCGACTTCAACGCGTGAAAAGGGTGAAATCGGGCGCCAGCGATGGCGTCCCTTGTCGTCGATGAAAAAGACGTTCTCCCCAAGGCCAGATGCGTGAATCCGTAATTCTCCGCGCATTGGCAGAGGAATGGGCGCTGCGATTTCGTTGACAGATATGCGCAGCATATCTTTTTCCCAATGGAGCGCGCTTTTATTTATTGTATAATACTCATTGCCCCTAGAAATTCGGCTGTTACCACGCTCAGTCATCGTCCACCGGGCCGCGCGAGTTCCATAAAGGGCAACATTGAGGGCGCAATGGTTTTCTGGGTTTTGGCGGCCTGACCACGCATAATAGGGCGAAAATACGCTTCCGACGAATGCAATCATCGTCAGTCCGAATGTGCCATCGTTGCTTAGCGCGTCCACATACCACCACGCGTAACCGCGCGGCGAAACATTTATGTCAAAGCGTAATCCTTTGTAATCGTTTGCGCTGCCATGAGGCCGGACAAGGCCGCCATCGGCACGCCGGAACCCGGGTGCACGCTGCCCCCTGCGAAGTATAAACCCTGGTGCGGAGACTTCACGCCCTGGCGTTGAAACGCTGTGCGCCATCCGTGATTGGGATTCCCGAATAACGCTCCGTTCGTTGCTGGAAAGCGCTTCGCGAAATCGTTCGGTGTTTGCACTTGCGTTTTCTCCGGTGCCATGTGCAGCGTTATTCCGCACCGTTCCAGCTGCGCCATCGCCTGCATTCTGCATTGTTCAATCTCCTCAGCGGGGAAGTCGCGCTCTTCACCAATTGCAGGCGCGTTGATAAGACAAAAAAATCGTTCTGTATTTAGCGTTTGATCGCTATCGCTGCCACTGACTTGCATGCTATTGTCGATCGATTCGTTTATACTCTTCTTCGTTTGATGAGGTGCACGATCTGGAGCAAAAAGATATACGGTCGGGTTTTCAGGGCAGCGGCGTCTTTCAAAGACATCATCGAACTCGGCGCGATAGTTATCAGAAAAAAATACGTTATGAAGCGATAAAGCGGGCGGGTTCCGATCATTTGAAGTCTTACTGGCTTTGGAAGCTTTACCCAAAAATGACCAGGTAAGAGCAGACTGGCTGCGCTTTTTCATTGGTTTGACGGCGTTGCATTGTTTTGAAAAAGCCAATTCAATAGACTTGGCGTGTTTCGTGTTTTGATTTTGTAAGGCGCCAAGGTCACCATTGAATAGGACGGCATCGGCTGCGTATTGCTGACCGTCGCTTGTTCTAACACTGACCAATTGCCCGCCTTTATATTCAACTGCTGCGACGTCGGACTTGTAATGAAATTCGGCACCATTTTCTGTGGCACGCCGTTCTAGGGCTTTGGCAAGGGCAGCCATGCCGCCAACGGGGGCAAAAACCCCCATCCGTTCCACATGGGCAATCAACATTAATGTGGCTGATGCCTCGAATGGAGAAGAACCGCAATAGGTTGCATATCGGCCAAACAATTGTTGCAAGCGCTTATCGGTGAAGCGTTTCTCTAAGGTGCGCCATAATGATGTGTAAGGATCAAGCCGTGTTAAGGCGAGGGGGCCAGCGCCCGCCATCAACGAAAAAAAGTTCGGTGCTTTGCGTCGCATAAAAGGGCCATATAGCGTGTGCCACGCCCTCTCTGCGTCTTTGACGAACGCGCGATATCGTTCTGCCTCGGCTGGCGAGGAAAACCTTGCGATCGCCCCTGCAGTTTCTTCAGCATCAGAAAAAAGGTCTAACGTTCCTCCGCAATTCCAATAGTTGCGGGAGAGGCATTCAACCTTTCTGAGTTCAAGGTAATCATCGAGTGCGGCGCCTGATGCTTTAAAAATATCATCGAAGACGGAGCGCAGGGTGAAAACAGTAGGGCCGGAGTCAATCGGTTGATTATCAATGGTAATTTCGCGAATTTTCCCGCCGCATGCCTCTCCTCGTTCAATAACGCTGACCTTTGCGGAGCGCGATAAAACGGATGCAGCGGTGAGACCGCCAATTCCAGCACCGATAATGACAATTTTCGGTTTTTCAGAGGTCAAGTTCGTTCTTTTTCCTCACCGTCATTTTGCGAACGGCTCTTTTCCATAGCTTTTTCTTTGCCTCGACGAGGCAGCGCTTGCCCGATTTAACCTTTTATTCCTCTGCTGCGACCTTCGATTGCCCAGAAGAATGCTTCTAGGGGTTGCAACATCAAAAGAGTTATGGGTTAGTTTGAATTGACATGCAAAAGTGTCAAACGAAAAAGACAGATAACGGAGCGCCGCTGTGGATCTGAGCGAACATGTTGAATCGGCCCTTGAATGGGCAGTTGTGGCCGCGCAAACGGGCGAACAATCTGGTCGACGTGCACCACGCCGTCTTTCTCTCGCATTGCGCCATGCTGTTTTTGCAGGTGGATCGCGGGTACGGCCAAGACTTTGTATGGCTGTTGCCAATGCATGCGCGCCAAGTGCGCCAATGCGATCGGCTTTAGGCAGCGGTGTCGCGATAGAACTGCTTCATTGCGCGTCACTTGTGCATGATGACCTGCCCTGTTTTGATGACGCCCAGACGCGACGGGGGGCGCCGTCTGTGCATTGCGCCTATGGCGAGCCGATAGCGCTTTTGGCCGGCGATGCTCTGATTGTTATGGCGTTCCAGGCGTTGCTGCATTTCGTCGGTGACAATCCTGAAAAATACGTTGTGTTGTCTAAACTGTTGATGGAAGCAGCTGGGTCACCAGCGGGCATTGTTGCCGGACAAGCCTGGGAAAGCGAAAAATCAATTGATTTGCGTGCTTATCATTGCGCGAAAACTGGGGCCCTTTTTGTTGCAGCATGCCGTGCTGGCGCATTAGCCGTTGGCGGTGATCCCGATGAGTGGGCACCACTGGGGGCTCGTCTGGGGGAGGCCTATCAGATTGCCGATGACATCTGTGATATTTTAGGGTTCGAGGATGAAATCGGTAAACCCGTTGATGCCGATAATCGAAACGGACAGCCAAACTCCGTTCACTATTTTGGCCTTGAAGGGGCGATGGAGCAACTCAACGGGCTCGTGGAAGATGCAATTTTAGCAATTCCAGATAGTCCTGGTGCAGCAGAATTACGCAAACTTGTTGATGGTCAGGCAGACAGGCTTCGCAACTTGGTTTTAAAATGTGATGCCCGTGCGCGCCGTGATTAGCGAATTCACCAATTTAATTTAAAGCATTTTCAGCTCAAGTGGCTATTTACATGCTTGCTGGCCCACGCGCCCGGAAATGCGCAAAAACAAAGACCGAAAGCCGCTCAGCGATTCTATTTGAAACGGAGCGGCTTTAGTCATTGTAGGAATAAACAGCCCATTGACAAATTTAAGTCTCAAATCACTTTTCGGCGGGAGTTCCAAAAACGGAACGCGCAGGCGCTCCCTTAGCGATATCGTTTTTGATGCCCGCAACCGACTATTCCAAGATCCATCATTTCAGAAATGGGCTGCGGCGTTTCCATTAACAGCACCTATAACCCGGCGTCGTGCCGGACGCCTCTTCGATATCTGTGCCGGTTTCACTTATACTCAAATTCTCTGCGCCTGTGTCGAGTTAGAGCTTTTCGATTTGCTGGCAGACGGTGCTGTGCCAGAAGCAAAAATTGCATCATCAATTGATTTGAGCACAGAGGCGACGGAGCGGCTAATTGCAGGGGCGATTGCTTTGGATCTCGTGCAGCGAAGGCCAAACAAACATATCGGACTGGGGGCACAGGGCGCAGCTCTGCTTGGCAATCGCTCCGTATTTGAAATGATCAAGCATCATAAGATTCTCTATAAGGACCTCATTGATCCAGTAGCCCTATTAAAGGGTGGGCGCGCAGAGACGGGGTTAAGCCAGTATTGGGGATATGCACGTCGCGCATCGTCCGCGGATCTTTCTAAGGATGAAGCAGCGCCATACACAAACTTGATGGCTGCGACCCAAGAATTCATTGCCGACGATGTGATTGCCGCATTCTCATTTTCGCGTCAGCGTCATCTATTAGATATTGGCGGTGGGGGCGGGGCGTTCGTTCGGGCGGTTGCTGAAAATCATCCTTCGCTACGTGCGACAGTTTTTGACCTGCCGGTGGTCGCCGAACAAGCAAATTCAAATTTTGCAAAAGCAGGGCTTGAAGAAAGGGTTCAGGCGGTCGGCGGTGATTTCTTTTCTGACCCTTTTCCTCAAGGCGCTGATATCATCTCCTTTGTGCGGGTGCTTCATGATCACGATGATGATGCTGCGCTGCAGTTATTAAGATCAGCCCGTTCGGCGCTATCAGAGGGTGGCACATTATTGATTGCGGAGCCGATGTCTGAAACTCCGGGGGCTGCTGCAATGGGTGACGCCTATTTTGGTTTTTATCTATGGGCAATGGGGAGTGGGCGTCCTCGGTCTGCCAAAATCCTAACCGAGTTTTTACGCGTTTCAGGTTTTCCAAAAGCACGGCTTCTAAGGGCGCGCCAACCGCTTTTAACAAGCGTTCTCGTGGCATCCACCTGAGTCAATATTTCTTTACAAATCGGCGTCAAACTAAGTTGACAGATTAAAGCGTCAATCATAACTTACATGCATGACCCCTGATTCCTCATTTGCCGGTGACGAGCCAGTTGCCCATCCGCCTCAGCTCAGTTCGCTCGCGATAACATCGGGCGCAATTTCATCGGCCCCTCTTGCTGCGAATGACATGAGCATCGACGGCAAGACCAGTGGTTCAGGACCCTTAGAGGCAGAAGCGGTCGTTTTTTCCGGCAAGTGCGAGGCACGGATTGACCGGGTTGCTCTAAAAGAGCCAGGACCCGACGATGTTATTATCGAGACCCTTTTTTCTGGCGTTAGCACGGGAACAGAACGATTATTATGGACTGGTGAAATGCCTGCATTTCCCGGTCTCGGTTATCCTTTAATTCCAGGTTATGAAGCCGTTGGGCGTGTTTCCGACCCGGGAACACATAGTGAATTGGCCGATAAAATCGTATTTGTTCCGGGTGCCGCATGTTTTGAAGGTGCGCGTGGCCTATTTGGCGCGGCAGCAAGCCGACTGGTTGCTCCCGCCTCGCGTGTTATTCCGATCGAATTTAAGAATGCTGAAACTGGTGCTCTTCTCGCGCTGGCGGCGACAGCGCAGCATGCTATCGAAAAGGGCAGTCCGCCGGATTTGATTATTGGTCACGGTGCGCTCGGTCGATTGCTTGCACGTTTGACAATAGCGTCAGGAGCGCCAACGCCTGTGGTGTGGGAAGTCGAGCCGGAGCGGTTTGATGGTGATGCCTACCCTGTCATTGATCCTGATGATGATGGTCGTACGGATTACTCTTCGATTTATGATGTGAGTGGCGACTCTGAACTTATTGATCGGCTTGTGGCTCATGCGGCGCCAGGGGCTGAGATTGTGCTTGCGGGATTTTACGCCGGTCGCCTTTCGTTTAACTTTGCGCCAGCCTTTATCAAGGAAATGCGCTTACGCATCGCCGCAGAGTGGCGCAAAGAAGATTTGGATACTGTTGTAAGGCTGGCCCATAGTGGAGCAATATCTTTAGACGGATTAATTACTCACCGTTGCCCCGCGAATGATACGGAAAGTGCCTATCATACGGCATTTTCTGACCCTTCATGTTTGAAAATGATACTTGACTGGAGAACCGCTGCGTAATGGACACGCTGCACGAAACCTATTCTTCGGACTATGCCGGAGGCGACTGTACGACTGGAGCTTCTCCGAATTCTTCAGAGCAAGCGGCAGCTTCTGTCACGCTTAAAGGAAAATCAACGGAGGCCCTGGAAGCGCCACCCGAAACCAATGGTGCTAAGACTAATATTACTAGTGGAGATGCGACGAGTGAGGCTGCTTCCGATTTAGGTGATGAAACGTCAGCCGATTCGGAAGGGATTGATGAAACTGTCAAAAAGGAAACTCAAATTATCGCTATTTATGGCAAGGGTGGGATCGGGAAGAGTTTTACCCTCGCCAATTTGAGTTACATGATGGCGCAACAGGGGAAAAAGGTATTGCTCATCGGCTGTGACCCCAAGAGCGATACAACGTCACTCCTGTTTAACGGGCGCGCCTGTCCGACAATTATAGAGACATCAACCCGAAAAAAGAACGCTGGCGAAGATGTTGAGATTGGTGACGTCTGTTTTAAGCGCGATGGCGTTTTTGCGATGGAGCTTGGCGGTCCCGAGGTCGGTCGCGGCTGCGGAGGACGCGGCATCATTCATGGATTTGAGTTGCTAGAAAAGCTCGGTTTTCATGAATGGGACTTTGATTATGTGCTACTCGATTTTCTGGGTGACGTTGTTTGTGGCGGCTTTGGGTTACCTATTGCCCGAGACATGTGTCAAAAAGTGATTGTCGTTGGTTCAAACGATTTGCAATCTTTATACGTCGCAAACAACGTTTGTTCCGCGGTTGAATATTTCAGAAAGCTTGGTGGCAATGTTGGTGTCGCTGGCATGGTGATCAATAAAGACGATGGTACCGGTGAGGCAGCGCGTTTCGCCGAAGCCGCCAGCATTCCAGTTCTATCGGCAATTCCAGCGGATGACGATATTCGTCGCAAAAGTGCGAACTATCAGATAGTTGGCGAACCCGGTGGGCAGTGGGGGCCGATGTTTGATCTCCTTGCTGAGAATGTTGCGACGGCGCCGCCGATGCGGCCGACGCCTCTTTCCCAGGATGCATTGTTGGGGTTGTTTGCGGCGAAAGAAACGGGTGCAGACGTCGTTCTTGAACCGGCGACCAAGGCCGATTTGTGCGGGCCGAGTGCTGGTGAGACCCGTTCCCTTGAAGTAATTTACGACGAGGTTTGATTAGTTTGTGGCCCGGTTGCTCCCGAATGCTGGCGCTAAGCGCACCGTTTCTAAAGGTGGACCACCTGTTCCGGGTGTCGCAAAGGCAACGGTTGACGTTGTGGGCTCTGTGGATGGCGGACGGCAAGTGAACGCAACGACAGATGCGAAGACGATTTCCAGACGTCATGTCGATTCCAAGGTGGCACCTGTCAATGGACGAGGGTGTCATAGTGGGACTGATGTATTGCGCCAGGCCGCAGAATCCAATGATAATAAGGAGTTGATAGATCGCCTTGAAGCGGATTATCCGAAGGGTCCGCATGATCAGCCACAGAGCATGTGTCCAGCCTTTGGTTCATTGCGGGTAGGGCTGCGAATGCGGCGTACCGCGACAATCCTTTCTGGGTCGGCTTGTTGTGTCTACGGGCTTACGTTCACCTCTCATTTCTACGGTGCAAAGCGAAGCGTTGGCTATGTCCCGTTTGATTCAGAATCGCTCGTTACGGGCAAATTGTTCGAAGATATTCGCGATGCTGTCCACGCGACTGCTGATCCAGAACGTTATGATGCTATAGTGGTCACAAATTTATGTGTCCCGACTGCATCGGGCGTGCCTTTGAGGTTGCTTCCGGAAACGATCAATGGGGTACGGATAATAGGCATTGATGTCCCTGGTTTCGGTGTTCCAACCCATGCCGAGGCGAAAGATGTGCTTGCCGGCGCAATGCTGGCCTACGCCCGTAAAGAGGTTGCATCAGGTCCTGTTCAGCGTGCTGAGAATGATCGTGCTGAAATGCCAAAGGTTACGTTCCTCGGTGAAATGTTCCCTGGTGATCCTGTTGGGCTCGGACATCTTCTTGAGCCAATGGGATTAAGTGCCGGTGTTGTTGTACCAACACGGGAGTGGCGGGAGCTTTACGCTGCGTTGGATTGTGCTGCCGTTGCCACGATCCATCCATTTTATACCGCGTCGATTCGAGAACTTAAGTCTGCTGGCAAGGCAATTGTGGGGTCTGCGCCTGTGGGGCTTGATGGAACTGCTGATTGGATAGGGGCAATAGGAGAGGCATGTGGAATTGCCTCTTCGAAGATCTCGTCGGCCAAAAATATTGCTCTACCGGCGATCGCGGGTGCCCTAAAAGCCGCACCGATCAAGGGCAGGATTACGATCTCAGGCTATGAAGGCTCAGAGCTCCTTGTTGCGCGGCTCCTTTGTGAAAGCGGTGCAGATGTTCGCTATGTAGGGTCTGCATGCCCCGCAACACCTTACGCTGCAACGGACCGCGAATGGTTGGAGGCGCGGGGCGTCAAGGTTCAATTCCGAGCATCGCTTGAACAAGATATTGAGGCAATGAACGCAGTTGAGCCCGATCTTGTCATTGGAACAACCCCGGTCGTCCAGGCAGCTAAGCAGTCTGGGACGCCAGCCTTGTACTTTACGAACCTAATTTCTGCGCGCCCCTTGATGGGGGCCGCGGGCGCGGGGTCTCTTGCCCAGGTGGTCAATGCTGCAATCGCCAGCAAAGATCGTTTTGATGCGATGAAAGCCTTCTTCGACGGCGTAGGCGAATGCGACACTGCCGGTGTCTGGCGGGATATCCCTGGAGACTATTCAGGTTTCCGTAAAAAGCAGGCGCGCAAACGGGCCATTAAAGCAAAACGAGATGCGGATCTGGAGGCGCCAGTCGGATGCTGATTCAAGACCATGATCGCGCTGGTGGCTATTGGGGAGCCGTGTATGCCTTTACCGCAATCAAAGGCCTGCAGGTCGTTATCGATGGTCCCGTTGGCTGTGAAAATCTACCAGTAACATCTGTTCTTCATTATACAGATGCATTACCTCCCCATGAGTTACCAATCGCTGTAACGGGCCTTGGTGAGGAAGAGCTTGGACAACACGGAACCGAGAACGCTATGCGCCGCGCCCGCAACGTGCTTGATCCTGATCTCCCTGCCGTCGTTGTTACCGGGTCTATTGCTGAGATGATCGGCGGCGGTGTCACGCCAGAAGGCGCAAATATTCAAAGATTTTTGCCGCGCACAATTGATGAAGATCAATGGCAGAGTGCTGATCGGGCATTGCTTTGGTTGTGGACAGAATATGGTCAGACGAAGGGACGGAACCCTCGAAAAACACAGACCAAAAAAGGTGATAAGCCGACGGTGAATATTATTGGTCCGTCATATGGCATGTTTAATATGCCCTCGGATCTTGCTGAGATTATTCGCCTTATTGAAGGGCTTGGCGCAGAAATAAATATGGTGTTCCCGCTTGGTACACATATCGCTGATACCCGCAAGCTGATTGACGCAGATGCCAGTATTTGTCTTTACCGGGAATTTGGTCGCAAACTATGTGAGGCCTTAGATCAACCTTATTTCCAGGCACCGTTCGGACTGAATTCAACAACAAAATTCTTGCGCGCTCTCGGTGCTGAACTGGGGCTCGACCCAGAACCCTTTATCGAGAAAGAGAAGCATACAACCCTAAAGCCCCTGTGGGATCTTTGGCGGTCCGTAACGCAAGACTTCTTTGGGACCGCTAATTTTGGTGTTGTAGCGAACGAAACTTATGCTAGGGGGCTGCGCGCCTATCTTGAGGATGATCTCGGTCTGCCTTGTGCTTTTGCAATTTCACGCAAGGCCGGGGTCAAACCAGATAACGATGCTGTTCGCGAGGCGATTGGTGAACGACCACCCTTTGTGGTGTTCGGAAGCTTTAATGAACGCATGTATTTAAGTGAACGAAAAGCACCCTCTGTCTATATCCCAGCATCCTTTCCGGGGGCCGTGATAAGACGCCATACTGGAACACCAATGATGGGTTATGGTGGTGCGACCTATGTTCTACAAGAGTATTGTAACGGACTTTTTGATGCACTTTTCCATATTCTTCCGTCAGCAGAAAATTTAGACGCCGTCGCCCCAACCCATGCGCGCGCCACGAGCGTGCTGCGCTGGACATCAGAAGCGATACGGATATTGGATGAGTGTGTCGCATCATATCCGGTGTTGACGCGAATCTCTGCAGCCAAACGGTTACGCGATCATGTTGAACGATCAGCGCGGGCCGATGGTGTTGACGAAATTACTGCGGAATTAGTTATTGTGTGTTCTGAAAAAATAGTCGGGTCAGAAGCGGCCTAAGCGTATTTGAGTATTTCGAGTTCTAATTTTATTAAGCGTTTAAAAAACTACGTATACAGTAGAAGGCGCTGGAGGAAGCATAATATGGTGCATACACAATTCATTACTAAAGCTCCCCAAAAGATGAGCGATAAGCCGGAATATCGGCTTTATTTTGCTCTCATTTTTCCATTCTCTCTACTGGCAGTTCTTTTTGAACGGCTTATGCCACGGCCTCAGTTACCGATGAGCCGTCCAAAACAACGGCGTTCCGTATTCGCTGACGCGATCGAAAAGAGCCATATGGTCGTGCCATTTGTTTTTATGGGGCGATAGTATTCAGTTTCGGCGGGGCAAGTGAACCGCTGGATAGCCCATGCCGCTGGGTTAATTGCGGTACGTACATTGGTAAAAAAAAGGAGAAATGCCAATGGCAAGTGACTCAAGTCCCTCGATGTCTGGAATGAACGCATCGGAGGCGCAAGCGTTCCATAATCTGTTTATCATGAACTTCCTGGTCTTTACGGGTATTGCGGTAATAGCGCATCTGCTCGTTTGGATCTGGAGGCCGTGGATTCCTGGCGAAGCAGGTTGGGCTCCAGTGGTCGAATCGTCCGCTGCAGCGCTAGCTCCGCTCACGGCGTTTTTTGGATAGGAAGGTAGTTTATGTACAGACTATGGATGATGTTTGATCCTCAACGCGCGATGATCGGACTCTTCGCTTTTCTTTTTGCTTTGGCTGTGTTGATTCACTTTGTGCTCTTGAGCTCGCCAAGGTACAATTGGTTTGAAACAGCACCAGCAGCGAGTGCTGCTGCTGTAGAACTAATTGATACCGACTTTCGCGCGGTATAAACACGAACAAGATGCGGACGTATTTTTATTCGTCCGCATCTTATTAGACGAATTTTTTTTAAGCGTTCGCGTATGAATTTGGGATCGAGAGCAATTGGGATCGGGCGCAAGGGGTGTCGGTTCATAGATTGGCCCGAAGCAAGAAAGCCAAATTACGCAAAGACGATAGCGTGTTCTACAAATGTGGTCCCGAAAAAATAATATTACTTGAAATGAAAGACGATCAGGCATGGCGTTATTAGGGTTTGAACGAAAATACCGGATTGCCGGCGGTACGCTCGTGGGCGGCGACTTATTCGATTTTTGGATTGGTCCATTTTATGTCGGCTTTTTCGGCGTAACGGCTGCCTTTTTCGCTGTCCTTGGCACAGCACTTATTCTTCTCGGCGCGTCGATGGGCGAGACTTGGAATCCATGGTTGATTAGTATCGACCCGCCCGATCTGAGCTACGGGCTTGCGCTCGCTCCCTTGAATGAGGGCGGGCTTTGGCAGGTTACTACCATGTGCGCTATTGGCGCGTTTGTCTCTTGGATACTGCGCGAGGTAGAAATCTGTCGGAAATTAGGGATTGGCTACCATGTTCCATTTGCATTCGGTGTTGCCGTTTTTGCATATGTAACACTTGTTGTTTTTCGACCTGTGTTTATGGGAGCCTGGGGACATGGATTCCCCTACGGAATAATGTCCCATCTCGACTGGGTCTATGCGACTGGTTATACGTATGGAAATTTTCACTATAATCCAGCGCATATGGTCGCAATCACGTTCTTTTTTACAACGACATTGGCGCTCGCACTACATGGCGCATTGGTCCTTTCGGCCACCAATCCAGGTGGCGGTCGGGTTGTAAAGACGCCAGAGCATGAAAATGCTTTTTTCCGTGATTTCATTGGTTATTCCATCGGAACACTGGGGATTCATAGGCTCGGTTTATTCCTAGCCTTAAATGCGGGTCTCTGGAGTGCAATCTGTATATTCATCAGTGGGCCAATTTATGAAGGGTCCTGGGTAGAATGGTGGGACTTTTGGAAAAACGTTTCTATTTGGAGAGATGAGGGAATAGGGTAATGGTTGACTATCAGAACATTTTAACCCAGGTCCAAGTGCGCGGCCATGTCGACCTGGGTGTCGAGCTTCCGGCAGGCGATCAGCGTGACCATATCACCGGGTTCAATTATTGGGCTGGTAAGATAGGTGACGCCCAATTAGGCCCTATATATCTTGGTTGGTCCGGCGTAATTTCCTTACTGTTTGGGCTTACGGCTGTCTCGATTATTGGCTTTCAAATGTTGGCAAGCGTCGATTGGAATCCGATCAAGTTCATAGCGCTAATGCCTTGGTTAACGGTAAATCCGCCGGGTCCAGAATATGGGCTGAATCCCTTTGCTCCTCTGAACGAGGGAGGCTGGTGGATTATTTCTGGCTTGTTTCTAACAGTATCTATTCTCCTCTGGTGGGTTCGCTCCTATCGCCGTGCGATTCAGCTAGAAATGGGAACCCATGTCTGTTGGGCGTTTGCTGCTGCGATTTGGCTGTACCTTGTTTGTGGCTTTTTTCGACCCATCGCCATGGGTTCATGGAGTGAGGCTGTACCGTTTGGTATTTTCTCCCATCTAGAGTGGACCAACAATATTTCGTTGATCTACGGAAATTTATTCTACAATCCGTTTCATATGCTATCGATCGTGTTCCTTTATGGTTCAGCTTTATTATTTGCTATGCATGCAGCGACGATCTTGGCAACGACGCGCTATGGTGCCGAACGTGAAATAGAGCAAATCTATGACCGGGGCAGTGGCGCTGAACGTGGTGCTTTATTCTGGCGTTGGACCATGGGCTTCAATGCATCGATTGAGTCAATTCATCGTTGGGCTTGGTGGTTTGCGATCCTGTGTCCGATATCGGGTGGGATTGGAATTATGCTAACTGGCCCGGTTGTTGATAATTGGTATGATTGGGGAGCGCGGAACGGCTTTGCGTTTCCTTATTGAGGATATTACTCCTATATGAGCTTAAACACATCGCTGCGTCGTAATCTTCGACGCAGCGATTTTTGTTCAAGGTGCAAATTTTAAAAGCTGTTCGTCTAAATTAGAGCATTTCCAAGCCAAGTGTGTGTGGTTGGCGTTAAGGAAAGGCGTAAAATCAACAATTTAAAGTGTCGTTCTGATTCCAATTGAAACGGAGGCGCTTTAGAGCTGAGGCGATGCTTCTAAGTTCTTGTATTCAACCGTTTGCGCCAATGACCAAACGGACGGCCTACCGCTCACACTCGGCTTGAAAATATTTTAAGTGACGAAAGCGACAACGGTTACAAGCGTCTCAGCCAACAAGCCTAAGTTATTTTATAGGAAACGATGTCATCGATGGTAACATAATCCTTTGCGTTTTATTCACAAGCTGATCAATGCGGACGATGACGTGACCCTATCGTTTCATTCACGCGTAGATTAACTTTTGCTGTCATCGCTTCAACCTAAATTTGAATGACGTTTTGGGGCGGTTTTCTGCGGGCATTTCTTGAAAGTATTCGATATGAATTTCACATTGAGGTCGTTTATCAGGAAACACGACAAATGACGAAAACTGAAGGTCACTCGATTGGATCAAAGTTCTTGAATCATGTTCTTGTTGATCCGGAAAGGCCTTTTCTTCATACGTCGAATGGCATTGCGTATTCTCGATCCGATATTCATGCTGCCGCACTGGACTTTCTCGCTGTCCTCCGCGACGCTGGTGCAAGGCCAAATGATCGTGTGAGCGTCATTGTCCGAAAGTCACCATCAGCCTTTGTTCTTTTTCTTGCTTGCCAATATGGGGGATTAACATACCATCCGGTCAATCCGGATTATTCAGATCCAGAACTATTGTATCTATTGAAAGATGCAGAACCGATGATCGTTGTATGTGATCGATCACATGTCGACATCGTCAAAAGTGCTGGCTTAGACCTTTCTGGTATTTTGACACTCAATGCAGATGGAGAGGGAGATTTTCCACTATTAGATATTTCGACAGGTAAAGACCACGATCAGCAACCGCTCTATCGAGATATCTATCGCGTAGATGAGCAAGACATTTCGGTGCTTCTTTATACGTCGGGAACGACAGGTCGACCAAAGGGGGCCATGCTAACCTATGGCAACCTTAGCGCTGGTGTTGCTTCCCTTACGAAGGCTTGGGAGATATCAGAAGATGACCGGCTTTTGCATTTTCTTCCATTTTTTCATGTACACGGATTAATCGTGGCTGCGGCGACCCTTGCTACAAGCGGCGCTGAAATATATTTTGAGCCGAAATTTGATATCGACCGAGTATTTTCCCTATTGCCGCGAGTGTCTTTGGTAATGGGTGTTCCAACGCATTATGGACGATTGCATAGGGATGATCGCCTGAATAGCGTTATAACGAACAGTGTGCGGCTGTTTATCAGTGGTTCGGCACCACTTGATGCTGAGACATCAGATGCTTTTGAGCAGAGAACGGGAAAACGCATACTCGAGCGTTATGGTATGAGCGAAGCACTTATGCTCTCGTCAAACCCCTTAAATGGACGCAGAAAAGCGGGAACGGTGGGCTTTCCGCTCCCTGGTGTAAATGTTCGTATTCGCCATTCTGATCAAAAAGCCACAGAATGGGTAGAAAATAAAACGCGCAACTCGGACAAGGGAATCGTTGAGGTTCGAGGCGAAAATATTTTTTGCGGGTATAGAAACCAACAGGAAAAAACACGGGAGGCGTTTACAAAAGATAACTGGTTCATCACCGGTGATATTGGACTGTTTGATGATGATGGGTATTTATGTTTGGTTGGTCGCCAGAGTGATATGATTATCACCGGAGGGTTGAACGTCTATCCTCGCGAGGTCGAAAATGTTCTTATAAGTCAGAAAGGCGTTACCGAAGTTGCGGTCTTTGGTGTTCCACACCCGGACTTTGGAGAAGGTGTTGTCGCTGCGATTGTTGTTGAAACAGACGAAACGAGCGAACGAGACCTTATCCGCAATTGCGAAGCAGAACTATCAAAATATAAAATTCCTAAGGTTATTGAATTCGTTGATCAACTTCCCAAAAATGCAATGGGAAAGATTGATCGAAAGCAGCTTAAAAGTAAATATGCGGAATTGTTTGCCCAATAAAGAGCGCCTCATTAAAGCATTTCCAAATTAATTGGATACTTAAGTGGCTACTGGCCGACGCCTTTGGGAATGGGTAAGTCAAAGATCTAAAGACGCCCCTTGCTACCATTTGAAAAAGAATGGCAATAATTTTCTGTTTGCTAGGGTTTTTAGTATCAAACCGATCGTATAGGGAGCGCGGTTTTGTCGCTTAGCCGAATCCCATAAACATATACGAGTGCTGATATGTTCAATCAGAATTCCCATTGGAAGCCACATACCCTAGGAAATTCTTTAATCCGTCTCAAGAATGCCGAGATCGATCTTTGGAAAATTGATTTGGATGTTCCATCAAAAAGTGGCTTATCAAAAATATCCGACGGAGATCTCGTGCGTGCGAAGTCATTACGACTTGAACAGGATCGTCGTCGGTTTTTAAACGGTCGACAAATTTTTCATCAGATTCTTGATTTATATGCAGAACATTCTCTAGGTTTTCATCTTTATTATGATGAATTTAATAGGCCGTTGGTGAGTAATAATGAGCTCTCGGTTAGTTTTTCTCGCTCAGGTGGCATGGCAATAGCGGCTATTGCTCGTGGTGGATCCTTAGGCGTGGACGTGGAACGGCTAAAGCCACTCCCTGATCTCAACGTTGCGGCAAATAGCGTCATGGCTTCTGAGGAGTATCGATCTCTTAACCGAAGTAGCGGGATTAATAAGCTTGCAAAATTTTATATTGCATGGACCGCAAAAGAAGCCTTTCTGAAGGCAACGGGCCAAGGTCTAATCGATGATCTGACGAGCATTAGTATCGACCTTTCATCCGTTCATGATTATGAGAACTTGCAGAATAGTTATGAACTTCGATTAACTACTTTACCGACGGAACATTCAACTGATGACTGGCAACTCCAACACCTTCTGTGGAGGGAGGAAATGTGTGTTGCTGTTGCTTACGATCAGCAGTTTACAAATGTTCGTCTATTTGAACCCCTAGCCGATTAGCGTCTTTTTTTGGGCACTGTTTCAATGTGGGATGCTGCGCATAGTTGAATTGATAGTGTTCGTGACATCCGTGCGCTAGAGCTTTTCGCGTTCCGATGGAAACGGAACGCGGCTTTAGGTCTTTGATTTATCACACTTCTTTCGCCGAGTTGATGGACGGGAACGATCAACCGATTACACTTATCGGCGAAGCGCTTTAGTGAGTTGAATCTTAAAGATTCATCACGAGCGGAGTGCTTACCGAACAGCGACTTGGCAACGGCTGACGTTAATCAGTTTTAAGAAATAGAATTCTAAGGGTTTGGCAAAACGTGAACCATGATGTCGACTATATTTTGGAACAAGTGGAGAGTGTTGGCGGGGAACCCTTCCTCAGTCATGGAACGTTGCGCATGCGGATACCGGAAGGGCAACTGCCCCCAAAGCTTTCGGGGCTAATCCGCAAAATTACGGTGCTAATCCGCAAAATTACGGTGCTTTAATTGCTGAGATTGAGAGGCGCATACAAATGAAAATGATAGAGCATGCGATAGAGGAAAATCATTATTTTCCGTTGACCAAGGCGCAAGAGCGTTTTTGGGCGCATGAAGTTCTCGAAGAAATGCCGGGTTTATATAACTTACCAATGGTTTGGCGATTAGATGGAGAGCTTGATCGGGATAGGTTTGCATCAGCTTTTGACAATGTCGTGAATAGACACGCCATCATGCGCATGACATTCCATCTGAGCGACAATGGCCCCTTGCAAAGAGTAAAGCCGAGGCAAACGGGCTGGTTGCATATTGAGGAAAAAAACACTTTTCCTGATCATGCATCATTTGATAAAACTGAAACTGATTTTTCGATTGATGAATATTTCAAGGGCTTCGTTGATCCTCCCCTTGATTTAGAGACGGGTCCGGCATTTCGTGCTCACCTTGTTGTTGTGAGTGCGTGCGAACACTATTTTTTGTTCATGCCCCATCATTTGGTTTGGGATGCATCGTCTACTGATATCTTAATAAGAGAGATTTCAACTGTTTATGAGGGTGGAGATTCCTTTACTGAAGAAGAGATTTCCTATTCTCAGCAATTTAATCAATTGAACAGCGAATCCCGGCCAGGTCTCGATACTGATATTCGTTACTTTGTCGAGAATTTACAGGGTTGCGTGAATTCGGTTGATTTGCCTTATGACAAGCGTCGGCCCAGTCATTATGATTTCTCAGGCTCGGTTGAACCCGTGAATATCGGGCCAGAAACATTCCAACAAGTCAATCAATTAGCATCTGATGTGCGTGCGACACCATATATGGTCTGCCTGTCGTTATGGCGTGTGTTTTTAGCACGTTTATCAGATAGCTATGATTATATTGTTTCTACACCAATGGATTTGCGAACCGATAAGAGGGTGCATAACACCATAGGATGCTTCGTGAATCCGGCTTATTTAAGATCTCAAATCCATATTGGTGGAAATATCAAAGAAGACATTGAGTCAGTACGTAAAGAGATTATCAATGCTCTTCCGCATGCAAATGCGTCAGTTGAAGAAATTCTAAACGGCCTTAATGTTTCGAGGGATGCAAGTCGGCCACCACTTGCACAGGTGATGTTCTCTTTTATATCACATGAGGTCGATCGGTATAACTTCGGACGTGTTCACGTTTCGCCGGTCGCAATACCACAACATAAAGCTATGGCAGAGCTTCATTTGGTCGTTGAGGAAAGCGTTGATGATCTCAACTTGAGTTTGATTTATGCGACGAGCTTATTTTCGTCAAAACAGGCTAAAACAATTACAAGGGCATTTTGGGTTTTTATACGTGAGGTGCTCGCAAATCCCACGGGTATCTTAAGTTCGTTTCCTCTTATTGATGATGACACATTATCAACGCAGTATACACGCAACCGTGAGTTTGAACGATCGTTTGATGATCCGAAGAGGATCGATCAAATGATTATGGCAAAGGCTACAACGCATTACAATAAAACGGCCATCGTATCAAACAATGAAGAAGTATCTTATGCTGAGTTGGAGGATCGGGTACAGACTATAGTACAACGACTGGTGCTAAATGACGTCAATGCCAGTGATATCATTGGCGTAATGCTTGGTCGCGGTATCGATATGATTGCCAGTGTGCTTGCGATTTGGCGTGTTGGTGCTACCTATTTGCCTCTTGATCCAACTTATCCGTCAAGTCGTTTGCAATATATAGTGGCCGATTCTAGGACACGTTTTCTTCTGACAGATAGTACGACAACAGAACTCTTGCAGAATGATAATTTCTCGGAAATAAATCTTGACGGAGTTCAGTCGGCTGAAAAAAATAATGGTGAACCTGATATAGGTGCTACCGACTTAACATCAGCGTTATCACGCCCATTTGTTGCAAATGAACGCGCTTATGTGATCTATACCTCAGGTTCAACAGGCCGACCAAAAGGCGTAGAAAATGCGCATGGTCCACTTTTTAACTTCATCTCCTCAATGGGTGAACGGCCTGGCTTTACAAAAGACGATACGTTGTTAGCCGTAACGACGGCGGCATTCGATATTTCATTATTGGAGATGTTTTTACCGCTGACATTCGGGGGAACTGTTGTTCTTGCGGATCACGAAGATGTACCGGACCCTTTTTCTTTAATGGAGGTAATGGATCGATTTCAACCTACTATTATGCAAGCGACGCCTTCCACATGGCGGCTGTTACTTGATGGCGATTGGAAGGGAAATACGTCGCTTACTGTGTTGTGTGGCGGCGAACAGTTGCCAGGGGCCTTGGCCACTTTACTGAAGCCAAAAGTGAAGGCACTTTGGAATATGTATGGTCCGACAGAAACGACTGTTTGGTCCACTTGTAAAAGAATAACAGATCCACAGCATATTTCAGTCGGTACGCCAATCGCAAATACCTCACTTTTTGTTGCGGATCGATTTGGGAAAATGTTGCCAGACGGAATAGTTGGTGAACTTTTGATTGGCGGCGCTGGTGTCGCGTTGGGATATTTGGACCGTGACGCGCTGACGGCTGAACGTTTTGTCAATGCGTGTTCGCGGCAAGGGAGTGTTAGACTCTATCGAACTGGTGATCTGGCCCGTCGGCGTGCTGATGGTGATTATGAAATACTTGGTCGGCTTGACGATCAAGTGAAAGTTCGTGGGCATCGGATTGAGTTGGGAGAAATCGAGAAGTCTCTTGATCAATTGCCAACAGTAGAAAAGGCGATAGCGGCTGTTCGAAAAGACGCGTCAGGAGAGCCTACACTCGTGGCGTTTATTAAATGCATAAATGGCGAGCAGTTGGTTTCTAGTGCCTTAAGGCGGTCGCTGAAAAAAGAACTACCAGCTTACATGCTACCACAAATGTTCTTTGAGATCGACGACATTCCAACGACTCATAATGGAAAGATAAACCGGGGTGCACTTCCAGAAATTGCGACACGGGAGCAACAGGAAACAGAGAGAATTCCCCCACGAACAGATATTGAACGCGCGATTGCTGAAATCTGGCGAGAGTTGCTTCCGGTCAATGCAATTTCTGTAAAAGACAATTTTTTCGAATTGGGGGGGCAGTCCCTTCAAGCGGCACGTATGGCCGCAATCCTTCAAAATCGAACAGGATATCGAATTTCACCACGCAAAATAATTTTTGAGACGCTTGAGCAATTAGCCAGTGCGACCGAAGCAAGCTAACTTGTTTGAACGACTAATTTCAAACGCGATAAGCGGGCCGAGACCAAGCTGATTGAGCGTTATTGCGATAATAGTTGCTGTTTAAGTGGCACGGGTCGTTGAAAAAGTGCTCTGCATCAATTTCGTAATTGTTCAGTGTTGAATAAGTCTCTGGCGACCAAAGTGCTATGATATGTTTGTCTACTCATGGGTCCGGTGATCCATAGACTTCTGTCGCGGAGCTGGTGATCTTCTCGTGGTCCGTCTGGGCAGATCATTAAAGCAATTGCGAGGTTAGCCGTCCCTTAAAGAAATTCCCAGCAACGGCTATGGGCATGGCAAGAAGGCGAAACTGCTCCATCGGGCGAGCGAGGAGGCATTTCAAGGGATTTTTCTGCACAGTCGGTGAATAACTCGAATGGTTAGTTTCGGTTAACGAGTTCGCATATACAAATGATATTTGAGTTAATCGTGAGAGCAACGCGTTTGGTCGTTGAAGTCATGAGCCCGTAAGATATTGGTGCTTGTCGCCAATCATTTTAAAATCAACTTGCTGATCAAAGGGAGCTTATCTCTTGCGCTATGAGCATACCAAACGGCTTATCGGAGTTCTCGCAGTTTGACCGCGTTCTATTTCGGTGATCCCTCCCGCCCCCTTTTTGGGCGGTATTTTGCCCCCACGACACGGGGCGCAAAAATGCCTGCGGTCGTGCTGTGCTCACCCTTTGGGGAAGAGGCCGTAAGATCGTTCAAGTCATTCCACGTTCTTGCAGAACGCTTATCAAAAGCAGGCGCTCCTGTTATGCGTTTTGACTATTATGGCTCTGGCGACTCAGGAGGCGATGGAAAGGCATTATCTTTAGCTTCGATGGCGGATGATATTTTGGAGGCCCATGAGGAACTTCGAGATATGTCCTTAGCAACCCAAGTAATATGGGTCGGATTACGTTTAGGTGCGTCCGGTGCCGCAATTGCCGCCTTACAAAAGCCATCTGGCCTTGGTGGGCTGATTGCATGGGAGCCTATCCTCAGTGGTGCTCATTATCTGGAAGTGATGCGTAGCAGTCAGGTTGCTAATATCCGTTTCCAGTTGGGTGATGCGGCTAGTAAAGCTTTCAATACCAATGCACCGTTGAAGGAATATCTTGGTTTTCCAATTTCAGAACACTTAGTTGAGGAATTGGAAACGTTTCGATTTGATCAACTAACACCCAAAATGCGTCGCTTGGTTTGGGCGCCTGCCTCACACTTCAAAAGTGATGATGAGAAATGGCCGACAGTCTCGGAACACTTTGCGCACAAAGTCGATGAAATACCAAAAACGACGGATCCCGCTTGGAATTCAGAGAATGCCATGAATTCATTCGTGGTGCCGATTTTAATGATCGATCAGATCGTAAAAACCGTTGAGACATGGCGATGAAAGAGCGCGTTGTTAGCTTCGGTCAAGATGAAAGGCTCGTTGGCATTCTGAAGAGTGGTAAGGGGCGTGTTGGTCACTTATTTCTAAATGCTGGGATTGTGCACCGTATTGGTCCGCACCGATTAAATGTGACGCTGGCCCGAGCATTTGATGCTCCCAGTTTTCGTTTTGACCTGAGTGGTCTGGGCGACAGTCGCCCGGCATCTGCTACCGCATCCAATGAAGATAGCATCGTCAATGACATCTCTGACGCTATTGATATTCTATTTTCGACAGGATGCGAATCAGTCGTTGCATTCGGTCTTTGTTCTGGTGCTGATGACATTTATCATGCTGCTTTGAACGACAACAGAATTACCGGACTTATCCTAATGGATCCCTATGCTTACACATCAACAAGAGCAAGGCTCGAAAGGACCATTGAGAAAGCAGCTGATCCATCAAGATGGGCACGAGCGATCTCGCGTCTAACTTCGAAGGAGGCGGAAAGAGAGAACGATAAATCAGACAGTCTAGATTTATCCAATATGCCGGAACCGGCTGATCCACAAACCATTGACCGTGTTTTTCCACCAAGACAAGAATTTGGTGAGAACCTATCCAGGCTTACTGCAACGGGGCGAGATATATTAATTCTTTATACAAAATATGTTGAAGAGCTCTTGACCAAGCCAGAACAATTTCATGATACATTTCGAGACTTTGATTTCCACGACCGCCTTACTGTTATGGTCAATCCAGATGTTGATCACACCTATACTCTGCTTGCGTGTCAACAAGAGTTGGTTGAGACGATTCGTCAATGGTTGGACGATCGTAGGGACCGTTCATTGTGAGCGAGAGGGGCGTTAATACGCCAGCAGGTCCCGACAATCAGTCCATGCACCAAACGCGAGACGGTCAGCGATCAGTCGGATCAAGAGTTGCCCGAGGAGCGGCGTGGATCGGGGGAGGGGGTATCGCTGCAAGGCTTATAGGCCTCATCAATACACTGATTATAGCGCGATTACTTACGCCTGATGATTTTGGCGTCGTGGCAATTGGCGTCACGATCACGCAATTACTTCAGAATATATCTGACATTGGTGTCGCACAAACAGTTGTCTATTACCAAAAGGCGGACCGAAAGCAGATTGATACGCTGTTTACCCTCTCCGTGCTCCGCGGCGTGTTCGTCCTGATCTGTCTTTGGCTTGCTGCGGTGGGAGCGGGGGCTTTTTATAACGATGATCGTGTTGGCTGGATTTTTTTCGGGATGGGCGGTGTTGCGATCATTCAAGCCTTGGTAAATCCGAGGTTGCATGAGTTTCAGCGGGAATTAGACTTCACGAAAGAGGTCTTTGCATCCCTTGCTGACAAAATTATAGGCGTTTTGGCGTCTATCGCTGTGGCCGTTATTCTAAGGAACTATTGGGCGATTGTCGCGGGGCTCGCCGCGGGTGCAACAGCGCGTCTTGTTATCTCCTACTACTTCCGGCCTTACTTGCCCCGCTTAACTCTGACCGCCTTTCAAGAGATCATTGGTTTCACTGGTTGGTTGACAGGCGTCAGCTTTATGGCTGCACTTAATAATAAGATTGATGCTTTATTTTTGGGGAAATTGTTGGGACCTGTACAAACGGGGCTTTATTATATGGGGACCTCCCTTGCGTGGCTTCCAGCATCAGAAATCGCAGGACCAATTGCAAAAGCTCTTTACCCAGGGCTATCGTCGTTGCAATCAGACCCCAAGGCGATGCGTGAGACTTTTTTGCGCGGCGCGGAAGCTCTAGGGATAATTGCACTTCCCGCGGCAATTGGCTGTGCATTTGTTGCAGATAATTTAGTGCAAGTTATTCTTGGAACGCGCTGGGCAGATACGGCGCCGATTATATCGATCTACAGCGGGATCGCGGGGTTCATTGCGGTTTATTCGTCTGTGCAGGAATATGCTGTGGCTCTTGGCCAAACACGCGCTGTCTTTTTTCGCGAAACAGCCTTTTTCTTAATTCGAACACCAATCTTTATTTGGGCGAGCCTCACATTTGGGCTTGATGGGGCAGTATGGTCGCTCGCAGGGCTCGGCGTTGTGCACGTCATCCTGAATGGTGCTCTATATTACTATGTGTCGCGCGCTAATCCGTTCGAACCCCTTTGGCGTTTGAGACGGGCGATCTGGGCGCTTCTCGCAATGGCCGGATACTTTATGCTGTTTAGACCTCTGTTGCCCTTCCTTGGTGGTCTTGCGCCGATATACCAATTATTGCTCGATATAATGGTGGCTGCTGTTGTTTACTTTGGTATGTTGTTGGCAGCTTGGCGTTTATCGGGTTCTCCTGAAGGTATTGAAACTGCGATGCTTAGGATGGTTCGGCGTGTTATATGAGCTGATTTATTGAGTTGAGCACGTAAAGACCGAATAAACTCATTTTGGGAGAAGGTGATGGAACCCCTTTTGCTAGCGATAGACCAAGGCACGACCTCAAGCCGGGCTTTTGTTTTCGATACCAAAGGCGCGATTGTGAGCTCCGCACAGGCCGAATTCCCTCAACTCTATCCCCAACCCGGCTGGGTCGAGCATGATCCTGAGGCGATTTGGACGACGAGCCTTGCCACAGCGCGAAGCGCTCTCGAACAAGCCGAATCTCAAGGGGGGCAGGTCATTGGGATTGGGATCGCAAATCAGCGCGAGACGTGCGTGATTTGGGATAGACGCACGCAAAAGCCTATTTCAAATGCGATTGTCTGGCAGGATCGGCGCACAAGCGAGACCTGTCAACGTTTAAAGTCCGACGGCCTCGAGCCGAGCATTTCGGAGAAAACAGGGTTGTTGCTCGACCCTTATTTCTCAGCAACGAAAGTCTCTTGGATCCTCGACCATATTGATGGCGCACGCCAACTTGCAAGTGATGGGCATTTAGCCTTTGGCACTGTTGATGCGTTTTTACTTTCACGCTTAACCGGTAACGCCCATTTAACCGACGCCACGAATGCGGCTCGCACAAGTCTTTTTAGTATCTATAACAATGAATGGGATGACGACCTTTGCCGGGCCTTTAATGTACCGTCGTCAGTATTGCCCGAGGTGTATGATACGGTTGCCGAGTTTGGGCATACTCAGAAGGACCTGTTTGGAAGGTCCATTCCGATCCTTGCTATGGTTGGTGATCAACAGGCAGCAGCCGCGGGGCAGGCCTGTTTCACTAAGGGAGATGTGAAAAGTACCTATGGAACCGGCTGTTTTATAATCGCGGAAACAGGCGACCATGGTCCCCAATCAAATAATCGTCTGCTTACAACGATTTCGCGTCGCATCGACGGTGAGGTCAGTTATGCGCTCGAAGGGTCAATATTCGTAGCGGGCGCCTCTGTGCAGTGGTTGCGTGATGAGTTGGGTATGGTTTCTTCTGCTGCAGAAACCGAAGAGATCGCTGCGAAGATTCAATCGACATCTGGTGTTTATCTTGTGCCAGCTTTTGTTGGACTTGGTGCGCCGCATTGGGTCGCTGATGCCCGGGGCGCTCTTGTGGGATTGACCCGGGGAGCGGGGCGCGCGCAAATCGTGCGCGCGACGCTTGAGTCCACAGCCTATCAAACATTTGACCTATTAGAGGCGATGGAACGTGATGGCGCTAAGGTTTCTATACTGAAGGTTGATGGCGGGATGGCCGCGAATGATTGGTTGATGCAGTTTCTTGCCGACATTTGCAATGTCGTTGTCGAACGGCCAAAGGTTTTAGAAACAACCGCTTCGGGAGCTGCGCTGTTAGCGGGTTATGGTGCTGGGTTATTTGATGGTCTTGAAAATAGTGCTGAGATGCGAGACATGGACTGCCGTTTTGAACCAATGATGCACGAAAGCGCGCGCAACGACCTCATCGGCGGATGGCGTAACGCCCTTGAAGCAGTTTTAAGCTGATTAGAGCTTTTTGCGTTCCGATGGAATCGGAACGCCGCTCTAAGTCCTTGTTTGGTCGGTCGAACAAATGTTCGACCTATTGCCGAGTTGATGGACGGGAACCATCAACCGATCACACTTATCGGCGAAGCGCTCAAGAACACAAGATGACGGTTCGTTTGGCCGGGTTATGACGATCGCATTATAATTCAATTATTCCATCAAATTCCAACGCTGTTGGGCCACTCATTTGTACATGGTCTCGTTCGTCCCATTCGATCCAAAGCGAGCCACCGTCTAAGATAATTTCAGCCGCTCTACCAGTGAGCCGACGGCGGTTTGCAGCAACGAGGCTTGCGCAGGCCCCAGTTCCGCACGCTTTAGTGAGCCCGACGCCGCGCTCCCAGACCCTTAATCGGATTGTTTGTTGGTCGCGCACTTCGGCTACGCCTACATTCACCCCTTCTGGAAAAAGTGGGTGATGTTCAACAAGCGGACCAAAGCGTTCAATTGCTTGAGCTTCAATGTCATCGACAAAAAATACGCAGTGCGGATTACCCATACTCAGCGCTGATGGCCCCCATAAAACGGGCGCGTCAATGGGACCGAGCTTAACGTCGACAAACCGTGTGTCTTCTATTGGTTCGGCCAACGGAATTTCATCCCATTGGAAACGGGGTTTACCCATATCAACGGTAATGTCGCCGGCTCTTGCTCCTTGCGTGATACGTCGGCCAATTATCGGACCAGAGGGCGTATCAAAAGAGATTTCATCCGTTTCTAATTCATCCATGAGAATTTCGGCAACGCACCTTGATGCATTTCCACAGGCACCGGCTTTTTCGCCGTCTGCGTTCCAAATATCCATCAGTACACGTTTGTGTACGTTAGAACTCATTTTACTTTCGCGAAGTGCAATGAATTGGTCACACCCTATTCCATCTTTGCGATCGCTGAGTTGTCTGATCTCGTTACTATCGGGGGGCGCCTTTTCGTTCCGAAGATCAACGATGATGAAATCATTTCCTAATCCATTCATCTTACGATATGGACGGCCATCCAGTACTGACATATTCCAAATCCAAGTCTTCCAAATCCAAGTCTGTCTCTTCCCTAGACGTTCCGTTGTCCTGTATCCTTGATCGGAGGCTTCTAGTCAATTTGGGTTTCTTTTTCTCCAGTGCAAGACTTACTATTTCGATTGAGGTTAGAGTAGAACCATAGTGAGACTAAGAACGCCCATTATGCTCAGCAGCACTTTGGATAACCCGCTTAACTCGCTGCTGATGCGACCAATAAAGATCCCGGTCAGGAAGATATATAGGGCGAGAGGGGATAACGCTAAAATACCCCAAACCATGAGGGCTCCGCAAATCAATATTCCAATTGTTGCGTCGCCAAGGTTTATGCCCCGCTTCATGATAATCGGGATAAGTAAATGTGGGAGTATGAGGCCAGCGAGAAATTGGGTTTCGACAAGTGTTCCCGATTGCACACTAAGGTCAATAGGGCTCAGTATCGGTAGACGTTTCTCTCGCAGCCATTCCATATAAGCAATAGCGATGAAGGCAAAGCCCGATGGCGCCCAAAGTACTGTCGCAAAGCCTTTATATTGTTGCGGACTATCCCTCCAGGGAGAAACCATTATGCTTGCCACACCCGTGATGGCCAATAGTGGAAAGTAAGGCACCATTACTGTGGCTACCGCAAGCGCAGCGCCACCAAGAACAATCGAGCGAACCGATGGATGGGTGTGAATCAGGATAAGTGACCAGCTTGATAAAACTGAAAAAGTAAAAAGACGAATACCGTCCTGCAGAGATATTGCTCCCCAAAGCTCCTCTGATATCACCTTTATCGTTCTCCAGTTACATCAAGTTGGTCCGTATAGCGTATTTTTGACAACGCAATTTGGCTTCGTTTCATCGCTACATCGCTTAAACCATGGTCTGTTTTTTCCCAATGCCAGGGGCGAATGAAAAGTTGTAGAAGGGCCTTATAGGCAGCAAAGCTAAGGAGCCACCAATAAATCGGCGCGAGAAAAGCTGATGTTGAGAGTTCAGGCCATCCGCGCTTCAGCGGTGCGATCATGGCGAGATATATGAAAAATGAATTACCAAACAACAAGGCAAATAGGTTGAGGACCATCAATGGTTCTGGAAAATACTGACTGATATCTGGCGACTGCGAAAAAAGCCAAAACAGAAAAATCATCCACAGTATTGGATTTATAAGTGCACTGAATACAGTCCCACCAATGAATAAATGCACGGAAAGCATGTCTCGAAGACTATGACTGTATTTTTTGTTGGGTGTATCTCGCATATAAACAAGCCAAGTCTGAAGATAGCCTTTCATCCACCGAGATCGTTGGCGTATCCAGTTTGGTGTTCTGCAGTTGGCTTCTTCAAAGGTGGTTGAGTCAAGTAAACCCACGCGATATCCCCGACGTGCAATTCTCAACCCTAAATCGGCATCCTCTGTTACATTGTAAGGGTCCCACCCCCCAATTTCTTTGAGCTTTGTTGTGATGAAGATATTTGACGTTCCGCCTAATGGGATTGGCGTTCGAAGTTCATGAAGAGCTGGAAGAAGATTGTCGAACCATAGAGCGTATTCCAACGAAAACAGTCGGGTCAGCCAATTCTCATCCTTATTGTAGTAATTCAACTTTGCTTGAAGGCATATGAGGTCTTCTGGACCTTTAGCAAAGGCAGTAGCAGCTTTTCTTAATTGATCAGCTTCTGGAGCATCTTCAGCATCGTAGATGACGGTCAAATCACCACGTGCAAAAGCGAGTGCATAATTGCACGCTTTTGGTTTAGTTTTGGGCTTCCCTTGTGGCACAATAATAAAGTCGAACCATTTTTCGAGCTCCAAGCGTTTTGCTTCCTGAAGTGTTTCGATATCGTCTTCTTCAAAGATCAGTTTTGGGTCCAGCTTATGGCGCGGATAGTCCAGCGATAAAATGGCCTCGGCAAGGCTCGGGAGGCTTTTCGTTTCGCGATAAAGGGGGAGCAATATCGTGATGGACGGAAGATCCGCATCGGCGCATGTTTCTTGTTCTGATGACGAGGCCGTGTGGCCAGCAACGGATAAAGTCAAGTAAAGCCGGAAACCAATTGTTGCGACAAGGAATAAAGTCGCTATTGCATTAAGAAAAATAATTGTTTCGGTTGTTGCAAGACTAAGGCCTGTTACGAGAGTGGCAACACTCAAAATACACCACAGAAGTTGCCGACCTGAAAACAAATGTTTTGCCGTAGCATGTGGTGATAAATGGGTCAGCGTGTTTATGGCAGAATCATTGGCTGCTGCGCCAAATTTCTTTTGTAGCTTTTGACTAAATGCATATGGCGTCAGATAGTTTGTTCGGCGCAAGGGAGATGTTACGCGATCATCGACAAGCGCAGTAGATCGCCACTCATTTCGGACACCTCCGGCATTCGGACTGCCTTGAAGTTTTCCTGTTGAAACACAGACTTGCAGCTCTTTGATTTGTTGGTGGGTATCGGTTGCATGCTTATTGAGACGCGCCCGAATAGCGTTGGTGTGATCTTTGATCGGAGCCGATAGTACCATTAAAATGTTGACCAAAATGCGAGAAAGGCGCCAGACCCAGGCGTAAAACCTCTTGCTGCCAATTCAATAACGCCACCGACGCGCAATGCATAACGTTGACTGAACCTCCAAACGACGGAGGGTTGTGCTTTCACAACATCAAAGTCTGCCCCTTGCGGGGTATTATTCTTTATCGAGATCGCCGATTGAAGTTCCGTCAGAATGAGCCAAGTGCGAGTTGGCTCAAAGCCGAGGCTAAAATCAATCCGAGCTTGATCCGCTGCTTCGCCTAGCCTTAACCGGTATCCAGTTTCTGTCGTAACAAATAATTTCATTCTTTTGTCGAGGAGGGTCCGTCCATAGAGAAAACGAAAATCACCATCGACGCCGTCTGTGGCAAGTTCGGGTCTTGCTCCGACAGACAGACTGGCGGGTCGCGAACCAGCAGCGCGTAGAGAGAAGATATCTTTTTCTCGGCGAAGAAAAGTATACTGAGTAAAACCCTCGATCTCTGAAAGACCAGTTACGGTTGACGTTTGAAGGCTTTCTGGTGTCTTTGTGGATAGCCTGCTCGTTCCGTATATCGCCTTGCCGCCGATGGTGATGCGGGGTGTTAATCCGAATTCGGTATATATCGAGCCATCAACCCGCTCGAACCGACTAAATGTGTCGCGGCTTAAAAAATAATCGGATCGCGTTTCGATAAAGCCTTTGTATTGCTCACGCGGCCATGGGGATGCCGCGGCATGTGCCGTCAGAATTGACCAACACACAAAAAGTCGAAAGATCGTCAATAGTAATTGACGAACAATAGCCTCCTCACGCAAGCGGATGCCCCCCCCAAAAAAACAACTATGTGTGCTAGACGCAACTTAGTTCGGTGAAAAGAGTATCGCGTGTGATTGTTCAACGTCTGCAATGCACAATTGCAATACTAAACTTAACAGCGAAAGGCTCTTCACCACTACTCGAATGATGACATCGCTTCCGTGATCATCCACCAATCTAAGATGGAATGTAAGTTGCGTGAACAACTATATGTTGTTTAGTGTGTGCAAAGATAAAACTGTCGAAAGCAACGTGTTGTGTCGGACGTCAGATGATGTTTGGAATTGCACCAAAACTTGGAAGTCGCGGGAGTGCGGCAATAGTTTCATCATTTGTTAGGCCAAACCAGCTGCCCAATGGCGCAGCGAATTGCTCAATTGACGTGGTGGGTATCAACCGGCCTCGACCCACATCCTGGTCGTGGTCGACATCAAAAGGAGGAACATCTCCTAGTATTCTTCGCCCGTTGACGGCGCCTCCCACAACGAAATGGTGACCACCCCAGCCATGATCGGTACCATCACCATTAATGATCAAAGTACGTCCAAAATCCGATGCTGTGAAGAGGGTTACGTCGTTTTCAATTCCCAATTCAACTGTTGCTGTGTAAAAAGCAGAAATCGCTTCATCAAACGAACGCTGAAGACGAGGTAAATCACCGGCTTGATTCGAATGAGTATCAAACCCACCTGTGGCAACGTAGAAGACCTGACGATTAACAGCGAGTGTATTTCGAGCGCCTAGTGTTTCAGCAATAACGCGTAGGTTTTTCCCGAGACTTGTATCAGGAAAAGATACTGTGAATGGGGACGTTGTACCAATAGCTTCGTTAAATAGTTGATTTGAGTCTATTGCACGACCTGTAATCGTTGCAACATCCCGCTCAAAAATATCACCATTACGATTGCCCGTGAAGTGTTCTGTTAACAGTGCCGGTAATATCGCAGAGTTCCGACCTGCCCCTAAAAGGCTCGGTTGATCTAAATCCCTTATCGTCAGAGCACCGCCATTATTGATTTGAAATTGGAATGCGTTTTCGCCTGATAGAAATAAATCATTACCCGATACAGAAATCGCTGTAAATGTGTTGTTCACATTGGCATTGGATGCCTGGACCGCGTCGGCAAAGCGCCCCCCCCAACCAAAACGTTGTCCTTCCGGCGCAAGTCCCATCCAGGTTGATTGCTGGTCATTGTGTGAGAACAACCGGAGGGGGCGGGCGTTTATGTCATCATTATAGAGAGTTCTGTTCATCGGTCGAAGTAATGGTCCGACATTTGGCACGATTGCGGCATTTCCATTCTCAAAGAGGCTATGTAGTCCAGATAACTCAGGCGGCAGCGCGAAAGCTCTACTGCCAAAATCAGAACTGTTCAGAGGCGAAAGCTCTAATAATTCAGACCTCAGCCTTGTCGAGCCGCCGGGTTGAGCTTCATAATCTGATAGAAGAGATGGACGCAGTTCCGTATAACGATTGTAGGACGTTGTATCATAGGGAAAGAGAGTATCATGACAATCTATACCGCCCTTAAAAAATAGACACACCAGCGCTTTATAACCGCTCGTATTTGCAGCGTTAGCCGCAAAGTTTCCGAGTGTGGTTGCAAGGCCGGAGCCTAGAATAGCGCTGCCAGCAGATTGAAGAAAATTCCGTCTTGATAGCTTTAGTGAACTTGACACTGTCAATACCCAATTTTTATTGTTGAACGATGTAAGCAGGACTTGTCACTGCCATCAAAACGGCAAGGTGGACGCGGTCTTCTATGTCTTCGTCTTCCTTGTCTTCTCGGATAGGAATTTCATTGATCGCTCTAATGATCCGTGTCCGCGTCTCAGAGCTCATCCGACCATAAGTCAGTAGCCTATCCAAATGGTCAACCAAGGCGTCGGGGTCTTCTGCTAACTTTAGTTCGTCAGTGTAAACAGGGTTGAATGCTGTCCCATCGGCGCCGGATACTCGTCCCATCTGATCACGGACGAAGCGGCTCATCGTGTTAATATAGCCAATCACTGTGGTTTCATTCGTTATTTGAAGCTCAGGTGCGACAAGGCCAGCATCGCCACTCAAACTTCCTGGAGCCACATATCCCGGCCGATAGAAGTTGAATACTGACGGTGATCTGAATGGCTGTTGCGCAAGGCGATCGGTACGCACAGCATCTTTAAGAAAGGAAACGTCCTGCGCGCGAGCCGATTGAACATTGAATGCTCGCGCCCATTGCGTAAAACGAAGCACGGGTTCACGAACCTTACCAAAAGTATTTGAAGCGGCAGAAGGGTCCTGACGGGCTTCAGGGTCTAAAAGTATAGCAGAAATCGTTGCGCGAAGATCGCCGCGATTTCCGCTTCCAATAAATGTCCCATCGGGCAGTTGCTGTTGACCCGTCTCAAAGGCTGTCACGACGCGTTCAACAAAAGGGCCGGTCGGATTACTTGTCACAAAGCGCTGGATGAGCTGGCGCGCTATAAATGGGCCTACATTTGGATGAGCAAAAATATGGTCGAGCGCGAGTTCAATGCTGTCAGAGCCGGGTGTACCGGCAGGTATTGTGAGACCTAAAAATGATTTTGGTAGGGTTGAATGAAAGTCGGCGTAGATTTCAATTGGTGAATACTCCCAATCATCCGCGCGACCACCGAAAAAAGTATCGCCTTTATGGCTCAGTCCAGTGAAGACGCGTGAAAGCCCTTCGACATCTTGTGTTCCGTAGGTTTCTGCAGCGTTTACAAGCGGGAGACCATCGCGTCCGAGTTCAACGAGTCCAATTGTAAACAACTGTAAAAGTTCACGCGCATAATTCTCGTCTGGGACACGGCCAGAAGTTGGGTCACCTTTTCGGTTCCTATAATAGGTAAGGTACTCCGCCATTGCGGGTGTGTAGGTGACGTCCTCAAGGAGGGTTCGATAATTTCCAAAAGCATTTCGTGATAGAACATCAGCATAGAACGCGATTGAACGAGGCTTGTTTGAAAGAGCGCTGTTGCTATCAGAAACAACCAATATTTGAGACAACGCGAATACTGTTCGAAGCCGAAGTTGATCATCTCCTTCGACCATTGCTTCCCAAACGGCATCACTTGCCATGCGTCTGTTAAAATCGCCTTCAGCAGCACCGCGCGCAAGGACGATTGGTATGAATTCCGATAACGGTTTATTGAACTCTTGCCTGATCCATTCAGAAAACCCTATCTCGGTCAGTTCTTGAATGTCGACAGACCGAGCCCCGAATGTTGCTTGGTTGAGAAACTGTGCTGCACCAATGTCCGTAGGGAAATCTGCAATGGTATTTTGCGATGGGCTGTCGCCGCTACTGATCTCTGGATCTGCGTTGAAGTTATCGGACTCCTGCTCGTTTGAATTACATGCCATCAGTAAAGTGGTAGCAGCAATAACAGAGAGATATGAAAGCTTCCGAGTGAGGGAGCTGAATAGGCCATGTGACTTCATACACAAACCTCTTTTACGCAACACAAGTAGAAGCTATTTTTTAGAGGTTTCGTATATGTAAATGCGTTTCAGCAAAGGGTAGGAAAATCCGAGTTAAATTGTAGATATAATTACCTTACGGAGAGAATTGTTTCGCGATAAAGTCCCATATTGCAAGGCATTGCTGGGGGGGCGGTTCTACGAGGCGATGTTTCTTTGGCGCTAAAGACGGCTCGGCGTTACAAACATTAAATCACATCCATCTGAAATTACTCCGTTTACAATGTAATGATTTTGTCAAATTGAGCGAATAGGGCGTTTCGTAATGGAACGGTGCTGCGGCATCCGAGATGAGCGCGTCCTAGTTTTGGCCAATACGCAATTTTTGCTCTTTAAGACTGCCTCAGGTCTTCAACTGTTCTAGGATTTTGTGCGAAAAGGAAGATCGGTTCAGTGTTGAGGGCGTTGAGCCCAGAGCCAATTCTGACAATTGGGAGCCCGGCCCTTAGTTTAGAAAATGCTACAAAAAATTTATCGATAGCATTTTTACAGCGGCGAAACTTCTAATGGAATCAAAGTGCCGCTGTAACTTTTTGTTTTTGCGCGTTTGCGCCAAAAGCGAAACAGACGCTGAACGGCGCGCACTTCGGCTGCAACCGCTTTGGGATTTGCATCGGACGGAAATTGCCTTAACCGCCCCGTTGTTATTGGAATGGTCAATATCGGGTGTCTGTGGATTTAATTGTCTTCATCTCCAGTAAAATTTAGACCGTCGTGATTTTAAAATTTCGGATGCAATTGCTGGTTTGTTCGAACAGCATCACTCATTCTAACCGAATGCGTCGTTAAAGACTTTAGGACTTTGTTAACCCGTGGCCGTATCAATCTGTTGTGATTGCAGTTCTGATGGGGGCATGATCGCTTGAGTGATATTTGTTGCGTTCTATGCTGCCCGATGCCGTTCGTGCGATGCATCGGAGCATCTCTTCGGCGCGAATTATTATTTCTTGCACAGTGGTATCAAGATCGGTTCGCTATCGAAAAGGATCAGGCGCGAAAATTATTGACGTACGTTTCAAACCTCTCAAATGGTATGAAGGTATATGCGTTAAAATTGCAAGCCTGTGGTGAGAGCAAAGAGAATAAAAACAATGCTTGGGCCAGACATCTTAAAGCGGTGTTTGCAGCGCGTCGCTTTTTGGCGTCGCGCCGCTTCGTCACGCGTTCTGATCTCTAGTGCCTTGTTATTTTCAGGCTGCGTTTTACCTACCGATTCGGTTCAAGCAAGCGTCGACTCTGCAACGCTACCAGCGTTAGACCAGCCGGCTAAAGTGGATGGCAAAGCCGACTCGAAATCAAAGAGATCAAAACGAAAGGAAGCCAATAGCGGGGCTACCGAAGTGCAACCGGTCGTTGCGATCAGAAACAATGCACTTGAAGATGTTCAGATTGGTGAGACAAGTAACTTACTTCGTTTAGCGTTTGTTTGTCGTCGGCCTTGTGCGATAACGCAGCGTCCTGATGGAGGATACCTGCTTGAAGGCGTTGATGCTGATATTCGCCTTGATCTTAGAGACAGAAGTCAACATGCGAATGTTCTGGCGTTAGAAGCGGTTGGCGATGCAAGCCTGATCTTCCTTGATACAGAAGAAAAATTTGTGAACTCAACCGCACGCCAATGTCGCGCCGTAAATGATCCGGCCGTGTGTTTGGACTTCGAGATTGAACAGCCTTTGGTGCAGCCGCGTCAGCAAGAAGTGGAGGTCCGAAATTCTACGCCTCCTCCTAAAACGGCAACACCGCCACAAACCGTTGCCGCGCCAGCCGTTGCTCCTCCGGACGCACCTCCGGCATTGGCTGACAGCGACGCGGAAGCCAATCCTGCTGACAAGGACATAGTAGCGCCACCGCTTCGTGACAGTGTTCTCAATAATGATAAAACGTCGCCAGATTCTGTTTCGACTGGACAAAACGATGCCACCGAGCCGGCACTAACGGTCGAACAGCCGCAATCATCGCTATCATCGGACAACAAAGCGGCGGCTCGATCTGCGCCTGCGGCGCCAAAATTGGCAGCCCGGCAACCGACAATTCGTGACGACGCATCTCTAAGGGACGATGATTTAGATGCTTTGAGCGATACGAACAAAGGGGAGCGCATTCCTGTCCTTGGCGCTCTCATTAAATCAGAGTCTGCGATCCAAGATTTATCGCCAAAGGAGGCATCGGTAGCCTCGAAAATTGGGTTCTCTCTTCGTGCACCGGAGCGGCTTGCGACGCCAAAAGATCAGGAGGGTAAAGCGAGAAATAATGCGAAATCAAAATCTTATAAGGGTGAAATTATTGAAGCACCTGAAGCAGCCAAGGTGCTGACGACGCCTGGTCGTGCGACAGCGCCTGCTGAAGTGGCTCAAAAGTCGGCACGCTTCAGCCCGCCTAAAATGACGACCGGTTCGAAGGCGTCAGATATGAAGGGGGAGCGCCTAGCGCCGCCGGTTACGATCAAAGAAAACGCCCTCAAAAGGGCAAAGTCGGAAGAGAGTTTAGATCAAGCCTCCACGGCAGAGTCTGAGACCAATCGATTGGCTATGCAATATTTTGATGCCGAGAGCGCTCATGTGCCAAAGTTTTCCGGGCCAAAGTTGTCCAATATTGATCGGCAAAAAACAGAACGCCCGCAAGGATTACAAAAGGCCGATAAGACTTCAAATACCGACGCTGTTGTCTATCAACAAATGAACCAAGAACCGCAAACGGCCAATGTTGACTTCGATGACCTATTCAAAAATTCTCAAGAAGCGCTCACGAATATCCAAAAAGAGGCCTCAGCAATACTTGCTCTCGATATCAACGATGAGGCTTGTAATTCTGCTAGAGAACGTTTGATCGCAGATGCTTGGGCTTTGGATGCGATGGTTGATGTCGGCTTCTGCAAAGCCGCCGAAGGGGAAACCAACGCCGCGGATGCAGACTTTGAACGACTACTTGCTTATACCCCGGACGACTACCGGGCGTTAGTGGGGCGTGCCTTGATTGCCGCTGTGCGTGGAGAGAGCGATCTTGCAGAGCGTTTTTTCCGAGAAGCTTTGAACGCCTTACCGCCAATGGAGGAATCAAGCCGGATCGTTGACGCCATGCGTCGACTTTGAATGGCTTTCCTATTATTTACGGCGCAATCTGCCTTGACCCAACTGTTGTGGGTTGCTTAATCACTTGCATGTGGTGGGCATAATTGTTTACCGAAATTAATACCGTTTGCCCAACACGCGACTTAAGTGTTCGCGGAAAACATACATGATGATGGCCCATGGGGAGCCAAATCTCACATGAGCGCTATCGAAAGAAACAGTTCAACGCCTAAACTGTCTTTTCAGGGCCTAATTGCGACCCTCCAGCAATATTGGGCCGGTTTGGGGTGCGTTATCATTCAACCCTATGATCTTGAAGTGGGGGCAGGAACCTTTCATCCCGCAACGACACTGCGAGCGCTTGGCCCTAAACCTTGGAACGCCGCTTATGTTCAGCCTTGCCGGCGCCCAACAGACGGCAGGTATGGCGCAAACCCAAATCGTTTCCAGCACTATTATCAGTTTCAAGTGGTTTTGAAACCGTCACCTGAAAATATTCAAGACCTTTACCTTGCTTCCCTCGACGCTATTGGCGTTGATCGGTCTGTGCACGATATAAGATTCGTCGAAGATGATTGGGAAAGCCCGACGCTTGGCGCTTGGGGCTTGGGTTGGGAAGTCTGGTGCGATGGCATGGAAGTCACTCAGTTTACATACTTCCAGCAAGTTGGAGGGTTTGACTGTCGTCCAGTGATGGGAGAACTAACGTATGGTCTCGAACGTTTGGCGATGTATGTACAAGGCGTCGATAATGGCTTTGATATCGATTATAATGGCGCTGGCGTAACTTATGGTGATGTATTTCATCAGCAAGAGGTGGAATTCTCAGCCTACAATTTTGAATTAGCCAATACAGAAATTCTGTTCGACCAGTTCCGTGAGGCTGAGGCCGTCTGTCAAGAGATCATTGCCGCAGGCAAAGCCGCTGGTAAGTCATTCGCCTTGCCAGCGTATGATCATTGTATGAAGGCATCGCACTTGTTCAACCTGCTTGATGCTCGCGGCGTTATTTCAGTGTCTGAGCGGCAAGCATATATTTTACGCATAAGAGACTTATCGAAAGCGTGTTGCGAGGCGTGGCTTTCAAGTCCACAGGGGCGTGAAGAAGGGGCGGGGATCGTTGACTATAACGATGCATAAGTGCGTCGTGTTGTTTTGCGATAACCATCATAAACTGATCATTACGATACAATAATTTATTAGAATGAGTGGATTGATGGGCAGTGAACCAAGCAATGACAGCATACCAAGTAGCCTTTACGGGTCGTTACAACAGACAATGCATCCTAGTATTGCACAAGGTGTAACCAGTGAACGCCATACATTGATACTTAATACCTATAAAGAAGGTGCTTTCGAGTTTTTTGAGTGGGTTAAGGATCGCTTAGGGGGCATTCATCTCAAGGACTGGTCGTGGGGTCATGCAGCATTTCATTGGGATATCGATGACCGCTATGTGATCCGTGACGATTTCGTTTTTGGTGGTCATGTCGCGTCTATTGGTGACCATGTCCTTGCCACAACGGCGATGACGGTCCTAGCTGACAGTAAAGACAGATTTAAAACATCCCGCTTGGAAACACAGTTTTTTCGCCCAGTGCGCAAGCCGTCGGTTCAGATAAATGCGCGCGTGATCAATCTCTCCCGTTCAATGATCAATGTAGAAGCGGACTATATCAATGACGAAGGGAAATTGGCCGTAAGAGTTTCTGCGACCCAATCGCGAACCTATGCGGGGCCATTGTAGCATTTTGCGACGATAAGCGGTGATTGTATTGTCCAGAGACGAATTTTTTTAAACTGACACGAATAACGAAGACACATAAATGCCAGAACTTTTAATTGAGTTGTTGTCGGAGGAAATACCCGCACGAATGCAGGCTCGTGCGGCGCAAGATCTTAAACGTCACGTGAATGACGCGCTTATAAATGCTGGCTTTTTACCAGAAGGCGTTGAAGCATTCGCCGGGCCAAGACGATTGACTGTTGTTGTAACCGGTCTGCCGACAACGCAACCTGACCTTAAAGAAGAGAAGAAAGGGCCTAGAGTTGGTGCGCCGGAAAAAGCAACGGATGGCTTCTTGAAGTCTGCTGGTCTGTCGTCACTCAATGCGTGTGAGGTGCGATCTGATAAAAAAGGCGAATTCTATGTCGCGATCATTGATCGGAAAGGTCGACCGACAGCGGATTTAATTGCCGAACTCTTTCCAGAGATTGTGAAGAACTTTCCATGGCCGAAGTCCATGCGGTGGGGGGAAGGAGACCTTAAATGGGTTCGTCCGCTGACATCAATTCTTTGCGTCTTCGATAATGAAGTGGTTCCTTTCACAGTAGATACCCTATCATCCGGAGACGTGACACGTGGGCACCGATTCATGTCGAACGATGTTCTGCAAGCCAGAAATTTCGAGGCTTATGAGACGGCGCTCCGGAACGCCAAAGTTATGCTTGATGGTGATGCGCGTAAGGAACTAATAGCCCGTGAAGCAACGACACTTTGTGAGGCGCAAGGACTTGAATTGGTTGATGATCCGGGGCTATTGGCTGAAGCCGCTGGCTTAGCGGAGTGGCCAATGGTTCTGATCGGAACTTATGATGAGAAGTTTCTTTCTTTGCCGGATGAGGTTCTAACCGCTTCGATGCGCGGACATCAGAAGTATTTTTCCGTTCGAGATCCAGAAACCGGCCATTTGACCAATCGCTTTATTTGTGTAGCTAATTTGGATGCGCCAGACGGTGGCACGGCGATGCGCGCTGGCTACGAACGGGTACTGACGGCTCGGTTATCCGATGCGTGGTATCTGTATAACCAGGATCTAAAACAACCGCTCGAAGGCCATGTGGATGAGCTTTATAAGATCACCTTTTTCGAGGGCTTAGGCTCGATTGGGGACAAAGTTGATCGTGTAACAACAAAAGCAATGGCCCTAGCGGATGCTGTTGGCGCGAAGCCTGATGAAATTGCGCGCGCTGCACGATTGTCAAAGGCTGATCTTGTAACGGGTATGGTCAACGAATTCCCTGAACTGCAAGGGGTGATGGGGCGGTACTATGCAAAGGAACAAGGCGACCCAGACGATATTGCCGACGCTGTAAAAGTACACTATCAACCAATAGGGCAGGATGAGGTTGTCCCCACCGCGCCGATTTCAATTGCTGTGGCGTTAGCGGATAAAATTGATACGCTCACGTCTTTCTGGTCGATTGGCAAAAAACCAACAGGCTCTGGAGATCCATTTGCTCTGAGGCGGGCTGCGCTTGGCGTGATACGAATTATTCTCGAAAATAAAGTTCGGATGCCACTACCGTGTGACCCTGGAGATATCCTTTTGTTTTTCCATGACCGACTGAAGGTCTATCTTCGCGATCAGGGGCGAAAGCATGACCGGATCGATGCAATTCGCCATCGTTCCGACGGGATGCTGCGGGATGACTTGGTTGAAATCGTTGCAAGGCTCGATTCCCTTGATAGCTTTTTAGAACACGCCAACGGGATGGATTTGATCGCTGCTCATAAACGCGCAAAAAATATCTTGAAAGCGGAGGCGAAGAAAACTGACTCCTCTGACAAAGACGGCGTTCGTGAAAATCTTTTAGAAGACGCGGTGGAACAGGCACTTTTTGCATCTCTTACAAAGGTGGAAAACACAGTAAAGGAAGCAATAAAAGGCGAGGACTTCGCTACTGCTATGTCAGCCCTTTCATCACTTAGAGAGCCAATCGATGCATTCTTCGAAAATGTGAAGGTGAATGCCGATAACCCAGCGGTCCGATTAAACCGGCTTGCTTTGCTACAGCAATTTACGCATGCCACTGCGCTCGTTGCCGACTTCGAAAAATTGGAAGGCTAAAGCTTGTCTGATTTGAAAATAGAGTGGGGCCTTATTTTACGGAAGGGCCTAACGGCGGTTTGTCTGCTACCTGTGTTGGTGGTTACTGGTGTTGGTCTTTTGGCCATGTCAAGCAGTCTCGACAACGAACAGATTTCTGAAAATCTTTATACGGACCGAGAATACTTTCAATATGGCCGCCCGCCAGCCTTTAATGGACGAAAAGTGGACGTTGGTACAGAGTGCCTTGGTATGTCTTTTGGTCTGGCGTCCCGAAAAATCGATGAGAGCTGGTTCGGTTATGCTGTGCGTGCACCGGTTATAAACGATTGCAACAGCTTACTATCGCGGCTTGCGGCAAATATTGGTGTGAATAACAACGAAGAAACGTCTCGATCTTTCCAGCTGCAAGATATACCGTATTTTGACTATTTCCGATATTGGCATGGTTATGCTGCCATTTCGCGGCCAGCCCTTTCGGTTCTACCGTATCGCGATTTTCGCATGCTAGTCTTTAATGGCATGCTCGTCTTATTTTTTCTGCTGGGACGTCGTTTATACCGCGATTTTGGGGCGGGATTTGCTTTCGCTTTTTTCCTTCCTTTTTTGATCATCAATTATGCAGGGTTTTTGACGCTATGGACAAAGGCGGTTAGTTGGATTGTTGCACTCGTTGGAGCTCTTATCGTCTCCGACAACGCATCAAAGCAACGTCAAACCGAGTTGCCGCTGTTAGCATTTTTCATGCTAGGCGCTGCAACAGCCTATTTCGATTGGCTGACGGTACCGCTCTTCATGTTGATGTTTCCAGCACTGGTTTTTTTCCTCTACCGTTTTCGATTTGGTTTGACCACCAAGCCACTCCAACAGTTCATTCAATTTGCGACCATTAATGCCTTCTGGGTTCTCGGCTATACAAGCTTTTTTGCATCGAAGTTTTTGTTGGCCGTTTTTGTTATGGGGCCCGGTTCTTTTGAAACGATTAGGCGCACCATTTCATACCGAATACGTGGCGCCTATGAATCAGTAAGCCCTTGGCCAGGTGCCGGGATTTCTGAAAATTTCGAAGCCTTTAAAACATTTTGGGGTATTATTGTCGTTGTTTGTTTTATCATCGCGCCCTTGGCAAAAGCAGAACGCCGGCAAAAGCTTTGGACAATTGCTCGGGAAAATCCGGCATTTTTGCTGATTGCGATTTCTCCCTTCGTCTGGTGGGAAGTATTGAGTAACCACTCGCAGATCCATGCCATCTTTACGCATGCATTGCTTGTTTTATTCCTTATACCAATGAGTTTAACGCTGTTTAACCAGTGGCCCACGCCTCAAATAGACACCAACCGTTCTGAGGTTTAAGCAAGAATTCTACACATAGTCATCTTTGTATTTCATCGACCGTTCTGCACTGGGAAAAAACAGGAACGCTAGCATCAAGATGTAGCTTGCATAGTCCCAGGCGATTGCGAGTGCCCAGATATCTGAAAAGATACTTGCATTTTTTAGAACGGCATCACGTGGTGTAATCACTGAGAGGCTAGGAACACGCTCTTGTCCGTAGACAACGGTAGATGTTCTTGATCGAGACGCGTCAGGTTCTGATTCAGGTGCCGGATCACTAAACCAACTGATGAAGATCGCTAATCCGCGCTCTGGCGACAAATCAGCAGCAGATAGCAATGGCTTTGGGGGCTTAGATAACTTTTGCTTTCTTATTAAAGAGCTCAGCGTTTTTTGCACTTCATCGGCATAACGGTTGATGGCTTTTTTTTGGTTGCTGTTCGTACCAATAGGTTTTGGATTGGCTCGTTCAAAGTTCGTAAATTGTTGTTCTAGAAGAATCTCAATCCGTCTGTCGCGGCGCCATTGATTTAGAACTACGGCGAAATCGTCAAAATCCGTTTGAAAATCTCGTGCCCAAAAATCGTAGTTATCAAATGCGTTTGACGCGAGCTGTCCAGATAGTCTTTCAATTTTTTTGGAACAGATTGTTGGTTCAAAAGGGTTAGTGCCCGATGGGTCGGGAGAGGAGATTATGCTTGATACGGACTGTTCGAGTCCCGCAAGCCAATCAGCGACCCCGGAGAAGTACGCCGCTACGGCGCCCCGTCCAGCGGATCCCGTTTGCGACCCACGCTCTTTTTCATTCTTCGCGACGCGCGCTACGTCTCCGACAGCAAGCCTTAAATCCTCAAGAAAAAGAAAGTCTTTTTGCCGGTGGGCAACAATACCAGCGCACTCGGACTGTAAGCGTTCGAGTTCGAAGTTATAGGTATGACGCACAGCATCCACGCCGCCGATTCCAACGACGGTTGTCCAGGTGGAAACAAAAAACAGAATAATCGCCAATACCGGAACGACCAAAAAAAGCTTGATTGACCGTTCAACGAAAAATGCCATATCGCTGAAAAAGCTGTTGCTAAGACCACGAAACCAATCACGGTGACGAACGAATTCAGCACCGCCGACCCAAATGGTTACGGCAAGGAAGAAAACAAAAATACCGAAGGCCGGCGGCAGGATAGCATTACGAAAGAAGTCATCATTTTCCTGGCTTGTGATCAATCCAAAACCGATGGCTGATGAAATACCTGAAAAGAAGGCGGACGTTGTGGCAACGATGACAAAAAGTCGGTTGAACAAGGATGATGTGCGCATCCTTGATGAGGTGAAAATCATATAGATGATGATCCCCATGAGGAGAATGACACCAGCCGACGCTAAAATAAGTAGCCAGCCGTTCGGCGACATATCACTGTCAAGCGGTGATACTTGATTAAGTGTTGTGACATCTGCCAAGGCCGCTTGCAAACATGTCACATAACAAATGAGCAAAATGCAGACGAAAAATTTTACACTCATAGACGATCTCCCCCAAATCGCGAGCCAAGGCGGTTCTACGCTATCGGATTATTCCTTTTGATTGCCTGTAATCGTTTTGGCTCATCGGAAGACCCATGCAACAACCATTGGTGAGTGCCATTAGTCTTCCAGTTCAAATCGGATGATTTGCCGAACACCCCGCTGCGGCACTGGGCGGCCATCGACCATTTTGGGACTATATTTCCAACGAGATACGGCACGGACCACGGAATTATTCAGACACGTATTATCCGAAGAAATGATCCGTGGATTGATCACATCGCCTTGCTCCGAAATATCAAACTCAACAATGACGACGCCGCCTTTGCCTTTGGCTTTACAACGCTCTGGGAACTGCGGCGGATATGTAACAATAGGCGTTCCGGAAGGCCCTATTGTTCCATCAATGTCAATGACACCGGGGTCTATTTGTTTTGGCTTTGGACCCCGCACCCCTCCAGGGTTAGGAGTAGGATCTGGATTGACGGTATCAATTGGATCCGGCGGTTCGATCTCTTTCGGTGGTTTCCTCTCAATTATCGGTTCTGGTTCCGGCCGTTTAGCCGTTATGATCATCTCGGGCGTTTCAACTGGAGGAAGGATCGTCGGTTGCTGCGCAATCATCTCGCGCATGAACAGAAATAAACCAACCGTAATCAGCGCGGCTGCTGGAACTGCTAGTATAAATCGAAACATCTTGGCCCCTCATCATTCCCCAATACCCTGGGATAAGAGGATGATCGCTCAAAAAACAGGCAATGGCTAGTCTTTCGAGCGGCAGCAAAATCGTGCACTGCAATATCGCTTGTTTCGACTAATGCTTGCGTCGATCTTGACCATAAACAAGGACGCGCTCGTCTAGGAGGCCAGGCAGGTTCGGTCGATCACCAATCATGCGTGAACCAATTTTTTCCGCCGTTTTGATGCTAGGCGTATTATCAGGGTGGATAACGTGAATGACCCGATCCCATCCAAGGGTGTCAAAAGCATAGGCAATGCAAGCGCTTGCGGCTTCTGATGCAAAGCCTTTTCTCACATGATTGGGATGTGTGGCCCAGCCAACCTCCGGGGAAGGCTAGCCATGGGGGTCCAGTGGCCGACTCGGCCCACCCAAGCGCCAGTCGATTTTTCAATTACAGAATACAAGCTGTAGCCGCGGATTTGATGATGGCCGAGAAGCGTTGCGATTTTTCGCCAAACTTGTTCGGGGATCATAGGTTCAGACTTCAGAGCTTTCATTGTCCTGGGGTCTGAAAGTAACTCACAGAAAGGCTCAAAGTCCTGTTCGGGCGCAATATCCCGAATGATAAGCCTTTCTGTTTCGATCTGCATATTTCAAATAGTAGCTATTAGTAGCGATACTGATCGGTTTTAAACGGTCCGGAGGTTCCAACGCCGATATAGTCGGCTTGATCTTTTGTCAGTTCTGAGAGATGCGCACCAACCTTTGCTAGGTGCAGGGCAGCAACTTTTTCGTCCAAATGCTTCGGTAATACATAAACTTCATTTTTATACTGATCGCCCTTGGTCCATAACTCAATCTGTGCAAGGGTTTGGTTCGTAAATGAAGCCGACATCACAAAACTTGGGTGCCCGGTCGCATTGCCGAGATTGAGAAGGCGACCCTGACTTAAGAGAAGCATGCGCTTGCCGTCGGGGTAGGTTATCATATCAACTTGGTCTTTGACGTTTGTCCATTTAAAGTTGCGAAGGCCTTCTACCTGGATCTCATTATCAAAGTGACCAATATTGCCGACGATCGCCATGTCTTTCAAAGCGCGCATATGATCAACAGTAAGGACATCTTTGTTGCCCGTTGCCGTGATAACAATATCAGCGCGCGGCGCGGCCTCTTCCATTGTCACAACTTCAAAGCCGTCCATCGCGGCTTGGAGAGCGCAAATCGGATCAACTTCGGTTACCATGACCCGAGCGCCAGCACCGGCAAGGGATGCCGCTGACCCTTTGCCGACATCGCCATAGCCCGCGACGACAGCAACTTTACCAGCCATCATAACGTCTGTACCACGACGAATACCATCAACGAGTGACTCTTTGCAGCCATATTTATTGTCGAATTTCGATTTGGTCACGGAGTCGTTCACATTGATTGCGGGGAAGGGGAGTGTGCCCGCTTTTTCTCTTTGATAAAGTCGGAGAACACCCGTTGTTGTTTCTTCCGTAACGCCCTGAATATTTGCTTTTATTTTAGAGTAAAAGTCTGGCGTCTTCGCGAGGCGCTGCTTAATGGTATCAAAGAGGGCCGTCTCTTCTTCGTTACTGGGATTGTCGAGGACCGAGGGATCTTTTTCGGCTTCCGCACCAAGAAGGATGAGCAGGGTTGCATCGCCGCCATCATCCAAAATCATGTTAGCGGTCTCGCCGTTAGGCCATTCGAATATTTTATCAGCGAGGTCCCAGTATTCCTCAATGGTTTCCCCTTTGAACGCAAAAACAGGTGTACCGGTTGCGGCTATTGCTGCTGCGGCGTGGTCTTGGGTTGAGTAAATGTTGCAAGAACACCAGCGCACTTCGGCCCCTAAGGACTGCAATGTTTCGATTAGAACGGCTGTTTGGATAGTCATGTGAAGGGAACCGGCAATGCGCGCGCCCTTCAAGGGCTGTGATTTGCCATATTCCTCGCGCGTCGCCATGAGACCGGGCATCTCCGTCTCTGCGATTTCGATTTCGCGGCGGCCGAATTCTGCGAGCTCAATATCTTTAATGACAAAATCATTCTGCGCTTGCGCTGACATTGGAAATTCCTTTGAACGTCTTTTGAAATGCTTTGAAAACAGCCGACAACAACAGTTGGGCTGAAAAGGCTATAACGGTTATTCGCTCCGAAGCCAACCACATATAAAGATTTCTTTATATCACTTTCCGCCATAGGGCGGGGCAGGCCATTGTTGAGCGCGCCGCTTCATTGATCTTCGGCATTTCCAGCCTGTCACATCCCTATCAACCGATAGAAAGGCGTGCTGATGATAAAATGGTCTTGTGAGCCGTCTGGTGAAAAGCAAATTCAATTAAAGGGCAAGCGATACCTTTGTCGCCTAAAGCGCCTCCGTTTCAATTGGAATCAGAGCGGCGCTTTAAGTTGTTGATTTTACGCATTTCCTTAACGCCAACCGCACACACTTGGCTTGGAAATGCTTTAAACGAATATACGCCTTCGAAAGTGAAGCAAAAACGGATTTCCGCCACGCTTTACTTTTTGGCATCGCGTGTTTGCATCATTTTTTTCGCTCTAACAACAAATGTGCTTTTAGCATTTGCCGCGATGCGCATGAACGCTATCGAACAACAGTTTAACTCTGTCCTTCAAGGATAGCGCGTAAGCCTTCTCTATACGTTGGATATTTTAGTTCAACACCAAGAGCTGACTTCATAAGTGTATTCCGAACGCGTTTGTTGTCGGCCCAGAAACTACGCGCCATAGGAGAGAGGGTTGCATCATTGAGTGGCGTTTCCGGCGGTGGCTCTATACCAAGGAGTTCTGCGGCATATGCCGTCACATCCTGTGGAGGCGCTGGTTCATCGTCAGCAATGTTAAACATGCGACCAGCATCGGGCTTTTGAAGGCTTGCAAGTACCGCCGCGGCGATATCTTCCACATGGGCACGGCTAAACACTTGCCCTGGTTTTACGACGCGGGTTGCAGTCCCATTTTTTAATCGTTCGAACGCTGACCGGCCCGGGCCGTATATGCCAGGCAAACGAAAGATGAAAACGGGAACACCCGATTGCTCAGACAGCTGACGCCATTGACCTTCCGCCTTTAGTCGCCGTTCACCACGTGCCCCTGACGGCGTTGGAATAGTATCCTCATCAATCCATGCACCGGTGTGATCGCCGTAAACGCCATTGGACGACAGATATCCGATCCACTGAATTTCCCGCGCACGTTGTGAAATCTGCTTGTTTGTTGCCAAAAACGCCGGACATCCATTTTCATCAGGCGTGGGAGAAACCAATATAGCGTCTGATTTGTTAATCACATTTTGAAGCTCGTCTTTGTCGGACCAAAGAATTGCCTCAATCTTTTTCTCTCTTAATTGCGCAACTTTTTCATCGGATCGTGTGGTGCCGAAGACACGCCACCCATTTTGAATCAGGATTGGTGCGAGATATTGGGCGGTATAACCATAGCCAAGGCATAAAAAGAGCTTCATAACATTTGATAATACGCCGTTTGTTGGATAGACGCTACCGGCCATAGCTTACAGTCGATGCGTTGATGGTGTCGGCTTCTTGGGCGCGAATAGGGACTGATGGTTGCAGTGAGGAGTAGTGAGAAAATGCGTAATCGTAAAATTTGGGCGGCATTCGTTTCAGCTGCTTTTTCTCTTTCGGCTGGCGCTGCTCAGGCGGATGTCCTCGGTGGTTTATTTAACACGGGCACGTCAGATCGGAACGAAAATCAACGTGGAACCCTAAATATCGAATTTCATGCATGTGAAGAGGATCCAGCCCTTTCTTGTGGAACGGTTAAAGAGTTTATCGATCCTGCGCCCGATGCCGTCATGGTCCTTCCGGATGGAAGTCCAATGGTTGGTTTTACGATGATCAAAGGATTGAAAGACAAGGGCAAGGGTAAATTTCGCGGCGGAAAAATCAACGCTCTTGATGAATCAATCGAAAAGGGTGAGATGGTTTGGTATGGCGTTAAAATCAATAAAGTTGACGATGGGACGTTAGAAATAAAGGGTTGTCTTGGACCCTTCTGTCCACGGACGTTAGTCTGGACACCTGTCGCTCATGAAGATGTTGAAGCGTCGTCCGATAAGACGGCACAGGCGGATGAAGAAAACATTGTAACGGATCGTTGAGGTCTGGTTTTACGGTGGTTTTTGAATGGGCGGGAGTGCCGGGTGACAACGCGTGCATTTGTCGGGCTTGCTCTCCCAGAGAACGTTAAGACTTCTCTTTCGGCATTGCAGACAGGACCACGTACCGCGCGGTGGGTAAATCCTAATAATTTTCACATTACACTGATATTTGCGGGTGATCTCGATGTTCGGCAAATCACTGACATCGACTCCACGCTGTCTTCGTTAAGTCAGACTTCATTTTCATTAGTTCTCTCTGGGAGTGGCTTTTTCGGTAAAAAGCAACCGAATTCTTTATGGGTAGGTGTTGCACAAAATGATCCGCTCAGCCTTCTGCAAAGCAAAATACAGACAGCGGTGCGTCGTATCCCTATTGATGTGCAAACGAGGAAATATGTTCCCCATGTAACGCTGGCGTATCTTAAGCGTGCACAAAGGGAAGATGCGGAGCAGTGGTGTTTAATCAATGCAATGGCAACAGTTGGTCCAATTCCGATATCAGAATTTCATCTTTATGCGTCTCACCTTGGGAAAGAAGGATCGCACTATGAAATCCTTCGATCCTATGAGCTTTTATAACGGTTGAGCTTAAAGCGTGTGGCGCATAATCGGTTGCTACTTGATCTAAAGCATTTCCAAGCCAAGTGTGTGCGGTTGGCGTTAAGGAAATGCGTAAAAACAAAGACCTAAAGCATCGACCCGATTCCAATTGAAGTGTCGACGCTTTAGAAATGCTCTAGCACCAAGCTCTCTTGCCCCCTATGTGTTTTTAGCGGTCTTCGAGGAAATCGAGAAACCCAGCGGCACCCTGTTCAACAAGATCGAGAACATGTTCAAAGCCTGATGCACCTCCATAATAGGGGTCGGGAGTCTCTCGCTGCGTTACCTCGCTGAATGCTAAAAATAAATGAAGCGCCGTTTCACTATTGGGGGGTGCCATGTCTTGTAAGTCGGCGAGATTGCTCTCATCCATAGCGAGGACATAATCGAACTCATAAAAGTCGGATAGGGCCACCTGTCGGGCTCGCTGAGTTGTCAAATCGTAACCGCGTCTCGACGCGGCTTGAACCATTCGAGCGTCCGGAGGACGACCCACATGCCAGCCACCGGTACCGGCTGAATCAACAAGGATCGGAATTTTGCGTTTTTCGGCTGATGCACGCAGTATTCCTTCGGCCGCGGGGGAACGACAGATATTGCCAAGGCAGACACAAAGAACCTTTTTCATAATTTTGATGTATGGTTTTCAGGCGTGACGTGCAAATGGATCGAGCAGCAACGACAGCATTAGTGGTAAAGTAAGAATTCTAGAGATAATTCGATATCAGAGGGAATTGCATTGTCCCATATCCGAAGACTGTTGATCCTAACCGGCGCCGGTGTCTCGGCAGAGTCGGGCCTCTCCACATTTCGTGACGCAAAAGGCCTTTGGGAGAACTATAGTTTTCGTGACGTCGCCACACCCGAAGCCTTTTCTGAGAATCCTTCGTTAGTCCACGGGTTTTATAATGCGCGACGAGAACAGTTGAAAACAGTTCAACCCAACATGGCGCATAACGCGTTAGCCCGTCTTGGCCGTGAGCTTCTTAAACGAGACCGCGAAATGATCCTCGTAACCCAAAACGTCGATGATCTACACGAACGAGCAGGTTCAAACAATGTTCTAAAAATGCATGGTGCTCTGCGTGAAGTGCGATGCGGACCCGGACCGGACGGCGTTTCTGGATGCGGCGCAGTTATACCGTGGTCAGAAGACCTAAGCCTCCAAACGGTGTGCCCAAAGTGTAATGCTGTGGGGACCATGCGCCCAAACGTGGTGTGGTTTGGCGAAATGCCGTTTCATCTTGACGAGATTTATGATGCGCTTGCGACGGCGGATATGTTCGTTTCCATTGGCACGTCCGGTTCTGTTTATCCTGCCGCTGGGTTTGTCCACCAAGCGCGCGCTTGGGGCATTCCATGCACAGAACTCAATCTTGAGCCATCAGAAAACGCTGATGTGTTTACCAACGCTCGATATGGTCCGGCGGCTGTGATCGTCCCTAACTGGGTTGACGATATTCTAGCACAATAAACCGAATGCTTACGCCGCGGGCTAGAGCGCTTCGCCGATAAGTGTGATCGGTTGATGGTTCCCGTCCATCAACTCGGCAATAGGTCGAACAATTGTTCGACCGACCAAACAAGGAACTAGAGCGGCGTTCCGATTCCATCGGAACGCAAAAAGCACTAGGGCTTGGCGGCCGTAATGGAAACAGTTACATCAACATTCGCATCGACCCACTTACCGTTCGCAAATTCGCCTTCACCGATATTATAGTCCATCCGAATGAGACTGGTCTTGCCTTGCGCTTTTGCTGTTCGCCCATCAATCATCAGCGTGAAAGGAAGCGTTATTGACTTTGAAACGCCTTTTAGGGAAAGGGTTCCGACTGCCTGATAACTGTTACCATTTAGATTTGAAATTTTTGTGGATTTGAACGTCGCCGTCGGCGTTTGTTTCACATCAAACCAATCGCTACCGGGTAGCGCACGATCTTTTTGTTTATCGCCTGTTGTTGCCGAGGCAAGATCAACGCTTGTTTCAATCGAAGCGTTGCTAAGGTCATTGGGATCAAGATTAATGCTTGCCGTCCATTTGGTAAACGCACCATTGAATTTGGTCCCGTTTTGTGCCCCGGCAAAGCCGAGTTCGCTTTTATCATAGTCAATCACCCAACCCGCGCTGTCTTGGCTGAAGGCTGACGTAGAAAGTATTGAAGTAGATAGACCGTATACGATCGAAGCAACAATCGCCTTTAGCGTTCTGATATTATTAGAACGTCGCGGTCGGTATTCGTATAAAACTACCTGTTGGGATGATGATCGAGCACCTTTATCAACGAAGCGCTCAACACCGTGGTGGAAACAGGGCAAAAAGGACGGAGCGACAAATTTTTTTGGATTAGGGGAAAAGGCCAAGTATATAAGCGAGACATTCATGATTGCTCGGTGCCTCCGTTGCGAATGAACTCCGCTTCGATTTCGATTTCTACCGTATCTTTGACAAAGCGCTTGAAGCGATCGACGCCGAAGTCGCTTCTTTTGATTTTTGTTGTAGCTGACAAGCCCAATATGTAGGCGCCACGCAGTGCGTCAAACCCACCGCCATTGAATACCACATCCATTTCGATTGGCTGCGTAATGCCATGCATGGTAAAATCACCGATCAAAATGCCTGTGTTTTCGCCGGTTACGCGAATATCGGTGGATCGGAAACGCGCTTGAGGAAATTGCTCCGCATCAAACCATTTTGGTCCTTGAAGTTTCTTTGAGAATTTCGGATTTGCGACATTCAAACTTGTCATATCAATTATAGCGTCTATACGCGCCGCTGTTGGATCTGACTCGTCAAACAACAAGGCAACATTGAAGCGTTCGAACCGGCCCACATATCTTGAAAAGCCTAGATGCCCCACCTTAAACAGCAAGGCTGCGTGTTCCGTATCAAGTTCATAATTTCCAGGCCTCAGGGCTTCCCGTTCCGTATTGACCTTTGGGGCCAGAGCAGACGCACAAGATGTGGCTATGAGAAATGCTGAGAAAACGACCACTCGGATAAATGCCATTTCAGATCTCTTCCTTCGTAAAGAATGAGTTAATGAAATTGCTACGGTCGCTTAGCCCGTATGGATTTGATCAATCTCTCAGCAATGTCGCGAAATTGCCCAACGACGTCACGTTCCATCAGTCTACTAGAGCGCTTAGCCGATAAGTGTGATCGGTTATCGGCAAAAGAAGCGCGACCAAACAAGGACTTAGAGCGGCGTTCCGATTCCATCGGAACGCAAAAAGCTCTAGAGATGAAACGGCTTTGGTAAGGTTTGCTTGTAGCTCAGCATATCGTTTAAGCGGGCGCTTCCGCCGACGTCATCGCTTCAATTGGGCGGGTTCGCGTTTCACGTTCCATGCGCTTCATTGCTTTTTGAAGTTTCTCAAAAGCTCTGACTTCTATTTGCCTGATCCGCTCGCGCGATACCTCATAGACCTTGCTCAACTCTTCAAGCGTCGCGGGATTATCCTTTAGGCGGCGTTCCGTGATGATATTTTGTTCACGTTCGTTGAGCTCCGACAAAGCCTGGCTGAGGAGACCCATGCGCATATCGTATTCGTCGTCTTGGGCAAGACGCTGTTCGGCATTAACGGCATTTTCGTCAACGAGCCAATCTTGCCATTCACCGCCGCCTTCTTCGCCTTTGCCCAAAGGCGCGTTGAGGGAAGCCTCACCTCCAGTCATACGACGGTTCATCGAAACGACGTCATCCTCCGAAACGCCGAGTTTTGTTGCGATGTGTTCTACTTGCTCAGGACGCAAGTCACCTTCGTCAACGGCATCAATCTGTCCTTTGATTTTCCGTAGATTGAAAAACAGTTTCTTCTGCGCCGCTGTGGTCCCTATTTTAACCAAGCTCCAAGAGCGTAAAATATATTCTTGGATTGCAGCTCTGATCCACCACATCGCGTAGGTCGCAAGACGAAACCCTTTGTCTGCGTCAAAGCGTTTCACAGCCTGCATAAGACCAACGTTTCCTTCGGATATAACCTCGCCAATGGGCAAGCCATACCCCCGATAACCCATCGCGATTTTCGCCACGAGACGAAGATGACTTGTGATAAGCTTCTGAGCGGCTTCCGGATCCTGGTGCTCGGAGAAGCGCTTCGCGAGCATATATTCCTCATCTTTCTCGAGCATGGGGAATTTTCTGATCTCAGAAAGGTAGCGCGATAATGATCCTTCCGGCGTCAATGCCGGTGCTGATACAAGGTCTTTTGACATAGGTTTCTCCCAAAAAGACGGCGAGAATTTAGCTGAGCATATCCCTGACGGCGACATACACTAATTACATATGGGTGCTCATCGCCACAATACTAGAGCATGAATCTGACTTAACCCGCGATACCGGCATTTTCCTGCTCAAACGTTCTTTTTTAGCGCCGAAAACAATCACATGAGGCCTACCGAGGCAGTTAACATCAATAAGTACGAGCGTCGATCAAAGCTGGATTTTAAGCGATTTAAAAGGGGGTTGGCGACCACAATAGAACACATGACTTCACGATTTCGTTGTCACGTATAATTATAATCCGTATTTCCGATAGATGGCGATCTACGCCGTCTCGAATGGATGCCATGGCGGCCACTACAATGCCTCTAAGGCTTGCGTTAAGGCTTTAAAGTCTTTTGGCGGCGCTGCTGAAAAAGAAAGATACTCCCCAGTTATGGGATGCTCGAACCCAAGACTTTGTGCGTGCAAGGCTTGTCGTTTGAACTTTCCAAGAATCTTCAAAGCTCTTTGAGCCTCAGCATCATCGGGCTTTAAACCTGAAAGACCGGGACCACGACCATAAACAGGATCACCAACAAGTGGATGTCCAATATGGCTCATATGTACCCGAATTTGATGGGTGCGCCCTGTTTCAAGTCGACACTCAATATGGGAAGCAATCGCATCACCAGCGAGCTTCGCGCGGGTTCGCCCAAATGTATTGATTATTTTATAATGGGTGACGGCGTGTTTCGCGCCCCTTTCTGGGGTTCGTCTTTCAGGATCGATACTCTCACTCTCGGCAAAGTCATTTGCCTCCCATTGTGCGCGCATTTGTTTGGCACTCGGCTTAACCACGGCCATCTTTTTGCGGTCGCCGCCAAGTCGGCCAATGGCCGCGTCAATCGTCCCAAGGGATGGTCTTGGCGCGCCCACGCATACGGCTTCATAGGTGCGTTCCACCGTATGCGATGCAAATGCGTCGGTTAACCGGGAATGCGCGCGGTCATTTTTAGCAACAACGATAAGGCCTGATGTTTCTTTATCCAGACGATGAACAATACCGGGCCTGGCAACGCCGCCAATGCCTGATAAAGACGTGCCGCAATGCCCTATAAGCGCATTCACCAAGGTGCCGCTCCAGTTGCCGGCTGCTGGATGGACAACAAGTCCTGCGGGCTTATTGACGACGATGACGTCAGCATCTTCGAAATATACATCAAGAGGAATAGCTTCGGCCTTTGGCACCGGTGCGGAAACGGCAGGAATGGTTAACAAATAGTTTTCGCCTGTGCGGATCCGCCAGGAGGGGTCTGTGAATGTTGCGCCATCCTTCCGGAGCGCCTTCCCTTCAATTAAGGCCTTTATTCGGGTCCGCGTCAGCGCCTTAATTTGTTCCGACAACCATTTATCAAGCCTTAGAGCGTTATATTCCGAATTAACGATGATTTCTATGGAAGCCTCATCGGTCGGTGAGACTGATCGGAGCAAAGGATTAGCCTCTTGAGGCCGATTGTTAGGGCTGTCTGTATCATCGTCCGTCATGGGGTCATTTGAAGTTTTATTTCAGTGGCTATGCGGCGGTCAGCATTGGGCGCCGATTGAGTTTGTTTGTGGTTCTCCGCCATCCCACGGGGGACAGGTAGTGTCAAACGGGAATAAATATGGCCGAGACGGCAAGGAAAAGGAAAGCCTCGCAGCGCATTGAGCCCAGCATCGAGCAACGTGTCGAGCCAAGCGTGCGCCGTTCTGAGTCTGAAGACGCTATAAATGATCCGGATTCTTTTTTCGAATATGAATCTCGGGATGACCACCAGCACACGGTTTCGCAAGCGCCTCTCCGGCAAAATCGCAAATCGCGCTCCCGCAAAGCATCTCGGCAAACAAGTCCCGTAGAGGAAAAACCCCGCGATACTATGTATCGAGCAGGGTGTGCCGATACCGATGCTGAAGAGGGGCAAGGGTTTGTTCTGAGAGATAGCGATACAGAAGCCGTTGCCAAAGATGCTTCGACGCCTATGTCTGAAGAACGAACAACGCGCTCGTCCCTGTTCAGGCGGCGTAGACGGAAAAACCGGTCCGAGCACTTAGAGGATGGCGATCCCAAAAAGCCGAAAACCGAGGATATATCTACGTCCTCTGATGAATTCTTTGGTGATTCTCATACACACACAGAGCGTGAATCAGCGCGCTTCCAAGAAGATGAATTTGATGATGTCAATGAGATCAATACAGAACACGTTGATCCTGATATCGATTTAGACGGTGAAAGTGGATATCTGTTGCGCAATATACTTATTGCTGTTGCAACGATTCCCTTTGTATTTATTCTTGTGCTGATTGTAGCGACATTTGTTTTTGGTACACCTGATAGCGGTGGGCCTGCTGGCGCAGCCGCGCGTCGTGCGGCTGCAATGGCTGCTGAAGCGGCGGCTGAGGCGGCAGAGAAAAGCGCCCGTAATGACGCTCAAGTGGCTTCGCCAATTGCAAACGCAAAAACAAGGTCTAATGGAAGTCCGGTTCTTGCGTCGGCAAAACTAGAGGGCTTTGAGATACGCCTTCCTGTGGACGGCATGGTAACTTCTGTTGGACTTGACGGTGAGCGGTTGGCCCTTCTCGTTAATCAAGAAGAAACGCAAACCGTTGTGATTTATCACGTTGCGAAAGGGTCCATCTTAGCGGCGTTACCAGTACATGCCGATGGTCAACGTATTGCCTCAACTGAATCTTTCGGTCCGCGCAAAGAGGAGGCGCGAGCACCGGAGAATAGTTTGGACATCCCAGAGAACAATGTTGACCGCCTTATTAAGACGCTCACCGATGATAATGTGCCAATCGCTCCGCGTCTCAAACCGTCACAAGCAGCACAACCTGGCGGGCTACCAATGTCACCAGCCTCATTATCAGCGAATGACCCCATACCGTTTTTATTCACGCCAAGGATCGGTGTAAACAGCGTTTTAAAAATACCAGACGAACGCTGAATGGTTTTACGTTTTTGATGTTTCTAATTTCCTGCCGCGTGGGCCAGTAGCAAGGTGCGTAATCAGATAAAACGCCACTTGAGCTGGAGATGCTCATAGCCTTTTATGCGTCATTTTCAGCTGGCTTGAAAACTAAGGCAACACCATTATTGCAATAACGCAGGCCCGTTGGTTCAGGTCCATCCTTAAACACATGCCCCTGATGTCCGCCACAACGTGCACAATGATATTCTGTGCGCGGATATAATATTTTGAAATCCGTTTTCGTGCCAACTGCATTTGGTAAAACATCAAAGAATGACGGCCAACCGGTACCGGAGTTGAATTTCTTCTCTGAAGAAAATAACGGCAAGCCGCAGCCCGCGCAGGCATATACCCCTTTTCGCTTCTCATCATTAAGCGGACTGGTGAATGCGCGTTCCGTTCCTTCTTTTCTCAGCACATTATAGGCTTCGGGTGATAATCGTTCTCGCCATTCGTCATCTGACAATTGCCATTTATCGAAGTCGGGGATTGTGGATGGATCTGGGTTGCGCACAGAGCTTGCCTCTTTCTTAGAACCATTATCATTTTCAGTGCCGAATGCCGCACGATCAAATTCTGATGATGAACCAGCCTTGGCTCGTCGATTGTTTGTCAATCCAAAAGTAGAGAAAGAAATCGTGGCGGCGCCAAGCAGGAACATATGTCTGCGGTCCATACCCATCGTATACGCTCCTTTCACCAATCTTATTGTCGCGTGACAGTTTGGACGTTCGGCCAAATCCGGCACTTTTAAAGTCATCATCTAATTTAAACCGCAATCAGATGATGCTGGAGTCCAATTCTTTGACTATTATTCGTTCTGCTAACCCGACATATTTCGATATATGGTCTTATTTTGCAATCGCTTCCAATAACAAAGGCGCGAGCAGGAGTAATCCGGCGTCCCGGTTCGATTTAAAGATCGCGAGGGCTTTGCTGCTGTCCTTGGTGCGAAAGGCTCTCAATTGCCATCCAAGGTGGGCTGCTGGTGCGATGAGCGCTAAAAAAAACAAAAAAGAGTGCCTAGCAATCAAACCGACTGCGATAAAACATATGATTGTTATCGCGTAAAAAATACAAAGCGCCGGTAGGGTTGCGCTCCCCAGTCGGCGTGCGGAGGATTTCACGCCTATCAGTGCGTCGTCGTCAATATCCTGATGCGCATAAACGGTATCATAGCCGACCGTCCAAAAAATTCCCGCAAGATAGATTAGAACCGCTGATAGCTGAATTTCTTGCATTGCCGCTGAGTACCCTACAAGCGCCCCCCAATTAAAGGTGAGGCCGAGCCAGACCTGGGGCCACCAGGTGATACGCTTCATGAATGGATAGACCGCCACTAAAAATAGTGAGGCAAGACCTAGAAAGACCGTTGGTTTATTGAATTGTAGTAGGACCGCAAGACCAATAAGGCATTGCAGGACCAAAAAGACCCATGCAGATTTTATTGACACCTGGCCGGATGGGATGGGGCGCTTCGCTGTTCGTGCGACATTAGCATCAATGTCGCGATCAATGATGTCATTATAGGTGCAACCAGCGCCCCGCATCACAGTTGCGCCAATCGTAAAAAGAACGCCGTGCCAAAATGCCATTGACCAGGATGCCGTCACCGTGTCGGTTTTTATCGCCATGCCGGCGGTTTCTCCCGAGGCAATGCTATTACCTATTTGAACAAGGCCGAGGGCAGACCCCCACAAACAGGGAATGAGTAATAACCAGATCCCAATAGGGCGATCTGCCCGCATAAGACGCAAAAACGGCTTTGAAAAATCCGGTGCGAATCGGTCAACCCAATTATCGGTCGGCGCATCAGGCGTCGTCAATTCATCGAGCTTAAGCGCTTTTTCGGTCAGTTGATGGGGCTCTGTAGGCATCGGGTCGTCGTCTAAGGATTGATTTCATGGCCAGTCCGGCATTTAAACAGTCAGTGGTATTAATAGGCAAGATGACGTCCAATGGTTCCAAGGTTATTCGTGTCTGGTGCGCTACAAGACGGCCAGAACATCGATCTCCCATCCGATCAGGTTCACTATCTCAAAGATGTTTTGAGGAAAACGGTTGGCGCTGATATTCTTGTTTTCAATGGGCGTGATGGTGAGTTTCAAGCAACGGTTGATACGTTGTCCAAAAGGTCCGGTACTATTACGATTGGGCAACAGACGCGACGGCAGCGTCAGTCTCCAAACCTCACCCTGGCCTTTGCCCCGGTCAAAAGAAATGCTGTTGCGACGATTATTCAAAAAGGCACCGAACTTGGGGTCATCCGGTTTATTCCCGTTTTAACGGCGCGGACGAATGCCGATCGGGTGCGAACGGATCGTCTTTCTCTCATTGCGCGGGAGGCCGCGGAGCAGTGCGGCAGGCTCTCTGTGCCAAAAGTGGATGTGGCGATTAAACTTTCCGCGTTCTTGCACAGGCAGTCCGAGGCAGGGCAATTGATTTTTTGTGATGAGGCTGGTGATGACCAAGACGCGCCATGGGGAGGACCGGATGGTCGCGCGCTGCCGATGTTAAGAGCGCTTACGAATTCCAGCGGTTCTCAAAGTGTTGATGTTGAGGCTGCCGATTCTGATATCGCCACGGACACCGAACCCGAGGTATCGTCGTCTAGTAGGAGCGATCCTGCTTCGGCGCCGACGACAATTCTCATCGGTCCAGAAGGGGGCTTTTCCCCAGTTGAGCGTCTTGTGCTTCGCTCGGGCAACAATGTTATTCCCGTAACGCTTGGCCCTCGAATCCTCCGGTCCGATACAGCGGCGATCACGGCAATCTCACTCTGGCAAGCCGCTTATGGAGATTTGCGAAAAACCAGTGACCCGTGATGCCTTCTGATAAAACTCTGTTCGCTCTTATCAAATTGAAGACGTTGGCCTTGACGAAAAAAAGGGGCTCTTGACGAAAAACGCCTTTGACCTGCTTAAAGCCATGCCTTTCGAGGAGAACATTCGGTAAAAGACGCCAATGTTGGAAATCGATCTATGGAATTTGGCGATGGAATCCGGTCAGTGGACGAGTGTAAAATGAAGATGAAAACCCAGGTTCTGGTAGCAAAATTGCTCAAACTGAAAACAGCGAGTCGCATTGAGGCTTTTCAAGGATGGGGCACATCGTCAAACCGGGCTCTGACGAAATCCGTTTTGAGGGCGAAGTGATGACGACTTTTTCCAAAGGGCAGACCATTGAGCACCCTGCCGTACTTGCTGCCTATATTGCCGCTGGCGAAAAGCCCAAGGCCCAATGGCGGCTGGGTACGGAACATGAGAAGTTTATTTATTGCCGCGAAACCCTGCAACCGGTTGGATATGACGGCCCGAACGGTGTCCGTGCGGTACTCGAAGCTCTGAGCGAAACAACCGGTTGGTCGATCATTGCCGAAGACGGCAAGCCGATTGGCCTAAAGGGGGAGGGAGCGTCGGTCTCGCTCGAACCAGGGGGGCAGGTTGAGTTATCAGGTGCCCCGCTTACGAGCGTTCACCAAACCTGTAGCGAGGTTCATCGTCATCTGGACGCTGTGAAAGCGGTTGCTGATCCCATGGGGATCTCATTTCTTGGTATGGGCGTTGCTCCAACTTGGAAGCGCGACGACATGCCAAAGATGCCGAAAGCACGCTATGACATTATGCGTTCATACATGCCCAAGCGGGGTTCGCTCGGGCTTGATATGATGCATCGCACGTGCACGGTACAAGTGAATCTCGACTATGGTACTGAAGCTGACATGGTCAAAAAGTTCCGGACAGCGTTGGCATTGCAACCTATTGCAACCGCTTTGTTTGCGAACTCATCGCTTCTGGAGGGGCGGGCGACCGGGTTTGCGTCTTGGCGTGCGCACATTTGGACCGATACAGACCCAGACAGAACGGGCCTTTTAGACTTCGTATTCGACGACGGCTTTGGTTATGAGCGTTATACTGATTATATGCTCGATGTGCCGATGTATTTTGTGCGCAGAAATGGAAAGTATGTCGATGCATCTGGTCAGTCCTTTCGTGATTTTATGAAAGGTGAATTGCCAGCCCTACCGGGTGAACTTCCAACATTGACGGATTGGGAGGATCACATGTCGACGGCGTTTCCCGAGGTGCGGCTAAAGCAGTTTCTGGAAATGCGCGGTGCTGATTCTGGGCCCTGGCGGCGCATTTGTGCCTTGCCAGCTTTTTGGGCTGGTCTTTTGTATGACAGTGATGCCTTAGATGCCGCATGGGATTTAGCAAAAAATTGGACGCGCGAAATGCGCATCGCCGCTTGCGAAGATGCGGCGCGTCTCGGTTTAAAAGCAATGATTGATGGACGGTCGATCCGTGACATTTCGCTCGACCTACTGTCAATAGCGCGAGAGGGTTTACGTCGTCGAGCCATGCCAGGGTCATCGGCTCGTGATGAAACAGGTTTTCTCGATCCTTTGCAGCTCATTGCGGAAAGCGGTGTAACGACAGGCGAATATGCGGCCCATCGCTTTGTTGTGGAGCTTGATCATGATGTGAAACGGTTGCTTGAGGAAAACTCATTTTAAAGATGATTTACAATGACCCAGCCGCTTGACGTGTTTGGTGATTTGACTACTGAATGTGCGATATTGGCGAAGGCATCGCCCGAGTTATCCTATGCGTTAGAGGTGATTGGCAAACCGGTGGTGCGACGGCGGCCTGGTGGGTTTGCCGGTCTTTTCCGCATCATCATTGAACAGCAGGTCTCGGTTCCGAGTGCGCAGGCAATCCTTAAACGGATTAAAATCGCTTTGGATATGAATGATACTGGTGAGGTGATGTCTCTGGGCGTTGAAGGGCTTCGAGGTCTTGGGCTTTCCAGACCAAAAGCCCATTATGTCTGCGGCTTAGCAGAGCGCATCGAGCACGGTGAACTTGATCTTACGCGTCTGCCCCAATTCGATGACGCAAAGGCTAGTCTTGAGCTTCAAACCATTAAGGGCGTTGGGCCCTGGACGGCAGCGATCTATCTTTTGTTTTGCGAGGGACGGGGCGACATTTGGCCGCCATCAGACGTGGCGCTCAAAGGGGCATTCAACCGAGCGCGCGCTGACCATGCATCGTGGTCGGGAAAAACAACCCATAGAGGTAAGTCACTCACACAAAAAGAATTAGACGCTATGGCTCGCTCATGGACCCCTTTGCGCGGCGTCGCAGCGCATATACTCTGGACCTACTATGCCCATATGAGAAATAGGGCTCCAATTTAGATAAGCGATGATCACTTTAAATTTACAGTAGAAATTTACCCGGTCCGTCAAACTGCTGTCACAGGGAATCGGTTAAGATTCGGAAGATTTGAAATTTTCGCGTTTTGCTATCAAAATGAGTAAAGCTTTAAAGTTCAATCGAGGAGAGTGCGCGTTCAGTTACCGTCACATCCATAGCTTCGGTTTCGGCGATCAGCAGTTAATATGCTCGCTCATGTTTTTTTGTTCCGTCTGGAACGCACAACAGGGGGATCGCAGCGATGCCTGAAGTGATTTCAGAGGCTCCTGATGGCTGCCCGGCATTGGTTTTAAATGCTGATTACAGGCCGCTTAGTTATTTTCCTCTTTCATTGTGGTCATGGCAGGATGCGCTGAAAGCAGTGTTTCTTGATCGCGTTGAAGTTGTTGCGGAATACGACCGGGTTGTTCGAAGCCCGTCTTATCAAATGAACCTTCCCTCGGTTGTCTCTTTGCGTACTTATGTGACGCATGCGCGATCGCCAGCTTTTACACGGTTCAATGTGTTCCTTCGTGACGGCTTCACTTGTCAATATTGCGGTTGTCAGGATCGTGATCTGTTGACATTCGACCATGTTATTCCGCGCTCTCGGGGCGGCCGAACGACGTGGGAGAACATCGTTGCGGCCTGTAGTCCTTGTAATCTGAAAAAAGGCGGTAGGCTTACGCGAGAGGCTAAAATGTTTCCGGCACGCACGCCGATGAAGCCAACAATGTATGAGCTTAATGAACGTGGCCGCTCTTTCCCACCCAACTATTTGCATGAGAGTTGGCAAGATTTTCTGTATTGGGATTCTGAGCTGGAACCTTAACGCGGCGTTGCGTCAAAAAGAATCAAAGCGCCGCATTAATTCTTTTTTTCGGGTTTGCGCCAAGGACCAAAAGGGCGCTCAACTGTGCGAACTTCAATTCCAAATGCTTCGGAAACAAGTTGTTACCGTTTCCAAACAGTGACCCGTTCACGCCACGTCGCCGGGAGGCGCTTTAGCCGTAGCCGCGATCGGAAATATACGAGCGCATTGCGGTAATTCGATTTTGATCGGAAGGATGTGTCGACATGAATTCCGATTGTCGAGGGCCAGACCGTCGCGTCATCGTATCCCAGAAACGAACCGCCTCATTCGCCCTGTAGTTACCGCCCACCATAAAATCCGCACCAAGCCGATCCGCCTCGTATTCATGTTTTCGAGAATATGGCAGGATTACCCCAAAGGTCACACCAGCGCCAAGGATGCCCGCGATCATGCCGGCGTTTCTTGTATTGCTACCAGCAAGAGCCACATTGGCCACAGCCAGTCCACTTTGTGCCGCCATTTGCTGTGAATAACGCTCCGCGGCATGGCGACCGACAACATGGCCTGCTTCATGCCCCATCACGGTGGCGATCTGGTCATCATTTTCCATGATATCTAATATCGCGGTATGAAATCCAACTTTACCGCCGGGCATCACCCACGCATTGACCGTGTCGTCTTCGAAAACGGCAAATTCCCAATTATTTTGGGTTAAGTTTTGTTGAGGAAAGCGTTGGTCAGCGGCGCGGACGATTCTGTCGCCCACACGTTCCACGCGGCGCCTGAGTGCGACGTTTGATGTCTGACGATTGCGCTGCAATGCTTGTGTCCAAGACTGCGTCGCTAGCTGTTCAAGCTGACGATCGGAAACGAGAAGGAGCTGCCGACGTCCAAGCGCTTCATTCGTCGTGCAACCGGACATTGCTGCACCAGAAAATGCAACGACACTTCCAGACGCTAGACCGTTTAATAACTCGCGGCGAGACATCGTGACTGTTGGTTGCTTATCTGAATGTTTCATAACCCACCCCAGTATGTTTTTTCAAAGTATATGTTTCTGACCAGTAATTTGGCAATGATACACTTGCAAAATTTGGCAAAAGGATCCTTCTTACCGAAATTACAAGCTATTCGTTTATTGTCCTATACCACTGCGCTTGAGGCCAAACCGGTGAATTGGTGCCATGGGGCATTGCCTTCTGTGTCCGCTCACGGTTCTGCGTTTTCCGGTTAAACAGTCCAAATGGAATTTTGACCTAAAAACATCTCCGTTGGTGGCGGGAAGCCCTTTAATCAGGTAGGCCCTTGCTGCCGTATAAAGTTATAAATGTTGGCTTTGGTCGACGGCATTAAACGAACAAACATCGGAGCGATCTTTGGCGACAGCAAAATTTCTCGATGGCGATTTGATGCGCCATGTGGTCGTCATGTCTCTGTCGGCAAGTTTGGGACTAGTCTCTGTCTTTCTCGTTGACTTCGCTGATCTTTATTTCATTTCACTGTTAGGCGAGGAGGCGCTTGCCGCTGCTGTTGGTTTTGCCGGAACCCTCATTTTCTTTGTGTTTTCAGCAACCATTGGATTGGCAATTGCGATGGGCGCTCTCACCGCCCCGAAGATTGGCCGTGGCGAGACAGATGATGCGCGCCTTGTTGCGACGTCTGTCATGGTTTTTGGATTTGTCGTGACATTTATCCTCGCCTTTATCTTTTGGATTTGGGCGGAACAGCTTCTCAGTATTCTGGGGGCTGAGGGTGTGACACTTGCTTATGCAACGCGCTATTTGAGAATTGTCTTACCTTCCATCCCCATTAGCGCAATTGCGATTATGGCATCGGCACTTTTGCGTGCCCATGGTGATGCGCGGCGCGCAATGATTGTCACTTTTTGGTCAGGTGGTGTAAATGCGGTGCTCGACCCGTTATTGATTTTTGGGGTTGGTCTTGGATTGGACGGCGCTGCCTACGCATCGGTTGCAGCGCGCTTTGCCATGGCACTTGCAGCGTTGCGAGCCGTTAATCGCAATTATGATGGTTTTGCAACCTGCCGTTTCGGCGCGTTGCTGAGCCATCTCCCTCTTATCATTGCGATAGCCGCGCCAGCTGTGCTGACAAATATCGCGACGCCCCTCGGCAGTGGCATCGTGACGCGTGCCGTCGCACCCTTTGGTGACGCAGCTGTTGCTGGCTTTGCGGTGGTCAGTCGTCTCACGCCCCTCTTTTTCTGTGTTATTTTCGCCCTCTCGGGCGCCGTTGGCCCGATCGTCGGACAAAATTTTGGTGCACGGAAATTCGACCGCGTTCAAGGAACGCTGACCCGTAGTTTGCAATTCGTTGCTGGGTATACCGTTATCGCGTGGGTCCTGTTGCTCGCCGTTCATAATTTTGCATCGGAGCAATTCGGGCTCACGGGAGAAGGAAAACGGGTTGTCTTTTGGTTTGCCCTTGTGGCAGCGCCCTTGTTCTTTTTTAACGGGTTATTGTTTGTCGCCAATGCGGCCTTTAACAATCTTAAACGCCCGATCTGGTCGACATTTTTGAATTGGGGCCGCAATACCATTGGCGTTTTGCCATTTGTTGTTCTGGGCGCTGACATTGGTGGCGCACCTGGCGTGCTGATTGGCCAAGCGTTGGGCGGCGTTGTTTTTGGCGTTCTCGGGTTTTTTCTGGCCCGTCGTCTCGTTAGTGGATATGCAGAAGGCCGCTTAGATCCTGAAAAAGGCTGGTCATTCCCGTTGATGCGCAGCCGCCCAGATCCACCATTTTCATCTCCGCGTGGATAATACTGTTTTTTGAGCATTTCAACGCAATGAAAAATGGTACCGCCTTCTGGGTTCGAACCAGAGACCTCCGGATCCACAATCCGGCGCTCTAACCAACTGAGCTAAGGCGGCGTATCTGAATTTCGCTACGTCTTTGTGTTCTCGAAACGTCGATGCGAATCTCAGACGGCGCTTTTAGCAGCCAATTCATCACTAGCCAAGACTTCGCGACCTTAAGTTTTGGGGCAGTTGCGCTTTCCCCTATAGTGAGGGCGAGAGGATCCATCAACTACCATGGCCTACCCGTAATGCGCTGTAACAAGATCGAACGTCTGACGCTTCGGAGTTTAGGAAAGCTCTATTCTATCGGTTCAGCAAACTCATCAATCTTGACAAGGGGGAGGTTCAATTTAGCAAGCTCTTCCTCGATTGCTGCAATATCTCCAACAATGATCGTTGCCATATCGTCAAGCTTTAGACTTTCACGTGCCAACGCGTTGATGGTTTCAACATCTAACTGCATGAGTATTTCATCCTGCTCGGCGCCATAATTCGGGTCCAAGTCATAGGCAAGAACGGTTGAGAGATAACCGGCTTTTGCCAAGGGTGTCTCGTAGTCAAGCGCTTTTCTCTGGAGCAGCGCATTCTTTGTGAAGGCAAGCTCGTCATTGTTGATGCCTTTTTCAGCGTAAGCTGAAATCTCTTTGAAAAATTCCTCAACGGACGCGCGTGTTGCATCTCCGCGTACAGCAGCGGACGCAACAAATGATCCTGCATACTCTGTAGCACCAAACCTCGATCTTGCTCCGTAGGCGTATCCTTTATCTTCGCGCAGGTTGACATTAATACGACTGTTGAAGTTTCCGCCGAGTGGAAAGTTCATGATTGTGCTACGGAAAAACGGCCCGGTCGCATCATACGTCAGAGACCGCTTCACAATCCTTATTTCTGACTGCGGAGCGTCATCTTTATTGATGAGATAGATGGTTCCGCCACTGAGTGCCGGGAACTCCCGAATGATCTGCCGCGGATTGTTTTCGGTTGTCCACTCTGTGAGTTTTCGCAGACGTTTCGTAATATCCTCTTTTGGTAGGTCCGACACGACAACAAATTCAGACCGCGCGGGTTGCAAACTGTTCTCATAGAACTCTCTTACATCATCAAGGGAAAGGTTCCGCAATGTATCGAGCAGGCCTCGGTTGTCATATGCGAAGGCATTGTCTTTGCCATATAGGAGTATACGCCTTGCCGATGCAGCAAGCGTGCTTGCGTTCTTTTTGCTTTGCTCAATAGATTCTTTCGTCTGTGCTTTGACACGATCAAAGTCTGCGGCATCAAATTTTGGCTTAAAGAGTTTTTCGGCGGCGATATTGATCGTCTCATCAAGGTTCGCTGTCAGTGATCGGATCGAGAGCGACGTGTAATCATCGCCCGATTGTATTGACACGCTTGAACCGAGTTTTTGAAGGCGATTGCTGAGTTCCTCACCGCTCGTCTCTTCAGTTGATTCATTCAGCATTGATGAGGTGAGGGCGGCGATGCCTAACTTGTCCAGTGTCTCATCCCGCTGTCCGACTTCAAAACGAAGCACAATCGTCGTAGTTGGTACCTCATCATTGATGGCCCCGATTACAGCAGAGTCATTTGGCAAGGTCGCCCGCCAAATAGCTGGCGTTTGCGTTACTGGCGCTGGGCCTTGCGACGGGATGATGCTGCGGTCGAATACGTCTTCCGGTGTCCGAAGATCCAAAGACGCCTTCTTATCGTCGGTATCGTCTTCCGCAAAAACGCGTTTTGGCTTGTCCCAATTATCTTGTGCGGCCGGTGGCAAATTCGAATTTTTCGGCAGGACACTCATAACGACAGCGGGTTTGTCTTTGATATAGGTGCGGTAGGCGCGCATGACGTCTTCTTTGGTGACGCTTTGATAGCGCTCGACATCGACGGCGATCATACCGGGATTGTCAAAGAAGGTTTCATAATAGGCGAGTTGGGAGACTTTTCCTGAAACGCTCTCTAGGCCGAATATTTTTGATGACACAATGCCGGCTTTCACCCGCGCGAGATCATCATCTTCAACGCCCCTGGTTTCGAACTCGGCAAGCGTATCAATTATAATCTGGTTGAGATCCGTAAGGCTTGCTCCCTTTGAGGGGTTCGGGAGGGCATAGATTGTAAATGAACACGACAGCTCCTGACATCCATGTCCGGCACTTGCTTCAACCGCCAGGCCTTCTTTTACCAGGTTTTTATAGAGGAGCGAGGTTTTCCCTGACCCCATTATCGACATCAAAACGTCAAGGGGGGCTTCGTCGGGATGCATAACATGGACCGTTGGAATAGCGCGATATATCAATGGCAGGGCAACATTGTCCTCCATCGAAATAAACCGATCGGCATCTAGCCCAATGTTTGGTCGCCTTGGCTTTTCAACTTCTGGTCCTCGTGGAATTGGACCAAAATATTTGGTAATCCACTGAAGAGTTTGTGTGCGGTCGAAATCGCCGCCGATGGTTAGTACGGCATTATTCGGACCATACCAGCGCAAAAAGAATGCTTTTAGATCCTGGACATTCACGCGGTCCAGGTCCTCGACATACCCAATGGTTTGCCATGAATAGGGATGTCCTTCAGGGTAAAGCGCTTCGCCGACTCTTTCTGACAATAACCCATAGGGCTGGTTATCAACTCTCTGGGCGCGCTCATTTTTGACGGTTGCCCGTTGGACCTCGAACTTTTCCTGGGTAACCGCCGGTAGGAGAAAACCCATTCGATCCGCCTCAAGCCATAAGATGCGCTCTAATTGGTTATTAGGGGCCGTTTGAAAATAATTGGTACGGTCTGCATTTGTTGTACCGTTTAAAGTGCCGCCGCCTTCCGTAATCAATTTAAAATGCTGTTCGTCCTCGACGTTTTGTGAGCCCTGAAACATCATATGTTCAAAGAAATGGGCAAACCCCGATCGTCCGCGTTCTTCGCGTGATGAACCGACATGATAGGTAACGTCGACATGGATTAGTGGATCGGAGTGGTCCTCATGCAGAACAACCGTGAGTCCATTATCAAGGCGAAATTTCTCGTAAGGAATACCAATTGCGCCGACATCGGTATTCATCGCGGTTGATGGCCCGTGTTCTAAAAGGCTAACCCCGGAGGGAAGGGGGAGTTGGCCGCCAGCCGCTTCTGTCTCTTTCGGTAGTGGGGCGTCTTTGACCTCGCCGCCACAGGCAAAAAGAACGATAGATAGTAAAAGCAGAATAAAAGCGCGGATCATGGATAAGCTCTTTATTAAATGGGCATTGTTGTCGATTGTATGCGCCATGGAGGATTAGCGGGTCTGCCAGCGATAGATGTTGATTTATTACCAGATACTCTTAGCTTTTCACTCACCGGGTTGAACACTAATTTGCGTCATGACATTGCACGTCCTATGGGGCCGTTCCAAATATTTGTTAAGGATTTCAGGTAATTTTTTAAAACGCCATCGATGAGTTGTCGCTGATGTGCGTATTGTTGGTGTTCTTAAAGGGTAACACAGTGCCACCTACTACAGATTTCTATCGTATTCAGAGGCTACCGCCTTATGTTTTTGAAGAGGTAAATGCTCTCAAAAAGCGCCTTAGAGGTGAAGGGCGCGATATTATTGATTTTGGCATGGGCAACCCTGACATGCCAACGCCGCAGCATATTGTGGAAAAATTGACGGAGACGGCGTCCAAGCCACGTACCCACGGCTATTCTGTATCAAGAGGGATTGTTGGTCTCAGACGATCGATTTCACGTTACTACATGCGGCGCTTTGGCGTTAAGTTAGATCCTGATACCGAGATCGTTGCAACGCTTGGGTCAAAAGAAGGCTTTGCAAACCTTGCCCAGGCCATAACAGCACCTGGTGATGTGATACTTGCCCCCAATCCCGCATATCCAATTCATGCCTATGGGTTTGTTATCGCTGGCGGTGTTATTCGGGCTGTCGATGCGCAAACACCTGAAACCTACCTCGCTGGACTAGCGGATGCTGTCAGGCACACCCGGCCCAAGCCTTTGGCGATGGTCATCAATTATCCCTCAAACCCAACCGCACAGACCGTTGGGCACGAGTTTTATAAAGAAGCGGTTGCGATCGCGAAGAAATATGACATTTGGATCTTATCCGACCTTGCCTACGCGGAAATTTACTTTGGCGATGAGCGCCCCCCCTCGATATTCGAAGTTGAAGGCGCGCGCGACGTCGCGGTGGAAGTTGCATCCCTTTCCAAAACCTATGCGATGGCGGGTTGGCGTGTCGGAATGGCGGTTGGGAATGAACGGCTCATAGCGGCATTAGCGCGCGTTAAATCATACCTTGATTATGGCGGCTTCACGCCAATTCAGGTTGCCGCTGCGGCTGCGCTTGATGGTCCTCAGGATTGCGTCGACGCTATTCGCGCAACATACAAATCGCGAAGAGACGTCTTGGTCGAAAGCTTCGGACGGGCAGGATGGGAGATTTCAAGCCCTTCGGCGTCGATGTTCGCCTGGGCGCCGATACCGAGCAGATTTTCTGATATGGGATCGGTTGCTTTTGCAAAAAAGCTCATGGAAGAGGCTGACGCTGCCGTGGCCCCCGGGTATGGGTTTGGTGAAACCGGCGAAGGCTACGTAAGAATTGCTCTTGTTGAAAATGAGCAGCGTATCCGGCAAGCCGCCCGCGGTATTAGAAAAATGCTAGGGAGTGCCGGCATGCAGCCGTCGGAACCTATCGAAAGTGGTGCGGCCTAACGGGGGTCTGCGAATCTGTTGTGCATGAAAGTCATATAATAAACGAGTGTTTAGAGCCATGTTTTGATTTTAGCGAAACGAGAAAGGCTCTTAGCATCAAGCATGAAATAGGCGTCATGCACCACGATTTTCGTCTTTGTTGTTATGCGTTGCATGCATAACCGTTGGCCACTTATGCATGAAATGCCCTAGCCACCTTGGAATAAAATGTTTTAGAAGGCGCTGGCAAATAATAAGGGGATCTGTCAATGCCGACACTCGCACTTCTTCGCCATGGACAAAGCGAATGGAACAAGCAAAACCGTTTTACGGGCTGGGTTGACGTTGATCTTACCGATGCCGGTGTCGATGAAGCCAGGGAGGCCGGGCGATTGCTAAAAGCAGAAAACATTGAGTTTACCAGCGCTTTTACATCGTTCCAATCAAGGGCGATACGTACTCTGAATTTATCGCTTGAGGAGCTTGGTCTTCTCTGGTTGCCAGTTACAAAAGACTGGCGGTTGAATGAGCGCCATTACGGCGCGCTCACGGGTCTCAATAAGGCCGAGACCGCTGAAAAGCATGGTGCTGATCAAGTTAAGATCTGGCGTCGCTCATTTGATATCCCGCCGCCGCCAATGACTGCAGAAAACGAGCATAACCCAGCGTCTGACCGTCGGTATGCGTCGCTCGCTGCCCATGACATTCCAGTTGCTGAATCGTTAAAAATGACCCTCGACCGAGTGGCACCCTATTGGGAAGCGGCGATTGCGCCTAAGATAAGAGAAGGGGAGTCCCTGATTATTGCGGCACACGGCAATTCATTGCGAGCCCTTGTGAAGCTTCTGATGAATGTTAGTGATAATGATATTGTTTCGGTGGAAATACCGACTGGAAATCCGCTTGTGTATACATTTGACTCTGACAGCCTAAAGCCATCTTCGGCTCGCTATCTGGACCAGGAGCGTGCAACTAACCTTCCTGCGCTATCGTAGATTCAAACGGGGCAATAAATTAAGGGCGTTTGCAGTTGTAGATTGTGCGGTACGGCGCCCGTTCGGTTATTAGCGTAAACCCGCAAAAACAAGAACTCAGAGCGGCGCTTCGATTCCATTTGATGTGCGCCGCTGTAGGCCCTCATTCGCTCTAATATTAGGATTTAAGCCGTTCTTAGGCGGTTTTCGTCGTTTTTAATTAACTTTGCTTCGGCTTCGGCATAGGCGGCCTCCGGAACGATTCCTTGAAGAAAATGGTCGATTACGTCTTGATCACCCGTCAATACAGATGTCTTTTTGACTTTGTCGATGGAGATTTCACTTCGCATTGCACGCATCATCGAGGCAACATCCGTTAAGATTGTTGCAACCGCTGGCGTATCGTCACCACGCTTCACGGTTGTCTCACCATTCATAAGGTAGAAAGTATAAGGATGGTCATCGATTTTCAAATGGACAACATAATTTGAGTAAGAGACTGAGTGCTTATTGAGAAAAATTTCAACGGCGAGGGCGACCGAGTCGGGTATGAGATCATTAGACAATATGCAATCTTTGGCTTCAGAAGGTTCTGGCCTTTCCAAGAAATACTTAACAGACCACATTATCAGCTCACGAAATGTTGGCCGAAGCATATCACCGCGATCACTTAGCCGGTATTTTCCGCGTCCGTCACTTGTGTTCGACAGGATGAGGCCCGCTTCTTCAAGTTCTTTTAATCGTTTACTTAAAAGATTGGTTCCAATCCCAGGTAAGGCGGCATGAAGGTCGCCAAACCTCAGTGGTCCAAGAAATAACTCTCTCATAATGAGCAAAGTCCAACGTTCCCCTAACAGGTCGAGTGCGTAGGCTAAAACACACTCTTGGTTATAGGTTCTAGCCATCCAACTACCTCACCCCTTTCGTCACACTCTTTGACTGCTTCACCCCCAAAGCCGCTTCATTTCAAACGGAATCGTTCAAGGGCTGCAAGTCTTTGATCTTTAGTATCTCTTAACGCTTCGGCCGATCGCGGTTTGAATAACCACGTGAGCTGGAGATCTTTTAAGACATTGTATTTATTTCGTTATTTAATTCCATGGGAAGAATCGTCCCAAACAAGAAGGAAAAAAATGTTTAACTTCATCAGCTTACCAAAGCCACGATAACAAAAAAACCTATGTTAGTTTAAAAAGATATAGTAATCTGATATTCTTGTTCATTTATTTTTCTATTCATCAATTGGAGGCTTTTGTCTGGACGTTTCTTGTTTCGTCAGACCAATCAAGTTTTAGACGTATACGTACGTAGAGTGCAATTTTCATCTAAAAGCGTATGTTGGTGGCAATTTAAATGACCCTGATCCTTGCAAATAGTGCAACCAACGACATCAACCCCTTTTGACTACCGTGAATGATCCAAGAAACCCTGAAAAAAGCGGCGGATTAAATGATTTGGTGGCGAGATTGCAGGCGCCAAATGCTATAAGTTGTAAAAAAACTGTCTGCACATCAGTTATTGCTCTACCGATTGAGCGGTATAACACGGCAGTCAACCACATTAGCGCATTGCGAGGCGGTCCGTCGATCGTTAGAAGGCTAACTTGATGATCGCAATACCTTGTTGCGCTCCCGTGTGAGGAAGAGAAAAAATGAGCGAGTTCGTGTCCCCTAGCGCTCAATCAGTCAAAGATGCGCCGAAATTGGCATGGTCGCCCGACACTTGGCGCCATTGTCCGGCAAAGCATATTCCGTCGGATTACCCAGATGCCGAAGCGCTCCAATGCGTAGAGCTGGAATTAGCGACGTATCCGCCGTTGGTTTTTGCCGGTGAAGTCCGGACGCTGAAGGAAAAGTTAGCGCAGGTTGCTCGTGGCGACGCCTTTTTGCTTCAAGGGGGCGATTGCGCTGAAAGCTTTAAAGAGTTCCACCCCGACAATATTCGGGATACTTTTCGAGTTCTGCTGCAAATGGCTGTGGCGTTGACCTATGGCGCGTCGAAACCTGTTGTAAAAGTGGGGCGTATTGCCGGCCAGTTTGCAAAGCCGCGATCCTCTCCGGTTGAGACGCAAAATGGGGTAACGCTGCCAAGCTACCGCGGTGATAATATTAATGGCATGGAATTTACAGCCGAAGCGCGCATGCCAGATCCACAGCGTCTACTGAAAGCCTATGGCCAAGCCGCAGCTACCCTTAATCTCATCAGGGCTTTTGCTAAAGGGGGGTATGCAAATCTTCAGAATGTTCACGACTGGAACTTGGCGTTCGTTTCCGGAGATGAGCAAAGCGACCGTTACCGCGATGTTGCTGACAAGATATCTGAAGCAATGAAATTCATGGCCGCCTGTGGCGTCACGGGCGATCAAGTGAGGGCATTGCGTGAAACAGAGTTTTTCACGAGTCACGAAGCCCTTCTTCTTGGTTTTGAGCAAGCTATGACACGTGTCGATTCTGTCAGGGGTGGGTGGTATGACACGTCGGCGCATATGATTTGGATCGGTGACCGAACGCGTCAGCTCGATGGTGCGCATGTCGAATTTTGTCGCGGCGTTGAAAACCCTATCGGCATCAAATGTGGGCCAAGTTTGGGAGCAGACGAATTATTGCGCCTTCTTGATGTTCTGAATCCAGATAACGTCGCAGGACGTATCGTTCTTATCTCTCGCTTTGGTGAAGCTAAGGTCGCCGAGGGGCTTCCCCCGTTGGTGCGCAAAATATTACAGGAGGGCCGGGAAGTTGTTTGGTCGAGTGATCCAATGCATGGCAACACGATCAAAACCGACGTTGGCCTTAAAACTCGGCAATTCGATTCGATACTTTCTGAAATCAACGATTTTTTTGCGGTTTGTTTGGCGGAAGGTGCCTATCCGGGTGGGGTTCATTTCGAAATGACCGGTCAAAACGTCACCGAGTGTTTGGGCGGGAGCGATGAAGTCCGTGTTGCCGACCTTTCATCTCGATACCATACCCATTGCGACCCAAGATTGAATGCAAGCCAGGTTTTGGAACTTGCCTTCATCTTATCGGAGCGTTTAGCTGAGATCAGATCTGCCTCTTCTAATTGAGGTTTGGACCATGTCTCATGTTATTTGGCGAACTTATAGGTAACGCGACTCGCAAACGGATAAATTTACGTTGTTGATTGGTGTGGCGCGTGCTTCATACTAAAGCGGCGCCGTCTTAATTGGAATCAGAACGGCGCTTTAACATGTTGATTATTCGCATCTCCTTAACGCCAACCGCACACACATGGCTTGGAAATGCTTTAGCCAACGCTAAATTGACTACGGTGCTAAGCAGCTTTTTAGAGATGACTCATAATAAGAGATTGAGTCAATTATTCGCCTTTTGACACGCGTTGTGGGCGTGGCGATTTTACAACTTAATAGAAAATAAAACGGTCTTTCAGCGTGCTGGGTGTGACTTTGAAATAGCTCGTAACATAGTTTGATCCCGTCAATATGTCCTTTTTGATGCGGTGCCGTATATTTATTAGGACGAAGCGCGTTATCTTCAATGCCATGTTTTAATCATGCAAAGAGATTAACGTGCTGAAGAGCGAGCTAATTTGTCTGCCAATGTTTTGGGGTATAACTGGCGACAATTGCTGGATTGAAAGCAGGGGGATGTGTAATGCTTACTAGTGCAGGTGAAACTTATGCTTAGGGCGGGCATTGTAGGCGCGGGCGTTTTTGGTAGTTTCCACGCTGATAAATATCATAACTCACCAAACGTAGATTTATGTTCTGTATTCGATACCAGTCCTAATCGAGCGGAAAAATTAGCGGAAGCCTTTAATGCAAACGTTTATGCCGATTATGATGACTTCCTTGGGTCTGTCGATATTTTAACAATTGCAGCACCGGCTGATGTGCATTTCAGTTTGGGAAGAAGAGCGATTGAGTTAGGCAAGCATGTTTATATGGAAAAGCCTCTGGCGATTAACGTGAGGCATGCTGAGCTTCTAAATAATATGGCTTCTGAAAACGACGTCGTTCTTCAGGTTGGGCATCAGGAGCGTATCGTCATTGATTCATTGGGTATTTTCCGGCCCGACAGTTCTTTAAAAAAGTTAGAATTCTGTCGATGTGGCCCACCAAGCGGTCGGGGCGAGGAAGTTTCAGTCGTTTTCGACTTGATGATTCATGATTTGGACATTGCATCATATCTTGGCTGCGGTGAACTTATGGATGTTCATGCCTGTGGAACAGCGCATGATATAGCCGCGACTCTTGAATTCGATCGTGGGGTTTCTGCATCGTTTCTTTCGAGCCGCCGGTCTAACGAGCGTCATCGTTCCATGCGTGCAATTTACGATGATGGTGAAATAGAGCTTGATTTTATCAATCGTCGTTACGAATCGACACGCCCGGATGACGTCGGTAAAAACTTTGAAACAGATAAAATGTTAGACCCATTGAGCGAAAGTGTTAGTGCTTTTGTTGAGGCAGTTCGTTCCGGTTCGAGTGTAAGAATACCAGCGGCAGATGCCGTTCGTGCCGTTGATTTGGCATCGCATGTGGAAACTGCCTATATTAAGCTTGCTAACGGTTCGAAGTCTTTCGTTGAAGCGAACCTCGCTGAGCGGATGACGGCGTAATCTGGTTCTAGTCTGTTGGCATCAAGCTTTAATCTCGGATTTGAGGCTCCTTGTTATTCCAACAGAAGGCTCGACCCTAGACCCTATATTCTCTGCATTTACGACTGATTATGCTTAATTGATGGTTACTGATTTTGATTTCGTCAAAGCATTTCCGGCTCAATAAGCCGGTGGCCTACGAACTTGGAAATACTTACAAATAGTAACTTCAAGTCGCCCAGCGCTTCCATTTGAAACGGAGCGGGTTCAGGGCTTTTTGGGTAAAACGTCGCTATTATTATCTAGTTATCCCGAATCAATTGACAGATACAAACTACGCTATATGTCTAAATCTGACCGTCATAGGTCAATCGTGCTTGCGGGAGAGAGCATGCATCTAATGATGCTTGCCGCCGAAGGAGCAACCGCCCCGGAAACTCTCAGGCAAACGGACCGCTCACGATATGAAGGCTGGAAAGCACTGGCGAATATAGAATTTGTCGGCGCACCGAAGGAGTAAGCCGCGGCACTTTGATTTGGATGAATTGGTTCGGTTCGATTAATCAATCCCCATCTCAAAATCGCGTAAATCTCTCAGGTTCCATGACAGCCGGGGTAGTAGTTGTTCGCCATAAGTTTGTGGCGCGCTCACTATTACATACCCGACGTCCATGGAGCCCAAATGTCATCAACCGCCGTAAATACCGATACTGAAGGTTCTGAAACTGTCGCTGGAAATAGCGAACTCAAGCGTACACCTTTGCATGCCTGGCATCTGGCGCTCGGGGCAAAAATGACCCCTTTTGCCGGATATGATATGCCAATTCAGTATGCAGATGGTGTTCTTAAGGAGCATTTGCATACACGTGCGGCAGCTGGCCTTTTTGATGTTTCCCATATGGGGCAAGCATGGCTTCACCTTAAGGACAAATCTGTTTCAGGCGATGCGGCGCACCGTACAATCGCTGCAGCGCTCGAAACTGTTTCTCCTGGCGAATTTCAAAAGCTGAAACCAGGATCATTGCGTTATTCTGTATTGCTCAATGATGAAGGGGGTATTGTTGACGATTTTATGACGACACGACCGCCGGACGCGGCCCATGCTGGTCTTCTTTTCTTGGTGCTCAATGCTGCATGTAAGGAGCGAGACTTCACACTTCTGAAAAACGCTATTGGGCATCTTGCCGATCTCGAAATCGCGGATGATCGGGCACTTCTTGCCATTCAAGGGCCAAAGGCAGCTGAAATTGTTGATCGGCTTTTTCCTGGCGCTGGCGCACAAAAATTCATGTCGATGTCTTATGGTGCGTTCCGTGGACAGTCGGTTTACATTTCAAGGTGTGGGTATACGGGCGAAGATGGCTTTGAGTTATCTATTATTAATTCGTATGCAGAAGAGCTAGCAGAGAAGTTACTTGCTGAGGGTGACGTTGCACCAATCGGTCTTGGTGCACGTGATAGTTTACGTCTTGAAGCTGGGCTTTGTCTTTATGGCCATGACCTTGACGAAACGACATCCCCCGTTGAGGGGAATATAGCGTTTGCGATTGGCAAACGGCGCAAAGTTGAAGGCGGGTTTCCAGGGGCATCGCGCATTCAGAGAGAACTAGAAAAAAGGCCTTCACGCTTGCGTGTTGGGATCAAACCGGCTGGTCGTGCCCCAGCGCGTGACGGTGCAAAAGTCGTTGATAATGACGGGGCAGAAATCGGCGTGATCACTTCAGGTGGGTTTGCTCCTTCGTTAAATGCACCGATCGCGATGGGTTATATCGATGCAACGAAAAGTGCAGTTGGAACAAAAGTTGGCTTGCTGGTTCGCAATCGAACGCTGGACGCTGAAATTGTTCCCCTACCATTCATTACACCAAACTATTTTAGAGGATAGGAGCTTATCCATGGCAAAGAAATATACAAAAGAGCATGAGTGGCTTCTTATCGATGGTGATATCGCAACGGTCGGTATAACGCCGCATGCGGCGGAACAATTAGGCGATGTCGTGTTTGTTGAGCTTCCTGACGTTGGAAGCAGCTACGAAAAAGACGCAGATATGGCGGTTGTCGAATCGGTCAAAGCTGCCTCAGACGTTTATGCGCCTGTAACGGGTGAAATCGTGGAAATAAATAATACGATTGTCGATGAGCCAGCAAAGGTAAATGAAGATCCCGCTGGTGCTGCGTGGTTCGTGAAATTAAAGCTCGCAAACGCCGCTGAACTCGAAAGTCTGTTGAGCGAAGAGCAGTATAAAGAACTTTTGGAGGCGCTTTAAGATGCGATACTTACCACTGTCCGATGTGGATCGTCAGCAAATGTTGAGTGTTGTTGGCGCGCCTAATATCAATACACTTTTTGAAGATGTTCCGGACGATTTCTTAGACCCGTCTTTAGAACTACCGCTTCATAAGAGTGAACTGGACGTTGAGAGAATTCTCGGCAGCTTGGCGAAAAAGAACCGAGCCGCAACGAACGGCCCATTTTTCTTAGGCGCCGGCGCGTACAAGCACCACGTGCCGTCGACTGTCGACCACATTATTCAGCGTTCTGAATTTCTGACGGCATATACGCCGTATCAACCAGAAATTGCACAAGGGACCTTGCAATATCTGTTTGAGTTTCAAACTCAAGGCGCGGCGTTGACCGGAATGGAGGTTGCGAATGCATCCATGTATGACGGTTCGACCGCATGTGCTGAAGCGGCGCTCATGGCGCGGCGGGTGACCAAGCGGAAAAAGGTTCTCATGTCTGGAGGGTTGCATCCCCATTACGCTGCTGTCACCCGAACAAATTCGGAGCTTATTGGCGACACAGTTGAATACAATGAGCTTGATCCATCCGCAGGCGAGGACATAGCGGCACAAATAGATGATGAGACATCTTGTGTCATCGTTCAAACGCCAGATGCCTTTGGCAATGTTAGAGACCTTCGGCCCATCGCATCTGCGGCGCGCGAAAAGGGCGCACTTCTCGTCGCTGTTGTGACTGAAATAATGGCCCTAGGCGCGATTGAAAGCCCAGGTGAAATGGGCGCTGATATTGTGGTTGCAGAGGGGCAGTCGATTGGAAATGGCCTGAATTTCGGTGGACCTTATGTTGGATTATTTGCGACACGGAGTAAATATGTGCGCTCTATGCCGGGGCGCCTTTGCGGTGTCACCGAAGATGCAAGCGGCGAACGCGGCTTTGTCCTGACCTTGTCAACGCGCGAGCAGCATATTCGTCGTGATAAAGCGACGTCAAATATTTGCACGAATTCGGGTTTATGTGCCCTTGCATTTACCGTTCATATGACGTTGCTAGGCGAGGTGGGGCTTCGCTCGCTTGCGGCTGCGAACCATGATGCAGCGTGTAAGGCAGCGGATGCACTAACGTCGGTTCCTGGTGTTGAAATTATCAACAAGGCTTACTTCAACGAGTTTACGCTTCGATTGCCGAAACCAGCAGCTGAGGTTGTTGAAACCTTGGCCAGTGAAAACATTATCGCGGGTGTACCGGCTTCTCGGCTTTGGACCGAAACACCAGCCGCTGAAAACCTATTGATCGTCGCTGCAACTGAATGTGTTACCGACGATGATATTGATGCGTATACCACTGCGCTAAAGAAGGTGCTGTCATGACCATGAACTCAGAAGGCCGGCCAACTCGCGCCGAAACGATTGCAACATCTGTCCAGCCCGATGAACGGCAAACGGCTAGTGGCAACCGTGGCTTGCGCATTGAAGAACCGTTGATCTTTGAGAAAGATGCTTTTGCGCGTACCGGGGTCGACGTGCGAACGGTTCGTCCCAGGAAGAACCGGTTAGGCGGACTTGAACGGAACGCGTCGATTGGTCTACCCGGGTTATCCGAGCCAGAAACCATGCGCCATTTTGTGCGCTTGTCGCACAAGAACTACGCCATTGATGTGGGGCCATTTCCCCTTGGTTCGTGCACGATGAAGCACAATCCTCGTCTAAACGAAAAGATGGCGCGCCTTCCAGGGTTCGCTGACATTCATCCATTGCAACCGGAATCAACCGTGCAAGGGGCGTTGGAATTAATCGATACGCTTGCGGACTGGTTAAAAGAGTTGACGGGCATGCCGGCTGTCGCCATGTCGCCCAAAGCTGGTGCCCATGGTGAATTGTGCGGGATGATGGCAATAAAAGCCGCTATTACGGCGCGCGGGGAAGCCGACACACGCAAGCGCGTTTTGGCGCCAGAATCAGCACACGGAACAAACCCTGCCACGGCAGCGCAATGCGGTTTTAAAGTGGACGCCATACCAGCCAATGAAGACGGCCGGGTCGACCTTGAGGCGTTGAAAGCTAAGTTGGGGCCTGATGTTGCCGGTATTATGGTTACGAACCCGAATACCTGTGGTTTGTTTGAGCGGGATATTCGTGAGATTGCCGACGCTGTCCATGAGGCTGGCGGCTATTTTTACTGCGACGGCGCGAACTTCAATGCGATTATGGCTAAGGCGCGCCCTGGTGATCTTGGTGTCGATGCGATGCATATTAATCTGCATAAGACATTTTCGACCCCGCATGGCGGTGGTGGTCCTGGTTCAGGGCCAACTGTTCTTTCAGAGGCGCTTGCCCCATTTGCCCCAGTGCCTTTTGTGCGCAGGGATGGCGAGCGTTTCTCTCTTATAGAAACCCGTCGCGCGGCAAAGTCCACCGATGGGGAAGGGCAGGAGAGCTTTGGCCGCATGACGGCGTTCCACGGACAGATGGGAATGTTTGTCCGCGCCTTATCATACATGTTGAGCCATGGTGCTGATGGGCTGAAGCGTGCGGCTGAGGACGCTGTTCTGAATGCTAATTATGTCCTTGCACGATTGAAATCAGAGATGACGCCTGCATTTAACGGTTATTGTATGCATGAGGCATTGTTTGACGATCGCTTCCTGAAAGATACAGGTGTCGAAACCATCGACTTTGCCAAGGCGATGATTGATGAGGGATATCATCCGATGACGATGTATTTCCCGCTAGTTGTCCATGGGGCAATGCTGATCGAGCCAACGGAGTCGGAATCGAAAGCTGAGCTCGATAAGTTTTGTGATTCGCTTCTGTCGCTCGCTCGCCGGGCGAAAGCAGGCGAAACCGAAATGTTCAAGACAGCTCCGCAATTCGCGCCAAGAAAGCGTTTGGATGAGACAGCAGCGGCCCGCAAGCCAATATTAAGCTGGAAACCATCCGCACCCGCCGCCGCAGCGGAGTAGGTGAGGGCAAAGGAAGTAGAGTGTGTCGCGCATAAGTGGTTACCGGTTAATGGTTCCTATTGATTAATTGCGCTGAAGGCACGCGTAAAAGCAAAGATTTAAAGGATGGCGCATGAATCCAAGTTCATATGCCATGCTTTGTCGTCCGGATCGATTAATACCGGTTGCCAGTGAGTTGTGCGGCGATTGACGATTTGTCGCGAGAAGGCGGCATCAGCGCTTCAAACACGACTGTCTTTTGAAATCTATAATTCGCGATACGTAGCGTCCGGAAATCTCGGTGATCTCAATTATTAGACTTAGATTTGGGATTTTATAAAATCATTTGATATTGACTAAAGCGTCTCCGTTTCAATTGGAGTCAGAACGGCGCTTTAAGTTTTTGATTTTACGCATTTCCTTAACGCCAACCGCACACACTTGGCTTGGAAATGCTTTAATTGTAACGGTCAGTGCGCCTTTTGGCTCATTCGGCACACAATGAAGACGCTAGGTGTGTGGCCCTTTCCAACCGACGTTGAGAATATGTTGGGCGGCCGATGCTTCTGGCCCGGATTTCCGTCTTATCTTCGCTCTCTTAAATGAAATAAGATGAGCGAAAGATTCTCCGTTACGCAAAATCCCGCAAATTTCTCAAGGTTGCTGAGGGCCTACGCCGTGGACGAGCAAGTTGAACCTATCCGCGCTAATGTCAGGCTGAGCATTCTGATTGCATCCCACTAGAATGAATAGCCTACGCCAATCGCAACGATCAGCTGATTTGCGTCGCCCTCGCGATCGACGATCGGCGTATCTGCGGCGTCGCCAACGAGGCGTCTGTAGGATGTAAAGCCAACTGCCGACCATCGATCCGCTAATTTATAGGTCCCTACAAGACTTACGCCAACGTCTTTCAAGCCGCCTTCGGCCTGAAATGTATCGAGACCGCTTCGGGCTGAGTCAGTATCTGACACTGTAAAATAGGTTTCAGCGTAGTCGTCATTAACGAATGTCGCACCAGCGTTGCCAGTAAGGCGAAACCTATTTCCGAAATTGCGGCCGTAGCCCATGCTGGCCTGAGCTTGCCAACCATCATGTGCGCCAGCAACGTCGTGCACGAAGTTTAATCCAGCCGTCAAAACGCCGGTCGGATGCCCGACGCCGACCCAGCTTCGACTCACAAAACCCCCGAGTTCGATAGCGATATCGACTTCTTGGAGGGCAGCAATCCTCGCGCTTTCAACGCCGTCGTCTCGTCCGAACTGGAAGTTCGCAGAAGGCCCTGCCGACCATTTTGAGCTGTTCAAAACGTTAACGCGGAGGCCAGTGCCCTGAATCGACAAGTAGCGATTTCCAGAGAAGCTCACCTGTCCAAACAAGAGTGGTACCGTCTGCTGACTATCAGACCCTTCAAACTCCGGTACGCTGACAGCCCCCACGGCTATAAAGTCATCGTACTTCGGTTTTGCGTCTGATTGTGCGTTTACCGGCGCAATAAACCCCGGAACAAATACGGCGGCTCCTAGAAGTCCATAGTAAAAAGAACGTTGTCTCATGCCTGCATCCTTATAGAGCAAAACTGTGCGGGAGGCCCCTCACCAATATTCGTTAGATATCGTACTACATAGTATGGCGTCAAGCTAAAAAGTATGGCGTCTAACGAAAAAATGTGCTATCCCGTAAAACCATTGATAACGTTTGAAAAAAAGATTGCGTGTCGCACACTATGTCAGAAAGCGTTTGGTACATCGGGGATGAAAAACAGCCGCTATCATCAGTTGATGCGGTCACGATGGTTTTTGCGGTCTTGACCGAGGTGACCATTATCCACCAGCAAAGCACTGCAGAATTCAATAAAAGTCAGGACAATGAGCTCCATCTATCGCATTTTAGTTTGTTGAATCGCTTGGTAAGGTTCGGGGACCCCAAAACGCCTCAATCGTTGGCCGATGAAATGGGCGTTACAAAGGCGACGATGACAAACAGTCTCGCAAAAATGTCAGAACGTGGGTTGATCAAGGTCACAGAAAACCCGACGGATAAACGCAGTAAGCTTGTCGCCATAACGGTGAAGGGGCGGAAGGTGCGCGATAAAGCAATCAAACGCGTGGCTCCGAATATGGCCGATTATGCTCAATCTTTCGACAAGGACGACCTTGTTGAGCTTTTTAGGTTGCTACGCCGGTTCCATGCGTCGATGTCTTTGGACACTCGCAGTTAGCTGGAAGTGAAAGTTGAAGTTCTCTGTTTTTTTGAGGGATGGGCAAAAGCATCAATTACTGACGAAATCCTGATAAGGGAATAAGTTGCTTTTTGGTAAGAGGTTATCGAAGTTTCGTGACGAATTAATATATTTCGTGTTGCTTAAAGCGCTTCCGTTTCTATTGGAAGCAGAACGGCGCTTTAAGTTATTGATTTTGCGCATTTCCCCGCGCTCAACCGGCAGCTACATATGTGCGACACGCTTTAGTGAAGACGGTCTTTCAACTCATCGACGGCTTTTTCCGCCAGCGCTGCATGGGCGCTTTGGTCCATCCGATTGCGGATGATATCGCGGGTGGCTTCTATTGCGACGTCAACGGTCTGGTTTCGCACCTCAGCTAACGCTTGCGTTTCGGCGCGGGCAATTTTTTCCTCTGCGGACTTTGCTCTGCGGGCGATCTGCTCGTCTAATTTCTCACGCATGCTTGCGGCGAGGCGCTTTGCGTCGCGTTTTGCTTGTTCGACGATAGCGTTGGCTTCTTCTTCGGCTTCTCTTTGGCGCCGTTGATATTGGGCCAGGATCTCTTGCGCCTCTTCACGCATTTTACGGGCTTCGTCGAGCTCATCGGCAATGTCCTGCGCCCGTTTATCCAATGCCGTTCCAACCGATTTGTGCACCCCTTTATAAAGGGCAAAACCGACAACAATCAGAAAACCGGCGCTCACCCAGAGCGACGTATCTTTCCACATCGGTTCTGCGCCATGGGCCGAACCGGCGGTTTCCGCTGCGGAGAGGAGGAGCGTAGAGATCACATTCGTCATGGTCATCACTGTTGTTCTTTCGCCCTAAAGGTTATTCGGATGCAATTCGATTGACGGCTGATGAGATCGTATCGTCACTAGGGGTCTCATCGATCAGTGTCGCAATAATGGATTTAGCCACGTCGCTCGCCGCTTCACGCACTTTGATGGTGGCATCATCTTTCATTGCCGCAATACGCGTTTCTGCTTCTTCGATCTGTTGTGCTGCTTTTGCATCGGCAGCGACTTGCATCTCGGCAATTTCTGCCTCGACGCTTTCGCGTGTTTCTGCGGCGATCGATTGTGCTTTCGCTCGCGCGTCAGCAAGCGCCGTGTTGTAGGCGCGTTCGGCCTCTTCTGCTTCCCGTTTGGCCTCAGCCGCATGGTCGAGGTCGTCGGCTATCCGATCGCGGCGTTCTTCAATAGCACCGCCGAGGCGCGGTAGTATGGCAGAAGACATCAACCAGTAGAGAACACCAAAGGTAATCAACAGCCAGAAAATCTGACTTGGATAGGTTGAGAAGTCCATTTGCGGCAGACCGCCACTGGACGATTCTGTTGCGGCTTCTGCGGCTAAAAGCAAGATGGGTGTTGCCGACATTGGCACCTCGGATTCATATTAGTATCTATACGCACACTGATTTTCGTGACAGTCATCCACAATGACCAACGAGCGGCTATTACCGTTTACCGGTAACAGCCTAATTACTCGACTTAGCGGACGGCCACATGATACGAACCCGCGTGCTGTGGTATGTTCTATTCGTCTAAAATACGAACAGGATAAGCATAGCGACAACAAAGCCCAATAGACCGGTAAATTCGGTGAGGGCGAATGCAAGAAGTAGCGTCTGCTGATTGGCGGCTGCCGCGGAAGGGTTGCGGAAGGCACCTGATAGGAAGTTACCGAAGATCAATCCAAGGCCTACGCCTGCGCCGGCGAGGGGAAGCGCCGCTATACCGGCGCCGATTAATTTTGCTGCTTCTGGGGTCATGCTCGTTACGTCCATTTCTTATTTTTCAGTCAACTCTTCGGGTCGTTGTCCCTAGTGTTGCTGCGGACCCGTACGCTGCAATCGGGGTTGGAAGTCTTATTATTTAAGCGGGTTATTGTCCTAATGGTGACCCACGTTTTCCGCATCATTGAGATAGATGCAAGTCAATATTGCGAAAACGTATGCCTGCAGAAACGCCACAAGAAATTCAAGAAGCGTAATCGCAATCGTGCCAAGGAAAGGGAAGATTGCGATGGCGCTTACGACACCGCCAGCACTCAGCAACGAAATGATAAAGCCGGCAAAAACCTTCAAAATAATATGGCCAGCTAGCATATTGGCGAACAAACGAATAGCAAGGCTCAAGGGGCGCGAAAGGAAGGAGACAAATTCAATCAACACGATGAGCGGCAAGAGCCAACCAGGCACGCCCGATGGCGCAAAAAGTTTCAGAAAGCCAAGTCCATTTTTCATAAAGCCATAAATGATGACGATGCCGATTGTCAGCATGGCAAGCCCAAAGGTTACGGCGATGTGGCTTGTGGTTGTAAATGTGTGCGTCAATCCTGGGATCGATGGAAACAGCCCCAATAGATTTGCCAACAATATATAGATAAACAGTGTAAAGACGAACGGGAAAAACTTCATCCCTTCCGGTCCAATCGCGCCGCGCACCATGTCCGCAACGAAATCATATAGAAGCTCAGCAATCGATTGCATGCGGCCAGGAATTAACGCCCGAGACCGCGTTGCCACGGCAAAGAACAGGACGGCAACGCCAAAAGCAATCCACATCCACAAGGTGGAATTTGTGAATGAAACATCAATCGAGCCAAGTGATAACGGCACAAGGGCATGGATTTCAAACTGTTCCATTGGACCCGCTGCGTAAAACCTAACCATTGCTTCGTCTTCCGTAATTTCTCATCGCTTTTTAAGCGTTGTCTTTAGAAGCGCTTTCCGGTGCCTCTTGCGACCGACTAAGCGCTGTTGTGGCGTTCCTTAACCCAGCAGCGAAGCCAACAAATAAGCCAACAAGCAATCCCAACGGCGCCAAGCCAGTGAATTGGTCAATCCCTAACCCCAGCAACAAGCCAACGATCATTGCTGCAAGCAGTTCTGAGGCAAGGCGCATTCCTTGCCCAAGCGCTCGTCCTTCGGCTTTTCGTTTCTCCTCACTGTTTTCAATGGCCGCCTTGGCGCTGCGTTTTGCATCAAGTCGATCGGACAGTTGTTTCAATGATGAAGAAGAGTTGACAATTTCTGTTATCGCGTTTGGGTCTGTCTTATCGGCGTCGTTCTTTGTCGCTTTCTCTGTTTCGGCTTTCGATACCATAAACTGTGCGCCTTATTACCGCTTTCATCGCCTCTGTCGATATCGCAGAGGACCCAATCTGGGTTTTCCTGTGTTGTTTGCACCCGTCGCGACAGCGAGGGCGATCAACGCGGGGTACGTTGGAGCGGCGCATGATGCGCGTTTATCTCGGGGAGGAGGAGATACTGAGCATCACCTCCGTGAAATTCGGGCGGACAGTAGCGGTGCCGCAATGCAGCGTCAAGCATCCTTTTTGGGCGCTAATCTTTTGATTTTATTGGCAAAAAAGTCGACTCGTTTTTGAGCAATGCGTAATCCAGCCGGAAATGGGTTTTTTTCCTATCGGGACATCGATGAAAGGCGGCTGGCCGCGTTGATGGCCTTTGATCTCTTCATGGATTTTTGGCCGTACAGATTGCCGAGGCGCGTATCTATTCAGCCGCCACAAGCTCTTCAGCCGCGTTAAGATCCACTGAAACGAGTTGGCTTACACCGCGCTCCATCATTGTGACGCCAAACAATCGGTTCATGCGCGACATCGAAAGGGCATGGTGTGTGATCACTAGGAACCGCGTCTTCGTCTCGCTCGCCATTTGATGGAGCAGACGGCAGAAACGCTCCGTATTCGCATCGTCAAGCGGGGCATCAACCTCGTCAAGAACACAGACGGGGGCGGGATTCGCCATAAACACGGCGAAAATTAGCGCTGTGGCTGTAAGAGCCTGCTCGCCTCCTGACATAAGTGACATTGACGCCAACTTTTTTCCTGGCGGGGAGGCAAATACTTCCAGACCAGCCTCCAGCACGTCTTCGGACTCGATCATCCGCAATTCGGCCTGACCGCCATTGAAGAGCCGCGTAAAGAGAGTTGAGAAATTCGTATTCACGGTCTCAAATGCCGCGTTCAACCGTTCACGCGCTTCCCGATTGATACTACCGATAGCGGCGCGAAGTTTACGGATCGCGGCCTCACAGTCTTCGCGTTCGGCGCCAATCTCGGTCAGTCGCTCCGTCACTTCCTCAAGTTCTTCGTCAGCCCGCAAATTAACACCGCCAAGATTTTCACGCTCGCGTTTATAGCGCTCTAACTTGCGCTCCAGATCTCCGCGTTCCGGTGGATTTGCATCATCCTTAAATTCTGCAATTTCTGTCAGTTCTTCAGGCGCACACGAACAGGTCTCATGGGCAAGGCTAGTGGCTTCTTCAACGCGCGCCACGGCACTTTCTGCTTGGGCATCAAGACGGGCGCGTCCTTCCCGAGCATCGCTTGCGGCGGCTTCGGCTTGTTTGACCGTTTGATCCGCCACCTGCGCTTCGTTTACGGCGGTTGCAAGAGCATCTGCTGCTGTGCGGCGCCTTTCTTCTGCGTCGCCCAATTGGTTCAGAAGACTCTTGCGTTTTTCCTCGATGGCGAGCGGTGCATTTTCGGCCTCTGCCTTTGCGGCACTCAGCGCATCAAGCCGCTCTACAAGATCGTTTATTCTTTGTGCTGCAGACTCACCACGTGTTTTCCAAACGCCAATTTCTCGCGCTAATTCCTGGCGACGGCTCGCGCGCATTTCGGCATCGCGCGTCAAATCTCTAAATGCGGCTCTTGCTTCTGTTTCGGTTGTCCTGGCTTTGCTTAATGCTTCGCGCGACAATGCGAGCGCCTGTGCACCAGCAGCGGCGTTCGGTAGACGCGATAGGGCTTCACGTGCATCAGTTCGCGTTTGCTCTGTTTCGGCTTTTTCTGACGTGGCTGCTTCGAGGGTATCTGCGATCGCCGAAAGTCTTGCCGTCGCCCGTTCATGTTGCTTTTCGATTGATGCTAAATCATTGCGTGCCGCATCAACGGCCTTACGTGCCGCACTCAGCGTATTTCTAGCGTCGCGCTCGGCTGACTGGCTTTCTCTCAAGATCTCAAGACATTTTTCATGCGCTGACACAGTCTCTTCAGCATGCAAACGTGTTTGTTCTAACCCTTCTATCAGTCCCGTGAGGCGATTGCGCTGTTCTAATCGAATAGCGGCTGCGGTCTTTGCCTCAGCGCGTTTCACGAAGCCGTCCCAACGCCACAGATCACCGTTTCGCGTGACTAGTCGTTGACCAGGCTTAAGCGCCGTTGCGAGTTCGGCACCATTCTCACTTTCCACAACGCCAACCATGGCCAAACGACGAGCCAAGACTTCAGGAGCATTGACAAAACGCGAAAGTGGTTCAGCACCGAATGGCAGGCTTGTTCCTGTCTCACTCGCTGAGAAATCAGTACCCTGTTGACTTGCCCAATAAGCTGGTGCCTCCGAATCGAGTGCCGCATCGAGATCATCGCCCAAGGCTGCGGCGAGTGCTGTTTCATAACCGGAAGTCGCTTCGATGGATTCAATAACACCAGGCCAATGGCCATCGGCTTGCGCGCCAAGGATTCGTTCTAATGCATCGCATTCTGCTTTTAGTTCGGAATAGGCTTTGCGTGCATCATCTTTTGGTTTGGCTAAGCGCCGTTCATTATCTTCTGCACCGGCACGTGCTACTTCACTCTCATGGAACGCGACATCGGCGGCTGCTAAATTTTGTTCACTTTCGGTGAGGGCAGATTTTGCCGCTTCTAACGTGGCGGCTTGTTCGTCACTCGGTACGAGGCGGTCGCGTTCATCCAGCAACGCTTTGACACTTAAGGCAATTTTCTCAATTCGGCGTTGACTTGCTTCTTCTGATGCCTGAAGTGCTCGTCGCTCCGCTTCTATCTCAGTGATTTCTGCGTTTTTCTCATCGAAACGTTGCTCTGCACTTTTTAGAATGTCGCTGGCGTCGTTTAGGGTGCGTTCGGCTTCCTCGATCCGGGACTTCTCATGGTCTTCCCGCTCGCCGAGACCTTCCGTTTCACGTTCTAGAGCCGCGATGGCCTCTATCGCGTCATTGCGCAGTTCTTCTTCCCGCTGGCGATCTTTCGTATAGCTTTCAAGGTCAGCCGTGATTTTGGCCAGTTCAGAAGCTGCGCGTTCTGCTTCGCTATCAAGGCCTTCACGTGCAACGGTCAAGCGATGTAGTCCTGCAGCTGTTTCCGCTTCCGCCTGCCTGAGAGGATCAAGCTTTTCATGTGCAGCTGCCTGCGCCACGCCGGCCGCTGCGGCAACTCTTGCGGTTTCTTCAACCAACGTCCCAACTTCATCGAAGGCAGCCATTGCTTCGTCACGCGCCGCGACGGCCTCTCGCCATCGCAAATAAGCAACACCTGCTTCTGTGCGCCGTATATCGCGGGATACATTTTTATACCGCGTTGCCTGGCGGGCCTGTCGAGAGAGCGTTGTTTTTTGGCTCTCGAGTTCACCGATAACATCGTCGAGCCGCGAAAGATTTTGCTCCGCCGCCCTTAATCGTAGCTCCGCTTCGTGCCGCCGCGAATGAAGTCCCGTCACACCCGCCGCCTCTTCCAGAAGTCGACGCCTGTTTTGTGGTTTGGCGTTAATCAGTTCAGAGATTTGTCCTTGGCGAACAAGAGCAGGAGAGTTGGCCCCTGTCGACGCATCGGCAAATAATAGCTGAACGTCTTTCGCCCTCACTTCCTTAGAATTGATGCGATAGATCGATTGAGCGCCATCATCATTTTTAACGATACGCCGAGATATCTCTAAGGTCTCTGTATCATTATATTCTGCAGGCGCCGTTCGGTCGGAGTTGTCGAGCGTCAGAATTACTTCCGCCCAGTTGCGGGCAGGGCGCATGGCTGAGCCAGCAAAGACAACGTCTGACATCCCGCCACCGCGCAACGCCTTCGCAGACGTTGCGCCCATAACCCATCTTAAGGCTTCAAGTAGGTTTGATTTTCCACAACCGTTAGGACCGACAATGCCTGTCAGTCCATCGCGGATATCGAGGTCAGTGGTATCGACAAAGGACTTAAATCCAATGAGACGAAGATTTGTAAACTTCACGCAAGACCCTTCCTAAGCCATTTGCTCAAGACTACCACATATCTACTATAGTCTACGCGGCATTTCGCTTTAGTTCTCAATTAGTTAGGCACTCAATTGGGTAATGTGTCTTAAAGTGAACCAAATACCGTTGCGCCACATTTTAGCAAATAGTAGCAAGAAAATCTGAACAAGCATCGGACGCACCATTTAGAAGATCCAATGATCGCCGATTCTTCTCTGGCGGCAATTTAACTAATCAACCTGAACTGAGGATATTTTGTCGGTGCTGTAGGAAATCCAAATCCTTTACCAGCAACAGCGACCCTATTCTTAAGGTAAGAGGCATCGAGAGCAGGGATTTTTAACCAAAAGATCCAGAGCATTGCAGTCATAGGAGCGCGCGCACCAAGGACCGTTCCGATGGTAATGAGGCAAAAAAAGTTAGATTTCGGTGCCTTGGTTAAAATAGCAATTAACCAATACTGCCAGTACGGCTATCGGATCTTGCACAAATCCAACTGGAGTAAAGTCCCGCGGAACAAGACTCACCGAACAATTTCCGCCGGAAATTCACTTGAGAGTGTTTACAGCAGCATAGCTGCAAATGGAATCAAAGCGCCGTTCTGATTCCAATTAAACGGAGGCGCTTTAGTCCATGAACCAAACAAAGAAAGGTGAAACCCCTTTACCCGTTCGGGGGGGCTTAACCATTTGATCCATCGTCGGCGTCAGCATCGTTCGCTGCCGTCACAGCGGTTTCGATTTGTTCAACCAATTCGTCGACCGACCCGTATTTTATCTTCTCGCCATTGAGCACGAGCGTTGGCGTTCCGGTGATATCGAAAGCTTCGCTTCCCGCCTCGGCATTATCACGAATTAAATCAACGAGGTCCTGGCGTTCTTTCAAGCACGCATCGAAGGCGGCTTCATCCATGCCCGCTTGGCCTGCAATCTTCAGGAGCTCAAGCTTAGGATCTTCCCCATAAATCCATGTACGCTGATTTTTAAAGAGTGCTTTTAACAGAAGAAAATACCCATCTGATCCAACTTCCTCAGCTGCGCAACGCGCCAAAACTGAGCCAATGAGTGAGAAATCAACGGGCGCCGTTGGGAATTCACGAAACACAAATCGGACCTGGCCAGTATCGATGAACTTCTCTTTGATTGTTGGGTAGACATTCTCATGAAAGTTTGCACAGGCCGGGCAGGTGAGAGATGCGTACTCAATAAGGGTCAGTGGCGCGTCTTCTGCGCCAAGGGTCATATCTGTCTTAGCAATGCTATTGGGCGAAGACGTGCTATCGCCATCCGTAATTGACGTGGATGATTGATCAGCGACGCCTGAAGAGCCTTTTTTCTCGTCCGAGCCGGACTCAGCGGCGCTACAGGCAATAGCACCAAACAGAAGGAGGATACTCACTGAAACGCGACCTAATCTATTCATTTAACGCAATCCTCTTTGGGCTCTGTTTTTTCATTTTTCAATTTTGTCGGCAAACTAGGCCAGCAAAGCCATCAGCGCTAGGGGGCGATGTCGTTTCTGTCGCATTGGTCAAAAACGCCGCAGTTTTTCTGAGGCCTCACTAGGTAACGCAGGAAACAAAGAGCTAAGCCAGAAGCATCGTTGGCCCATTCGCTGTTATTCTTTGCCGCGAAAGCGGCCCAGCCCCGATGCCTCGATATCGCTCTTCGCGGTTTGTCCCTTTGCGATCCTGCTCGTCTGGCGGACCTTCACCACACCGATGGTACCGGGTCCGTAGTGGGCATTGAGGCGCTCTTTGAGCTCATCCATTTTTAAAGTAACAGCCGTCGCCGCTGCGCCATTGGGGGTGCAAACTTCGAACGTCCGATTGGCGCGGCCACCGCTCATCCGGCCCGGGCGACAGAGGGAAGCGAACTCTTCGCCAACAACATCCTTCCAGATCCGCACTAACGCAGGATCGGCAAACCGGGTGCGTTGCGCGACCCTCGCCATAACGATCCCAGTTTTGGTAGCGGCCACTGTCGCCGCCTTGCGGGCGGGTTTTGTGGGGCGTGGCGTTTGGATGTGGTCTGCGTGTCGTGCGATAAGACGACGCTTTGCCGCGCGCATTTCGGCATGAATATCGGCGTTTAGAGAGCGCGTCATAGTCTTCATTCAATGTCCCGGGTTCGGTACCCCAAGTTTAAGACTGATAATGGTTCAAAAATCGAAATCCTACCATACGATGAACGTGCCGATCTGCGAAAGGGCCGATCTGCGAAGGGGCGGGGCTTGGCCGATTGCCATTATTATTTTCTTCGATCACAGACACGTGAGCGCTGTGGTGTCATGTACTAATACCGCAAAAAGTCGCCTTTTAAGGAGCGCTGTTTTCGGTATACCCATAGGCTATGTCAAACCAAATTTCTTCATCTGTATTGTCATGGTACGATGCAAATGCTCGTGAGTTGCCCTGGCGGGTCGGCCCCGCTGCCCGTGCTTCTGGTGCGCAGGCGGATGCCTATCGGGTATGGCTTTCGGAAATTATGTTGCAACAGACAACGGTCCAAACCGTTCGTCCACGATACAGCCGATTTTTGGAACGCTGGCCGACGGTGATGGATCTCGCTCATGCAGAGCAAGATGATGTGCTCGCGGAATGGGCTGGGCTTGGCTATTATGCACGGGCGCGCAATCTCCACAAATGTGCCCGTGTTGTAGCCAAAGAATATGGTGGTGTTTTTCCTGATACGGAGGAAGAGCTTTTAAAGCTTCCGGGGGTTGGGGCCTATACGTCCGCTGCGATTGCTGCCATTGCCTTTAATCGCCGAGCCGTTGTTGTTGATGGTAATATCGAGCGCGTTGCAAGCCGCCTCTTTGCCATTGAAACCCCGCTTAAACAAGCGAAAGGGGAAATAAAAGCGGCCATGAATGAAGTTTGGCCCGCCGATCGAAGCGGTGATTTCGCCCAAGCGCTGATGGACCTCGGGGCAGGCATTTGTACGCCGCGCAGTCCTACTTGTCTTTTGTGTCCGATCAAACAAAAATGCCGTGCGGTAAAAACTGACAATCCTGCGCGCTTTCCGATAAAAGCGCCAAAAGCCGAGAAACCTCAGCGGCAAGGCATCGCCTATGCGCTTTGGAATGCCAAAGGCGATATACTCTTTGAAAAGCGGCCAGAAAAAGGTTTATTGGGTGGAATGTTAGGTCTTCCGGGCACGGAGTGGACCGCAAGCAAAGTTAGTCCGAAGCCACCAGCAGATGCAGACTGGCAAAGTGCTGGCAAGGTCCGCCATACCTTCACGCATTTTCATTTGGACCTTGAAGTCATGGTTGGAAATGCTCCCAAGGGCTGGCGCAGTGGCGATGGACAAAGCTGGGGTGCCCCAAGTGAGGTATCGTTGCCGACGGTAATGCGAAAAGCTGTTGCCGCTGCTTTAAGCAAACTAAACTAAACTAAAGCTGTCCCGCCTGAAATGGAATCGCAGAACGGCTTGAGATCTTTGATTGTAAGCGTTTCGTCACGCGTCAGCCGGTCGCCATTCGAGCTGGAAATGAATTAGCCCATTTGTTTTCTGATCTTATCACGGAGGAAATCGATGGGCTTTAGGCCGGTTTCCTCTTCGTAGCGCCAATAGGTCCACCCATTACAAGCTTCGGCATTTTGGACCAAGGCACCCATTTTGTGGATCGAGCCTTGGACCTGGCCGTCTTTTCCTTCTACCACGAGGGACCCATCAGGCCGCACCTTCGCTTTTGTCTTTTGTCTTGGGCCATAAAGTGTATCGCCGGGTTGAAGGAGGCCCTGTTCGATCACGGCACCGAATGGCACGCGCGGGGCGGCACGTTTCGACGGCGTCGTCGTTAAGTCTGTTTCATCAACGGGCTTCACGGCGCCAATTCGCTTTGACGCTGCCGCAATATAGTCAGCCTCGCGCTCGATACCAATGAAATGGCGACCAAGACGTTTTGCAACGGCGCCTGTGGTGCCTGAACCGAAAAACGGGTCCAATACAATATCGCCAGGGTTTGATGTGCCAATCAGTACACGGTGTAAAAGTGATTCCGGTTTTTGCGTAGGGTGCGCCTTCGCACCGTCAACGCCTTTCAGTCGCTCTGCGCCTGTGCAGATGGGAAGGGTCCAATCGGACCGCATTTGCAAATCTTCATTTGCAGTTTTGAGCGCTGAATAGTTGAACGTATACCGTGAAGACTTTGATTGTGATGCCCAAATCAGTGTTTCATGAGCATTGGCAAGGCGCGTTCCTTTGAAGTTTGGCATCGGGTTTGTTTTGACCCAGACAACATCGTTCAAGATCCAAAAGCCTGTGTCCTGTACCGCGGCACCCACACGAAAGATATTGTGATAGGCGCCAATCACCCAAAGGGCGCCATTTGGTTTCAAGATGCGTCGCGCTTCCGTGAGCCACGCGCGTGTGAAAGCATCATACTCTGAAAAGCTGTCAAACTTGTCCCAGTCGTCTTCTACGCCATTCACTCGACTATTGTCAGGACGGGTCAAGCCTCCACCGAGCTGCAAGTTGTAAGGTGGATCGGCAAAGACAAGGTCGACGCTGTCCGTTGGCAAACTCTTCAGATGCTCGATAGTGTCGCCGTTGAGTATTTTGTCGACGAACGGCAAAATAGCACGATCCGACTTTGCCGCGGCTCTTTCCCGATTTTTTTTGTTTGGCACCAATCCCAGTTTAACTGATTTTTCAACGGAGTGACCATGTGTGCGATTGGTTTTCTCAACGCGTTTTTTGGGCTGTTGCACTTTGTGTTTCGCGTCCAAGTCCGATATCACAGCTGACATTCATCCGTCTCCAAATTAACAGAATCCAAGTGTGATTCAGAGACGAATCGCCGTCAATCCCTTGAGGCTAAAAAATTCTTATGACTGTCTTGATCTGCGGTTGTTTTGCGACAAAAGATCAGGAAGGACCGACTCTTTTTCGGAGGAGGAAATAATTTAGTGCGATCGGTTCGTCACAATATCACCCTGACAATTTAATGACCTTGTGGAAAAAATTGGGGATAATAAATGGTTTTTGCTGATTACGATGCCGCCAAGAAGGGATTAGCCAGTAACGGACCAGCTTGTGTCGCTTCAATGCGAGTGTAGATCGGCGCAAAAGATCGACGATGGTGGGGGGTGACACCATAGGTGTCGAGCGCCGCCTGGTGGGCCGGTGCGCCGTAACCTTTGTTCTTTTCCCACGAATACTCAGGGTAATCGCGGGCAAGTTCGCGCATCATTCGGTCTCGAGTGACTTTCGCGATAATTGATGCTGCAGCGATTGAAAGAGACTTCGCGTCGCCTTTTACTACGGCATAAGCCGGGCAGGGCAGGCGCGGTTTGATTGATCCATCGACAATACAGGCGCTTGGTGGAGCGGGTAGATTGGCAACCGCGCGCGTCATTGCCAGAAGCGTCGCACGCAGAATATTCATGGTATCGATTTCATTGACGCTTGCAACACCAACACCAATCCGGGCTGTTTTCCACAGGGCTGCGGAAAGTTCGCGTCGTCTTTTTTCGGTCAGGGTTTTGGAATCACGCAACCCCGCGGGCGTACAATTCGGATTAAGGATAACAGCACCGGCGACCACTGGACCAGCAAGCGGACCGCGTCCGGCTTCATCGACGCCAGCAATAAGGCCGTCGAATTCGTTTTCTATATCGAATGTCGGCTTTGCCGGCATTTATTATCATCCCGGTTGTAATTAAATTACCCGTTAATATTCTATTAACGATCCGATTCGTCGAATAGGGACAATTGTGTTTCATTTTCCACAGACCGTTTCCTTGTCAACAATGCGAGGGGGCGAAAAAAGACGATGCATCCATCCAGCGAAGTTTGCGTCGAGAGGGGAACGCGCGCGCAGGCGAGGCGCAATGAGCGGTGCTTTCACGACGCCAAGCGCAGTGTGGTTGTCGAACAAATAAGGAACATTTTGAATCCCTCTTTCTATTGCTGTTGACGCTATCTCGGTTATGCGTAATGCGGATTGTGGTTGTGCTCGTAAAATGGGCCGCTGTAAGGATGCGGTGGTATAGACATCGTCAGCGAAGCATAAGGATTAAATGATTTTATCCCCATGAATCGTTTTAAGGACGCACCACTATCCGTCATTATACCGACATTAAATTCGGATCAGTGCCTTGCCGCGTGCCTCTCTAGCCTAGTGGTAGCTTCGGTAGACGGATTAATAAAAGAGGTGATTGTTAGTGATGGCGGGTCGCGCGACAGAACAAAAGAGATCGCAGACGCATTTGGTGCGACCTTTATAGAAGGAATGAATGGCCGCGGCACACAGCTGAAGCATGGCGCGGCAATGGCCCGTGCTGAATGGTTTTTATTTTTGCATAGCGACACCGTGTTTAAAGCTGGCTGGGAGAGGGTAGTCGAAGAATTTATAAATCCGAATATGACCGACAAGATGGACGGTGTTGTTGGGACATTTCATTTACGGTTCGACGACGTAGGACTTGCCTCTAAAATTGTTGCGTGGGGTGCTAACTTTCGAACAAGGCATTTTAGAATGCCCTATGGCGATCAAGGATTGTTGATCTCAAGGCAGGTCTACAATAGCATTGGCGGTTACAATGAAGAGCCCTTATTTGAAGATGTGGCTTTGATTGATGCGATCCACAGGGCCTACGGACGCAATGCCGTGGCGTTATTGCCGGCTTTCGCGATCACGTCTGCTGATCGGTATGCGTCCAACGGATATTTTCGCCGTGTCGTGAGAAATTGGGTGTTTATGCGGCGTTACCGTGCTGGCGAGTCGCCGGGCGAAATTATTAAGCAATATGAAGCATGACCCCAAAAATGCTCCGACGCCCAACACTTTATGTGATGGCAAAAGTGCCAATCGCTGGCCGCGCGAAGACGCGTCTGGCGAATGATATCGGCCCGCCGCGCGCGATTGCGCTGAACCGATGGATGACGGCAAAGACACTAAAGGCCGCGGTTGGTGGCCCCTGGCGCACTGTTCTTGCCGTTGATCCGCCCGTTGCGTTGTCTGCCAAATTCACCTGTTGGTCGCGCGCTGAGTATCGTTGTCCCCAAGTCGGCGGAGACCTCGGCGCACGCCTCAATGCGATAGTCGCCAGCGCGCCGGTCGGCCCCGTTGGGATTATTGGTGTTGACGCGCCTTTGATCAGCCGCAATGCATTGCAACGCGCTTTCGCGCACTTAACCTCTTGCGATGCCGTGTTTGGACCAGCGGATGATGGCGGTTTCTGGTTCGTTGGCCTTAGACGTCTAAAACCGCCGCCACGCTATCTGTTTAAAAATGTTCGTTGGTCAACGGAATATAGCTTGCAGGACGCGGCGGCGTCACTGCCCACCCAATACGCGGTAAAGTATGCAAGTCAGCTATCGGACCTTGATGATGGCAGTTCGCTAAAAGCGTTTAACGCGTCTGACCTTTGCATGTCTTGCTTGAGCTAATGCGTTCGCTTTTGTGGGGGGGGCTTGCATAAGGGACAGAAGATGAACGCGAAAAGGCGACGCGTATAATACTGCGCCTAAAGCATTTCCAAGCCAAGTGTGTGCGGTTGGCGTTAAGGAAATGCGTAACAACAAAGACTTAAAGCGTCGTCCCGATTCCAATTGAAGTGTCGACGCTTTAACGAAGGACACAATCGTATCATGGCCCTTGCCCAATGATGCCACTGTAATTCAAGCTACCCGGCTATCCATGGGGACGCCCGCCACATCATAACCCCGTCTTAGGTCGTCTACATGGCGGCGCATCCAGCGGGCGGCGGCGGCGGCGTCCCCGGCTTCGAACGCTTCGATTATCCTGACTTGTGCGAGTTCAATACGGCTTGCTGCTTTTGGGAGTTCGTTGATCACCTTGGCGAGGCTTGAGCGAATGAGAATATTGAGAGACTGAAGTTGCACATTGATGACGCGGTTATTGGAGGCGGCGGCAATCTCCTGAAAAAAGTCGAACGCAGCATTTATGGTGTCCTCTGATGATTGGCGCGCCGCAAGGGCATTGTTAACTGCCGTAAGTCGTTGAAGCGTTTCCGGTTTCATGTGGGCGCATGCAAAGCGGGCCGCTTCGGGCTGGAAGAGGGCAAGGGCCGTCCAAACTTCTTCAAAGGTAACGCCGTTCAGCGCGAGGCCTTTTGAGGCGCGTGCAGCGGTTTCCCCTGTTTCGGGTGCGGCGACGACCATGCGTTTTGCGGCGCCTCGGCGGACAAGGCCTTGTTGTTCAAGGAGTCGTAACCCTTCGCGGACCGTTGAGCGGTGGACGTCGAACTGTTCTGCCAGCGCGCCTTCTGTTGGGAGCGTTGACCCGTCATCGAGGCGCCCTGAAAGAATATCGCCTTCGATCGCGTCATAAACGAGCTGATACGCCGGGGTGCGTCTAAGCGGTGTGAAGTTATGTTCTGCGGGTTCGGTCAATATTGGCGATTCGAAACTCTAAAACCTAAGTGCTGTTTGATAAACCTATCCTGTAAGTGTGAACAGTTCTCTCCCAATTAACATGCGGCGAATTTCCGATGTTCCGGCACCAATTTCGTAGAGCTTGGCGTCGCGAAGGAGGCGGCCCGTCGGGTACTCATTAATATAGCCATTGCCGCCTAGGAGTTGAATCGCATCGAGGGCGACCGCTGTCGCTTTTTCTGCCGCATAAAGAATGCATCCAGCGGCATCTTGGCGGGTAACCTCACCACGATCGCAGGCGCCCGCCGCAGCATAGACGTAAGCACGGCAGGCGTTCATCGTTGTATACATATCGGCGATTTTTCCCTGTACCAATTGAAACTCGCCGATGGGTTTATTGAATTGCTTGCGTTCGTGCACATAGGGCATGACAATGTCCATGGCCGCCTGCATGATGCCTATAGGACCCGCCGCGAGGACTACACGCTCATAGTCGAGACCGCTCATCAGGACCCGAACCCCATCGTTCAAGCCACCCAAAATATTCTCTTCGGGTACGGTGCAATCTTCAAAGACAAGTTCGCACGTGTCGGAGCCACGCATACCCAGCTTGTCGAGTTTTTGGGCTGTCGAGAAACCAGCAAAGTCTTTTTCGATAAGGAAAGCGGTAATCCCCCGTGAACCTGCGTCAGGCTCTGTCTTCGCATAGACCACAAGAACATCGGCGGTCGGGCCATTGGTAATCCACATTTTATTGCCGTTGAGGATATACTGGTCGCCGCGTTTGTCGGCCCTGAGGCGCATGGAGACGACATCGGAGCCGGAGCCTGGCTCCGACATGGCGAGCGCGCCCAAGTGTTCACCGGAGCAGAGTTTGGGAAGGTAACGCGCTTTTTGATCGTCTGTCCCGTTCAAATTGATTTGGTTGACACACAGATTGGAGTGCGCGCCATAAGACAAGCCAACGGCACCGGACCCCCGTGAGACTTCCTCCATGACAACGCAGTGGGCGGTATATCCGAGGCCCGTGCCGCCATAGTCTTCACTTGCCGTTAGGCCCAGAAGTCCGAGGTCGCCAAGTTCTGGCCAAAGATCACGCGGGAATTGATTGCTTTCATCAATCTCTGCTGCCCGCGGCGCTAGTTTATTATCGACCCAACGGCGCACAACGTCGCGCATTTCCTCTATGGTTGGATCAAGTCCAAACTGCATTTGTGCAAATGAATTTGATGCCATCTGTTACGTTTCCTTATTTCTCGATCAATCGGCTTCCAAAGCCAATCATAGGGGTTAACCTGACAATATAGTCATTAGACCAATAAAATCGGATCACATCTCATCGCCAAGCGCCGTTCTTTTCTGTCGTCGCCAACGAACATCAGTCACCTGCGTTTGGGCTTGATCCCGTCGATAGCCGGGCAGGGTCGTTTTCGCTCGTTTCCGATGCGTCGTCGGCCAGGCGCAATAGCGGCACTTTCCGCATGGCTCGCGTAACGCCTCCTGCATCATCGATAAAAACATATATAAAAACCGGTTGTCCGACAATAGGATATATGTACAATAAAGATATCTGTGTTTTTCTGAGCAGTCCAAAACGGTTTTGGTTTGCTATTTATATAATAAAATCAATGAATTGAGATGTCGCCAGTGGGTGTTCTTCAAACAAAAATAGCCACGCAGTCGGACAGCTTTCTCGGCAATCGAGCGGCGATGGAAACGCTGGTCGACGAGCTAAAGGCGCGTAGCGCGACCATGCGGGCAGGTGGCGGTGAGCGGTATTCGAAGCGCCATAAGGACAGGGGTAAGCTGTTAACGCGCGAGCGGGTTGATCTGTTGATTGATCCCGGGACGGCCTTTTTAGAGATTGGTCTCTTTGCGGGATATGACATGTATGATGGCGGTGTGGCGGCGGGCGGCGCTATCGCTGGTGTCGGGCGCGTTGAGGGCGTGGATTGTATGATCGTTGCCAATGACCCAACGGTCAAAGGCGGCACCTATCACCCGATCACGGTCAAAAAGCATTTGCGCGGACAGGAAATTGCGGCGGAAAATCGCTTGCCTTGCATCTATCTTGTGGAATCTGGCGGGGCCTTCCTGCCCATGCAAGACGAGGTCTTTCCGGATAAAGACGATTTTGGACGGATATTCTTTAATCAAGCAAACATGTCTGCCGCTGGCATACCACAGATTGCTGTCGTCCATGGCTCGTGTACTGCGGGGGGGGCGTATGTTCCTGCCATGTCCGATTACGCGATTATCGTTGCGAACCAGGGGACCATTTTCCTCGGTGGCCCGCCTTTGGTGAAGGCTGCAACGGGTGAGGAAGTCACCGCCGAGGAGCTTGGCGGCGGCGATGTCCACGCCCGCCAGTCCGGTGTTGTTGATGACCTTGCTAGTGATGATGCCCATGCGATTGGGTTGGCTCGCCGCGCTGTTGCACGGCTCAACTGGAGAAAGCAAGGTGACCTTGATCGCACGACATCTGTTCCCCCCAAATACGATGCAAAAGAGCTCTACGGACTCATTGAACAAGACACGAAGAAACCCATTGATGCCCGTGAGATTATTGCGCGAATTGTGGACGGGTCTGAGTTGGATGAGTTCAAACCGCTCTACGGGACGACACTCGTTACGGGATTTGCTCGAATTCACGGCTATCCGGTCGGTATTCTCGCGAATAGCGGCATTTTGTTTTCGGAAAGTGCTTTAAAAGGGGCGCACTTTATCGAGCTATGCTGTCAGCGGAAAATACCGCTCGTCTTTCTACAGAATATAACAGGTTTTATGGTCGGCAAATCGGCTGAAGCTGGCGGTATCGCAAAAGATGGGGCGAAACTCGTCACCGCCGTGTCGACGGCGCGCGTCCCGAAATTCACGGTCATCTTTGGCGGCTCCTATGGTGCTGGCAATTACGGCATGTGCGGTCGCGCCTATGGTCCACGATTTGTCTATATGTGGCCAAATGCCAGAATTTCTGTCATGGGCGGCGAACAAGCAGCGAGTGTCCTCGCCACGGTTCGGCGCGACAGTATTGAAGGAAAAGGCGGTTCTTGGGCGACGGATGAAGAAGCGGCGTTTAAGGACGAAATTCGCGAGAACTACGAGAAGCAAGGATCGCCTTACTATGCATCAGCGCGATTATGGGATGACGGAATAATTGATCCAGCAGAGACGCGCAACATCCTTGGGCTTTCGATTGAAGCGAGTTTGAATGCACCGATCGAGGAGACGAAATTTGGTATCTTCCGGATGTAACGCGTTGCTGCTTTTGTGCGCGTTGCGATCCTTCGCGACGCGTTCCGAGGAACGCTCCTCAGGATGAGGGGGGGTGTTTTCCTCATCCTGAGGAGCGCCCTCAAGGCGCGTCTCGAAGGATTAAGCAGGCTCGGTCAGACCGCCCCACCGGAGATACGCCAAATGGCAGATAATCGCGTAGCGATCCATCGTGAGTTAAAACAAAAATGATCAAAACACTCCTTATTGCTAATCGTGGTGAAATCGCCTGCCGAGTCGCAAAGACGGCGAAGCGGATGGGGCTTCGCATTGTTGCCATATACTCCGAGGCCGATGCAAATGCGATGCATGTGGCAATGGCAGATGTTGCTGTGCCCATTGGACCGGCACCGGCCAGTCAGAGCTATCTCAAAGCAGACACCATTATTGATGCGGCAAAGAAAACCGGCGCTGACGCGATTCATCCAGGTTACGGGTTTCTTTCGGAAAATGCTGACTTTGCAGAAGCGTGCGCAAGGCAAGGGATAATCTTTGTTGGCCCTAAACCTCACACGATCCGCCGTATGGGATCAAAGTCCGTCGCGAAGTCGTTGATGCAAGAGGCGGGCGTGCCAGTAACGCCCGGCTATCAGGGGGAAGACCAAGACCCATCGATTTTCAAGAAGGCCGCGTCCAACATTGGGTATCCCGTGCTGTTGAAAGCCGCTGCCGGTGGGGGTGGCAAGGGCATGCGGCTTGTCGAGAAAGAGGGTGACCTTGACGCAGCTCTTGCCGCTGCAAAGCGGGAAGCGCTTTCAGCATTTGGGGATGATCGTTTTCTTGTTGAAAAGTATGTCCCTGGACCACGCCATGTGGAAGTACAAATTTTCGGTGATACCCACGGAAATGTCGTCCATCTTTTTGAACGTGATTGCTCGGTGCAAAGACGACATCAAAAGATCATCGAAGAGGCACCGGCGCCAAACTTGCCAGACGATGTGCGCACGCGCTTTCATTCTGCGGCGGTCGCCGCTGCCAAAGCCGTGGACTATGTGGGGGCGGGAACGGTTGAGTTTCTTTACGATCCGCGTGCGGGTGCTGATGGCGTCTATTTCATGGAGATGAATACGCGCCTTCAGGTGGAGCATCCAGTCACGGAGATGATCACAGGGTTTGATCTCGTCGAATGGCAACTTGAGGTGGCCATCGGCGCGCCCTTGCCAAAATCTCAAGATGAGATTGTTGCGCTCGGTCATGCTTTTGAGGCCCGTCTTTATGCGGAGGAAGCTGACAATGGCTTTGCGCCGTCTGTTGGACGGCTTGATCGGTTACGTTTGCCGACCGAAAGCGACGCCATCCGAATTGATAGTGGTGTCCGCGAGGGCGATGTTGTCTCACCGCATTATGACCCCATGATTGCCAAACTCGTAACGAGCGGCGGTACGCGCACAGAGGCCCTATCAACTTTAGCTAAAGCGTTAACCGAGACCCGTATCGCGGGACTCGAAACCAACACGAGGTTGCTGCACGCCCTTGCAGAACATCAGGCATTTAAAGATGAAGATGTCACGACCCACTTTATCGACGATCACTATGAGGTTTTGTTTGAACGTCCTGGTCTTGACCGCTCCAGTCCTGACGTCAGGTTTCTTATTGCTGCTTGTCTGTATCAGGCAAAGCTGGACGACGAGCGTTCGCAAGGCGGAGTATTTTCTGAATTAGGCGGTTGGCGGATTAACCACCCTAAAGTCCGGCATTTCCGTTTTGATATCGATGGCGAGACAAAAATGGCCACGATGGAAACGAACTCGGACAACACCACTTTTATCTTTGATGATGACCGTTTCGAGGTTTCTGGTGATGCGACGACGGATGGCGCTGTTTCAATGGTTGTTGATGGTGTGCGCCAAACGGCCTTTGTCGCGGAGACAAAGCGGGGTCTGCGGGTTTGGATCGGTGCTGATTATATTGATTTTGATGCGTGGACGGGCCTTGAGGGCGATGTTGCTGCAAACAGCGCAGGTGGATCGCTCGTCGCACCAATGCCGGGTCTTGTGACGGGCACACCGATTGAACCGGGTGCGAAGGTTTCTGCCGGGGAAACGCTTCTGTTGATGGAGGCGATGAAGATGGAACACGCGATCGTGGCGCCGTCCGATGGAGTTGTGTTGGGGTATCGCTTTGCCATCGGCGCTCAGGTTGGCGAGGGGGACTTATTAATCGAGTTTGAACCCGAAGTGACGGCGTAAGTATGGGTGATCACATTCACATCGTTGAGGTCGGTCCGCGTGATGGTCTTCAGAACGAGAAAAAAATGGTCTCCGTTGAAGATCGTGTCCGTATGATTGATGGTCTTTCCGCAGCTGGTCTTAAAACCATCGAGGCTGGGGCATTCGTGTCACCGAAGTGGGTCCCACAAATGGCGGACACAGATCAAGTTATGGCAACGATCAAGCGTCAAGAAGGCGTTTCATACCCCGTGCTTACCCCCAACCTCAAAGGATATGAAGCGGCACGGCAAGCCAATGCTGATACCGTTGCCGTCTTTGCGGCGGCTTCAGAAACATTCAGTCAAAAGAATACCAATGGGTCGATTGACGACGTTTTCGAACGCTTTGAACCGATATTCGAGCGTGCACGAGATGACGGTATCCGAGTGAGAGGCTATGTCTCTTGCATTTTCGGGTGTCCCTATGAAGGCGACATTGACACAGACGCCGTTCGGCGTGTGTCGAAGCGGCTCTATGCCATGGGCGCTTATGAAGTCTCCCTCGGTGATACTATTGGCGTTGGCACGCCCGATGTTGCTGCTGACTTGATCAATGCATTGAAAGATGACGTGCCGATTGAAGGTCTCGCATGCCATTTCCACGATACGAATGGACGTGCGATTGAAAACTTGGAAGTTTGCTTAGAGGCAGGCGTTCGAACGATTGATGCTTCTGTTGGTGGCCTTGGTGGTTGTCCGTATGCCAATGGAGCCACGGGTAATGTGGCCACAGACAAGGTCACTGCTATGTTGGATGCCAAGGGGTTTGACCATGGCGTTGATGTGGATGCGCTGATGCGCGTTTCTGATGATATTCGAACGCTGATACATTCTTAGTCGTCTTGATCCTTCGCGACGCAAACCAATGGTTTGCTTCGCGAAGGATCAAAACTTGCTCCAGCACACCCTTTACGGATTGGCCTTTTGGCAAGGCGTCACAGTTCACTCCCCACCCAACCGTTTGATCAAACTCGACGTATCCCAGCGGCCACCGCCCATGCGTTGAACGTCGCGGTAGAACTGATCGACGAGGGCGGTGACAGGCACGGGCGCGCCATTGCTGCGCGCTTCATCGAGGACGAGGCCAAGGTCCTTGCGCATCCAGTCGACAGCGAAGCCGAAGTCAAACTCGCCATCGATCATTGTTTCTGCACGGTTATTCATCTGCCATGATTGGGCTGCGCCGCCGGAGATAACATCAGCTACTCCCTTTGCATCGAGCCCTGCGGCCATGGCAAAATTCAATCCTTCGGCAAGCCCCTGGATGAGACCAGCGATGCAAATCTGGTTGACCATTTTCGTTAATTGTCCGGCACCGGACGGTCCCATATGGCGACTTTGCTTCGCATAGGCTTCGATGATCGGTAGCGTGCGCGCAACCGGCTCATCATCGCCGCCAATCATAATCGTAAGGGCGCCATTTTCTGCACCCGCCTGTCCGCCGGAGACGGGTGCATCGACAAAATGCAGATCACGCTCTTTCCCGATGTCGGAAAGGGTACGGGCCACCTTCGCGGAGGTTGTTGTATGATCGACAAAAACAGTACCCTTTTTCATGGTGTCGAAGGCACCGCCTTTTTGGTCGGTTACTTCCCGCAAGTCATCGTCCGCACCGACGCAGGCAAAAACGACGTCTGCATTTTCCGATGCCGCTGCGGGCGAGGGGGCGGCTTGTCCACCGAATTGTTTGACCCAGTCGTCTGCTTTTTTCGTCGTGCGGTTAAAGACAGTTACGTCGTGTCCGGCTTTCGCCAGGTGACCCGCCATGGGGAAGCCCATGACGCCGAGCCCTAAAAATGTGGCTTTCACTTTTGCGATTTGTGCTGTCATGGTCTGTTTGCCTCTTTAAAGTGTTCTAATACGCGCTGGATGGTTGCATGAACTTCGCGGTCGCATCCGTGGGTCGAACCCCTTAAAACCATGACCCATGACTGAAACCAATGAAGAATTGCTGCTTAACGTGAATACTAGGGAAAATGGTAGTGACGGGACCCCTATTGGACAAAGGGGACCCATCGTAAAAGGAGAGGTGCGCGCTAGAACGTCGGTGCAGTGGGCGGGACTTGCTATGGGCACAGGGATTTTTTTTCTACTCCTTGTGTCGCCGAACCCTGAGGGCCTTTCGCGGGAAGCGATGGGTGTGGCCGCGCTCGCCAGCCTCATGATTATTTGGTGGGTTACTGAGGCGATTCCTATTGCCGTTACCGCGCTGGCGCCCATGATCGTTTTGCCATTAGCTGGCGTTTCTCCCCTGAAGGAAGCAGCCACATCTTATATGAGCCCAATTGTCGTTTTGCTTATGGCCGGTTTTATTATTGCCAAAGCTATTGAGAAGTGGGGTCTCCATACACGTATAGCACTCAATGTTGTTCGGGCACTTGGTACACAACCCGGTGCATTGATAGCGGGATTTATGATCGCGGCCGCGGGCTTGTCCATGTGGATTTCAAATACAGCTACAGCATTGATGATGATGCCAATTGCATTGTCGGTTGCAGAGGCGACGAAGACGGAACGCCTGCAACAGCGAGATGGCGCGGTTGGTGTCAAACTAGATCGCAGATTCGGTTTGGAGAATAGTTTTACGACAGCTCTATTATTGTCTGTGGCCTACGCTTGTTCCATCGGCGGTCTTGCAACGCCGGTTGGTTCGCCCACCAACCTCATTGTTATTGGATATCTGGCGGAACAAAATATTGCGCTGGGGTTTGCCGATTGGATGCGGCTTGGTGTGCCGGTCGTTCTTTTGCTCTTACCCGTCGCATGGTTGATCCTCGTTCGTTATGGTGTCGCGGGGTCGTCCTGTGCCGAACCATCAGGTCAAGCGAAGAAAATTGTGCAGGATGGATTGATGGCGCTTGGGCCGATCACTGAGCCAGAAAAGCGAACGCTCATTGTCTTTTTGTGTATTGCGTCTGCTTGGGTATTCAGTGCGCAACTAAAAAACCTGCCGGGCCTTGATGCGTTGAATGATCAAATCATTGGCCTCGTCGGCGTCGTCGCATTTTTTATTATTCCATCGGGTGCTCGACAACAGGCTGAGGACGATGGGGAACGTCATCCTCGCTCAATTCGGAGCAGCCCTTTGCTGGATTGGTCACTGGCTGAGCGTATTCCTTGGGGTGTCATTCTGCTTTTCGGCGGTGGGCTTAGCCTCGCGGCTGCCATCGGGAAGTCTGGACTGGCACTATTTCTCGCGCAATCATTTGTGGGACTTGGGGGCATGCCGGATTTCATCGTCATATTGGCGCTCACCGTATTGGTGCTGATGCTGACGGAATTTACCTCGAACGTTGCGACGGTTTCTGCGATCCTACCAATGGTCGGCGCGATTGCACTTGCCACCGGATTTGACCTTGTAGCGTTGGCCGCCCCAATTGGTCTTGCGGCAAGCTGCGCTTTCATGCTGCCGATGGCCACCGGGCCAAATGCCGTGGCTTATGCGGCGGATCATGTACCGCTTAGACGAATGGCAAACATTGGCATTCGTTTGAATATAGCTGGTGCATTGATTATCACACTGGTTGCCACGGTTTTGCGCTAGCTTTTTGGTTTGGTAATTTCAGCAATTGGATTTTTATCAATTGTACTTAAATGTGTAGCATGGGAACCTATCGCGGCTTATTGCTCCTCATCGCTCTTTGTGCGCTTGTCGTCTATATGGCCTTGGCCGGCGAAAATCGAGTGTTTGTCAACAACGGTCGTTTGACAATCACGCAAGACGGCAACGCGGTCGTTTTGAAATGGCGTTCCGGGATTGAGGCGCCGATGGCAAGGCGGTTCGAAGAAGCATTTGACGCTTGGGCAGACAAAACAGATGAATTTGTGATCGATTTGAATTCCCCAGGCGGGTCCCTCGCTGAAGGAAAAGCAGTTATTCGTTTAATCGACGATATTAAGCGTACCCACCATATTGAAACTCATGTTGGAGCCGGGCGGTCTTGCCTTTCGATGTGCGTACCAATTTTCCTACGCGGTGATGAGCGTCGCGCAGCGGCCTCGTCGCGTTGGATGTTTCATCAACCTTCGATGCATGATGCTGTGACAGGTGAAGAGGTTCGTGTTCCAAATTTTGAAAAGCAATATGTCGCCAATAGATTTGTTGAACGTTATTTCGAAAATTCAGATATCGATGCGGAATGGCTGGCGAGACTGGAGCGGGAATGGGACGGCAAAGATATATGGCGTACCGGCGGCGAGCTTTACAGCGAAGGCTCAAATATAATTTTAGAGATTTATTGAATGCGGGTGATCGATCGTGTCGTTTGTAGGCGCAGGATTTTTATTTTATTTTTGATTGGTTCCGACTTGTTCCAAGCACGCTCACTTTAGGAATTATCACGCAAACAGTCGATACAAATTTTTGCTGACAGCGTTGTTACTTGACGTCAGGTGAGTTTGGCGATTTCCACGCTCTTGTTGAGCGCTCTCCCCGAATATAAAAGTGTGATCAGCTGTTGAAATTATCTAGGGGAGCAGATTGGTTACTGCTCCCGCGCTGAACGTCTCTTCTACATCGAAAAGCTCGTGCCGCATCCGCAGCTTGCCGTTGCATTTGGGTTATTAATTTTGAAAGCTGCCCCGATGAGTTCGTCAGCAAAATCAATTTCGGCATCTTTCAGGTATTCTGCCGAAATTTCATCAATCAGCACGGTAACGCCATTTTTCTCAATGGCAATGTCGTCATTGTTGCGATCGGATACGATATTAAACTCATATTGAAAACCAGAGCATCCACCACCATTCACGGCGACCCGAAGCATAGCGCCGGCGTCTTCATGACTTAGAATGGAGCCGATTTCGCTAGCAGCGCGGTCTGACACTTTAATTCCGGGATTGGTAACCGTTTTTTCTGCAATCGTCATAATATCACTCACTTAGCTTCGGCTTTAATTTAAGCCTCACTGAAGCCACTCGCAAGGCGTTCCATTGACCAGGCGGTATTTCCCTTAAAATTCTTTGAATTTCTAACAAACCGGCCCATTTATGTGAATGGTTCTGATCGTTATCGAATTTAAGCTTAAAATATGATCTCATCCCTTGATATTTCGGCGGGCCGAAAGGCGCTCACAAACGACCCAGGTTTCCGGCCATTGGCCTTTCCAGGACCTTTGTCGCCTTATGCGTCATTTGCGGAAAAAAGCCGTGGGCGTTTGCATACAGAACCAGAAAGCACCAGCCGAACCGCTTTTCAGCGAGATCGTGACCGGGTCATTCATGCGTCGGCGTTTCGCCGTTTAAAGCACAAAACGCAGGTTTTTATTTACCACGAAGGTGATCTCTATAGGACTCGGTTGACCCACTCATTGGAGGCCGCGCAGATTTCGCGGTCGCTGGCTCGAACGCTTCAGCTGGACGAAGACTTAGCGGAATGTATCGCGCTCGCCCATGATTTGGGCCATCCACCCTTTGGCCATACCGGAGAGGACGTTCTAATCGAATTGATGGCTGATTACGGCGGGTTTGACCATAACGCTCAAACCCTCCGACTCCTTACGAAACTCGAAAGGCGCCATGCGCGTTTTGACGGATTGAATCTTGCCTGGGAAACCCTTGAGGGGGTCGTCAAACATAGTGAATGGCTTATTGGTGCAGATCCTCAAGCTTATCCCGCAGCGATCGCGGAATATGTCCAAGTTCATGATTTGCGGTTGGATCAATATGCCTCGCTTGAGTCACAAGTGGCGGCGATTTCCGATGATATTGCCTACAACAATCATGATATCGATGATGGACTGCGTGCCGGATTATTTTCAATTGACGATGCGCGGGGCTTGCCCTTAGTCGGCGACGCCTTGGATCGCGTTTCTCGTCTTCACCCAGACGCCTCCAATGAAATTTTGATTGCTGAAGCGGTCTCCGATCTGATCGGTGAAATGATTACTGATGTGGTAGAAGAAACGCGCGCGCGGATATCTGCTTCTGGTGTTCAAAACGTGGAAGATGTTCGGAATGCAGGTCGAAATTTAGTCGCTTTTTCAGAAGGGTTAAATGAAAAACTTCTTGTTCTGAGAGAGTATCTGAAGACGCATATGTATCAGCATTACAAAGTCAATCGAGCTCGATCTCAAGCGAAGCGTGTTGTCGCCGATTTGTTTAATCAGTTCTTTCTAGAGCCAGATACCCTGCCACCAGAGTGGATGAAGGGTTGTTCTAATGCGGGTGACAAGCAAAGAGCTCGTGTCGTCTGCGATTATATTGCTGGAATGACGGATCGGTACGCAATGCGTGAGCACGCCCGTTTATTTTCGTCTGCGCCGCTATTGTAAGCCGCGACAATAAATTTTGCTGTTGTTTATCGGGGGAACGATATGATCCCGTTTGAGGTGTGTAATTAATTATTGTCTGGGAACCACTTATTGGATCGCCTTAATGAAGAATCGGAGGTACTATTGATAAGTTGACAACTAATGCGGGAAAGTTCCTTTAGTACATGTTAATAAGATGCAACCTATTTATTTGGCCCTAACCGCAGGGCGTGAATTCGATTTGGTCGGCCCAGGCGATTTTCCATTTGTCGAACTTCTATGTTGCGTTGCAGCGTGACCAGCGGTAAGCGGCTAGAAATTAGTATCTTTTACCGGTGGCCAAAGTGGGACGAAACAGTGTTATTTGTCGTGATCGGCTAGCAAGTAATGCATCACGGCAACGAAATATGAGGCCGATTTGACGCTAATGACATGGGCAGATTTGAATTTACCATGTGTATATAGTGCCGAGAGGCGCTTTAGGAGACGGATAAAATGAGCGTTTCGACGGTCGAAGAAGAATATGACGATTTTGACGAGTTCGACGATGACGATGATGAGGATCAGGGATTTTCTGGCCTACTTGTGCTTGTCATGGGTGCGTTATTATTTGGTGCCTTAGTACTCGTCGTTTGGATCGCCTATAATCACGGTGTTAAGATGGGGGAAGCGCGCAATGATCCGCCTTTCGTTGCTGCCGATCCTGATCCGGTAAAGATCGAGAACAAAGACGTCGCTGCTACCGAGGGGGCAGACCGAGAGGTTTTTGATCGGTATGAAGGGCGCGATCAATCCGACGTTGCTGTCATTGCATCTGACACCACTGCATCGACCGGCGGTGGCGGATCAACGAATCCATTGACCGGCGTGGGAAGTGCGGGTGGTGGTTCTGCAGCGATGGATGCCGTATCCGACCGGATAGAAAAGCTTGCTGATGGTACAAAAGATCAGGCCAAAGACGCCGTCAAATATGTTAAAGCGGCAGGACCATCGGAGGGTCAAACGGCTACCGCCGCTGTGAAGGAAGTCGTTAAGAAACCAGCGCCGGTTGCAAAGCCAAAACCAAGCGCTCCTGCTGCGCCAGCGACATCATCATCTGGCGCTTTATCGGGCACCCATGTTGTTCAGGTTGCGGCCTTAGGGTCGCGCGCTGAGGCAGACGCGTCATGGGCAAAAATAAAGAAAAAGCTTGGGACGTATGCCGACGGCAAGTCGCCAAATATAATCGCTCCTCTAAACGATAAAGATGTTTATTATCGTCTGCGCATTGGTCCGTTCACCTCAAAAGATGCTGCGAGTAAGTATTGCGCCGGTCTGAAGGAAAGAGGGCAGACTTGTTTGGTCCGGGCAAAATAGGATCTTCCATCGCTTGATGATTACTCACCTTGATCTGTGACCTCTGATCCTCCGCTGAATTTGTTTCTTGCAGTGATTAATGTGTGATTTACGTTTTGGAGTGTGCAATTGCCATCTGCGGGTATTTACGATTGCGAGGGACAATATCCGACGGCGGATGAGATATCTTTCTTTCGCGATGTTGATCCTGCTGGATTTATCCTTTTTGCGCGGCATTGCGAAACGCGCGATCAGGTTAAGCGCCACACTGATGCATTGAAAGAGGCGGTGGGTCGCGATGATGTTCTTATCCTGATTGATCAGGAAGGAGGGCGCGTTTCCCGTATGGTGCCGCCGGAATTTCCTGCCCACGAACCCATGGCGGTCTTTGGCAATCTGTGGAAGTTAGATCCGAAGACAGCGCGCGAGGCGGCGCGTCTCAATTCGTTCTTACTCGGGACCATGGTTTCAAGTGTCGGTGTCAATGTGAATTGCGTTCCAATGCTTGATGTTCCGCATAAGGATGCTGACAAGACTGTAATTGGCGATCGTGCGATTGCGTCTCACCCTGATCAAATCGCTGAACTCGGAGCGGCGGTGATGGAAGGTTTGATTGAGGGGGGTGCGCTACCCGTTATCAAACATCTTCCGGGTCATGGCCGAGCGCTCGTTGATAGCCATCATGCGTTACCAGTTGTTCACGCGTCAAAATCAGATTTGCAGGAAATTGACTTTCTGCCGTTCAAAGCAAACGCGTCAGCACTAATTGGAATGACTGCACACATTGTTTATACGGCACTCGACGAAGAAAAATGTGCAACCATGTCGCCAACGATTATTCGAGACGTGATCCGTGGCGAAATAGGATTTGATGGTTTTCTATTGAGTGATGATGTGAAGATGAAAGCGCTTGGAGGACCGTTGGCGTTACGCGCGACAGAAAGTCTAAAAGCTGGATGTGATACGGCGCTGTTTTGCAATTTTACGATGGATGAAAAAATCGCTGCCGCCGCAAATACACCAACACTCGCCAAGGATGCCTTACGGCGGTATAATACCGCTATCAGTGCATTACCAAAAACGTCGAACGAGAGCGATGTAGGGCGTGCCTATAAGGAATTGGCGATGATGGTGAAACCTGGGTTAATGGCTTAACGCAGGCCAAGTTTCGTTCAAATTCGCCTATAGTCTAATCGGTTTTGCATTTCGTGATGCCTTAAAGCTTTGCCATTTTAACTGGAATCGGGACGACGCTTTAAGTCTTTGATTTTACGCATTTCCTTAACGCCAACCGCACACACTTGGCTTGGAAATGCTTTAAGTTCATGATTTCACGCATTTCCGAGCGCGTGTGGACACGCAGTCACTTGAACTCGAAATGCTTTAGCTCTTTGTTCTTACGCGCCCCTTCTGCGCACAACCGGGCGTAATCAGTGACCACTCAAGCGCGACACGCTCTATTTGTAGAACAACGACCCACGAGGATCGCAAATTTATCAGAATCGCGTGTATGTTATATCGATGAATAATAATACCGATGCCGATACGACACTCGCCGGAGATGAGGAAATTACCCCAGCTGATCAGTTGACGTCGCCCTCAGATCAGAAAGCTTCAAAAATGAGCGCTCATTCAGATGCTTGTGCTCACGGTGATGATATAGCGGGGATTAATGCTGCGGGAACTGACATTGATCGTGGTGCCGTCGGTCATGAAAGCACCGATCCTGACCAAATGACCAATGATGAATTTGATAAACCGGTTCGCGTTGGCGAAGGGGATCAAGTCGACATTGATGCCCTCATCGTAAATATCGACGGTTATGAAGGTCCGCTTGACGTCCTTCTTGATTTGGCGAGAACGCAAAAAGTTGATCTCAGAAAAATTTCTATTTTGCCGTTGGTCGAACAATATCTTGCTTTTGTGGAAGCTGCAAAAGCTCAAAAGCTTGAGCTTGCCGCTGACTATCTTGTCATGGCATCGTGGCTGACATTCTTGAAAACGAAGCTTCTCTTGCCTGCTCCCGCCGAAGCAGAGGAAGAACCGACGGCTGATGAAATGGCCGCCCGGCTTGCCTTTCAGTTACAGCGACTGGAAGCAATGCGAACCGCTTGTGATCGTGTTTTTAACCTCCCACAACGCGGTAGTGCCTTCTTCCCACGCGGCATCCCATCTGGCGTTGTTGTAGAAAAGAAAACGGTTTGGAAAGCGGAGCTTTATGATCTTCTAAAAGCATACGCAAAACAGCGCGTCGCTGGGACCGAGCGGACGTATCAAATTAAACCACCGGCGGTTTACTCCATCGAAGACGCACGAAAACGGCTTTCGCGTGTTTTAGGTCGTATCCCGGATTGGGTTGACTTAAGTGGGCTAGCCTTGTCAGACGCTCCAGAAGCACCGCGCCGATCGGTTATCGCGAGTGCATTTAATGCGGCACTTGAGTTTGCTAAAGACGGTAAAATGGAAATCAGGCAAGTTGGCCATTACGAACCGCTTTACGTTCGTCAACGAAGCACGCCAAGAAAAGACGATCGCATTGCAAATCTATCATCATCGCCGCATCCGGTCACACTGCTAACGCCAGAATCGTGATGGCCATTCAATGAATCTGTGGATTAGCTGTCAGAAAAGAGTGCTAAAAAAAGGTGAGCTCGCACGCAAACAGTTTGAAAGTATCATGAACGCGTTGAACACAAGAAAAAATGTCCGTCCCGAGGAAGTATTTATATGGACCATCTGACTAAATCGAGAGCACTGGATACTGACAGTTCGGAAAGGATGACGGGTTTATCTGTGCGCGAGACGCAGGAAGCCATCGCTAAAGAATTGGATGCTGACCTGGAGTCTCCCTTGAATATAGATGATCCGGGTGTGGACACCGTCGACGAAGATGATCCCGATGCTGAGTGTGCCGTTATCGAGCAACTAGACGACCTTAATGCCGATGATGCTGATGATGCCGAAGATGCGGCTGCTGCGGCTGATGAAGTTCCTGACGAAACTGAAGATGATGTGGAAGGGGCGGTCTGGTCAGCGGCAGAAGCGGCTGAGCATTTAAAAATGTTGGAGGCTCTTTTATTCGCAGCGTCGGAATCGTTGGACGTTGCGTCCATAAAAAAACGATTGCCTGAGGGTGCTGATGTGCCAGCTTTGTTGGAAACACTTTCCCAACAGTATGAAAATCGCGGGGTTCGATTGTCCCACGCAGCGGGGCGCTATCAATTCATAACCAACCCTGACGTCGCCCATGTCTTAACCGTTGAGAAAACTGAAACGCGCCGTCTATCCAAAGCTGCGATGGAGACGTTAGCCATTATTGCTTATCATCAACCTTGTACGCGTGCTGATATAGAAGATATTCGTGGCGTCGCAGTCTCTAAAGGGTCAATCGACCAATTGCTCGAAATGAGTTGGGTGAAGTTAGCAGGGCGTCGGCGCGATGCACCCGGTCGTCCCGTTCTGTATGCCACGACAAAGGACTTCCTCGAACACTTTGATTTAGAACGTATTTCAGACCTTCCTGGTATGGCAGACCTGAAGGCAGCGGGACTGCTAGAAGCTAATCTTCCGGCTCATTTCCAAATACCCTCACCAGCCGATCCAGAGGTCGAGGGTGGCGACAACGATGACGCCGATTGCGGAACTGATGGTGATAGCCCGGAATTTGTCCAAGATTTCCATGGACCTGACGATTTCAATGATGACGGTAATGGCGGCGATAGCGAAGTCAAAGCGGATCAGGAGGATGGTGAACTTAGCTGACTTTTGACATTGCTGTATCAAAAGTAATTAAAAATCGTAGCGTTGAATGGTGTCGATCCTGCTGTTTCATCCCAGATCTTCAATTGTTATTATCCTCAGGATCTAGGCTGATTTCTGGCTTTGTCATGGCTTCTTTAATTTTCTCAAATAGTTATTTGCGGATGATCGCCTTTGGGCGTAGGAGCGGGTACGCTTTGAATTATTTTAGAAGTGCTTTTCCTCGATATTGTGAAATAGGCAATTGGTGCGAGGGGCGTACTTAATAGTTTTAGGAGATCGTCTATGGCGCTTGGTCCATGGCAAATTGCGATAATCCTTGTTTTAGCCCTCCTGCTCTTTGGAGGAGGCGGTAAGGTATCTACTTTGATGGGGGATTTCGCTAAGGGAATCAAAGCGTTCCGCAAAGGACTTCAAGACGATGAAAAATCTCTTGAGGATAAGGCAAATGCGGCACGTGATGTGACACCGCCGAGTGAAACCGGCGATAAAGCGACCGTCGACACTGACACTCAGCGAAGCGCTTAATATTTGTTTGCCGCTGTGACGGGGCCATAGGTTATGTCGCTGCTTCCGCAATTTGGTTTTCTCGAATTACTTCTGGTCGGTGCTTTGGCCCTTATTGTTGTGGGCCCAAAGGATTTACCGCGTCTGATGCGCTCTGCGGGGCAAGCTGTGGCACAGGCTCGCCGGATGGCATCTGAATTTACCGCAGCGTTTGATCAGATGGCGCGGGAAACCGAAATGGAAGAAATGCGCAAAGAAATCGACGCTTTAAAAAACGACAACGTCTTTGTTGAGGCGAAAGAGACGTTTAAAGAGGCAACAAAACCCCTGAAGGAAGCGGTCGACGCCGAGGCAAGCGCCGTCAAAAGAGCGGTCGAGGACAGCAATCACCCGGAGCAAACGCGCGCCGCGTCGATATCAAATTTGTCCGAAGCCCCATCTACGGAAACAAAGGCCCCAGAAACAAAGGTCCCGGAAACAAAGGCGACCGATCCTAAAACGCCCTCCGAAAATAAAGCGGGTGGCGTGACGTGAGCCTTATACCGCAAAGGGCTGACGCCGAAACGGACGCTCCGAACGAAGATGAGCAAGCTGAGATGCAGGCTTCGGCAGCACCGCTTCTTGATCATCTGATGGAGCTGCGGCAGCGCCTTATTGTTGTCATGGCGACGCTAACGGTCACTTTTGTTATCTGTTTTTCATTCTCAAGACAGTTATTCGACTTTTTGATTGTGCCATTTGTAAACGCGGTGAGCGCAGCGAAGGGCGATGCCGGGGGCGGCGATCCGACGCTTTATTTTGCGCCACTAGAATTTTTCTTCACGCGTGTTCGCCTGGCTATTTTCGCTGCTATCGCAATTTCTTCACCAATGATTGCCTACCAGGTCTATGCCTTCGTAGCGCCAGGTCTCTATCGCAGTGAGAGGAAAGCAGCGGTACCGTTTCTTTCAGCCATGCCTTTTCTTTTCGCCATCGGTGCGAGTCTTGTTTATTTTGTTTTGATGCCTTTCGTGATGCGATTTGCCGTTGGTTTTGAAGCGCAAGGCGGATCTGACGGTGGCGCGACGTTCGAACTTTTGACCCGCGTCGGTGATTATCTTTCACTGATAACAACGCTTATTCTAGCGTTTGGTTTTGCTTTCCAGCTGCCGGTTTTTTTAACGCTTCTTGCAAGCGCCGGTCTCATTTCGCCAGAGTTTCTGACGCGTAACCGAAAGGTTGCGGTTGTCGCGATTTTTATAGTCGCCGCATTTCTAACCCCTCCTGATCCATTTAGTCAGATTGTCCTTGGTCTGTCGATTATCGCGCTTTATGAGGCCTCCGTTGTTTCGGTGCGCATTGCGACTCGTTCGCCAAAAATGCGTTCGGACACGGGCGGCGATACGGAAGAGGCCTTTGAACCCCCGGCGCCTTAAGCTAGAGAACAGGAGCTAGAGTTCAGGAACGAGAGTTCTGGGGCGTGTTGCTTTGCCTCGCGCATTATTCGAAACGACAAATATAAACCAAAACAGTCTCATTATACGACTGGTGATAGATTCAATAGAAGAAAAGAGTTTAACGATTATTCGGTCGTAATTCCGATGCCACATAAAGACTTTCAGTTCAAAATATAGCTGGCTCAAAGTGTTTCCAGAAATGACAAAATTATGCACGACATAAAAGCGATACGCGATAATCCTCAGGCCTTTGATACGGCTCTTGCCCGACGCGGTGTTGAACCTCCGAGTACAGCGATATTGGAAAAAGATGCTGCGGCGCGTGCCCTCACAGTCCGCCTTGAAGAAATGCAGGCAAAACGTAACGCAGCCTCAAAATCCATTGGCGCGGCGAAAGCATCGGGTGACGAGGAAACGTTTCATCGCCTGCGGGCCGAGGTCGAGGCGATCAAAGGCGACATTTCGAGGCTTGAAGTCGAGCGAGATGCGCTTGTCGCTGAGGTTGAAGGATTACTCAGTGTGTTGCCGAACCTTCCCGCCGATGACACACCCGACGGAACCAATGAGGACGACAACGCGGAAATCCGTCATTGGGGTGAGCCAACCCCAATTGATGGCGCAAAAGAGCATTTTGACCTCGGTGAAGCTCTGGGTCAGATGGATTTTGAAACGGCTGCGAAACTCTCAGGGTCGCGATTTGTCTTACTGTCCGGCGGACTTGCTCGTCTTGAACGAGCGCTCGCTAGTTTCATGCTTGATACCCATACCATCGAATTTGGCTATGAAGAGATATCACCGCCTGTTCTTGTGCGAGAAGAAACGATGTATGGCACCGGTCAGCTACCAAAATTTGCTGAGGATTCGTTTGAAACTGTCAATAATATGTGGCTGACGCCGACATCTGAGGTTACGCTTACAAGTATTGTTGGCAATGAAATACTGAACGATGAGGCATTGCCAAAACGATTTACGGCATGGACAAATTGTTTTCGGCGCGAGGCTGGTTCTGCTGGACGGGATACCCGTGGCATGATCCGTGTGCATCAATTCTCAAAAGTTGAACTGGTGTCCATCACCCGACCAGATGAATCAAATGCTGAACATGAACGGATGACGGAGTGCGCTGAGGCAGTCCTTAAGAAGCTAGAGTTACCGTTTCGGACCATGACACTGTGCACCGGCGATATTGGTTTTGGTGCTAAAAAAACCTACGATCTGGAGGTCTGGTTGCCTGGGCAAGGCAAATACCGAGAGATTTCATCGTGCTCGAACTGTGGGGATTTTCAAGCACGTCGTATGAAAGCGCGCTATCGCCCTGAGGGAGAGAAATCAACAAGATTTGTTCATACCCTTAATGGTTCAGGTGTTGCTGTCGGGCGGGCATTGGTTGCTGTGCTTGAAAATTATCAGAACCCCGATGGATCCATAAGCATTCCGACGGTGCTAAAACCATATATGGGCGGGCGCGAACGTGTTGAGAAAGTCAGCTAGCCGTTTACACCACATCATCTCCGGTATCGAAGTCCGGATTAAAATAAGTAAAGGTGATTTCCCAATGCGCATCTTGTGTTCAAATGATGACGGCATTCACGCTCGAGGCTTAGAAAGCCTTGTCAAAATTGCGAGAAGCCTGAGCGATGACGTGTGGGTCGTTGCGCCTCAAGAGGAACAATCTGGCGCGGCACGTGCCCTGACTCTGACGCAACCCATTCGCATTCGGAAATATGAAGACAAACGGTTTGCTGTTTCGGGAACGCCAACCGATGCTGTCATGATGGGGGTTACCAATCTGTTAGCGGACAAGAAACCGGATCTTGTTCTTTCTGGCGTCAATAATGGCCAAAACATCGCAGAAGATGTTACTTTTTCCGGAACAATTGCGGCCGCTTTGCAGGGAATGACCCTTGGCATTCCGTCGATTGCACTTTCTCTATCGCGGTTTTCTCGGGATTCCGCCGAGTGGGACACGCCGGAACAGATGGGGCCTGACATCGTTCGGAATTTATTGGATGTCGGTTGGCCAGATGATGTTGTTGTTAACGTTAACTTTCCGGCATGCAAGCTTGAAGATGTGCGTGGTATCGAAGTAACCGAGCAAGGACGGCGGGACCAGTTTCAATTGTTTACGGAAGAACGACAGGATTTGCGTGGCGGAAGATATTATTGGTTTGGTTTTAGCGGGAAGCTATCCGATCCCCCCGCCGGCACAGACCTTAAAGCGATTTATGAAGGCCGCGTTTCAATTACGCCATTACATTTGTCTCTGACACATGAGGCGACGAAGTCGCGATTAGCTAACGCGATGAACCGTTAGGCGGGATTAACGAAAAGCAATAAAACGCTATTGGGGTGAATTGCCCGACTTATAATCCGTAGCTTTATTTTTTAATTTCAAATGCGGCTCACACGGATCTTAAAATCGCGTTCGGTAGCCTCTTAAAGCATTTCCAAGCCAAGTGTGTGCGGTTGGCGTGAAGGAAATGCGTAAAATCAAAAACTTAAAGCGCCGTTCTGATTCCAATTGAAACGGAGGCGCTTTAGACGGAAATATTTGAACCAAACACCTATGGCAAAGCCGGACATTTGCGGTTACCCTTTTGATAGTAGAGTTGGGGTTAGGGATGGTTCGCGTTATTATCATCGCGGCGTTAGTCGCGTTGAATATTGGTTTGTGGATTATTGACCGAGGCGGTGGACCCTCGTGGATTACAGGGTTTCTACCAGCCTGGATTGGTTCAGATAGCGCGTTCATCGATGATGGCGAGGTTCGTGCTGCTCGTGAAGGGTCAGACAACCTGACGTTGCCTTCCGATGATTCAATAATCGATCAGAATAGTGATGAAAAAAGCGCTGTTCAAGTGTCGGACACCGATACCAATCTTTCTTCAACGGTCTCAGATGCCGGCGTCGATGAGGTGCGACGGGAAAATAGTCGATTACGGATTAACGAGTCTGGGCTCGCGATCATAAAAGAAGCTGAAGGGCTCAGATTAGAAGCGTATGAGGCTGGCGGCCGCACTTATATTGGCTATGGACACCAGCGCAGGCCGAGCGATCCCAAGTCGATTACCGAAGCACAAGCCGATGCGTTTTTGCGGGAGGACGTCAAAATTGCAGAAAAGGCTGTCAGCAACCTTTTAAAAGAGCGTGCCAATGAGAATGAGTTCTCGGCAATGGTGTCACTGGCGTATAACCTTGGCGGTGGAAATTTTCGCCGCAGCGACGTTCCGAAGAAGTTTAATGAGGGCGATAAAAAAGGCGCAGCCGATGCGTTTCGTAATCATAATACTGCCGGAGGCATCATTGTTCCGAAACTCACTGAAAGACGTGAAAAGGAAAGAGCCTTGTTTCTAACGCCAGTGGAGTAGGCTGTTTGTTGCCAGGAATTTGAACGTGCATTTGATTTTATGCTGTTAAAATGAACGGGGCTATTCGCAAAAAAGCGGTGGAGACTACCGGGAAAATTTACTGATCAACGCGTTAACAGTTAATGCCTTGTTAACCGTTCTATCCGAATTATTTCATTAACTATTTTTACTTTAATGACATGATGGTGTGTCCCATGCGTAAAACGCGTCTATTGGCTTTAGTTTGCGTACCCGCCATTGCTTTGGCAGCATGCGGCTCAAGAAGCGCCGCTCCTGTAGTTTACGGTTCGCAACCAACCTGGCAGGGCCGTGTTTATAATAATCCCAGTCAGTCAACTGCCCGCTATGGTGCAAGTCAGACTGCTTCAACAACAACCTACCGCGGCGCATCAGTGTCGTCACGAGCGCGATCGGGTAACCAATATTATGCAGGTTCTCGTCCGCAGCCGTCTGTGCTGACCCCGGTTGAAGTACAAACCCTATCCCAACTCGATAGCGCCCCCCGCGCGACCGCGAGTAACGCCTATTATACGCCGGGCGTTGCTGACGATGAAGCTCTGAACCGGGCAACAGCTGGCGTGGTAAGAGTGCGCCAGGGCGACACTGTTTACGCAATTGCACGTCGAACAGGTGTATCGCCGAGCGGGATCATCGCCTTAAATGGTCTGCGCTCACCTTATGCCCTTTCGATTGGTCAGCTTGTTCGGATTCCACGTGGTGATGCAGCCATAGGCGGCGCCTCGGGTGTCGGTGGTGGAAATGCCCAACCATCGCGCATTTTAGCGTCGCAACCGGCTCCTGTTTCGTCAGTCCAAGGAGGTCAAGGATATTCCAACGGTCTCTATGTCGTGAGCCGGGGCGATAATCTCTATCGGATTTCTCGGTCAACTGGCGTGAGTGTCTCTGAAATTGCCTCCGCTAATAATCTTCGTCGGCCTTATTCGTTATCGATCGGCGATCGATTGGTCATTCCATCGCAATCGCGTCCCATCCTTGCGAGTGCACGTCCCGTGACGTCCGATGCGGTTTCCTTTGCAACCATTATGAACGAGGGGTCCTCGTCGGGCGGCATCCAAAAATTCAGTTGGCCGCTCAAGGGAGCCTTGGTTCGACGGTTCGAAACAGGCGTCGGCGGTGCACGGAACGACGGCATTAACATTGCGGCGCCGGTCGGCACCCCAGTTCGCGCCGCCGCTGATGGCGAAGTTGTGTATCGTGGATCTGACTTAGACGGTTATGGGAATCTAATTCTCATTCGTCACGACGGTGATTATGTGACGGCTTATGCGCATAATGATGTGATGCTCGTGAAAAAGGGGCAGAGGGTCCGCCAGGGACAAATCATATCAAAGGTTGGAAAATCAGGGTCCGCGGGCCAGCCACAACTCCATTTCGAGATTAGGCGCGACCTGAAGGCCGTTGACCCGCTCCAGTATTTGCAATCGTGAAACGTCCAGAGTCGATGTCACATTGTCGCTTTCGATAACGAAGCTTTCTACTGATTTTTGCTAAACATCTGTGCTCGTTAAGCAAGCCCATTTTATTAAAGTATTTCCAGCTTAAGTGCTTACTTTAGGATAGTGCCTAAGTTAGAAATTCTGCGGTATTGAGGGTCGTGGACTTCTAAGAACGTGTGGGATTGGCCTAAATGCGACATTGCCGTTGGCAAACTGAATGTCTGGTAACTGCAGTGTTGCGGTCATCATAACTGCATGAAACGCTGTACGCATTCGACAAATTTCGGGGTGCCAATAGATGGACTGGATACTGCCTTGCTTTAAGAAAGAAATTAATGAACTCGCTTATAGTTTTGAAGAAAATGAGTTGGCAAACTATGCTCTTACAACAAATGTAGAGCTACCAATTCGTGATCGTCTTGCCCATCGCTTGAATCAGCGATTTGCAATTGAAAATTCTATGTGTGAGCACATAGCCGTTAGAGAGTGGTATCGCCGCGATTTAGTTTTGATGCATCTTCCAAGTAAAGTTGTCTCAGCGGGGTTTGAATTAAAAGCGGGATACACATATGACCCGTTGAAAAAAACGCCTCGCCAATACGCAAGATTTGCTTCCGACGATTTAACAAAAGCAAAAAAGAAGTTTGAAGAAAAGCAACCAAACTATGATTGTCCCGTTTATAATGTACTGTTCCTAACTCATTCGAGTGAAATTCCTGCCAACATTCCACCGGGCATCATCACTTATGCCACTCAAATCAATGGTTGCGTGAAGCGATATGGAAGCGCAGATCGGGTCAAGCACTCGGCAAAAACAGCCGTCCTTGATATGTTTTCAGACTTTAATGTCCTTCATTCGGGAAGCGTGTCTGCAGGTTCATTCTTAAATGTTGATGTTGAGGTGCTGTTTTGGCTTTTTAAACACCGCTTAGCGTAGGTTAGCAACTACTTATAGTTAAGTTCGGGATGCGAATTTACTGCTTGAATGTCTGCTTATTGGCAATCTTCGGGCTTGGATAAAGAATTACTGAAATGAATGAAGCTGCTCGCGAAGAATGTATGTTCGTCCAGCGATTCCATTTGAGCCGAAACGGCTTTAGTCGTTTGATTTTTGTAGCTGTTCTTCTTGATACTGAACGCCCCAACCAATAATTTGGCGCCAGAGAGCCTCGGCCATTTCTGGTGGCATACCAGCATCTTCTGCGCGCTTACGAACTTTCTCCACAACCTCTGTATTGCGCCATGGGACAGAGGCGCTGGATGCTTCTAGTTTCTTAAAATGCCACATCCGATCAACATAGCCCCAACGCTCGGCAAGCAGGTCGACGAGTGCGCGATCAAGTCTATCAATCTCACTTCGAACATCATCGGGTGATCCGCAGTCTTCAGGTTTTTTCATTCGTATTTCTCAAAGTATCTGACGATCATTATGTCAGGCCGTTTTAACCAGATTTAGTGGCCTGTTCATAGGCATCGACCGCTAAAAGCCATGCGTTTTCTGCATCTTGGATGGCTTTGACGAGTGCGGCGCGTTCACGTTGCAGCTTGACGGCGCGCTCTACGTTCTCTGAGTAGAGCTTTTCGTCACCAAGCGCGGTGTCAAGGCGGGACAGGACATCATTCAGCCGGTCTAACGCTGCTTCTTTTTCGCTGGCATCTTTCTTTAGGGGCGCAATGGCATCCCGGGCGGCGGCATTCGCCTGTCGATTTGTCGTTTGGATATCATTTTTTTGAGATTTCTTGTCTGGCGGTGAACCGGCTCCGTTTGCGGCGCTCTTGCGCGTTTCAAGAATGCGCGCCCGATAATCATCAATGTCGCCGTCAAATTGGGTGACCGCCCCCCGGTCGACCAGCCACAAACGATCGGCAACCATTTCGGCAAGATGGGCATCATGCGTGATGAGCAGCACCGCGCCCGTATAGAGGTTGAGCGCTTCGGCGAGGGCTTCTCTTGAGTCCATATCCAAATGGTTTGTTGGCTCGTCAAGGATCATCATGTGGGGTCCGTCAAAAGCGATGAGCCCAAGTAGGAGCCTTGCGCGTTCGCCACCGGACATTTTTTCGACTTTCGTGTCAGCCTTTTCGACGCCAAACCCTAGCTTTGCTGTTGCCGCTCTGACCTGCGCTTCTGTCCCCTCTGGCATGAGTGCCTTGACATGATCATAGGGTGACGCCTGCGGCTTCAACTCATCTAACTGATGTTGGGCGAAATAGGCGATTTTGAGCTTTTTGTGTTTATAGACATTTCCGCTGAGTGGTTTAATCCGTCCAGAGATAGTTTTGACCAGCGTAGACTTCCCCTGACCATTCGCGCCGAGAATAACAATTCTGTCGTCCTGATCGATCCGCAGTGTAAGGTCTGACAAAATTTTGGCATTATCATCATAGCCCAGATCTGCATCGACGAGCCGGACGATTGGCGGTGCCATGGGGCGTGGGTCTTTGAAGTAAAAAGGGACGACCTGCGTTTCAAACGGATCGGCATAGACGGTCATTTTTTCTAAGGCCTTTAGACGGCTTTGCGCTTGTTTGGCTTTCGTGGCTTTTGCACGAAAGCGATCAACAAAGCTCTGCATATGACGCCGTTTAGCATCTTGTTTCGCTTTTGCAGCAAGTATTTGCGATCGCTCCTCAGCGCGCTTACGGACGTAAGCGTCGTAATCTCCGGCATTTAAATAAAGTTTGCGTCCTTCAAGTGCGAGAATGTGTGTCACGGAACGATTAAGGAAATCACGGTCGTGACTGACGATTAAGACCGTATGCGGATATCGTCGGATATAGGTTTCGAGCCACATGGCGCCTTCAATATCCAAATAGTTTGTCGGTTCATCAAGCAAGAGGAGGTCCGGTGCGGCGAACAACAATCCGGCAAGGGCGACGCGCATTCGCCATCCCCCTGAAAATGTTGAACAGGATCGCTCTTGCTCGTCCTTTGAAAAACCAAGACCAGACAGAATGGAGGCGGCTCTTGCTTCGGCGGAATAAGCGTCGATATCGGCGAGACGCGTATGGATTTCTGCAATGCGCTTGGGGTCGTCCGCTGTTTCCGCTTCGGCGAGGAGCGCAACCCGTTCTGTGTCTCGTGAGAGTACCGTTTCTATAAGGCTTTTTGAACCGCTCGGCGCTTCCTGCGCTAGAGCGCCAAGGCGTCGTCCCTTTCGGAGCGAAATCTCTCCACCATCAAGGCTTATGTCACCCTTGATCAGCTTTAGGAGAGTGGATTTACCCGCGCCGTTCTGACCAATAAATCCTGTCTTCCAGCCCTCGGAGATTGCGGCCGTTGCTTTATCGAACAGTAACCTGTCTTCAATGCGATAGGTTAAATCATTGATGTGCAGCATTTAGGCGACGCTTTCCTGTCTCAAATTCCACTCATTGGTTCTTTGCGGTTGACAGTCCCGTACTATGTCAACGAGCAATAAGCGCAAGTTATTTCCAGCTTTACAAAAAGGCAGATGCTCACTTTTGGTTATTTCTAGGGCTTGCCGCAGTGGCAAAGCATTGTTAGGGGAGGGGCGGAATTCAGCTTAGTTTTTTCATCTGCCGGCTTCTTGTTTGAGCCTTCTAGGGCAAAGCCGTTGCAGGTGACATTACCGAAAAGGGACGGACTGATGGCTATTGAGCGCACATTTTCTATTATCAAACCTGATGCAACACGACGCAATCTTACAGGCAAGGTTACCGCGAAATTGGAAGACGGTGGATTGCGTGTCGTTGCATCGAAACGGATTCATATGAGCCGCGAACAAGCCGAAGGTTTTTATGCGGTACATAAAGAACGGCCATTTTTTGGTGAGTTGGTTGAATTTATGATGTCGGGTCCTGTCGTCGTTCAAGTCCTTGAGGGCGAGAATGCTATTGCTCGTAACCGTGAAATCATGGGGGCAACGAATCCTGCCGAAGCTGATCCGGGTACCATTCGTGCCGAATTTGCCGAATCAATTGGCGAGAACTCAGTTCACGGATCTGATGGCGCCGATACAGCGGCAGAAGAGATTCGCTTTTTCTTTAACGATGATGAAATTGTTGGCTAACGCAAACAGCCTAGGTGTCTGTGAAGAGGGGCCGTGCGATTGATCGTCTGACCGTAAAAATGATTGTTTCAGTGGTGGGGATTGCTTTTGTAACAGCGATCTCCGCTTGACTCAGTACTATGCGCACCCTGCGTATCAATCGTGAAAGTGGTGAACAACAAAGACCTAAAGCCGCTTGATGGGCCTCGGAAGTCAAACACCACGTTCATCATGCGACTCATCCAAAATATTAAGATGCAAACGATGCTGGCACTCTTATTATGTGAGATCGTATCTTTGGAACTTTTGTTGAAGAAGAGTCCAGGGAGAAACAGCAATAGGGTATTGTGAAAAATCCGTGTACGTTCAATCCTATTGTGATTGCCTTTAATGATAGGTTGGGATCGCGAAGGATCTTTTGACCGCGTGGACATTACGCGGGCTTCGGGGGCGATACATTTGCTCCTCCCGGCTGTTCACCAGACGGATCGCGTAATACATCGGCAATAATTAAACGGCGCTGGACAGATCAGCGATGATCTCAAGGCGAGAGATGCTTAACGCCTGTTGGAATTGTGCCCCAGCTAAGCAGACTGCCAATACTTGTGCTGCGCACAATGGATGATCTGTAATATTAGGCGATTATTGACCTCATTTAGCCCTTTGGCCTGACCGTTGCCACAATTGCCTAGACCATGCCCAAATTATCCAAGAATGACCTCGTTCCAATCCTTTGATTGCCTCCTTCGCACGGCATTTTGCTTCCTAAGGACGAACCACGATGGGGGGTTCGGATTGAATAGGCCCTTATAGATCGAGGGCAATAGGGAGATAGGATCATGCTTCGCAAATTCGTTGAAAGGTTAGCACTACCCAGTGTTATCGCCATAATTGCAGCTGGAGCGGCGTTAGCGACAGTGGGTGAGCCGCTTGATAGCGACAGTCCAGTTGCCGTAACCCAGAGTTTTGATGCTGAACAAATTCGAACCCATGCTGAAAAGGTATTTCGACAAGCAGACTTAAATAGTGATGGTGATCTGAATGTGGATGAGTTCGCGACACTCTCCGTTGTCATAGCAGAGCTGTCGCGTTTGAATGGGTATGTTTCCATCCTGAATGATGGTGAGGGCGCAATCGCACCGATCCAGAAACAACCTCTGCTCACAAAGGGTGACCGCATTTTCATTGAAGCTTTGTCTGCGAAAGAGCGTGCTTTGGCTGCTGGTTTAGACAACAGACTTGATGTTAACGAGTTTATTGATTTTGAGCTTAATCGGTTTCTTGTTGCTGACTTCAATCGGAATGGCATTTTGAAAAACGCAGAAGTTATTGCTTACGCGAACCAGGCTGCGCGTATCCAGCGGCCACAGAGTTAAGCAAGGCCTCGGTTAAGACGTCCGGCAAGACCAGCTCAAATCTCAATAGTTTTTGTGGGTGGGAGAGAGTAGCTGCGAGAACACCGACCATGAGTAATTTGGTCGGTGTTCTTATACAACTTTATCCATAAATACTTCAAAAGGCGTTATGAGTTAATCGCTAACGCGAACAACGGAGCTTTCGATAAGGGCATCGA